>NZ_MTSB01000010.1 GCF_002093745.1 Pseudomonas graminis
CCGGGGCTGTGCCGGCCTCTTCGCGAGCAAGCTCGCTCCCACAAGACTTATGTATTATGAGTGTCTAGATAGAGGCGGCGCAGGTTTGTGACTTGTGGGAGTGAGCTTGCTCACGAAAGTAACAGCCCAAACACCCCATTTCCGGGGCTGTGCCGGCCTCTTCGCGAGCAAGCTCGCTCCCACAAGACTTATGTATAACGCTCTGCGTCTGCTTTGAGACGCAGAGCATCAAGCCCGCTCAACCCTCGGCAGGCTGCGACGCCAGGGCAACGGCGCGGAACATCGCGCGGCGTTTGTTCAGGGTTTCTTCCCATTCCAGTGCGGGCACCGAGTCGGCGACGATGCCGCCACCGGCTTGCACATGCAGCTCACCGTCCTTGATGACCGCAGTACGGATCGCGATGGCGGTGTCCATGTTGCCGTTCCACGCCATATAGCCCACTGCCCCGCCGTAGACGCCGCGCTTGACCGGCTCCAGTTCGTCGATGATTTCCATGGCACGGATTTTCGGCGCACCGGACAAGGTACCGGCTGGCAGAATCGCCCGCAGTGCATCCATCGCCGTCAGGCCGTTTTTCAGCTCGCCGGTCACGTTGGACACAATGTGCATCACGTTGGAGTAGCGTTCGATCACCATCTTCTCGGTCAGTTTGACTGAGCCGATCTCGGAAACCCGCCCGACGTCATTGCGCCCAAGGTCGATGAGCATCAAATGCTCGGCGATTTCCTTGTGGTCGGACAGCAGGTCTTCCTCCAGCGCAATATCCTCTTCTTCTGTCGCACCGCGAGGACGGGTTCCGGCGATGGGACGCACCGTGATCAGATTGTCCTCGACGCGCACCAGCACTTCCGGCGAGCTGCCCACCACGTGGAAGTCACCGAAATTGAAGAAGTACATGTACGGGGTCGGGTTGAAGCAGCGCAGCGCCCGGTACAAATCAATCGGCGCCGCCGTGAAATCGATGGACATACGTTGAGACGGCACCACCTGCATCACATCGCCCGCCAGGATGTACTGCTTGATGGTGTCGACCGCGGTCTCGTAGTTATCCTGCGTGAAGCTGGAGCGAAATACCGGGTCGGCGGCCGGCGGCCTGTCCAGGTCCAGACCACGACGCGGCGTGATCGGCTGCCGCAACGTGTGCATCAGTTCATCCAGCTGCGCAACGCCACTCGCGTAGGCATCCTGCTGCGCCGGATCGACCAGCACGATAGCGTGCATCTTGCCCGCCAGGTTGTCGAACACGACCACTGCGTCGGACACCATCAGCAGGATGTCTGGCACGCCCAGCGGGTCGGGGTTCGGGCAATTGGCCAGGCGCTTCTCGACATAACGTACACAGTCGTAACCAAAATAGCCGACCAGCCCGCCGTTGAAACGCGGCAGCCCGGCGATGGTGGGTACGTTGTAGCGCGCCTTGAAGGTCTCGACAAAGTCCAGCGGGTCTTCAACGTCAAGGCTTTCGATTTCGACGCCATCGTGGGTCACGCTGACGTGATGGCCATGCACACGCATCACGGTGCGGCATGGCAAACCGATGATCGAATAACGGCCCCATTTCTCGCCACCCTGCACCGACTCCAGCAGGTAGGAGTTCGGCTGATCGGCCAGCTTGAGGTAGATCGACAGCGGCGTGTCGAAGTCAGCCAGGGTTTCACGGGCAAGCGGGATGCGGTTGTAGCCGTCGGCGGCCAAACGCAGGAATTCTTCACGGTTCATGAGCAACCTCGTGGTTTGAAGGTAAACGGTCAGGTAGGCAAACGTGCCGGCATGCCGGCCAGAATCAAGTCAGGCGCGCCAACGCCAGCGGGCCAGGGCCTTGATGACTTTCATCCAGAGTTTGCGAGTGACCACCACGATGGATTCTCTTGAGGAGGGACGTTTGATGTCGGGCAACAGTATCTCAGCGTCCAGATCCAGGCAACCGGGAATCAACCTGCGCAGATCATCGATGACCATCGCCGGGTTTTCTTCGGCAATCGGCCTGCCGTGATTGTAGCCATAGCTCAACGCAACGCAGGCCACACCGGCAGCCTTGGCGGCCTGCACGTCACTGCGCGAGTCACCGACAAACAGCGATTGCGAAGCAGGAACACCGGCCATTTTCATCACGAAAAACAGCGCGGCAGGGTCGGGCTTTTTCTGCGGCATGGTGTCACCACCGATGATCCAGCGAAAAAAACGCCCCAGCTTCATTTCATCCAGCAACGGCGCCACAAAGCGCTCCGGCTTGTTGGTGATGAGGGCCATTTCGACGCCCATCTTCTGCAACCACTTCAGGGTTTCGCGCACGCCGGGGTAGACCACGGTGAACTCATGCTTTTCGGCATAGGCTCGCATGAAGATTTCCAGCCCCTGCTCGGCCAGGGCATCGTCGACGCCGCTGTGGTCGAGGTTGTCAGCCAGCGCACGGCGTACCAGCACCGGCGCACCGTTGCCGACCCAGCCACGAACCGACTCCAGACCAGCCGGTGGCCGGCCCAGTTCAGCCAGCATCTTGTCCACAGCCACGGCAAGGTCGGGGACCGAGTCCACCAGCGTGCCGTCCAGGTCGAACATGATCAGCTTGGGCAGTTGGCCTGCAAACAACGTGTCGAAGCCGCTCATGCGCGGGCAGACGCCAGTTCTGCACGCATCTTCTCGATCACTTCGCGATAATCCGGAGCATTGAAAATCGCCGAGCCGGCGACGAAGGTGTCAGCACCTGCCGCTGCGATTTCACGGATGTTGTTGACGTTGACGCCGCCGTCGATTTCCAGACGGATATCACGGCCAGACGCTTCGATCAGCGCTCGCGCTTCGCGCAGCTTGTTGAGCGTGCCGGGAATGAACTTCTGACCGCCGAAGCCGGGGTTGACGCTCATGAGCAGGATCATGTCGACCTTGTCCATCACGTATTCCAGCAGGTTCAGCGGGGTCGCCGGGTTGAACACCAGACCCGCCTTGCAGCCGCCCTCACGGATCAGTTGCAGGGAGCGGTCGATGTGCTGGGTCGCTTCCGGGTGAAAGGTGATGTAGGTGGCGCCGGCCTCGATGAAGTCGCCGATGATGCGATCCACCGGGCTGACCATCAAATGCACGTCGATCGGCGCGGTCACGCCGTACTTGCGCAACGCGCCGCACACCATCGGGCCGATGGTAAGGTTCGGGACGTAGTGATTGTCCATGACATCGAAGTGGACGAAATCAGCGCCGCTGGACAGCACATTGTCGACTTCCTCACCCAGGCGGGCGAAGTCAGCGGAAAGGATCGATGGGGCAATAACGAAGGGCTGCATGACGCACCTGTTTGAGCAGAATCACGGTGCGCGGATTGTACGCCAAGCTTCGCCTGGAGCGGTAAGCCTCAAGCTGCAAGCGTATGGATTCGCCTTGTCTTGCAGCTTGCTGCTCTCGGTTACTGAGCCGTTCTCAGTTTCTCGCTGCGCCCCCTCAACCATTCCAGCACCAGCAGCAATACCACCGAAAAGCCGATCAGCAGGGTCGCCGCGGCGGCGATGGTCGGGCTGAGGTTTTCGCGGATGCCGCTGAACATCTGCCGGGGCAAGGTCGCCTGTTCCGGTCCGGCCAGAAACAGCGTCACGACCACTTCGTCAAACGAGGTCGCGAAGGCGAACAGCGCACCGGAAATCACCCCCGGTGCAATCAACGGCAAGGTCACGCGACGGAACGCGGTCAGCGGCGATGCGCCCAGACTCGCCGCAGCGCGCACCAGGTTGTGATTGAAACCCTGCAAGGTCGCCGACACCGTAATGATCACGAACGGCACGCCCAGCACGGCGTGAACCAGAATCAGCGAGGTGTAACTGTTGCCCAGGCCCAGTGGCGCGAAAAACAGGTAACTGGCAACACCGACGATCACCACCGGCACCACCATCGGCGAAATCACCAGTGCCATGACCAGCGCCTTGCCGGGGAAGTTGCCACGGGTCAGGCCGATAGCCGCCAGCGTGCCGAAGCCCATCGCAAGTAAGGTCGCGGCCGGGGCCACAATCATGCTGTTCTTCAACGCGCGCATCCACTCGGCGGAGTTGAAGAAGTCCTGATACCACTGCAATGAGAAGCCTTGCAGCGGGTAGACCAGAAAACTGCCGGAGTTGAACGATAACGGCACGATGACCAATACCGGCAGTACCAGAAACAGCAGCACCAGCGTGCAGAGGATGCGCAGCGCGTAATACCAGATGCGCTCGATCGGCGATGTGTAGGGGTTCAACATGGTGATGCTCCTCAGCTCAGACGCAGGCGGCTGGCGCCGACCAGCCAGCTATAAATCAGGTACAGCACGATGGTCGCCAACAGCAACAGCCCGCCGAGCGCCGTTGCCATGCCCCAGTTGATGCTGGTGTTGGTGTAGAACGCGACGAAATAGCTGACCATCTGGTCGTTCGGGCTGCCCAGCAAGGCCGGGGTGATGTAGTAGCCGATCGACAGAATGAACACCAGCAGACAACCCGCACCGATCCCCGCGTAGGTCTGCGGGAAGTACACGCGCCAAAAACTGGCGAACGGGTGACAGCCCAGCGAAATGGCCGCACGCATGTAGGTCGGGGAGATGTTCTTCATCACGCTGTAGATCGGCAGGATCATGAACGGCAGCATGATGTGGACCATCGAGATGTACACACCGACCCGGTTGAAGACCAGCTCCAGCGGTTTGTCGATAATGCCCATCGCCAGCAGCGCACTGTTGATCAGCCCGCTCGACTGCAACAGCACGATCCAGGCCGCCACGCGCACCAGGATCGAGGTCCAGAATGGCAGCAGCACCAGAATCATCAGCAGGTTGCTCTGCCGTGCCGGCAAGCTGGCCAGCAGGTAAGCCAGCGGATACGCCAGCACCAGACAAATCGCAGTGATCACCAGCCCCATCCAGAAGGTGCGGGCGAAGATATCCAGATAGATCGACTGATCCGGGGTCGCAGGTGCCACCTCTCCCAGATCATCGACGCGATGATCAACCGCCGCCAACAGGTAATACGGCGTGACACTGCTGGTGTTACGGCGCACTGCCTGCCAGTAAGCAGGGTCGCCCCAACGTTCGTCCAGCGCTTCAAGGGCTTCTTTGTAAGAGGCCGGTTCGGTCTTGAACGGCAGCGCACGAGCGGTCTTGCTCAGCAGGCTGCGGTAGCCGGCCAGTTCCATGTTCAGACGCTTGGACAGATCGCCCAGCGTGGAATTCTTGCGCGTTTCAGCCAGGTCCAGGCTCAACGCCTTATAGACCGACTCGGGCGGCAGCCCTTTACCGTCCCATTTCTGCACCTCGACCACCGTGGTCGGCAGCGCAGTCACAACCTCGGGGTTGCCGACACTCTTGTAGAGCAACGCGGCGATGGGCACCAGAAACACCAACAGCAGGAAAATCACCAACGGCGCGATCAGTGCCTGAGCCTTCCAGCGGTTGACCCGCTCGGCGCGAGCGAGACGTTGCTTCAAGTTGGGGCTGGCGCCTTCAGTCAGGGGCACGGCGATGGCCATAGCGAACTCCGGGATCTTTCAACAAGGGGGCGCTCCCTTATGCAGGGAACGCCCGGATCTGACTCAACTCAGGCTGATTATTTGGCAGCCCATGCGGTGAACCGCTGCTCCAGCGATTCGCCGTTGTCGGTCCAGAACGCCACATCCATCTGCACCTGATCCTTGATGTTCTCAGGCGTGGTCGGCATGTTCTGCAGCGTCTCTTTGTCCAGCAGCTTGACCGCCTGGGTGTTGGCCGGGCCGTAGGCAATGTTCTGCGAGTAGGTCTTCTGCTGCTCCGGGCTCAGCATGTAGGCGATGAACTTCTTCGCCGCTTCAGCGTTTTTCGAACCCTTAGGAATCGCCCAGGCATCGAAGTCATACACGCCGCCGGTCCAGACCACTTTGAGGTTGCTTTCTTTCTGCACGGCGGCGATCCGGCCGTTGTAGGCCGAACTCATGACCACGTCACCGGAAGCGAGGTACTGCGGCGGCTGTGCGCCGGCTTCCCACCACTGGATATTTGGCTTGAGTTCATCGAGCTTCTTGAATGCGCGGTCCTGACCGTCTTTGCTGGCCAGCACTTTATAGACGTCTTTCGGTGCAACGCCGTCGGCCATCAGGGCGAATTCCAGGGTGTATTTGGCACCCTTGCGCAGGCCGCGCTTGCCTGGGAATTTCTTGGTGTCCCAGAAATCGGCCCAGCCGCTTGGCGCGCTGGCAACTTTGTCGGCGTTGTAGGCCAGCACAGTGGACCAGACGAAGAAGCCTGCACCGCAGGTGGTGATAGCGCCCGGCACGAAATCAGCGGCATTGCCGAGCAGTTTCGGGTCCAGCTCTTCGAACATGTCTTCGTCGCAACCACGGGCCAGTTCTGGCGATTCGACTTCTACCAGGTCCCAGGAAACGCTTTTGGTGTCGACCATGGTTTTGACCTTGGCCATTTCACCGTTGTATTCACCGGCGATAATCTTGCCGTTGCCGGCCTTTTCCCACGGCGCGTAGAACGCTTTTTCCTGAGCGGCCTTGTTGGCACCGCCGAAGGAAATGACGGTCAGGTCGGTGGCGGCCATCGCTTGCGCAGCGCACATCAGGCCCAACGTGATGGCGGTGAACTTCAAAGACTTCAACATAGGTTCTTTTCTCCACGAGCAGTGTTGGTAAGCGATTGGGATGGGCGATCAATTCGCCTCTGTTATTGCTTTTATCGGTAGATCAATGCTCTTGCTGCAAGGGGTCGAGCGCACGCACGTGCTCAACTTGCCAACCCATCGGCACCACGTCGCCCACGCTCAGCGTTGGGTCCAGTTCGGCAATCGGCTGTTTGACGAAGAAGTCGGTCTTGCCGGCGACTTCAAGGCGCACTCGGACGTGGTCGCCCAGATAGATAAACTCGGCCACCCGTCCCGAGAACCGGTTGACGCAGCTTTCACTGCGGCCATTGAGGTTGATGCGCTCGGGACGAATGGAAAGCGTCACCGGACCACCGGGCTGGCCGACATTGATCGCCAGCGCATGAACCTTCTCGCCACGCTCCAGCTCGACCACACAACGGTCGCCGTCCTGACTGACCAGCCGTCCGTTGAGCCGATTGTTTTCACCGATGAAGTTGGCAACAAAGGTGTTTTTCGGCTCTTCGTACAGGCTGCGCGGCGGCGCAATCTGCTGGATCTCACCCTGATGAAACACCGCGACCCGGTCCGACATGGTCAAGGCTTCGCCCTGGTCGTGGGTCACGTAGACCACCGTCACACCGAGACGCTGGTGCAGGTGTTTGATCTCCATCTGCATGTGTTCGCGCAGTTGCTTGTCGAGTGCGCCGAGCGGTTCGTCCATCAGCACCAGTTGTGGTTCGAACACCAACGCACGCGCCAGCGCGACACGCTGCTGCTGGCCACCGGACAACTGCGCCGGGTAGCGGTGCGCAAAGGTGTCCAGCTGGACCATACCGAGCGCCTTTTTAACCTTTTCGCCCACGTCGGTCTTGCTCATGCCACGCACTGTCAGCGGGAACGCGAGGTTCTCAGCAACCGTCATGTGCGGGAACAACGCGTAGTTCTGGAACACCATGCCGATGTCGCGCTTGTGCGGCGGGACGTTGTTGATGGCGCGGCCACCGAGCAGGATTTCGCCCGCAGTCGGCGTCTCGAAACCGGCCAGCATCATCAGGCTGGTGGTCTTGCCAGAGCCGGAAGGACCAAGCAGGGTCAGGAACTCGCCTTTGCGGATGTCCAGGTTGAGGTCTTTGACGATCAGTGCTTCGCCGTCGTAGCTCTTTTGCACACCACGAAAGCTGACCAGAACATCACTCGCTCCAGCGCTTGTATCGACGTCGCTCATTACCCACACCTTTGGTTTGTCTGCGTGGGCTCAAGCCTAGAGCAGCCCGAATGCCCCGCAAATCGGGAGGCGGGAGAGAATCGCCTAGTCAGGCCGGAAGGCCCGGGGTAGGGATTGCCCTACAGAGATGGCGCGTTTAGGCATGCCGCCAGAATCTACCGTTCCGCACGTCCCATCAGGAATGCCGTTCATGACGCTCTGCGTCGAAGAGGACGCGGAGCGTCCAGACAGGCATGCCCACGCGGAGCATGGGCACAATAGTGGTTCAAGGACGCCGCTCGTTCCGCACGCTCCAGCGTGGGAATGCCGTTCGTGACGCTCTGCGTCGAAGAGGACGCGGAGCGTCCAGACAGGCATGTCCACGTGGAGCATGGGCACGATAGTGGTTCAAGGACGCCGCTCGTTCCCCACGCTCCAGCGTGGGAATGCCGTTCGTGACGCTCTGCGTCGCAAAAGGACGCGGAGCGTCCAGACAGGCATGCCCACGCGGAGCATGGGCACGATAGTGGTTCAAGGACGCCGCTCGTTCCGCACGCTCCAGCGTGGGAATGCCGTTCGTGACGCTCTGCGTCGCAAGAGGACGCGGAGCGTCGGCCCGATAGCCAGATGGCATGTCGTTTTCAGACTCAGAGCAGTTTGTGTTCCAGTGCGTATTTGACGAGATCGGCCAGGGAGTTGAGTTTCATTTTCTGCATCAACCGCGCTTTGTGGGTGCTGATGGTCTTGCTGCTCAGGGCCAGTTGCTGGGCAATGTCGTTCACGTTGGCGCCGTGGGCCAAACGCTCGAAGACCGAAAACTCTCGCTCCGACAACAGCGAATGCAAGGGCCTGTTATCTGTCAGGCCCACCTCGAACACCATGCGGTCGGCCAGGTCCGGGTCGATGTAGCGCCCACCGGCCGCCACACGGCGGATGGCGGTCAGCAGCAGTGCCGGGTCGCTGTCCTTGGTGGCGTAACCCGCAGCCCCGACTTTCAGCGCCCGCGCCGCCATTTGCGCCTCGTCGTGCATCGACAACACCAGAATCGCGGGCGGATTGGCAAGGGCGCGAATCCTCGGGATGGCTTCCAGCCCGTTGACGCCGGGCATGGAAATATCCAGAAGCACCACCTCACAGGCCACATGGCGCAACGTCTCGAGCAACTGTTCGCCGTTGCTGGCCTCGCCCACCACTTGCAGGTCTCTGGCCAGGCCAATCAGTTGCTTGATCCCTTCACGCACGATGGTGTGATCTTCAGCTACCAAAACACGAATCACAGTTTTCGCTCCTGAGCGGTGAGGTCCAGCGGTATGTAAGCACGCAAGGTTGTGCCCTCACCCAGCTCGCTGTCCAGTTCCAGTCTGCCGCCGAGCATCAATACCCGCTCGCGCATCCCGACCAGACCGAATGAAGCCGCCCTGCCCGATTCGATGACAAACCCCTGCCCGTCATCCGCAATGCTCATGCACATCATGCCGTCGTCCAGGGTCAGGCCGATTTCGACCGTGTGCGCATCGGCGTGACGCATCACGTTGGTCAGCGCCTCCTGAAGAATCCGAAACATACCTGTTGCCTTGGCATCGCTGAGCGCCGGAAGATTATCCGGCACTTGCACCAGACAAGGAATCTGGGTCCGCGCCTCGAACCGCCGCGCCTGCCACTCGATCGCCGATGCGATGCCTGCATCGAGAATCGGTGGCCGCAGTGCGGTGGCGACATCGCGCACCAGTTGAAACAACTGACCGATGAGACGCTTCATGCTGTCCAGACGCTCGCCCAGACCAGCGTCCAGATCCGCGTACGCCAGCTCGCACATCGACGTTTCCAGCTTCAGCACCGTCAGCATCTGACCCAGTTCGTCATGAACTTCCCTGGCAATACGTCCCTTTTCTTCCTCGCGCACGCTTTCCAGGTGCGCTGACAACTCACGTAACTGATCGTGAGCGCGGCGGCGCTCGCTGGCATCGCTGAGGAACACCACCAGGTATTCCGCATCACGAAATCGCAGGAAGCTCAACGAGACATCCGTGGGCACCAGACTGCGGTCGGCCCTTAGATAATGGGTTTCGAACACCTGCGGGCTGTCATCGCTGGAACGGGCGTTTTTCCACAGATTGAGCCAGCGGTCCATGTGCAGATCGGGTTCGAAGTCGATCAATGGGCGCTCTACGACCTTCCCCGGCGCATAGCCCAGCATGGATTCCGCAGCGCGATTGGCATAGCGCACGCGGCTGTCCCAGTTGACCCAGAGAATCCCGACGGTACTTTGATCAATGGAGAATTGCGCCAGCCGCAAGGCTTCTTCGCTTTCGACGCTACGCGCGAGGTCTTCACGCCCGGCGAGCAGCTCCTGCTCCAG
The DNA here is from genome assembly GCF_002093745.1 of Pseudomonas graminis. Taxonomy (GTDB): domain Bacteria; phylum Pseudomonadota; class Gammaproteobacteria; order Pseudomonadales; family Pseudomonadaceae; genus Aquipseudomonas. The sequence continues at coordinate 10,137 of NZ_MTSB01000010.1, forward strand.
CGCTTGTTGTTGGCGACGCTGCCAGATCACGATGGCAAAACAGGCCAGCAGCATCACCAGCAGCAGAATGCACAGGTTTTTCCAGAGCTTCGTTGATTCAGTGAAATGCGAAGGATTCAGCGGCATCCAGCGTGTGTGCAGATGCTCCAGCTCTTTGCCTGGGATCGCCCGCAGGCCTTCGTTGATGATGGCCGCCAGCTCCGGGGCATCGCGGCGTGACGCCACACGCAGCAACTGCGGCAAGCCGATGTCACCCACCACGGCCAGCCCGGCAAACTCCGGTTCACGGAACAGACGACTGAGTTGTGCCTCATCGACCACCGCGTACCGGGCCTGCTGGCTGAGCAGCAATTGCAGCGCCTGGCGCTCTAGCGGCACACCTTGCAGGTTCAGGTGCGGAAAATTGTTGCGCAGGTAATCGGCGGTAGAACTCGGCATGCGCACCGCCACGCGTGACAGGCTGTCGAGCTTTTCCAGGTCCACGGCGGCGCTGCCGTCACGTTCACCGATCAACAGTTGCGAGACCCGCAGATACGGATCAGAAAATAACCACAACTGCAGCCCCGCCGGGGTTTGCATCAGTCCGGGCGCTACGTCGATGTCTCCCTTGGCCAGCGCTTTTTCCAGCGCGGCCTGGTCAGCGAAGTTTCGCCACAGCAACTCGACCGGCAGTGTCGCGGCCAGCGCATTCATCAACTCGACGTTGGCACCGGACAACTGCTGCAGGCGTTGGTCGAACTGGGCGTAAGGCGCACGCAGCACCAGCCCGACCCGCAACGGGCCATGCTGATCAAGCCAGCTACGCTGTGTCGGACTCAGTTGAGCGGCGGCGGGCGTTTCAAGCTCGTCAGCCTGCGTCATCGCCATCTGAACCATCAAGAGCAAAGCCAGGCAGCCGATAAGACCGGTGCGCAGAAGACGAATGATCAATGTGTCGCTCTCGTATGTTCGTATGACGGGCATGTGCCGCTCAGGCTCACGCCTGACAAAAGCCGATCAACCTATTAGGCTGCCGGGACAGTTACCGGCTTGGAATATCCGATGTCCTACCCCTTTCGCGCAACGTTTCCTGCACTGTTTCTTTCATTGGTCCTTCCTTGCTCCCTGCCTGCAACAGCCGCCGATCCGGCGCCTGCCAAGGACGCTGCTGCCGAAGCGCCTGTCGAACGGGCACCGCTGCTCAGCCGCTCTCAGGAAGACGAGATAGCACTGGAGCGTCAACTGCCTCGCGAGGATCAGCAGCAACTTCAGGCCGGGGATGAAAGCTTTCTTGCGCTCTGGAAACCTGCCAACAGCGAAGAACCACAGGGCGCTGTCATCATTGTGCCGGGCGACGATGAGTCTCCGGACTGGCCAGACGCCGTCGGCCCGCTGCGGCGCAAGTTTCCGGATGTCGGCTGGTCCAGCCTGAGCATCACCCTGCCGGATGCGCAGGACAACACCTTGACAGCGCGAGAGCCCGAAACAGCAGCGGCAGACGCCAACGCCGAAAAGCCGAAGGAAAAGCCCAAAGATGCTGCCGAGAAAGCACCGGACCCGGCAGTTGAAGCTGAAGCTCAGGCGGCCGCTGCCACGGCGAAGGCCGCGGCGGATGAGGAACGCAACAAAGCGCAGGCCGAACGCATTTTCGCGCGCATAGAAAGCGCAATCAGCTTCGCGCAACAGAACAAGGCCCGCAGCATCGTGCTGCTCGGCCATAGCAGTGGCGCGTACTGGGCAGCCAGGTTCCTCAATGAACGAACCTCGCCTGCCGTACAGAAACTGGTGATGGTCGCTGCCCGCGAGCCCGCCAATGCAGCACCGTCACTGCTGGAAATGGTGCCTGCGCTGAAAATCAAGACCGCCGACTTCATCTACAAGAACCCCGTGGACCTGGCTGCCCGGTCACGCTTGCAGGCCAGCAAGCGCACCAAGGGGCCGGGCTTTACCCAAATCGGCCTGATCAACATCATCGGCAATGAAAACACCGAGCAAGAACAGATGTTCAGGCGTATTCGCGGCTGGATTGAAGCCAAAGAGGAAAAGTAGACGTCACGAACGCAGCCTGATGAGGGCGCCGCTTCATGTGAAGCCGCGTCGGTTTTTCACGACCCGATAAGCGTTGTGCAGCTCGCTGGTCTTCTCGGTGGCCACGCGCACTTGCTGGGCATTGGCACCCGAGCCGGCGACTTTATCCGGGTGATGCCGGCTGAGCAGCCGCCGATAGGCGCGTTTGATGCTCAACGGATCGGTGTCGGGTTTTATGCCCAGCAACGCCATCGCGCCCTTATAGTCATCACCTGCGCTGATCGGCGAACGCTTCATGGGGTCATGATCGGCGGCCAGGGCTTCGACTTGTTGTTGCGACCAGCCCAGCCACATACCCCACATGCCGATCAGCTCGCGTTCAACCCGAGAAGCCTTGCCATCCGCCCAGGCCATCCGCCAGCAGGCACGCAACAACTCTTCCGCCCACTCGGCCTGCCCCTGCAAACCGCGCAAATAACTGCGCAAGCCATCGACACCGTCCCTGCCGCGCTTGAAGGCACTGATGGCGCGCAGTTGTTCGGCGTCATTCAGGTTCAGGCGCCGCATCTCGGTACGGGCCTGATGGATGTGGCTGGCCACCACTCGCCCTTCACTCTTGGCCAGCCGGCCCAGCATCACGAACAGCAGCCCATCGTCAGGTATCGTCGCGCGTCCGCCCAAGCGTTCGCGCAAGTGTGCCCAGCCCCGAATTTTCAGCCGTCTGTCCAACGCTTGTCCCAACAACGCGCCGAGCATAGCGCCCGGAATGCTGGCAATGGCATAGCCGGCCCCAGCGCCGATCAGTGTGCCAGGCCAGAGCATTCAGCGGCTCTCCACAAGCGACTGCTCGACTTCGGCCAGCCGCTCATGGGTGCCGACATCCACCCAGCGACCTCTGAAATGCTCACCGGTTACCAGGCCTTGGTGCATGGCTTCGCGCAGCAACGGCGCCAGCTTGAACGCACCGGGTTCGCAGTCGGCAAACAGTTGCGGATGAAGAATGGCGATACCGCTGTAGGTCAGGCGCACACCCGCCGAATCGTCATCGCGGACCTGGCCATCGACCAGCGAAAAATCGCCGGTCGGGTGATGCGCCGGGTTATCGATCAACACCAAATGGGCCAGACCCGAAAGCGGCATGCGCAACGCACTGAAATCGTAATCGGTCCAGATATCACCATTGACCACGACGAAAGGCTCGGTGCCCAACAATGGCAGCGCCCGGTGGATGCCTCCGCCGGTTTCCAGCGGCTGACCTTCAGGCGAATACCGGATGCTCAGGTCGAAACGCTGACCGTCACCCAGATAATCTTCTATTTGCTGCCCCAGCCAGGCGTGATTGATGACCAGTTGGTGAAAGCCGGCGTCACGCAGGGCATTCAGGTGGTACTCGATCAGAGGAACACCCCCCGCACGCACCAGCGGCTTGGGGGTGTGCAAGGTCAACGGTCGCATTCGCTCGCCCTTTCCGGCGGCGAGAATCATCGCTTTCATGCAGTCCTCTTCAAATCAATCAATGTCTGTTTCAAGGTGGCTTTCATCTGCCTGCTCAGACGGAAGTCGTGACAGGTTGTTGCAGGCTGGTGAGCAACTGCCCTAACTGCGCCAGTTCGGGGCGTTTCGAAAGCACGGCCTCTATGTAGGCAAAGAAACGCGGAACATCGTCCAGATAACGAGGTTTGCCATCGCGATGACAGATTCGCGCGAAGATCCCGATCACCTTCAAATGGCGCTGCACACCCATCAGGTCACTGGCGCGCTCGAATGCCGCGAAATCATCCTGCACCGGGATCCCTAGCGCACGCGCTTTGTCCCAGTACATGTTCAGCCATTGGCTGACACGCTCCTGCGGCCAGCTCAGGAAGGCATCCTTGAACAGACAGGTCACGTCGTAGGTCACCGGGCCGTAGACCGCATCCTGGAAATCCAGCACGCCCGGATTGGGCTCGCTGATCATCAGATTGCGAGGCATGTAGTCACGATGCACCAGTACCTTGGGCTGCGCCAGCGCACTGTTGATCAATAGCGTGCTGATCTGCTGCCAGTCCGCCAGTTGCGCCTGATCCATCTCGATTCCCAGATGGCGCTTCACGTACCACTCGGGGAACAGCTCCAGCTCACGACGGAGCAAGGCTTCGTCATAAGCGGGCAGCGGCGCGTCCATCGGCAGTTGCTGAAAAGCCAGCAGCGCCTGGATAGCATCGGCGAACAGTGCGTCGGCATTGTCCGCGTCGATCACGTCCAGATACGTCTGCCGGCCCAGATCGTTGAGCAGCAAAAACCCTTGCGTCAGGTCTTCGGCATAAATTTTTGGAACATTAATGCCCGACTTTTCCAATAAATGAGCGATATCCACGAACGGTTTACAGTTTTCCCGGGGTGGCGGGGCATCCATGACAATAAAAGTTCGGTCGGCACCCTCCCAGCGAAAATAACGACGGAAACTTGCGTCACTGCTGGCCGCAGTCAACGTGGCCGGGGGAACGGCGCCCCAATTGTGCGCTGTAAACAGCGCTGGCAGCTGCTCATCGAGCCAAACTTTCAAGGATTGCAGGCGTATATCTTGATCTGACATTACAAGGGTCTCCGACGGCGCTAGCCGTCAAGCGGGTCATGCTTTATTATCCGGAATCTTTTTCAGCCCATCGAGAGGCGTGCGGCCCCCCCGCGGGCAGATGGCGCGCAGGAAGCCCGGACTAATAAGATGGCATTGAAATCCCCCGCGTTTCGTAAAAAATTTCCGTTGCTCGTAACCGGCAGTCTGCTGGCGATGCAACCTCTGGCCACTCAGTTCGTGGTCGCCGCGGAACAGTATGACTGCTCAGTCGCTGCTTCGGGTGCCTGGAACTGTGCGCCGAAATCCAACACTGCAGCTGTAGATCTGCCTCCGCGCCCCGTGCATGACACGACGTCGGTCAGTTCCAACGGCACGGTTTCGTCGGAGAGTACCTCTTCGAGCGGTCAGGCTGCGGGCACGCAACTGGTCACCGAAGCCAAGGGCAAAGGCCTGAAGTCGCGTAGTGCTGACTACAGCCACCTCGATTGGGTTCCTCGCGAAAAGCTTACCGCAGCGCAACTGGCCGAGACCGGCCCGTACTGCTCGGGTGCCTACGTCGAGCCGATCCGCCCTGGCATGGACGACAAGACGCCGATGAAAGACGCGCCGATGTTCGTGGGAGCCAAGGCTTCGCGTTACGAACAGGAAGCGCAGGTCGCAACGCTGGCCGGTGATGTCGTGATGCGCCAGGGCAGCATGCAGGTGCAGGCCCAGGAGGCCGCACTGCATCAGGCCGAAAACCGTGGCGAGCTGAACGGTGACGTCCGTTTGCGCGACAACGGTGCGCTGATCGTCGGCGACAAGGCCGAATTGCAGCTCGATACCGGCGAAGCCCGTGTCGACAACGCCGAATACGTCCTGCACAAGTCGAACATTCGCGGCAACGCGCTGTACGCCAAGCGTGCCGAGAACGCGATCATCCGGCTCAAGGACGGCACGTACACCACGTGCGAACCGAACAGCAACGCCTGGACACTCAAGGGCAACAACATCACGCTGAACCCGGCCACCGGCTTCGGTACAGCGACCAACGTTACCCTGCGGGTCAAGGACATACCGGTTCTGTACACGCCGTATATCTACTTCCCGATCGACGACCGTCGCCAGTCCGGCTTCCTGCCGCCGACGATTGCCGCGGGCGGCGACAACGGCTTCACGCTCGTGACCCCGTACTACTTCAACCTGGCGCCGAACTACGACGCCACGTTGTATCCGCGCTACATGGCTGATCGCGGCTTGCTGATGGAAGGCGAGTTCCGCTACCTGACCAAGGGCAGCGAAGGTCAGTTAGGCGGTGCGTACCTGAACGACGAGAACGACGAGCGCAAGCTCCAGTCGGACTACGACAAGACTCGCTGGATGATCAACTGGCAGCACAAGGGCGGGCTTGATACACGCTGGCTGACCCAGGTTGACTACACCGACATCAGCGATCCGTATTACTTCCAGGACCTGGAAACCGATCAGATCGGCGTCAAAAGGACAGATTTCCTCTCCCAGCAAGGCTCTTTGACCTATCGCGGTGACGGCTACTCGGCTGTACTCAACGCTCAGGCCTACAAGCTGGCGACCGTTGCGAACGTTACGCCTTACAACCGCCTGCCACAGCTGACGTTCAACGGCACCTTGCCGTACAACCCGGCTGGTTTGAAGTTCGATTATCAGACCGAGGCCGTACGTTTCGACCGCGACCTGCGCAGCGGCACATTTGTTGACGAAGACGGCAATTTCGAAAGTCGCCTGGACAACAACATCACAGGTCTGGACCGTGCAAATGGTGATCGCCTGAATCTGGCGCCGTCTGTCAGCCTGCCGATGAACTGGTCTTACGGATTCCTCACGCCGAAGCTGAAATATGTTTACACCCAGTACGACCTGAGCCTAGACGGAACGGGTAAAAGTCAGCTGGCAGCCTCTGGCGGAACATTCGACAGCAGCGTCAATCGTAGCGTGCCGATTTTCAGCGTCGACAGCGGCTTGTACTTTGATCGCAATACCAACTGGTTCGGCAAAGACTATCGCCAAACCCTGGAACCTCGCCTGTTCTATCTCTACGTTCCAGAGAAAGACCAGTCTGATATCCCGGTATTCGACACCAGTGAAAGTACCTTCAGCTTTGCGTCGCTGTTCCGTGATAACCGCTTTACCGGCTCTGATCGCATCGGAGACGAAAACAAGCTGTCGCTGGGCATTACCAACCGCTGGATCGAAGACAACGGCTTCGAGCGTCAACGATTCAGCATCGGTCAGGCCGTGTATTTCGAAGACCGCAAGGTGCAATTGCCAGGCGTTCAGTTCGCAGATCGCGACGACGCCCAAGCCAGTGTTTCGCCTTACGCGCTGGAATACGAGTACCGCTTCAACCGCGACTGGCGCTTCAACTCCGATTTCAACTGGGATCCGGACAGCAAGAGCACCCGTTCGGGCAGCGCAATGTTCCACTACCAGCCTGAAGCTGAACCCAACAAGATCGTTAACCTCGGCTATCGCTATCGCAACGACCAGATTCGTTACGACGAAAGCACTGGCCGCTGGATCGTGGGGGGTGGCGACTACGGCACGCCGGGTTCACCCAACTACGTGAAGGACTACTACAAGATTCAACAGCACGATTTCTCGGTCATCTGGCCAATCGTGCCGCAGTGGAGCGTGATCAGCCGCTGGCAGTATGACTACAACCGCGCACGCACTATCGAAGCGTTCGGCGGGTTCGAGTACGACAACTGCTGCTGGAAAATGCGTCTGGTCAACCGCTACTGGATCGACTATGACGAGTTCAGCCAGGCAGCACCTCAGAACGAGAAAGGCGACCGCGGCATATTCCTACAAATTGTGTTGAAGGGGCTCGGCGGTGTGACTGGCGCCAAAGTAGACAGCTTCCTCGACAAAGGCATTCAAGGTTATCGTGAACGTGAAGACCAAGCTTTCTGATTGTCTGCGCCCGCTGATGCTGGGCGCGTTACTCCTGAGCGGTGCAGTGCATGCAGCTGTTCAGCCTCTGGACAGTGTTGCGGCTATCGTCGATAACGACGTGATCATGAAAAGCCAGGTGGACCAGCGTGTTCGTGAGGTTCAGCAAACCATCGCCAAGCGCGGAGCTGGCGTACCGCCGGCCGATGCGCTGCAAAAGCAGGTTCTGGATCGTCTGATTCTGGAAAACCTGCAATTGCAGATGGGCGAGCGGTCAGGCATTCGTGTCAGCGATGACGAACTGAACCAGGCAATCGCCTCCATTGCCCAGCGCAACAACATGAGCGTGGATCAGTTCCGCGCCGCGCTGGCTCATGACGGCCTTTCCTATGACGACGCCCGTGAACAGGTTCGTCGGGAAATGATCATCAGCCGTGTGCGTCAGCGCCGCGTGGCAGAACGTATTCAGGTCTCCGAGCAGGAAGTGAAAAACTTCCTCGCTTCCAGTCAGGGCAAGGCTCAGTTGTCTGAAGAGTTTCACCTGGCCAATATCCTGATCGCCACGCCTGACAGTGCGTCCTCGGAAGTCATCCAGGCCGCTGCCGTCAAGGCCAAGAGCATTTATGACCAGGTGAAGAAAGGCGCCGACTTTGCCAAGCTCGCCGCCACCACGTCATCGAGTGAAAATGCGCTGGAAGGCGGCGACATGGGCTGGCGCAAGGCTGCTCAGTTGCCACCACCGTTTGGTGACATGCTCAGCTCGATGCCGGTCGGTGACGTGACGCCACCGGCGCGCACGCCAGGCGGTTTCATTATCCTCAAGCTGCTGGAAAAACGAGGTGGCCAGGGTCAGGCACAGATGCGCGATGAAGTGCATGTGCGTCATATCCTGATCAAGCCGAACGAAATCCGCAGCGAAAAAGAAACCGAACGTCTCGCGCAAAAAATCTACGACCGTATCAAGGGCGGCGAAGACTTTGCGACACTGGCTAAAAGTTTCTCGGAAGACCCTGGCTCTGCACTCAATGGCGGTGACCTGAACTGGGTGGACCCGAACTCGCTGGTTCCAGAGTTCCGTGAAGTCATGAACAATACGCCGCAGGGCGAGTTGTCCAAACCCTTCAAAACGCCTTATGGCTGGCATGTTCTGGAAGTGCTTGGCCGTCGCGCCACAGACGCAACCGGTCAGGCCCGTGATCAGCAAGCACTGAGCGTACTGCGTAACCGCAAATACGACGAAGAGCTGCAAACCTGGCTGCGTCAGATCCGCGACGAAGCCTACGTTGAAATCAAACTTCCTGGCGCGACCCAGGCTGAACAGTGAAACCAAAGCGTTTCGCACTGACACCCGGTGAGCCGGCCGGCATAGGTCCTGACCTTTGCCTGCTGCTCGCCACTCAGCCTCAGCCCTACCCCCTGATTATCATCACCAGTCGCGACCTGCTCCTTGAGCGGGCCGCGCAGCTGGGTGTAGCGGTCAGCCTGCTAAACGTCACGCCTGACACCCTCCCCGACCTGCCTGCGCCTGCCGGCAGCCTGTATGTCTGGGACACCGCCCTGGCAGCGCCGGTAAAAACCGGCGTCCTGAACACGGCCAACGCCGCGTTCGTCCTGCAAACCCTGACGCGCGCTGCCCAAGGCTGCATCGATGGGCTGTTCAGCGGCATGATCACCGCGCCGGTCCACAAGGGTGTCATCAACGACGGCGGTATCGCGTTTTCCGGACACACCGAATTCCTCGCTGAGCTGACCCGCACCGAACAGGTGGTGATGATGCTGGCGACCGGCGATCTGCGGGTGGCGCTGGTGACCACTCACCTGCCCTTGCGCGAAGTGGCCGACGCCATAACAGCGGATCGGCTGGAACGTGTGACACGTATTCTCCACGCCGACCTGGTCAACAAGTTCGGCATAGCACAGCCCCGCATTCTGGTCTGCGGCCTCAACCCCCATGCTGGCGAAAGCGGGCATCTGGGCCGTGAGGAAATCGACATCATCGAACCGACTCTGGAGCGTCTGCGCAACGAAGGGCTGGATTTACGCGGCCCGCTGCCTGCCGACACTCTGTTTACCCCCAAATACCTGGAACACTGCGATGCAGTGCTGGCGATGTACCACGATCAGGGCTTGCCCGTGCTGAAATACAAAGGTTTCGGCGCAGCCGTCAATGTGACGCTCGGTCTGCCAATCATCCGCACCTCTGTCGATCACGGCACGGCGCTGGACCTGGCGGGCAGCGGGGACATCGACACCGGCAGCCTGAACGTTGCACTGCAAACCGCCTACCAGATGGCCGAGACCCACTCATGACCGAGCACTACCAACACCGGGCGCGCAAGCGCTTCGGGCAGAACTTCCTGCACGACGCAGGCGTTATCGACAAGATCCTGCGTGCCATCCGCAGCAAACCTGAAGACCGCCTGCTGGAAATCGGACCAGGCCAGGGCGCACTGACCGAGGGGCTGCTCGACAGCGGCGCCCGACTGGATGTGGTCGAACTGGACAAGGACCTGATCCCGATCCTGAACAGCCAGTTCGCCAGCAAGCCCAACTTCAACCTGCATCAGGGCGATGCGCTGAAGTTCGACTTCAACAGCCTCGGCGCCGAGCCTCGCAGCCTGCGTGTGGTCGGTAACCTGCCGTACAACATCTCGACACCGCTGATTTTTCACCTGCTGCAGAACGCCAGCCTGATTCGCGACATGCACTTCATGCTGCAGAAGGAAGTGGTCGAGCGCATGGCTGCCGGCCCTGGCGGCGGCGACTGGGGTCGTCTGTCGATCATGGTTCAGTACCATTGCCGCGTGGAGCATCTGTTCAACGTCGGGCCAGGTGCCTTCAATCCGCCTCCCAAGGTGGACTCGGCCATTGTCCGTCTGGTCCCGCACGAAACACTGCCACACCCTGCCAAGGACCACCGCGTGCTGGAGCGGGTTGTACGTGAAGCGTTCAATCAGCGTCGCAAGACCTTGCGCAACACGCTCAAGCTGTTGCTCAGCAGCGATGAAATTACAGCTTCCGGCGTCGACGGCAGCCTGCGCCCCGAGCAGCTGGACCTGGCCGCATTTGTTCGTCTGGCAGACACGCTCAGCGAAAAAGTCATGACGGAGTGAGTCTCAGGGCACGTAAACGGTTTTATCCGTCGTCATTTCCCGGCGACTTGTCCTAGACTGTTCTACCTGCCGCACACGCCCTTTTTTCGCTTTCGCTTTCAAGGTCTCCTGCATGTCCGATTCTCGTTACAAGGTCGACGTCAAAGTCGTCACACGCTTCCTTGCAGAACAGTCGCAAACCGATCAGAACCGCTTTGCTTTCGCCTACACCATCACCGTTCACAACAACGGTGAACTGCCTGCCAAGCTGCTGTCCCGACACTGGGTCATCACCAACGGTGATGGTCACGTCGAAGAAGTACGCGGCGAGGGTGTTGTGGGCCAGCAACCGCTGATCAAGGTTGGCGACAGCCATACCTACAGCAGCGGCACGGTGATGACGACCATGGTCGGTACCATGCAGGGCACCTATCAGATGCTGGCCGAAGACGGTAAACGCTTCGATGCGGTCATTGCTCCGTTCCGGCTGGCCGCTCCAGGCTCGCTGCACTGATGTCAGTTTACGCCGTCGGTGACCTGCAGGGCTGTCTTGAGCCCTTGAAGTGCCTGCTGGAACATGTTCATTTCGATCCGGACCAGGATCGACTCTGGCTGGTAGGCGACCTGGTCAACCGCGGTCCTCAGTCGCTGGAAACCCTTCGATACCTGTACAACATCCGCGAATCGCTGGTCTGCGTGCTCGGAAATCATGACCTGCACCTGCTTGCCGCTGCCCGTAACGCTGAGCGCCTTAAAAAAGGCGACACACTGCGCGAGATTCTGGACGCCCCGGATCGGGAAGCACTGCTGGGCTGGCTGCGCCAACAGAAACTCATGCATTACGATGAAAGCCGCAACGTCGCCATGGTTCATGCCGGCATCGCCCCGCAGTGGTCGCTGAAAAAAGCGCTGAAGTACGCCGCCGAAGTTGAACAGGCGCTTCAGGACGACCAGTCCTATGGTGCCTTCCTTGATGGCATGTACGGCAACGAACCGGCCAAATGGGACAGCAACTTGAGCGGCGTGACGCGATGGCGGGTGATCACCAACTGTTTCACGCGCATGCGCTTCTGCACCCGCGACGGCAAACTCGACCTCAAGAGCAAGGAAGGTGTCGGCACCGCGTTACCTGGCTATGCGCCCTGGTTCAGTCACGAGAGCCGCAAGACTCGCGAGGTGAACATCATCTTCGGTCACTGGGCCGCTCTTGAAGGCCGCTGCGACGAGCCGGGAGTCTTTGCGCTGGACAGCGGCTGTGTATGGGGCGGCGCCATGACGCTGCTCAACGTCGACACGCTTGAACGTCATCACTGCAATTGCGATGCTGTCGGCAACGCCGCCCCCGGGCAGATTGTCAGCATGCAGCCGGGCGTCGCAGACACTCAGCAACCTCAGGCCCAGGAGCCCCAGCAATGACCGATTTCAAACGTATTCCGCCTGACCAGGCCAAAGCGCTGCGCGATCAGGGCGCCGTGCTGGTCGATGTTCGCGATGCGCAAGCGTTTCAGAGCAATCGCATTCCTGACGCCGTGCATCTGGACAATCACTCGATTGCAGACTTCATCCGCGAGGCAGACCTCGACAAGCCTCTGCTCGTGGTCTGCTATCACGGCAACTCCAGTCAAAGCGCCGCGGCTTACCTGGTAGGCCAGGGCTTCTCCGACGTGTACAGCGTGGACGGCGGTTTTGAGCTGTGGCGCACGACTTACCCCGAAGAAACCGTGCAAGGCTGATACAAAATATTTTTCTGACAGCGGATCCCGCGTTCTACGCGGGCTTGCGCGCCATCTGACGAACGGTCCCCCCCTCTTCTCGCGCATCCCTTCTTTATCTTTCCGAATCCGAACTATCCTTAGCCTAGGCCATCCGTATTCAGGGGAGAGCCGGTACACCGGCGCGTGGGTTATCGGTAGCTATTATTAAGGTGTTCTGGGGGGTAAACAGTGACCGAGTGATCGGCTGCTGCCAGCATCGACTGAGATCCGCCGCCGGCTCTACGTATCGAGCGAGGTGACGTCATGAGCATATTCAGCCACTTCCAACAACGCTTTGAAAGCACACGACAGGAAGAGCTCTCGCTACAGGAGTATCTAGAGCTCTGTAAACAGGATCGCAGCGCCTACGCCTCTGCCGCAGAACGTCTGCTGCTGGCCATTGGTGAGCCCGAGCTGGTGGACACGTCCGTCAACTCGCGATTATCGCGAATATTTTCCAACAAGGTCATACGCCGCTATCCGGCCTTTGCGGACTTCCACGGGATGGAAGAATGCATCGACCAGATCGTTTCGTATTTCCGCCATGCCGCCCAAGGCCTGGAAGAAAAGAAACAAATCCTCTACCTGCTCGGCCCGGTTGGCGGTGGTAAATCGTCCCTGGCCGAAAAGCTTAAACAACTCATCGAAAAAGTCCCTTTCTACGCCATCAAGGGCTCACCGGTTTTCGAGTCGCCGCTGGGCCTGTTCAATGCCACTGAAGACGGCGCGATTCTGGAAGAGGATTTCGGAATTCCGCGACGTTACCTGAGCACGATCATGTCGCCTTGGGCGACCAAGCGTCTGGCCGAATTCGGGGGCGACATCAGCCAGTTCAAGGTCGTCAAGCTCTACCCTTCGATCCTCAATCAGATCGCGGTGGCGAAAACCGAGCCGGGAGACGAGAACAACCAGGACATTTCCGCGCTGGTCGGTAAGGTCGATATCCGCAAGCTCGAAGAATATCCACAAAATGACGCCGATGCTTATAGCTACTCCGGCGCACTGTGCCGTGCCAACCAGGGCATGATGGAATTCGTCGAGATGTTCAAGGCGCCCATCAAAGTCCTGCACCCGTTACTGACGGCGACCCAGGAAGGTAACTACAACAGCACCGAAGGGCTGGGGGCGATCCCGTTCACCGGCATTCTGCTGGCCCACTCCAACGAATCGGAATGGCACAGCTTCCGCAACAACAAGAACAACGAAGCGTTCATCGACCGTATCTACATCGTAAAGGTGCCGTACTGCCTGCGCGTCAGCGATGAGATCAAGATCTACGACAAACTGCTGTTCAACAGTTCGCTGGCCAAGGCGCATTGCGCGCCCGACACCCTGAAAATGCTTGCGCAGTTCACCACGCTCTCTCGCCTCAAGGAGCCGGATAACTCCAACATCTACTCCAAGATGCGTGTGTATGACGGCGAGAACCTGAAAGACACTGACCCCAAAGCCAAGTCGATTCAGGAATACCGGGACAGCGCAGGCGTCGACGAAGGCATGAACGGCCTGTCTACCCGCTTTGCGTTCAAGATCCTGTCCAAGGTCTTCAACTTCGATCCGCACGAAATCGCCGCCAACCCGGTCCACCTGCTGTACGTGCTGGAACAGCAGATCGAACAGGAGCAGTTCCCTGCCGAAACCCGCGAGCGTTACCTGCGGTTCATCAAGGAATACCTGGCACCGCGCTACATCGAGTTTATCGGCAAGGAAATCCAGACGGCGTACCTGGAGTCGTACAGTGAATACGGTCAGAACATCTTCGACCGCTACGTGCTGTATGCAGACTTCTGGATTCAGGATCAGGAGTACCGCGATCCCGAGACCGGCGAGATTCTCAACCGCGTGGCTTTGAACGAGGAACTGGAGAAGATCGAGAAACCGGCAGGCATCAGCAACCCGAAAGATTTCCGCAACGAGATCGTCAACTTCGTATTGCGTGCCCGCGCCAACAACAATGGCAAAAACCCGACCTGGCTCAGCTACGAGAAGCTGCGTGTGGTGATCGAGAAGAAAATGTTCTCCAACACCGAGGACCTCCTGCCGGTCATCAGCTTCAACGCCAAGGCCAGCAAAGAGGACCAACAAAAGCACAACGACTTCGTGACTCGAATGGTCGAGAGGGGCTATACGGACAAACAGGTTCGCCTGCTTTCCGAATGGTATCTGCGCGTGCGCAAGTCGCAATAAAAGCAGGTGTCAGCTTCAAGCTATCGGCTGCAGGCGAACAGCGGTCAGGCCTCCATTCCGGGGCTGAAAGAGCATTCGTTTGCAGCTTGAAGCTTACAACTTGAAGCTCCCCGGAGGGGCCTATGAGCTATGTGATCGACCGACGTCTCAATGGCAAGAACAAGAGCACGGTAAACCGACAGAGGTTTCTGCGTCGTTATCGTGACCATATCAAGAAGGCGGTGGAGGAAGCTGTCAGCCGGCGATCCATTACAGACATGGAACACGGCGAACAGATCAGCATCCCCGGGCGCGACATCGACGAACCGGTGCTGCACCATGGTCGTGGCGGCAAGCAGACGGTCGTCCATCCCGGCAACAAGGAATTCACCACCGGCGAGCACATCGCCCGCCCACAAGGCGGCGCTGGCGGCAAAGGGCCTGGCAAGGCAGGCAACTCCGGCGAAGGCATGGATGAGTTTTCGTTTCAGATCACTCAGGAAGAGTTTCTTGAGTTCATGTTCGAAGACCTCGAACTGCCGAATCTGGTCAAACGCAACCTGACCGGCACGGACACGTTCAAAACAGTGCGGGCCGGGATTAGCAACGAAGGTAACCCTTCCCGCATCAACATTATTCGCACCCTGCGCTCCGCCCATGCGCGACGCATTGCGCTGTCTGGCAGCAGTCGTGCAAAGCTCCGGGAGTCGATCAGCGAACTTGAGCGCATGAAGCGCGAAGAACCCGACAATTTTGGCGACATTCAGGAGCTGGAAGTAGACATAGAGAAGTTGAAAGCGCGCATTCGTCGTGTGCCCTACCTCGACACCTTCGACCTCAAATACAACCTGCTGGTCAAGCAACCCAACCCCAGTTCCAAAGCCGTCATGTTCTGCCTGATGGACGTTTCCGGCTCCATGACCCAGGCAACCAAGGACATCGCCAAACGGTTCTTCATCCTGCTGTACCTGTTTCTCAAGCGTAACTACGACAAAATCGAGGTCGTGTTCATTCGCCACCACACCAGTGCCCGCGAAGTGGACGAAGAAGAGTTTTTTTACTCACGGGAAACCGGCGGCACGATCGTTTCAAGCGCCCTGAAACTGATGCAGGAGATCATGGCGGCACGCTACCCGACCAGCGAATGGAACATCTACGCAGCTCAGGCTTCGGACGGCGACAACTGGAACGATGACTCGCCCATCTGCCGCGAGATCCTGACCAAACAGATCATGCCTTTCGTGCAGTACTACACGTACGTGGAAATCACGCCGCGTGAACATCAGGCCCTGTGGTACGAATACGAGCGTATCGGTGACGAGTTCGCCGACACCTTCGCCCAGCAGCAGCTGGTCTCTGCCGGTGATATCTATCCGGTATTCCGCGAACTCTTCCAGCGAAGGTTAGTGTCATGACCGCCAGAGAGCAGAAACGCCAACCCCTTTCCACCGGGTCAGAGTGGACGTTCGAACTGATTCGGGCCTACGACCGGGAAATCGGCAGAATCGCCGAGCGGTATGCCCTGGATACTTATCCCAATCAGATCGAGGTGATCACGGCCGAGCAGATGATGGATGCCTATGCCTCGGTGGGCATGCCGCTGGGTTATCACCACTGGTCTTACGGCAAGCACTTCCTCAGCACTGAAAAATCCTACTCGCGAGGCCAGATGGGTCTGGCCTACGAGATCGTGATCAACTCCGACCCATGTATCGCCTACCTGATGGAAGAAAACACCATCTGCATGCAAGCGCTGGTTGTCGCTCATGCCTGCTACGGGCACAACAGTTTCTTCAAGGGCAACTACCTGTTCCGCACCTGGACCGACGCCAGCTCGATCATCGATTATCTGGTGTTCGCCAAGCAGTACATCATGCAGTGCGAAGAACGCCACGGGATCGATGCGGTGGAAGACTTGCTCGACTCCTGCCACGCGCTGATGAACTACGGAGTGGACCGGTACAAACGCCCGTACCCGATTTCTGCCGAAGAAGAGCGGCGCCGACAGAAGGACCGTGAAGAGCATCTGCAACGACAGATCAACGATCTTTGGCGCACCATTCCGAAGAACGCCGACAAAGGCAACAAAGAGGATAACGCTCGCTTCCCTGCCGAACCTCAGGAAAACATTCTTTATTTCATCGAAAAGCACGCACCGTTGCTGGAGCCCTGGCAGCGTGAAGTGGTGCGAATCGTACGCAAGATTGCGCAGTATTTTTACCCCCAGCGCCAGACCCAAGTGATGAACGAAGGCTGGGCGACGTTCTGGCACTACACGCTGATGAATGACCTGTATGACGAGGGGCTTGTTACCGACGGCTTCATGATGGAGTTCCTGCAGTCGCACACCAGCGTGATCTATCAGCCCGGTTTCGACAGTCCGTATTACAGCGGTATCAACCCTTATACCCTCGGGTTTGCCATGTATCAGGACATCAGAAGGATGTGCGAACACCCCACTGATGAGGATCGGCAGTGGTTCCCGGAAATTGCCGGGACCGACTGGCTGACAGCGATCAAGTTTGCGATGGGCAGTTTCAAGGATGAGAGTTTCATCCTTCAGTACCTGTCACCCAAGGTCATTCGCGACCTCAAGCTGTTCAGCATCATGGATGACGATCAGAAAGAAGACCTGGTTGTGCCTGCAATTCACGATGAAAACGGTTACCGGACCATCCGCGAAATTCTCGCTGCCCAGTACAACCTTGGCAATCGGGAACCCAACATACAGATCTACAGCATTGATCGCCGCGGCGACCGCTCACTGACCCTGCGCCACCAGCAGCACAACCGCAAACCGCTGGGCGAATCGACAGATGAGGTGCTCAAGCACTTGCATCGGTTGTGGGGTTTTGACATCCACCTGGAAACCCTTCAGGGCGATGAGGTGGTCAAAGTCCATCATGTACCACCAAAAGGCGAGCATGCCGACAGTGAATATCCCCGGCGTGATTTGGCGGTTGTACACCTTTAAGCTGTAGAGCGGTGAATATTAATTATCCGCCCTTGATTCGGTTTTGGCCTCCACGAGCGCGACGCAAGGTTTATCCTGTCGCGCTTACGGAGGTTTTTTATGCAGATTTATAAAGTTGGCGGTGCAGTACGCGATCGCCTGCTGGGGCAACCCGTTACAGATATCGATTGGGTGGTGGTGGGCGCCAGTACCGAGGAGATGCTGGTCAAGGGCTATCGCCCGGTCGGCACAGACTTCCCGGTGTTCCTGCACCCGCTGACCAATGAGGAATACGCCTTGGCGCGCACCGAGCGCAAAAGCGGTGTGGGCTATGGCGGCTTTGTTTTTCACGCCAGCCCCGAGGTGACCCTTGAGCAGGACCTGATCCGTCGCGACCTGACCATCAACGCGATGGCCGAAGACAAGGACGGCAATCTGACCGACCCTTACAACGGGCAGCGGGACCTGGAAGCGCGAATATTGCGTCACGTTTCACCCGCATTCGCCGAAGATCCGCTCAGAGTCCTGCGCGTCGCCCGGTTTGCGGCACGTTACGCCGGTCACGGCTTCACCATCGCCTCCGAGACGATGGACCTGATGCGACAGCTTAGTGAATCGGGCGAACTCAAGGCCCTCACCGCCGAGCGAAGCTGGAAGGAAATCTCTCGCGCCCTCATGGAGGACCAGCCTCAGGTTTTCATCCAGGTGCTGCATGACTGCGGTGCGCTCGGCGAATTGATACCGGAAGTCGAAGCGCTGTTTGGCGTCCCGCAACCAGCAGCCCATCACCCTGAAATAGACACCGGCGTGCATGTTCTCAGCGTGCTTGAGCAGTCTGCGATTCACAAACACCCACTGACCGTGCGCTGGGCCTGCCTGTTGCACGATCTCGGCAAAGGGCTGACACCCGAATCCGAATGGCCTCGCCATATCGCTCACGAACACAAAGGCCTGCGCCCGATAAAAGCAGTCAACGAGCGCTTTCGCGTGCCCAAGGAATGCCAGGAGCTGGCGCTGCTGGTCGGTCAATATCACACTCACGGGCACCGGGCGCTGGAACTGAAGCCCTTGACCTTGCTGGAGTTGCTGCACAGCTTCGACGTCTATCGTCGGCCGCAGCGGTTCGAAGAGTTCATTGCCGCCTGCGAGATGGATGCACGAGGCCGCCACGGTTTCGAACAGCGCAGTTATCCACAGGCCGACTACCTGCGCGGCGCAGCACACGCCGCCCGAACCGTGTCAGTACAACCGCTGCTGGAGCAAGGCCTCAAGGGCAAGGAACTGGGCGATGCGCTGAAGAACGAGCGTCTGAAGGCGCTGAAAGCGTACAAGGCGGAGCAGATGGCCTGACTTACGCGCGCGAGCTATCGCTGCGACGCTCATCGTTATACACAAGCCCCAGAACGCCTGGAATAGAGGGCTTACAGGCTTCTGACAGAAGAGCATGGGAGCGAACTTGTTCGCGAAAGGGCCGTGACATCCGCTGAAGATGTATCGCCCAGAATAAAGCTTTCGCGAACAAGTTCGCTCCCACGGACTCCGGGCAGAATCAAAAGCGGACTGACGCTCCAGCGTGATAGCGCAGCCCTGGAAGCTCTGCGGTTGAACTGGAAAGCGAGACAACCTTAGCTGCGCAGCAAATGCTCAGGCGTCAACTCTACCCCACGCCACTCAAATGCAACCGGCCAAAGCTGCTGGTCAATCTGCGCATCCGCCCACAACTTGCTGAACGACAGGCCTACCCCCGGATGCAGGCGTTCGGGGGCAATCAGTGCAAGTGGGCGCAAAACGAAGGCATTTTTGAGAATTTCCGCCCTAGGCAAAATCAGCCCATCAAAGTTGCCGACCTGTTCCCCGTACAACAGCACATCGATGTCCAGCGGCAGGCCTACACGGTCAGGCGCGTAACGCCCGTTGTCCGCCTCGATGAATTTCAGTCGGCGATCCAGCTCCGTCAGTGGCAAATCGGTCAGTGCCGAAACCACCAGATTGAAAAACGGCCCGCTCTTGATGCCCACGGCATGGCTCTCGAAAACCGGCGAGCAACGCATGTCGGTCAAAAAGCCATCCAGCGCATCAAGCCCCGCCTGCAGGTGCCGTTCACGCTCGATATTGCTCCCCAGGCCGAGGAAGATCCGGGTCAGCGACATCCGCGCTCGATCTCCACGCCTACACCGGCAGCGGCGGCAACGGCGCCGGGCTTGGTCAGTTTCAAGCGCAGCCAGGGAATGGTGAATTCGCTCATCAGCACTTCGGCCAGACGTTCAGCGAACGTCTCGACCAATTGAAACTGCGCGTGCTCGGCGAACGCCTGAATACGCGTCGAGACACTGGCGTAGTCGAGCGCCTTGCTCAGGTCGTCGCCCGCCGCGGCAGGCCGATTGTCCCAGGCAAAACTGAGGTCCAGACGCAGGCACTGACGGATGCCACGTTCCCAGTCATACGCGCCGATGACGGTATCCACCTCAAGGCCCTCGATGAAAACTCTGTCCAAGCACTACTCTCCACTGCACGACAAGGGCGCGATGCGCCGTTAGAATCAGGGCATCCTCGCCCGGAATGGTTAGCATGTTTTGGTCACTGGCGGCTTTCGCCTACCTGCTTGGCTCACTGTCCTTTGCCATCCTGCTCAGCCGCCTCAGCGGCAGCCCGGACCCGCGCGCCAGCGGTTCCGGCAATGCCGGCGCCACCAACATGTTGCGTCTGGCCGGGAAAAAGCTGGCCATACTGACCCTGCTCGGCGACCTCTGCAAAGGCCTGATTCCGGTATTGCTTGCCGGCACCTTGGGGCTTGATCCCTCTCAGCAAGGCTGGATCGGCGTCTGCGCAGTGCTCGGCCATCTGTTTCCGCTGTACTTTCGGTTCCGCGGCGGCAAAGGCGTTGCAACGGCCGCCGGTGTGTTACTGGGGCTTTACCCGCCCGCAGCAGCCCTGGCGGTAGTCGCCTGGCTGCTGACGTTTTACCTGACCCGTACCAGCTCGCTCGCGGCGCTGATCGCTACACCCCTGACACTGCCATTACTGGCCTGGCAGGAGCCGCACGCCTTGTTGCCGATGAGCGTGTTGACCCTGCTCATCGTCTGGCGCCATCGCGGCAATCTACGCGACCTGCTGGCCGGGCGCGAACGGCATTTCTGAGCAACGACACGAAAACCACCGCCCTCGCATGCCTTCAGATTCCCGACAACTGCTCCATCGGCCAGCGCGCCTGCACGTTAATGCTCAAACCTTCCTTCTGCCCGGCCTGCAGACGCTGACAACCCGCAAAGGCGATCATCGCGCCGTTATCGGTACAGAATTCGGGCCGTGCGTAGTAAACATGCCCGCGCAGATCGCCGAGCATGCTTTCCAGCGAGACCCGCAGCGCCTTGTTGGCACTCACACCGCCGGCGATGACCAGGCTCTTGAGACCGGTCTGCTTGAGCGCGCGTTTGCACTTGATGGTCAAAGTCTCCACCACCGCCTGCTGGAAGGCCAGCGCGATGTCGCAGCGGGTTTGCTCACTGTCGTCTCCAGCACGCTGACACTGCTGCCAGGTATTGAGCGCTGAGGTTTTCAGGCCGCTGAAGCTGAACGCCAGCCCGGGACGATCGGTCATCGGTCGAGGAAAGACAAAACGCCCCGGCACACCCTGCATGGCCGCTTTCGAAATCTCCGGCCCACCGGGATACTGCATGCCCATCATCTTCGCGGTCTTGTCGAACGCTTCGCCTGCCGCATCGTCCAGCGTCTCGCCCAGCAGTTCGTACTGACCGATACCGTCGACACGCACCAGCTGTGTATGACCACCGGACACCAGCAAGGCGACGAACGGAAACTGTGGCGGGTTTTCTTCCAGCATCGGGGCCAGCAAATGGCCTTCCATGTGGTGAACACCCAATGCCGGAATGTCCCACGCGAACGCCAGCGCCTGGGCGCACGACGCGCCGACCAGCAACGCACCCACAAGGCCCGGCCCGGCGGTATACGCGATGGCGTCGATGTCGGTGGCAACACAGTCCGCTTCGGCCAGTGTCTGGCGGATCAGGGGCAGCATGCGCTTGACGTGATCACGCGACGCGAGTTCCGGCACCACACCGCCGTAGGCGCGGTGCAGATCGATCTGGCTGAATAAAGCGTCCGCCAGCAAACCGCGTTCACTGTCGTACAACGCGACGCCGGTTTCGTCGCAGGAGGTTTCTAATCCCAGTACTAGCATGGGGTTGCGCCTTGTTGGGGGCAGATTTGAAGGCGCGCATAATAGTCGCCGACCGAGGTGCCGACCAGCGGTTTTCGATCAGAGGCTTTGCATTCCTCTCAATGAGGGGTTAACATCCGCAACCCTTAAAAACCGACGTACTTTTGTGCAGTGTTTGCACTAAGCGTTGACCCCGGTAATGAATGAAGGTAGCTCTGGATGCCAGCCGTCAAAGTTAAAGAGAACGAACCCTTCGACGTAGCTCTGCGTCGTTTCAAGCGCTCCTGCGAAAAAGCCGGTGTTCTGGCTGAAGTTCGTAGCCGCGAATTTTACGAGAAGCCGACTTCGGAGCGTAAGCGCAAGGCAGCAGCTGCTGTCAAACGCCACGCCAAGAAAGTCCAGCGCGAACAGCGCCGCGCCGTTCGTCTGTATTAATTTACAGACCTGCGTCGCAAGCTTCTGCCTTGCCCGGCCACACAGCCGGGCTGTCGGCAGTTACAGCTTTGCTGTTTTGCGTTAGCTAGATTGATTGACCTGTTCAGGCCGCAGATGCGACCCAGACACTCAATCAAGCACGTCCAGCCTGTTTACAGGCAGCATTGGTCATGCCCAGCCGGGCAATAAACTGGCCGATGACAAGACGAGTATGCCTTGATGACTTCGCAAGAAGCTCAGCCAAGGCAGCGTCTTTTCAGGCATTCAACATCAGCATTGCAGCCTCTGGCTCGATGACCTGTTCGTATGATCATGTGCCCACCCTACCCCTTTGAACTCAGCCCGACCTTCGGATGCAAAGACGTGCCCGCTTATTGCCATTTCAATGCAAAAAGACGGCTGACAGGCTGACGGAACGCTCGTAGAGTCTCCCGATACTTCTGCAACGCGCTTGAATGACGAGAACGCCATGGCCGGGCTGATCCCCCAGAGCTTTATCGACGACCTTCTGAACCGCACCGACATTGTCGATGTTGTCAGTTCGCGCGTGCAGCTCAAGAAATCCGGCAAGAACTACAGCGCGTGCTGCCCGTTTCACAAAGAAAAGACACCCTCTTTCAGCGTCAGCCCGGACAAGCAGTTTTACTACTGCTTTGGCTGCGGCGCAGGCGGCAATGCGCTTGGCTTTATCATGGACCACGACAACCTGGATTTCCCCCAGGCTGTCGAGGACCTCGCCAAGGCCGCCGGCATGGAAGTGCCTCGCGAGCAGGGCGTCAAAGGTCAAAAACCACGCCAGCCAACCGACTCCCCGCTCTACCCGCTGCTGACTGCCGCCGCAGAGTTCTATCGCCAGGCCCTGAAAAGCCATCCCTCGCGCAAGGCTGCGGTGGATTACCTCAAGGGCCGCGGCCTCTCCGGCGAAATAGCACGGGACTTCGGCCTTGGCTTCGCGCCGCCCGGCTGGGACAACCTTTACAAGCACTTGAGCAGTGATTCGCTACAGCAAAAGGTCATGATCGACGCAGGCCTGCTGATCGAAAACGCTGAAACCGGCAAACGTTACGACCGCTTCCGCGACCGGGTCATGTTTCCGATCCGCGACTCTCGCGGCCGCGTCATCGCCTTTGGTGGTCGAGTGCTGGGCGATGACAAACCCAAATACCTGAACTCCCCGGAAACACCGGTGTTTCACAAGGGTCAGGAACTGTACGGGCTGTTCGAGGCACGCAAATTCAATCGCAACCTCGATGAAATCATCGTCGTTGAAGGCTACATGGACGTGATCGCGCTGGCCCAGCAAGGCCTGCGCAATGCGGTGGCGACACTGGGCACCGCCACCAGCGAAGAGCATTTGAAACGGCTGTTCAGGGTCGTGCCCAACGTGCTGTTCTGTTTCGACGGTGACCAGGCCGGACGCAACGCCGCATGGCGAGCGCTTGAAGCCACATTGTCGAACCTTCAGGACGGGCGTCGGGCTCGTTTTCTGTTCCTGCCTGAAGGCGAAGACCCGGACACACTGGTGCGCTCCGAAGGCACCGACGCGTTCAAGGCACGCATCAATCAGCATGCCCAGCCGCTGGCCGACTACTTTTTCGAGCAACTGACCAAAGAGTCTGACCCGCGCTCGCTGGAAGGCAAAGCGCACATGGCCACGCTCGCTGCACCGCTGATCGATAAAGTGCCAGGCGCGAACCTGCGCATTCTGATGCGTCAGCGCCTGACTGAAATCACCGGGCTGACCGGCGAGGCAGTGAGTCAGCTGGTGCAAAGCGCGCCCGCCGATGCACCGCCCAGCTACGACCCGTACGTCGACTACGACGCCGCGCCTGACTACGCCGACTACCCGCCACAGGGCGGTTACGAACAGCAGCAGGAATGGACGCCCAAGAAAACCGGCGGTCCGAATCAGAAAAAGTGGGACAACAAGTCCTGGGGCAAAAAAGGCAAGCGTCAGGACTTCGAGCCGCGCGCGCCCCGCGTTCCGACGGCCGTCGAGCCACCGATGCAGGCCGCCCTCAGAACATTGCTGCATCACCCGGAACTGGCCGAAAAGGTCGAAAATGCCAGCCATTTCGCGGCAGAAGACCAGTCAAACGCACAATTACTTGTCGCGCTCATTGAAGCCAGACAAAAGAATCCCAACCTGCGGTCGTTACAGTTGATAGCGCGGTGGCACGGGACTGAACAGGGCCGTTTGCTGCGCGCCCTGGCCGAAAAGGAATGGCTGATTGAGGCCGACAACCTTGAACAACAGTTTTTCGACACTATAACTAAGCTATCGGCGGACCAACGTTCGCGAAATATTGATCAATTGATCAGAAAAGACCGTGACACCGGCCTGACGGCCGAAGAGAAAGCGCAGCTGGTAAAGCTGCTCAGTCGTAATCATTCTGCACAAAACCCGACCTCAACTGGCGCGTGAGGTCATAGCTCGGGTATAATCCTCGGCTTGTTTTTTGCCCGCCAAGACCTTCAGTGGATAGGGTGTTATGTCCGGAAAAGCGCAACAGCAGTCTCGTATCAAAGAGTTGATCACCCTGGGTCGTGAGCAGAAGTATCTGACTTACGCAGAGGTCAACGACCACCTGCCCGAGGATATTTCAGATCCCGAGCAGGTGGAAGACATCATCCGCATGATCAACGACATGGGGATCCCGGTACACGAGAGTGCTCCGGATGCGGACGCCTTGATGCTGGCCGACGCCGATACCGATGAGGCAGCCGCAGAAGAAGCGGCCGCAGCACTGGCAGCGGTCGAGACCGACATTGGTCGTACCACCGATCCCGTTCGTATGTACATGCGTGAGATGGGCACCGTTGAACTTCTGACCCGTGAAGGCGAAATCGAAATCGCCAAACGTATCGAAGAAGGCATCCGTGAAGTGATGGGCGCTATCGCGCACTTCCCAGGCACGGTTGACCATATTCTCTCCGAATACACACGTGTCACCAGCGAAGGCGGTCGCCTCTCCGATGTTCTGAGCGGTTATATCGACCCGGACGACGGCATTGCGCCGCCTGCCGAAGTCCCTCCGCCCGTCGACCCCAAAGCCGTCAAGGCTGAAGGTGCTGACGACGACGAGGAAGAGTCGGCAGACGCCAGCGACGAAGAAGACGAAGTCGAGAGCGGTCCCGATCCGGTCATCGCCCAGCAGCGCTTCGGTGCGGTTTCCGATCAAATGGAAATCACCCGCAAGGCACTGAAAAAGCTCGGTCGCGACGACAAGCACGCCATTGCTGAAATGGTTGCCCTCGCCGAACTGTTCATGCCGATCAAACTGGTTCCAAAACAGTTTGAGGGTCTGGTCGAGCGTGTACGCGGTGCTCTTGAGCGTCTTCGTGCTCAGGAACGCGCCATCATGCAGCTGTGTGTACGTGATGCACGTATGCCACGCGCCGACTTCCTGCGCCAGTTCCCGGGCAACGAAGTCGACGAAAGCTGGACCGACGCACTGGCCAAAGGCAAGAGCAAGTACGCCGAAGCCATCGCGCGTTTGCAGCCTGATATCCAGCGTTGCCAGCAGAAACTCGCAGCACTGGAAGAAGAGACCGGCCTGAAAATAGCCGAGATCAAGGACATCAACCGTCGCATGTCGATCGGTGAGGCCAAAGCCCGCCGCGCGAAGAAAGAGATGGTTGAAGCAAACTTGCGTCTGGTGATCTCCATCGCCAAGAAGTACACCAACCGTGGCCTGCAATTCCTCGATCTGATCCAGGAAGGCAACATCGGCTTGATGAAGGCTGTGGACAAGTTCGAATACCGTCGTGGCTACAAGTTCTCGACCTATGCCACCTGGTGGATCCGTCAGGCGATCACTCGCTCGATTGCCGACCAGGCCCGCACCATTCGTATTCCGGTGCATATGATCGAGACGATCAACAAGCTCAACCGTATTTCCCGGCAGATGCTGCAGGAAATGGGTCGCGAACCGACCCCGGAAGAGCTGGGTGAACGCATGGAAATGCCTGAGGATAAAATCCGCAAGGTATTGAAGATCGCCAAAGAGCCGATCTCCATGGAAACCCCGATCGGCGATGACGAAGATTCGCACTTGGGTGACTTCATCGAAGACTCGACCATGCAGTCGCCAATCGATGTCGCCACTGTTGAAAGCCTGAAAGAAGCGACACGCGAAGTGCTGTCGGGCCTCACCGCCCGTGAAGCGAAGGTTCTGCGTATGCGTTTCGGCATCGACATGAATACCGACCACACGCTTGAAGAGGTCGGTAAGCAGTTCGACGTAACCCGCGAGCGGATTCGTCAGATCGAAGCCAAGGCACTGCGCAAGCTGCGTCACCCGACAAGAAGCGAGCATCTGCGCTCATTCCTTGACGAGTAATCGCACGAGCGAGTCAACAAAACCCCCGGCACGCCGGGGGTTTTGCGTTTCTGGCGAACCAGAATCCACACAGCAGGCCAAGGCGCAAGCGTGATCGACGCAGGCCTTGTCAGCCATCGGTCTAATTGCAGGTATCGGCGAATTGACCTACAACTATGTATCTACCCGGATACAACGCTTTCGGGACAAGCCTGAGTTAAATACATAGCTCAAGGCCATGTCACACCCTTATCAGAAACGGTCAGACACGGATGTGAGCCACTTATGCGTGGATTAATGATCGACATTAGCGACCGGGAAGCCCTGCGCCTGTCCGAAGGCAGATTCGCCTCGGTCTTCGCTCAATGCCCGGACGCGATGATCATCGCCAGCCTTATCGATGGGCACATCATGGATGCCAACGAGGCATTCGTCGAACAAACGGGGCTTGCCATAGACGACGTGATCGGCAAAACACCCACCGAGCTGGACCTATGGGCTGTGCCCGGTATGGGCCCCAACGTTCTTCAGCAACTGCAAACGGGCAGTATCCACAACCTGGAAATCCCCTTCCGTCGCAGCAGCGGCGAAACCTTTTCAGGGCTCATGTCAGCGCAGCCGTTTGATCAGGGCTCCACGCCAGCGGTACTGGTGGTCGTTCGTGACATCACTCAGCTCAAGCTGGCTCAGCAGCAACTGCAAATGTCCGAAGAGAAGTTCGCCAAGGCCTTCCATGCCTCGCCAGACGGGCTGGGCATCACCCGCCAACTGGACGGGATGATGCTGGAAGTCAACGAAGGTTTCTGCAACATCACGGGCTATAGCGAACAGCACTGCCTTGAGCATTCAACGTTCGATATGGGCATCTGGGCTGATCTGAGCGAGCGCCATCGACTCATCGAGCAAATAAAGCGCAACGGCTCCGTTCGAGACTTCCGTGCCCGGCTCCGCAATATCAGCGGCGACATCAGATTATGCGAGCTGTCCTCACAACCGCTCATCATCGGCGGTGAAGACTGCCTGCTGACCATTTCGCGGGACATCACCCAAAGCCAGCAAATGCAGGAAAAACTGCGCCTGGCCGCGACCGTTTTCGAGAGCACTGCCGAGGGCGTGCTGATCACCGACACCCACCAGCGCATCACTGCCGTCAACCGCGCCTTTACTGAAATCACCGGGTACAGCGAGGGCGAAGCCATCGGCAAGACGCCTCGCCTGCTCGCATCAGGCCAGCATGACAGCGCGTTCTACGCCGCCATGTGGCATCAACTGACTGCCGAAGGCCACTGGCAAGGCGAAATCAGCAACCGGCGCAAGAGTGGCGAGCTGTATCCGAGCTGGCTGACCGTGAGCGCCGTCCGCAACAAAGAGAACCTGCTCACCCACTTCGTGGCGGTGTTCGCTGACATTTCCAGCCTCAAACAGGCACAGGCGCGCCTGGACTATCAGGCTCACCACGACCCGCTCACCGGCCTGCCCAATCGCACCCTGTTCGAGAGCCGCCTTCAGTCGGCGTTACTGCACAGCGAAGAATCCGGCAGCCTTGGCGCAGTGCTGTTCCTCGACCTGGACCGCTTTAAACACATCAATGACAGCCTGGGCCACCCGGTGGGCGATTTGTTGCTCAAGGGCATTGCCCATCGCCTCAAGGAAACCCTGCGCGACATCGATACCGTCGCGCGACTCGGCGGCGACGAGTTCATCGTGCTGCTGCCCGGCCTGTTGCAGGCCTGCGACGCCAAGGCCATCGCCAACAAACTGCTGGCCTGCTTCAACACCCCTTTCGAGGCGGGTGAGCACGAGCTGTATATCAGCCCAAGCATCGGCAGCTGCGTGTTCCCCACCGACGGCACCGACGTCGCAACGCTGGTCAAAAATGCCGACGCCGCCATGTACCGCTCCAAGGCGCAGGGCCGCAACCGGGTCGAGAGCTACACCCGGGACCTCACCGAACAGGCCAGCGAACGCATTGCACTTGAGCAGGAATTGAGAAGAGCGCTGGACCGCAACCAGTTGAGCCTGGCTTACCAGCCCAAGATCAGCCTCCTGAGCCACACACTGGTGGGCGCAGAAGCGCTGATCCGCTGGAGCCATCCGACCTTTGGCGAAGTACCGCCTGAACACTTCATTCCGCTCGCGGAAGAAAACGGCATGATCCTGCAGATTGGCGACTGGGTGCTGGAGCAGGCCTGCGTCCAGATGGGCAAGTGGCGCAAAGCCTTCAAGCCGTTCGGCCCGGTGTCCGTCAACCTGGCCGGCGCCCAACTGCGCCAGCCGAACCTGGTTGAACGCATCGAACAACTGCTAGCCGACAACGGCCTGGTCCCGGACTGCCTGCAACTGGAAATCACCGAAAACTTCATCATGAGCCAGACCCAGGAAGCACTGGCCGTGCTGCACAAACTGAAAACACTCGGCGTCCAGCTGGCCATCGATGACTTCGGCACCGGCTATTCCTCACTGAGCTATCTGAAACGGCTGCCACTGGACATCCTCAAGATCGATCAGTCCTTCATCCGCGGCCTCCCGGAAGACACCCACGACGCCGCCATCGTCCGCGCCATCGTCGCACTGGGGCGCAGCATGCAACTGACCGTGATCGCCGAAGGCGTCGAGAACAGCGAACAACAGAAATTCCTCACCGACGAAGGCTGCGAACAGATCCAGGGCTACATCATCAGCCTGCCCCTCCACCCCGATGAATTCGGTACGAAATTTCTTCTTATGAATGTTTCGGACTTTTCGGATAGCACAGCCGCGAAACCGCCGTTATAATCCGCGGCCTACTGAGGGCCCATAGCTCAGTTGGTTAGAGCAGAGGACTCATAATCCTTTGGTCCACGGTTCGAGTCCGTGTGGGCCCACCACCTTTGGAAGCCGCGCATTGCGCGGCTTTTGTGTTTCTGGGTGGTGCTCCGGGGATACAGTCTTATGGTCCAGAGGGACAAAATCGGTGTAGCGCTGGTGCGCCAGTACACATTTGGCGTTCTTTCAGATGGCGACACTAGTCAAAACTCCTTCCGGCACCTGGAAGGCATTGATCCGCAAAACCGGTTGGCCAACTGTGGCTAAAACCTTCCGTACCAAGCATGATGCGGAGGACTGGTCTCGGCGTACCGAAGACGAAATGGTGAGGGTTGTCTACATCCAGCGTGGCGGTTCAGGGCGCATGATGCTGGAAGCAGCGCTCAAGCAAGTTGGTAAATCGGCCTGGTATCGCTAGGCAACCCAGACGCGTTTTCTAGATATCCCACCAACGGCGAGTATCGAGACTGTCTTTCCGACCTCGCGATTTCCTGTAAACGTACAGGCTCAAGCGGCCCGTAAACACTGCGACAAAAAAGACCAGACACCAGAATCCGTCGACATCAATCCAACCAATCAGCTGACGGTGGAAAACCACGAGCAGCACGAAAATCGCCGCGACTAGATACCCAAATTTTTGATTAGTCATAATACGCTCATAGGAGCTCCCTATTCGTTTAGGGAATGCTGACGTCGAAGATGCTCACTTAAATCAGATAGGCGTAGCTGCTCTGGGGCTTGTGTGTATTCCCTAATTCCCAAATCGCCTGGCGCAATACTGATTTCGATTTCAGCAACGTCTTTCAAAGCAATCTGGAAAAAAGCAAAAGCGTGGACCTCGATCTTGTGCCTACCTGGAAACTCGACTACCAAGATCCCTACGGTGTCTTCTTGATCGTGAAGATCACCAGTAGGTGAGACACGCACGCCTGTAAAGTATGGGGCAAGGGCCAAGAGGCAGCGACATTGTAGTGATACTGCTGCCGAAGTGCGTTAATGTAGCGAACGCTCAGATTAGCAGGCAATCCCGTTTCATCCCCTCGATTTTAAAGACCCAGATCGCGCGCTCTGATACTGCCAAAGCCTGCTGCAGTGGCAGGCTTGGCGATGCTGCACTTTTCATTGCGATTTCTGAAGTGTGGGCCGATGACGCATGCAACCAGGAACAGTTGGGCCAATAGGGATCAGCCCTGAGTAAATGAAACCCGAGCCCTCCCCCCAGTCAATTCCCCATGCCCCTGATTCACGATCGTAAACCTTGGTTTCTGAAATCAATTTTCCGTCTCGATGATCGTACAGCCTGTAAAAGCCGGGGCTGCCCCACCATGGAAACCATTTTGGCGATCTAACCCCATTAGGGTCTGGTTCTCGATGGAGTACATTAGGCAACACCCAAAAAGGCTCGAAAGCTTCCAGTCGATAACACCCGTCCGGGCTGATGAGTGGTGCTCCTGATCTCTTGGCTAGCGCTCTTTCCCACCACTCGGAAGCAGTCCAAAGGCTACAAGCTATTATAATATATGCCAAAAAAAATCTTACCCTTGCCGATGATATTTTCATTGGCGCGTTCCTAGATCAATGGTCCTATCAATTTTTTTCCACAATATATCGGAGTAGATAATAAAGTCTCCCCCCTTGCCTATTTTACTTCTGTATTCTCGAAAATCACCATTGTAAATTGCAGCAAAGGGCCCATCTTTCAATCTAACCACTAAACGCCCCAGTGGCGTCATGGATATCACATCTTCTTTTTTTGTTAACACATGATCTTCTGTACAAGTACCTAGATATTGAAAGCCATTAAAATCATAGTGATCGCGAATATAAAACCCTACCTGATCTATATGAAAACATTCATGTTTCTCTTTGGTCAGGCTATCTATTTTGCTAAAAGTGCTCCCTATAACACCTATCTTTAATGTCGCCGCCCCTAATGCGCCATACATATCGTCTAATACATCCCAGAAGCTACCGATTTTAATGAAATTTACTTGAGATACGGAATCCATCTGTAATGCAGTCATGGCATGAGACCCAAGCTCAAACGCCCCTGTCCCGCTCCAGCCTGCCTTTTTCAGCAGCCTATTTAAACGAGCTTTAGCATTGACTGTGGTCAGAAGTAACTCAGCCTCCTCAACAGCCTGCCTGCATCGCTCAAACTGCATTGCCCATTCCATCTTCACGATGCTTTCATCGCACTGCGCGGGAGACAGGCTCATTGGGTCAGGCTGTGTTTCCTGCACCTTCCACTCCTCCGGCATTTCCCACGCTGGACTGTCAAACCATCTCTGCATCAGCGCCGCTGCGGTGTCCCACCCCATGTTGCGCATGGCTCTCGGGATTCGAGTTAAGGCCAGGCTTTGGAGGATGACTTCTTTGGCTGGGGTGTCTGTAGGGGCGTAGGTGTGCGAGGCACCTTGGGGCAAGGCATAGTAAGTATCAGGGCCTAAGGCATTGGTGCGTGTAAAATCGTTCAGAGACATTGGGCTATTCCATGACCGGCCGCGGGGCGTTGGTTGCGATTTGTAGAGCGGCAACTGCGGGGCTTTTATGGCTGCGGCTATAGCCTTGCACGTCAAGCGCGCTAACGGCAGTGCAACGTTGGTCTTGCATAACCACGTATCCCAGATGGCCAAGGCTGGTGCGTTTGTCATTGAAAAGACGAAAACGCTCATCACACATCACAGACTCTCGTTGACCTATAGCTAAATCAACTGACTGCACAACCGCATCTACCCCAGACTCGCTAGCATCACTCTGAGCGTTACTGACCGGAGTAGAGAACGCGGACTCCATAGCACTCGACCGCCTCTCAACCCGAAAAAAGCTCTGCTGTCGGGATATCAAGCGTGCTCCGCAACTGGTCAGGTCGCCTTCTAGCGCGATTATGTATCCGTCTACGTGGAAGGTGTTTCCTTCACCAATAATTTTGCTAGCGCCATGCAATGGGCAGGTGACGTCACAGCCCCTATGCGCTACGGGAAAACCATTGATACGCTTTGTTTGGTCGCCGTTAATAACATACCCTCCGTGGTCTGTGACATCACCCTGGACAATGGCCAGTAGTTTCATAAAACTCTCCCTGAGAACTGTTTTTTTACGGGGTCAATAGAGAAAAAGGGGAAATCATACACTAAGCCAATTACCAGGACGAAATGCAGTGATCAACTCGTGTATGGAAACCTTACGAGCGTGAATCTGGTTCAGTATTTCGGTACCCACCCGGTACAGCTATAAGCTCTCACTACTGTCTCAACACCACGTCAAACCCGCTGTTTATAATGCTTTCCGCTTTGTGTGCCTACGCTCTCCTATAAACAGTTTTGTTAGGCCCACAGCGTTTCTAGGCAACTCATAATCCTTTGGTCTACGGTTCGAGTCCGTTTGGGCCCACAGCATTGAAAGCCGCGCATTGCGCGGCTTTTTTGTACCCTAAATCAATACAGTCAACCAAGCCTGCACCAACAATAAAAAAGCCAGTACACGGTTCATGCACTTGAGCGCCTGCTCTGAACCAAAAGCGCGTTTACTGCCCACACCGAGCAGTGCCCATAGGGTCATGCAGGGTAAGGAAACCAACAGAAACACCAGTGACAACACCACCAGCCGCATGGTCTTGTCGCTGCCATCGGCAAAAAAGCTCACCGTTGCCACCGCCATCATCCAGACCTTGGGGTTGACCAATTAACCCCCCACCAAAAAACTGTCATGCCAGTGCGGGTCGTAGTCATGGCCCTGAAAATGGGCGCGAATCGATTCAATCCCGGTATCTGCGTCCTGGGACAGCTCAATCCAGTTGCGTTTATCCAAAAAAGACTCCGGGCATAAATGGGTCAGCGTTAAACGGTACGGACGATTAACTTACCCGTTTTGGAAAGGATGTTTAGAAGATTTGTGCGGGTGATGAGCTGCAGTCGCCAAAGCCACCACCCCAACCATCCCACGCCCCACCTCAACCTCAACCCCCTCCCCCATTAACATCCCCACCTGGCCCCACTCCCCCAATTCCAGCCCATGCAGCTTCAACAACGCCTCCCGCTCACACCAGGCTTTGGCAAATGCCGTCGAGCGCATCGCCTCAGGCACACTCATCAGTCGCGCAGTCACGTCAGCGCCGAGGTAGTCCTGCGCCACAACCTGCCAATCGGGCACATCCTGAACCTGCATCACATCAACCCCCACCGCCCCGTGCAGGTGGACAGCCGCCAGGGAACATCCGGCTTCGTGGCTGATGGAAAATCCCGGTTCCAGCCAGTCGTTAATCATCAGTCGCGGGGCGTGTCCGGGGTGGCTGATGAAGGCGATTGCGTCAGGTGACAAACCGAGGTATTGGCTGAGGGCGTGACGCACGCAGGTGCGAATGCGTTGTCTCGCTTCGACGCGCGTGCTGCTGGCTCTGATAGTGCTGCTGACCAGCAATATCCCGTCGTGCGGGAATGGCTGGCGAGAGGCGAGCCGGCCATCCTCGTCGAATGCCCAGATCGCCCCGAGGCTCATGCCCTGTCAGGTGCCGCAGGGCATCCGGCCCAGCGGCTGGCGGCGGGAATGTGTTCGCCTTTCATCACCAGTGTCAGTGAGCCGAGATGCGCATCGTCGCCCACTGCGGCGCTGTACAGCACGGCGCTGCGTGGTCCCATGTAGACGCGTTCGCCGATGACGACGTGGTCGATTTTCATGATCCGGTCTTCGAACAAGTGAGTTTGCGGGCAGGCCCCGGCATTCAGTTCACTGTTGGCGCCAATACGGACGCAGTCGAATTCGGTGATGTCGGTTGTGTCCATGTACACCCCACGGCCAATCTTGCAGCCGAGCAGGTTGAAGGCCAGCGGCAACCACGGCGTGCCGCGCAGGTAGCGCATGAAGTTCGGCGCGGCCATGCCTTCGTAAAGGCTGGTGATGCCCTCTGAAAACCATACAAAGGGTGTCCACATCGGGTCTGCACGTTTGCGGTAGCGACCGATGACCACCCATTTCAGGGCCGTTATCAGCAAAAAGTTGCCCACGCTGTACGCCAGGCCAATCGCCGCAAGGTACGCCAGCACGGCACCCCAGCGCTCGTCTTCGGCCAGCGGCATGAGGTCGAGCATGACGGTGTAGCCGACCGCGATGACCATCGCGTGCGGGGTGACGATACGCACGGCTTCGACCAAGCCTCGCGCCAGGCGGCGCAATGGCGAAGGCTTGAAGGTCAGCGACTCAGGCGCACCGCTTGACTGCTCCCGGGCAGGCAGGTTGATCGGGGGCGACCCCAGCCAGGTGTCGCCATCGACCAACTTGTCGTTGTGCGGCGCACAGGAGTGAACGCCGATCAGGACGTTTTCAGGCAGTACGGTGCCGTCCGAAATGTAACTGCCATTACCGACAAAGCTGCGGTTGGAAACGACCGTCGGTTGCAAAGTCATCCAGCCGCCATCGATACGCTCATCGCCTAGCATGACGGCGTCGGCGATAAAGGTTTCATCGCCCAGGGTGAGCATGTCGGGGATCACACCCTGCGCGCTGGAAATCTCGGCATCACGCCCGACTTTTGCGCCCAGCAGCCTGTACCAGAATGGCGAATACACCGTGGCGTAAATGCCGGACAGCACGTTCAGGCTCGCTTCCTGTATCTGGCTGATCATCCACTTGGCGCAATAGATGTTGCTGTGGACCGCGTAACGGCCCGGCTTGAGGCGAGGGAACACGATCCAGCGCAACGCCGCGGAGGCCAGCACCGTCGCCACGATCAACACGGCACTGGCCGGGAAAGCGAGAATGAAATAGCGGATAAGTTGACCGGCCACCCCGCTCCCTTCAAACCCCGGCAAGAAATGTTGGGTATCGAACCAGTCGATCAGGAAAAAGGTCGGGAACACCGGGATGAAAAACAGCGTGGCGACCAGCAGGACGCCCAGGCAGAAAAACAGTTTTTCTGCACGCAAGCGCGCACGAGTGACGATGGGGCGTGCTGGCTGGCTGAGGATATCAAAGGCACCGACATCCCGTGCCGGTGAGCCCTGCCAGAGGCGGCCAGCCGGAACTTCGCGGCCGTCCGCCAGCGCTGACTGGGATTCCAGATGGCCCCACGGGCCGACAGCGGTATTGCCTTCCATGATTACGTAAGAGCCGACGCAGGCGTTGTCCTGCAAGGTGATCTGCCCCAAGCGCAACTGGCCCCGCTCGACACGCGCGTTCTCGAAGCTGACGCCATTGCCGATGCTGACGCCGTCCCCGATCTGCAGAAGGTCGGGTATCCGAGCCGTGGTTCCACCGATCACTACTTCCTGCCCGATCCTGGCGCCCAAAGCCCGCAGCCACAGGGGGTAAAGCGAAGAGCCGCTTAACAGATACACCGGCGCTGACTCGACCACGCGATCCGCAGCCCACCAGCGGAAGTAGGTGACGCCCCACAACGGGTAGACGCCGGGCTTCAGGCGTCCGGCTATCAGCCACTTGCCGGCGATGGCAATGAAAAACTGCAGCACGGTCGCCATCAGAAATACCGAGATCGACGCGACGGTCGCCAGTGCAATGGAGTCCTCGGGTGAGCCGGTGAGAAAGTGATAGGTAAAGAACGGCGCAAGCCACTGCGTCATCCGCAGACTGACCATCACCGGCAAGGCCAGCGCCTGCGCAACACCGCACCGCCAGCGCCGCCATGCGGAAGGAGGTGTCCAGTCCTCCGGGGCCGCCGTCTCTTGCGATGCCAGGTCCAGCACTTCGGCAATCGCGCTGATACGCCGTTGCTGGTAGATGTCCCGCACAGTGATTTGAGCGAAACGAGGATTGGCACGCAGGGCCGACGCCAAACGGGCGGCAAAGAACGAATGCCCGCCCAGGTCAGTGAAAAAATCAGCGTCGCGACGGATCGGCAGGCCGGGAAAGAGCGTCGCCAAGGCGGCGAACAGTGCAACTTCGCCTTCAGTTCCTGGCGCATCGGATTCGCCGCTGCTGACACTTATTGCCAGAGGACGTGCCTTGAGCGCTTTGCGGTCGATTTTGCCGGAGGTCAGGCGCGGCATGCTGTCGAGCAACTCGAAATGCCCCGGCACCATGTACGGTGGCAGTTGAGTTTGCAGGACCTTGCGCAGCTCGCTCGTGAAGACGGGAGAGGGCTCGGCGTCGCACACCAGATAAGCGACCAACTGATCGACGCCATTTTCGTTACGCAGCAAAACGGCGGTGGTGCCGACGCCGGGCTGTTGCGCCAGCAAGGCTTCGATCTCGCCCAATTCGACACGGAAGCCACGAATCTTCACCTGATCATCGGCACGCCCCAGGCATTGCACTTGCCCTTCCGCATCGATCCGCGCCAGATCGCCCGTGCGGTACAGACGCGCGTCGTGATAACCGGTGGACCACGGGTTGGGCAGGAATTTATCCTCGGTCAGGTCCGGCCGGCCCAGATAACCTTCGGCCAGACCAGGACCAATAATGCACAGCTCGCCCACTTTGCCACGCGGCAGAAGACTTGGCGCCACCGTGCTACCGACCGCCGGGTCGTTGGCAATCACCAGCAGCCCGTAATTGGGCAGCGGCGTGCCAATGGTGACCGGTTTTCCACGTGACAGCGGCGCCAGACTGGCTGACACCGTGGCTTCGGTCGGCCCATACGTATTGAACATCTGCCGGGCTGGCGTGGCCCAGCGCTCGACCAGAGAATCCGGGCACATTTCGCCGCCCAGATTGATCAACCGCAGGCTCGGGACGTCTTCACTGAACAGCGCCAGCAATGTGGGCACTGCGTGCAGCACGCTGATGCGCTGTTCGTTCAACAGCCTCGGCAGGGTTTCGGGGTCGCCGCTGGTTTCTTTCGGCCCGATCCACAGCGTTGCGCCCACCAGGTAGGCGATCCAGATTTCCTCGAACGACATGTCGAACGCGACCGAAAACCCCTGATAGACACGGTCGCTGGCACGGATGCCCAACACCGCGTTTTCGCTGCGCAGAAAATGGCAGATGCTGCGCTGGGAAATCACAATGCCCTTGGGCTTGCCGGTCGAGCCCGAGGTGTAGATCACATAGGCAGGATGGTCCGGCGACACGCCGCTGCGTCGAACCGGAACCGTGTAGGTCTGCATCAACAGCACTTCGGCAGTCCACACCGTCAGCCCGGTATCGGCCAGCAGCGGTCTCAGCGTTTCACAGCAGACCACCCCCACTGCATCGGCGTCCTCCAGACAAATCTGCAGACGTTCAACCGGCGTATCCTGATCCAGCGGCAGCCAGGCTGCACCGGTCTTGGCGATGCCGGCCTGCATGACCAGAAGCTCGATGCCGCGTGGCAGCCAGAGGCCGACGATCTGCCCTGGCCGAACGCCTGCCCCGATCAGCGCAGACGCGACTTGATCAGCCTGTTGATTCAGCTCCCGGTAACTGATCTGGCGATCGCCGAAGATCAAGGCCACGTGTTCCGGGTCGCGTTGCGCGCTGGCTTCAAGCAGGTCGGCCAAGACTTCTTCGCGCAACAATTGGGGTTGAATCGGACCGTAAATCACATTCGCCGACGGTTCGTTCCGGTAAGGCTGCAGCAGGTTCAGGTTATTCATGGCAGCAAATATTCGCTCGTCTGAAAGGAGAAGCCTGAGAGAGTTGTCGTTATGGGTTCAGAGCCGATCCTTCAGCGAGTGGCGTGCATTTTGTAGTGACAAAGCGTCCACACTATTTCTGTTTTGATACATTTTGACGGGAGCGCCGCAGCTCTCGCCAAAGCGAAAGATCGGGCTGACAAGGCGAATATGGCAAAGGCTGGCTGTACGAATGTTGAACAATGGATCGAAGGCAGACGGCGGGTCAGCGATTGCAACAACGCCAGAGGGTTTCACGCGTCACCGGGTCGAGCGTCAACGACTGACGCTCGATAACGGCCTTCAGCCCTGCGCCCATATGGGCCTCAGGCATCGGAAGAAAGCCGTGCTTTCGAAACCAGGGCCCGTTCCAGATCGGTTCACGGAATGTCGTCAGGCTTATCGCTTGCACCTGAAGAGCATCCGCATATGCCAGGGCGGACGTCAGTAAGCTCACACCCACGCCAAAGCCTGAAACACGCGGATCAACGGCAATATTGTCCAGGTATAAAAGCCCGTCGAGGGGTCGTGTGGCCGCAAAACCAACGACCTGCTGATCGTGCCGGTCGACAGCCACCATGACCCGACAGGCTTTGAATCTGTCTGCGTTCAACGCAGGCGTGTCGGCGATGTACGCCAGAGAGGGAATGGTTCTATAACGAGAACGGGCCTGCGTCGAGATACGCATCAAGTCTGGCAGATCGTGGGCTTGCGACAGACGCAGTTGAAATGCCATCGGATCCTTCCTCAATACCCGCCCTCCATCCGACAAGAAATTTGCCGCCATCAAGGCAGGCGATTTCTGGCACGGGGTGTATGGATTCATCAAGTAGCACAATTGCGCACTTGAACATGCACATAAGAGATCATGAAGTGACACATTAAAAAGGATAAAGCATCACATAGAGCCACCTTAAATCATCAAAAAGCTGCTTCCTTCTGCAGTCATAACGCTATTTCGGGCGGGCAGACTGCCGATTTTGTCCCGGGTGGCCGACAACAAACACCACCCATTTCACGTCAAATGTGGCTTACTTGACTTCATCATCATCCAACCAGGGATCTCTTCCCTGCCCTCGCGGTCTTTTAACGCATGACGAATTCGCGCTCTGCTTTCATACCCTCTTGGCTACGCCCTGTTTTGCGCCCGCTGCTGGACCCGTATCGTCGCTATCGACATGCGCGGCTGATCCACGCGGCGCGAATTGCGGTGGGGTTGCTGGTCACGATCCTGCTGACCACAGGCCTCAATCTGCCTCACGGCGAATGGGCATCGGTCACGATGCTGATCGTGATCGGCGGCTTGCAGCACCACGGCAATATCGGCAAGAAATCGGTCGAGCGTGCCTACGGGACGCTGATCGGCGCCGGGCTGGGT
Organism: Pseudomonas graminis; assembly: GCF_002093745.1. Classification (GTDB taxonomy): domain Bacteria; phylum Pseudomonadota; class Gammaproteobacteria; order Pseudomonadales; family Pseudomonadaceae; genus Aquipseudomonas. The sequence goes on from NZ_MTSB01000010.1 coordinate 49,239, forward strand.
CTGATCGTGGTGGTGCAGCAGGGCTATCTGGAAATGCCGTTGCTGACCTACGCCATGATGTCGGTGATGTGCGGGTTCTTCGCTTATCACGCCATCGGCAAAGGCGGCTATACCGCGCTGCTGTCCGCGATCACGCTGTTTATCGTTGCGGGGCACGGTTACAACCCGATCAGTGACGGGCTGTGGCGGACGGTAGACATCCTGATCGGTATCGCGCTGGCGTTGGCGTTCTCCTTCGCGCTTCCGCTCTACGCCGTGTTTTCCTGGCGCTACAACCTGGCCAGCGGCTTGCGTGACTGCGCCAAGGTGTATGGACGCATCGTGCAAGGCCAGCCGGTCACGGCTGACGAGCATTTGAAGCTCACAGCCAGGCTGAACGCCACGATGCTGCAACTGCGCTCGCTGCTGCCGTCCGTCTCCAAGGAAGTGAAGATGTCGATGGTCGAACTGGACGCGATTCAGGGGCACTTCCGCATGTGCCTGAGCACGCTCGAAATTCTGGCCAACATCCGGCCTGCCAACCTGGATCAGGCTGCGGGCGAGTCATTGAAGGCGTCGCTGGACAACGATTATCGCCAGATCCGTCGTCAGTTGATCGGCATGGCCCGCGCGCTGCAAACAGGGGCCACTGAACGGCTGGAAAGAACATCGGAAAGCACACCGGCACAGCCGGTCATCCCCGCCGAGTTGATGGGCTATCACTTGATGACTCAACAACTGGCGCAAAATCTGGACGGGTTGCAAGCCCGGCTGGCGAAGACCGCCAGACGCTGGAAGTTCTGAAGGAAATGCCTGTGTCCGACACCCGCCCGCCGACGCTGGATGAGATTGATCGAAAACTGATCGCTGCGTTGCAGATCAACGCCCGCGAAAGCGTCGCCATGCTGGCCCGTCAGTTGGGAATCGCCCGCACCACAGTGACCTCTCGGCTGGCCCGGCTGGAAAGCAGCAACGTGATTACCGGCTACGGTGTCCGCCTCGGCAAGCGGGTGGTCGATGGCGGTTTGCAGGCGTATGTCGGCATCACCGTGCAACCCCGTTCCGGCAAGGAAGTACTGCGCCGGCTAAGCGCATTGGCGCAGGTTCAGCAACTGTGCGCGGTGAGCGGCGAGTTCGATTACGTGGCCTGGCTGCGTACCGACTCACCCGAGCAACTCGACCAGTTGCTGGACCTGATCGGCAGTGTGGACGGCGTCGAGAAAACCACAACGTCGATCATTCTCAGCAGCAAGATCGACCGCGGGCAGCCTGTCTGAAGAACCCGTTGATCCCGCTCGATCAATCAAAATGGCCAGCCCTCTCGTCACTTCGTACAGACAAACATCATATCGACGACACTTTGCGTCTTATTAACGTGTGTGCAGTTATCTAAACTGTTGTTTTTCGCCGTTGCTACCCAAGGTCAGTCATGAAAAACAACCGTCACCCCGCCAACGGCAAAAAGCCGATCACGATGTTCGGCCCTGATTTTCCGTTTGCCTTTGACGAGTGGATCGAGCACCCGAAAGGCTTGGGCAGCATCCCAGACGAAAACCACGGCGCGGAAGTGGCGATTATCGGGGCCGGTATTGCCGGGCTGGTCGCGGCCTATGAATTGATGAAGATGGGCCTCAAACCCGTGGTGTACGAGGCGTCCAAGATGGGCGGCCGGTTGCGCTCGCAAGAGTTCGAAGGCGCCAAGGGCATCGTTGCCGAGCTGGGCGGCATGCGTTTCCCGGTGTCCTCGACGGCGTTCTTTCATTACGTCGACAAGCTGGGCCTTGAGTCCCGGCCCTTCCCCAACCCGCTGACCGCCGCCTCCGGCAGCACGGTCATCGACCTGGAAGGCACCACCTATTACGCCCAGATGCTTTCGGACCTGCCTGCCCTGTTTCAGGAAGTGGCGGATGCCTGGGCCGATGCACTGGAAAGCGGTTCGCAATTCGGCGACATCCAGCAGGCGATCCGCGACCGTGACGTGCCGCGCCTCAAAGAGCTGTGGAACAAACTGGTTCCGCTCTGGGACGACCGTACCTTCTACGACTTCGTCGCGACGTCCAAAGCGTTCGCCAAACTGTCTTTCTACCACCGCGAAGTGTTCGGTCAGGTGGGCTTTGGTACAGGCGGCTGGGATTCGGATTTCCCCAATTCGATGCTGGAAATCTTTCGCGTCGTGATGACCAACTGCGATGAACACCAGCACCTGATTGTCGGCGGCGTGCAGCAAGTGCCGGTCGGTCTGTGGAGCCATGTGCCCGAGCGCTGCGCCCACTGGCCCAAGGGCACCAGCCTGTCATCGCTGCACCGTGGCGCTCCGCGTCCCGGCGTGAAACGTATCGCACGAGCCGAAGATGGAAGCTTTTCCGTCACTGACAACTGGGGCGACACCCGTCAATACGCCGCCGTGCTGACCACCTGCCAGAGCTGGCTGCTGACCACTCAGATCGAGTGCGAAGAGTCGCTGTTCTCACAGAAGATGTGGATGGCGCTGGACCGCACACGCTATATGCAGTCCTCCAAAACCTTCGTCATGGTCGACCGTCCATTCTGGAAGGACAAGGACCCGGAAACGGGGCGCGATCTGATGAGCATGACCCTCACCGACCGCCTGACCCGTGGCACGTACCTGTTCGACAACGGCGACGACAAACCGGGCGTGATCTGCCTGTCTTACTCGTGGATGAGCGATGCGCTGAAGATGTTGCCGCAACCCATCGAAAAACGCGTGAAGCTGGCGCTCGATGCGCTGAAGAAGATCTATCCGAAAGTGGACATCGCAGCACGCATCATCGGCGACCCGATCACCGTGTCGTGGGAAGCCGATCCGCACTTTCTGGGGGCATTCAAAGGTGCGCTGCCGGGCCATTACCGCTATAACCAGCGCATGTACGCGCACTTCATGCAGCAGGACATGCCCAGCGAACAGCGCGGCATGTTCATCGCCGGTGACGATGTGTCCTGGACACCGGCCTGGGTGGAAGGCGCAGTGCAGACGTCGTTGAACGCGGTGTGGGGCATTATGAATCACTTCGGCGGCAAGACCCACGCCGAAAACCCCGGCCCCGGCGATGTGTTCCACGACATCGGCCCGATTGCGCTGGCTGACTGACTGACCGGCAAAAAGGAAATGTCATGCGCATTGCGCTTTACCAATGCCCGCCCTTGCCGCTGGATGTCAGCGGCAACCTGAATCGGCTTGAACAACAGGCCATTGCCGCAGCCAGCCAAGGCGCGCAGGTGCTGGTTTGCCCGGAGATGTTTCTGACCGGCTATAACATCGGCGCTCACGCCGTTGGTGAGCTGGCGCAACCCTCTGACGGCTTGGCGGCGACTCGCATTGCTGCCATCGCTCAGGCAAGCGGCATCGCGATTCTGTACGGATACCCGGAACGCGGTGCCGATGAGCAGATTTATAACGCCGTGCAGTTGATCGACAGCCACGGCGTGAGCGTGTGCAACTACCGCAAGACGCACCTGTTCAGCGAGCTGGACAGGTCGATGTTCACAGCGGGCGACGATCACTGTCCCGTGGTCGAGCTGAATGGCTGGAAACTGGGATTGCTGATTTGCTACGACGTCGAGTTTCCCGAAAACACCCGCCGCCTGGCACTGGGCGGTGCCGAGCTGATTCTGGTGCCGACCGCAAACATGGCGCCTTACGATTTCGTCTGTGAGGTAACCGTGCGGGCGCGGGCCTTCGAAAATCACTGTTACGTGGTGTACGCCAATTATTGCGGCAGCGAAGGCGATATTCGCTATTGCGGGCTCAGCAGCCTTTGCGCACCTGACGGCAGCCGCCCGCTGCTGGCAGGCCAGGATGAAGACTTGCTCGTCGGGACGCTGGACAAAGCGCTTCTGGCGCAGGCCAGGACAGTGAATGATTATTTTGTGGATCGAAGACCTGAACTTTATACGCCACTGACCCGAGCCAGGCACTGATACATCAAGCAGCTGCACCGGCCTCTTCGTGAGCAATGCGGATCGCCGCCCCGGTCACTCCCACATTTACCGAGCCCGACACTGCCCCCCTGTGGGAGCGAACTTGTTCGCGAAGGCGGTGTTTCAAGTGACCTCATTTCTGCGAATGTATCGGCTATCTATGCGCCACTGACCCGAGCTCGACACTGATGCATCAAGCAGCTGCACCGGCCTCTTCGTGAGCAAGCTCACTCCCACATTTACCGGGCACACATGGCTGCCTGTGGGAGACCTGAGCTTTATGCGCCACTGACCCGAGCCAGGCACAGATACATCAAGCAGCTGCACCCGCCTCTTCGTGAGCAAGCTCACTCCCACATTACCGGGCAGACAGGGCTGCCTGTGGGAGACCTGTACTGTATACACCACTGACCCGAGCCCTACACTGATGCATCAAACAGCTGCACCGGCCTCTTCGTGAGCAATGCGGATCGCCGCCCCGGTCACTCCCACATTTACCGAGCCCGACACCGCCCCCTGTGGGAGCGAACTTGTTCGCGAAGGCGGTGTTTCAGGTGACCCCATTTCTGCGAATGTATCGGCTATCTCGACTATCGTGCCAGGCTCGCGAACTCCGTCGGTTATCCGCTAGCATGACGCTTCGCCTTCCCTGCTGCCGTGGACGCCCTCATGCCTGCCCCGCAATCTGCTGACCTCAGACGTATCACGCTGGCCAACGGCCTGAGTGTGGTGCTGTGTCACGACTCGCGGCTCAAGCGCAGTGCGGCGTCGTTACGTGTAGCCGCAGGCAGTCACGATGCGCCGCAGGCGTGGCCGGGGCTGGCGCATTTTCTGGAGCACCTGTTCTTTCTGGGCACCGAGCGTTTTCCGAAAGGGGAAGATCTGATGACGTTCGTGCAACGTCATGGCGGTCAGGTCAACGCCAGCACCCGCGAGCGCACGACCGATTTTTTCTTCGAGCTGCCGCAAACCAGCTTCGCTCAAGGGCTGGAGCGTCTGTGCGACATGCTCGCCCATCCCCGCATGGCCGTGGCGGACCAACTGCGCGAACGCGAAGTGCTGCACGCCGAATTCATCGCCTGGGTCGGGGATGCCGAAGCGCGCAGTCAGACGGACCTGTTGGCCGCGATCAATCCTCAGCATCCTTTGCGCGGCTTTCATACGGGTAATCGCTACAGCCTGTCGGTGCCCAACCCGGCGTTTCAACTGGCCCTCAAGGGCTTTTTTCATCGCTTTTATCAAGCCGGGCAAATGACCCTGTGCCTGGCCGGGCCGCAGTCTCTGGGAACGCTGGAGGCGCTGGCAAAAACATACGGCATGATGTTTACGCCTGGAGAAAAGTCACCTCAGCTCCCGCCTCCGACGCTGATCGCCCCTTCGGCCCTCCCTAAACGGGGCGAAGCTGAAAAGCATCTGCTGTTCGCCTGCGAGGATCTGCCAGACAAGGCCGACGAGGCGGTCGCGTTCCTGTGTCATTGCCTGAATGCGGGTCATGAGGGCGGGCTGCGTGACGAACTGGCCAGACGGGGCCAGGCCAGTTCACTCAATGCCACTCCGTTGTATCAATTCGGTGGGCAGCTTTTGCTCGATATCGAGTTCAAAGGCGCTGTCGTAAACACAGCCACCGGCAACGGCCTGTTTTTAAGCTGGCTTGAGTTTTTCAGGATTCACTGGCCGGCACTGGTCGAGGACTATCAACGTGTTCAACAGCGCCGTTTGCACACCGGTGGCGCATTGGCGCTGGCGCATCATTACTGCCGCGACACCCCTGCGCAGTTGAGTGACCAAGGCGCGATAGCCCTGAGCGTATTGCTTGATCAACTCAACGCCAACGCGCGGGCCATCTTGTCGACTGTGGATAACCCGAGCGATGGAGGGGTCAAGTGGCAACTTCCAGCGCCCAACCCATTTTTGAAGCCAGCATCAAACGACAGTGCCGAGGCTGCGGTTTACCTGCGTTGGGAGTTGCCGTGCCCACAGCCGGCGCTCTGGCGAACACTCGATGCCAGGCTCAAGCGGTTGACCGACGACGCCCGACACGCCGGTGTGCTTCTGGTGTTCAGCGCTGAAGGCCCCTTTTGGCAGCTCCAGCTCAACGGGTTGCGTGAACCGATGGCGGCGGTGGTCGAACACTGCCTGCGCAGGCTGCAACATTCCGGCCCGGATACGCAGGGTTTGACCGGGCAACATGAAGAACCCGCACTGATCCCGATTCGTCAGTTGCTCAAGCGGCTCGCTGATCACTACCTGACACGTCAGACAGAACAGAAGCCCCTCGACTTGCAAACCACGTGGGCACATTCGCGCTGGATCAGCTTTACCCACGGATTCTGCCCGTCCAGCCTGCCGCCGTTGAACGCAGCGCTGAATAAAACGCCAGGCACTCGGCAGGAAGAGCGACCTGCGTTACCAGCCGTCAACGCCGGCAAACGCTGGGTCGCTGAAGCCTGTTCTTCGCCCGACGACGCGCTGCTGCTTTTTTGCCCCGCGCCCTCAATGTCCATCGAGGATGAAGCCGCCTGGCGCTTGCTCGCACACCTGTTGCAAGCACCGTTCTACCAACGGCTGCGGGTCGAGTTGCAACTGGGTTATGCCGTGTTCAGCGGTGTCAGGCAAATTGCCGGCAGGACCGGATTACTGTTTGGGGTCCAGTCGCCGACGTGCAGCACCCAACAGCTTTTTCAGCACATCGAAACGTTCTTGGGCGAGCTGCCGGAACGGGTTCGCAGCACCGATTTACCTGCTCAGGTTCAGGCGTTATCAGCTCAGTTCGATTCGTTGAACATGACCGGTCAACAGCAGGCAGACCTGCACTGGCACGCGCACCTTGCCGGGCATGAGGGCGATTACCTGACGGCCTTGCAAGGTGCGCTGTCAAATCTGGATACACACTCGTTATCGAGCGCTGCGAAGCAGTTGATCGACGCGGCAAGCGGCTGGCTGATCGTCGCCAACCGCCCTGCTCCGGTGGTCGACGCCCGATCCTTACCTGAACGGTAACGGTCTTTCATGCAGATTCTGGCCCTGCTGAATTGTTAAAATGAGTAACATAGCTCCCTAAGCATCTGAACGTATGCCTTCAGCGATGCACTAAGATGTAGTCACCCACCGCTGCACTTATCCGAGGAGATTTTTATGTCGTGGACTAAACCTGCTTACACTGATCTGCGTATCGGTTTTGAAGTCACCATGTACTTCGCAAGCCGTTGATTTCAGTGCGCTGTGAAGCCTCGGTTCGCCGGGGCTTTTTTTATGGTTGTGGCTGTTCTTTATTTTTGTATGCCAAGGAGCTGACATGTACATCCAGATTCTAGGTTCCGCGGCGGGCGGCGGGTTCCCCCAATGGAACTGCAACTGCGTCAATTGCGCAGGTTTTCGCGATGGCAGCCTGAACGCGCAGGCGCGGACCCAGTCGTCCATTGCCCTGTCGGACGACGGCGTACACTGGGTGTTGTGCAACGCCTCGCCCGACATTCGTGCGCAATTGCAGGGCTTTGCGCCCATGCAGCCCGGGCGAGCATTGCGCGATACCGGCATCAGCGCCATCGTGCTGATGGACAGCCAGATCGACCACACCACCGGTCTGCTCAGCCTGCGCGAAGGCTGCCCGCATCAGGTCTGGTGTACCGACATGGTCCATGAAGACCTCAGCACCGGCTTCCCGTTGTTCGAGATGCTCAAGCACTGGAACGGCGGTCTGAACTGGAACCGTATCGAGCTGCAGGGCAGCTTCGTGATCCCGGCCTGTCCAAACCTGCGCTTTACGCCCTTCCCGCTGCGCAGCGCCGCACCGCCCTACTCGCCACACCGTTTCGATCCGCATCCTGGCGACAATATCGGTTTGCTGGTCGAAGACACGCGCACAGGCGGCAAGCTGTTCTATGCGCCGGGTCTGGGCAAGGTCGACGAAGCGCTGGCCGAAAAAATGCGCGACGCCGACTGCCTGCTGGTCGACGGTACGATGTGGGACGACGACGAAATGCAGCGCCGGGGTGTCGGCACTCGCACCGGTCGGGAAATGGGCCATCTGGCCCAGAACGGCCCCGGCGGCATGCTCGAAGTGCTGGAAAGCTTCCCGGAGCAGCGCAAGGTGCTTATCCACATCAACAACACCAACCCGATTCTCGACGAAGACTCCCCGGAGCGCGCCGAGCTGGTTCGTCGCAATGTCGAAGTCGCCTACGACGGCATGAGCATCGAGCTTTAGGAGCTGACATGAGCCAAGCGACTGCGCTGTCCCCCGCTGAATTCGAACAGGCCTTGCGTGCCAAGGGCGCGTATTACCACATCTACCACCCGTTCCATGTGGCGATGTACGAAGGCCACGCGACCCGTGAGCAGATTCAGGGCTGGGTCGCCAACCGTTTTTACTATCAGGTGAATATCCCGCTCAAGGATGCTGCAATTCTGGCCAACTGCCCGGATCGCGAGATTCGCCGCGAATGGATTCAGCGCTTGCTCGATCACGACGGCGCGCCCGGCGAAGACGGCGGCATCGAAGCCTGGCTACGCCTCGGCGAGGCCGTTGGGCTGGATCCGGATCAATTGCGCTCTCAGGAACTGGTGTTGCCGGGTGTGCGTTTTGCCGTTGACGCCTACGTGAACTTCGCCCGCCGCGCCAACTGGCAGGAGGCCGCCAGCAGCTCGCTGACCGAGCTGTTCGCGCCGCAGATCCACCAGTCGCGACTGGACAGCTGGCCGCAGCATTACCCGTGGATTGACCCTACCGGTTACGCGTATTTCCGTACCCGCCTGGGTCAGGCCCGGCGCGATGTGGAACATGGCCTCGCGATCACGTTACAGCACTACACGACCTACGAAGGCCAGCAGCGTATGCTGGAAATCCTGCAGTTCAAACTCGACATTCTCTGGAGCATGCTCGACGCAATGTCGATGGCCTACGAGTTGAATCGCCCGCCGTACCACAGTGTGACCGACCAGAAGGTCTGGCATAAGGGGATTACGCTATGAAGCACACGTTGAAGCACGACCTGACGTTCAGGTCCAAGGTTCCCAAATGGAGTACGGGTTATCGCTTTCAGTACGAACCTGCGCAAAAAGCCCATGTGGTTCTTTATCCCGAAGGCATGATCAAACTCAATGACAGCGCGGCCCTGATTGGCGGGCTGATCGATGCAAAGCGCACCATCGCTGACATCATCGACACGCTTCATCAGCAATTCCCCAATGTTCCCGAGCTGGGCATGGACGTCGACGAGTTCATGGAAGGCGCCAGTAAGAAAAACTGGATCAATTTTGAAAAAAAACCGGATCAACGTTGACTGACACTGCACGCGCCACCAGCAGCCCCTACATACCGCCCACGCCCGAAGTCGGCCTGCCGCTGTGGCTGCTCGCCGAGCTGACCTATCGCTGCCCACTGCAATGCCCTTATTGCTCCAACCCGCTGGATTTCGCCCAACAGGGCCAGGAGTTGACCACTGAGCAATGGTTCAAGGTCATGCAGGAAGCACGCGAGATGGGGGCGGCGCAGATCGGGTTTTCCGGCGGCGAGCCATTGGTGCGTCAGGACCTTGCCGAACTGATCGCCGAGGCGCGACGACTCGGCTTTTACACCAACCTGATCACCTCGGGCATTGGTCTGACAGAAGAAAAGATCATCGCCTTCAAGGAAGCGGGCCTGGACCATATCCAGATCAGCTTCCAGGCCAGCGACGAGCAGGTAAACAACATGCTCGCCGGCTCGAAGAAAGCGTTTGCGCAAAAGCTGGAAATGGCCAAGGCGGTAAAAAAGCACGGCTACCCGATGGTGCTGAACTTCGTGACCCACCGGCACAATATCGACCGGATCGACAAGATCATCGAGCTGTGTCTGGCACTGGAAGCAGACTTTGTCGAACTGGCAACCTGTCAGTTCTACGGCTGGGCGCACCTGAACCGCATCGGTCTGCTGCCGACCAGGGATCAGCTGGTGCGTGCTGAAGCAGTCACCAACGAATACCGTGACCGGCTCGCCGCGCAAGACCATCCGTGCAAACTGATCTTCGTCACCCCCGATTATTACGAAGAGCGTCCCAAGGCCTGCATGAACGGCTGGGGCAATATCTTCCTGACCGTGACGCCGGATGGCACCGCCCTGCCGTGTCATGGCGCTCGGCAGATGCCGATACAGTTCCCGAACGTGCGCGACCACAGCATGCAGCACATCTGGTACGACTCGTTCGGTTTCAACCGTTTTCGCGGTTACGAGTGGATGCCCGAACCATGCCGCTCGTGCGACGAGAAGGAAAAGGATTTCGGCGGCTGTCGCTGCCAAGCGTTCATGCTGACCGGCGACGCCGCCAATGCCGATCCGGTGTGCAGCAAATCCTATCATCACGGGATCATCACTCAGGCTCGCGACGAGTCCGAAACCGCGACTCAAACCATTGAAGAGCTGGCCTTTCGCAATGACCGAAACTCACGACTCATCGCAAAATCCTCCTGAGCCCCTGACCGCTGCACAAGCGGTCGCGGCAGGCACCGACTTCGCCGAGCTGGACGTCAGCTCCGCCGGCCTGTTCTGGAACGAATATCGCCCTGAAGACGGCGCCAGTCGCATATGGCACTGGTACGCGAACAGCAAACGCTGCCTGACGCCGCAAGGCTTCAGCGTGCGCAGCCGGGTGTATGAATACGGTGGTGGCTCGTTCTGTCTGGCCGACGATGCCGTGGTGTTCGTCAACGAGCGCGATCAGCAGTTGTATCGACAGGCGCTGGACGCCAGCGAACCGGTTGCGCTGACCCAGGGCGACAGGCGCTACGGCGGCCTGTTCTTCAGCAATGGGCAGGTTCTGGCGGTCGAAGAAGCCCACAATACCCACCGTTTGGTTGCCATTGATCTGGCGGACGGGCAGCGTCGGCTACTGGCCGAGGGGGCTGACTTTTACGCGTCACCGCTTATCAGCGCCGATGGCCAGCGTCTGGCCTGGGTCGAGTGGCAGCGCCCTCATCAACCGTGGACGCGCACCCGGTTGATGTGTGCCGCGAAACAGGACGACGGCCAGTGGGGCACGGCCCTGTGCGTGGCGGGTGACGGTGCCGAGGAATCCTTGCAGCAGCCACGCTTTGATGCTCAGGGTCGACTGCACTGCCTGACTGACCGCGCCGGCTTCTGGCAGCCGTGGAGTGAGTCTGCTTCGGGGTTTGCGCCACTGCCTGCCGCCCCCGCCGATCACGCGTCCGCGCCTTGGCAACTGGGCAGTTGCACCTGGCTGCCCATCAACGATGGCTACCTGGCGAGTTGGGCGCAGGACGGTTCGTGGGTGCTGGGGCTGTGCCAGGCTGACGGCGCCACCGAAGACTTCAGCGTCGGTTACAGCCGCTTCCGCGGCCTGGCCGTGGACGAAGACTTTATCTACTGCATCGCGGCCTCGGCGGTCAGCACGTCTGCCGTACTGGCCATTTCGCGTGTCGATCAGAGTGTGCAGGTATTGGCTGGAGGCGGTTCTCCGCTGCCGGCCGAACAGATCAGCCTCCCGCAGCCGTTGCGCTACCCCAGCGGCGACGCTGAAGCCTACGGCTACTTCTATCCCGCCATGACCGGCGCCGAAAAGCCACCACTGGTGGTGTTCATACACGGCGGCCCGACCTCGGCCTGCTATCCGGTGCTGGACCCGCGCATTCAATACTGGACGCACCGCGGCTTCGCCGTCGCCGACCTGAATTATCGCGGCAGCAGTGGCTATGGCCGTGAGTTTCGGCAGAGCCTGTACCTGAACTGGGGCGTGGCCGATGTCGAAGACGCCTGCGCCGTCGTCACCCACCTGGCCGAACGCGGCTTGATTGATGAGCAACAGGCTTTCATACGGGGCGGCAGCGCGGGCGGCTACACCACCTTGTGTGCGCTGGCGTTCAAGGATGTGTTTCGTGCGGGGGCGAGTCTGTACGGCGTCAGCGATCCGGTTGCCCTGGCCAAGGCCACGCACAAGTTCGAGGGCGATTACCTGGACTGGCTGATCGGCGATCCGGTCAAGGACATTGAGCGCTACGAAGCCAGAACCCCGCTGCTGCACGCTGACAGCATCAATGTGCCGGTGATCTTTTTTCAGGGTGAACGGGATGCCGTCGTGGTCCCGGAGCAGACGCGCTCCATGCTCAAGGCCTTGCAGGACAGAGGCATCAAGACCGAAGCACATTTCTATCCGGACGAGCATCATGGGTTCCGCAAGGCGGCTAACCTGGCAGATGCACTGGAGAAGGAATGGAAGTTTTACCGGGATGTACTTGATGCTGCTGAGTGATGGCCACGATTGATCGTCCCGACGGTTGGAACGATCAACCCATGCGCCGGGGCGTTACTTACGCGAAACGATGATGTAGATCGCGTGGATGATGCCCGGGATGTAACCCAGCAGGGTCAGCAGGATATTCAGCCAGAAAGCGCCAGCAAAGCCGACTTGCATGAACACGCCCACAGGCGGCAGCAGAATGGCAAAAATGATACGAATGATGTCCATGGGATGCTCCTGAGTGATTGGCTCTAAATGGCCATACAGCTAATCGACCCTTGCCATCGGTGAGGGTTCAACCGGCTCTGGCAAGACGCCATTATTTTCAGGAGAGGTTTGCTGCATGCCGCTGACGACCCAGCCTGCAATTAGCGCCTGCACATGACGCAGACGTACCTGACACTTAAAACGCAGACAAAGAAAACCCCGCCGAAGCGAGGTTTTCCAGACTGTTTCCCTGATTTCCCTTTCACCCCACCGTCCTGGCAGGCTTCCCTACGTGTCCCTGTTATGTCTTGTTGCGCTTCCTGCGCTACGTCCATGAACAAAGATTAACTTTGGATCCCTTTTTTGGGAAGAGGCCAATTGGCGTCACGTTGTGTAAGCAAATGCTTACGTTACGTTTTCGGTCAGAACTGTGACGCTTCCAGCAGAAACAGGGACTCGCTGCCCGCGCGCACCGACGCATCAAGCGAATGAATACGCGGCAGCAGGCGGGCGAAGTAGAAGCGCGCGGTGCCCAGCTTGCTCGCGTAAAACGCTTCCTGCTGTTCTTTACCCAAGGCTGCCTTGGCCATCATTGCCCACATGTAGGCGTAGGCGGTGTAACCGAACAGATGCAGGTATTCAACCGAGGCTGCACCAATCTCGTTGGGGTTGTTGCGCGAGCGGTCCAGCACCCAGGCGGTCAGCTCGTCCAGCATGTTCAGCGCAGCCGTCAACGGCCGTGTGAACTCACCCAGCGAGCCATCGGCGCCCTCGATGAACTGACGCACTTCGTCCGAAAACACCTGGTAGAACGCGCCATTGGAACCGACGATCTTGCGACCGACCAGGTCCAGCGCCTGAATACCGTTGGTGCCTTCGTAGATCTGGGTAATGCGCACATCACGCACCAGTTGCTCCTGGCCCCACTCACGAATGTAACCGTGACCGCCGAACACCTGCTGGCCGTGGACCGTGGTTTCCAGCCCGATATCACTGAGGAAAGCTTTGGCGACCGGAGTCAGCAGCGCCACCAGGTCGTCGGCCCGTTTGCGCGCCACTTCGTCCGGGCTGAACTTGGCAATGTCCAGTTGCAGGGCAACGTAGCTGGAGAACGCCCGACCGCCTTCGTTGAACGCCTTCATGGTCAGCAGCATGCGACGCACGTCAGGGTGGACGATGATCGGGTCCGCGGCCTTTTCCTTGTTCTGCGCACCGGTCGGAGCACGGCTCTGCAGGCGGTCGAGGGCGTATTCGACGGCGTTCTGATAGGACTGCACGCCGGACGCCAAGCCCTGAATGCCCACACCGAGACGCTCGTAGTTCATCATGGTGAACATGGCCGCCAGCCCCTTGTTGGGCTCGCCGATCAGGTAACCGATGGCGCCATCGAAGTTCATGACACAGGTCGCGGAAGCCTGAATGCCCATCTTGTGCTCGATGGAGCCACAACTGACGGTATTGCGCGCACCGACGCTGCCATCGTCGCCGACCATGAACTTGGGCACCAGAAACAACGAGATACCTTTCGGGCCGGGCGGCGCATCAGGCAGCTTGGCAAGCACGAGATGGATGATGTTCTCGGTCAGGTCGTGTTCGCCGCCCGTAATGAAAATCTTGCTACCGGTGATCGTGTAAGTGTCATCGGCCTGCGGCTCGGCCCTGGTGCGGATCATGCCGAGGTCCGTACCGGCATGCGCCTCGGTCAGGCACATCGACCCGGCCCAGACGCCCGAATACATGTTGGGCAGGAATTTGGCCTTGAGGGCTTCGGTGGCGTGGGTATTGATGGACACGCACGCCCCGGAGGTCAGCATCGCATACAGACCAAAGGCAAGACTGGCGGAGTTGATCATCTCTTCGACCTGAGCCGAGACCACCTTGGGCATGCCCATGCCGCCGAACTCGGGATTGCCGCCAACGCCGACCCAGCCGCCTTCGGCGTAGGTCCGGTAAGCTTCCGGAAAACCCGCCGGCGTGGTCACGACGGTGTCTTTCCAGTGGCAGCCTTCCTCATCGCCATTACGGCTCAGGGGGGCAATGGTCTTGCTGGTGACTTTGCCGGCCTCTTCGAGAATGGCGTCGACCGTTTCCGCGTCGACTGTTTCAGCCAGCTCGGGCAGTTGCGCCCAGAGCCTGGAGACCTCGAACACTTCATTAAGGACGAAGCGCATATCGCGCAGTGGCGCTTTGTAGTCAGCCATGGCAAACCTCGTGTACACGGGACGAGAGACGTTGGGAACGCTGATCGATGCGAGAGAGGACGCTGATCAGCCGTCGAGTTTCACGAGTTTACCCGAACAACATTTCAGACACATAGGGTCGTGTCATGACTGGATAGTCATAGCAGGTCACGACGTTATACGGCAGGAATCAGCTCGCTGTTTCGGCCGTGCGCACGGCACCGCGCCGGTTCAGTTGCTCATAAGAAACGACACAGTTGCGCCCGGCGCCCTTGGCCGCATACAGGGCCTGATCAGCGGATTTGAGCACCTCTTCCGGTGTGCGATGTTCAGGCTGGCGTTCGGCGACGCCGATACTGACCGTTACCGAGACACTGCCTGCGTGAGCACCGCCGCGTCGCTGACGGCCTTGCTGATCGTCCTGAGGACGGCTGTCCTTGTTACGCAACTGAATCTCGTAACTGGCGATGGCTTCGCGAATCGCTTCCAGATGCGGCAGGCATTCTTCAATAGTCTTGGCCGCAAAGACAATGGCGAACTCTTCCCCGCCATAGCGATACGCCTTGCCGCCCCCATTGGTGATTTTCGACAGCTTGCTGGCCACCAGGCGCAGCACCTGATCACCAACATCATGACCGTGTGTATCGTTGAATTTCTTGAAGTGATCGACGTCACTCATCGCCAGCACATAGTTGCGACCCAGACGCTGCATGCGCTCGTTGAGTGCCCGGCGACCTGGCAGCCCGGTGAGTTCGTCGCGGAAGGCCATCTGGTAGGCCTCGTGAGCGACGGCGGCGGCGATCATCAACATGACCTGGCTGCAAAGGATATTCAGCGTGAACGGCAGAATGAACGTCTTCGGCAACGCCCAGAACAACCCCAGCAGACCGACGATCTGGGCGGCATGCAGCGGTCGGGGCTTTTCCAGGTATTGCCAGATAAGCACCGCGAACGACACCATGAACATCGCGTAGGACAACTGGATCAGGCTCATCCACGCCCCGTGCAAGGCCGGCCAGCGAATGTCGGCCAGCCAGACTTGCAATTCGACCGGGTAACTCTGCTCAAGCCCCAGCGCCACGCCGCCCACGGCCACCAACACCGCCAGCCGCGCGACCATGTCCTGAAACAGGTGAGTCCGCTCCTCCCACGCTGCATATAGACCAAACAGCACCGGTAGCAGCAGACAGACCAGATGGAAGATGACCGCAGCGTCTTCGCGGACCTTGCCGTTGTCGCGGTAGTAGTCAGTCTGGGTATCGAGCAGGTAGTAGGCGATGTACACCGTGAGCATCAGAAACAGCTCACGCTGGCGTCGGTAAACACAGCAGTAAGCGCCGCCCAACAACAGGACGAGCGTGGGCAGCACATTGAACAGGGACGTGAAGAAGACGTTCAGGTCTTTCACATACGCAGCCGCAAGCCCCGCCACCAGCAATGCCAGTGACGGCAGAAAATGACTCAAGCGTGCAGCGGACGAGCGCAACAAAAGGGGTTTCTCCTACCCTGGAACGAACCGATATCATTGTGCCTTCATCCAGCGAGCAATGCATACAGCAGGATCAATAACCGAGCTACTTTCTGTAACGGCAGGAGGCTGGAAATGTTTATTGCGCAGGTGATGATCGGATCAAGCCCGGACGCAGAGCGTGCGGAACGGGAATCCTGCAAAACGCAGGCATAAAAAAAACCGCCTGATCAGCGATCAGGCGGTTTTGACTAACGCAGGACTCAGTAAGCCAGGCCGAAGTCTTCTTCTTTCATGTCCATCAAATTGCTGGCGCCCGACAGGATGGCGGCAACGTGAGTGCGGGTACGTGGCAGGATACGCTGGAAGTAGAAACGCGCGGTCTGGATCTTGGCGCGATAGAACGCCTCGTCCGATGTACCGGCTGCGAGCTTCTCGGCAGCCAGACGCGCCATGTCGGCCCAGAAGTAAGCCAGGCAGGCATAACCGGAATACATGATGTAGTCCACCGAAGCGGCACCCACTTCTTCGCGGTCCTTCATCGCGGCCATGCCCACTTTCAGGGTCAGATCGCCCCACTCCTTGTTCAGCGCGGCCAGCGGGGTCACGAATTCCTGAACGGCTTCGTTGCCTTCATTGCCCTGGCAGAACTTGTGTACGATCTTGGTGAAACCCTTCAGCGCTTCGCCTTGGGTCATCAACACCTTGCGGCCCAGCAGGTCGAGTGCCTGGATACCGGTGGTGCCTTCGTACAGCATCGAAATGCGGCTGTCGCGAACGTTCTGCTCCATGCCCCACTCGGCGATAAAACCATGACCGCCGTAGATCTGAACACCGTGGTTGGCAGCTTCGAAACCCACTTCAGTCATGAAAGCCTTGGCAATCGGCGTCATGAACGCCAACAGTGCGTCGGCCGCTTTCTTCTGCTCCGGGTCTTCGCTGTACTTGACGATGTCGACCTGTTTGGCCGTGAAATACACCATCGCGCGGGTGCCTTCAGCGAAGGCTTTCATGGTCAGCAGCATGCGACGCACGTCGGGGTGGACGATGATCGGATCAGCGGACTTTTCCGGTGCTTTAGGGCCAGTCAGCGAACGCATCTGCAGACGGTCGCGGGCATATTTCAGGCCGCCCTGAAAGGCAACTTCAGCGTGCGCCAGACCTTGCAATGCAGTGCCCAGACGCGCGGTGTTCATGAACGTGAACATGCAGTTCAGGCCCTTGTTCGGCGGGCCGATCAGGTAGCCGGTCGCGCCGTCGAAGTTCATCACGCAGGTGGCGTTGCCGTGGATGCCCATCTTGTGCTCGATCGAGCCGCAGTTCACTGCGTTGCGCTCGCCCACGCCGCCATCGGCAGCCGATAGGAACTTGGGCACGATGAACAGCGAGATGCCTTTGGTGCCAGCCGGCGCGTCGGGCAGGCGAGCCAGCACGATGTGGACGATGTTATCGGCCATATCATGCTCGCCAGCAGAAATGAAGATCTTGGTGCCGGTCACCTTGTAGGTGCCATCCGCCTGAGGCTCGGCCTTGGTGCGCAACATGCCCAGGTCGGTGCCGCAATGCGACTCGGTCAGGCACATGGTGCCGGTCCATTCCCCGGAAACCAGCTTGGTCAGGTACGCGTCCTGCTGCTCGGGGGTACCGTGCTCGGAAATCGTGTTCATCGCGCCGTGAGACAGCCCAGGGTACATGCCCCACGACCAGTTCGCTTCGCCAACCATCTCGCTGACCGCAAGCCCCAAGGACTCAGGCAGACCCTGACCACCGTGCGCCAGGTCATGGGCCAGGCTCGGCCAGCCGCCTTCGACAAACTGCTTATACGCCTGCTTGAAACCGGACGGCGTCTTCACGCCCGACTCGCTCCAGGTGCAGCCTTCGGTGTCGCCGACACGGTTCAGCGGGGCCAGAACCTGCTCACAGAACTTGGCGCCCTCTTCGAGAATGGCGTCGACCATATCCGGAGTGGCGTCATGACAGGCGGGCAGACTCTGATAGTGCGCTTCATAACCGAGCAGCTCGTCGCGGACGAAACGAATATCACGCAAGGGGGCCTTGTAGTCAGGCATAGCGATAAACCTCTGCTGATGAATCCTGGAACGAATGACCGGGCGGTCGCCGAGAACAGAGCCTCAAGCACCAGACAATCTCGTATGCCTTGCGGTCAAACAGGTGTTTGAAACATACGTTTACGCCCAAACCTTGTCAATAGCGAACCACGCACCATTCGTCCACGGTCATGACAGGCGCACGCCAGAGGGCAGAAAACGTAAGGGGGAGTTTAGTCGGGGCGAAGAGAATGACAGGGGCTATACAGGCGGGTGATGCAGGGGAATTCAGCAGGCAACGCCGTGCGTATCGGGCACGGCGCGGATCACGGGCAGGGTGTCAGGCGTAAGTGTCGATCAACGTACCGAGCGCTTCATTGCTCGCCCTCTGGGCCGCAAGCCCGGCTTCGAACTGGCTTTTGCCAGCTTCAAGCTCGACGATATTGGCGGGCAGATCGGAGCGTTGGCTGCGATCAACCGAGCGAAGGTTTTCAAGCTGAAAGTCTGAAGACTGGCTTCGACCCGACACTTCGACATTGGAGCTGGCAATCTGGGTGGCCGCCTGATCCACACGGCTCTGCCCGACCTGCATGGCGCTGAGGCCCGGGTAGAGGGTGTTATTCATGGTGATTTGCATAAGCCGATCCTCAGTTCAAAAAACGAACACCTGCATTGAACCAGCATTTGCCCGGAAATACTCGACAAACAGACTAATGGCACTAGGCCTCACGATAGCCTGAGTCTTGGCAACCCGAAAAGTACGTTGCCTGTCAGGAACATAGCGCGCCTGTCAGCAGAGCTTGGCGACATTGAGGTATAGCGCCACATTTTCGGCGCTGGCAGTATGCAGCCGGGGCACCAGCCCGAGGCACGGGGCCGGCAAGCGCTCAACCAGCGTGACCAGGTTTTCCTCAAGCCGCGACGTCTCCGGGTCAATGAGATTGGCCACCCAGCCCGCGAGGTGCAAACCGTCCCGCGCGATGGCCTCTGCGGTCAGCAGCGCATGATTGATACAGCCCAGGCGGATCCCCACCACCAGAATCACCGGCAAACCCAGAGCGATGGCCAGATCGGAAAGGTTACTTCGCCCGGCCAGCGGTACACGCCAGCCTCCAGCACCTTCGATCAGGGTGAAGTCAGCCTGTTGATCCAGAATGTGGCGCATCGGTTTCAGCAACGAATCAACGGTCAGCTCCACCCCCGCCTCGCGTGCGGCCAGATGCGGTGCAATGGCGGGCGCCAGTGCCAGCGGATTGACCTCATCGTAACTCAGCGCAAGCGAGCACTCTGCCTGCAACGCCAGCGCGTCAGCGTTGCGCAGCCCTTGCGGGGTCATGACACAGCCGGACGCGACAGGCTTGCCCGCGGCCGTACTCAGGCCATGCAATCGAGCCGCATGCAGCAAACCGGCCGCCACTGTGGTTTTGCCAGCATCGGTGTCTGTTCCGGTAATGAAATAGGCAACACTCATCTCGGCAACCTTCTCTTCGTCACGTGAAAACATCAGTTTTTTTCAAGAACGGCATAGACCACCTGATACGTGGCAGGCAGCCCCGCTTCCAGGCGAAAGCGCTCATACGCGTTGACCATGCCCAGCATTCGCGCCCGACCGGTGAGGCCGCCGGGTCTTCCCGGATTGAGGTTGTGCGCACCGAGGGCCTTCAATTCGTGGGTCAGGCTGCGCACGTCCGGGTAGTGCAGCACGTGCGGACGAACGTCGAGGCTATGGACCCGCAGACCACTGGCGGCGCACAGCTGACGATAGTCATCCTCGCGGCGGAAGCGGTTCACATGCACCTGGCCATCTACGGCCTGCCAACTGTCGCGCAGCTCATACAGCGTACCCACGCACAGGCTGGCGAAGGCAAATACGCCGCCAGGCTGCAATACGCGACGCGCCTCACTCAGCACCGCAGCAAAATCCGCACACCACTGGACGGCGAGGCTGGAGAACATCAGCTCGCAACTCTGGTCACGCAATGGCAAGCGCTCGGCGTCACCGGCCACAAAATGCTGCGCACCGCCCAGCGGCTGCGCGTGGTGCAACATGCCTTCGGCGATGTCCAGCGCGATGCCTTCGCTTTCACTGAAGGTGCGGGCCAGCGCTCGGCTGAAATAGCCGGTGCCGCACCCAAGATCGAGCCAGCGTGAAGGAGCGAACCCTGCCGGCAACCGCGACAGTAACTCGTTGCCGACGCTGCGTTGCAGGGCCGCCACACTGTCATAGCTGCCCGCCGCCCGGGAAAACGACGCTGCAACCTGGCGCTTGTCGGGCAGCACAGAGGGCAGCTTGGGATTTGAAAGATCAGTCATCACCTGACTCATGTAAAAAGGCTTGAATCGCCGCCGCCACGCCGTGTGGGTTTTCCAGAAGAAACGCATGGCTGGCCTGTTCGATCACGCCGACCTCGACATCCGGCAACAAGGCCAGCAAATCACTCGCGGCCTCGGCCGGCACGAACGCATCAAGCCCGGCGAAGAGGTGCAATTGCGGCCCACGGTAGGTTTGCAGCGCGCTGCGGGTGTCGAGTTGCTGAAGTATTTTCAGCCCGTCGACCAGCGCGGTTTTCGAGGTGTGCGGCGCACCGGCCTTGAGCAGGCGTGCCAGACCGCGCGGGTCTTCTGCGCCCTGCGTGCATAACAGGCTGAAGCGCTTGAGCGTTGCGTCCGGATCGACAGAACAGCCTGCCAGAAACGCATCGAAATCCTGCGCGGGCATTGCATTCGGCCATGCGCCCTGGGTGACGAAGCAGGCATTACTGGCCAGGGTCAGCAAGCCGCAGCAACCGTCGCCGCGCCGCGCCGCCAGTTCGGCAGCCAGCATGCCGCCCAGCGACCACCCGCCCAGCCAGGCATCTTCCGGCAGGTTGGTGTCCAGTTCTTCGAGCCAGTCTGCAAGGTCGCAACTGTCGATGTCCGGCAACAACTCGATCTCGACTCGCAGATGCTCGTCCAGCCCCTGCAACGCGGCAGCAAGCGGTTCCAGCGGCGAAACGCCCAGGCCCCAGCCCGGCAGCAGAATCAGACGGTTACGCATAGAGGCACTCCGTGGGCTCACGTGCATCCAGCAGCGGGTAGCACTGCTCAAGCGCCTCTAATAATAGCTGCACGTCGGCTTCGCTGTGGGCGGCAGACAACGTCACACGCAGACGCGCGCTGCCCGCAGGCACGGTCGGAGGCCGAATGGCCGTGACCAGCACACCATGTTCACGAAGCCGTTGCGACAGACGCAAAGCCTGCCCGGCGTCGCCGATCAGGATTGGCTGGATGGGTGTGAAACTGTCCATCAGTTGCAGACCGAGCTGCTCGGCGCCGCGCCTGAATTGCTGGATCAGGCGCGTCAGATGCTCACGACGCCAGTGCTCGGTGCGCAGCAGTTGCAGGCTTTTCAGCGTGGCGCAGGCCAGCGCAGGCGGCTGGCTGGTGGTGTAGATGTAGGGCCGGGCGAACTGGATCAGGGTTTCGATCAGCTCTTCACTGCCGGCGACAAATGCCCCGGAGGTGCCAAACGACTTGCCCAGCGTACCGACCAGCACCGGCACATCGTCCAGCCCCAGGCCGAAATGCTCGACAATACCTGCACCGTTTGCGCCCAGCGGTCCGAAACCGTGGGCGTCATCGACCATCAACCAGGCACCTTTGGCTTTGGCAGCCTGAGCCAGCGCAGGCAAGTCAGCGATGTCGCCATCCATGCTGAACACGCCGTCAGTCACCACCAGCGTATCGCCCACGGCCTTTTCCAGACGCGCGTTCAGACTGTCGACGTCGTTATGCAGATAGCGGGAAAAACGTGCGCCGCTGAGCAAACCGGCATCCAGCAGCGAAGCATGATTGAGGCGGTCTTCCAGCACCGTGTCGCCCTGCCCGACCAACGCTGTCACCGCACCGAGGTTGGCCATATACCCGTTGGAGAACAACAACGCTCGCGGGCGTCCGGTCAGGTCGGCGAGGGCTTCTTCCAGCGCGTGATGCGGCGCGCTGTGGCCGATCACCAGATGCGATGCCCCGCCGCCCACGCCCCAACGTTCGGCACCTGCCTGCCAGGCAGCAATCACCTCGGGGTGATTGGCCAGGCCCATGTAGTCATTGTTGCAGAACGCCAGCAGCGGCTGCCCGTCGACAATGACCTTCGGACCCTGCGGGCTTTGCAGCAAGGGGCGCTGGCGGTAAAGCTGTTGGGCGCGACGGCCGTCAAGGCGCGCTCGAAGATCGAAAGACATGCAGGCCCCGCTCTGGAATGTGGCGATTCAAAACGGGCCGATGAAACCGGCCCGCTCATGGCATCAGGCAGAGGCCGCGTCGTAGAACATCGAACTGCTTTGCTGTTCGACCAGCGCCTGCTCAATGGCGGCTTGATGCACCTCGTCGGCGTGGCCTTCACCCGCTTCGGGTTTGATGCCCAGACGCGAGAACAGCAGCATGTCCTTGTCAGCTTGCGGGTTGGCGGTGGTCAGCAGCTTGTCGCCGTAGAAAATCGAGTTGGCACCGGCGAAGAACGCCAGTGCCTGCATTTGCTCGTTCATGGC
This sequence comes from Pseudomonas graminis, assembly GCF_002093745.1. Taxonomy (GTDB): domain Bacteria; phylum Pseudomonadota; class Gammaproteobacteria; order Pseudomonadales; family Pseudomonadaceae; genus Aquipseudomonas. Next base: position 71,817 of record NZ_MTSB01000010.1, read on the forward strand.
TTCACGACCGGCAGACAGACGCACGTGGGATTGGGGCATCAGAATCCGCGCAACGGCCAGCATGCGGATGAAGTCGAAAGGGTCGACGTCTTCGGCGTTTTCCAGCGGCGTGCCGGCCACCTTGACCAGCATGTTGATCGGCACCGACTCGGGGTGCTCAGGCAGGTTTGCCAACTGGATCAGCAGCCCGGCGCGGTCATCGAGGGACTCGCCCATGCCCAGAATGCCGCCCGAGCAGATCTTCATCCCGGCATCGCGCACGTAGGCCAGGGTTTGCAGGCGCTCGCCGTAAGTTCGGGTGGTGATGATGCTGCCGTAAAACTCAGGCGAAGTGTCCAGGTTGTGGTTGTAGTAATCCAGGCCTGCGGTGGCCAGCGCCTCGGTCTGCTCCTGATCAAGACGGCCCAGGGTCATGCAGGTTTCCATGCCCATCGCTTTCACGCCTTTGACCATCTCCAGGACGTAAGGCATGTCTTTGGCAGAAGGGTGTTTCCAGGCCGCGCCCATGCAGAAACGGGTCGACCCAATGGCCTTTGCGCGCGCCGCCTCTTCGAGGACCTTCTGCACTTCCAGCAGCTTTTCTTTTTCGAGACCGGTGTTGTAATGCCCGGATTGCGGGCAGTACTTGCAGTCTTCAGGGCACGCGCCGGTCTTGATCGACAACAGGGTCGAGACCTGAACGCGGTTGGCGTCGAAGTGAGCGCGATGCACCGTTTGCGCCTGAAACAGCAGGTCATTGAATGGCTGTACAAACAGTGCCCTGACCTCGGCTAAAGTCCAGTCGTGACGCAAAGTGGCGGTGGTGCTGGCGCTCATGAGCGGCTCCTTGGTGTTTCTGGGCAAGGCGCGAGGGCGAAAAAGACCACAGGCGCGACACGGATGTCGGGCATATTTAAGGAAGAGCCATGCACTGTCAACCCAGACACAAGCATGAGGTTTACATCTGGTTAAAAAACAAACAACCCTGTTTGTTATGCGATGAGCGCAGTGAGGTGCCGGTCCCCATCTGCGTGCCTTGTGAAGCCGAATTACCGTGGCTGGGCGCCCAGTGCGACTGTTGCGCGCTGCCATTGCCCGGTGCCGGTCTGATTTGCGGGCCGTGCAGCAAGCGCCCTCCCGCCTTCAACCAGGTCATCGCGCCTTGGCGGTATGACTTTCCGGTGGACAGCCTGATTACGCGCTTCAAACACAACGGAAAATGGCCGATGGGGCGACTGTTGGCGGAACTGTGCGGGCACTTTCTTCAGCACCGCTTCGATGAAGGCTTGCCGCGCCCCGATTACCTGCTGCCTGTGCCTCTGGCCAACAAACGCCTGCGTGAGCGCGGTTACAATCAGGCCGCGATGCTCACTGGGTGGCTGGGCAAACAACTGAACGTGCCTGTCGATGAGCACCACCTGCTGCGCACTCGGGAAACAGCCGCGCAACAAGGTCTCGACGCCAAAGCCCGCAAGCAGAATCTGCGCGGTGCCTTCACCCTGGTTGATGCCGACTGGGTGCAGGGCAAGCACCTGGCACTGGTCGACGACGTTCTCACCACCGGCTCCACGGCAGACGTCATTGCACGTTTATTGACCAACGCCGGTGCGCGACGGGTCGACGTGTATTGCCTGGCGCGAACGCCCAAACCAGGGGACTGATTGGGCGCTGCGCCCACCGTTGATGAGGTGGCCTGGTGTTCTCATCGCTCCCACGCTCCGCGTCCGATCTTGAGCGTGCGGTGCGGCGCAGAATGGTGACGCAGAGCGTCACGAAAGGCGCGCCAACGCGGAGCATTGGCACGATGGTTATTCCAAGACGTTCATCGCTCCCACGCTCCGCGTCCGGTTTCGACGCCATGCACGAGAACGATCATACTGCCCGTTCCTCCCCAGCCTTAGCGGATCACCATGTCCCTGCCCCCATTACTCACGCAACACATGGTCCGTCGTCCGCAGCGCATTGCGCTGTTGCAACACATTGCCGAGCAAGGCTCGATCACCCGTGCCGCGAAAAGCGCCGGGCTGAGTTACAAGGCGGCCTGGGATGCCATCGATGAGCTGAACAATCTGGCGCAGAAGCCGTTGGTGGAACGCAGCGTCGGCGGGCGCGGCGGTGGCGGCGCGAAGCTGTCGGTCGAGGGCGAGCGAGTGCTGCGCCTCTATCAACGGGTGCAGGCATTACAGGCTCAGGTGCTGGAAGCCGCCGAAGACAGCAGCGATCTGGACCTGCTCAATCGCCTCACGCTGCGCACCAGTGCGCGCAACCAGCTGCTGGGCCGCATCGTCGGCATCACCCGCCACGGCCACCATGACCTGGTTCGTCTGCAATTGGCCGATGAGGTGTTTATCGAAGCGCAAGTGACCCACGACAGCACGCTGCACCTGGGGCTGGAAATCGGCACCGATGCGGTGGCACTGATCAAGGCCGGCTGGCTGGAATTGCACCCGCCAGGCACAGAAGAAACAAATGGAAACAATTGTTTGATCGGGCAGATAGAGAGCGTGATCGAGGCCGATGACGGCCCGAGCGAAGTGCGCATCAAACTCCCGAGCGGCCAGACATTATGCGCCCTGGCGACACCTGCACACCTGCAGGCGCAACAGCTGAAAACCGGCGTTGCCGTGCAGGCAAGATTCGCGGCGTCGTTTGTGCTGCTGGGTATACCGCTCTAAGCCTCGGCGCGTCATCACGGCGACACAATTTCGTCATATGTGCCCACTAAGGTGGCTGCCATATTCGAGGGAGCCGTGATGATGAAATTATTAGAAGAAAATCAAACCACCGATCTGGAAACCATTGTCGACGCCAACAGGGGCGGCCTGACACGCCGTGGCTTCATCAGTGCCGGCGCATTGTGCGGCGCAGCGATGTTCCTGGGCGGCACAATGCTGAGCCGCACTGTGCTGGCCGACAGTGTCAGCGCAGCCTCGGGCACCTTGCTGGGTTTTGAAAGCATCCCTACGGCCACCGCCGACAGCATCAGCCTGCCGAAAGGTTATACGTCATCGGTCCTGATCAGTTGGGGCCAGCCGTTACAGGCTGGCGGTCCGGCTTTCGACCCGAGCGGCAAAGGCACGGCCAAGGCTCAGGAAGAGCAGTTCGGTGACAACAACGATGGCATGTGTCTGTTCCCGATGCCGGGTCACAAAGACCGCGCGCTGATGGCCATCAACAACGAATACACCAACTACCGTTACCTCTTCGATCACGGCAAAGAGCCGCAATCGGCTGAAGAAGTGCAGAAGGCACTTGCCGCAGAAGGCGTGTCAGTCATTGAGGTCCAGCTGAAAAACGGCAAATGGCAGTTCGTCCAGGACTCGCGCTACAACCGTCGCATCCACGGCAACACGCCGATCAACCTGAGCGGGCCGGCTGCCGGTCACGACTGGCTCAAAACGGATGCCGACAAGACCGGCACCCACGCGCTGGGGACATTCCAGAACTGCTCCAGCGGCCAGACGCCGTGGGGCACGTACCTGACCTGTGAGGAAAACTTCACTGATTGCTTCGGCAGCAGCAACCCTGCACAGGCGTTCGACGCCGGCATGAAGCGCTACGGCGTCGTGGCCGCCAGCAAGGAAATCAACTGGCACCCGCACGACCCGCGCTTCGATATTGCCAAGAACCCCAACGAGTTCAATCGTCACGGCTGGGTGGTCGAAATCGATCCGTTCGATCCCAAATCAACGCCGGTCAAGCGCACTGCGCTCGGTCGCTTCAAGCATGAAAACGCCGCCTTCACGCAGACCACAGGCGGACGCGCCGTGGTGTACATGGGCGACGACGAGCGCGGCGAGTTCATCTACAAGTTCATCAGCCGTGACAAGGTCGATCACACGAATCCGAAAGCCAACCGCAACCTGCTGGACCACGGCACGCTGTACGTGGCGCAGTTCGACGGGGGCGACAACAACCCGGATCATCCAAAAGGCAAAGGTCAGTGGATCGAACTGACCCACGGCAAGAATGGCCTCGACGCTGCTGCCGGTTTCAACAATCAGGCTGAAGTGCTGATTCACGCGCGCCTCGCGGCCAGTGTCGTCAAGGCCACGCGCATGGACCGTCCAGAGTGGATCGTGGTCAGCCCCAAGAATGGCCAGGTGTATTGCACGCTGACCAACAACATCAAGCGCGGCGATGAGGGCCAGCCTGTCGGCGGACCGAATCCGCGCGCCAAGAACCAGTACGGGCAGATCCTGCGCTGGAGCGAAGAAGGCAGCAATCCTTCGGCGATGGAGTTCGAGTGGGATCTGTTCGTGGTCGCGGGCAACCCTGCAGTGCATGCCGGTACGCCGCAGGCCGGGTCGAGCAATATCAACGCGCAGAACATGTTCAACAGCCCGGACGGCTTGAGTTTTGATCAGGCCGGTCGGCTGTGGATCCAGACCGACGGCGACTCCAGCAACAAGGGCGACTTCGCGGGCATGGGCAACAACCAGATGCTTTGCGCGGACCCTGCCAGTGGCGAGATCCGTCGCTTTCTGGTCGGCCCGGTCGGTTGCGAAATCACCGGTATCAGCTTCGCGCCTGACTACAAGACGATGTTCATCGGCATTCAGCACCCCGGCGAAAACGGCGGCTCCACCTTCCCCGAGCACTTGCCCAACGGCAAGCCGCGCTCATCGGTGATGGTAATTACCCGGGAAGATGGCGGCGTTATCGGCGCCTGATCGACACTCATCGTGCCCACGCTCTGCGTGGGCATGCCGTTCTAGACGCTCTGCGTCACGTCACGAAGAGGGCGCAGGGCGTCCAGAACAGCGCTGCCACGCAGAGCGTGGGAGCGATAACCCTCCCCCAGAACCCGCGTCAATCAATCAACCCACCCTCATCATAAAACGGGTATGGCCCTTCATAGTCGCCGAACACTGCGTTATGACTCACCAGCCCCTGATCCGGCACCCAGCGATGCAGCACGTAGCCTGCCGGTTCAAGGTTGAAGTGTGCCGGGGCGGCTTCATCGAGGTCGAGCACGATCTGGTGTGAAGTACCCGGGCAGATGCTTGCCACGCTGCCACCGAAACGGCGCTGCATCGGTCGATGCAAATGGCCGCACAGCAGGCGTTCCACCTGCGGATGCTGCGCAATCACACGCTCCAGTGCAGACGCATTGCCGAAGGGTTCGCGGTCCATGTGGCCGATCCCTGTGATGAACGGCGGGTGATGCAGAATGATCAGGGTCGGCACGTAAGGCCGACGTGACAGCTGGGCGTGCAGCCAGTCCAGCTGGCAGTAATCCAGTTGCCCGCCATGCTCGCCAGGGATCGTAGTGTCCAGCCCGATCAGACGCACCGGGTACTTTTCCACCACCCAGTCGAGCGGCCCGCTGGCCGACAACGGCAGGTACACCTGATCCGCAAACGCAGCCAGCAGGTTATCCCGATCATCATGATTGCCGGGCACCAGGTAGAACGGCATTTTCAGGCGCTCCAGCTCAGGCTTCAGCACGGCATATTCATCCGCACGACCAAAGTCCACCAGATCACCGCTGACGACCACGATGTCAGGGCGCTGCTTGCTGGCATTGATGTGCGCAACGGCGCGGCGCAAGGCTTCAAGCGTATCGACCACACCATACGTCAGACGGCCGTCCGCCTTGAGGTGCAGGTCGCTGATCTGAGCAATAAGAAACGAACGATTCACAATAATCTCTCGACAGAAACGGTTTCACGAATGCAGGGCGAACAGCCGTTGCGGCTCGACACTCAGGGCGATGGCAGCGTTTGCGGCGTAAATCACGTTGTCGGTGCTGTCCACCAACAGCGGCTGCGGGCCGCCGACATCGACCAGCAAGCGACTTTGCGCCCCCTGAAAAAACTGCCCCACCAGCCGCCCTTGTAAATGCCCGCTTCCCGGCATCAGACGCAGATGTTCGGGACGGCAATACACCGTGCCCGGTGCATCGGCGCCGCTCCACGGCAATTCGCCGCCGCTCACCTTGAGCCCCGATACCGTACGCTCGACCACACTGAACGCATTCAGATTGCCGACAAACCCGGCGACAAATGCATTGGCGGGCTGTTGATAGATTTCCCTGGGCGTCGCCAATTGCGCCACGCAGCCTTTTTCCATGACCAGAATCCGGTCGCCCAAGGCCATTGCTTCGCCCTGATCGTGGGTGACGAACACCGACGTGATGCCCAGCCCGCGCAGCAATTGGTCCAGCTCACTGCGCAGGCGCTCGCGCAACTGTGCATCCAGCGCAGCAAGCGGTTCGTCGAGCAACAACACCCGAGGACGCGGCGCGAGTGCGCGGGCCAGCGCGACCCGCTGACGCTGACCGCCAGACAGCTCGTTGACGCGGCGATTGCCGTGGCCGGTCAAACCGACCAGTTCCAGCAACTCGTCGCAACGCTTGTTGCGCTCGGCAGCCGACAGCCCCCGAATCTTCAAGCCGTAAACAATGTTGCCGGCCACATCGAGATTCGGGAACAACGCATAGTTCTGAAACACCATGCCGACGTCGCGTCGCTCGATGGGCAGGCGCGTGACGTCCTGATCATCGAACAGCACCTGGCCGACATCCGGCCGCTCAAGACCGGCAATCAGGCGCAAGGTGGTGGTCTTGCCGCAACCGGACGGGCCGAGAATCGCCAGCGTCTCGCCGGGTTCGATGGTCAGGTGCAAATCCTGTACAGCAACGGTGCCGTCGGCAAATGCCTTGCGGCAGCCCTTCAGGCGAATGGTGGTTCCGCTCATCGGCTCTCTCCACGGGCAAGGCGTGCGCTGATGGCCTGCAACGCAATCAGCAGCGGCACAATCAGCAACAGAAAAAGAAGGGTGTAGGCGCTGGCGACTTCCAGTCGGGCCGAGGCATAGCTGTCGGCCAGACCGACCGGCAGGGTCTTGGTCATCGGCGTGTGAAGCATCCAGGTCAGGTTGAATTCACCCAGCGACAGGGTCACGACCATCAACACACCGGCCAGAATCCCGGCCCGGCAGTTCGGCACCACCACGCTGAAAAAGCGTTTGATCGGCCCGGCCCCCAGGCTGGCGGCGGCCTCTTCGAGCACCGGCAATTGCTGACGCTGCATGACCGCCATGACGGGACGCACCAGAAACGGCAGCGTAAACAGCACATGGCCCACCAGGATAAACAACCAGCTGCTGCGAAAGCCGCCGAACTGCCCGTAGGTCAGCAGTAACGCGAGGGCGCTGGCCAGACCGGGCATGGCCACGGGCAGCACCATGAGTTCTTCAAACGCGCGGCTGAAGCGATTGTTCATGCGCACCAGCGCATAGGCCGCCGGCACGCCAACCAGACACACGCAGATCGCGCAGGCCACCGCCAACTGCAGCGACAGCCAGACCGTCGGCGAGTAGGCCTGCCAGACCTGCACCAACCAGTCGAACGTCAAACCGCTCGACAGGCCCTGAAAATAATTGCGGGTCAGGCCAGCCAACAGCGACAGCACCACCGGGACCAGCATGAACGCGCAAACCAGCAGCGTGAACGCCAGTTGCGCCGCAAACAATGGAGAGCGTTTCACAAGGCGACTCCCGATTTCCCGACCATGCGGCGGGCCAGCAACAGCACCGCCCAGGTCACCAGCCCGAGGATCACCGACAGCGCAGCGGCCACGGTGAAGTTGGCGTAATTGGTGAACACGTTGTAGATCGCCACGGGCGTGACATTCAGCCGCGTGCCCAGCGTGAACGCCGTGCCGAAGGCACCCATTGAAGTGGCGAAGCAGATCGCACCACAGGACACCAGCGCCGGCGTCAGCCCTGGAATGATCACATCGCACACCACGCGCCAATGGCCGGCACCCAGCGAGTGCGCGGCCTCTTCAAGGCTGCGGTCCAGGCTTTCGCAGGCGGCCATGACAGTCAGGATCACCCGCGGGATCGAAAAATACAGGTAGCCGATGAACAGCCCGGTCAACGAATAGGCAAACACCCAGCGCTCACCGGCCAGTTGCAGGCCGAGCGCGGCGAAGATCCCTTGCCGACCGGCCAGCAGAATCACCAGAAAGCCGACCACCACGCCGGGAAACGCCAGCGGAAAGGTCAGCAAGGCCACCAGTGCAGAGCGTCCAAAAAAATGATTGCGGGCGAGAAATACCCCGCTGATGCCACCGACCAGTAACGCCGCAAGCGTCACCACCAGCGCCAGCAGGCAGGTTTGCGCCAGGCTGCCGAGGTACTGCGCGCTGCTCAGTACCTGCCAGTAACCGCTGCCATTACCCTCCGGACTTTGCGTACCGAGCATGATCAGGTGAGTCAACGGCAGCAGCCAAAATGCCAGCAGTACCGCCATCGCCGGGGCCAGCGCCACCGCAGCGGTCGGGCGCAGCTGCAGCCTGAAAAATCCGCCCTTGCGCAGAGTCAACGCTTGTCCCGGCGAGGCTGACATTACTTCACCTCACGCAGGTAACGGGCAGCGAAGGCTTCCTGCACAGCGGCCATGTGCTGGTAATCCACCACACCGGCACGGGCGTAGTCGCTGTCGGGCAAGAACTGCGCGGCGACGTCGGCCGGCATGTTCGAACGCACCGGGCGCAGATAGGCTTTGGCCCACAGCGCCTGACCTTCATCGGACAGCACGAAATCCAGCACCTTTTCGGCGTTGGCACGGTGCGGCGCCTTGGCAACCAGGCTCATTACGTACGGAACGCCGATGGTGCCCTCTTTCGGAATCACGAACGCGACGTTGGCCTTGTCCTTGTAGCGGGCGCGGTAGGCGTTGAAGTCATAGTCGACCAGAATCGGCAGTTCGCCGGACAGCACGCGGGCATAGGCCGTCTGCTTGGGCACGATGGGCGAGTTCTTGGCCAGCTTCTGGAAGTAATCGATGGCCGGGCCGAAGTTGTCCAGCGTGCCGCCCATTGCCTGGTTGATCGCCACGGCAGAGACATAGCCGACGAAGGCGCTGGACGGATCGAGGTAACCGACCATGCCTTTGTATTCAGGCTTGAGCAGATCCGCCCAGCTCTGCGGCACCGGCAAACCGCCCAGTGCGTCAACGTTGACCATGATGCCCAACGTGCCGGAGTGAATGGCGAACCAGTGCCCTTGCGGGTCTTTCAGACCTGCCGGAATATCGTCCCAGTGTTTGGGTTTGTAAGTGTCGACCACGCCCGCTTTCTGCGCTTGCAGGCCGAAGGTCACGCCGTAATACACCACGTCGGCCACCGGTGCGGCCTGTTCGGCAACGATCTGCGCCAGCGCCTGCCCGGAGTTCTTGTTGTCCAGCGGCACCTGCACGCCTGTGCTGTCGGCAATGGCCTTGAGCTGAGTGCCCCAATCGGCCCATTCAGGCGGGCAGTTGTAGCAGATGGCGGTTTCGGCGGCCTGGGCGAGGCTGGCCGCACCGCATAACAGCAGTGCCGCGAGGGTTTTACTGAGGCTGATCATGAAGCATCTCTTGGTAGGGCTGGGTGCTTTCGCCGGGCCGGATGTGGCACGGCAGACAATGAGAAACCGGTACTGCGCCAGCAATCCGTGCCAGTAATTGATCGATGACAATCTGTGCCAGCTCGGCAATGGGCTGAACCACGCTGCACAACGTGGGGTGCATCTGGGTGCCCAGTGCGATGCCGTCGAAGCCGATGACCGACAGCCGCTCAGGAACGCCCCAGCCGTGGCGGCGCAGTTCGGCAATCAGGCTGATGGCCAGCAGATCGTTGGAGCAGACCAGCGCGCTGGGAGCGTTCGGGCCGCGCAACAAGGGTTCGAGCGCGGCGAAGTCGGCGCTCGTGTGGGCAGGCATTTCAATCACTGCCCGGGCCTCGAGCCCACGCTCGTTCATGGCGTCGCGATAACCGTCATACCTCAGGCGAGCGCGGTCGGACTGCATGGCCGGGCCGGCCACCATCGCAACTCGCTGATGGCCGGCGTCGATCAGGTATCGAGTGGCCAGGGCCATCCCTGCGCGGTTATCCACCGACACGGCGCTGTAATCCGGGTTGTGGGTCTGGTGATAAGCCAGCACAAACGGGGTGTCTTCGCTGACCAGGCTTTGCAGCACGCGGTTGTGCTCGGCGTCGGTCACCGTCAGCACCAGCCCGTCGACTCGCTGGCGCAGCAATTCTTCAACCACGGCGCTCTCACGTTCCGACGTGTAGTCGGTAGTCGCCAGCAGCAAGTTGTAGCCCCGCGCCCGCGCTGCCCGCGCCATCGCCTGAAACTGTTCGGCAAACACCGGGTTGAGCAGGTTCGGCACCACGACGCCAATCAGATTGGTGGTTTGCAGACGCAACTGACGCCCCAGTCGATTTGGCCGAAAACCCAATGCGCGGGCGGCAGCGAACACGCGCTCACGGGTTTCGGGTTTCACCACATCGGGGCTGGCGAAGGCACGTGCAGCGGTGGCCCGGGAAACCCCGGCCAGTCGTGCAACCTCTTTCAAATCAGTCATTGTCGCTCGCTTGAGATCGATCTCATTGGCCGCGACTTTAAGCGCCAAACATGGCTGAATCGCGAACGGGCGATGACCGTTTAATGACAACGCAACCCTTGGGCACTTTATTCGGATGGGTTTGGCGAAGCGGGTCCGGTCTGCGTTACCATCACCGGTCCGACGCGGCAACCTGCTGCGCGCAGGAGTAGTCATGGCTCACCCGTTTGCAACACTTACTCCCGATCTGGTCCTGGATGCTGTCGAAAGCATCGGTTTTCTCAGCGACGCACGCATCCTGGCGCTCAACAGTTACGAAAACCGCGTGTATCAGGTCGGTATCGAAGACGGTCAGCCATTGATCGCCAAGTTCTACCGCCCGCAGCGCTGGACCAACGAAGCCATCCTCGAAGAACACAGCTTCACCGCTGAACTGGTCGACGTCGAAGTGCCGGTTGTCGCGCCAATGGTGCATAACGGCGAGACCCTGTTCGAACATGCCGGCTTTCGCTTCACACTGTTCCCGCGCCGCGGCGGACGTGCGCCGGAGCCGGGCAACCTTGATCAGCTGTACCGTCTCGGCCAGTTGCTGGGGCGTCTTCATGCCGTCGGTTCGACCAAGCCGTTCGAGCATCGTGAAGCACTGGGCGTGAAAAACTTCGGTCACGACTCGGTCAATTACCTGCTGGAAAACGACTGTATTCCACGCAGCCTGTTACCGGCCTACGAGTCGGTGGCCCGTGATCTGCTCAAGCGCGTAGAAGATGTTTACGCCGCAACACCGCACACCAACATCCGCATGCACGGCGACTGCCACCCCGGCAACATGATGTGCCGGGATGAAATGTTCCACATTGTCGACCTCGACGATTGCCGTCTTGGCCCCGCGGTGCAGGACATCTGGATGATGCTGGCGGGTGACCGTCAGGAACGCCTTGGCCAGCTCTCCGAATTGATGGACGGCTACAACGAATTCCACGATTTCGATCCCCGCGAACTGGCCCTCATCGAACCCTTGCGTGCGCTGCGTCTGATGCACTACAGCGCCTGGCTGGCCCGTCGCTGGGACGACCCGGCATTCCCCCACAGTTTCCCGTGGTTCGGCACCGAGCGTTATTGGGGCGACCACATCCTCGCGCTGCGCGAGCAAATGTCAGCGCTGAATGAAGAGCCACTGAAGCTGTTTTGATCTGATTCGACTCTCATGCCAATGCTCCGCAGTGGCACGCCGTTCTGGAGCCCGCGCTGCGGCGCAGATGTGTGACGCGGAGCGTCACAAAGGGCGTTCCCACGCAGGAGCGTGAGGAACGAGAGGTGTCTGAGCACACACGACCAACCGCATCACCCCGACAATAAACCGGAATTTCTGCATTTAAGGGACGCTCCATGCAAGCTGCCAATCCACGCCGTGGCTACATCCTGGGCCTGAGTGCTTACACCATATGGGGCCTGTTCCCTCTGTACTTCAAAGCCATCGCTGCCGTCCCGGCCATCGAGATCATCATCCATCGCGCGCTATGGTCGGCGCTTTTCGGCTCGATCGTACTGATGTTCTGGAAGCATCCCGGCTGGTGGCGCGACTTGCGCGACAACCCGCAACGGCTGGCCGTTCTGGCGCTGAGCGGCACCCTGATCGCCGCCAACTGGATCGTCTACGTCTGGGCGGTGAACAACGGGCGCATGCTTGAGGCCAGCTTGGGGTACTACATCAACCCGTTGGTCAACGTGCTGCTTGGCATGTTGCTGCTCGGCGAGCGGCTCAGGCGTCTGCAGTGGGTCGCAGTCGCTCTGGCTGCGACGGGCGTTGCGCAGCAGGTCTGGCACGTCGGCAGCTTGCCGTGGGTGTCGCTGGCGCTGGCACTGACCTTCGCGTTTTACGGCCTGATCCGCAAAAAAGCCCCGGTCGCCGCCCTGCCCGGCCTGGTGGTGGAAACCTGGATGCTGGTGCCGCTGGCGCTAATCTGGCTGGCGCTCAACCCGACGGCCGTCACCGCACAAGCAGAGTTCTGGAGCACCACTCAAGCCATCTGGCTGGCGGCGGCAGGCCCGGTAACGCTGATACCGCTGGTCTGCTTCAACGCCGCAGCGCGCCATTTGCCCTTCACGACACTCGGTTTTCTGCAATACATCGCGCCCACTCTGGTCCTGCTGCTGGCGGTGTTGCTGTATGGCGAACACCTGACCACCAGCACCATCATCACTTTTGCCTTCATTTGGGCCGGCCTGGCGATTTACAGTGTGGATATCTGGCTCAAATCCCGCGGCCGCCACTGATCAAAAAACAAACAACGTTACGCAGGCCACGCAGAACGTGGCCTGCAAGAGGTTCTCCAAGGGTTATCCACAGGCAGACTGACCTTATCTGTGTACAAGCCTTTGAAACTGCTGGTTTTTTGATCAATCGTCGCCAAGCCACGGCAGGCTTGACGCGCACGGCTCTTCCCCCAGGTTATCCACAGGCGGATGCACGGTTAATCTGGATAACCTGAACGCACTTCACTCCTCGCTGCGCAACACCAACTCCACCATCAGATCATCAGCCAGGGTTTCAAGCCCTGCCTGCAGATCGTCCAGCGACAAGCCCAACGGTACGCCGAGCACTGCATCGGCGTGGAACAGCAACTCGCTGCTCATGGGCGCCGGGGACACGTCGGTGATCAGGTGTTCGACGTTGACACCCTGCCCGGCCAGCAAGCGGGTGATGTCGCGCACAATGCCGGGGCGGTCGTTGCCGACCAGTTCCATGCTGATCGGGCGCGTGGCACCCGTGGTCTCGACCACGCTCTCGGCCAGTAGCATGCGGATGCCGTGGACCGACAAGTCGTTCAGCGCTTTGATCAGGTCGTCGTAGTGCTGTGGCTCGACACCGACCTTGAGAATCCCGGCGAACTGCCCGGCCATCCGTGACATGCGGCTTTCCAGCCAGTTGCCGCCCTGCTCGGCAATGCACTGGGCGATGCGTTCGACCTGGCCCGGTTTGTCGGGAGCAACCAGCGTTACGACGAGATGATCCACGGTCAATTCCTCTTTCTGTGCAGATGGTTTGAAAACGGCAACGGTCGCCCGAGTATAGGCCTGCTTGACGCGCAGCTCATGGATGGCAAATCGTGTGCCGTCCGGCTCGCTTTATGGAACAATCCTGAGCGCTTTCGAGCGCGCAGTGAACAGCGGTGTGATTCAATTCGCAAGCGCCGTCGTTCAGTGGCCTGTCTAGCGACGTTTTCACACGACTGCGGCTCATGTAGTATCCCGCAGCGAGCACTACATAACACCAAGATCAATGACAGAGCGCTCCCCGAGTGTGCTCGACCCTGCTGAGCAGAGTGAGGCAAGTGCAATGACTGAGTACGTTCAAGTCGGTGACCTGCAAGTCGCCAGAGTCCTGTTCGACTTCGTGCAAAACGAAGCCATCCCCGGAACCGGCGTCGATGCCGACGCGTTCTGGGCCGGTGCGGACAAGCTGATCCACGACCTCGCGCCAAAGAACAAGGCACTGCTCGTCAAACGTGATGAATTGCAGGCACAAATCGATGCCTGGCATCAGTCTCGCGCCGGACAGGCTCACGACGCCTCGGCCTACAAAGCCTTCCTTCAGGAAATCGGCTATCTGCTGCCTGAACCGGCAGGCTTTCAGATCACCACGCAAAATGTCGACGAAGAGATAGCCACGATGGCCGGCCCGCAACTGGTCGTGCCGGTGATGAACGCGCGCTTCGCGCTCAATGCATCCAACGCCCGCTGGGGCTCGCTGTATGACGCGCTGTACGGCACCGACGCCATCAGCGAAGACGGCGGCGCAGAAAAGGGCAAGGGCTACAACAAGGTACGTGGCGACAAGGTCATCGCCTTCGCCCGCGCCTTCCTGGACCAGGCCGCGCCACTGGCGGCGGGCTCCCATGTCGATTCGACGGCTTATAAAATGATCGACGGCAAACTGGTTGTCAGCCTCAAGGGCGGCAGCAACACCGGCCTGCACGATGACGCACAACTGGTCGGTTTACAGGGTGACGCCCTGGCGCCCTTCGCTGTGCTGTTCAAGCACAACGGCCTGCATTTCGAATTGCAGATCGACGCCGCAAGCCCGGTCGGCCAGACCGATCCGGCGGGCGTGAAAGACATCCTCATGGAGGCCGCACTGACCACCATCATGGATTGTGAAGACTCCATCGCGGCCGTCGACGCCGACGACAAAGTGGTGGTCTACCGCAATTGGCTGGGCCTGATGAAAGGTGATCTGGCTGAATCGGTCTCCAAGGGCGGCGACACCTTTACCCGCACCATGAACCCGGACCGGGTCTACACCACGCCGCAAGGCGGCGAAGTCACGCTGCACGGGCGCTCGTTGCTGTTCATCCGCAACGTGGGCCACTTGATGACCATCGACGCGATACTCGACAAGCAGGGCAACGAAGTGCCGGAAGGCATTCTCGACGGCCTGCTGACCAGCCTTGCCGCGATCCACAACCTCAATGGCAGCACCTCGCGCAGCAACAGCCGCAGCGGCTCGACGTACATCGTCAAACCGAAGATGCACGGGCCGGAAGAAGCCGCCTTCACTGACGAACTGTTCGGCCGTATCGAGCAAGTACTGGGCTTGCCGCGCAACACCCTGAAAGTCGGGATCATGGACGAAGAGCGCCGTACCACGGTCAACCTCAAGGCCTGCATCCAGGCGGCGAGCGAGCGCGTGGTATTCATCAACACCGGCTTCCTCGACCGCACCGGCGATGAAATCCACACCTCGATGGAAGCTGGCCCGGTGGTGCGCAAGGCGCAGATGAAAGCCGAAAAATGGATCTCGGCCTACGAGAACGCCAACGTCGATATCGGCCTGAAATGCGGCCTGCAAGGTCGCGCACAGATCGGCAAGGGCATGTGGGCCATGCCGGACCTGATGGCCGCCATGCTGGAGCAGAAAATCGCTCACCCACTGGCTGGCGCAAACACTGCATGGGTGCCCTCGCCCACCGCCGCTGCGCTGCACGCCCTGCATTATCACAAGGTCGACGTGTTCGCCCGTCAGGCCGAACTGGCCCAGCGTGAACAGGCCTCGGTGGATGACATCCTGACCATCCCGCTTGCGCCGAACACCGACTGGACGCCTGAAGAAATCCAGAACGAACTCGACAACAACGCCCAAGGCATCCTCGGCTATGTCGTGCGCTGGATCGACCAAGGCGTAGGTTGCTCGAAAGTACCGGACATCAACGACATCGGCCTGATGGAAGACCGCGCGACCTTGCGCATCTCCAGTCAGCACATGGCCAACTGGCTGCGTCACGGAGTGGTCACTGAAGCTCAAGTGCTGGAAAGCCTGAAGCGCATGGCACCGGTCGTAGACCGCCAGAACGCCAACGATCCGCTATACCGCCCACTCGCACCGGATTTCGACAGCAACATCGCCTTCCAGGCGGCCGTTGAACTGGTGATCGAAGGCACACGACAACCCAACGGCTACACCGAGCCGGTGCTGCACCGTCGTCGTCGTGAGTTCAAGGCTAAAAACGGGGTGTAACGCCCCCTGAAACAGGTGGGGTGTTTGTCCTCTCCGGACAAACACCCTTCTCCCATGGCGGCAGGCTCCGTGCGCTAACTCACCCCTAATTCCCGCTTCACCAGCTTCACCAACTGCTTGGTATTCAGCGGTTTGAGCAGGAAATCCACCACGCTCAAGTGCATGGCGTCGATGGCGTCGCGCACGTTAGCGTCGCCGGAAACGATGATGATGGGCAACTCGGCGCGATCCGACTCTCGGATCTTGCGGATCAGATGCAGTCCGTCGAAAGGGGCCATGCGCAGGTCGGTGATCAGCAAGCCGATGGACTGGCGGGTTTCGAGCATTCGCAGGGCGATGTCACCACCGGGCGCGGTCATGCAGCTGATGTCGTTGAGACTCAGGATCTCTGCCAGCAGTTCTCTCGCGTCACTGTCGTCATCAACGATCAGGACCCGCTGCGGCGCGTCGCGTTCGGGCGTGAGCATGACCTCATGGAGGGCATTGCGCTCTTCGTCGCTCAGAATATCGTGGTCAATCATTGCAGTCTCATCATTCCCTGGACTTATCCGACAACAGATTCAGATCAATCTGCGATGTATTTCGTCGGCATCCTGGCCAGGTGCTGCTCGCAATCCATTGCGTTTGTCCATCAGTTCTCCCGCGATCGTCCTGGCTGTGTCACTCGCCTGGGCGTAAGACTTACGTCCAATGGGCACCTGGTAGCAAGCGGCCGACCATGAGCACCAATAACAAGAACGCGGATCAGGCCATGAGCAAGGCAGATGCTTTCACCCAGGCAGGCAAGACAGCCGTGTTGCAGAACATACACGGCACCATGCAGTTCCTGCAAAAATTCCCGCCGTTCAACCAGATGGAAAACGCGCATCTGGCCTACCTTGTCGAGCAATGTCAGCTCAGGTTCTACGCCGCTGATGAGAGCATCATCAAGCCCGGCGATGGACCAGTAGAACATTTTTACATCGTCAAGCAGGGACGAATTGTCGGTGAACGCCCGCATTCTGCCAAAGGCGGCACTGAAACGACCTTCGAAATCACCACCGGCGAATGCTTCCCGCTGGCCGCTCTGCTGGGTGAGCGCGCCACCCGTACCGAGCATCTGGCCGCCGAGGATACGTTTTGCCTGCAACTGAACAAACAGGCGTTCATCAAGCTCTTCGCGCTGTCCACGACGTTTCGGGACTTCGCCTTGCGCGGGGTCAGCAGCCTGCTGGATCAGGTCAATCAGCAAGTCCAGCAGCGCGCCGCTGAGACCCTTGGCACCCAATACTCCCTGAACACGCGCTTGGGCGACCTGGCCATGCGTCACCCGGTGATGTGCAGCCCTGAGACGCCGATGCGCGACGCCGTGAAGCAAATGCACGAGCAACAGGTGGGCAGTATCGTGATCGTCGACGAACAGCAAGCACCGCTGGGTATCTTCACCCTGCGCGACCTGCGTGAAGCGGTTGCCGATGTGAATGCGGACTTCAGTGCGCCCGTGAGTTGCAGCATGAGCCGCTCGCCGTTTCATCTGAGCCCGGACGCCAGCGCCTTCGATGCGGCCATTGCCATGACGGAGCGCCACATTGCCCATGTGTGCCTGGTCAGAGATCGCCGATTGTGCGGAGTCGTGTCGGAGCGGGATCTGTTCTCCCTGCAGCGTGTAGACCTTGTGCATCTGGCGCGCACCATTCGCACTGCGCCACGGATCGAAGCGCTTGCGGGCATGCGTGGCGACATCGTTCAACTGGTCGACCGCATGCTGGCCCACGGCGCCTCTTCGACCCAGATCACCCAGATCATTACCCTGCTCAACGACCACACCGTCTGCCGGGTGATTGAACTGACACTGGCTGAAAAAGGCGACCCCGGCGTTGCATTCAGCTGGCTGTGTTTCGGCAGCGAAGGCCGACGCGAACAGACGCTGCACACCGATCAGGACAACGGCATTCTGTTCGAGGCCAACGATGCAGCCGAGGCCGAACATATCCGGACGCTGCTGCTGCCGATTGCCGAACGCATCAATCAGAGCCTGGCGCAGTGCGGCTTCACGCTGTGCAAAGGCAACATCATGGCGGGCAACCCTGACCTGTGCCTGTCACGACAAGAATGGTCACGCCGTTTTGCGGCGTTCATCCGCGAGGCCACGCCGGAAAACCTGCTGGCGTCGAGTATCTACTTTGACCTGCGCGTGGTCTGGGGCGATGAAAGCGGCGGCGAGCAATTGCGGCGCGGCATTCTTGATCAGGTCGCCGATAACCGGCTGTTCCAGCGCATGATGGCTGATAACGCCCTGCGTCAGCGTCCGCCGGTGGGCCGTTTCAAGGATTTCGTTCTGGCTCGCAAGGGCAATGAAAAAGACACCCTGGACCTCAAGACCGAAGGTTTGACGCCTTTTGTAGACGGCGCGAGGCTGCTGGCGCTGGCTAACGGCATTGCCGTCAACAACACTCAGGAACGACTGCGGCAACTGGTCGAACGCGAGGTCATCGATCCGCTGGATGGCGCCGCGTACCAAGAGGCTTACCACTTCATCCAGCAAACCCGCATGCAGCAGCATCAGTTGCAGAGTCGCCAGAACCTGGCGTACTCCAACCGCATCGACCCGGACACGCTCAACCATCTGGACCGCCGCATTCTGCGCGAATCGTTTCGTCAGGCGCAGCGGCTGCAAACCAGTCTCACGCTGCGCTACCAATTATGAATCTGTTCGAATGGCTGAAACCACGTCCGAAGACGACACACCTGGACGCCGGCCAACTGGCTCGGCTCAGGCGGTTGCCGACGTGTGCAACGCTCAGTGACAAGCCGTTGCGCCAACAGCGTTGGGTGGTGCTGGACCTTGAAACCAGCGGCCTGAACATGAGCCGCGATCAGGTGCTGTCCATCGGCGCGGTGGTTATTGCAGACGGCGCCATCGACCTGGGCCAACAGTTCGAGCGCACGCTGTTGCGCGTCGATCACAAGGTCAGCCCTGCCGTGTTGATTCACGGGCTGGCACCTAGCGCCATTGCGGCAGGCAGCGAACCTGTCGAAGCGTTACTGGATTTGATGGCGTTTGTCGGGGACAGCCCTGTTCTTGGTTTTCACGCGCCGTTTGATCAGCACATGCTGTCGCGCGCTTTGAAAGAAAGCCTGGGCTATCGGTTGCAGCATCCTTTTTTCGACGTGGCCGAAATCGCGCCGATGCTGTGCGAACAGGCTAACCTGCGTCACGCCGGGCTGGACGACTGGACCCGATTCTTCGGGCTGCATGCCGAGGAGCGCCACCACGCCAGCGCCGATGCTTTGGTGACTGCAGAGCTGGCGCTGATTCTGTTCAGCCATGCTCGCAAGCAGCGGATCGACAGCCCGCTGCTGCTTGACGAACGTCTGGGGCAGTGGCGCAGACGCAGGCAATCGCATTCGTTCTGATGGCTACTCGCATCATTGCGTCAAATCAGTTGCCCACGCTACCCCTTCCGCGTTTCAGGGTCGCTTCGCAGCCCATCGCGGACAAGTCCGCTCCCACAAAAGCCGCGCTTTTCGGACTGTTCAGGACTTGCGTTTAACGACCTGCACTCAACCCTGAGAAATAGTCTTGGCGATCACATCCACCGTCGCATCGACCTTTTCCCGGTAACGCTTCAGCTCGACCTTGTGCAGTTGCTCAAGCTCGATCTGTTGCGAACAGAGGTTCAGGGCGGCCAGGACCAGCAAGCGGTCCCCGATCAGGGTCGGGTATTTGCGCTTGGTGTCGGCCAGCGACGCATTGAGCATCGCGGCGGCCTTCATGAGCGTCAGGTCTTCGCCAGCCGGCGCTTTGACCGAGTACTCATTACCCAGAATCGAAAGAACGGTTACACCGCTGCCGTCGACGTTCATGCGCCGACAGCGCTTGCGCTGGTCGCGCGGTCAACCAGTGCCTGGATACGGGCGGCGGTGCTGCCCTGTTTTTCTTCCTGCTCCATCAGGCTCAGTTGCAAGTTCTCGTTCTCGTCCTTGGCTTTTGCCAGCTCGGCGCCGAGCTGTGCATTTGTGTCCTGAAGGGCCTGATTCTGTTGCACCAGATCACCGACAAGCTGTTCCAATTGGCTAAGGGAGGCTTCCAACATTTTGATTTCTCGAGCAAATTTCAACGGGCGCACACGATAAAGAAAAGTCACTGCGCATGCCAGCGCTCAGGGTTTGAATACTGACCTGCCACGGCATGGACACGTCGATAACGCAAACGCATAGGGGGCTTGTGACTGCGTATTCGGATTCCGGTTCCCGCTGTTCGTCAGACCGTCTCGGACTGCGACAAATGCGCACAGTCTCTGGGCAAACTGACATCACCCAAAAACCGCACACCCCAGCCTTTTCAACGGCTTGCGCCTGCCAATCACCTGACGACCTGAAAAGCGCCACCAACAGGTCATGCGTATTAAGTGCCTGCGGGCTCAAGACTTTAGTCGTATGACCGATAGGCAGCCATTCACTGCAATCACTGCACCCCTTCATCGTTAAATCGCATGGAATGCGTACCTGACCCCGGAAGCTTTCTATGTCCCTGCGAAATATGAACATCGCGCCCCGAGCCTTTCTTGGATTCGCCATGATCGGCGCACTCATGCTGATTCTCGGTGTCTTCGCCCTTTCACAGATGAGCAAGATCCGCAGCGCCACCGAAGTACTGGCCGACAACAATGTGCCCAGCATCAAGAGCCTGGATCGCTTCGCAGAAGTCAGCATTCGCCTGCGGGTTCTGTCTTACCGATTGCTGGTCAACCGCGATCCGGAAACCCAGCAGAAGACCATCGACCTGCTGGCAATGCGTAACAAACAGATCACCGACGCTCAGGCGATTTACGAAAAACTCATCAGCGATCCGAACGAGCGCAATCTTTACGGCCAATACGTTCAACTGCTGGGACAGTATCGCCAGCTGGAAGAACGTCTGAAGACGCTGACGCGCGCTAACAAGCTTGATGAGCTGCAGAACCTGCTCAACAACGAAATGGTCAGCAACTCCGACCAGATGAACGCCGTGCTCAGCAAACTGGTAGAGATCAATACGGTTCAGTTGAACCAGGTCAAAAAAGACGCCGCCAGCGAGTACGACTCGGCCTTGCATATGGTCATCGGGCTGCTGATCGCGGCGACCCTGCTGACCCTCGTGTTTGCCTGGATGCTGATCAAGAGCATCACTGCACCGATTGCCACCGCCCTTCACGCGGCGGAAACCATCGCCAAAGGCAACCTGACCCAGCCGATCCAGATTGACGGCACCGACGAAGCCGGTCGCTTGCTGCTGGCCATGAAAACCATGCAGGAAAAGCTGCGCGACACGCTGCAGGGTATTTCCGGCTCAGCCACGCAACTGGCCTCGGCCGCTGAAGAACTGAACGCCGTCACCGATGAAAGCGCACGCGGGCTGGTGCAGCAGAACAACGAAATCGAACAGGCGGCCACCGCGGTCAACGAAATGACCAGCGCCGTCGAAGAAGTGGCGCGCAATGCCGTCAGCACGTCGCAAGCGTCCCGCAATGCGGCAACGTCTGCTGGCGATGGTCGTGATCTGGTTCAGGAAACCGTTGGCGCCATCGAGCGCATGAGCGGCGATGTGAAAGGCACCGCCGAGCTGATCATCAACCTGGCCAACGAGTCCCGCGACATCGGCAAAGTGCTGGACGTGATTCGCGGCCTGGCCGACCAGACCAACTTGCTGGCGCTCAATGCGGCCATCGAAGCTGCACGCGCCGGTGAAGCCGGGCGAGGCTTTGCTGTGGTCGCCGACGAAGTCCGCGCCCTGGCGCACCGCACGCAGCAATCGACCAGCGAAATCGAACGCATGATCGGCAGCATTCAGAGTGGCACCGAACTGGCCGTCACCTCGATGCGCAGCAGCACCGAGCGCGCTGAATCGACGTTGAGCATCGCCAAAGGTGCGGGCCTGGCGCTGAACACCATCAATGTCGCTGTCGAAGAAATCAACGAGCGCAATATGGTCATCGCCAGCGCCGCCGAAGAGCAGGCTCAGGTCGCCCGCGAAGTGGACCGTAATCTGGTGAACATCCGCGACCTGTCGGCACAATCCACCACCGGCGCCAACCAGACCAGCGCCGCCAGCACCGAACTGTCACGCCTGGCTGTGGACCTCAACAGCATGGTGTCGCGCTTCGCGCTTTGATCACGCGAAAAAGCCAACTGGCGTACCGCCGCTGTGCGTCGGTACGCGCAACGATCAGTCGAACTACAGCCTCACACTCGCAAACGTCGACTCGTTGCGCGCCTGGCTCAGTGCCGACAGTGGGCCGGACATCGGGGCGAGTACCAGCGCCTGGGGGATTGGCATCATGGCAACCTGTTGCGCAGTGTTGGACCCCACGCGCTCATCGCGCGGCGGAATGCCGAAGTATTCGCGGTAGCACTTGGAGAAGTGCGGCGTCGACACGAAGCCGCACACCGCCGCCACTTCGATAATCGACATCGGCGTCTGCTTGAGCAATTGCCGGGCGCGGATCAGGCGCAGTTTCAGGTAATAGCGCGAGGGCGAGCAGTGCAGGTATTTCTGGAACAGTCGCTCCAGTTGCCTGCGTGACACGGCGACATACACCGCCAGTTCATCGAGGTCGATCGGCTCTTCGAGGTTGGCTTCCATCAGCGCCACAATCTCTTGCAGCTTGGGCTGATTGGTGCCGAGCATGTGCTTGAGCGGGACGCGTTGGTGGTCCTGCTCGTTGCGAATGCGCTCGTAGACGAACATCTCGGAAATCGCCGCCGACAATTCACGACCGTGGTCACGACTGATCAGGTGCAGCATCATGTCCAGCGGAGCCGTGCCACCAGAGCTGGTGAAGCGGTTGCGGTCCAGCGTGAACAGCCGAGTGCTCATCGACACCCGCGGGAAGGCTTCCTGCATCGACGCCAGGCATTCCCAATGCACGCTGCAGTCAAAACCGTCCAGCAACCCGGCGCACGCCAGTGCCCAACTGCCCGTGCAAACTGCGCCGAGGCGACGCGACTGACGCGCCTGGCTCTGTAGCCAGCTCACATGCTCACGCGTCACGGCACGCTGGATACCCACGCCGCCACAGACAATGACGGTATCGAGCGCCGGTGCCTTGTTCATGGCGGCATCCGGTGTGATCTGCAGGCCGTCACTGGCCCAGACCTGCGCACCGTCCAGGCTCAATGTGGTCCAGCGATACAGCTCACGACCCGAAAGCTGATTGGCCATGCGGAGGGGTTCTACCGCCGATGCGAGGGAGATCAGGGTGAAGTTATCCAGCAGCAGAAAACCGATGGATTGTGGCGCGCGGTTCTGGGATTGAGTCCCAGGATTGAACGATGTCATCACACTATCTCCTCACACGTGGCTGTGGTTGGCCTCAGGACGGGCTCTTCTTATAGCCCTTTCCATTACAGGGCCTGATGAGGACATCGCAAATCTCATGCCGCAAATTGACCACGTGTTCAATAACACCTGAAAACGACGTCGCAAGCGCCTGACCAGCAGCGACCCCAATGCCTGTTTGCGACGCCAGCGCCCATCGACAGCGGTATCCGGTGAGCAATTCGGTAGCACTTCAAAGAAACACCGAGGGCACGGGCACACCCCGAGTGCTACTCAAAGCACGCCCGAAATGCCAGGTGGCCGATAGCGTCACGCGCTAAAAGGTGGCGGCCGAAAAGGCCTGTGTTCGAAAATCGCGCAGTGGCCGCAAATCCCCTCTGTCACGTCGATCAGGCGGCAAAAGTCCCCCCGACAGTGAACTTGTCGGCGTAACCTCCCTCCAAAGCACCGCGTTCGCGCAGGCACCGACCTGCCAACCGACGCTGCCAAAACGCGCAGCGATTGCGTAACGTACTGGCCGCTTTTCAGCAGTTCCAACACTGCAATCAGGCGCGCGTACGGTGCAATGAATCTGTAAGCGACCTTGCGCGCACTGGATACGACGCCTCCTGCACTGGATACGACGCCCCCTGTAGGCGTTTGATTTTCCCTGTTACATGATCGGATCCGACTCGATCGCCCGGCGCAGTGATGGAGCTTCGCGAAGAGCCTCGCCGACCCATAAGCCGCGTCAGCGTTCACCTGCTGATGACCACAAGAAACTCACAGGAGTCCACCCCATGAAAGGTTCCAAATCGCTGCTCTTGGCCGCTACGCTCTGTATGCCGGTGCTTGCACAGGCAGCCGAGCCAGAGGCCTGTCATACGGTCAACTTCTCCGACGTCGGCTGGACCGACATTACCGTCACCACTGCGGTGACCAGCGCGGTACTCGAGTCGCTGGGCTACACCACCAAGACCACCATGATTTCCGTACCGGTGACCTACAAGTCGCTGGCAGACGGCAAGAACATGGACGTTTTCCTCGGCAACTGGATGCCAACCATGGAAAACGACATCAAGCCTTATCGCGAAGCCGGGACCGTCGAAACCGTGCGTGCCAACCTGGAGAACGCCAAATACACCCTGGCTGTTCCACAGGCGCTGTACGACAAAGGCCTGCATGATTTCGCCGACATCGCCAAATTCAAGAAAGAACTGGGCGGCAAGATTTACGGCATCGAGCCTGGCAACGACGGCAACCGCCTGATCCAGAGCATGATCGACAAGAACGCGTTCGGCCTGAAAGACGCGGGCTTCAAGGTTGTGGAATCGAGCGAGGCAGCCATGCTCTCGCAGGTCGACCGCGCCGTTAAACGCAAAAACGATGTGGTGTTCCTGGGCTGGGAGCCGCACCCGATGAACACGCGCTTCAAGATGAAATATCTTACCGGCGGTGATGACTTCTTCGGCCCCAACTATGGCCAGGCGACTATCTACACCAACACCCGCAAAGGCTACAGTCAGGAATGCAGCAACGTAGGTCAGTTGCTCAAGAACCTGTCCTTCACACTGGACATGGAAAGCACCCTGATGGGCAACGTGCTGGATGACAAAATGAAGCCTGATGCCGCCGCCAAGGCGTGGATCAAAAAGAACCCGCAAGTGCTGGATACCTGGCTCGCAGGCGTGACCACGGTTGATGGCAAACCCGGGCTGGAGGCAGCCAAAGCCAAGCTGACCCAGTAAGCCGACAGCAGGCGGGTCTGCCCCGCCTGCTGCCCTCTTCACCCTCCGCAAGCGGATACCCGATACCATGCTGACTGATCAAAAAATCCCTCTGGGCGAGTACATCGCCGCATTTGTCGACTGGTTGACGGCCAACGGCGCCGACTACTTCGACGCGATTGCCTCGACACTGGAAATGATGATCCACGGGTTCACCTTCGCGTTGACCTGGTTCAACCCACTGGTATTGATCGCCCTGATCGCCGGCCTCGCGCACTTCATCCAGCGCAAGTGGGGCCTTACGGTCTTCGTCATTCTTTCGTTTCTGTTGATCCTGAACCTGCACTACTGGCAGGAAACCATGGAAACCCTGGCCCAGGTCCTGTTCGCGACCCTTGTCTGTGTCGTCATTGGCGTGCCGCTGGGCATTATTGCCGCGCACAAGCCGCTGTTCTACACCATCATCCGGCCGATACTCGACCTGATGCAGACCGTGCCCACCTTCGTTTATCTGATCCCGACGCTCACGCTGTTCGGCCTCGGCGTAGTACCCGGCCTTATCTCGACGGTGGTGTTCGCCATTGCCGCACCGATACGCCTGACGTACCTGGGCATCCGCGACGTGCCTCAGGAACTGCTCGACGCTGGCAAGGCCTTCGGCTCGTCCCACCGCCAGTTGCTGACCCGTATCGAGCTGCCCTATGCCATGCCCAGCATCGCAGCCGGTATTACCCAGTGCATCATGCTGTCACTGTCGATGGTGGTGATTGCCGCACTGGTCG
Organism: Pseudomonas graminis; assembly: GCF_002093745.1. Lineage (GTDB taxonomy): Bacteria > Pseudomonadota > Gammaproteobacteria > Pseudomonadales > Pseudomonadaceae > Aquipseudomonas. The sequence goes on from NZ_MTSB01000010.1 coordinate 97,441, forward strand.
GTGCCGACGGTCTGGGCAAGCCCGTGGTCAACGCACTCAACACAGCCGACATCGCCCTCGGTTTCGAAGCCGGTCTGGCAATCGTATTGCTGGCAATCATGCTCGACCGCATCTGCAAACAACCCGAAGCCAAAAAAGGGTCCGACGCATGAGTATCATCAAATTCGACAAGGTAGACGTCATCTTCGCCAAGGACCCGCGTGAAGCCCTCAAGCTGCTGGACGAAGGCCTCACGCGTGATCAGATTCTCAAGAAAACCGGGCAGATCGTCGGCGTTGAAAACGCCAGCCTGGATATCGAGAAAGGTGAAATCTGTGTCCTCATGGGCCTTTCCGGCTCGGGAAAATCCAGCCTGTTGCGCTGCATCAACGGCCTTAACACGGTCAGCCGTGGCTCGTTGTTCGTGGAGCATGAAGGCTCGCAGATCAACATTGCCAATTGCAGCGCAGCCGAGCTGAAAATGATGCGCACCAAACGCATCGCGATGGTGTTCCAGAAATTCGCCCTGATGCCCTGGCTGACAGTGCGCGAAAACATCAGTTTCGGCTTGGAAATGCAGGGTCGCCCTGAAAAAGAGCGGCGCAAACTGGTGGACGAGAAGCTCGAGCTGGTGGGGCTGACCCAATGGCGCAACAAGAAGCCGGACGAACTCTCTGGCGGCATGCAACAGCGCGTGGGTCTGGCCCGTGCGCTGGCGATGGATGCCGATATCTTGCTGATGGACGAACCGTTCTCGGCGCTTGATCCGCTCATCCGCCAAGGGCTGCAAGACGAGCTGCTCACGCTGCAAAGCAAACTGAGCAAGACCATTGTCTTCGTCAGCCACGACCTGGATGAGGCGCTGAAACTCGGCAGCCGCATCGCAATCATGAAAGACGGCCGCATCGTTCAGTACAGCGTGCCGGAGCAGATCGTCCTCAACCCTGCCGATGAGTACGTGCGCACGTTCGTTGCGCACACCAACCCGTTGAACGTCCTGTGCGGTCGCAGCCTGATGCGCACGGTCGATGAATGCACCCACGTCAACGGTTCGGTGTGCCTCGACCCGAGTGGCGATTCGTGGCTCGATCTGGCCGAAGGCAATGTGATCAAAGGCGCGCGACAAGGCGCCGCTCCGCTTGATCTGCAGAACTGGACGCCCGGCCAGGACGTCGGCTCTCTGGACCGACGCCCTACCCTCGTGCATTCCAACATCGGCATGCGCGACGCGTTACAGATCCGCTACCAGACCGGCAACAAACTGGTCTTGCAGGACGGCAATAAAGTGGTCGGCATTCTGGGTGATACCGAGCTGTACCACGCGTTGCTGGGCAAAAACCACGGCTAAGGCCTGAAACAGACAAGCTCACTCCCCTGCGCGGGCATTGCACCCGCCGGGAGCGGGCTTGTGTTCATCAAACGCAGCTCCCCTCCGCATCCCCGCTTTCGTCTATTTTCACTCCCCCGTCTCCCATGTCGTAAACGCACCTTTGTGTGGCGTCCATAGGCATTTGACGACTTCGGTCCGGCCCTACCATCGCTCTCAGAGGGCTCCTTAGGCCCTAACGACAAGTCAGGCGCCGCGCCGCCGCTGGGAGATCCGCGATGTTCAGCAAGCAAGACCAGATCCAGGGTTATGACGACGCACTGATGTCGGCGATGAACGCCGAAGAGCAGCGTCAGGAAGACCATATCGAGCTGATCGCCTCGGAGAACTACACCAGCAAACGCGTGATGCAGGCCCAGGGCAGCGGCCTGACCAACAAGTACGCCGAGGGCTATCCGGGCAAGCGTTATTACGGCGGCTGCGAGCATGTCGACAAGGTCGAGCAACTGGCCATCGAACGTGCCAAACAGTTGTTCGGTGCCGACTACGCCAACGTCCAGCCACACTCCGGCAGCCAGGCCAACGCCGCTGTCTATCTGGCGCTGCTTCAGGCTGGCGATACCGTGCTGGGCATGAGCCTGGCCCACGGCGGCCATCTGACACACGGTGCCAAGGTCAGCTTTTCCGGCAAGCTGTACAACGCTGTGCAGTACGGTATCGACACCACCACCGGGCTGATCGATTACGACGAGGTCGAGCGTATCGCCGTCGAATGTCAGCCGAAAATGATCATTGCCGGGTTTTCGGCCTATTCCAAGACCCTGGACTTCCCGCGCTTTCGGGAAATCGCCGACAAGGTAGGGGCTTACCTGTTCGTCGACATGGCCCACGTCGCGGGGTTGGTTGCGGCTGGCCTTTACCCGAACCCGCTGCCCTACGCCGACGTGGTCACCACCACCACGCACAAGACCCTGCGCGGCCCACGCGGCGGCCTGATTCTGGCCAAAGCCAACGAAGAGCTTGAAAAGAAATTCAACTCCGCCGTTTTCCCCGGCGGTCAGGGCGGCCCGCTGATGCACGTCATCGCCGCCAAGGCGGTGTGCTTCAAGGAAGCGATGGAGCCTGGCTTCAAAGCCTACCAACAACAAGTGATCGACAACGCGCAAGCAATGGCGCAGGTGTTTATCGACCGTGGCTTCGACGTGGTCTCCGGTGGCACCGACAACCACCTGTTTCTGGTCAGCCTGATCCGCCAGGGCCTGACCGGCAAGGACGCCGACGCCGCGCTGGGCCGTGCGCACATCACCGTCAACAAGAATTCGGTGCCTAATGATCCGCAATCACCGTTCGTGACATCCGGCCTGCGTATCGGCACACCGGCCGTGACCACGCGCGGTTTCAAGGAGACCCAGTGCATCGCGCTGGCAGGCTGGATTTGCGACATTCTCGACAGTCTCGGCGATGCCGATGTCGAGGCCAACGTCGCCAGTCATGTCGCCACCCTGTGCGCCGATTTCCCGGTCTATCGCTGAGTCAGGAGTAGCCTCACATGCAGCATTACTCAGGCTTCGGCCTTCTCAAGCATTCCCTCAGCCATCACGAAAACTGGCAGCGCATGTGGCGCACGCCAACGCCGAAGAAGGTCTATGACGTCGTGATCGTCGGCGGTGGGGGCCACGGGCTGGCGACCGCTTATTACCTGGCCAAGGAACACGGCATCACCAATGTGGCGGTGGTCGAAAAAGGCTGGCTGGGCGGCGGCAACACCGCTCGCAACACGACCATCGTGCGCTCCAATTACCTGTGGGACGAGTCTGCGCACCTTTACGAACACGCCATGAAACTGTGGGAAGGCCTGTCTCAGGACCTGAATTACAACGTCATGTTTTCCCAGCGCGGCGTGTACAACCTGTGCCACACCCTGCAGGACATGCGTGACTCGGAACGCCGTGTCAGCGCCAACCGTCTGAATGGCGTGGACGGCGAGTTGCTCAATGGCAAGCAGGTCGCGGACGAAATCCCGTACCTGGATTGCTCGAAAAACACCCGCTATCCGATTATCGGCGCGACCGTTCAACGGCGTGGCGGCGTGGCCCGTCACGACGCCGTGGCCTGGGGCTTCGCACGTGCTGCCGACGCCTTGGGCGTCGACCTGATCCAGCAGACCGAAGTCATCGGTTTTCGCAAGGAAAACGGCGTGTGCATCGGCGTCGAAACCAACAAGGGTTTCATTGGTGCCAAACGGGTTGGCGTTGTAACAGCCGGTAATTCCGGGCACATGGCCAAACTCGCCGGCTTTCGTCTGCCGATTGAATCACACCCCTTGCAGGCGCTGGTCTCCGAGCCGATCAAGCCGATTATCGACAGCGTCATCATGTCCAACGCCGTACACGGCTACATCAGCCAGTCCGACAAGGGCGACCTGGTGATCGGGGCCGGTATCGACAGCTGGGTCGGTTACGGCCAGCGCGGCTCGTACCCGGTGATCGAACACACCATTCAGGCCATCGTCGAGATGTTCCCGGTGCTGTCCCGCGTGCGCATGAACCGCCAATGGGGCGGCATCGTCGACACCACGCCGGATGCCTGCCCGATCATCTCCAAGACACCGGTGCCGAACATGTTTTTCAACTGCGGCTGGGGCACCGGTGGCTTCAAGGCCACGCCTGGCTCGGGCAACGTGTTTGCCGCCAGCCTCGCCAAAGGCGAAATGCACCCGCTGGCCAAGCCATTCTCCATCGACCGTTTCCATAACGGCGCGCTCATCGACGAACACGGCGCTGCGGCCGTGGCCCACTAACAGGAGAACCCGACCATGCTGTATATCTTCTGTCCTCACTGTGGCGAACTGCGCTCCGAAGAGGAATTCCACCCGTCCGGCCAGGCGCACATTCCGCGCCCGCTGGACCCCACTGCGTGTACCGATGAGCAATGGGGCGACTACATGTTCTTCCGCGACAACCCGCGTGGTTTGCACCATGAACTGTGGATTCACGCCGCCGGTTGCCGGCAGTACTTCAACATGACGCGTAACACTGTGACCTACGAGATTCTCGAAACCTATCCGATTGGTGCGAAGCCGCAGTTCACGGACCAGGGAGACAAGGCATGAGCCAGACCCATCGTTTGCCCAACGGCGGCCGCATCAACCGCAGCAAGGTGATCAATTTCACTTTCAACGGCCAGACCTATCAGGGCTTTGAAGGCGACTCGCTGGCGTCCGCGCTGCTGGCCAATGGCGTCGCCATCATTGGTCGCAGTTTCAAGTACTCCCGGCCACGCGGCATTTTTGCGGCAGGCTCGGAAGAGCCGAATGCCGTGTTGCAGATCGGCGCGACCGAAGCGACGCAGATCCCCAACGTGCGTGCCACCCAGCAAGCGCTGTATTCCGGACTGGTAGCGACCAGCACCAATGGCTGGCCGAGTGTGAACACCGACCTGATGGGCATTCTGGGCAAGGTCGGCGGCAAGCTGATGCCGCCGGGTTTCTACTACAAAACCTTCATGTACCCGCAATCGTTCTGGATGACTTACGAGAAGTACATCCGCAAGGCCGCGGGCCTCGGCCGCTCTCCGACCGAGAACGATCCGGACAGCTACGACGCGATGAATCAGCACTGTGACGTGCTGATTGTCGGCGCGGGTCCTGCCGGTCTGGCCGCCGCGCTGGCTGCGGGCCGCAGCGGTGCCCGAGTGATCGTCGCCGACGAACAGGAAGAATTCGGCGGCAGTCTGCTCGACAGCCGTGAAAGCCTGGATGGCAAACCCGCGGCTGAATGGGTCACCAGCGTGGTGGCCGAACTGAAAAGCCTGCGCAACGTAACCTTGCTGCCTCGCGCGACAGTCAACGGCTACCACGACCACAATTTCCTGACCATTCACGAGCGCCTGACCGATCACCTCGGCGACCGCGCGCCCATCGGCATGGTTCGCCAGCGCATGCATCGCGTGCGCGCCAAACGTGTGGTGCTGGCCGCCGGTACTCACGAGCGTCCGCTGGTCTACGGCAACAACGATGTGCCGGGCAACATGCTGGCCGGTGCAGTGTCGACGTACGTGCGTCGTTACGGTGTCGCGCCGGGCAAAAAACTCGTGTTGTCCACCAACAACGACCACGCCTACCGCGTCGCACTGGACTGGCTCGACGCCAGCCTGCACGTGGTCGCCATTGCCGATGCACGACACAACCCGCGCGGTCCGCTGGTGGAAGAAGCTCGCGCCAAAGGCATTCGCATCTTGACCGGCAGCGCGGTCATCGAGGCGCGTGGCAGTAAACACGTAACCGCTGCGCGCGTTGCCGCCATCGACGTCAAGGCACACAGCGTCACCAGCCCGGGCGAGTGGCTCGAGTGCGGCCTGGTTGCCAGCTCCGGCGGTTACAGCCCGATTGTGCATCTGGCCTCGCACCTGGGCGGCAAACCCGTCTGGCGTGAAGACATCCTCGGTTTCGTGCCGGGCGAAGCGCCGCAGAAACGTATCTGTGTCGGTGGCGTGAACGGCGTCTACAGTCTGGCCGACAGCCTGGCCGATGGCTTCGAAGGTGGCGTACGTGCTGCCAGTGAAGCCGGCTTCAAGATTGTCGAAGGCGTGATGCCCAAAGCCCTCAGCCGTGCGGAAGAACCGACCCTGGCGCTGTTCCAGGTGCCGCATGAAAAAGGCACTGCACGCGCGCCCAAGCAATTCGTCGATTTCCAGAACGACGTGACCGCCGCGGCCATCGAACTCGCGACCCGTGAGGGCTTCGAGTCGGTCGAACACGTCAAGCGCTACACCGCGCTGGGCTTTGGCACCGATCAGGGCAAGCTGGGCAACGTCAACGGTCTGGCCATTGCCGCCCGCTCGCTGAACGTGTCGATCCCGGACATGGGCACCACCATGTTCCGCCCCAACTACACGCCAGTGACTTTCGGCGCGATTGCCGGGCGGCACTGCAAACACATTTTCGAGCCGGTGCGCTTCACCGCCCTGCACGCTTGGCACATCAAGAACGGTGCCGAGTTCGAAGACGTCGGCCAGTGGAAGCGGCCGTGGTACTTCCCGAAAAACGGCGAGGACCTGCCTGCCGCCGTAGCCCGTGAATGCAAGGCAGTCCGCGACAGTGTCGGCCTGCTGGACGCCTCGACCCTGGGCAAGATCGACATTCAGGGCCCGGACGCGCGTGAGTTCCTCAACCGGATCTACACCAACGCCTGGACCAAGCTGGACGTGGGCAAGGCGCGCTATGGCCTGATGTGCAAGGAAGACGGCATGGTCTTCGATGACGGCGTAACGGCCTGCCTCGCCGACAATCACTTCCTGATGACCACCACCACGGGCGGCGCTGCGCGGGTCCTGCAATGGCTGGAAATCTATCAGCAGACCGAATGGCCTGACCTGAAAGTGTACTTCACATCAGTGACCGATCACTGGGCGACCCTGACGCTGTCCGGCCCCAACAGCCGCAAGCTGCTCAGCGAAGTGACCGATATCGACCTGGGCCGCGAGGCCTTTCCGTTCATGACCTGGAAAGAGGGTCTGGTCGCCGGCGTGCCTGCTCGGGTGTTCCGTATCTCGTTTACCGGCGAGCTGTCCTACGAGGTCAACATTCAGGCCGATTACGCGATGGGCGTCCTGGAAAAGATCGCCGAGGCTGGCAAGCCGTACAACCTGACGCCTTACGGCACCGAAACCATGCACGTATTGCGCGCCGAAAAGGGCTTCATCATCGTCGGTCAGGACACCGACGGCTCGATGACTCCGGACGATCTGAACATGGGCTGGTGTGTCGGGCGGACCAAGCCATTCTCGTGGATCGGCTGGCGCGGCATGAACCGCGAAGATTGCGTCAGGGAACAGCGCAAGCAACTGGTCGGCCTCAAACCCGTGAACCCGACCCAGTGGCTGCCGGAAGGTGCGCAACTGGTGTTCGACACCCAACAGGCCATCCCGATGAACATGGTCGGCCACGTGACTTCCAGCTACGCGCACAACTCGCTGGGCTATTCGTTCGCGATGGGTGTGGTCAAAGGCGGCCTGAATCGTATGGGCGAGCGGGTGTTCGCGCCCTTGGCAGACGGCAGCGTGATCGAAGCCGAGATCGTCTCGTCGGTGTTCTTCGACCCGAAAGGCGAGCAGCAGAATGTCGAGTAAAACACGGTGCGCCGATCAGCAGCAGCAAACAGCATTCAAGGCAGGTGACTCATGACCACAGCGAACGTTTACCAGCAGCGCCCGACTACCGATGTCAAAGCCGAGTCGCCGCTGTTTCATGCACGCCTCGACAGCCTGATCGGCAAAGGCCGCGCCAGCCCGGGTGTGTTCCTGCGCGAGAAGAAACTGCTGGGCCATCTCACGATTCGGGGCGATGCCCACGACCAGGGCTTCGCCACTGGCGTACACAAGGCGCTCGGCATGGAACTGCCAGCAGCGCTGACGCTGGTCAGCAGCGGCGACAGTTCGCTGCAATGGCTTGGCCCGGACGAGTGGTTACTGATCGTGCCGAGCGGCGAAGAGCTTGCGGCAGAACAGAAGCTGCGCGAAGCGTTGGCCGGGCTGCACATTTCCATTGTCAATGTCAGCGGTGGCCAGTCGATCCTTGAGCTGACCGGCCCCAAGGTACGTCAGGTACTGATGAAGTCCACCAGCTACGACGTACACCCGGACAATTTTCCGGTGGGCAAGGCGGTCGGTACGGTGTTCGCCAAATCCCAACTGGTGATCCGCCGGACCGGTGAAGAAACCTGGGAGCTGCTGATCCGCCGCAGCTTTGCTGATTACTGGTGGCTGTGGCTGCAGGACGCGAGCGCCGAGTACGGACTGAGCATTCAGGCGTGAGGAGCCCGGAACCGGGGCTGAAACCACAGCGTCAGTCCCAATGAAAACTCTTGTGGAGGTGAGTTTACTCACGAAATGGCCTGTACCGCCGCCAAAAATGGGGCGTCTGGACCAGCGTCTTCGTGAGCAAGCTCACTCCCACAGAATACTGCGCACCCACAAGATTTGTGTGTAACGCGAAGCACTGGCACAAGAGTCAGCCGGATCTGTGGATAACGAACATCAAGGCGTGAAGAGCCCGGAACTGGGGCTGAAACCACAGCGTCAGTTCCAATGAAGACTCTTGTGGGAGTGAGCTTGCTCACGAAATGGCCAGTACCGCCGCCAAAAATGGGGCGTCTGGACCAGCGTCTTCGTGAGCAAGCTCACTCCCACAGAATACTGCGCACCCACAAGATTTGTGTGTAACGCGAAGCGCTGGCACAAGAGTCAGCCGGATCTGTGGATAACGAACATTCAGGCGTGAGGAGCCCGGAACCGGGGCGGAGACCACAGCGTCAGTCCCAATGAAGACTCTTGTGGGAGTGAGCTTGCTCACGAAATGGCCAGTACCGCCCGCGAAAATGGGGCGTCTGGACCAGCGTCTTCGTGAGCAAGCTCACTCCCACAGAATACTGCGCACCCACAAGATTTGTGTGTAACGCGAAGCACTGGCACAAGAATCAGCCGGATCTGTGGATAACGAACATTCAGGAGCAATGATTTAATGAGCCCCGCGCCCGACACATGGATTTTGACCGCCGACTGCCCCAGCGTGGCTGCAGGACGCGAGCGCCGAATACGGACTGAGCATTCAGGCGTGAGGAGCCCGGAACTGGGGCTGAAACCACAGCGTCAGTCCCAATGAAGACTCTTGTGGGAGTGAGCTTGCTCACGAAATGGCCAGTACCGCCCGCGAAAATGGGGCGTCTGGACCATCGTCTTCGTGAGCAAGCTCACTCCCACAGGATTTGTGGGTAACGCGGAGCACTGGCACAAGAGTCAGCCGGATCTGTGGATAACGAACATTCAGGAGCACTGATTTAATGAGCCGCGCGCCCGACACATGGATTTTGACCGCCGACTGCCCCAGCGTGCTGGGCACGGTAGATGCGGTGACCCGCTTTCTGTTCGAGCAGGGCTGCTACGTCACAGAGCATCACTCGTTCGATGATCGCCTGTCAGGCCGTTTTTTCATTCGCGTGGAATTTCGTCAGCCGGAGGCGTTTGACGAACAGGCATTCAAGGCCGGATTAAGCGAACGGGGCGAAGCGTTCGGCATGATCTTCGAGCTGACAGCGCCCAACTACCGGCCAAAAGTGGTGATCATGGTGTCGAAGGCCGATCACTGCCTCAACGACCTGCTCTATCGTCAGCGCATCAATCAGCTGTCGATGGACGTGGTCGCCGTCGTGTCCAATCACCCCGACCTCGAGCCGCTGGCTGGCTGGCACGGCATTCCGTACTACCATTTCCCCCTGAACCCGGCCGACAAGCCTGCGCAGGAAGCCAAGGTCTGGCAAGTGATCGAAGAGTCCGGTGCAGAACTGGTGATTCTCGCCCGCTACATGCAGGTGCTGTCGCCGGCGCTGTGCCGCAAGCTGGATGGCAAGGCGATCAATATCCATCACTCCTTGCTGCCCGGTTTCAAAGGCGCCAAACCGTACCATCAGGCGTACGACAAAGGCGTGAAACTGGTGGGTGCCACCGCGCATTACATCAACAACGATCTGGACGAAGGTCCGATCATCGCCCAAGGCGTGGAAGTGGTCGATCACAGCCATTACCCCGAAGACCTGATTGCCAAGGGTCGAGACATCGAGGGGCTGACGCTGGCCCGCGCGGTGGGCTATCACATCGAACGACGGGTGTTTCTCAACGCCAACAGGACGGTGGTGCTATAGGCGCAAGCTGCAAGCGACGCGTTTTTCTTGCCGCTCGGAGCGTGCAACTGTTTCTCTTTCTACAACACAATAAAAGCGAGGCGACATGTATGTCTGGTAATCGCGGTGTAGTTTATCTCGGCGCTGGCAAGGTCGAAGTACAATCCATTCCATTCCCCAAAATGGAAGACCCACGCGGCAAGCGCATCGAACACGGTGTCATCCTGCGCGTGGTCTCCACCAATATCTGCGGCTCTGATCAGCACATGGTGCGCGGCCGTACGACAGCACAAACCGGGCTGGTACTGGGTCATGAAATCACCGGCGAAGTACTGGAAGCCGGTCGCGACGTGGAACACCTCAAAGTAGGTGATCTGGTATCGGTGCCATTCAACGTGGCGTGCGGCCGATGCCGCAGTTGCAAGGAGCAAAACACCGGCGTCTGCCTGACGGTCAACCCTGCCCGCCCCGGCGGCGCTTACGGTTATGTCGACATGGGCGACTGGGTCGGCGGCCAGGCCGAATACGTGCTGGTGCCCTACGCGGACTTCAACCTGCTCAAACTGCCTGACCGCGACGCGGCAATGGAGAAGATACGCGACCTGACTTGCCTGTCCGACATTCTGCCCACCGGCTATCACGGTGCGGTGACGGCAGGCGTTGGTCCTGGCAGCACGGTCTACGTTGCGGGTGCAGGTCCGGTCGGCCTCGCCGCGGCGGCTTCGGCACGCTTGCTGGGTGCAGCGGTGGTGATCGTCGGCGACGTCAACCCGACGCGTCTGGTTCACGCCAAGGCCCAAGGCTTCGAAATTGCCGACCTGTCCCAGGACACGCCACTGCATGAACAGATCGCTGCGCTGCTCGGCGAACCGGAAGTGGATTGCGCCATCGACGCGGTAGGCTTTGAGGCTCGCGGTCACGGCCATGCCGGTGCGCAGGCCGAAGCACCCGCCACCGTTCTCAACTCGTTGATGGGCGTAGTGCGCGTCGCAGGCAAGATCGGCATCCCCGGCCTGTACGTCACCGAAGACCCGGGCGCCGTGGACGCCGCGGCAAAAATGGGCAGCCTGAGCATTCGCTTCGGCTTGGGCTGGGCCAAATCCCACAGCTTCCACACCGGCCAGACCCCGGTCATGAAATACAACCGCCAGCTGATGCAGGCGATCATGTGGGACCGCATCAAGATCGCCGACATAGTGGGTGTCGAGGTGATCAGCCTGGATGAGGCTCCGCGGGGTTATGGCGAGTTTGATTCGGGCGTGCCGAAAAAGTTTGTGATTGATCCGCATGGGTTGTTTGGCGAGGTTTAGATTCATCCAACCGATCAACCTTATACTTAATTATTAAGTTCTATCGATATCACGCCAAGAACCGATTAAATGGTTCTCGGCGGATATTGCGAACTTGGGCTACCGAATTAGAAGTGGACGGAAATGACAATGATTCAGCAAGGTGATAGCTAGGCGGCGGGGAGCTCTCTGAAAATATAGCACCTTCAACATCATCGAAAATCTTATTAAGTTTATCTCGCTTCTCTATAAGAGAATAAGAAGGTAGCTCGCCTCGAGCCAGCTGGTCACTGACCTTCATATCTGCCAACTCCACGTTACGCTTAAGACGCTCATAGTTTTTATACGCGTGATCATAAGCCTCAGAGTACTCAGTGTCTTTTGTGTGATAAATATTCTTATTATACTGAGCCTGCTGCGAAGCTTGATAGGTCGGCGGCTCACTTATAGCTATCACACTTACGGTAGGCTCCCGAGATCGCAAGCCATTTGAAGCTGTTGTTTGCCGCTCCCTCGGCGCGATACGCCTAAAAAAATTAGATAGATTAAACATATGTCCAGTCAAATCGATCCGATTAACCGGATCCCCCTCACAATACGCATACGCATTCAACCCACCCTCGCCAAACGGGCTCAAACTGTCTGGGCTATTGAACCGCATCAACACCGGGTTAAACGCCCGATAACCATTGCCCAGCAAATAGTGCCCTGTCACCGGGTCAAGCCGCTGGCCGGTGTAGCCCGGCAGGTTCATCGGCCCCGCTGAAGGATGACGATGGCCGTAAGGCGTATAAACAAATGCCACATCCTGCGCCGTGATCACTGACTGCTGTTGATCCGTCGCCAGCAACAGGCAGTCGCTCGTGTTGTTTTCCACACTCAGGTGCGCCAGCAAATGCTCGTCCGTGCGCAAAAGCGTGTGCTGTATTTGCCCCTGGATTTGCGTCGCCAAGAGGTTCTTCTGATAAAAGAACCGGGTGCCGCCCTGCCCCGCAGGCGAGCAGTCGGCCAAGCGGTCAGTGGGGTCGTAACGGTACGTGCAGAGCACGGCGCGAGTGTCAGAAGACATGAAAGTCACCTACAAAGATCAACGATAGCGCCATGATTCTGGGCGGGTGATCTTGTGCTGCACAGCTATCAGAAATAATGGGTACGCCGCCTGCCAAGGCTGATTCCACCCGAATAACCGCCTGTCTTCAGGGCGCCGGGAACAAGCCTCGGTTCCTCCAGTCAAACCGTCTGCCTTGCCGCCTACTCACGGGCGGGTCAGGTTTGATAAGGGTGACGCAATGAACACTGCACGCGGTATGGCTTTGGTAACGTTGATGGCGCTGGCGGCAAGCCCGGCGTTCGCTTTCAATCTGAATGACGCCGCGAATGCGGTCGCCAATGCCACGAATGGCGATCAGAAAGCCACGGCCGCACCTGAAGTCGCCGGACTGCTCAATACCCTTGGTACGCAGCTCAACGTCACCCCTGAACAGGCGGTCGGTGGAACGGGCGCCTTGTTGGGGCTGGCCAGGAACAAACTGAGCAGCACCGATTACTCGCAGCTGGCCAAATCGGTACCCGGCCTGGAGCAGATGTCCGGGACGTCTGCTCTGGAGAGTCTGGGTGGCGCAAACGGGCTGGGCAGTCTGCTGGGCGGCAAGTCCGGCAATAACTCGATGCTCAACAGCGCGCTGGGCAATGTGCAGAACATGGGCGACGTGAACACGGCGTTCAAGGCACTGGGCATGGACAGCAGCATGGTCAGCCAGTTTGCCCCGCTGATCCTGCAATACCTCGGTCAGCAAGGTGCAAGCGGTTCGGCGTTGCAGAGTTTGAGCGGGCTATGGGGTGCGGGTAGTTGATCTGATCGCTTTCGCTTGTTGCACAGGCTTCATAAGCGCTGCTCCGGTTTTATATTTGGCTATTTGCGCTGGCCCTGAAAACAACGTGCCCCCTGAATTTAGCACCATACCCACAAACGCCACGGGGCCTTGTCTGGGTAAATTTTTCGCCCAACTTATTGCGGCGCGCATGAAAGCCGTCGGGTCGCTTATTTCCCCTGACGCTGCCTGCTTCGCCAGTTTGGCGTAATGGAAGGCTTGTTTCAGAGTCAGATTCTGGTCGTTGTTCGAACCGAAGGTATTATTGACCTGACGTAGCGCACGGACAAAAAGAGAAGAGCTGTCACCCAATGGCTCAAGCGCTTTGTCGAGCTGTGCTCTTGGCCCTTTCAGAGCCAATGAAACGTCACCGGGCACTAAACCTTTGTAAGCCACTTCAAAAAAGCCTTCGCCGGCGTCGCGAGACAGACCAAATGTTTTCCTCATGGCGCTCCCCAACAATGAGATGGGGATTATCACCGCCCGGATGTTTTGACCCGACGGATCACTGTAATTAACAGGGTCCCCCTCACAATACGCATAAGCATTCAGCCCACCCTCGCCAAACGGGCTCAGGGCATCGGGGCTGTTAAAGCGCATCAGCGTCGGGTTGAACGCGCGAACGCCGTTCCCCAGTAAATAATGGCCGGTGACCGGATCAATGGTCTGCCCCGTAAAACCAGGTATGCCAACAGCAGCGGTTTGCGGAGACCGCAGGCCATAAGGGCTATAGGCAAAAGCCTGACTCCACATGGCTTCAACGCTGTGCAGCACCGAGTTGGCCTGATCGGTGGCGAGCAAACCGGTCAGGGTCTGATCAGGCCCTACACGCTGCGCTGCCAGTAAAAGATCATCTGCCTGAATAACAGAATGGCGGGTGTTTCCCTGTACCGCAGTGGCCAGCCGGTTCAGTTGATAGAACCGGCGGATGGATGTCTGATCCGCGGGCTGACACGTTGCCAGCCGATCCACTGCGTCGTAGCGGTATAAGCCCAGTGGAGAAACATCAGGCGATGACATGAGAGTGGCCTCTCGCTGAATCAGAGGCCAGTCTCATTCGCCAGTGGAGCGTGGTCTAGCTGTCAGAACTGTCAGTGCCCCGACAGCTCCAGCCGCAACGCCGCAATACGTGCATCTTTCTCGGCCCAGAGCTGGTTGACCCAACCCTGTACGTTCTCACGAAACGCCGGATCGTTTTCATAGTCGCCCTGCCACAGCGCCGGGTCCAGCTCGCGGGTCTTGATATCAACGATCACTTTGGAGACCCGCCCGCACAGCATGTCCCAGAAACCCGGAATATGCTTGCCCGGATACACCACGGTGACATCCAGGATGGCATCCAGTTGTTCACCCATCGCTGCCAGCACAAACGCCACGCCACCGGCCTTGGGCTTGAGCAGGTGGGTATACGGCGACGCTTGCGCAGCATGTTTGCCGGGCGTGAAGCGCGTGCCTTCAAGGTAGTTGACGATGGTCACCGGTTGCCGTTTGAACAGTTCGCAGGCGGCCTTGGTGATCTCCAGGTCCTTGCCCTTGAGCTCAGGGTGTTTCGCCAGAAAAGCCTTGCTGTAGCGCTTCATGAACGGATAGTCCAGCCCCCACCACGCCAGGCCCAGCAGCGGCACCCAGATCAGTTCCTTTTTCAGGAAGAACTTGAAAAAGGGGGTACGCCGGTTAAGCGCCTGGATCAGTGCGGGAATGTCCACCCAGGACTGATGATTGCTGATAACCAGATAGGACGTGTCACTGCGCAGGCCTTGATCGCCGCGTATGTCCCACTGTGTGGGGATAAAGGACGCGAAAATGAGCTTGTCGATTTCGGCCCAGGTCTCGGCGATCCACATGACCGCTTTTGAACAGCGATCGCGCATACGGCCTCGGCACAGCAGCTTGAGCAGCGCAAAAACCAGAAGCGGGCCGATCAGCACCAGCGTGTTGATCAGCAGCAGAGCGGTAACGAAACAGCCGGTGAGCAGACGGCGCATAGCAGACTCTTGAGGGTTCAGGGGCGGCAATAATAAAGACCCTCGCGTTTTACGCCAATCCGGCAGGTACTTACAAATGTTTCACGCGCACATCGGTAAGCTGGCGCTCTGTTTATTCTGCCGAACCAAACAGCCGTTCGCTGTCTAAAACCGGGTGCCACTCTGGCGCCGCCCATTGCGAGGAACCTTTTACGTGAAACCGATCCTGGCGCTGTTGTCGCTGCTGGCTTTGCCAGTCATGGCTGCTGAACCCACGCTGTACGGCCGTTACGAAAACATCAAGGTTCTGGACGTCGGCCAGACCTTCAAGGCCAAGATGGACACGGGCGCGCTCACCGCGTCGCTGTCGGCCAAGGACATCGAACTGTTCAAGCGCGATGGCGATGACTGGGTGCGATTCCGTCTGGCAACCAAAGGCGCCGATGACAAGGTGTACGAGCACAAAGTGTCCCGGATCAGCAAGATCAAGGGTCGTGCCGAGGGTGATGACGAGGAAGATGACGTCGCCAGTGCCGCCAAGCGCCCGGTTGTCGATATGGAACTGTGCCTGGGTAACAAGAAACGCACCGTCGAAGTCAATCTGGTGGATCGCAGCCATTTCAACTTCCCGCTGCTGATCGGCGCCAAGGCGTTGCGCGAGTTCGACGCAGCCATCAACCCGGCCCGTCGCTACACCGCTGACGAGCCTGATTGCTGAGGCCGTTATCGTCGCTACGCGAGCAAGGGAACGATAAGCGTACGCACAGGCGACGCTCGTTCCTGAAGCTTCGCGCTGGCAGAGCGGTCGTCAGTCAAACCGCTGGCTGTGTCGCCTGCATCGAGGGCCGCTGACTGATTTCGGCGTACCAGTCGGCCAATCCCGGACACGTGTCACGCCAGTTCAGATGCGACTGGCGGAAATCCAGATACCCCAATGCAGCGGCCACGCTGATCGACGCCACATCAAACGATGAGCTGAGTTCTGTGACCGCATTGCTTTCGAAGTAACTCAGCGAGCGTTCTATCTTTTGCTGCTGGTTGTCCAGCCACTGATCCCAGTGTTTTTCCTGTGGGCGCAAGGCCGTTTCGTAACGGATCATGACTGCAGCATCCAGAATCGCATCCGCCAGCGACGCCAGCGTCAGGCGCCTCCAGCGTGACGAACCTTCACGGGGGATCAAAGGGAGGCCGACATGCTGATGATCCAGATAATCGAGAATGACACGGCTGTCGTGAATGACGTTGCCATCGGCCAGACGCAATGCTGGGAGCTTGCCTGCAGGGTTGTCATCATTGAGTTCCGCAGACGGGTTCACTGGCGTCAACGCAGTGGACTGCAATTGCACACGGTCGAGCTGTCCGGTTTCGTGAAGCATCACCACCACTTTGCGAGCAAAGGGCGAAGCGGCGTTGAAGTACAACGTCATCGTGGGCGCTGACATAGGTGTTCCTCGAATGAGACAGGCTTCTAGACTAGTCAGCGCGCAGCAGCTCCGCAATCCGCATGACGCTCGACCTGAATGCGCTAACTTTGCCGCGTCAGCAGACCTCGGGCGCTGAACGCTGCGGCGCTGCCCATCCCGAGCCAGGCCAGCGTGTCCCACCAGCCGTCGCCCAGCAACGCGGCGAACAGACCTGCTGCGGTGAGCAATGCGATCACACCCGGTATGGCGAAGGTTTTCCAGAACCGCGATGGCCTCGTGCTCACTGCGCCACCTGCGCACCCACAGCGCTCGCCGAGCGGGCTGCGCGACGTCTGACCCACCACAGGTACACCCCGCTGCCCAGCACGATGATGGTCAGCACATCCAGCACCGCCCAGAGAATCTTCATCGGCATGCCGCCGTAGTCACCGAAATGCAACGGTTGCGACATGCCCAGCGCGTCCATGTACCAGGGCCGCCCGACCACGGCGGTGACTTGCAGGGTCTGCGCGTCGATCAGCACCGGCGTGGCCAGGTGCGCCGTCAGGTGGGTATTGCCTTTGAGGAATACCGCGTAATGGTGCTCGCTGGAAAAGCGCGTGCCGGGGAAGGCGATGAAATCGGCTTGCATGCCGGGCGCAGTCGATTCGGCGATCTCCAGCAACCGCGTCGCCGGGGCGCGCCACGACAATGGCGGCGCGTCTTTGTAGGGGGCAATCATCGTCGCCAGCGCATCGTTGCGCCATGAAGCGATCAGAAGATCGGCGCAGGCGCTGATCACGCCCGTCACCCCCACTACCAGCGCCCAGGTCAGGGTCACAACGCCGATCAGGTTGTGCAGGTCGAGCCAGCGAGTGCGGGTGGACTTGTTGGCACGCACCTGGCCGAAGTCCAGTTTGCGCATGAACGGTGAATACAACACGGTCCCGGAAACGATGGCCACCACGAACATCAGCCCCATGAACGCCAGCAACAGTTTGCCGGGCAGTCCGGCGTACATGTCCACGTGCAGACGCAGCATCACCATCATGAACCCGCCATTGGCCGACGGCATTTCCAGCGCTTCGCCCGTACGCGCATCCAGCGCAAAGGTGTGGGATGAATTGGGCTCGGTGCCGGCCGTTGCGGCGGTGATTGCCATCACGCCATCGGGGTCCTCGTCATCCCAGCCAAAATACTGCATCACCTCACCAGGCCGGTGCGCTTCGGCGGCACGCGCCAGTTGCTCCAGATCCAGACGCGGCGTGTCGTCGGGCATTTCCCTGTAATGCGGTGCATCGCCGAGCATGTGATCGATTTCATGATGAAAGATCAGCGGCAGGCCGGTGACAGCGAGCATCAGCAAGAACACGGTGCAGGCCAGGCTGCTCCAGGTATGGACGACGGACCAGCGGCGCACGGTTTGACTTTTCATGATTTATCCACGGCAAAGCAGCGACCCGGCAGGCGAGGAAGTGTCCTGACTCAGGTCTTGCGCACGCTGTAACAACGATCTTGCTATGAGCGTCTGGGGCTGACGACAAGAAGGAACGCGATGAGAAATATCTAACTAAAGAGAATCATTCGCGATTGTGACAGAGCGCCGGGAGGGAGGCAATTGCGTCTGTCGGGAGAGGGAGCCAGATTGTAGCGGTGACATGCTGTTCATGACGCTTTGCGTCGCTCTTTTGCGGCGCAAAGCGTCATGAACGGCACTGACACACTGGAGCGCAAGGAACGAGAAGTGCCCGGGTGGGCACGTGAATCGTTCCCGCTCAGATCAACCCTGGTGGCTGATCTCGCGCAGTGGCTTGCCGCGCGCCGGCTTGTCGCCTGCGACGAAGTAGTCGGCGGTGCTGCGTGGCAGAGGCTGACGGCCACGGATCTTGTCGGCGATTTTCTCGGCGATCATGATCGTCGGCGCGTTCAGGTTGCCGGTAGTGATGAGCGGCATGATCGAGGCGTCCACAACGCGCAGGCTTTGCAGGCCATGTACACGGCCCTGATTGTCGACAACGGCCATCTCGTCGGTGCCCATTTTGCACGAGCAGGACGGGTGATAAGCCGTTTCGGCGTGATCACGCACGAACTGGTCCAGCGCCTCATCCGACTGCACGTCAATGCCGGGGCTGATTTCGCGGCCACGGTAAGGATCAAGCGCCGGTTGCTGCATGATCTCGCGGGTCAGGCGAATGCCGTCGCGGAATTCCTGCCAGTCCTGCTCGGACGCCATGTAGTTGAACAGGATGCTCGGGTACTCGCGCGGGTCCTTGGACTTGACGTGTACGCGACCACGGCTTGGCGAACGCATCGAGCCGACGTGCGCCTGGAAACCGTGTTCCTGAACACCCTTGGTGCCGTTGTAGTTAATCGCGACCGGCAGGAAGTGATACTGAATGTTCGGCCATTCGAACGCTTCGCTGGAACGGATGAAACCGCCCGCTTCGAACTGGTTGCTCGCGCCGATCCCGGTGCCGAGGAACATCCACTCTGCACCAATGGCAGGTTGATTCCACCACTTCAGCGAAGGGTAAAGCGACACGGGCTGGGTGCAGGCATATTGCAGGTACATTTCCAGATGGTCCTGAAGGTTCTGACCCACGCCCGGCAGGTCATGAACCACCGGAATATCCAGCTTGTTCAACAGTTCGGCAGGACCGACACCGGAGCGTTGCAGGATCTGCGGTGAGGCAATCGCGCCGCCGCACAGCAGCACTTCCTTGCGCGCACGGGCTTCAATGCGCGTGTCGCTGTCGCCGACCAGATACGCCACGCCGACGGCACGCTTGCCTTCGAACAGGATGCGGTCGGTCAGCGCGTGAGTGACGATGCTCAGGGTCGAACGCTTTTTCGCTTCGTCCAGATAACCGCGCGCGGTGCTGGCACGACGGCCATTCGGCGTCACGGTGCGGTCCATCGGACCAAAGCCTTCCTGCTGATAACCGTTGAGGTCGTCAGTGCGCGGGAAGCCGGCTTGTACGCCCGCTTCGACCATCGCGTGGAACAATGGGTTGTTGCCGGCCTTGGGCGTGGTCACGCTGACCGGACCGTCGCCGCCGTGGTAATCATTCGGGCCGATGTCGCGGGTTTCGGCCTTGCGAAAGTACGGCAGGCAGTCGAGGTAGCTCCAGTCTTCAAGGCCCGGCTCTTTCGCCCAGCCGTCGTAGTCCATCGCGTTGCCACGGATGTAGCACATGCCGTTGATCAGCGAAGAGCCGCCCAGGCCCTTGCCGCGACCGCATTCCATGCGGCGGTTGTTCATGTGCGGCTCTGGCTCGGTCTCGTAGGCCCAGTTGTAGCGACGGCCTTGCAGCGGGAACGCCAGAGCGGCGGGCATCTGGGTACGGAAGTCCAGACGATAGTCCGGGCCACCGGCTTCCAGCAGCAGAACAGTGACGCCTGCGTCTTCGGTAAGACGGGCTGCCAAGGTGTTACCGGCAGAGCCGGCACCAATAATGATGTAGTCGTATTCGGATTGAGTCGTCATAGAGGCTCCCTCATAGAGCTGCAAGTCTCAAGCCTCGGCTGCAAGCAGAAGCAGCGAGGCGATACTTGTGAAAATGGGGTGCGGCAAGCCGCTTTTGATTGCGTCTGCTTGCGGATTGCCACGTGCCACTTGGAACGGTGTTTAGAAAACCGAGGCGTAGTCGCCCAGTTCGATCTGTACCGACTTGATTCGCGTGTACTGGGCCAGCGAGCTGATGCCGTTCTCGCGACCGACGCCCGACTGCTTGTAACCGCCGACCGGCATCTGCGCTGCCGACTCGCCCCAGGCGTTGATCCAGCAGATGCCCGCTTCCAACAGATGGATCACGCGGTGCGCACGGTTCAGGTCGCGGGTCACGATGCCGGCCGCCAGACCGAAATCGGTGTCGTTGGCGCGGCGAACCACTTCGTCTTCGGTGTCATAGCCGAGGATGCTCATCACCGGGCCGAAGATCTCTTCGCGCACAATGGTCATCTCGTCGGTGCAGTCGGAGAACACGGTCGGCGCAACGAACGCGCCCTTGTCGAATACGCCCCCGGTCAGACGGTCGCCGCCGCACAACAGGCGTGCGCCCTGCTCTTTGCCCTTGGCGATATAGCCCAACACACTTTCCATGTGTTCGAAGCTGACCAGCGGGCCGAAGTTGATGTTTTCGTCTTCAGGGTTGCCGGGACGAATACGCCTCACACGCTCAAGGATTTTGGCTTCGAATTCGGCTTTCAGCGCGTTCGGTACGAACACACGGGTGCCGTTGGTGCAAACCTGGCCGGAGCTGTAGAAGTTGGCCATCATTGCGATGTCGGCGGCGCGATCCAGATCAGCGTCGTCGAACACGATCAGCGGCGACTTGCCGCCCAGCTCCATAGTCACTTCCTTGAGCGACGAACTCGATGCACTGGCCATGACTTTCTTGCCGGTGTCGGTGCCGCCAGTGAAGGAGACTTTCTCGATGCGCGGATGCTCGGTGATCCAGGTGCCGACTTCACGGCCGCTGCCGGTCAACACGTTGAACACGCCGTTCGGCACGCCGGCTTCGGTGTAGATTTCTGCCAGCTTCAAGGTGGTCAGCGAGGTGACTTCACTTGGCTTGAAGATCATCGCGTTGCCCGCCGCCAGCGCTGGCGCGGATTTCCACAGGGCGATCTGGATCGGGTAGTTCCAGGCGCCGATGCCTGCAACCACGCCCAGCGGCTCGCGACGGGTGTAAACGAACGAGGAATCACGCAGCGGGATCTGTTCGCCTTCGATGGCGGGCACCAGACCTGCGTAGTACTCCAGCACGTCAGCGCCTGTCACCACATCGACATAACGGGTTTCGGAGATGGCCTTGCCGGTGTCCAGCGTCTCCAGCGCCGCCAGCTCATCGTTGCGTTCGCGCAGGATGTCGACGGCACGACGCAGGATGCGCGAACGCTCGACTGCGGTCATGGCGGCCCAGATCTTCTGGCCCTTTTCAGCGGCGACGACAGCGCGCTCGACGTCTTCTTTGCCCGCGCGCTGGATCTGCGCCAGCACTTCGCCGTTGGCAGGGTTGATCGAGTCGAAGGTTTCAGTGTTGCTGGCGTCGACATAACCGCCGTCGATGTAGAGTTTCTGCAATTCAAAACGGGCCATAAAGTCCTCGCAAATTCAGTGGGGGAGGCGATGACTGATTTCAGTGTGCCGGAAACATTGGGCAACACGCGCATCCAGTCGTTCGGTGAGCAGGCTTCGAAAGCGCTTAGCTCGCCGATTTCGCCAGTTGGAAATCCATGTATTCGTAAGCGATCCGTTGCGCTTGCTCGGTGTCGAATGCATCGCCTGACAACGCGCCTCGCAGCCACAGCCCGTCTATCAGGGCTGCCAGCCCGCGGGCGGCGTTGCGTGCCTGTTCCAGTGGCAAGGTGCGACGGAACTGGCAGCACAGGTTCGAATACAGACGGTGGTCGTTGATGCGCTGCAATCGGTGCAGCGACGGGTGATGCATGCTGGTTGCCCAGAAGGCCAGCCAGGTTTTCATGGCCGGACCGTTGACCTGACTGGCGTCGAAGTTGCCTTCGATGATCACCTGCAGATGCGCCCTGGGACTGTCATCGGTCAACGCCTTCCGGCGCTCGCGGACGTTCTGGATCAGGGCGTTCATCAGATGCCGCATCGTGGCTGCGATCAGGCCGTTCTTGTCCTGAAAGTAGTGACTGATGATGCCGTTGGAGACGCCTGCCAGGCGTGCGATCAGCGCAATGCTGGCATCGCCCATACCCACCTGATCGACCGCCGTCAGCGTGGCCTGAATCAGTTGTTGGCGGCGGATGGGTTGCATACCGACCTTGGGCATTGGCGCGAATCCTCCCGGTTGTCTGCAGTGATCGTTGTATCGAATTGACGGACCCAGTCTAAAGATTTTTTATTGAACGATCAATCAATAAAAAATCAGCGGCAAGGTTTCAGCTGCAAGCGGCAAGCTGAAAAATGCTGATAGCACCAGGCTGACATGACTCTGTGGGAGTGAGCTTGCTCACGAAAGCAGTGGTTCAAACGCCCCATTTCCGAGGGATGTACCGGCCCCTTCGTGAGCAAGCTCACTCCCACAAGTGTGTGCGTGTGGGTAACTGGCGCTACATTCCTCAATCCTGCAACACCACATTCGCCAGTTCATCAATCGCTTCCTGCCTTTCGCCCTGATTCGGCTTGGGGTTCGGATTGAGCATCGACCACTGCGGGTGGGCACGGGCACGCGAAAGCGGTTCGGGGATCTTGCCCTTGCGCCAGGCTGTGTCCTGCGGCGTGGTCAGTTCGATGCTGTGCATGGCCGCATGGCCTCTCACGCCCAGCGCCAGCAGCAAATGCCGTTGACGCAGCGCCAGCAGGCGCAGCACCGCATCATCCACGGTCAGTTCCCGGCGACCCTTGAACTTGCCCAGCAAACGACCTCCGTAGCTGCGCGCCGTTGATAACGCACCGCCCGCAATGGCCCCGACCAGCGCCGCTGCGCCGAGGGTCACGCCGCCCACCATCAGGTCCACCCCTGCCCCGGCTGCCGCACCCGCCGCGACGCCACCGCCGACCCGCACGCCCATCAGCTTGAGGGTTTCCGGGTTGAACAGGTCATCGCCCCAACGTCCGTCCATCAACGGCAAATCGCCGGTCGACACATCGTCCTTGCGAAACGCATGCAGTTTGAGCAGCGCCTCGACACAGTGTTGCTCGCGCTGACGAACCGCTTTGCGCAACCCGTCCACCGCTTGCTGCTCCTGATCGGCGGTGGTCTCGACGCTGCGCCGACAAGCCGCACAATCGATCAGCATTTCCGCGATCAGACGTGCTGCGCTGTGGCGCTTGGCTACACGTTGCTTTTCCTGATCGGCAATCAGGCGTTCCAGCCGGGGGCGCGCGCTTTCCAGCAGCAACGCCAGGCTTTCGTAGAGACGGCGGCCTCCGTCTTCCGGCGGTGCCACGCTGTCAAACCGCACCAGTGCGTGCAGGCCCAGACGCGAAAGGGCTTCGCGCCACTCGGGTTCGCGGTGCTGCTGGGCGCTCACGAAATTCAGCACGGGCAGCAACGGCTTGCCGCAACTCGCCAGTACCGCCAGTTCGTCCCGGTATTTGGCCAGCACCGGCTCACGCGCATCAATGACGTACAGCCCCGCGTCCGAGCCGAGCAACTGGCGCAGCACCTTGGCCTCCTGCTCGAAACGCTGCCGTGCTTCGCTGCCTTCCAGAAAGCGCGCCAATCGCGCCGGGCCATCCAGTCGTTCGCCGGGACGATCCAGGCGCTCCAGATAATCGAGCAGCGCAATGGCGTCTTCCAGCCCGGGCGTGTCGTACAGCTCGACCAATGCCTGACCGTCCACCGACAGGCGTGCGCCTTCTACATGGCGCGTGGTGCTGGGCCGGTGTGACACTTCACCGAAGCTGACATCACCGGTCAACGTGCGCAGCAGCGAGGTCTTGCCGACGTTGGTGTGTCCGACCACAGCCAGTTTGATGGCGCGAGCGCTGTCTGCTTCAGTCATGGCCTGTCTCCAGCCAGCTCAGCGGCGCGTGGTCCGCATGTGGCAATTGAAGTTGATCCAGTGCGACATGCCAGTCGTCCAGGCGCTCCGGGTCGAGCGTCTGCCCGGCAGGCGCAGGCAGCAGCCAGAGGCGAGTCGCCCCGGCGCAACGTGCCAGCTCTGCAATCAGCGCCAGGCTGCCACGGTCCGGCGAGCGGCGTGGGTCGCAGGCGATCAACAGACGGGCGGGTGGATAATGGGCCAACTGCTCCAGCAGCTTGTGGCGCGACTCGCGACTGTCGAGAACGCCGGCGTTGGCGACCCCGGAAGGCAATTGAGGCGGCCAGACCTGCTGATCATCCAGCTCGACTGCAACCAGCAGGGCACCGTCGCTCTCAACCGCTCCCAGGCCGGATTGCACCTGATGCAGTGCAGCAGGCTCGGCGTCACTGACGCCCAACCGCTCGCTGCTCGGCATCAGGTGCTCACGCAATTCGAGGTAGCGCGGCAGCTCGAGATCGAGGCGCAGCGCTGCACGCCCACGCTTCCAGCGCCACAGGCAGAACGCCGCCAGCAACAGGCGCGGCACTATGCCGTACACCAGCAGCACGCCCACCAGCCATGCCGCCCAGGCCTGTCGCGCATTCTCGATACTCAGCGCGCCACGGCCACTGGCGCGAATCATGGTGTCGTCCGGCACACTGAATCCCAGCCAGGCCGGAAGACTGCCGAGTGCCTGAGTCAGGCTGACGAAGGTGTCGCTGCTCAGAATGGTGGTTTCCCAGACAAAACCGTAGCGCCGGGTTGCCATCAGCATCAACAGCAACACCAGCGCACTGACCAGCGCCAGCAGCCACAGGCTGTGAACCACCAGCCCCAGCACCCAGCGATTGAGTCGCTTGCGTTGCAGCAGCAAAACCAGCGCCGGGGCAAGTTGCGCAGCCTGAGCGTCACGGGCGAGCTTTTCGCTCAGCCACAGCCACAAACGGCCCAGCCCGGTATTGCTGCGCCCGGCAAAGAGCAAACTCAGTGCCCAACTGAGCAACATTAAAAGATTCAACCCAAGCAGACTGCCCAGCGCCCAGAACACGTTGACCGGCGCCTGTCCGTCTCCCATCGCGGCGAAGGCCAGACCTGCCCCGCTGATGACGGCCAGCACGGCCAGCGCCATCAACGCCAGCCGCGCGCCTTGCTTCCAGCGATGCAGTGCCGCAAGCATGCCGTCGCGTTCCGCCAGCCCGAGGGCGCGGTGCGTGATGCGTACAGTCAGGTCGCCACCGGCAGCGCGGGCACGACGATTGGCTTCCTGATCATCCAGCGCGCCAGCCTGTTGTTCACGCAGGCGCACCGCTTCGGTCAGCCAGAGGGTATCGAGTGGGGTCAGTGCAGTCACACAGTGTCTCTTCATTGAATTCTGCGGTGAGCATAACCGCTGTCATGGGACTGAGCACGGCGCGTATCAGTTCAGTCGCCCGGCCCGCGACCTCCTGATATCCTCGCGCTCATGAAAACTCATCTGCCTCTCAGCCTGATTGCCGCCCTTGGTGAAAACCGAGTGATCGGCGTCGACAATTCCATGCCCTGGCATTTGCCGGGGGACTTCAAGTATTTCAAGGCGACGACCCTCGGCAAGCCGATCATCATGGGTCGCAAGACCTGGGATTCCCTGGGCCGCCCCCTGCCCGGCCGCCTGAATCTGGTGGTCAGCCGCCAGCCCGACCTGCAACTCGATGGCGCGGAAGTGTTCCCTTCGCTGGAGGCCGCCGTGGTGCGGGCCGAGCAATGGGCGCAGGCACAGGGCGTCGATGAAGTGATGCTGATTGGCGGCGCACAGCTTTATGCGCAGGGCCTTGCGCAGGCGGACCGCCTGTACCTGACTCGCGTTGCCTTGAGCCCTGAGGGCGATGCGTGGTTTCCGGAGTTTGATACGGCGCAATGGGCATTGGTGTCCAACACCGGGAACGCCGCCGAGGATGACAAGCCCGCTTACCATTTTGAGGTGTGGGAGCGCGTCTGACCGCGTCTTTCAACCCGATCACGGCCACCGGATAAAAACGGTAGCAAAAGTGTCGTTTTTGGTTTTGGCGTCGCAAATAAAGGGGCAAACGGCGTCTTTCGGCCTTTTTCGGGTCGCTGATGTACTTTTGCCTTCACAATAATTTGTTACGGTCTGCCCCTTCGTTTTTTGACAAGGGGTAATTGCTTATGAAATTCGTGCCAAAACTGTTGGCTGCCGCCGTCTGCCTCGGGCTTGCCGGCCAGGTGATCGCGGCCACCGAATTGAAGCATTGGCCCGAGCCTGCGGCCAAGGCGCTCGACGCGATGATCGCGGCGAATGCCAAAAAGGGCAATTACGCAGTCTTCGACATGGACAACACCAGCTACCGCTTCGACCTTGAAGAATCGCTGCTGCCGTACATGGAAAACAAAGGCCTGATCACCCGCGAAACGCTAGACCCTTCGTTGAAACTCATCCCCTTCAAAGACACCGCCGAGCACAAGGAAAGCCTGTTCAGTTACTACTATCGCCTGTGCGAAATAGACGACATGGTCTGCTACCCGTGGGTCGCCCAAGTGTTTTCCGGCTTCACGCTCCAAGAGCTGAAAGGCTATGTCGATGAGCTGATGGCCCTCAAAAAACCGATCCCGGCGACGTATTACGAGGGCGACACCGTCAAGCAGCTTAATGTCGAGCCGCCACGCGTGTTCACCGGCCAGACCGAGCTGTACAACAAGCTGATGGAAAACGGCATCGAGGTCTACGTGATGACCGCTGCGTCCGAAGAGCTGGTGCGCATGGTCGCCGCCGACCCCAAGTACGGTTACAACGTCAAACCACAGAACGTGATTGGCGTGACCACGCTGCTCAAGGACCGCAAGACCGGTGAACTGACCACAGCACGCAAGCAGATCACCGCAGGCAACTATGACCCGAAAAGCAACATGGGCCTGGAGCTGACGCCGTACCTGTGGACCCCGGCAACCTGGATGGCCGGCAAGCAGGCGGCGATTCTGACGTACATCGATCAATGGAAAAAACCGGTCCTGGTGGGTGGCGATACCCCGACCAGCGATGGCTACATGCTGTTTCACAGCGTCGACGTGAGCAAGGGCGGCGTACACCTGTGGATCAACCGCAAGGACAAGTACATGACCCAGCTCAACGGCATGATCAAGGCCAATGCCGAGGCTCAGGCCAAGGAAAAGCTGCCAGTCACGGCAGACAAGAACTGGGTGATCGTCAAGCCGGACGAGATTCAGTAAGCGGCGGGAAACGCTTCAAGCGGCAAGGTCGTGCCCGGGTGACCGGGCACGATCAGCCCATTCAATCGACCTTTTCGAACTTCAGGTCCCAGACCCCGTGGCCGAGTTTCTCGCCACGGCGTTCGAACTTGGTGATCGGACGCTCTGCAGGACGTGGCACGTACTGGTTGTCCTCGGCCAGATTGCGATAGCCAGGCGCTACGCTCATCACTTCCAGCATGTATTCCGCGTAAGGCCCCCAATCGGTGGCCATGTGGAACACCCCGCCCACCTTCAGCTTGCTGCGCACCAGTGCGACGAACTCGGGTTGTACGATGCGGCGTTTATGGTGGCGACTCTTGTGCCAAGGGTCCGGGAAGAAGAGCATCAGCCGATCAAGGCTGTTATCGGCAATGCAGCGGTTCAGCACTTCAATGGCGTCACAATCGTAGACGCGCACGTTGGTCAGCCCTTGGGTCAACACACCATTGAGCAACGCGCCCACGCCCGGCGAATGCACTTCGACACCGATGAAATCCTGCTCGGGAGCAGCCGCAGCCATTTCCAGCAACGATTGACCCATGCCGAAGCCGATCTCCAGCGTGCGCGGTGCAGAGCGGCCGAACACGTGGTCGAAATTCACCGGCGCGTCGGTCAGCGACAGGCCGAACAGCGGGCGGCCCTGATCCAGACCACGTTGCTGGCCTTCGGTCATGCGACCGGCACGCATCACGAAACTCTTGATGCGGCGGTGCGGGCGCTCTTCGCCTTCTTCGGTAGCAGGCAACTCTGGGTGCGGAACGTGCGAATCAGTCATCAACGGGCTCTTACTTGATCAGGCCATCCAGCGGCGAGGACGCGCTGGCATAGAGTTTTCGTGGCATGCGCCCGGCGAGGTACGCCAGACGACCGGCAATTACAGCGTGCTTCATGGCTTCAGCCATCATGACCGGCTGCTGAGCGTGGGCGATGGCCGAGTTCATCAACACGGCTTCGCAACCCAGCTCCATCGCGATGGTGGCATCGGACGCCGTGCCGACACCGGCATCGACCAGCACCGGCACCCTGGTTTCCTCAAGGATGATCTGCAGGTTGTACGGATTGCAGATGCCCAGACCGCTGCCGATCAGACCGGCCAGCGGCATGATCGCAATGCAGCCGATTTCCGCCAGCTGACGGGCAATGATCGGGTCATCGCTGGTGTAGACCATGACATCAAAGCCGTCCTTGACCAGTATTTCAGCGGCCTTGAGGGTTTCGATGACATTGGGGAACAGGGTTTTCTGATCCGCCAGTACTTCGAGCTTGACCAGGTTACGGCCGTCGAGCAGTTCGCGGGACAGGCGGCAGGTGCGCACCGCCTCGACCGCATCGAAGCAGCCGGCGGTGTTCGGCAGAATGGTGTAGCGGTCCGGTGGCAGCACGTCGAGCAGGTTCGGCTCGCCCGGGTTCTGACCCAGGTTGGTGCGGCGCACGGCAACGGTCACGATTTCGGCACCCGAGGCTTCGATGGCCAGACGGGTCTGTTCCATATCGATGTATTTGCCGGTGCCTACCAGCAGCCGCGACTCGAACGTCCGGCCAGCCAGGACGAAAGGCTTGTCGCTGCGAACATTGCTCATCGGAAATCCTCTTTGAAGTGCATGGGGAGTCGGTGCAGCGGGTAAGAACTAGCCACCGCCGATGGCATGGACCACTTCGACCTGATTGCCTTCGCTCAGAACCGTGGACGCATGTTGACTGCGCGGCACGATATCCAGATTCAGCTCAACTGCCACCCGGCGTCCGGCAAGGTCCAGACGGGTCAGCAGCGCCGCGACGGTTTCGCCATCGGGCAATTCAAAGGGTTCGCCGTTCAACTGAATGCGCATGCGACAGCAGCCATCATTTTAGGGGGCGAGCATTCTAGCCCGATCAAACGGTATGACCAAGGCAAAGCCACGCCATTCGTCTCAAGCGTGACCTGTCGTTCAGAAAGCCCTCAAGGCGCAGAGCCCAGCCTCCAGGCCGCCAGCCCCAGCATCGACCAGCCAAACAGAAACGCCAGGCCGCCAAACGGGGTGATGATGCCCAGCTTGCTGATGCCGGTCAGCGTCAGCGCGTACAGGCTGCCGGAGAACAGCAGAATGCCGAGTGCGAACGAGAACCCGGCCCAGGTGACAAGGCGTCCGGGGACCTGAGTTGCCAGGACAGCCACGCCGAGCAGAGCCAGCGCGTGAACGAGTTGATAAAGCACACCGGTATGAAAAACCGCCAGGTACTCGGCGCTCAGGCGCTCTTTCAGGCCGTGCGCCGCAAACGCACCCAGCGCCACGCCGGTAAAACCGAAGAAAGCAGCCAGCATCAAAAAGCTACGAAGCATCAGGAACTCCAGTGAAAAATCGTCGTAAGGCCCACGGTCTGTATAATGGCCCGCTCAACGGGTTCGGCCAAGCCATCTCTATGCTGCAAACTATTCTTCATCGTGTCGTCAAAGCCCTGCTGTGTTTCGCTGCGGGCAGCATTCTTGTGGTCATGGTCCTGCGCTGGGTACCGCCACCAGGCACGGCGCTGATGGCCGAGCGCAAGGTCGAATCGTGGTTTGATGGCGAACCCATCGACCTGCAACGCGACTGGGAACCCTTCGACAAGATCTCCGACAACCTGAAAATCGCCGTCATTGCCGGCGAAGACCAGAAATTTGCCGAGCACTGGGGCTTCGACGTCGATGCCATCCAGGCCGCCCTTCTGCATAACGAGCAAGGCGGCTCGATCCGCGGTGCCAGCACGCTGAGCCAGCAGGTGTCTAAAAACCTGTTCCTGTGGTCGGGCCGCAGCTACCTGCGCAAGGGGCTTGAAGCGTGGTTCACCCTGCTCATCGAACTGCTGTGGTCCAAAGAACGCATCCTTGAGGTGTACCTCAACAGCGTCGAATGGGACGAAGGGGTATTCGGCGCGCAGGCGGCCGCACAACACCACTTCCGCACCAACGCCAGCGCCCTCTCCGTGCAACAGGCCAGCTACCTCGCTGCTGTCCTGCCCAACCCGCGCCAGTGGAGCGCCAGCCACCCGAGCGGCTACGTCTCGCGCCGCGCCGGCTGGATTCGTCAGCAGATGCGTCAGCTGGGTGGGGATGAGTACTTGCAAGGGCTGAACAGCAGCCGTCGCTGGTGATCGCACCACAGAAGAGGACGCGGTGCGTCGCACGATAGTTGATTGATACACACAAAAACGCCCCGATCATCTCGGGGCGTTTTGCATTGCTGGCCAGCCTTACGCAGCGATCGACGTCTTGAGCTTGTTCATCGCGCTTTTTTCCAGCTGACGAATACGCTCGGCGGAGACGTTGTACTTCTGCGCCAGGTCGTGCAGCGTGGCTTTCTCTTCTGCCAGCCAGCGCTGGTAGAGGATGTCGCGGCTGCGTTCGTCCAGTACGTCCAGCGCCTGATGCAGGTTGGCGGTGGAGTTGTCGGTCCAGTCGGAGTCTTCCAGTTGACGCGCCGGGTCGTAGCGGTGGTCTTCCAGGTAGTTGGCTGGCGACTGGAACGCGCTGTCATCGTCAGCTTCGGCAGCCGGGTCGAACGCCATGTCGTGACCGGTCAGACGGCTTTCCATTTCGCGGACTTCACGCGGCTCGACACCCAGGCTTTCCGCGACGCGATGCACTTCGTCGTTGTTCAGCCAGGCCAGACGCTTCTTCTGGCTGCGCAGGTTGAAAAACAGCTTGCGCTGCGCCTTGGTCGTGGCGACCTTGACGATGCGCCAGTTACGCAGGATGAACTCGTGAATCTCGGCCTTGATCCAATGCACGGCAAAGGAAACCAGACGCACGCCCATTTCAGGGTTGAAACGCTTCACGGCTTTCATCAAGCCGACATTGCCTTCCTGGATCAGATCAGCCTGAGCCAGACCGTAACCCGAATAACTGCGAGCGATATGCACGACAAAACGCAGGTGCGCGAGAACCATTTGTCGGGCCGCGTCCAGATCCTGCTCGTAGTAGAGACTCTCAGCCAGTTCACGCTCCCGCTCGGGCGTCAGCAGTGGAATGCTGTTGACCGTCTGCACATAGGCCTCAAGGTTCGCACCCGGGACTAAAGCATAAGCAGGTTGCAAAGAAGTGGTCATACGAAAAAACCTCCAGCGCACATGTGATGTGCAGTTCAGCACTAGCCAGATTGACCCGGAACCGCTAACCAAGTTCCTTGATATTCATAAGCCAATCGGGTGAACAAAAATTTGCCTCTACCGGGGCGCCAGCTCACGCAAGTGACGAGCGACCGCAATCCAGGCACCGATATACCCTAACAGAACCGCTCCAAGCAAGAGCGAAAGACCATCGCCCATTGGAACGCCCGCCAACGCGAAGTCACTTCCGTAAAGACCCGCCAGCCCGACAACAGCACCGTTCAACCAGTTGAGGCCATAGGCCAGAACGCCCCAGGACAGGACGCCTGCCCCTAGACCGTACAGCGCGCCCATATAGAGGAAGGGTCTGCGCACGTAGCTGTCGGTACCGCCTACCAGCTTGATGACTTCAATTTCAGTGCGACGGTTTTCGATGTGTAGACGTATTGTGTTACCAATGACCAGCAGCAAAGCCGAGACCAGCAGAACCGTCAAGCCGAAAACGAACCGATCTCCCAGTTTGAGGATCGCTGCCAGTCTTTCGACCCAGACCAGATCCAGCTGGGCCTGCTCGACTTTCGGCAGTTCGGCGAGCCGGGTGCGCAAGGCCTCCAGCGCAGGCTTGTCCACTTCATCCGGCGTGACCAGAACCACGCCCGGCAGCGGGTTATCCGGCAATTCCTTGAGCGCTTCCCCCAAACCGGATTGTTGCTTGAACTCGCCCAATGCCTGTTCGCTGCTGATGTACTCGGCATCCGCCACACCGGGCATGGCCTTGATTTCATCGCGCATGCGGGTGCCATCAGCGGTGCTGGCATCCATATTCAGGTAGATGGAAATCTGCGCGGCGCGCTGCCACGAACCGCCAAGCCGCTCGACATTGCCGAGCAGCAACGACAGGCCCATTGGCAGGCTCAGGGCAATGGCCATGACCAGACAGGTAAAGAAGCTGCCGATCGGCTGTTTGGCCAGGCGGCGCAGGCTGTCGACCAGACTGGAGCGATGGCTTTCCAGCCAGGCGGACAGCAACGCGTTGAAGTCCGGGCCGTCGTCATCATGGTCATGACGCTGCTTTTTCTGCTTCGGCGGTAGCGGGTCGGCGGCTTTGGGCGCGACGCGCTCCGACACCTTGGGGCTGCGTGTGGCACTCATACTCCAGCCTCCCCGTCACCGATCAGACGACCGCGCTGCAAGGTCAGCATGCGATGGCGCATGCGAGCGATCAATGCCAGGTCGTGACTGGCGATCAGTACGCTGGTCCCCAGTCGATTGATGTCTTCAAACACACCCATGATTTCCGCTGCGAGACGTGGATCGAGGTTACCGGTCGGTTCGTCCGCCAGCAGCAATGCCGGGCGATGAACGATAGCGCGGGCAATGCCGACGCGCTGTTGCTGACCGGTGGACAGGTCGCCAGGGTACAGCTCGGCCTTATCGGACAACGCTACGCGCTCCAGTGCCGAATCGACCCGTTTGGCAATCTCGGGCTTGGACAGACCGAGTATCTGCAAAGGCAATGCGATGTTGTTGAACACCGTTCGATCAAACAGCAACTGGTGATTCTGGAACACCACGCCGATCTGACGACGCAAAAACGGAATCTGCGCGTTGCTGATCTGCCCAAGGTCCTGACCGGCCAGCATCAGTTTGCCGGTTGTCGGGCGCTCCATGGCAAGCAACAGGCGCAGCAGCGTGCTTTTGCCTGCACCGGAGTGGCCGGTGACAAACAGAAACTCGCCGCGACGTACTCGAAAGCTCAGTTCATGCAACCCGACGTGTCCATTCGGGTAGCGTTTACCGACCTGCTCGAATCGAATCATGAACGCTCCCGCTCCGCAAACAGAGCCTGAACAAAGGGTTCGGCTTCAAAGGTGCGCAGATCGTCGATCCCTTCACCGACACCGATATAACGAATAGGCAGGCCGAACTGCTTGGCCAGCGCAAAAATGACGCCGCCCTTGGCAGTGCCGTCCAGCTTGGTGAGCGCCAGCCCCGTCAATGTGACCGTCTGGTTGAATTGTTTGGCCTGATTGATGGCGTTCTGCCCGGTGCCTGCATCGAGTACCAGCAGGACTTCGTGAGGCGCATCGGCGTCCAGTTTGCCGATCACACGGCGCACCTTCTTCAGTTCCTCCATCAGGTTGTCCTTGGTGTGCAGCCGGCCCGCCGTGTCGGCGATCAATACATCGATACCGCGAGCCTTGGCAGCCTGTACGGCATCGAAGATAACGGACGCAGAGTCGGCACCGGTGTGCTGAGCGATGACCGGTATGTGGTTGCGTTCGCCCCAGACCTGCAACTGCTCGACAGCGGCGGCACGGAACGTATCACCCGCTGCCAGCATGACTTTCTTGCCTTCCAGTTGCAGCTTCTTGGCCAGCTTGCCAATGGTCGTGGTCTTGCCGGCGCCATTGACGCCCACTACCAGAATCACGAACGGCTTGTGCTCGGCTTTGATCACCAGCGGCTGCTCGACAGGCTTGAGCATCGCGGCCAGCTCACCCTGCAACGAGGTGTACAACGCCTGAGCGTCAGTCAACTGCTTGCGGGCGACTTTCTGGGTCAGGCTCTTGATGATGACCGAAGTGGCCTCGACACCGACATCTGCCGTCAGCAAACGGGTCTCGATCTCTTCCAGCAGGTCATCATCGATGGCCTTCTTGCCCAGAAACAGGCTGGCCATACCCTCGCCGATGCTGGCGCTGGTTTTCGACAAACCTTGCTTGAGGCGAGCGAAGAAGCCGACCTTGCCAGCCTCTGAATCCTGCACAGGCGCTGGAACCGGCGCTGCCTCCTGAACAGGCACCAGAGGCTGCGCAACCGCTGGAGTCGGAACGGCTTCGGCTGCCGGCTCACGCAGAGACGGCACGAATACCGGTTCGGGAACGCTGAGCGGCGTACGCTCGGCCACCGGTTCAAGCACCGGTGGCGCGGGCACGACCGGCTCAGGCACTGCCTGCGGATGGCCATGCTCGGGGATCAGCGGCGTGACGTGCGGCTCGCGCTCGTCGCTCAATGCCACAGGCTCCTCGGTCACCGGCAACGTCAGCCAGGGCTGCGGCGACGGTGCGCCAGGCTCGACCAGGGCTTGCGGCGCAGGTACGGTGGCTTCAGGCTGAATGTCGGGCGCGGATTGCGAGGCAACAGGAGGCTCGACCTGCGGCGGCGTGTCGATCACCTGATCGGGCACCGGACCGGATTGGGCCGGGGATGATTCTGGCGGCGTTGGCTCGGTGTGCTGCGGCTTCTTGCGCAGCCATCCGAACAGGCCTTTCTTCTCTCCAGCCGCAGCTGGGGTCTTCTTGTCGTCGTTGGAACCAAACATGGAGGACGGCTATCTCAAGGTTGCGGGACGCCAGAGGGCGGCCCGGAAAAATTCTGACATGCAAAACAGACTGCGTTTAGGACTTCTTGTTCACTCAACGGCCGCTTGTCCAGCTACCTTTACCTGCGTTTCAAACAGGTTTCACTCGCAATCGGCCAGTGAAGGCTGTCTCTGAAGCAAACGGATCAGTATCCTAACACCCCCGTGCCCGCTGACGCTAAGTTCACGCGGCCCGTCCTACAGGTTCAAACAACGAATGAATGCTTTAGCCCGCCGCGCCGCAGGCCTGCTGCTCAGCACAATTTGTCTGCCTCTGACAGCATTGGCTGCCGATCCGCAACCGACCCATGAATTCACCCTCGACAATGGCCTCAAGGTCATCGTCCGCGAAGATCACCGCGCCCCTGTGGTGGTTTCCCAGATCTGGTACAAGGTGGGCTCCAGCTACGAGACACCAGGCCAGACCGGCCTGTCCCATGCACTTGAACACATGATGTTCAAGGGCAGCAGCAAGACCGGGCCGGGAGAATCCTCACTGATCCTGCGTGACCTGGGCGCTGAAGAGAATGCGTTCACCAGCGATGACTACACCGCTTACTACCAAGTCATGGCCCGTGATCGCCTGAGCGTCGCACTGGAGCTGGAAGCCGATCGCATGGCCACGCTCAAACTGCCGCCTGACGAGTTCAGCCGCGAGATCGAAGTCATCAAGGAAGAGCGTCGTCTGCGCACCGATGACAAACCGATGGGCAAGGCTTTCGAACGTTTCAAGGCAATGGCCTACCCTGCCAGTGGCTATCACACGCCAACTATCGGCTGGATGGCTGACCTTGAGCGCATGAAGGTTGAAGAACTGCGCCACTGGTACGAATCCTGGTACACGCCGAACAACGCCACACTGGTGGTGGTCGGTGACGTGCAGCCCGACGAGGTCAAGGCACTGGCAGAACGCTTCTTCGGCCCGATCCCGCGCCGTGACGTGCCGCCCTCGAAAAAGCCGCTCGAGCTGGCCGAGCCCGGTGAGCGCAAGATCACCCTGCACGTCAAAACCCAGCTGCCCAACCTGATTTACGGCTTCAACGTGCCCAGCGTTGCAACGGCCGAAGACCCACGTTCAGCCAACGCGCTGCGCCTGATCGCCGCGCTGCTGGATGGCGGCTACAGCGCGCGTATTCCGGCACGTCTGGAGCGCGGTGAAGAACTGGTGTCCGGCGCCTCGTCGCGCTATGACGCCTTCGCCCGTGGCGACAGCCTGTTCATGATCAGTGCCATACCGAATACGCAAAAGAAGAAGACCCTGGCCGATGTCGAAGCCGGCATCTGGCGTCTGCTCAATGACCTGAAAACCAAGGCACCGTCCGCCGAAGAACTTGACCGCGTCCGCGCGCAGGTCATTGCCGGCGTGGTGTACGAGCGTGACTCGATCACCAGCCAGGCGACCATGATCGGCGAGCTGGAAACCGTCGGCCTGTCCTGGAAATTGATGGACAAAGAACTGGAAGACCTGCAAAGCGTCACGCCACAGGACATTCAGAAAGCTGCCAATACCTATTTCACCCGCGAGCGCCTTAGCATTGCGCACGTTCTGCCTGAGGAGAAAGCCAAATGATCAAGCGCCATGCTCCACGTCATGCGCTGCTCGGCCTGATCCTGGCGGGTTCGCTCGGTGTCTTTGTCGCTCAGCCGGTGCTGGCCGATGACGCCCCTGCTGCCGAGCCAGCCCAGACCACACCGGCATTGGGCAGTAACCTGCAAACCCTGAAAGAGCTGGACGGCAAGGCGCCAGCACGTCGCGCCCTGAACATCCAGACCTGGAACACCGCCGAAGGCGCCAAGGTCCTGTTTGTCGAGTCCCGCGAACTGCCGATGTTCGACATGCGCCTGATCTTTGCTGCCGGCAGCAGCCAGGATCAGAAATCACCGGGTATCGCCCTGCTGACCAACGCCATGCTTAACGAAGGCGTCAAAGGCAAGGACGTCAGCGCCATCGCCCAGGGTTTCGAAGGGCTGGGCGCAGACTTCGGCAACGGTTCCTATCGCGACATGGCCGTTGCATCGCTGCGCAGCCTGAGTGCGGTCGACAAACGCGATCCGGCCTTGAAGCTGTTCGGCGAAGTCGTGGGCAAGCCGACGTTCCCGGCTGACTCGCTGGCGCGTATCAAGAACCAGTTGATCGACAGCCTGGAAAGCCAGAAACAGAGCCCGGCCGCGTTGGGCACCAATGAACTGTTCAACCGCCTGTATGGCGATCACCCCTACGCCCACCCGAGCGAAGGGAACATCAAAAGCATCAACGCCATTACCCTTGCTCAGCTCAAGGCTTTTCATGCCAAGGCCTATGCGGCGGGCAATGCCGTGATTGCGCTGGTGGGCGATCTGTCTCGTGACGAGGCGCAAGCCATCGCGGCGCAGGTCTCCGCCTCACTGCCAAAAGGTCCGGCACTGGCCAAGGTCGCCGAGCCGGTCGAGCCCAAGGCCGCTCCGACCCACATCGAGTTTGCGTCCAACCAGACCCACCTGATGCTCGCGCAACTGGGCATCGACCGAAATGACCCGGATTACGCGGCGCTGACGGTAGGCAACTCGGTACTGGGCGGCGGCGGTTTCGGCAGCCGGCTGATGACCGAGGTGCGTGAAAAACGCGGATTGACCTACGGCGTCTCTTCCGGCTTCACGGCCATGCAGGTGGCCGGGCCGTTCATGATCGGTTTGCAGACCCGTGCGGAAATGAGCGAAAACACCCTCAAACTGGTGCAGGACATCGTTCGTGATTTCCTGGCAAACGGCCCGACCCAGAAAGAAATCGACGACGTAAAGCGCGAGCTGACCGGGAGCTTCCCGCTCACCGCAGCCAGTAACTCGGCGATTGTCGGCCAACTGGGTGCCATCGGCTTCTATGATCTGCCGTTGACCTATCTTGAGGACTACATGGCCGCCGCCCAGAGCGTGACGGTCGAACAGGTCAAGGCTGCGATGAGCAAGCACTTGAGCGCCGACAAAATGGTCATCGTGACCGTCGGCCCGACGGTGGAGCAAAAGCCCTTGCCCGCGCCGACCGACAAACCCGCCCGCCAACCTGTAGGGGTCCCGGAACACTGATGGCCAATCCACGTCCGAAGGGCCATAACGGCCTGGGTCAGCTTCGTATCATCGGGGGAGAATGGGGCAGCCGCCGCCTGACGTTCCCGGACGCCCCCGGCCTGCGTCCGACGCCGGATCGCGTGCGCGAAACCTTGTTCAACTGGCTCGCGCCCTCCATCGCGGGCGCCAGGGTGCTGGACGTTTTCACGGGCAGCGGCGCGCTGTTTTTCGAGGCCCTGTCCCGTGGCGCCAGCATGGGCCTTGCCCTGGACAGCAACGCCGCAGCCATTGCCAGCCTGCGCCAGAACCTCAACGCCTTGAACTGCACCAGCGGCCAGGTTTCCCAGAACGACGCCCTGCGCCACCTGGAAACCGCCGTCGCAGCCCCCTTCGACGTGGTCTTCCTCGACCCGCCCTTCCATCAAGGCCTGCTTGCCTCGGCCTGCAACCTGCTGGAAACCCGCGGCTGGCTGGCCGACACCGCCTGGATCTACACCGAAAGCGAAACCCCACCGTCAACCACCGGCCTGCCCGGCAGCTGGCGCCTGCACCGCGAGAAAAAGGCAGGGCAGGTGTATTACGCGTTGTGGCAGCGGGGCCAAGGCTGACAGCTCACGTACACATGCTCCGCGTTTGGCATGCAGCGCTTGACGACGCAGAGCGTCGTGAAAGGCATTCCCACGCTGGAGCGTGCGGAACGAGACTTTTGTGACTATCGTGCCGACGCTCTGCGTCGGCATGCAGTTCTGGACGCTCCGCGTCCTCTTGACGACGCAGAGCGTCGTGAAAGGCATTCCCACGCTGGAGCGTGCGGAACGAGACTTTTGTGACTATCGTGCCGATGCTCTGCGTCGGCATGCAGTTCTGGACGCTCCGCGTCCTCTCGTCCCCGCAGAGTTTCATGAACACATTCCGGCTCGCATAACGATCAGCCCCCCTTACATCCCGGACTGCTTAGTGGCAACGTATAGCCTGTCACCCCTGAACTGATCGTTGAGCAAGCACGTGCCCACACGCCCTACCTTTCTGTCCCATGCCAATCCATTCGTCCCGGCCGTCGGCCTGCGTAATCCGCACCTGCAGACGCTGTGGGGGCCGTTGTTGCGCAAGCCGACGCTGCTGGCGCGGACTCGCGAGCGGCTGTGGCTGAAGGACGGAGATTTTCTGGACATGGACTGGCATGGGCCGGATGAGGACGATGCGCCGCTGGTGCTGGTTCTGCATGGCCTGACCGGGTCGTCCAACTCGCCTTATGTCGCGGGGCTGCAGAAGGCGCTGGCTGCGCGAGGCTGGGCCAGTGTGGCGCTGAACTGGCGTGGCTGTTCGGGAGAGCCGAATCTGCTGTCGCGCAGTTATCACTCGGGGGCCAGCGATGATCTGGCTGAGGTCATTGCGCACCTGAAGGCAAAACGTCCTCGGGGTGCGCTTTACGCTGCCGGGTATTCGCTGGGCGGCAATGTGCTGCTCAAGTACCTGGGCGAGTCGGGCAAGAACAGCGATTTGCTGGGCGCCGTGGCCGTGTCAGTGCCCTTTCGCCTGGACGAATGCGCCAACCGTATCGGCCAGGGATTCTCCAAGGTATATCAGCGGCACTTCATGCGCGCGATGCTCGCCTATGTTCGCGACAAACAGCAGCGCTTCCAGCATGAAGGGCTTACCGAGGGGCTTGCTGAACTGGCGGCCCTCGGCTCGCTAGAGAACATGCGCACGTTTTGGGACTTCGATGGGCGGGTGACTGCGCCGTTGCACGGCTATGCCGATGCCACCGATTATTACCGCAGGGCCTCCAGTCGTTATTACCTGGGCCAGATTCAGACCCCGACGCTGATCATTCAGGCCAGCGACGATCCGTTCGTCTTCCCTCACAGCCTGCCCGAGCCGAGCGAGCTGTCGTCCTGCACCGAATTTGAGCTGCACGCCGCAGGCGGCCATGTCGGATTCGTCGACGGCTCGCTGCGCAACCCGGGTTACTACCTCGAGCGCCGCATCCCGCTGTGGCTGAGCGCTGCCCATGAGCACAGCGCCCGCCCGGACTGACCGCCGGTCAGACGGCGCCGGTGGCCACCTCGCGGGCCGGATCGGTAATCCATTCACTCCAGGACCCGGCATACAAGGTACCCAGCGGATACCCGGCCAGGCACAGGGCGAACAGGTTAAGGCAGGCAGTGACGCCTGAACCGCAGTACGAAACCAGGCTTTCCGGTGGGCGACCTTGCAGCGTTTCGGCGAAGCGTTGCTTGAGTTGCCCGGGTGACAGAAACCGCCCGTCTGGCCCGAGGTTCTCGCTGCACGGTACACACTGCGCGCCGGGAATATGGCCAGCGACCGGGTCGAGGGGTTCGACGTCGCCGCGAAAACGGGCTTCGGCACGGGCATCGATCAGGGTCATTTCCGGACGCCCGAGACGGCCCTGCAAGCGGTTGCCACTGAGCAGCATCGACATGTCCGGCTCGCCCTGAAAGCTTCCGGGCTGATGATCCGGTGCATTCAGGCTCAATGGCAGGCCTGCTGCATGCCAGGCTTTCAGCCCGCCATCCAGCAGGTAAACGCCTTCGCGCTTGCCCATCCATATCAGCAGCCACCACGCACGCGCGGCGTACATGCCGGGGCCGTCGTCATACAGCACGACATCGCTGTCGGCATGAATGCCCCACGACTGAAGACAGCGCAACAAGGCGGCCGGATCCGGCAGCGGGTGGCGTCCGGTCTTGCCCTTGACCGCCGGCCCGCTGAGGTCGCGCTTCAGGTCGGCGAAGGACGCACCTTCGATATGGCCCTGAGCGTAACTGCGCTGGCCGTAATCGGCATCTTCCAGTGAAAAACGGCAATCGAGAATCACCAGACCGGGCGTTTTCTGGCGTGCAGCCAGTTGTTCAGGGCTGATCAGTTGCGCGATGGACATGACACACTCCTGTAACAGTAAACCGAATGACCAGGCCGCTCACCGGCACCGAACTTCACGCCAGTACCTCGGGCAGCGGCGAATGAAACGCTTCGCACAAGGCGTCGAAGGCTTCGCGGGCCTGAGGCGCGACAAAGCCTGATTCGAGCATAAGCACTTGATAGACACCACGTCGAATGGCTGAGTCGTTCACTTCCGTGGAGTTTTCACGGTTGGTACACAAAAAACGTACCCATGACGTCAGGACAATCCAGGTATTGAGGCTGGTCCATTCGATCTGCGATTCATCCATTTTCAAAATGCCCGCTCTGATGAACCCTCGATAGATGGTCACGGCCTGCATCAGACAGCGGTAGGAAAAGCGCCGATAGCGCAGGGCTAGCTCCGCATCCGACGTCAGCAGATGCTCAAGGTCGCGATGCAGAAAACGGTAGCGCCACATGGCGTCGATGATCGCCAGGAAATAATCGCGTTTGTCTTCGATCGTCGGCGGACGGTCGACAGGCAACGTCAGGAAACTGCCCACCAGCTTTTCATAAGCGCCAAACAACTCGGCGATGATGACCTGCTTGTTGG
Source organism: Pseudomonas graminis (assembly GCF_002093745.1). Taxonomy (GTDB): domain Bacteria; phylum Pseudomonadota; class Gammaproteobacteria; order Pseudomonadales; family Pseudomonadaceae; genus Aquipseudomonas. The sequence continues at coordinate 138,641 of NZ_MTSB01000010.1, forward strand.
CGAAGTGGTAATAAAGGTTGCCGGGCGATATGCCCATGTGCGCTGCAATATGATTGGTGGTAACACTACGCTCGCCTTGCTGGTTGAACAGCTCCAGGCTGGTTTGCACAATCCGTTCACGGGTTTTGGTACGGGGCGCCATGCTGGATCAGGCCACTCGGTTGCTGATGAGATAGTGGCGATATTAACGCAAGCGTCTGCCCAGCGGGATACGCCAACCATCTGATTCAAGCGTGTTTTATGCCTGGACGCCTTGTTCGCCAGCAAAACGGCTCGGTGCCTGATCAACAAACTTTTCGTGCGCTGATCGCTCCGTCCCCTGCCGACAAATAGGCCCACAATCAGGGCATTTCCTGCAGAACATGGCCGATAATCGGCGCAATACGATCTTTGGAGTGTCCACAGCAGCTTGGCCCATCGGGATGGCTGCGATACCATCCGAGTCCCACAACGGACTCCGACCAGGACGACGCGATGAACCGAGTGTTGTACCCAGGCACCTTCGACCCGATTACCAAGGGCCATGGAGATCTGGTCGAGCGCGCCTCGCGCCTGTTCGACCAAGTGGTCATTGCGGTTGCCGCCAGCCCGAAGAAAAACCCGCTGTTCCCGCTGGAGCAACGCGTCGAGCTGGCCCGCGAGGTCACCAGGCACTTGCCCAACGTGGAGGTCGTCGGTTTTTCGACGCTGCTCGCGCATTTCGCCAAGGAACAGAACACTAACGTCTTTCTGCGCGGCCTTCGCGCCGTGTCGGACTTCGAGTACGAATTCCAGCTGGCTAACATGAACCGGCAGCTGGCACCGGACGTCGAAAGTCTGTTTCTGACACCGTCAGAGCGCTACTCGTTTATTTCCTCGACGTTAGTACGCGAAATCGCGGCGTTGGGCGGCGATATCACCAAGTTCGTCCACCCGGCTGTCGCCGAAGCGCTCACCGAACGCTTCAAGCGCTGACTGCGCTGCATGTGAAGGTGCATCCCGGAGCCTAATGCGGCACAATTCGCCGCATTGGTTTTCATGTGCCCCGGCGTCGGCCGCGGCAGGAGCAATTCATGTCCCTTATCATCACTGACGATTGCATCAACTGCGACGTCTGCGAACCCGAGTGCCCGAACGAGGCGATTTCACAAGGTGAAGAGATCTACGTGATCAATCCGAACCTGTGTACCGAATGCGTGGGCCATTACGACGAACCGCAATGCCAGCAAGTCTGCCCGGTGGACTGCATTCCGCTTGACGAAAATCACGTCGAAAGCAAAGAGCAACTGATGGACAAGTACCGGATCATCACCAGCAAGGTCTGATCCTTACTGCTGCCTGCCGTAACCGTCGCCGGTGCAACCCAGGCAGCGCACAAAGGCGGCCTTGCCCGGATCAACCACCAGCGCCTTGCCCGTCGCCCCGAGATTGCCGCCTGCTGCGGCGAACGGCGAAGCGATTACGAACAGACCTGCGCCGATAACAGTGGCCACGATCAAAAGAGGTCGGGCGATCAGCAGATCACCGATCATCGCGAACGCCGGCGGGTTTTGAATGGTGTAGACCGGATCGCCGCTGCCTTCCGCGGTATCGGCGGCAGCGGGCATTGCCTGCAAGCCGATGAACAACGCCAGCGTGGCAGCGAGAATACGAAACGGGCTCATGGCGTGGTCCTTGAGGCGGTGCAGATTAAGGTGCCATCACTATAAACGCGGATGGGTGTTAAGCAAGTGCCCCCAGCCGGGTGATCACCGGTTATTTCAGCGCTGGCACTTCGGGCAATAGACACTGGCACGCTGGCCCAGCTTGATCTCGCGTAACGTTGTGCCGCAGACCTTGCAGGGCTGGCCACCGCGTCCATAGGCAAACAGCTCTTGCTGAAAATACCCTGGCTTGCCGTCACCGCCGATGAAGTCACGCAGCGTCGTGCCACCGCGCTCGATGGCGTACGCCAGGATCCGCTTGATCTCGATCGCCAGTTTCAGATACCGCGCTCGAGAGATGCCCTTGGCCTCACGGCGCGGATCGATGCCCGCTGCGAACAGCGCTTCGGTCGCGTAAATATTGCCCACCCCCACCACGACGGCGTTGTCCATGATGAACGGTTTGACCGCAATCGACTTGCCCCGCGAGCGCTCGTAAAGCCGCTCGCCGTCGAACAGATCGGTCAAGGGTTCCGGACCGAGACGAATCAGCAGTTCGTGGTTGTGGGGATCGTGGCTCCAGAGCATCGCCCCAAAGCGACGCGGGTCGGTATAGCGCAGGGCCAGCCCGGACTCCAGCTCAATATCGACATGTTCGTGCTTGAGCGCCGGTAGCCCGGCCTCGACCAGACGCAGATTGCCCGACATGCCCAAATGGCTGATCAGGGTGCCGACTTCAGCCTGAATCAGAAGGTACTTGGCGCGGCGGTTCACTTGAACAATGCGCTGACCGGACAGGCGAACATCAAGGTCTTCCGGGATGGGCCAGCGTAAACGGCTGTCACGCACGATGACGCGGCTGACGCGCTGACCTTCGAGATGCGGCGCGATGCCACGACGGGTTGTTTCGACTTCTGGTAACTCAGGCATGGATAACTCGGTCGTGCGGGAAGGAAAGTGCGGCAGCGCGCAGGATCAGCGCGCGCCCAGCTCGCGAATGCTTTCCCTCAGGTATTCAAAGTCGTACTCGGACAAACCAACGTAATCCAGCACCAGCGCCCCAATGCTTTCCCATTCATGGTCCACATCCTGGTTGCCCAGCACATGGTAGGACTGGCAAATGTGCTCGGCCATTTTCAGGGGTGCCAGCAGGTTCTTCAAGGTAGCGTTACGGCTGGTATCGTCTTGAAAAATCGATAATGCGTTGTGATGATTGGCGATCGCGTCGGTAACGTGCGCAGGCAGACGCCAGGACTTGGCGGTGTAATAGCCCACCACCGAATGGTTGGTGTCGAAGACACTGTTCTCGGTATCGACGATGCGGCAATCGGGCCCGGCACTGGCGTAGGCGTCTTCCAGCACGCGCATGTAATTGGGGAATCGCTTGAGCATCAACGGAATGCCGCAATCATGAAAAAGGCCCAGCGCGTAGGATTCGTCCACGGTCTGCGAGCCGATGCGCTTGGCCAGCGTCAGGCTGGTCATCGCCACGTCCTGCGCCGTATCCCAGAAGCGGTTGAGCGCGACGATGGTTTCATCCGTCATTTCGCCCCTGATCGACTGCGCATTGATCAGGTTGATGACCGTACGGCTGCCCAGCAGATTCACCGCCTTCTCGATGGAGGCGATCTTGTTCGAAAGCCCGTAATGCGCAGAGTTGACGATTTTCAACAGCGCTCCGGACAACCCCGGGTCCTGCGCAATCAGATGAGCAATCGCACGCAGGTCCGGATCGGGCATGTACTGCTCCATCTGCAGATCCACCATGATCTGCGGCTGCGGAGGCACACTGATGCCTTGCAGCTCCCGCTGGATCTGTTCTGGAGTTAGCTCTTGAGACAGCTCTTGGGGCATAGGTACGCACTCGAAGTCAGGACTTGATTCTGCCCCCTTGGCAGGGAACGGTCCATCACCATCGCCGGAGATTTTCCTGGAACTTTGATCGGCACACAGATTCGGACTCTGTGTTGACGGCGTAACGGACCGCTCTGGAAGCGGCAATACGCCATCCCGAAAGCCTGACACTGGAGGATCCCATGTCCAAAGCACTGACCGGCAAGCGCATCGCAATTCTTGTAACCGACGGTTTCGAACAGGTCGAATTGACCGGACCGAAAGAAGCCCTGGAGCAAGCAGGTGCCACCGTGGAGATTCTTTCCACCGAAGAAGGCAAGGTCAAAGGCTGGAATCACGACAAGCCTGCGGACGATTTCAAGGTCGACCGCACATTCAAGGCTGCCAACGCCGCCGACTATCACGGCGTGGTATTGCCGGGCGGCGTGCAGAACTCCGACACCATCCGCGTGGACAGCGACGCGCAACAACTCGTCAAGGACATCGACGCCTCCGGCAAACCGCTGGCCGTCATCTGTCATGGCGGCTGGTTGCTGATCTCCGCAGGCCTGGTCAAGGGCAAGACGCTGACCAGCTTCAACACCCTGAAAGATGATCTGGTCAATGCGGGCGCCAAATGGGTCGATCAGGAAGTCGTGACCGATGGCACGCTGATCAGCAGCCGCCAGCCTGACGACATTCCGGCCTTCAACAGCAAACTGATCGACGCGCTGTCGGCGTAATCGGCTGCGATAAATCGCGTCATCCCGGCGCATGACCGGGATGACGCGCTATAATCCCGCTCTTTTTTCAGGAGCGACGTCATGTCCCTGCCTAGCTTGCGCCTCAAAGCCAACGCCGACCGCCGCCTGCGCGCCGGCCATCTGTGGGTCTACAGCAACGAGATCGACGTGGCTGCCACGCCGCTGCACGGTTTTGCAGCCGGTGATCAGGCACTGCTCGAAGCTGCAGGCGGCAAGCCGCTGGGCATCGTTGCCATGAGCCCCAACAACCTGATCTGCGCACGCCTGCTGTCCCGCGACATCAAGCTGCCGCTCGACAAGTCCCTGCTCGTTCACCGCATCAACGTGGCGCTTTCGCTGCGCGAGCGCCTGTTCGACAAGCCTTTCTATCGCCTGGTCTACGGCGACTCAGACCTGCTGCCAGGCCTGGTGGTCGATCGTTTTGGTGACATTCTGGTTGTTCAGCTGGCGTCGGCCACCATGGAACACCACAAGGAAGACATCATCGCGGCGCTGGTTCAGGTCATCAAGCCCAGCGGCATCCTGTTCAAGAACGACTCGGCGGCCCGCGATGCGGAAGGCCTGAACCGTTACGTCGAAACCGTGTTCGGCCTGGTGCCGGAATGGGTCTCACTGGAAGAGAACGGCGTGAAGTTCGAAGCACCGGTCATGGCCGGGCAGAAAACCGGCTGGTTCTACGACCACCGCATGAACCGCGCGCGCATCGCCCCGTATGTCAAAGGCAAGCGCGTACTGGACTTGTACAGCTACATCGGCGGCTGGGGTATTCAGGCCGCGGCCTTCGGTGCCACTGACGTAACGTGCGTCGATGCCTCCTCCTTTGCCCTGGATGGCGTGGAGCGCAACGCAGCGCTGAACGGTTTTGCGGAAAAACTGACCTGCATCGAAGGCGACGTGTTCGAAGCATTGAAAGAACTGAAAGCCGGTGAAGAGCGTTTCGACGTCATCGTGGCCGACCCGCCTGCGTTCATCAAACGCAAGAAAGACATGAAGAACGGTGAAGGTGCCTACCGCCGCCTGAACGAACAGGCCATGCGCCTGCTCAGCAAGGACGGCATTCTGGTCAGCGCCTCCTGCTCGATGCACCTGCCGGAAGACGACCTGCAAAACATCCTTCTGACCAGCGCCCGCCACCTGGATCGCAACATCCAGCTGCTGGAACGCGGCGGCCAAGGCCCCGACCACCCGGTCCACCCGGCCATCGCCGAAACGCGCTACATCAAGAGCATCACCTGCCGGTTGCTGCCCAATAGCTGATGACTGAAGGGCCGCTCTGCGTCGAACGATAGCCGAGGTTATCGTTCCGCACGCTCAGCGTGGGAATGCAGTTCGCGACGCTCTGTGTTGCAAGAGGACGCGGAGCATCCTGAACGGCATGCCGACGCGGAGCGTTGCACGATAGTCGAGAGATGATTGGCACGAGCCTCATTATTCTCAGACCCGCTCCAACACCGCCCGCAACCCCAGCAACACCATAAAATGCAGCGGATAGATCGCGTATGCCCAGCGGCGCATCGGGATCACTGCGAAATCAGGCTTGCTGCGCAACAACACCATGCCCAGCACGGGCGCCAGTAAGCACGCGACTATCGAACCCACGGAAATCGGATCGCCCCAACTGGCGCCCGCGAACATCTGTGGCCAGGCGTTGCCTGCCAGGCACAAAGCAGCCGGAAACAGCGAATACCAGAGCGGCCTTCTCAGTACCAGCACAAAGGCCAGCGGCAGCAGCACGCCAGCAAAGCCAAACATAAGCTGTTGCTGACATACCGCCGCCAGCAGTAACGCCACAATTGCCATGATCCGGGTGGTGACATTGCGATGCTGCCAGCCTTGGGCGATCAGCAGCCCCAACAACAGCGTCGGCATCACATTCAGCACCGTCGCGTCGGTCATGAACAGCCGGTACGGAATTTCCGATAATGCCGCGAAAATCAGCAACCAGCCCAGGTAGCGCCATTGCACACGCGGGGCCACAATGGATGCGCTGCGCCGAGAGAGGTTGACGGCAATCGCCAGACAGAACCAAGGGAACGCAAAACGCCCCGGCACATACAGCACGTCAATTGACCAGCCCACATAGCGCAGATGATCGAGCACCATGCTCAACATCGCCAGCCACTTGAGCAGGTCCAGCGCCTTGTTGCGTCCCGGCAGAAAAGGCGGGTTGGATAGATCCATATCACTCCAGATCGGGTAAGTCAGTCGTGCAGCCAACACATGACCGCGTCCGCTATTGTCGCTACAGTGCGCACCATAATCGCCCATAAGGAATCGGCCATGACAGACCAAAGCCAACAGTTCGCCAGCGACAACTATTCCGGTATCTGCCCCGAAGCCTGGGCAGCGATGGAGCAGGCGAACAAAGGGCATCAACGTGCCTATGGAGACGATCAATGGACTGCGCGCGCGTCGGATGATTTCCGCCGTCTGTTCGAAACCGACTGCGAAGTGTTCTTTGCCTTCAACGGCACGGCAGCCAACTCCCTGGCGCTGTCGTCGTTGTGCCAGAGTTACCACAGTGTCATCTGTTCGGAAACGGCCCACGTCGAAACCGACGAATGCGGGGCACCGGAGTTTTTCTCCAACGGCTCCAAATTGCTGACCGCCCGCAGCCCTGGCGGCAAGCTGACCCCTGAATCGATTCGTGAAGTGGCGCTCAAGCGTCAGGACATTCATTACCCCAAGCCACGGGTCGTGACCTTGACCCAGGCCACTGAAGTGGGCGGTGTCTATCAGCCTGAGGAGCTAAAAGCGATCAGCACGACCTGCAAGGAACTGGGCCTGCACCTGCATATGGACGGCGCGCGGTTCTCAAACGCTTGCGCCTTTCTGGACGCATCACCCGCCGAGCTGACCTGGAAGTCCGGCGTCGACGTGCTGTGCTTCGGCGGCACCAAGAACGGTATGGCGGTAGGCGAAGCCATTCTGTTCTTCAACCATGACCTGGCCGAAGACTTCGATTACCGCTGCAAGCAGGCCGGGCAACTGGCGTCGAAAATGCGCTTCCTGTCAGCGCCGTGGGTCGGCCTGCTGGAAAACGACGCGTGGCTCAAACACGCGCGCCATGCCAACCGTTGCGCCCAGTTGCTGGCTGAGCTGGTCAAGGACATTGCGGGCGTGGAGCTGATGTTTCCAGTACAGGCCAATGGCGTGTTTCTGCAATTGTCAGAACCGGCCATTGCCGCCCTGACGGCAAGGGGCTGGCGCTTCTATACCTTCATCGGCAACGGTGGCGCACGCTTCATGTGTTCGTGGGACACCGAAGAAGACCGGGTACGCGAACTGGCCGCCGACATCAGGCTGGTCATGCAGGGCTGACGCGTCTATTCAGAGCCTGTAGGTGCAGACTGGCGATCTACGGGGTAATCTCCTTCTCAAAGGCAATCGGCTCAAAATGCCGTCCGGACTTCACCGACCGCCCTCAAGAAGGAGCTTGTCTGCATGTTCGATTTCTCCGCCCGGCTCAAGCAGCACTTCGCTGCTTTGCAGAGTGAAGCGCAATTCTTTTCCGTACGTTACGTGCGTCGCACCGGCCAACAGCTATGCGTGCGCAAAAATGTGGCCGAGCCGCCCTCGCTGAGCAGCGACGAAGGCGCCATGCTGACCGTGCGCCTGAACGGCGTCGAAGCGTACGCAGCCACTAACGACATTTCCCGCCAAGGGCTGCAAGCGGCCCTGCAACAGGCCGAGACGCTGGCTCGCCGTCTGGCGCCGCATGCGCTGCTGGATCTGAGTACGCAAGCAGTGTCGACAGCCCGGGCCGACTACCTGTCGCCCAACATGGACCAGGCCTTCCCGCCGCTGAGCGACTGCATCGGCCTGCTGATGGCCGAGTCCAATGCAGTCCCGAAAGACGAGCGCCTGGTCAACTGGCAGGCCATTCTGGGGCTGGAAACGGTCGAGCAGCTCTATCTGAACAACGCGGGCGCCGAGGTTCGTCAGGCACAGCGTTTCGTTTTCCCGGGCATGAGCGTGACGGCCTACGACGGTCACGACAGCCAGACCCGCACCCTGGGCGGCCATAATTTCGGTCAGCAGGGCGGTCTTGAAGTGTTGAGCAACTGCGGGCTGATCGGCTCTGCGGCCAACGTGGCCGATCAGGCGTTGCAACTGATCCTGGCGCCCAACACGCCATCCGGCCCGCGAGACTTGCTGTTGATGCCGGACCAGATGGTGTTGCAGATTCATGAGGCCATCGGCCATCCGCTGGAACTGGACCGGATTCTCGGCGACGAGCGCAATTACGCGGGCACCAGCTTCGTCAAGACGTCGGATTTCGGCACGCTGCAATACGGTTCCAGCCTGTTGAACGTGACGTTCGACCCGGACATTCCCGAACAGCTTGCCAGTTACGCGCACGATGACGACGCCACCCCGGCGAGCAAGCAGTTTCTGATACGCGACGGCGTGCTGCAACGCCCGCTCGGTGGCGCGCTGTCGCAATACCGCAGCGGCATGGAAGGCGTAGCCAACAGCCGCGCCTGCAACTGGAATCGCGCACCTATCGACCGCATGGCCAACCTGAACATCGAGCCGGGCGACCGGTCCATGAATGACCTGATCGGCGATATCGAGCACGGCATTCTGATGTCGAGCAACCGCTCGTGGTCCATCGACGATGCCCGCAACAAGTTCCAGTTCGGCTGTGAATGGGGCCAGTTGATCGAGAACGGTGAGCTGAAAGGCGTGGTGAAGAACCCTAATTATCGGGCGATCTCTGCGCAGTTCTGGAAAAGCCTCAGTGCGGTCGGCGACGCCAGTACCTTCAAAGTGCTGGGCACGCCCAACTGTGGCAAGGGCGAACCCAATCAGGCGATCTGTGTCGGCCATGCCTCTCCGGCCTGTGTATTTGCCAATATCGACGTATTTGGAGGGGCTGCCTGATGCCGCACCAACAGCAATTCGAGGCGCTGGCCGCCACGCTCAAGGCTGCCATCAGCCCGACCGAACAGTTCACCCTGGCTTACGATGCCGAGGTGTCGGACTTTATTCGCTTCAATCACGGTCAGGTTCGCCAGGCCGGGCGCGTGCAGCAGGCGGTCGCCACCTTCAAGCTGATCGACAATGGACGCCACGCCAATCTGCAAGTGACGCTGTCCGGCGATACCGACATCGACACCCAGCGCCTGAGCGATGCCCTGCAACAGTTGCGCGACACCCTGCCGTCGTTGTCCGAGGATCCGTATCTGCTGCCCAATACAGAGGCCTGGCAAAGCAGCAACGTGCAGAACGTCCCACTGCCGGACAGCGCGGAAGTGGTCGGGCAGATCAGCGAATTGTCGCGTGACCTGGACCTGGTGGGTTTCTACGCTGCCGGCCCGCTGTACCGCGGGTTCGCCAGTTCCTGGGGGGCGCTGGGCTGGCATCAGGCCAACAGCTTCAATTTCGACTGGAGCCTGTTTCATGAGAACGGGCAGGCGGTGAAAGCCGGCTACGCCGGTCACGACTGGAACAGTGAGGCCTTTGTACGGCGCTTCGAGCAGGCACGCGAACAACTGGAGTTCCTTGGTCGCCCGCTGCACACCCTCGAACCTGGCCAGTATCGCGCCTACCTGGCTCCGGCGGCCGTGAATGAGGTCATTGATATGCTCACCTGGGGCGGGTTTTCCGCGCAAGCGCTGGCCAGCAAACGCAGCCCGCTGCAACGCTTGTACGACGGTGACGCCCGGTTCAGCCCGCTGATCAGCATTGACGAGCACGTCAGCGGTTCGTTCTCCCCTGCTTTTTCGCGGGAAGGTTATCCGCGCAAGGACCTGGCACTGGTGGTCAACGGTCAGGCTCGCGAGCGACTGGTGGACTCAAGCAGCGCCGCCGAATATGACCTGCCCGCCAATGGCGCGGATTACGGTGAAGGGCCTAACGCGCTGGACATGGCCGGGGGTTCGCTGGAGCTGGATCAGGTGCTTGAAAAACTCGGGACCGGCCTTTACATCAGCAACCTGTGGTACTTGAACTTCTCGGACCGGCCGGCAGCACGCCTGACCGGCATGACACGTTTCGCAACGTTCTGGGTCGAAGACGGCAAGATCGTCGCGCCGGTCAGCACCATGCGTTTCGATGACAGTGCCTACAGCCTTTTAGGCAGCGCACTGGAAGACCTCACCCGAGAGCGGGAACTGATCCTGCAATCGAGTACCTACAGTCAGCGCCAGACCGGCTCCATCCATTTGCCCGGTGCGCTGATCAGTCAACTCACTCTCACGTTGTAGCAGGAGCCTATGCCGAACTCAGCAGCGCCGATCATGGACGAAAAGACCCTGCGCTGGATGCCCTGGGTCATTGCCATCGCGTTCTTCATGCAAAGCCTGGACGGCACGATCCTCAATACGGCACTGCCGTCGATGGCGCGTTCGCTGGCAGAAGATCCACTGCGCATGCAGTCCGTGGTCATTGCCTACATGCTGACCATCGCGCTACTGATTCCGGCTTCAGGCTGGATCGCTGACCGGTTCGGCATCAAGCGCATCTTTTTCAGCGCCATTTTGCTGTTCAGCTTCGGTTCGCTGTTGTGCGCGCTGTCCTGGTCGCTGGATGTACTCGTGGCCGCGCGGGTGATTCAGGGGCTGGGAGGCGCGTTGATGGTGCCCATCGGGCGTCTGATCGTCTTGCGCGCTTACCCCCGGTCGGAACTGGTGAGGATCCTGGGTTTCATCACCGTCCCCGGTCTGCTCGGCCCGTTGCTGGGTCCGACACTGGGCGGCTGGATGGTCGAATACCTGAGCTGGCACTGGATCTTCCTGATCAATATCCCGGTCGGGCTGCTGGGGTGTTACGCGGTCAAACACTTCATTCCCGACCTGCCTGGCGGTGGCCGGACGCACTTCGACGGCATCGGATTCATCCTGTTCGGCACGGCGATGGTGCTGATCACCATTGCCCTTGAAGGCCTGGGCGAATTGCACCTGCCACACATGCGCGTGGTGCTGCTGCTGTTTGCCGGGATGGGTTGCCTGGCAGCGTACTGGCTACGCGCGGGGCACATCGAGTCGCCGTTGTTCGCCCCTTCGTTGTTCCGTACCCGGACGTTTGCGGTCGGCATCATGGGTAACCTGTTCGCTCGGCTGGGCAGCGGCGCCCTGCCGTTTCTGGTGCCATTGCTGTTGCAAGTGGCGCTTGGCTATTCGCCCTCTCAGGCCGGCATGAGCATGCTGCCACTGGCCGCCGCCGGTATGTTCGCCAAGACGGTGGCGCGCTGGCTGATCGAACATTTGGGCTATCGCCGCATTCTCACCGGCAATACATTGTTGCTGGGCATCCTGCTGGCAAGCCTGGCGCTGGTGGATATGCAGACACCGTACTGGGTCTTGCTGATACAACTGGGGCTGCTCGGCGCTGTGAATTCGTTGCAGTTCACGGCAATGAACACCGTGACCCTGATCGATCTGGACGACGCCAGCGCCGCGAGCGGCAACAGTTTGCTCTCGGTCGTGGCACAGTTGTCCCTGAGCCTGGGGGTTGCCAGCGCGGCGGCATTGTTGGGCGGCTTCAGCGAAGAAGTCGCCACCGGTGAAGTCAGCAGCATGCTGGGTGCGTTTCAGATGACGTTCCTGAGCGTCGGGGTGCTGGCGATGTTCGCGGCAGGGATTTTCCTGCAGTTGCCTGCCAAGGACGCAGAAACGCGCTCCGCACAGGCAGGCGTTCTCAAGAATGACGTGGAAGAAAGCTGATTCAAATGGCTGAAAACAGGGCTTTCAGGCCCGAAAACAGAGTATTTTAAGTAACCGACCAGATACATTGCAGAACCAGGACAATCGGCCGACACATTTATAGCACTAAGCCACCGTGGTCTCTTGTAAGCATGGGCCGCATGATGCAACCTTGCCGTACGCGAAAGCGGGTTTCTGCCCGTCGCGACTAGTATTCTGGAAGCGAGTTTGTTCATGAAAAGCCAAACCGATGCTGCCGGTAGATCCGCAGCCGAGGTAGTGACGCAATTGCCAGTGCCTTCGCGCCTGGGCATGCTGCGTTTCGAGCGGCTGAATGAAGCCAATTGGGCGCTGTTGTTTCTTGATCCAAACTGCGAAAAGCAGTTGGGGCTGCCCGCGGTTGACCTTTGCGCTCTGATTGGATCCCCTTATGCCAGTCTCATGGAGCCGGAAGTACGCTATCAACTGCACGATGACATCCAGCTGCAACTGGCGTCCTCTCCGAATTACCTGATTCGCTACACCCTGCACAGCCCGAAGGGGCCGCTTGGCCTGCTGGAAATCGGCGAAGGCTACCGGCAGCACAACCGGCATCTTCTGCGCGGTTATTTTCTGATCGTCGAGGGGCTCGTTGTCGAAAACGAGTCAGCCGCAGACTCCGATCTCGAAACCCGCAACCTCAGGCTGCAGATTGCGCTGGAGCTCAACCAGCGCGCCCAGCGTGACCAGTTTCCACCTGGAGCGCGTGCGCGCCCAGCAAGACCTGATCCTGCGCCTGACACGCCACCGTTACACCACCGCCAACACCCTGCTGGAAGCGGCGGAACTGATCACCCGAAGCGCCTGTGACATCTACGATGTCGATCACGCCAGCATCTGGAACCTCAACGACAAGCGTCTGGAGCCGATCACCGATTATCACCGGGAAAGCGGCCATTATCAGACCCTGTCGCCGATCGACATCAGCCCTTATCCGACTTATCTGCAGGCCCTGAACACCAGTCGCGCCATCGATGCCAGCAATATCCAGAAAGACCCGCGCACCCGTGAAATGGCAGAAGGCCTGAGGCCGGGTGAAACACGGGCCGTTCTGGATGCCAGTATTCGTATCGACGGCCAGGTCGTCGGCGTGCTCTGTCTTGAACAGTCCGGCGCGACACGCGACTGGCAGTCCGACGAGATTGCCTTCGCCGGCGAGCTGGCGGACCAGTTCGCTCAGGTCATCAACAATCACAACCGGCGTGCCGCCACCATTGCGTTGCACCTGTTCCAGCGCGCCGTCGAACAAAGCGCCAATGCCTTTCTGCTGGTCAACTGCAACGGCGTGGTGGAGTACGTCAACCCGAGCTTCACGGCGATCACCCAGTACAGCTCCGATGAAGTCTCCGGGCGCAAGCTCTCGGAGCTGCCGGCCCTGGAAAACCTCAACCAGTTGCTGCTGGAAGCCAACTCCAGCCTGACCAACAGCAACAGTTGGCAGGGCGAGTTCAAAAGCCGACGCAAGAACCTCGAACCCTACTGGGGCCAATTGTCGATTTCCAAGGTGTATGGCGACAATCGCGAGCTAACGCATTACATCGGCATTTACGAGGACATCACCCAGAGCAAGCTGGCCCAGCAGCGCATCGAGCGCCTGGCCTACACCGATAACCTGACCAATCTGGGCAACCGTCCGGCGTTCATCCGCAATCTGGACGAGCGCTTTGCCCGTGACACTGATACACCGATGAGCCTGTTGCTGGTCGACATCGACAATTTCAAGCGCATCAACGACAGCCTCGGCCATCAGACTGGCGACAAATTGCTGATCAGCCTGGCGCGTCGCCTGCGCAACACGCTCAGCCCGTCGGACGTCCTGGCGCGCTTCGCCAGTAATGAATTCGCGGTGCTGCTGGACAACACCGGGCAGGAAGCCGGGCAGGCCATTGCCAGCCAGGTTCTTGCCACGCTGGACAAACCGATGTTCGTCGACAACCAGTTGATCAGCGTGACCGGTTCGGTCGGCCTGGCCTGCGCGCCATTGCATGGCCGTGATCCACAGACCCTTATGAAGAATGCCGGCCTGGCCCTGCACAAGGCCAAAGCCAATGGCAAGCATCAGGTTCAGGTGTTCACTGAAGCGTTGAACGCCGAGGCCAGCTACAAGCTGTTCGTCGAGAACAACCTGCGCCGCGCGCTGACCCAGAACGAGCTGGAAGTCTTCTATCAACCCAAGCTGTGCCTGCTGACTGGCCGCCTGTTGGGCATGGAGGCGTTGCTGCGCTGGAATCACCCTGAAAAAGGCATGATTCGCCCAGACCAGTTCATCAGCGTGGCAGAAGAAACCGGCCTGATCATTCCCATCGGCAAATGGGTTGCCCGCCAGTCCTGCCGCATGAGCAAAGACCTCACCGCAGCGGGCTTCGGTCATCTTCAGGTGGCGATCAACGTGTCGCCCAAGCAGTTTTCCGATCCCGAGCTGGTGTCATCGATTGCCTCTATTCTCAAAGAGGAAGAACTTGACCCTTCGTTGCTGGAGCTGGAACTGACCGAGGGCCTGTTGCTGGAAGCCACTGAAGACACTCGCCAGCAACTCGACTCGCTGAAGAAACTCGGCCTGTCACTGGCCATGGATGACTTTGGCACCGGTTATTCTTCGTTCAGCTACCTGAAAAAATTCCCCATCGATGTGATCAAGATCGATCGCAGCTTCATTCGCGATATTCCGGATGATGAAGACGACATGGAGATCACCTCCGCGGTCATCGCCATGGCTCACAACCTCAAGCTCAAAGTGGTCGCCGAAGGCATTGAAACTGCCGCCCAACTGGCGTTTCTGCGCCGTCATCGGTGTGACGTAGGCCAGGGTTATCTGTTCGACAGGCCTATCCCCGGCGAAGAGCTGATCGAGAAACTGAAGCGCTACACCCGTCGCCCTCTGGCCTGACCACCTTCCCTGCACCCTGCTCTCTCGGGCACACTGTGGGTCTGTTATTACACGGCAGCCCTTGTTTCTGCCTGTAACGGGACCTATCTCTTTGTATCAACCCGTCCTGTTACCTGCTGCCCGTCTCACAACGAGAGGATATGGTTCATGACTCTGCGCTCGGAAATTCTTGTGAACAAAAACGTACTGCCTACCGCCGAACAAGCCATCCCGGGTCGTGAAACACCTATGGCGCTTCCGGAAACTCACTTCGTCAACGGCAATCCGTTGCTGGGGCCATTCTCGAGCAACGTGGAATTCGCCATCTTCGGCATGGGCTGCTTCTGGGGCGCAGAACGTCGCCTGTGGCAACAGGAAGGTGTTGTCAGCACCGTGGCGGGTTACGCCGGCGGGTTCACACCGAACCCGACCTACGAAGAAGTCTGCTCCGGCCTGACCGGCCACACCGAAGTGGTGCTGGTCGTCTACGAGCCTGAAAAGATCAGCTACGAATCGCTGCTCAAAGTGTTCTGGGAAGCACATAACCCGACTCAGGGCATGCGTCAGGGCAACGACATCGGCACTCAGTACCGCTCGGTCATCTACTGCACGACGCCTGAACAGCTCGCCACCGCCAAAGCCAGCGCTGACGTGTTCCAGGCCGAACTGAACAAAGCCGGCCTGGGCGGGATTACCACCGAAATCGAAGAAGCCCCGACGGTCTATTTCGCCGAGGCGTATCACCAGCAATACCTGGCCAAGAACCCGCAGGGCTACTGCGGCCTGGGCGGCACCGGGGTTTGCCTGCCGGCTTGAGCTGGCTGACTGGCAGGAAAAGGCAACTATGCCTTGTTAGCAGGATAAGTGGGAGCGAGCTTGCTCGCGAAGGCAATGGTTCAAACGCCCTGTTTTCGGGGACTGCACTGGCCCTTTCGCGAGCAAGCTCGCTCCCACAAAAGCTCATTCTACTTCGCCGAAACCTACCATCAGCAATACCTGGCCAAAAACCCGCAGGGCTACTGCGGCCTGGGCGGCACTGGGGTATGTCTGCCGGCTTGAGCTGGCTGACTGGCAGGAAAAGGCAACTATGCCTTGTTAGCAGGATAAGTGGGAGCGAGCTTGCTCGCGAAGGCAATGGTTCAAACGCCCTGTTTTCGGGGACTGCACTGGCCCTTTCGCGAGCAAGCTCGCTCCCACAAAAGCTCATTCATTGCTGCGCCTGGGAATACAGAACCTCTCGCACCCTTCGGGCTTCAGAGTGGTCACGGCTGGCTCAATTACTCGGCGATCAACCAGTCCATCTTCCAGCCGCCTTGGGTCTGGCCCAGCTTGTCGGCCAGGTACGGCATAAATTCGCGTAGTTCTTCTTCAAGCCCCCACGGCGGATTGGCGATAGCCAGGCCGGAGCCGTTCAGGCTCGCTGGCTTGTCCAGCGGATGGACATACAGCTCGACGCGTAGCAGCTTGGGTGCGCCGGTTTCTGCCAAGTCCTGATAGAAACGCCGCAGCAGGCGCGGGTCCTTGATCGGGTACCAGATCGCGGCCACCGTCTGGCGCATGCGCCCGATGGTTTCCTTGAGCGCTACAGCGCAGCGTTTCATTTCATCGAGTTGCTCGAACGGCGGGTCGATCAGCATGACGGCACGCTTTTCAGCGACAGGCAGCAAGGCGCGTGGCACGTGCCAGCCCTCCCCCAGATGCACCGCAACGCGGCGGTCGCCTTTCATGTTCTCCTTGAGCAGACGCCCGTCTTCAGGGTGCTTTTCGTTAAGCAACACACGCTCGCGCTCGCGAGTCAGGCGACGGGCCAGCTCAGGCGAACCGGGGTAGTAGCGCAGTTCGCCATCGGGGTTCATGTCGTGCAGCACTTGCAGGTAATCAGCCGCCAGCGCAGGCAGGTCGGGGGTGTTCCACAGACGACCGATGCCTTCCAGCCACTCGCCGGTGCGGGTGGCCTGATCGCCTTTGAGGTCGTACAGCCCGAGACCGGCGTGGGTGTCGAGGTAGGCGAACGGCTGATCCTTGCGCGCCATCAGGGCGATCAAGCGAGTCAGGGTCAGGTGTTTGAACACGTCGGCGTGGTTGCCGGCATGGTAGGCGTGACGGTAATTCATGGCAGCTCCTGGCAGGCTGCGCAGTTTAGCAAACCTGAGCAATGAACAAGAATTTGTAACGAATTTGCGGGACTCGTCTGTATCGCTTGAAGGAAATTTCCGAGAAACTCCCACGCCCTTGTGCCTGTCCGTTTCGATCTCTACTCTGCGCCCGTCGCTGCATATCCAGCGATGAGGATTAGTAGCCCTCGATGTGATTAGGCGCAATGCGCCACCTTATGCAAGGCGCTTTTATACGGCCTGCATCTTTATGGTGGCCGTGCGTGGGGCGTCTTCGGATGCACCGGTTCCTAATCACCGGGCTACTACCTGCGTGCGGCCGCCACCTTCGATTAGTAGCCGAAGTGACGACCTACTGATTATCGATTAGGAGTCTCACATGCTGAAAATCGTACCCGATCCACCCCTCTTCACGGCCAACCCGGACATCAACCATGAAGACGCACTCATGCACGCCAGTGACCTGCTGCGTTGCGCCATCACCAGCGCCGCGGAGTTCAGCGACAGCATGACAGGCACGCAGCGGGACATGACACTGTCGATCATGCACCTGACCGAGATGGCAAAGGTGATGGTCGACAGGACCATCGATAACCTTCAATCCAGCTGACCTCGCCGTGAACTGAAAACGACGCACCTGTAGTCAATTCTGCCATCCGCCCCTTTCAGGGGTTGCCCGTGGCCGGCTGTCCTACCAGAATCGGAAAAAGCCCGATCAAAGGAACAGACGCCATGATGCACGCAGACCTGATTGACCAGGAAGACCTGCTCGGCCAGCTCAGAGCACTGGGATTCGAAACACCGAGCGGCGCAACGGCTGAACAAGCCTGCGCACACGCCGTCTGCGGCCTCAACGCCGAACGCGCGACAGCCCTGCGACGCCTGATCGAGCAACTCCTGACCGGCAGCGCCACTCTACTCCCCGCCGTGCGCCAGGCCATCGACCAGCAACTGCTGCCCGCGCTGGCGGTTTACAGGCAGACTCAGAATGGGTCATGAGGTCGCAGCCAACTGCTGACTATGCGTCGCGGCGCATAAGGTGACGCAAAGCGCCAACCAAGGCATTACTGCGCTGGAGCGTGAGGAGCGATGATATCAACTGTCGTGTGGTGTTCCGCGTCCGATCCTGAACGTGCAGCGCGGTGCAATCTTGCGACTGGAGCGAGAGCGAAACGGGTTTGATGCCAACACGGAGGGTCGGTTCGAGATTTCAAGCATCGACAGCCCAGCTGCATTGGCTGCCGATGAAGGCTACAGGCGGGTAATGACTTGAACTGCAATCAATGTGGCGAGCGCAGCAAGGGCTCCAATAGCAAATGGCAAAAGCCCTATACGAGAGGCAAATGATTCTTTGGCACTCATGCGTGCATCCAGGTCGGCTATTTCACGACTGACGGATGAACTCACCTTGGGCGTTAAAGTATCCATGATTCGTCCTGTAGAAATATGGCACAGGCTATAGCGAGCCTCGTGAGAGCAATTTGAACCTTTCACCCGCAAATTTCAAGGATGGCATAGGTCCTTCGAACCCCGTCGATCAGTTCGGTGCGAGCAACTTGAGAATTGCGCTGCCTGCGGTTATGAGGCCTGCACCTACCAGAAACGGGTACCAAAACGCCTCTCGTTTCAATTTTCTGTCTTCTGACAGCAGCTTTCGTGTTTCTGCAACAAGCTTCCGACATTCCAATTGAAGCTTCTCAAGCTCCAGGTTGTGACGATCGTTTTGTAACATCACACGTCCTGTAGGTTGTCGGCACGGCTGCCCGCAATGCCCGAACAGATAATTATCTTTCAAGGCTAATCGTGTAAACCCTCTTTATGATACAGAACCAGACGGGTTCAAAGCGTACGAAAAAATCGCCTTAATACTCAATCCGCACATCGCCCTGCGGCACGCTGCAGCAGGACAGAATGTAGCCCTCTGCAACATCCTCATCCGTAATGCCGCCGTTGTGTTCCATTTCCACTTCGCCACTCAATTTCATGACCTTGCACGTTCCGCAGATGCCCATACCGCAGGCTTTGGGGATCATCAGGCCGAGTTTGGCGGCGGCGGCGTGGACGGTTTCGCCCGGGGCCACGCGGATGCTCTTGCCGGTGTCGGTGAACTCCACTTGATGCAGGTCGGCGATATCGACGTCCGGCGCGTCGGCAGCAATTTCGGCCTGCTCGACCGCATCGGCGCGGGCTTCGGCGGGTGTCGCGCCAAATGATTCTTCATGGTACTGAGCCATGTTGAAGCCGTTTTCCTGCAACAGACGCTTGACCGCTGTCATGTAAGGCGTCGGCCCGCAACAGAAGACTTCGCGCTCCATGAAGTCCGGGGCCATCAGCTCGAGCATTTTCTGATTCAGGTAACCTCGATAACCCGCCCAGGGTTCGCCCAGCCCGTGTTTTTCACAGACCAGGTGCAGGCTGAAGTTGTCGATCCGCGAGGCCATATGCTCCAGCTCGCGGTGGTAGATGATGTCCTTGGGCGAGCGCGCGCTGTGGACGAACACCATATCGACGTTGGCGTTGGTGTCGTAGAACCAGCGCGCCATCGACATCACCGGCGTGATGCCCACGCCGCCACTGAGGTAGAGGATTTTCGGGTTCGGGAAATCGATGGCGTTGAACAACCCGACCGGGCCATGCACCGCCAGCTCCTGCCCTTCGCTCAGGGTGTCATGCAGATAATTGGAGACCTTGCCGCCCGGCACACGCTTGACGGTGATCGAGAAACTGTACGGCACCGAGGGCGAACTCGAGATGGTGTATGAGCGCATGATCGGCAGACCGTCAATCTCCAGCTCCAGGGTCACAAATTGCCCGGGCTTGAAAAAGAACATGATCGGCTGGTCGGCCATGAAGCAAAAGGTGCGAACGTCCCAGGTTTCCTGAATGACTTTGACGACTCGTACCAGATGGCGCCCGTTAGCCCATGTCTGGGTCGTGACCGGGCTCAGGAAACTTTGGGACATACTCGATCTCCACGGCCGACTGTCGGCCTCTCATGCTGCGGATTCTGCGTAACGCGCGAGACGACCATTTACCTGCCAACGACATTCACGTACTTACCGCGACCAGCCCCGAGGAACAAGGCCTGTCGCGTCGGGAACGGATTCGGCCATGTCGCCCATGGATAAGGTTCGCCGCACGCCCGGCTCCACACTCGCCGACAGGGATTATCCGCATGAACGACTGATCTACTGTCTTGCGTGCAACGCGCCCCCCAACCGTATCAGCCACATTCGCAGGCCGCCCATGACGCGGTCATGAGGGATTTAACGATGGACGTCACCGCAACTTTGAGCCTGGGCGATCCGCTGGAACCTGCACGCAAGGCCACTGCAGACATGCTGCAGAATCGCGAGCGCACCTACTCGCTGCCGCAGCCGTTCTACAGTGATGAACGGCTGTTTGAAATCGACATGCAGGAAATCTTTCATAAAGAGTGGCTGATCGCCGGGATGACTTGCGAGATCCCGACCAAGGGCAACTACCTGACGTTGCAGATCGGCAAGAATCCGATCCTGGTGGTCCGCGGCCCGGACGGCGCAGTCAATGCGTTCCATAACGTATGTCGCCATCGTGGCTCGCGTCTGTGTACAGCCGAGAAAGGCAAGGTCGCCAAGCTCGTCTGCCATTACCACCAGTGGACCTACGAACTCGACGGGCGCCTGCTGTATGCAGGCACCGAGATGGGCGACGACTTCGACATGAAGCAGTTCGGCCTCAAGCCGGTCCACGTCAAGACCGCAGGCGGTTACATTTTCATCAGCCTGGCGGAGAACCCGCCGGCCATCGATGAGTTCCTGTCGACCCTTCGGCACTACATGGAACCCTATGACATGGAAAACACCAAGGTGGCGGTGCAGACCACCTTGATGGAAAAAGCCAACTGGAAGCTGGTGCTGGAAAACAACCGTGAGTGCTACCACTGCGGCGGTTCGCACCCGGAACTGCTCAAGACCCTGCTGGAATGGGACGACGTCACCGACCCGCGTGCCGATCAGGCATTCAAGGATCATGTGGCCGCATCCGCCGCAGCTTGGGACGCGGAGAAAATCCCCTACGCCCACGCCAGTTTCGGGCTGCGCAACCGCATCGTGCGCATGCCGTTGCTCAAGGGCACGGTCTCGATGACCCTGGACGGCAAGGTCGGCTGCAAGAAACTGATGGGCCGCATCCAGAACCCGGACTTGGGTTCGATGCGCATCCTGCATTTGCCGCACTCATGGAACCACTGCATGGGCGATCACATCATCGTGTTCACCGTCTGGCCCATCAGCGCGCAGGAAACCATGGTGACCACCAAGTGGATTGTCCACAAAGATGCAGTAGAAGGCGTGGACTACGACGTTGAGCGCATGCGACAGGTCTGGGATGCCACCAATGACCAGGACCGTCGCCTGGCCGAAGAAAACCAGCGCGGCATCAACTCCACCGCCTATCAGCCCGGCCCTTACTCGAAAACCTATGAGTTCGGCGTGGTCAACTTCGTTGACTGGTACAGCTCGCGCATGCTGGAAAACCTTGGGGCAGAGCCTGCGCCTTATTTGAAGGGTGTGGCGGTGAATCACGAGTAAGGATTGCCCCTACCTTTTTACTCTTGCTCGGGACGTTCGCGTTTCTTGTCGATACCGGCATTTCTGACAGTTACGCGAAACTCCTTCCCATGCTCAACTTGAGTCGCGGTGAATCGAATGCCTCAGGCACGATGGCCGGCGATTATCAGAGCTGTAGGACTGCTGAAATAACCAGACCCAAGGATCGGGCTGGACCGCGTGCCTGAAAACACTGTGTACATCCAACGGACGGAGACACGAACCATGCTCAACCCTAACGTCATAAAGCAATATAAAAACAAGAAAATCGATGCAGCCTCTGACATGCCGGACATCAGAGGCAAGAAGATACTGATGGGCTTCTGGCATAACTGGGGTTCTGAACCGGGCCAGGGTTACCAGCAGGGTCTGTTCAAGGAAATGGCGCTGACTGACATTCCAAAAGAATATAACGTTGTGGCCGTGGCGTTCATGAAAGGCGCTGGCATCCCCACCTTCAAGCCCTATAACCTGAGCGACGCTGACTTTCGCGACCAGGTGGCGCAACTGAATGCGCAAGGCCGTGCGGTGCTGATTTCCCTCGGCGGGGCTGATGCGCATATCGAGCTATGCACTGGCCAGGAAGAAGCGCTGGCGTATGAAATCATTCGTTTGGTTGAAGTCTATGGCTTTGACGGTCTGGACATCGACCTTGAGCAAGCCGCCATTACGTTTGCCGATAACCAGACCGTATTGCCAGCGGCACTGAGAATGGTACGCGAGCATTACGAAACCGAAGGGAAGCATTTCATCATCAGCATGGCACCGGAGTTCCCCTACCTGAGAGCCCCTCAAAAACTGGCGATCTTTAACGAGATCAGGAAGTACTTTCCCTTCCTGAACCCGCTGGTGTCGTTTCTTGAATCGCTTAGAACCCAAGGTGCGTACATCAAATATATCGAAGCGCTGGAGGACATTTACGACTTCATCGCACCCCAGTATTACAACCAGGGGGGTGACGGTGTCTGGGTCGATGAGCTGAACATGTGGGTCACTCAAAGCAACGATGCCCTGAAGAAAGAGTTTCTTTACTACCTGACCGATAGTTTGATCCACGGTACACGTACCTACACAAAAATCCCGGCCGACAGGCTGGCTATCGGTCTACCCACCAACAGAGACGCCGCCGCTTCCGGTTACGTGATTGATATTAATCACGTCAAAAATGCACTGAAAGAGCTGGAGGACGCTGGTAATCCTATTCGCGGTCTGATGACCTGGTCAGTCAACTGGGATGCCGGAAAAAACAAGGCAGGTGAGGAATACAACTGGGAATTCAAGAATCGTTATGGCTACTTGACCGGAGGTGAGACGCCTGTGCCTGACACACCGTCAGTGCCTGCCGGCCTCAAATCAACCGAACAGACTCCGACATCGGTGACACTGAGCTGGTCGCCCTCGACAGGCGCGCACCCGATCCGGCAATACGAGTTGCGCCGCAACAACAGCGACGCCCTGTTCTCGGACAGCCCAGCTTACACTGATACCGGCCTTCAGCCTGGCACCACTTACAGCTACCAGGTGCGTGCGATAGATGTCATGGGCAACACCTCTGCATTTTCCGCAGCGCTCAGCGTACTGACGCAGGGGCAAGGCGGAGGTAATACAAAACCGACCGCGCCCGTTTTGAGCCTTGAAGAGGTCACAGAAAACAGCGTAACGCTGACATGGACGGAGTCCACCAGTAACAGCGAAATCAAAACGTATGTCGTTGAACGGGATGGCTGGCCTTTAGAAATAACCTGGAGTATCGAGACTCGCTACGTCGATAACAACCTCATTCCCAGTACCAACTATGAATACCGCGTCTTTGCGCAGGATGCCGAATCTGAGTATTCACCGCCCGGTAATTTGCTGAAGGTCCGGACCGGTGACGGCCCGCCTGTACCCCTCAACCCCCCAGAGCCTGATGACTTGAGATCAACCGTACAGACCACATCGTCGGTGACGCTGGAGTGGAGCCTTGTCGAACACCCTCATGGTCCGGTTGTCTATGAACTGGTCAGGGATAAGGTCCCGCTGGGTACAGTCGAAAAGCCTCCTTTTACCGACACAGGGCTCTCGCAAAGCCACCTGTATGGTTATCAGATCAAGGCAACGGACAGTCTGGGGAACAGTTCCATACTGTCTGAAGAAATCCTGGCGACAACCAAGAGTGTGCCATCTCCTGATCGGCCTAACCCTCCTGAAAACCTGCGTCAGACAGGCGCAACGGCGACCAGTGTTTCATTACAGTGGGACAAGCCTCAAAGCCCCTCGAAAAATGGGAACACGCTCTCAAGCCCTACTGAAGTAGCGTCTTACCATGTTTACTACATCGGCGGTAAAACAGTGAATCTTGATTCAACGACGTTCACGTACACCGCTGAAGGGCTGACCGCTGGCAAGATGTACCAGTTTTTGATAGGCGCGCGGAATATAGACTCAGACCTATCTGGCCCCAGCAATGTTGTGCAGGCGTTCACCAGCGCGGCATTGGACGAGTGGGCACAGAATGTTGAATACGTGAAAGGCGATAAGGTGACGTATAACGGCGCTACTTATATCTGCATCAATCCTCACCGCTCACAATCAGACTGGGCGCCAGGCAGTGCGCCGACCTTATGGGAGCTCTGGGTAGAGAAGGTGTATCGCGACCTCCCAAAAGAATGGCAGTGATCCCGGTACTGACACATGCCTGCCGTAATCGCTCATGAAAAGGGCGCGGTAGCGCAATGATGAAGCGACTTATCCACAGAGCCTCAGGGTATTCATGGATAAGTCGTTTTTTTAAGGGCCAGATAGCTCGGAGATCAATGGTTTATCCGAGCTACTTTTCAGGCAAGCCGCTGTCTATTTTTTGCTCAAACGGCTGCAACCGGCGTTTTTAGTGGCGTACAGAAGAACGCAAACACCTTATCCACAGAGACACCAACAGGCTTTGGGCATAACTTTATAAACGCAAGCGCTGCTGTGGACAACGTTCAGAATGGCTGGAAAGAATGCGACTGAATGAATACGACACCCTCAGCGCCAAGCCCTGATCACTTTTTGAACGATTCTTTAGAAGCCTCTGTTTAAAAGGCTTCCAGACGACCATGAACAACTTATCAACAGGCAGGCCAACAGGGATTGTGGGCAAGTCAGACGTACTTTTTGTACAGCCTCCGAAAAAAACCAATAAAAATAATGGCTTAAGCTGATCGTTTTTTGAACAGCATGACACAGACCACGTTTTACAAGGGCTTCAGGCTTTCACAAACATATTATCCACAGCCGCACGCACAGAGATTGTGCGTAAGTGCAGCGAAGCAACCGCGCCTCACCTCAAAACCCCCTCATCGACCAACAGTTTCAGGATGGCAGCCGCTCCTTCATCAGGGTGTACGCCCTTCAACACCTGCCCACCGCCCCCACTTGCCTTGGCGGTGGCCGCTTTCATACGATCAGCACCGCTCTTGGCCTTGATGACTTTCAGACGTTTCGGCCGTGGCCTGGCGGCTTGCAGCGCGTGGTCAGTGAATAACTCATCGACCACCCTTTGAGTCTCACTGACGTCCAGCGCGCCGCGCTGCGCAGGGCCGAACGCACTTTGTCGGGGTTTGGGAGCTGCGTTATCCACAGTTGCCACAAACGGCAAGCGAACCTTGAGGCGGCGACGTTGACCACGCGGCAGGGCTTGCAGCACCAGCGCAGTGCCGTTATCCAGTGACTCGACCTCTGCCAGCCCTGTCACCACTGGCCAGCCGAGGCCCTCGGCCAGCAGAAATGGCAGCATGCCAGAGCCTTCACCGGTTTCAGCCTGGCTGCCGGCCAACACCAACTGCGCACCCGAGTCGCGTATGTACTCCGTCAACGCGAACAGTGCATCGTCACCGTCTGCCTGCTCAAGCACATGCAGCTCGCTCAAGCCCATTCCCAGGTAGGCGCGCAAGGCGGGTTCTTCAGGATTGCCGGCATGCAACACTTGCAAGTTATCCCCAGCCAGCTGCAAGCCAAGCTCTACTGCGCGTGCGTCCTGTTCAGCGCGTCGCGCCCGACCGGATGTCGGGTGCGCGCCCACAGAAACAAGGCCGATGACGGACACCGCCGGTTTATCCACAGACGAATCATTCAGTTCAGGCTGCATCACGCGTCTCCCCGTTACGCCATGCGTCGACCGCTGCGATCAAGGCCCTCAGGATGTCGGCACTGTCACCAATCACTGACAAGTCAGCACGCTTGATCATGTCGCAGCCTGGGTCCAGATTGATCGCAATGACCTTGTCGCAGGCACCGATACCTTGCAGGTGCTGGATGGCCCCGGAAATACCCACAGCCAGATAAACCCGTGCCGTGACCCACGTGCCGCTCGCGCCCACCTGACGCTCACGTCCCATGTAACCGTCGTCCACCGCCACCCTAGAGGCACCCTCAGTTGCGCCGAGCGCCATCGCTGTGCGGTGAAAAAGATCCCAGTCCTTGACGCCATTACCGCCCGACAGAATGAACTCTGCTTCAGCCATGGGGATAACGGCAGGATCGACAGCAACCGCGCCAAGGTCCTCGATACGCGGCAGGCTACGCGCCACGTCTGTGGATAACTCGACGGGCAATGCTTCATGCCGGGTTTCGCTGACAGGCTCGGCGCACTCGACAGCGGCCAGAATGAGACGTGCCAATGGCCGAACCAGGTCTTCACGCCCTGCCCCGGCGCGACTGATGCACTGTTGGTCTTTGATCTGCCAGACGCGCGTCGCGGGGCGCTCGCCGAGGCTGGCTGCAAAACGTCTTCCCAGTTCGCCACCGCCAGTGCGGCTGTCAGGAAGTAACCAGTGCCGCGGGCTGAACTGGTTATCCACAGCACACAGCCCTTGCACACGTTGCTCAGGTGAATAACCGCTGAACGCATTGCCGTCGAGCAGCAACAGGCGATCCACCCCCGACGTATCGAACGCGGTCTCTTTATGTTCGCCGAACACAACCGCCAGCACTGCGCCGTCGGCACCCGCCAACTGGCGCGCCAGGCCCAGCAGGTCGCGGTCATGGCTGGTCAATCGACCGCCGACCATGTCGGGAACAACGCTGATGTAGAACGCTGGCTCGGCCACCGCGAACAGCGGCAGCTGGACCTCGGCTGCGACCGAGCGCCTGACGGTGCCGCCCTGTTGCGCGCCACTGCGGTCGATGCGCTTGATACCGTTCGGCCCCATGAAGCCCAGGCCATGCACGTTCTTGCGCATCAACCCGTTTGGCCCCATCCAGCTGCTTTGCGCAGGTTGCATCGCCGCGTGCAGCGGGTGCAGACGATTGCGGGTAATCCATTCGGCCCGCGGATCGCGGCGGATAATATCGCTCATCAGAGCACCTCCGCAGGTTCACGTTTTGCAGAGGCCGGGCTGGGGATAACGTCATCGATCAGCGCGTCAGCCACCAGTTCGGCAATGTCCTTGATGGGCGGACGCGGTTCGACAACACCTTCGAGCATGGCCGTGCATTGTGGACAACCCACTGCCACCAGCTCGGCGGCGGTCTCGCGAATGTCTTCCATGCGCATGTCGGGAACTCGCTGTCTGCCGGGGATATCAGTAATGGGCGCGCCGCCACCGCCACCACAGCAACGAGAGCGAAAGCCCGAGCGCTGCATTTCCTGGAGGTCGATCCCGAGCGCACGCAGCACATCGCGTGGCGCTTCATATTCGCCGTTGTAACGGCCCAGGTAACACGGGTCGTGATAGGTCACGCGGGTGCCTTTGTGCTGACTCAGGTTCAGTGCGCCGCTCTTGATCAACTCAGCCATGAACGTGCTGTGGTGCTGCACCTGATAGTCGCCTCCCAGCGCGCCGTATTCGTTTTTCAGCACATGAAAGCTGTGCGGGTCGCAGGTGACGATGCGCTTGAAGCGGTAGTGAGCCAGGGTCTGGATGTTGCGGCGGGCGAGCATCTGAAACGTCGCTTCATCGCCCAGACGTCGTGCCACGTCGCCACTGTCCCGCTCTTCGAGGCCCAGCACGGCGAAATCGACCTTGGCCGCTTTGAGGACTTTGACGAAGGCACGCAGGGTGCGTTGATTGCGCATATCGAAGGCGCCATCGCCGACCCAGAACAGCACGTCAGCGGTCTTGCATTCGCTGAGCAGCTTCAGGTTCAGATCCGCCGCCCAGTTCATCCGCCCGCCCGGTGCGAAACCGCCGGGGTTGTCGGTGGCGATCAGGTTATCCAGTACTTCGGCGCCCTTGTTCGGCGTCGCGCCTTTTTCCAGGGTCAGGTAACGGCGCATGTCGACGATGGCATCAACATGCTCGATCATCATCGGGCACTCTTCGACACACGCACGGCACGTGGTGCAGGACCACAACGTCTCGGCGTCCACCAGACCGTTGACGATAGGCTGATGCGGATGGCCGCCATGCTCGCCCAGCGGCTTGCCTTTGCCGTCCAGCGATGGATACGGGCTGCCGGCGAATTTCGCGTCGGTGCCACCGGCCAGACCGACGACCATGTCCTGAATCAGCTTCTTGGGGTTCAGCGGCTGACCTGCCGCAAACGCCGGGCACGCGGCTTCACATTTGCCGCACTGTACGCAGGCGTCGAAGCCCAGCAGTTGATTCCAGGTGAAGTCTTGAGGTTTCTCCACACCCAACGGAGCAGTCCGGTCGTTCAGGTCCAGCGGTTTCAAGCCGGTGGAGCGTCCGCCGCCAAAGCGCTCGGCGCGCCGGTGCCAGGCCAGGTGCAAGGCACCGGCAAAGGCGTGCTTCATCGGCCCGCCCCAGGTCATGCCGAAAAACAGTTCGCTCACGCCCCACAGCACGCCCAACCCAAGGACGACCACCAGCACCCAGCCGCCGAAATGCTCTGGGAGAATGCCGGCAACCGGCAACGTGACCAGAAAAAAGCTCGCGGAAAACGCCATCAGGCTTTTCGGCAGGCGCATCCACGGGCCTTTCGACAGGCGCGCAGGCGGGTTGAGACGACGACGGTAGACAAACACCGCGCCGACGAACATGACCGCCGTCATCAGCAGCAGCGCGTAGCCAAGCACGCGGTTATGCAGACCGAAACCATGCACCAGAATCGCCAGCACTATCGAGGCGACGGCTCCGCCCGCGGTGGCTACGTGGGTGTTGGCGATATATT
Organism: Pseudomonas graminis; assembly: GCF_002093745.1. GTDB lineage: Bacteria > Pseudomonadota > Gammaproteobacteria > Pseudomonadales > Pseudomonadaceae > Aquipseudomonas. The sequence goes on from NZ_MTSB01000010.1 coordinate 167,212, forward strand.
TGTCGCGTGCGACCACATGATGGAGATCGACCATGTAACGCTTGGGCATGGCCAGCAGACCGCCGAGCAGATCGACTTTCGCAGGCCGGCCGTTACGCCACATGTTTACCCGCCGCCATGCGCCCAGCGCCGCGAGGGCCAGGGCGCTGAACAGCAGGATGGGAAGAAGGGTGTCTAGCATCTGAAGCTCCAAAGACGAAGCGATCCTGTAGGCCAACTTATCTGGACGCCTTGCGGGAACGAGCCATATGACGCCTCGCTTGCTCGTGAAAGCAGCGGATCAACCGGTGTGCTGGCGGATCCACTGCATTCGCGGACACGTCCGCTCCCACGGCCTGCGGCCAGAATCAAAAGCAGGCGAGACTCAAAAATCCTTGCACAGCCGCAAGCCGTCATAGATCGCCGCATGGGTATTGCGTTGCGCCACACAGTCGCCGATACGAAACAGCAGGTAACCGTCACCGGGCTGGCTCAACGAAGGCTGTGGCTGAATGGCGAACAATGCGTCGATATCAATCTGACCCTTGTTGCGTGAGCCTTCCTTGAGCGCGTAATAAATCGCTTCGTCCGGGCGCACGCCGTTTTCCACCACCACCTGATCCACCACACGTTCTTCCTTGGCGCCGGTGTATTCGTTTTCCAGTACGGCGACCAGCTTGTCGCCCTCGCGATAGACCTTTTCCAGCATCATGTCGCCGGTCATGATTACTTCTTTGGGGTACATGCTGCGGTAGTAGGTCGGGAACGAGGTGCCGCCAATGGCGACACCCGGCTTGATGTCATCGGTAACAATTTCGACCTGGCTGCCCTTGTCGGCCAGGAAGTCGGCCACCGACATGCCGGTGAACTCGCAGATGGTGTCGTAGACCAGCACGTTCTTGCCCGGCGCGACCTTGCCGTCCAGCACGTCCCAACTGCTGACCACCAGCCCCTCTGCCGCGCCCCAGTGTTCGTTCTGCTCCAGAAACGGATGACCGCCCACCGCCAGCACCACGATGTCCGGGCGCAAGTCGAGGATGGTGGCCGCATCGGCCGCAGTGCCCAGCCGCAGATCGACGTTCAGGCGCGCCAGTTCCAGCTGGAACCAGCGCGTGATGCCGGCGATCTGGTCACGCTGCGGTGCCTTCGACGCGGTAGTGATCTGCCCGCCGATAAACGCCTTCTTTTCGAACAGCGTCACGTCGTGGCCTCGCTCGGCAGACACCCGCGCCGCTTCCATCCCGGCAGGGCCGGCACCGACCACCACCACCTTGCGTTTCGGCCCGGCGGATTTTTCGATGATGTGCGGCACGCCCATGTATTCGCGGGACGTGGCGGCGTTCTGGATGCACAGCACATCCAGCCCTTGATACTGACGGTCGATGCAGTAGTTGGCGCCGACGCACTGTTTGATCTGATCGATCTGACCCATCTTGATCTTGGCGATCAGGTGCGGGTCGGCGATGTGTGCGCGGGTCATGCCGACCATGTCGACGTAGCCGCCTTCCAGAATCCGCGTTGCCTGGTTCGGGTCCTTGATGTTCTGCGCATGCAGGACCGGCGACTTGACCACTTCCTTGATGCCGGCCGCCAGATGCAGAAACGGCTCCGGTGGATAACTCATGTTCGGGATGACGTTGGCCAGGGTGTTGTGGGTGTCACAGCCCGAACCCACCACACCGAGGAAGTCGATCATGCCGGTGTCGTCGTAATACTTGGCAATCTGCTTCATGTCCTCGTGGCTCAGGCCGTCGGGATGAAACTCGTCACCGCAGATGCGCAGCCCCACACAAAAGTCAGGTCCGACTTCCTTGCGCACCGCCTTGATGACCTCCAGACCGAAGCGCATGCGGTTTTCGAAACTGCCGCCCCACTCATCGGTACGCTTGTTGACCCGCGGGCTCCAGAACTGGTCGATCATGTGCTGATGCACCGCCGACAGCTCGACCCCGTCCAGCCCGCCGGCCTTGGCGCGCGCCGCCGCGCTGGCGTAGTTACCGATCACACGCCAGATTTCCTCTGGCTCGATGGTCTTGCAGGTCGCCCGGTGGACCGGTTCGCGAATGCCCGACGGCGACATCAGCGTCGGCCAGTGATCACCGTCCCAGCGCGAGCGTCGGCCCATGTGGGTAATCTGGATCATGATCTTGGCGCCGTGCTTGTGCATGGCGTCGGCGAGGTTCTGAAAGTGCGGGATAATCCGGTCGGTCGCCAGGTTGACCGACTTCCACCAGCCTTGCGGGCTGTCGATGGCCACACTGGACGAGCCGCCGCAGATGGCCAGACCGATGCCGCCCTTGGCCTTCTCTTCGTAATACTTCACGTAACGGTCAGTGGTCATGCCGCCGTCGGTGGCATACACCTCGGCGTGCGCGGTGCTGAGCACGCGGTTGCGGATCGTCAGTTTGCCAATCTGGATCGGCTGGAACATCGCTTCAAAAGCCATAACGCGATCCTCGACTTACAGCGGCTTGACGACAAACAGTCCGTCGTCGTGACCTTCTTCGGAGCCGCCGTAAACCTGCTCGGCGACGGTACGGATCGAGCTGCCGCTGGCGGCGAGTATCTGGTCCATCGCACCGGCAAACCAGCCGGTGAACATGTAGTCGACCTTGCGCCCGACCTTGCCGTAGACGTACACGAAGCAGGAATGCTCAAGCTTGATGCTGGCGGTGCCTTTTTCGATATCGATGTCCTGAATCTTGAACAGCCCCCACCCACGCTGGGACAGACGCTTCATGTAGTGTTCGAACACCGCAACGCCCTCCAGGCCGTGGCATTCGGCTTCTTTTTCACACCAGTGCCAAGCGGATTTGTAACCCGCCTTGTAGAGAATGTCGGCGTAGGCGTCAGCGCCCAGCACTTCCTCGATCCCCATGTGGTTGTTGACGAAAAAGTGCCGAGGCACGTAGAGCATCGGCAACGCATCGGAGGTCCAGACGCCAGTTTCGCTGTCGACTTCGATGGGCAGTTGCGGGGCGATTTTAGCCATGGGGGTCAAACTCCAGATGATTCGGGTTACGCCCACCGCTGTCAGGGCTGCGGGCGTTCAATTCGATAAGGTAGGGCTGGCGGGCTACTCGCCCCAGACATCAGCCAGAACGTTGACCCAGTTCTCACCCATGATCTTGCGCACCACGCGCTCGGAATGGCCGCGCTTGAGCAAGGTTTCGGTCAGGTTGGGAAACTCGCCCACGGTACGGATACCCAGTGGGTTGATGATCTTGCCAAAGTTGGTCAGCCGGCGGGCGTAACCCTTGTCGTGGGTCAGGTATTCGAAGAAGTCCTGACCGTGGCCTTGGGTAAAATCGGTGCCGATACCGATGGCGTCTTCGCCGACGATGTTCATCACGTATTCGATGGCTTCGGCGTAGTCGTCGATGGTCGACTCGATGCCCTTGGCCAGAAACGGCGCGAACATGGTCACACCCACGAAGCCGCCGTGATCGGCAATGAACTTCAGTTCTGCGTCGGATTTGTTGCGCGGGTGTTCTTTGAGGCCGGACGGCAGGCAGTGGGAATAGCAGACCGGCTTTTTCGATTCGAGAATGACTTCTTCCGAGGTTTTCGACCCCACGTGAGACAGGTCGCACATCACCCCGACACGGTTCATTTCAGTGACGATTTCACGCCCGAAACCCGACAGCCCGCCGTCGCGTTCGTAACAGCCGGTGCCGACCAGGTTCTGGGTGTTGTAGCACATCTGCACGATGCCGACGCCGAGCTTCTTGAAGACCTCGACGTAACCGATCTGGTCTTCGTAGGCATGCGCGTTCTGAAAGCCGAACAGGATGCCGGTCTTGCCCAGCTCCTTGGCCTTGCGGATATCGGCGGTGGTCTGCACCGGCATGACCAGATCGCTGTTCTCGCGCATCAGTTTCTGGCTGGTGCAGATGCTGTTGATGGTGGCCTGAAAGCCTTCCCATACTGACACGGTGCAGTTGGCCATGGTCAGGCCGCCCTTGCGCATGTCTTCAAACAACTCGCGATTCCACTTGGCGATGATCAGCCCGTCAATAACGATGCTGTCGGCGTGCAGTTCGGCTGGGCTCATCAGGCTGTCCCCTTTTTTGGTTCCGGCGCACCGAATCGGCTGTCGGCGCTAATGAGGTCAGCATATGCCGGAGGGTCCTCTGAACCGGGTGCAAAAACGACAGGGGGTTTGCCGAAAGCGTCAAGAGGCGACATCACTTCATCGGGGGCTGTCGTAAACCTGTTCATTGTCTCGCGCTTGAGACAGAATCAGGCGTATCAATGGATCGGAGCGACTCGATGAAAACGTTTTTGCTGACCCTGGCCCTGACGGCGACGGCTGTGACAGGCGTACAGGCGGCTCAGAACCCTGATGCCTCGCCGTGCGACGGTGTTGAAGACGACAAGCAGACGCGGGATTGCTCGTTTTATAGCCGCACCACCGCTGAACAGTTGCTCAAGGAAAACTTCAACAACCTGCTCAAGCGCGTTCAATCCCAGTTTGTCGCCAACAAGACGCAGTTCAACGATTTTACGAGCAAACTCAAGACCGCTCAGCAAGCGTGGGAAAAGCTGCGTGACGCCGATTGCGCGGTTGAGGTATTCCCTTCTGCAGCAGGCAGCGAGGCGTTCACTATCAGTGAAAACGACTGCATCGCGCGCATGAGCGACGAGCGTTCGGAGTACCTGGAGTCGATTGCGCAGGAATAACGGCTACGATGAGATAACCTGTTTCTTTATATGAACAAGCTCATCAGGTTTTCTCATGATTATTTGCGGTGTAGAAATCAAAGGCAGTGAAGCCATCTTCGCCCTCGCCACCCGACAGGCCGGCGATACCGGGCATTTGCCGCTCGCCACGAAGAAGCTTGCGCTGGAGGACGATGACGAAGCCGGTAACGTCAAAGCCTTCGCCTCGCAGCTCGCCAGTTTCGTGCGCGAAAACGGCGTCAGCCATGTCGTCATCAAGAAACGCAGTAAAAAAGGTGAATTTGCGGGTGGCCCGACCACGTTCAAGATCGAAACCATCTTTCAGATGATGTCCGATTGCGAAGTGCTGCTGATCTCGCCGCAGACCATCAACGCGCAGAACAAGAAACACAACTTCGCCCTGCCCGACACGCTGAACAAATATCAGCACGAAGCGTACAAGGCGGCGTGTGCGGGGCTGATGAAAAGCGTTTAAACACCCCAAGAGCGAACGCAGAGCGTCGCAGGATAGCCGGGATTATCGTTCCGCACGCCCCAGCGCTTAGCGTTACACAAGTCTGCTTTTGATTCTGGCCGAAGGCCGTGGGAGCGAACTTGTTCGCGAAAGGGCTTGTAGAATCGCCGAAAATGCATCGACTGAAACATTGTCTTCGCGAACAAGTTCGCTCCCACGCCGAGTCGGGATTATCGTTCCGCTCGCCCCAGCGCTTAGCGTTACACAAGTCTGCTTTTGATTCTGGCCGAAGGCCGTGGGAGCGAACTTGTTCGCGAAAGGGCTCGTATAATCGCCGAAAATGCATCGACTGAAACATCGTCTTCGCGAACAAGTTCGCTCCCACGCCGGATGCAGAGCGTCGCAGGATAGCCGGGATTATCGCTCCGCACGCCCCAGCCCTTAACGTTACACAAGCCTGCTTTTGATTCTGGCCAAAGGCCCTTGGAGCGAACTTGTTCGCTCCCACGCCGGACGCAGAGCATCGCAGGATAGCCGGGGTTATCGTTCCGCACGCCACAGCGCTTAGCGTTACACAAGTCTGCTTTTGATTCTGGCCGAAGGCCGTGGGAGCGAACTTGTTCGCGAAAGGGCTCGTATAATCGCCGAAAATGCATCGACTGAAACATCGTCTTCGCGAACAAGTTCGCTCCCACGCCGGATGCAGAGCGTCGCAGGATAGCCGGATTATCGTTCCGCACGCCACAGCACTTAGCGTTACACAAGTCTGCTTTTGATTCTGGCCGAAGGCCGTGGGAGCGAACTTGTTCGCGAAAGGGCTCGTATAGTCGCCGAAAATGCATCGACTGAAACATCGTCTTCGCGAACAGTTTCGCTCCCACGCCCTTCGGGCAGAAGCATGGAGACAATCTGCCACACAACCACGTCTAACCCGACATAAAAAAACCCGCATTTCTGCGGGTTTTTTCAATGCTCAGTCAACTCAGTTGACCTTGGCATCCAGTTCGCCACGGGCGTAGCGTTCGAACATGGCGTCCAGAGAGATCGGTTTGATCTTCGAGGCGTTGCCAGCGGTGCCGAAGGCTTCGTAACGCGCGATGCACACGTCACGCATGGCCACAACCGTCTTGGCCAGGTACTTGCGCGGGTCAAACTCGCTTGGGTTCTTGGCCATGAATTCGCGGATGGCACCGGTAGACGCCAGGCGCAGGTCAGTGTCGATGTTGACCTTGCGCACGCCGTGCTTGATGCCTTCAACGATTTCTTCGACCGGCACGCCGTAGGTTTCTTTGATGTCGCCGCCGAACTCGTTGATGATCTTCAGCCATTCCTGTGGGACCGACGAAGAACCGTGCATCACCAGGTGAGTGTTCGGGATGCGCTTGTGGATCTCTTTGATCCGCTCGATCGCCAGGATGTCACCGGTAGGCGGCTTGGTGAACTTGTAAGCGCCGTGGCTGGTGCCGATGGCGATGGCCAGTGCGTCAACCTGGGTGCGCTTGACGAAGTCAGCCGCTTCTTCCGGGTCAGTCAGCATCTGGCTGTGATCCAGAACGCCTTCAGCGCCAACGCCGTCTTCTTCACCGGCCATACCGGTTTCCAGCGAACCCAGCACGCCCAGCTCACCTTCCACGGAAACGCCGCAAGCGTGAGCGAAGGCCACAACGCGGCGGGTCACGTCGACGTTGTAATCGTAATCAGCTGGCGACTTGCCATCTTCGCGCAGCGAGCCGTCCATCATCACCGAGCTGAAGCCCAATTGAATCGAGCGCTGGCAGATGTCCGGGCTGGTGCCGTGGTCCTGGTGCATGACCACCGGGATGTGCGGGAATTCTTCGATGGCCGCGAGGATCAAGTGACGCAGAAACGGAGCACCGGCGTATTTGCGGGCACCCGCCGAAGCCTGAACGATCACCGGGGAGTCGGTCTTGTCGGCCGCTTCCATAATGGCGCGCATCTGTTCCAGGTTATTTACGTTGAAAGCTGGAACGCCATAGCCGAATTCGGCTGCGTGGTCCAACATCTGGCGCATGCTGATAAGTGCCATTGTCTGTCTCTCTCCCGGTAGGGTCGTTATCGTGCAAGCCTGCCGTAGTGGCGGCTGCTATTCAAGTTATAAGCATCGGCCATGAAGGCCATGCGTGTGATCCGAGTTATCTGGCCTTGCAGCCGCGACCGATCAGATCGTTGGTAGCGTCCCAGTAGACCAGGCCTTCGCTACCCTTGTTGACGAATGCCAACACGTTGTTGCTGTAAAGCGTTCCGCTGGCAGCGCCGGGTTCAGCCTTGAGCCTGAAGACCTGATCGCTCTGATTCAGACGGACATCGACTTCCTTTTGTGACGAGTCGATGTAGCGCCAGTGAACCTCTGCGTTGCTGTCGCAAACCCAGCGATTCCATGGATCATTCTGCTGCGGGGTGCCCATGCTCGAACAACCGCCGAGCGCTGCCAAAGCCACAAGGGCAAACAAGCCTTTCATCACGTCTCCTGCCTGCCCTGCCGAACCGGAATATCAGGGGCAGTTCTGTTCCTGTTTACTGTCGTCGGCCGGTTCACCCGTAACGTGCGCCTCGACCCGTTGAGTATTCTCGGTCGTAGGCACATTCACAGGGGCCGGGCTGAATAGTTGGCATGTCTTGGCGTGCGAGCCAGAACCGGTACAGCCAGCCAGTGCAACAACGCTTATCAGCGCCAGGGCAGCGATCTTCATGGTGAAACTCCTTCCTCGGAAAAAACATCCACTCAATAAAGACCGCTGAAGCCCGTCAATGTTGCCAGGCAGGTTTCAGGCCCCCGCTACAGGCAACCAATGTTGCCTGTGGCTCTGGGCATGAATTCATACCGATCCCACACTTCCTGACCGCCACGCTTATAGATCACCGGCACTGTCTCGGCCTGCCAGCCCGCCTGATAACAGCTCAACTGGAGCGGCTGGGTCGGGGAGTCACCCTCCACTTCTTCCGCCACTGGTTTGCCTGCGCAACCGGCCAGCAAACCTGCAACAAGAAACCACGGTAACGCCCTGACCATTGACCACTCCTTGTCCAAGGGCATTATTCAGGCCTTGGCACGTTGTTCGAGCATTTCAACCGCAGGCAGAACCTTGCCTTCCACGAATTCGAGGAACGCGCCGCCACCGGTCGAGATATAGGAAATCTGTTCGGCCACACCGTACTTGTCGATAGCCGCCAGCGTGTCACCCCCACCGGCAATGGAGAACGCCTTGCTTTCGGCAATGGCCTTGGCCAGCGTCTTGGTGCCTTCGCCAAACTGGTCGAATTCAAACACGCCGACCGGACCGTTCCACAGGATAGTCCCCGAAGATTTCAACAATTCGGCAAAGTGCGCAGCCGTCTGCGGGCCGATGTCCAGAATCATGTCGTCATCAGCAACGTCGGCAATCAGTTTGACGGTCGCAGTGGCGCTTTCAGCGAATTCCTTGGCAACCACGACATCGGTCGGCAAAGGCACGCTGACCTTGGCGGCGATGGCGCGAGCGGTGTCGAGCAGATCAGGCTCGTACAGCGATTTGCCCACCTTGTGACCGGCCGCAGCCAGAAAGGTATTGGCAATGCCGCCGCCGACAATCAACTGATCGCAGATCGCGCTCAGGCTGTTGAGTACGTCAAGCTTGGTGGACACCTTGGAGCCAGCCACGATGGCGGCCATCGGTTGTGCCGGCGCACCCAGAGCCTTGCCCAGCGCGTCCAGTTCGGCGGCCAGCAATGGGCCTGCCGCTGCCACCTTGGCGAACTTTGCCACGCCGTGGGTCGAACCCTCTGCGCGGTGAGCGGTGCCGAAAGCGTCCATCACGAACACATCGCACAGCGCCGCGTACTTTTGCGCCAGCTCGTCGGCGTTCTTTTTCTCGCCCTTGTTGAAGCGAACGTTCTCGAACAACACGACATCACCAGGCTTGACGTCAACGCCGTCCAGATAATCAGCCACCAGCGGAACGTCACGACCCAGTGCCTTGCTCAGGTAGTCAGCCACCGGTTTAAGGCTGTTTTCAGCAGAAAACTCACCCTCGGTCGGACGACCCAGGTGCGAGCAGACCATGACCGCAGCACCTTTTTCCAGGGCCAGCCTGATGGTCGGCAGCGATGCAAGGATACGTGCGTCACTGCTGACAACGCCGTCCTTGACCGGGACATTGAGGTCTTCGCGGATCAGTACACGTTTACCCTGCAGATCGAGGTCGGTCATCTTCAACACGGTCATGAGCATTCCTGTTTTTACTGTTATTGGTCAGCGACGCGCAGAAAATGATCAGCGACGTCGAGCATTCGGTTTGCAAAACCCCACTCGTTATCGAACCAGGCCAGCACATTGACAAGCCTCGGGCCGGAAACGCGGGTCTGACTCGCATCGACAATGGCCGAATGCGGGTCATGGTTGAAATCGCAGCTGGCGTGCGGCAGCTCAGTGTAAGCCAGCAAGCCTTTGAGCGGGCCGAGAGTGGCGGCCTCACGCAAAAGACGGTTGATCTCCACGGCGTCCGTGTCGCGCGACATCTGCAGCGTCATGTCCAGACACGACACATTGACGGTCGGCACACGAACAGCTTTGGCCTGAATTCGGCCGGCAAGTTCCGGAAGCAGCCGTTCGATTCCTCGGGCCAGACCGGTGGACACCGGAATGATCGACTGGAAAGCCGAGCGGGTGCGGCGCAGATCCTCATGGTGATAAGCGTCGATCACCGGCTGATCATTCATCGCCGAGTGAATCGTGGTGATGGTGATGTATTCAAGACCAATGGCCTGATCCAGCAACCGCAACAGCGGCACGCTGCAGTTGGTGGTGCAGGACGCCGCCGACACCAGCAACTCGCGCCCGGTCAGCCTGTGCTGGTTGATGCCGAACACCACGGTGGCGTCGACATCGCGCTCACTGGCCATCGGCTGGGAAAACAGCACACGCGGCGCACCGGCGTTCAGAAAACGCTGGCCGTCTTCCCGGGTGTTGTAGACACCTGAACACTCCAGCACCAGATCGACTTCCAGACCGGCCCAGTCGACACCTTCCGGCGTCGGGCTGCGCGAGACCCTGATGCGGTGATCATTGATGTGCAGGTATTGCCCTTCGACTCGCACCTCGCCAGGAAACCGGCCGTGGGTAGAGTCAAAGCGCGTGAGGTATTCGAGGCTGGCCATGTCGGCCAGATCGTTAATGGCAACCACTTCAAACCCGGCCTTCGCCCCCCGCTCGCACAGCGCACGAACAACGCAACGACCGATACGACCGTAGCCGTTCAGAGCAACTTTATAAGGGCGGGGCTGAGACATGGAGTTTTCGCCAAGGGATGGATCAGATTGCGTAAAGCTCGATAGGTATGGTGATGAATATGTGGGAGCGGACTTGTCCGCGAATGGAGCACTGCGGAATATATGATTCACCGCAATGCCCTCTTCGCGGACAAGTCCGCTCCTACAACATCAGTATCAAGCAGCTGATCAGTCTTCCAGCAGCTCTTCAGCAATGCTCAGGACGTTTTCCAGCGTGAAACCGAACTCTTCGAACAGGGCAGGCGCCGGGGCCGACTCGCCGAAGGTGGTCATGCCGATCACGCGACCTTCCAGGCCGACGTATTTGTACCAGTAGTCCGCATGAGCGGCCTCGATAGCGATACGCGCGCTGACCTGAAGTGGCAGAACGGATTGCTTGTAGCCCGCATCCTGGGCTTCGAAGACGCTGGTGCAGGGCATGGAAACGACACGGACGTTGCGACCCTGAGCGGTCAGCTTGTCGTACGCCTCGACGGCCAGACCGACTTCCGAACCGGTAGCGATCAGGATCAGTTCGGGCTCTGCAGCGCAATCGCGCAACACGTAACCACCACGGGTGATTGCATCCAGTTGCTGCTCGTCACGCGCCTGATGGGTCAGGTTCTGGCGGGAGAAGATCAGCGCCGAAGGACCGTCGTTGCGCTCAAGCGCGTATTTCCAGGCCACCGCCGACTCGACGGCATCTGCCGGGCGCCAGGTGTCCAGATTCGGCGTGGTGCGCAGGCTGGTCAATTGCTCGATCGGCTGGTGCGTCGGGCCGTCTTCGCCCAGACCGATGGAGTCGTGGGTGAACACATAGATCACACGCTTCTTCATCAGCGAGGCCATACGCACCGCGTTGCGCGCGTATTCCATGAAGATCAGGAAGGTTGCGCCGTACGGCACGAAACCACCGTGCAGAGCGATACCGTTCATCATGGCGGCCATGCCGAACTCGCGAACGCCGTAATGCAGGTAGTTGCCGTTAGGGTCTTCGCCGGTGATGCTCTTGCAGCCTTTCCAGATGGTCAGGTTGGAACCTGCCAGGTCAGCCGAACCGCCCAGAATTTCAGGCAGCAACGGGCCGAGTGCGCTCAAGGCATTCTGACTGGCTTTGCGGCTGGCGATGGTTTCGCCCTTGGCGTTGACTTCTGCCACATAGGCCTTCGATTTTTCAGCGAAGTCCGCTGGCAGCTGACCGCTCATGCGACGGATGAAATCGTTGGCCAGCTCCGGAAACGCGGCAGAGTACGCAGCAAAACGCTGGTCCCACTCAGCTTCGACCGCCAGGCCTTTTTCCTTCGCATCCCATTCGGCGTAGATATCAGCCGGAATCTCGAAAGGACCGTGGTTCCATTTCAGTGCCGTACGGGTCAGGGCGATTTCGTCGGCACCCAGCGGCGCACCGTGGGACTCTTCCTTGCCCTGCTTGTTCGGCGAACCGAAACCGATAGTGGTCTTGCAGCAGATCAGGGTGGGCTGATCGCTCTTGCGAGCCGTGTCGATGGCCGTTTTGATTTCTTCCGGGTCGTGACCGTCGACATTGCGGATCACCAGCCAGCCGTAGGCTTCAAAGCGCTTCGGCGTGTCATCGGTGAACCAGCCCTCGACTTCGCCGTCGATGGAAATGCCGTTGTCGTCGTAGAACGCAATCAGCTTGCCCAGTTGCAGCGTACCGGCCAGGGACGCGACTTCGTGGGAAATGCCTTCCATCATGCAGCCATCACCCATGAACACGTAAGTATTGTGATCAACAATGGTGTGGCCTGGACGGTTGAACTGTGCAGCGAGGGTTTTCTCGGCAGCGGCAAAGCCGACGGCGTTGGCAAAACCCTGACCCAGCGGACCAGTGGTGGTTTCGACGCCTGGGGTGTAACCGAATTCCGGGTGGCCCGGAGTACGGCTGTGCAACTGACGGAAATTCTTCAGGTCGTCGATGGACAGGTCGTAGCCGGTCAGGTGCAGCAGCGAATAGACCAGCATCGAGCCATGACCGTTGGACATGATGAAGCGGTCACGGTCAGCGAACGAAGGGTTCTTCGGGTTGTGCTTCAGGTAATCACGCCACAGTACCTCGGCGATATCCGCCATGCCCATCGGGGCACCCGGATGGCCGCTGTTGGCTTTTTGCACGGCATCCATGCTTAGGGCACGAATAGCATTGGCACGCTCACGACGGCTTGGCATCGCTGATCTCCTGGGGATTGAGAAATAGGACTGAGAAAATAAAGAGGGCCATTTTCCCTCACGGACAGGCCGGGGGCAATCACAGATAATCGACCATAGGCTTTTTTCCTGTGTAACGGACATTATTTAGCCTGTAAAGACTGGATCACCTGCACGCACGACAAGTTCATGAAGGTTGACCAGCGTCACTCGCCGGCAATATCAAAACTTTTTGATATTGCCCTTGCAGGGTCAGGAATCGCTCTCTAGACTGCGATGCCTATGAACCTGCGCGTACCTGCCATTCGCCATGATGCATGCGACGACCTCTCTGCTCTGTGCAAGGCCGGCGGCGATCCTTTACGGCTGAATGTATTGCGCGCACTGACCAACGATTCATTCGGCGTGCTCGAACTGGCGCAGATTTTCGCGATTGGCCAGTCAGGCATGAGCCATCACCTGAAGGTCCTGGCGCAGGCTGATCTGGTGGCAACGCGGCGGGAAGGCAACGCGATTTTCTATCGCCGCGCCCTGCCCCATACCGCGCTACCGGGTGGCAGGCTGCACGCGGCATTGCTTGATGAGGTCGATACGCTGGACCTGCCCGATGACGTTCAGGGGCGTATCGGCCTGGTCCATCGGCAACGCGCACTGGCCAGCCAGGATTTCTTTGCCCGGACCGCCGAAAAATTTCGCGCCCAGCAGGACCTGATCGCCGGCCTTGCACAGTACAGCGAAAGCCTGCTGACGCTGCTCGACAAACTGAGCTTCGGCGCGCAGGCGACCGCCCTGGAAGTAGGCCCCGGTGACGGCGGCTTCCTGCCGGAACTGGCACGGCGCTTCGGGCAGGTCATTGCGATGGACAACAGCCCGGTCATGCTGGACATGGCACGTGGCGTCTGCGAGCGTCGCGCGCTGGCTAACGTTGAGCTGAGACTGGCCGATGCACTGACCGGCAGTAAAGTCAGCGCCGATTGCGTCGTACTCAACATGGTGCTGCATCATTTTGCGGCACCGGCCGAAGCCTTGAGGCAATTGGCTGAACATGTAAAACCCGGCGGTAGCTTGCTGGTAACAGAATTGTGTAGTCATGACCAGAGCTGGGCCAGGGAGGCCTGTGGCGATCTCTGGTTAGGTTTCGAGCAGGAAGACCTGGCCCATTGGGCCATCGCTGCGGGGCTAGTTCCCGGGGAAAGCCTTTATGTAGGCTTACGTAATGGTTTCCAGATCCAGGTTCGCCATTTTCAGCGACCGGCTGGCGACACTCACCATCGGTAAAATGAAGGAAACCCGTAGAGATGAGCGAATACTCACTTTTCACCTCCGAGTCCGTGTCCGAAGGGCATCCGGACAAGATCGCCGACCAGATTTCCGACGCGGTTCTGGACGCCATCATCGCTGAAGACAAATACGCCCGTGTAGCGTGCGAAACACTGGTCAAGACCGGTGTGGCAATCATCGCTGGCGAAGTGTCGACGTCGGCCTGGGTCGATCTGGAAGACATCGTGCGTAACGTCATCCTCGACATCGGCTACAACAGCTCCGACGTCGGCTTCGACGGCGCGACCTGCGGTGTGATGAACATCATCGGCAAGCAGTCGGTGGACATCGCCCAGGGCGTTGACCGCAGCAAGCCTGAAGATCAGGGTGCTGGCGACCAGGGCCTGATGTTCGGCTACGCCAGCAACGAAACCGACGTGCTGATGCCAGCGCCGATCACCTTCTCTCACCAGTTGGTGCAGCGTCAGGCTGAAGCCCGCAAATCCGGCCTGCTGCCGTGGTTGCGCCCGGATGCAAAATCCCAGGTCACGTGCCGCTATGAAAACGGCAAAGTGGTCGGCGTCGACGCCATCGTGCTGTCGACCCAGCACAACCCGGATGTGTCCTATAAAGACCTGCGCGAAGGCGTGATGGAGCTGATCGTCAAGCACGTCATCCCTGCGCACCTGCTGCACAAAGACACCCAGTTCCACATCAACCCGACCGGCAACTTCATCATCGGCGGCCCGGTGGGCGACTGTGGCCTGACCGGCCGCAAGATCATCGTGGACACCTACGGCGGCATGGCCCGTCACGGTGGCGGTGCATTCTCCGGCAAGGATCCCTCGAAGGTTGACCGTTCGGCGGCCTACGCCGGTCGTTACGTGGCCAAGAATATCGTGGCGGCCGGTCTGGCCGAGCGTTGCGAAATTCAGGTGTCCTACGCCATTGGCGTCGCTCAGCCGACGTCGATCTCGCTGAACACTTTCGGCACCGGCAAGCTGTCCGACGACAAGATCATCAAACTGGTCCGTGACAACTTCGACCTGCGTCCTTACGCCATCACCACCATGCTCGACCTGCTGCACCCGATGTACCAGGCCACTGCGGCCTACGGCCACTTCGGCCGTACCCCGGTCGAAATGACCGTTGGCGATGACACCTTCACCGCCTTCACCTGGGAAAAAACCGACCGCGCCGACGCCCTGCGCGCTGCTGCCGGCCTGTAACCCCCCAGAAAGAAGCCCCGGACGACCTGGTCGTTCGGGGCTTTTTTTTGCCATCTATCGTGCCGATGCCGGAGCGTACGGAACGATAATCTCAACTATCGTGCCGACGCTCCGCGTCCGGTCTTGAGTGTGCGGCGCGGTTCGGAATTGTGACGCGGAGCGTCACGAACTGCATTCCGACGCCGGAGCGTGCGGAACGATAACCTCAACTATCGTGCCGACGCTCCGCGTCCGGTCTTGAGTGTGCGGCGCGGTTCGGAATTGTGACGCGGAGCGTCACGAACTGCATTCCGACGCCGGAGCGTGCGGAACGATAACCTCAACTATCGTGCCGACGCTCCGCGTCCGGTCTTGAGTGTGCGGCGCGGTTCGGAATTGTGACGCGGAGCGTCACGAACTGCATTCCGATGCCGGAGCGTACGGAACGATAACCTCAACTATCGTGCCGACGCTCCGCGTCGGCATGCCTTTCTGGACGCTCTGCGTCCGATCTGGAGCCGGCGGCGCAGGGCTCTGGCAAAACCCGGTAACCAGGCCATCCTTCTACACGCATCGCCAGCGGCTAGCCTCATCGGGCCAATCCCTAAAGCAAGGATGCTTCGATGCTGCCCACCGTTCGCCTGATGTCTTGCGCCCTTCTGTTTCTTCTCCCCGGCCTCGGCCATGCCGCCCCCTGCCCTGACTGGTCTGCGACCAAAGCAACCAGCGAAATAAATGCCCTGCAACAGAGAATCGCCGTGTGGGACGACAGCTACCACCGGCAAGGCATTTCGCAAATCCCTGACGAGCTTTACGATCAGGCGCGACAAAAACTCAGCGCATGGCGTTCGTGCTTTGCAGTGTCGACGCCTGAAGCCAGCCCGTTAAAGACAGCGGCTGGCACGGTGGCACATCCCGTTCCGCACACAGGCGTTAACAAACTGGCGGACGAAAGCAGCGTCAAAGCCTGGCTCAAAGGACGCACCGACCTCTGGATTCAACCCAAGATCGATGGTGTTGCCATCACGCTGGTCTATGACGAAGGCCGGCTCGTGCAGGCGATCAGTCGTGGTGACGGGCTCAAAGGCCAGGACTGGACGTCTCAGGCTCGGCTGATCAAGGCGATCCCTCAGCAGGTGCCCCAGCCTGAGCGCCTGATTCTGCAAGGCGAACTGTACTGGCGACTGACCGATCATGTGCAGGCGGCGGCCGGCAGCGTCAACGCCCGCAGCAAGGTCGCAGGCCTGCTGGCACGGCAGACGATTACCCCGCAACAGGCCGACGCCATCGGCCTGTTCGTTTGGGACTGGCCGACCGGCCCCAGTGAAATGAATCAACGGCTCAAGGGGCTGCAAGCCTTGGGTTTCAACGACAGCGTGGCTTATACGCAGCCGCTGGAAAATTTCACGCAGGCTGCCCAGTGGCGCAAGCACTGGTATCGCAACCCGCTGCCGTTCGCCACCGACGGTGTGAACATGCGCCAGGGGCAGCGTCCGTCTGCACAGCGCTGGCAGGCCAATGCGCCTTACTGGATTGCGGCATGGAAACACCCCTACGCCCAGGCCCTGGCCGAAGTGCGCAAGGTCAACTTCAATATCGGTCGCAGCGGCAGGATCACCCCGGTACTGGAATTGACGCCGGTACGGCTCGACGACCGCACTGTCAGCCGCATCAGCGCAGGCTCACTGCAACGCTGGCAAACGCTGGATATAAGGCCCGGCGATCAGATAGCCGTGAGTCTCGCCGGCCTGACAATTCCACGGCTCGATGGCGTAGTCTCCCGCGCCGCCGAACGGGCAGAAATGACCATCCCGCAAGCCAGTGATTTTCATGAACTGAGCTGCTGGCAAGCCACCCCCGGCTGCGAAAGCCAGTTTCGCGCCAGGCTGATATGGCTCAGCGGCAAGAAGGGTCTGGCGTTACCCGGCGTGGGTCCGGGTGTCTGGGACAAGCTTGTTGAACACGGCCGAATCTCGGGCTTGCTCGATTGGATGACGCTGAATCATGCTGAGCTTGCTAACATTCCCGGTTTCGCCGAACGCAGTAGCGCTAAACTGCTCGCCAGCCTGCAAACAGCCCGCGAAAGGCCGTTTCAGGCATGGCTCAAGGCCATCGGCGTGCCGCCGACAGGGAACGCGAAACTGCCGGATAACTGGGACGATCTGGCGGCACGCAGTGTCGAACAATGGCAGGCAGAGCCGGGTATAGGCCCCGGCCGCGCAGCGACACTCAAGGCATTTTTTCAGGACCCTCAGGTACACGCCCTGAGCCAGCAATTAAAGGCACAGGGTATTTCAGGTTTTTAAGTAGCGGACTTTCATTTTTTCGTCCGGGCATCGTCATCTTCAAACGGAGTTCATATGAAGTTTTTATCACCACTGATCCTTTTCACCAGTTGCACGCTGCTGACGACCACACTGTTGGCTGACGAACAGGCACCACCGCCTTCCGAGTGTCTGGTCAAAAGTCAGGAAATCAGCAGCAAGATTCAGGACGCCAAGACCGAGGGCAACAAGGCCGAGCAGACCGGACTGGAGAAAGCGCTGGTCGAGGTCAATGCCAACTGCACGGAAACCTCGCTGCTCAAACAGCGCGAGCAAAAGGTGCTGGACGCCAAACGCGAAGTCAGCCGCCGTCAGAACGACCTGAACAAGGCCATGGACAAGGGTGATCCGGAGAAGATCAACAAACGCAAAGACAAGCTTGCCGAGTCCCGCAAGGAACTGCAGGAAGCACAGACCGATCTGGAAAAAGTACAGCCGGACGACTGATAAATACGCTTGCGACACTGCCCGTCATGGGCAGCGTCGCAACCGGGCATTCAGGCCGCTGCCGGAAAGGCCGAGACGCCGAACAGCGCGACGATCAGGCCCATGCCGACCAGCCACACCAGCGAACGCAGGGCGGCCAGGTCGGCCAGATAGAAAATGATGTACAGCAGACGACTGGTGATGAACAGCACCGCCAGCACGTCGATGGTCACCAGCTGCGCATTGCCGGCAATGTGCGCAATGATCACTGCCGCAGCGAACGCCGGAGTCACTTCAAAACTGTTGAGCTGAGCCGCGTGAGCCCGACGAGGGAACCCCTCGAGCTTGTCGAGAAAGGCGCGCGGGTCATGATTGTGTCCGCTGCCGAATTTGCCGCTGCCGAACTTGGCAATGCCGGCACATAGAATCGGCAGCAATATCGCGACCAGCACGCACCAGAAAGCAACTGTCATACGTCCATCCTTATCGTTTTGGCTTCATCAGAAGCATTCGGGCAAAGCCCGCTCACAGACTATGAGCCGGGCGGTCCGCGAAAGGTTCTTGAAGAACGACCACCACCTGACGCATTTACACCAGTTTAGGAAAGATCAGGCTGAACGTGGTGAATTTTTCCGGCTCGCTCTGCACCGTTACCTGCCCCTCATGCAGGCTCATGATCGAGCGCACAATCGCCAGCCCAAGCCCCGTGCCGCCCTGCTGCCGTGCGCGGCTGACGTGTACCCGGTAGAAACGGTCGAACAGGCGTGGCAGGTGTTCGGCATCGATGCCATCGCCCGCATTGCGCACCGCAAGCACGACCTCATCTTTCAGGGCAGTGAGCTTGACCGTGATGACGCTGCCGGGCAGGCCGTGGCGGATGGCGTTGGACAACAGGTTCGAAATCGCTCGCTGAATCATCAGCCTGTCACCCATCGCTTTCGCGCTGCCCTGAACCTGCAAGGTGATCTCGCGCTCTTCAGCCGAGGACGAAAACAGTTCGGCGACCTTGTCTGCCTCTTCCCGGAGATCAATGACCTCGACCGGCAGCGGCGCAGCCGGCTGACTCACGCTGGCCAGAAACAGCATCTGGCTGATCATGCGCGACATGCGCTCCAGTTCTTCGGTGCAGGATTCCAGCGCCTGCTTGTACTCTTCGGAAGGACGGGGCCTGGACAGCGTGACCTGCGCCTTGCCCATCAGGTTGTTCATGGGCGAACGCAACTCGTGCGCCAGGTCGTCCGAAAACTGCGCCAGTTGCTGCACATCGCCATCCAGCCGGTGAAGCATGAAGTTCACCGCATGGGCCAGATCCCGCAGCTCGTCAGGCAAGCCCTTGACCTTCATGCGGTGGGACAGGTCGCGGGCCGAAATCAGCGCGGTCACTTTGCGAAACGCATTCAATGGCCTGAGGCCACGACGCACTGTCCACCAGACACCGAAGCCGATCAGCAGCAGAATCACCGGCAGCATCAGGAACGTCGACGTCATGTAGGCATGCAGCAATTCGGTGTCGCTTTCCCGGTCTATCGACAGCCTGATCAGAATGTCCTGATCCGTCCTCAGGCGTATCTTCTTGTAGCCCAGCAAAATCTTGTGACCCTTCGCCGAGGTCAACTCCTGGAAGCCCTGCGGCGGAACGTCGGCCTCCA
Source organism: Pseudomonas graminis (assembly GCF_002093745.1). GTDB lineage: Bacteria > Pseudomonadota > Gammaproteobacteria > Pseudomonadales > Pseudomonadaceae > Aquipseudomonas. The sequence goes on from NZ_MTSB01000010.1 coordinate 186,626, forward strand.
GGACCGGCAGATTCCGTCCTTCCTCGTTACCGACACTCATCAACTGCTGACGAGGGGTGCCCGCGTCGAGGATGGTCAGCGCGAAGCTGTCGTGCCCGACGATCTGGTCGCGCAGCGTGTGGGGGTACTGAACGATGTCCTCGACGGCCAGAAAACCTTCGCTCAGGCCGTGTTCGATCTGCGCGAACTTCTCTTTCAGCGCATCTTCGGCACGCAGGTCCAACTGATGGGAAATGGCCGCGTACGCGAACGTCTCCATCACCAGCACCAGAAACGCGATCAACGCCGTCACCGTCAACCCCAGGCGCGTCGAGAGACGGGTCGGCGTCATTCGCGCACTTCCAGCACGTAACCGACGCCGCGCAGGGTGTGAATCAACTTGGTCTCGAACGGATCATCGATCTTCGCGCGCAGGCGCCGGATCGACACTTCCACCACGTTGGTGTCGCAATCGAAGTTCATGTCCCAGACCAGCGAAATGATCTGCGTACGCGACATGACCTCGCCACTGTGGCGCATTAACAGGTGCAGCAGCGCGAACTCCTTGGTGGTCAGGTCAATGCGCTGCTTGCCGCGAAACGCCCGATGCCGCCCCTGGTCCAGTTCCAGATCACCGACCTGCAACACCTTGGCGGTCGTGGTCTGCTCGCTGCGGCGCATCAGGGTGCGAACCCGCGCCAGCAGCTCGGGAAACTCGAATGGCTTGACCAGATAATCGTCAGCGCCCATTTCCAGCCCTTTGACTTTCTCCTCCAGGCGACCGCGTGCGGTGACCATCATGATGCGCGTGTTGACGGTTTTCCTCAGGCGGCTCAGCACTTCCCAGCCATCCATCTCGGGCAGGTTCACGTCCAGAATGACCACGTCATAAGCCTGATGCTGCGCAAGGTAAAGCCCGTCAAGGCCAGTGGCGGCGATATCGACGACATAGCCACTTTCGGTCAGACCCTGATGCATGTACTCGGCAGTTTTCGGCTCGTCCTCTACGACAAGGATTCGCATAATCAGGCTTCCTGTTTGATGAACGGATAATGACGATGCCGTGCAGTGTACTGAAAAGAAACACCCTTTCCGCCGGATAACAGAATCGTAATTTTCCGGCAATCCCTGTGATAACTCCCATTGCCTAAAGTCCTCCCAGCCAACTTCAGCGCTCAGGTGCCTGTTTGTTATTTTCTGCTTTGACGGGGTGATTCATGGGACTGGAGAACAGCGTACGCCTTCGACGTATCGATGGGTTGGCAGGGAGCCCGACATGAGGGCACGCGCGTTGTGTCTGTTGTTATTACCGTTTGTGGCACCCGGTGTTGCATCCGCCCAAGGCATCAGCCTGCCTCAGGCACTGGAAGCCGCATTTGCTCGCAACCAGGAGCTTGCCGCAGCCCAATGGGAAATCGGCATTGCGCAGGGTGATCGCCAACAGGCCGGGCTGATTCCCAACCCGGTGCTGTCGTGGGAGGTGGAAGACACCCGCCGCGACACCAGCACCACCACCGTGATGCTCAGCCAGGCACTGGAATTGGGCGGCAAGCGTGGCGCACGTGTCGACACCGCGAGCAAAGGCCAGGACGCGGCTCGACTGGAACTGGAACAGCGCAGCAACGAATTGCGGGCCGAGGTGGTTCAAGCATTTTATGCCGCAGCCCGGGCGCAGGCCGGTCTGGAGCTGGCGCGCCAATCCAGAGCGCTGGCCGAGCGTGGCCTGCATGTCGCCGAAGGGCGTGTGCGGGCGGGCAAGGTGTCACCGGTCGAAGCCACCCGCGCGCAGGTGCAGCTGGCGGAAACCGACCTGCTGGTGCGCCGCGCCGAAACCCTGAAAATCAACAGCCACCGTGAACTGGCCCGCGCCACCGGTTCACCGACCGCGTCTTTCGAACGTCTGGATTACACCGACCTCTCGCCGGGCCGACTACCGCCGACAGCGACAATGCTGACCGCCCTCGATCAGTCCGCCGAACTGCGCCTCGCCCAGACCCGGATCGAACAACGCGACGCCGCACTCGGCTCGGAACGCGCCAAGCGCATTCCCGACCTGACCGTCAGTGTCGGCAGCCAATACAGCCGCGAAGAGCGCGAACGCGTCAACGTTGTGGGCCTGTCGATGCCGCTCCCGCTGTTTGATCGAAACCAAGGCAATGTGCTCGCCGCCTCACGTCGGGCAGACCAGTCCCGTGACCTGCGCAATGCCGTCGAACTCAAGCTGCGCACACAGACCCAATCTGCCCTCGATCAATGGCGCACCGCGGCACAGGAAGTCGAGTCATTCGACCGCGTCATCCTGCCTGCCGCGCAACGCGCCGTCGACACCGCCACGCGCGGTTTCGAGATGGGCAAGTTCGGCTTTCTGGACGTGCTGGATGCGCAGCGAACACTGATTTCGGCCCGCAGCCAGTACCTGGAATCACTGGCGACGGCCACCGAAGCGAGGGTCGCCATCGAGCGGATCCACGGGGATCTCAACCGGTTCAGTCTCACCCCCTGACTGCCTTTTTCCGCCTACATCGAGCGTATCCAGAGGTGCTGCACGTACCTGATCGCCGGGAGCTTTCATGAATAACAAACGAAGCATTGCCATTGCGCTGGCGGTGGTGGTCATCATTGGTCTGGGCAGTCTGACGGTGAACCCGCAGATGCTGCCCTTCGCAACCGGCCCGGAGCCGTCTGACGAGGAACACGCCCACGATTCCGGGTCAGACCATACTGACGAACAAGGCCACAGCAACGAAACGAAAACACCAGGCGCTGCCGCATCAGAGCCACCCCACGAAGAAGAGGAAGAAGGGCACATCGAACTGACGGCCGAGCAGATCAGGACGGCCGGCATCGAGCTGGCCACCGCCGAGCCTCGGCAAATGAGCACCACCGTGACCTTCCCCGGTGAAATCCGCTTCGACGAGGACCGCACCGCGCATGTGGTACCTCGGGTCAGCGGCGTGGTCGAGTCGGTCAAGGTCGATCTGGGTCAGACCGTGAAAAAGGGCCAGGTGCTGGCGGTGATTGCCAGCCAGCAGATCTCGGACCAACGCAGCGAACTGAACGCCGCCCAGCGACGTCAGGAACTGGCGCGCCTGACCCTGCAACGCGAGAAGAAACTGTGGGAAGACAAGATCTCCGCCGAACAGGATTACCTGCAAGCGCGCCAGGATTTTCAGGAAGCCGACATCAACCTCACCAATGCCCGGCAGAAGATCAGCGCCATCGGTGCCAGCCTCAGCCCTTCCGCAGGCAACCGTTACGAACTGATCGCACCGTTCGACGCGATGGTCGTGGAGAAACACCTGGGCATCGGCGAAATGGTCAGCGAAGCGAGCAACGCGTTCACCCTGTCGGACTTGTCACGCGTATGGGCGACCTTCGGTGTCGCACCGAGGGATCTGGACAAAGTGGTGGTCGGACGCCCGGTCGTTGTCAGCGCGCCGGATCTGAATGCGCGGGTCGACGGCAAGATCGGTTATGTCGGCAGCTTGCTGGGCGAGCAGACCCGCGCCGCCGCCGTGCGCGTCACCCTTGCCAACCCGCAGGGCGCATGGCGTCCCGGCCTGTTCGTGTCGGTCGAGGTCGCCGCCGAGCAGTCCAGCGTTGCGGTCAGCGTGCCTGAATCCGCGATCCAGTCGATTGAAGAACAGCCGTCGGTTTTCGTGCGCAATGCTGAAGGTTTTCAGCTGACGCCGGTGACGCTCGGCCGCCGCGATGGCGGTCACGTGGAAATCGTCAAAGGCCTGGCCGCCGGCACGCCAGTGGCCGCCGCTGGCAGTTTCATTCTCAAGTCGGAGCTGGGCAAAGGCTCCGCCGAGCACGCCCATTGACCTGCGTCACACGAGTACACCTCCATGTTTGAACGGTTGATTCAATTCGCGATTGAACAGCGCATCGTTGTGATGCTCGCTGTGTTGCTCATGGCTGGGCTGGGCATCGCCAGCTACCAGAAACTGCCCATCGATGCCGTGCCTGACATCACCAATGTCCAAGTGCAGATCAACACCTCCGCGCCCGGCTTTTCACCGCTGGAGACCGAGCAACGGATCACCTTTGCCATCGAAACCAGCATGGCCGGCCTGCCCGGCCTGCAACAGACACGCTCGCTGTCGCGCTCGGGCCTGTCGCAGGTGACGGTGATTTTCGAAGACAACACGGACCTGTTCTTCGCCCGGCAATTGGTGGGCGAGCGCCTGCAGACCGCCAAGGACCAGTTGCCCGAAGGCGTCGACGTGGTGATGGGGCCGATTTCCACCGGCCTCGGCGAGATCTTTCTGTGGACAGTCGAAGCCCGCGAGGGCGCGCTGAAAGAGGACGGCACGCCTTACACACCGACTGATCTGCGGGTGATTCAGGACTGGATCATCAAGCCGCAGTTGCGCAACGTGCCGGGCGTGGCCGAGATCAACACCATCGGCGGTTTCGCCAGGCAATACCAGATAGCTCCCGACCCGAAAAAGCTGGCCGCCTACAAGCTGACGCTGAACGACTTGGTGGCCGCGCTGGAGCGCAACAACGCCAACGTCGGCGCGGGTTACATCGAGCGCGGCGGTGAGCAACTGCTGATCCGCGCACCGGGCCAGCTCGGCACGCTGGAGGACATCGCCAACATCGTCATCGCCAACGTGCAGGGCACGGCGATCAGAATCAGCAGCGTGGCCGAGGTCGGCATCGGCAAGGAAATGCGCTCCGGCGCCGCGACTGAAAACGGTCGAGAAGTGGTGCTCGGCACGGTGTTCATGCTGATCGGTGAAAACAGCCGCACCGTCTCGCAAGCCGTGGCCGCCAAGCTGGCCGACATCAACCGCACACTGCCCGAAGGGGTCGAAGCGGTCACGGTTTACGACCGTACCCATCTGGTCGAAAAGGCCATCGCGACGGTCAAGAAGAACCTCATCGAAGGCGCGATTCTGGTCATCGTGATTCTGTTCCTTTTTCTGGGCAACCTCCGCGCTGCACTGATTACCGCGATGGTGATTCCGCTGGCCATGCTGTTCACCTTCACCGGCATGTTCACCAATAAGGTCAGCGCCAACCTGATGAGCCTGGGCGCGCTGGACTTCGGCATCATTGTCGACGGCGCGGTGGTGATCGTTGAAAACGCCATCCGCAGGCTGGCACATGCCCAGAAGAAATACGGCCGCCTGCTGACCCGCAGCGAGCGTCTCCACGAGGTGTTCGCCGCCGCCAGAGAAGCCCGTCGACCGCTGATTTTCGGCCAGTTGATCATCATGGTCGTGTACCTGCCGATCTTTGCCCTCACCGGCGTGGAAGGCAAAATGTTCCACCCGATGGCCTTCACCGTGGTCATCGCCCTGCTCGGCGCGATGATCCTCTCGGTGACGTTCGTGCCTGCCGCCGTTGCCATGTTCGTCACCGGCAAGGTCAAGGAAGAAGAAGGCCTGGTGATGCGCACCGCTCGCCAACGCTACGCGCCGATATTGAGCTGGGTGCTGGGGCATCGCGCCATCGCCTTCAGCATGGCGTTGGTGCTGATCGGGCTGTCCGGGTTCACCGCCAGCCGCATGGGCAGCGAGTTCATTCCGAGCCTCAGCGAAGGCGACTTCGCCTTGCAGGCGCTGCGAGTACCCGGCACCAGCCTGACCCAGTCGGTGGACATGCAGCAGCGCCTGGAAAAAGCCATTCTCGAAAAAGTGCCAGAAGTGCAGCGCGTCTTCGCCCGCACCGGCACCGCTGAAATCGCCGCCGACCCGATGCCGCCCAACATCTCCGACAGCTACGTGATGCTCAAGCCGCAGAGCGAATGGCCTGACCCGGACAAGCCCCGCGAAGCACTGATCGCTGACCTGCAAAAGGCCGCCGCCAGCGTGCCGGGCAGCAACTACGAGCTGTCCCAGCCGATCCAGTTGCGCTTCAACGAACTGGTTTCGGGGGTGCGCAGCGACGTCGCAGTGAAAGTGTTCGGCGACGACATGAACGTGCTCAACCAGACCGCCGCAAAAATCGCCGCCACGCTGCAAAAAGTGCCGGGCGCCTCCGAAGTCAAAGTCGAACAGACCACCGGCCTGCCGGTACTGACCATCAACATCGACCGCGACCAGGCCGCACGTTACGGCCTCAACATGGCCGACGTGCAGGACGCCATTGCCATCGCGCTGGGCGGCCGTCAGGCGGGCACGCTGTACGAAGGTGATCGCCGCTTCGACATGGTGGTGCGCTTGTCCGAGCCACTGCGCACCGACGTGGACGGGCTTTCCAGCCTGCTCATTCCGGTGCCTGCGAACACCGGCAGCAATCAGCAGATCAGCTTTATCTCGCTGTCTCAGGTCGCCAGCCTGGACCTGGTACTAGGCCCGAACCAGATCAGCCGCGAGAACGGCAAGCGCGTGGTCATCGTCAGCGCCAACGTGCGCGGTCGCGACCTTGGCTCGTTTGTCGAAGAAGCGGGCACCACCCTCGACAACGGCGTGCAGATCCCGACAGGCTACTGGACCAGTTGGGGCGGGCAGTTCGAGCAACTGCAGTCCGCAGCGAAACGCCTGCAAATCGTCGTGCCGGTGGCGCTGCTGCTGGTCCTGGCGCTGCTGTTCATGATGTTCAACAACCTCAAAGACGGCCTGCTGGTGTTCACCGGCATCCCGTTCGCGTTGACCGGTGGCGTCATGGCCCTGTGGCTGCGCGACATTCCGCTGTCGATCTCCGCAGGCGTAGGTTTCATTGCCCTGTCGGGTGTCGCGGTGCTGAACGGTCTGGTGATGATCGCTTTCATCCGCAGCCTGCGCGAAGAAGGCCGCTCGCTGCACGACGCCATCAACGAAGGCGCCCTCACCCGCCTGCGCCCGGTGCTGATGACCGCACTGGTCGCCTCCCTGGGCTTCATCCCCATGGCCCTCGCCACCGGGACTGGTGCGGAAGTGCAGCGACCGCTGGCGACCGTGGTGATTGGCGGGATTCTGTCTTCCACGGCGTTGACGTTACTGGTGTTGCCGGCGCTGTATCAGTGGGCGCATCGGCGGGAGGAGGACGTGTTGCTGAAATAGTGTTTCAAGCAACCGTCCACGTGTCAGGACGCCCAGAACAGAGCGCCCTGACACTTTCACCTGCCCCCAGTGAACTTTCAGTCAAGGAAAGGTCGAAACCTTCGCTTTTGCCAGTAGATCCTGTCTGTAGCCTTTGTCCCGCAGGATTCGCAGATCTTTCCAGGTCGTCAGTCAGCAAGTGACTATACAGCTGCCCCGTTCAAGCGCTTATCGTCTGGTTACAAAACAGGCTTTCCGGCAGAGCCTCGATGGCAGCGCCCGGCATAAGGAGATGGAGAAGGTGATGAACAAGGTTCATGGCGCATGAGGCGCACCAGTATTTACGACCGTATTTCTGAACGCCGACTGGCTGATGAAGCCCTGGCGCGCGAGGAAGCTGAGCGCACTGCCGCGCAACAGGAACGTGAGCGCACTCAAGCGGCCATTCCCGTTCCACAGCCCTTGCGCGACGCACCCAGCAGTTTCAACTTCGGCGGGTTTCACTTCGGCTTTCCTGAAGGGTTCAGGTGCAGCGCAATCGAAGCGACTGTCGAAATCGCTGGAGAGCCTGTCGTCGTCTCCATCCAGCGCCGCGACGTGCCTGAAGAGGCCAACCTTGCCGAGGCGTTCGCCAAGGCCGTCAAAGCGCTGAAGCCGCTTCACGGTGCCATACAGGTCATTCGCCAGTATGAAACAGTACTGGCGGGCAATGCGGCACTGGGGCTGGATTTTCACTTTCGCGCGGGTTTTGAAGAGCGGCATGGGCGCTTGATTGGCGCCATCGTGCCAGTCGCCGATCATAACCTGCGCCAGTGGCTGAGCGTGGGTTGTGTGATTGATTCCGAAAAACCCGCGCTTAAAACCTGGCTGCTGGATTTCGACCACATGCTTCAAAGCCTGACCGCCCCCTGAACTCTACTTCACCGCTGACAGGACACGTTTTAATGGACTATTCGTTGCAGAATCTCAGCGTTGCGCTGGGTGATCAGACCTCCACGCCCCGCAGCACAAAGGGATAGCGGCGATGTTCGAAGCGGCTCGGTTGATGGACGAGATCGAACACACCGGTGCGCTGACGGGTTTTCTGCTCGGCGCGGTAGTGGGCATTGCGGCGGTGGCGTATGTGTCGTTTGCCTTTGCCACGTGCGGGTTCGGCGCAATTTTACTGGGCCTGGCTGTCGGCCTGGCGGGCAACGCCCTCGCCAGCCTCGGGGAGAGTATCGGCAGCGCCTTCAGCTCTCCCGCGGGGCAGATCGAATCGGCCTCGCCCAATGTGTTCATCAACGGTCGACCCGCCGCGTTTGCTATCGACAGCACGGCCGTTTGCGACAAGCACTCGCCCATCGTCAAGGTGGCCGAGGGTTCCAGCAACGTCTTCATCAACGGCCAGCCGGCGGCGCGCAAGGGCGACAAGCTGACCTGCGGTTCGAAGATCGGCACCGGTTCCCCCAACGTGTTCATCGGCGGCGGCACCCAACGCTACCTACCCGTCAATGAAGAGGTGTCGGCGACAGCCCGCTACGTGGTGGACATTCTGCTGGTGGTGGCCGGCGGCGCCAAAGCGGTCGTCAGCATCGCCAAGCTTGGTCTGCAGGCGGGCCTGAAAGCTGCCGGTCCTTGCGCCTTGCGCTTTATGGGCGGCATTTTGCTGAGCGATGCGGTTGTTCGGTTCGGCGTCGCTCCACTGGCCGAAAAAGTGTTGGGTGGCCTGCACGGCAACCCGGTCGACACCACCACCGGACGCAAGCTGCTGATCGACGAATCCGACTTCAGCCTGCCCGGCCTGATGCCGATCGAGTGGACACGCTTCTACGCCAGCGACCTCGATGTCGACAGCGCGCTGGGCAAGGGCTGGGTGTTGCCCTGGGAACAAAGCCTGCGACGCAAGGGCAGCTTTCTGTACCTCAGCGACAATCAGGGCCGCAGCGTGCCGTTCGTGACGCTGGACTACAACGAACGCATCTACAACGCACAGGAACAACTGTATCTGGTGCGCACTAACGGCGGTCATTACCTGCTGCAAACCTTGGACAACGTCTTTTACTACTTCGGCGAAGTACCTGACGATAACCAGCCTGTTACGTTGCAACGCATCGAAAACGCCCTCGGTCACTTCCTGCATTTCGTGCGCAGCGAAGACGGTATTCTGACCGATATCTGCGCCACCGGCGGGCAGCGCGTACACCTGCATTACGACGAAGTGACCCGTCGCCTGAGCACCGTCAAGCGCATCGTTGACGGCGAGGCGGTCGAAACACTGGTGCGTTATGGCTATGACAGCAACGGCCAGTTGAACAGCGTGTACAACCGCAATGGCGATTCGGTGCGCAACTTCAGCTACACCGACAGCCTGATGACCCGCCACGCCAATGCGCTGAGGCTCAGTTGCGAGTACCGCTGGGAAGTGCTCGGCGACAAGCCGCGCGTGGTCGAGCACTGGACCAGCGACGGCGAACACTTTCATTTCGATTATGATCTGGAAGCGCGCCAGACGCGGGTGACGGATGTGCTGGGCCGCCATGCCGACGTGACCTACAACAAGGACCGCCGCGTGGTGGCCAGCACCGACTTCGGCGGCCAGCCGTATCACATCGACCTGGACGACACCGGCAACATCACCGGCCTGACACTGCCGGACGGCAATCAGCTGGGCTTTGAATACGACGACCTGTCACGCCTGACGGCAGAAACCGACCCGCTGGGCCGAACCACGCGCTTTAAGCATCACTTCAAGACTACGCTCGTCAAACAAGTCACCTACCCCGACGGCGCCCTCTGGCAGGCTCGTTACGATGACCGGGGCAATCTCGTCGCCGAAATCGACGCGATGGGCCACAAGACCGAGTACCTCAACAGTGAGGATGGCCTGCCGCACACCATCATCGACGCGACTCACAAATCGAAGTACTTGTGGTGGAATAACCTGGCGCAGGTCGAACGTTTTCAGGACTGCTCGGGCAAGAGCACGTATTACCGTTACGACGAGCGCCAGCAACTGGTCGCCGTCACCGATGCCCTGAACAACACCACCACGCTGGAACGCAAACCCGGTGGCGAAGTGCTGTGCATCCATCATCCGGACGGCAGCCGCGAACGCTTTACCTACAACGCCCACGGCCAGGTGCTGACGCACACCAACGGCAAGGACCAGACCACTCACTTGTCACGCAACGCCCGCGGTCTGCCGACCCGGCGTCAGGACCCCAAGGGGCTGATGGTCGCGTACCAGTACGACAAGGCCATGCGCCTCACGGCCCTGACCAATGAAAACGACGCCACTTACACCTTCGCCTACGACAACGCCGACCACCTGATCGAAGAAAAACGCATCGACCAGTTGACCCGACGTTTCAGCTACAACCTTGGCGGGCATCTGACCCAGGTTGAAGAAACCGGCCACGGCGAAAAAGGCGAACGACCACAGCGCAGCACGCATTTCGAGCGCGACCCGATTGGTCGCCTGCTGGCCAGACTCAACGACGACGCCCGTCAGGATTTCACCTACGACGACAGCGACCGCCTGCTGTCCATTCAGCGCACGCCCACCGACGGCGGCAGAAAACTCGGTGTCACGGCTGAGAAGCTGGAATTCGCCTACGACATCCTGGGCCGCCTGACGCAGGAGACTTCACCCCAAGGCGCATTGACCTACGACTACGATCCGCTCAGCAACCTGACCACGCTGACCCTTCCGACCGGCCAGCACCTCAATCACCTGTACTACGGCAGCGGTCACCTGCATCAACTCAACCTCGACGGCCAGTTGATCAGCGACATGGAACGCGACGACCTGCACCGCGAGGTCTACCGCACCCAAGGTAAGCTGACCAGTTGCTTCGGCTACGACGCGTTGGGCCGCAAGGCCTGGCAGTACGCAACCACACTGCCCGCTGAAAAACTCTCACAGATCCAGAACCCGCTCATAAAACCAGAGCGCTACGTCGAACACGCCTACAACCCGATCCACCGCCGCTACGAGTACGACCCGGCTGGCGAACTGAGCCGCACCCTCGACAAACTGCGCGGCGAGGTCACCTACGAATACGAAGCCAACGGCCGCCTGCTTGAACACAACCCCGAAAAACGCTTCGAAGGCGAAGCGTACCGCTACGACGCCGCTGGCAACCGCCTGAACTTCAACACCAGCCGCTTCGACCGCGTCCAGGACAACCGCCTCAAGCAATGGAGCCACAACGAGTACAAATACGACGCATGGGGCAATCTGGTCGAGAAAATCGTCGGCATCGTCCTATGGGAAAAGCGCCCCAAGGGACGCTTCAGTCAATCACGCCACACCTCAAAGCACACTCAACGGATACTCCACAATCACCCGCACTTCATCCAGGTCCGATTCAAATGCGGTGGCCCGGGTTGTCGCTTGGCGCACGCGTAGCGACAAGTCTTTCAGTGAGCCGGTCTGCACGATGTATTTCGCCTCGATGTCGCGTTCCCAGCGCTTCTGATCGATCAGCGGGTTGCCTTGTGCGTCGCGGCGCATGTAGGTGCTGTTGGCGTTGGAGTAGTCGGCGTCGGTGCCTTTGCCGTAGCGGGTCATGAATGACAGGCCGGGGACGCCGAAGGTGGACATGTCGAGGTTGTAGGTGACCATCCATGAGCGCTCTTTGGGTGAGTTGAAGTCGCTGTACTGAATGGAGTTGGCCAGGTAGATGGAGTCGGACTGCCTGAGGTAGTCGAAGTCGTCATCGCCTTGGTTGCGCTGGTGCGAGAGCGACAGGGTGTGCGCGTCGTATTGCAGGGCGACTTTTGCACTCCAGATGTCGTTGTCGAATTCGCCGAGCAGTTTTTTGCCTTCGTCGGTGGCGTTGTAATAGTTCAGGCTGCTGGTCAGTGACAGGTCGTCGGAGAGGGGCAATACGTAAGACGCCGAGGCGTATTTCTGGTCCCAGGCATCTTTGAGTCGGCTGGTGTAGAGGCCAAGGCTCAGGCGATCGGTGGCTTGATAATCACCGCCGAAGTAGGCCACCCAGGGAGAGTCGACCGCGCCGCCGTAGAAGGTGACGAAGCCGTCGCGCATGTTGCTGGAGACGGGCTGGCTCATGGAGTGCAAGCGACCGCCCTGCAAAGCCAGGCCGTTGAAGCTGTTGTTGATCGCCGTGATGCCGCGAAAGCTTTCCGGCAGCAGCCGTGAGTCGCCGAAGGCAACCACGGGCGTGGACGGGAAGACATCGCCCACGTTCACGACGGTGTCGAAGGCTCTGGCCTTCAGCGAGCCGCCGACTTTGGTGTATTCGTCGCGGGCATTGCCCTCTCCATCGACCGGCAGCACGTCGAACGCGCTGCGCCCGCCGTTGCGTCCGTCACCCGTGTCGAGCTTGATGCCGATCATGGCAAAGGCATCGACCCCGACGCCGAACGTGCCCTGGGTGAACCCTGACTCGAATCGCCCGATGATGCCCTGCGCCCACGCTTCGGAGTAGCCATTGCCGGTAGGGCTGGACTCGCCGTTGCGATGGTCCCGGTTCATGTAGAAGTTGCGGTTGAGTACGGTCAGTGTACTGCCTTCGATGAAGCCTTCTTTTGGTTCTTCGGCAACTACTGCAACCGGCGTAACACCGGCAAGTGCCGAGCATAGGGCCAGTGATAATGTTTTAAATTGAGTCATGTGCGCTCCGTCCAATCGGCAGATTGTTTTAAACGTGTCGACCTGGCTTTTTATATATTCGAGAGCTGCCAGTGGGGCACAATCTTGAAGTGGCGAAGATAACGTCAAGGTGACGGGAAGATTACAAATAGGTAAGGAAGCGCGTTATAGGGTGTGCTCATTCAATAAAATGAAACATGCGCCTTGCCCTTGCGGGAATAAAAAAAGCGCCCCGAAGGACGCTTGAAGATTCGCCCCGGCCAAAGGAGCAGGGAGCTGCTACACAGGGCGAATGGGGGTGCAGCGGGTCGGCCATCAAAGGCATCAGCCTTCGGACTTGGTCGACCGTTCGGCCTCGGCTTTGTCGTCTGTATTGACGTACCGCTCGGCTTTGTTGCTGCTGTTCTGTTCCTTGAAGCGCAGTTCCTGTGCCAGGCGCATCTTGTCAGCAGCAGGGCTTGCGAACTCGTTACCGTCGTCGGCGAAAGCTGCAGTGGCGGACAAGGCAGCTACGGCGAAGACCATCGACTTGATCAGTTTCATCATCATTACCTCTTGGGTGTGTAAGAAGGTCCTTAAAAGCTCGGTGCTCGTCAGGGATGAAACAAGCTTACGCCGGGATAACTAACAGGAAGGTGAGCGGACAATGACAATACTGTTAGAAAGCTGACACCTGCGAGATAACCGATTTGTAATGTTTCAGCCACTTTCCGGTTAGTGTCGGCTTGTTAAGGTTAAGCCACCTTCAAACGGAGACACAGAAAATGCGCACTGCTAAATCGTTGTTACTTGCCCTGGCTATCCTGTCGCCCATGAGTGCTTTCGCTTACACCACGGATGAAGTCAAAGCCACCACGGTGATAAAAGAGCACCAGGCCAGCGTACAGAAATACGCCGCCATCCATAACAAACCCATGCCGGAGATCAAAGAGTATAAGTACGGAATGAAGCTGGACGTCGCCAAGGTCATCCGCAAATCCCCGGACCTGCAGACCTGTGCCGTGATGCCAAAACTGATGACCTACGAGGACTCCAAAGGCAAGCTGAACACTGTGCAGTATCAGGTCCTGAGCGGGTGCAGAAACAGCCAATGATTCTGAACCTGCCAGGGAGGCCACCCAGCGTTAAATCCCATCAGCCCGGACCATCCTCCGGGCTGATTTTTTTTCGTTTCTTGCCCGCTGAAAATGCTGCTCACCAACCGCCTGACCGTTTATTCCCGCCTTTTTTGCAACATCACCGTCTTTGCGTGGTCAACGCAGACCCGCTATGTCGTATCGCCATGTGTCTGGAGGCCGCTCGGGTCCATCCAACACAGTCTCGGTTACGGCGATCGAGAAACTGCAATCACGGATTTTGGAATGACGGATGCTTGAACTCGCTGCTGGTTTTATCTGCCTCACTGCGCTGCTGACCTATGTGAACTATCGTTTTATCGGTCTGCCTCCCACCATTGGCGTGATGGTCACTGCGCTGATGTTCTCGTTGCTTCTGCAGGGGCTGAGTTTTCTGGGCTACCCCGGCCTGGAAGATCGCGTTCAACAATTGATCGGCCAGATCGACTTCGGCGATTTGCTGATGAACTGGATGCTGTCGTTCCTGCTGTTCGCCGGAGCGCTGCACGTCAACCTCGGTGATCTGAAGAACTACCGCTGGCCCATCGGCCTGCTGGCGACCTTCGGCGTGCTGATCGCGACGACTGTCATTGGCGCGCTGGCCTACTGGATCTTTGCCTTGTTCGGCTGGCATGTCAGCCCGCTGTACTGCCTGCTGTTCGGCGCACTGATCTCGCCCACCGACCCGATTGCGGTGCTCGGCGTGTTGCGGACCGCCAATGCGTCCAAGCCTCTGAAGACCACTATTGTCGGTGAGTCGCTGTTCAACGACGGTACGGCGGTGGTGGTGTTCACGGTGCTGCTGGGCATTGCGCAACTGGGCGAGACGCCCACGGTCGGCGAAACCGCGCTGTTGTTCGTCCACGAAGCGATTGGCGGCGTGCTGTTCGGCGGGCTGATCGGCTACGCCGTGTACCTGATGATCAAGAGCATCGAGCAATACCAGATCGAAGTCATGCTGACCCTGGCGCTGGTCATCGGCGGCTCGGCCATGGCCACGGAGCTGCACGTCTCAGGCCCGATTGCGATGGTGGTGGCGGGTTTGATTATCGGCAACATGGGCCGCAATCTGGCCATGAACGACATGACCCGTCGTTACATGGACGGTTTCTGGGAATTGCTGGATGACATGCTCAATGCGCTGCTGTTCGCGCTGATCGGCATGGAACTGTTGCTGCTGCCGTTCTCGTGGCAGCACTTGATCGCCGCCAGCCTGCTGGCCGTGGCGATTCTGCTCTCGCGTTTTGTCACCGTGGCACCGGCCATTCTGCTGCTGCGTCGCTGGCGCAAGGTGCCGCACGGCACGATCCGCATTCTGACCTGGGGCGGCCTGCGCGGCGGCGTCTCGGTGGCCCTGGCGCTGGCCTTGCCCACCGGACCGGAACGCGACCTGCTGCTGAGCATCACGTACATTGTGGTGCTGCTGTCGATTCTCTTGCAGGGGCTGACAATCGGCAAGCTGGTGCATGCCGTCACCCGTTCACCACAGGCAAAAGAACCGACAGACCATTGATCAGACCAATGCAGCAGCACGCCGGTAATCACTGGGCGTCTGCTGCATTTCCACACGAAAGTGCCGGTTGAAGTTGGACAGGTTGGCGTAGCCGACCTCAAAACAGATGTCCGACACCGACATCTCGCTTTGCAGCAGCAACCGGCAAGCCCGCTGGATTCGCAACTTGCGCATCAGGTCAATGAAGCAGTGGCCGGTGGTTCGTTTGAAGAACCGTGAGAAGCCCGGATCGCTCATGTCCAGTCGTCGTGCGATCACCGAAAGCCGGATATCACTGGTCAGCTCTGTAAGCAGGTAATCGAACGCTTTGTTGATCCGCTCTGAACTGCGCGCATCGAGGGTGGGGGCATACCAGGCGCTGGCCAGCAGACGCACCTCCTGCGCGGGTGCTTTCATCAGCGTGTTGACCAGTTGCAGGAACAGAATCAGCCGCTCCAGCCCTTGGGCCGGGCCGATCCTTTCCAGCAGTTGCGCCGCCTGTAGCGCCGTTGCACCGGAAAACTCCAGCCCGCGACGCGCCTGCTCGAACAGGTGCTGCAAGTCACCCAGTTCCGGCAGCGTAGCGCGCAGTGCCAGCAGCGCTGCACCGTCGAATTGCAAGACCACGTCACGCCCGGCCAGGTGCTCACCGGGGGCCAGGTCACCCATCCAGTCGTGGGGCAGATCGGGACCGATCAGTGCCACATGGCCTGCACTGAATTCACCGATGTAATCCCCGGCCACCAGCTTGCCGCTGCCTTGGCGGATCAGATGGATTTCGAATTCCGGGTGGTGATTCCAGCGCGCCAACGCGTAGGGATAGTCATGCTCATACCAGCGAAAGCAATGGTCAGGCTGCGGGAGGATGACCTCCAGCTCGGCGGGACGCTGCTCGAACAAGGCAGTACGGCTGTCAGGCACTGGATGCCCCTTTTATCGTTATGAAGGCTCTGCGGACAGGTAAACATACGCTTTCCCGATCAGCGAGTGCTAGTTCGCGCCTGACCCGAGGCTGATACTTTTTTGATTTCAGACAGCCGGGCAGGCCTCGGTTAAAAAAGTATCAGTCCGGTGTTCTTGCTGCGTTTGTCCGGCTGCGCACGGGCTGCTGTAATCGGGCTGTCCACCAAGGCCTCCCAGCCGTGGTCAACAACAAAAACAATAGCTCCCGCCGTGCAAGGCGCGGAGTGGAGAGCACTACGATGAACATTCACAAAGCGCTTTTCCTGTCCGCAGGCGTGTCTGTCGCCCTCATCAGCCTGGCCAGTCAGGCCGCCGACACCGTGACCATCGCGACCGTGAACAACGGCGACATGATCCGCATGCAGCGCCTGTCGAAAATCTTTGAACAGCAGCACCCTGAGATCAAACTCAACTGGGTGGTGCTGGAAGAGAACGTCTTGCGTCAGCGCCTGACCACCGACATCGCCACACAGGGCGGCCAGTTCGACGTGTTGACCATCGGCACTTACGAAACCCCGCTGTGGGGCGCGAAACAATGGCTGGAGCCGGTCACCGGGCTTTCACCTGAATACGATCTGGAAGATATCTTTCCCTCGGTACGTCAGGGCCTGTCGGTGAAAGACACCCTTTACGCCCTGCCCTTTTATGGCGAAAGCACGATCACTTACTACCGCACCGATCTGTTCAAGCAGGCGGGCCTGAGCATGCCGGAGCACCCGACCTGGACGCAACTGGGCGAGTTCGCGGCGAAGCTTCATCAGCCCGACAAAGGTATTTACGGCATGTGCCTGCGCGGCAAGGCCGGTTGGGGTGAAAACATTGCGCTGCTCAGCACGATGGCCAACGCGTTCGGCGCGCGCTGGTTCGATGAGCAATGGAAACCCGAGTTGACCAGCCCGGAATGGACCAAAGCCGCCAACTTCTACGTCGATACCCTCAAGAAGTACGGCCCGCCGGGCGTGTCGAGTAATGGCTTCAACGAAACCCTTGCGCTGTTCAATAGCGGCAAATGCGCGCTGTGGGTGGACGCCAGCGTGGCAGGCTCCTTCACCACCGACAAAGAGCAAAGCAAGGTGGTCGACAGCGTCGGCTTCGCACCTGCGCCGGTTGAAGTGACCGACAAAGGCTCCTCATGGCTTTACGCCTGGTCGCTGGCGATACCGGCCACTTCGAAGCACAAGGACGCCGCCAAAGCGTTCATCACCTGGGCAACGTCCAAAGACTATATCGATCTGGTCGCCAAGACCGATGGCATCACCAATGTACCGCCCGGCACCCGGACCTCCACGTACAGCGAGGCCTACCTCAAGGCCGCGCCGTTCGCCAAGGTTACGCTGCAGATGATGCAACACGCTGATCCCGCGCAACCTTCAGCCAAGCCGGTGCCTTACGTGGGCATCCAGTACGTGACCATTCCGGAGTTTCAGGCAATCGGCACCTCGGTCGGCAAGCTGTTCTCTGCGGCGGTGACTGGACAGACCACGACCGAGCAGGCGCTCGCTGCCGCACAGGCCGTTACCGAACGCGAGATGAAACGCGCCGGTTATCCGAAGTAACCCGGCAGCCCTCACACTTATTGGACGGATGATGAACCCATGAATCGACTTGAAGGCAAAAGCGCGCTGATCACCGGATCGGCGCGGGGCATCGGGCGCTCGTTTGCGCAGGCCTACATTCGCGAAGGCGCCAGCGTAGCGATTGCTGATATCAATCTGGAGCGTGCGCAGGCCACAGCAGCTGAGCTAGGACCGAACGCTTATGCCGTCAGAATGGACGTGACGGATCAGGCGTCCATCGATCAGGCCGTCGCCGCGGTGGTAGCGCAGACCGGCAAGCTGGATATCCTGATCAACAACGCCGCGTTGTTCGATCTGGCACCGATTGTCGATATCACCCGCGACAGCTACGAGCGACTGTTTTCAATCAATGTCGCGGGCACGCTGTTTACCTTGCAGGCCGCAGCGAAGCAGATGATTGCTCAGGGCCACGGCGGCAAGATCATCAACATGGCCAGCCAGGCAGGTCGTCGAGGCGAGGCGCTGGTGGCGGTGTATTGCGCGACCAAGGCCGCGGTGATCAGCCTGACGCAATCGGCGGGGCTGGACCTCATCCGCCACGGCATCAATGTGAACGCCATCGCACCGGGCGTGGTGGACGGCGAACACTGGGATGGCGTCGACGCGATGTTCGCCCGCTATGAAAACCGGCCACTGGGCGAAAAGAAAAAGCTGGTGGGCGAGCAGGTGCCGTACGGGCGCATGGGCACGGCGGATGACCTGACCGGCATGGCGATTTTCCTGGCCTCGGCCGACAGCGAATACGTGGTGGCCCAGACCTACAACGTGGACGGTGGCAACTGGATGAGCTGAGCACTGACTGTTGCAAAGATGAGCCGAACCGCGCAAAAAAGCCCGGTCGCCGCTTCCATTGCCGAGGCGATTGGCTAAGATGCGCGGACCGCCTGCTGCCTGGGGCGGCTCATTGAGGTACAGGAGTACGAATGTCCACTGAAGAGGAGATCGCCATTTCCGGCGGTACACCTATGATTCCCGATCAGCGCCGGGAGCTGATGCTGCGTCAGTTGCGCAAGCATCAAGTGCTCAGCGTTCATCAGCTGATGGAGATGTTCGACTGCTCGCACATGACCATCCGCCGCGACATCGCCGTGCTGGAGCAGGAAGGTCGGGCCTATTCGGTAACCGGCGGTGCGCGTATCGCCAGCCAGGTACACAGCGAGCCCAGCCACCAATCGAAAGCGGTGGTCGAGCTGCCGCACAAGCAAGGCATGGCGAGGCTGGCAGCCGGTTTGCTGCACCCGGACATGACGATTTATCTGGACGCAGGCACCAGCACGCTGGAAATCGTGCCGCACATTATTGCGCTGTCCGGCATGACCGTGGTGACCAACGACTTCGGCGTGGTCAACGCATTGGCCGATGCGGCACACGTAGACGTTATTCACACTGGCGGGCTGCTCGATCACCCGAACCGCTCCAGCGTTGGCGGCCTGGCCGCTGCAACGTTGCGACAATTGGCAACCGACGTGGCGTTTATGTCCACCAGCTCGTGGGACCTGCAACGTGGCACCACCACGCCTTCGGCGCTGAAGGTCGAGGTCAAGCAGGCCGCCATGCAATCGGCCTCGCAAACCGTCCTGGTCGCCACCAGTTCGAAATACGGCACCTTCGGCATGTACAAGGTGGCCGGGCTGGACCAATTCGACACCATCATCACCGACACCGCCCTGGCTGAAGCCGCCGCCGACGGCATTCGCAAGCAACGCATCGAACTGCTGCTGGCGCCCGTAGGTGGACGTTCAAAGTAAATGCCGCCGCACTGGCGGATGCCAGAGGGCATAAATGGCAGGCATAAAAAAACCCGGTCTCGCGACCGGGTTTTTTGTGTCTAGCCGACTAACTGATGACTCAGTTGCCCGACTTCTTGGCAGCGCGAGTACGCTCGCTTTCGCCAAGGATTTTCTTACGCAGGCGGATCGACTTTGGCGTCACTTCGCAGAGTTCGTCTTCTTGTACGAATTCCAGCGCTTGTTCCAGAGTGAAACGGATAGGCGGAACCAGTGCGATGGTTTCGTCTTTACCGGAAGCACGCATGTTGTCGAGCTTCTTGCCTTTGGTAGGGTTCACACCCAGGTCGTTGTCGCGGCTGTTGATACCAACGATCTGACCTTCGTACACGTCTTCGCCATGACCCAGGAACAGCTTGCCACGGGCTTGCAGTGTTTCCAGGGAGTAGGTCAGCGCCTTGCCGGTAGCAACCGAAACCAGAACGCCGTTCTGACGGCCGGACATGTCGCCAGACTTCATCACGTCGTAACGGTCGAAGATGCTGGTCAGGATGCCTGCGCCGGAAGTCAGGGTCAGGAACTCGTTACGGAAACCGATCAGGCCACGTGCCGGGATGTTGTACTCAAGGCGCACACGGCCTTTGCCATCCGGAACCATGTTGGTCAGGTCGCCTTTACGGTTACCCATTTGCTCCATGATCGCGCCCTGCGCTTCTTCAGGCAGGTCGATGGTGACGTTTTCGTACGGTTCGTGCTTGACGCCGTCAACCATGCGGATGATCACTTCTGGACGACCGACACCCATTTCGAAGCCTTCGCGACGCATGGTTTCGATCAGTACCGAGAGGTGCAGCTCACCACGGCCGGAGACCTTGAACTTGTCGGCGGTGTCGCCTTCTTCAACGCGCAGAGCAACGTTGTACAGCAGTTCCTTGTCCAGACGTTCCTTGATGTTACGGCTGGTGACGAACTTGCCTTCCTTGCCGCAGAACGGCGAATCGTTAACCTGGAAGGTCATCGAAACGGTTGGCTCGTCAACGGTCAGCGGCTTCATCGCTTCAACGTTCAGCGGGTCGCACAGGGTGTCGGAGATGAACAGCTGGTCAAAACCGCTGATGCAGACGATGTCGCCGGCCGCTGCTTCTTCAACGTCGATACGGTGCAGACCGTGGTGACCCATCAGTTTCAGGATACGGCCGTTACGCTTCTTGCCGTTGACGTCGATGGCAACCACCGGCGTGTTCGGCTTGACGCGACCGCGAGCGATACGGCCAACACCGATGACGCCCAGGAAGCTGTTGTAGTCCAGTGCGGAGATCTGCATCTGGAACGGGCCGTCACGGTCAACCTTTGGAGCAGGAACGTGATCGACAATCGCCTGGTACAGCGGGGTCATGTCTTCAGCCATGTCGGTGTGAGCCAGACCGGCAATACCGTTCAGGGCCGAGGCGTAAACGACCTGGAAGTCCAGTTGCTCTTCGGTAGCACCCAGGTTGTCGAACAGGTCGAAGATCTGATCCAGAACCCAGTCCGGACGCGCGCCTGGACGGTCAACCTTGTTGATAACCACGATTGGACGCAGGCCGGCTTCGAAAGCCTTCTTGGTCACGAAACGGGTTTGCGGCATAGGGCCGTCCTGAGCATCGACCAGCAACAGCACGGAGTCGACCATCGACATCACGCGCTCTACTTCACCACCGAAGTCGGCGTGGCCCGGGGTGTCCACGATGTTGATGTGGTAGCCATTCCAGTTGATCGCGGTGTTCTTCGCGAGAATGGTAATACCGCGCTCTTTCTCCTGGTCGTTGGAGTCCATCACGCGCTCGTCGTTGAGCTCGCCGCGCTCCAGAGTGCCGGATTGACGCAGGAGTTTGTCTACCAGGGTGGTCTTACCATGGTCAACGTGAGCAATGATGGCGATGTTACGTAGATTTTCGATCACTTGTGTATCTCGATCAGAGGATTCGGTCTGCTGACTGTTTAAGGACAGCGATTACTATTTCGAGTCGGCAAAAGCCGTTACGGCATGACGACTGGTGTCGGGGGGCCGGTGACGCAAGCCACAGGCAAACAGCCCCGGGCACTTAGCTCGGTCGATAAACGCGCACATTGGCATGCCCCTCACTGAGCAAATGGTGAGCATGCAGGCGACTCATGACGCCTTTGTCGCAATACAGCAGGTACTGGCGCGTGTCATCCAGTGCCTTGAAGCGGCTATTCAATGCGTAGAACGGCAACGTCTGTATCTCCACGCCGGGCACTTGCAACGGCTGGTCTTCCTGGGCATCCGGGTGACGGATGTCGATGATGACCTGGCCGGCCAATGCCTGGCTGACTTCTTCAATGTCGACATTGCGGCTCAGATCGTCGATCACCCGATCGATCGAAACCAGCTTCGCGCGCTCGAGCGCTTGCTCGAGGATCGCCATGTCGAACTGCTTTTCTTCGTACTCAACGCGATTACGCTTGGCGTTGGTCTTGGGGTTGACCGAAATCACCCCGCAATACTCTGGCATGTGCCGGGCAAAATCAGCGGTGCCGATTTCAGTCGCCAGGTCCACGATATCCTGCTTGTGGCTGGCAACCAGCGGTCGCAAGACCAGCTTGTCGGTGGCCGAGTCGATCAGCGACAGGTTCGGCAGCGTCTGGCTGGAGACCTGCGAAATCGCCTCGCCCGTGACCAGAACGTCGATTTCAAGACGATCAGCCACGGCAGATGCAGCGCGTAACATCATACGCTTCAAAACTACACCCATATGACTGTTATCGACTTTCTGCAGAATTTCTCCGAGAACTTCCTCGAAAGGCACGCTGACAAACAGCACCCGCTGCGAGCTGCCGTACTTCTTCCAGATAAAGTGCGCAACTTCCATCACGCCCAGTTCATGGGCACGCCCGCCCAGATTGAAGAAGCAGAAGTGCGCCATCAGGCCGCGGCGCATGATCTGGTAGGCCGCCACGGTCGAATCGAACCCGCCGGACATCAATACCAGCGTCTGCTCCAGCGCCCCGAGCGGGTAACCGCCCATGCCCTGATGCTGGTCATGAACCACAAACAACCGTTGGTCGCGAATTTCCATTCGTACGACCAGATCGGGCTTTTTCAGCTCGATTCCGGCCGCGCCGCATTGCATCCGCAGCTTACTGCCGACGTATTTCTCGACATCCATCGAGCTGAAATCGTGTCGTCCGGCGCGCTTGCAACGCACGGAAAACATCTTGCCCGGCAGCAGGTCGGCGTAGTGCAGTTTGCACTTGGCAACGATGTCGTCCAGATCGCCCAGCGGGTACTCGGCCACCTGCAGAAAGTTGGCGATACCCGGCATGCAGCTCAGCCGATCCCTGATGCCCTGCAGCACTTTGGGGTCGGTCTGGCGGGTTTCGACCTCAAGGTTGTCCCATACGCCACCCACGACAATGTCCGCGTCCAGTTCCCGGAGCACGGTACGAATGTTCTTGCCCAGTTGCCGGATGAATTTCTTGCGCACCGGCGGGCTTTTGATGGTGATTTCTGGGAAAACTTTAACGATTAGTTTCATGGAAACGGTGCGTGAGGTGCCGACCAAAAAAGGGGGGCGCGGATTATAGCGGAAATTGCTCAGTGTTTAACCAGTTATCGTACACGCGATCACGCACGCACCAAAAAGAGTCGACGCACCATTTTGAAGCGCCATTACGGTGCGCTATTTTCCTGTCAGACGCGTTTTCGCCCCCTGAAAACCCGCCTTTGAGGCAAAAAACCCAACACGGGGCACTGGCATGCAAATTGCTCCCTTGTGAGGCAGGTTGCCTTGGCAGAGTATTCGCGCCGGCACCACCACATTTCAAGGGACCAAAACTCTACCAAGTCGGTCCCTAGCCACCCGGAGGACACCATGTCGAAGTCGGTTCAACTCATCAAAGATCATGACGTTAAATGGATTGATCTGCGCTTCACAGACACCAAGGGCAAGCAGCAGCACGTCACGATGCCTGCGCGCGATGCACTGGAAGACGACTTCTTCGAAGTCGGCAAAATGTTCGACGGTTCCTCCATCTCTGGCTGGAAAGGTATCGAAGCCTCCGACATGATCCTGCTGCCGGATGATGAAACGGCCGTTCTCGATCCGTTCACCGAAGAGCCGACCCTGATTCTGGTCTGCGACGTCATCGAACCTTCGACCATGCAAGGCTATGACCGCGACCCACGCGCCATTGCCCACCGTGCCGAGGAATACCTGAAGTCCACCGGTATCGGCGACACCGTTTTCGTAGGCCCTGAGCCAGAATTCTTCGTGTTCGACGAAGTGAAGTTCAAGTCCGACATCTCCGGTTCGATGTTCAAGATCTTCTCCGAACAGGCTTCGTGGATGACTGACGGCGACGTCGACGGCGGCAACAAGGGTCACCGTCCGGGCGTCAAAGGTGGCTATTTCCCACTGCCACCGGTCGACCACGACCACGAAATCCGTACCGCCATGTGCAACGCACTGGAAGAAATGGGCCAGATCGTGGAAGTTCACCACCACGAAGTGGCCACTGCCGGCCAGAACGAAATCGGCGTGAAATTCAACACGCTGGTTAAAAAGGCTGACGAAGTTCAGACCTTGAAGTACTGCGTACACAACGTTGCCGACGCTTACGGCCGTACCGCGACCTTCATGCCGAAGCCACTGTACGGTGACAACGGTTCGGGTATGCACGTACACATGTCGATCTCCAAAGACGGCAAGAACACCTTCGCAGGTGAAGGCTATGCCGGTCTGTCCGACACCGCCCTGTTCTTCATCGGCGGCATCATCAAGCACGGTAAGGCCCTGAACGGCTTCACCAACCCGTCGACCAACTCCTACAAGCGTCTGGTCCCGGGCTTCGAAGCGCCGGTCATGCTGGCCTACTCGGCCCGTAACCGTTCCGCGTCGATCCGTATTCCTTACGTCTCCAGCCCACGCGGCCGTCGTATCGAAGCACGCTTCCCGGATCCAGCGGCTAACCCGTACCTGGCATTCGCTGCCCTGTTGATGGCTGGCCTGGACGGCATCCAGAACAAGATCCACCCTGGCGACGCTGCTGACAAAAACCTGTATGACCTGCCGCCTGAAGAGGCCAAAGAGATTCCACAAGTTTGCGGCAGCCTGAAAGAAGCTCTGGAAGAGCTGGACAAGGGCCGTGCGTTCCTGACCAAGGGCGGCGTATTCAGCGACGACTTCATCGATGCCTACATCGAGCTGAAAAGCGAAGAAGAAATCCGCGTTCGCACCTTCGTACACCCACTGGAATACGAGCTGTACTACAGCTGCTGATCCCTTGATGGCGTGACAAGAGACCTCCTTCGGGAGGTCTTTTTTTGCCCGTCATTCCCAGCGTGAAGTTTTGTTCACCCTGCGCCACTGGTTCCGGTCGGTGACCTGGAGTTAAATCTGCACCTTCCCAACCGATCCGAGATGGAACCGCCATGCGCCTGCTTCTGGCCACTTCCCTGCTGACTCTGACGTGCATGTCTTCCTGCTTCGCGTTTGCCGCCGAGCAGAAACCCTCCACCATCGAGCCGCTGCTGCAAGCGATCAGCGAGCGCCTGTCCATCGCGGACCAGGTCGCCCTGAGCAAATGGGACAGCGGCAAGGCCGTCGAAGACCCGCCCCGCGAGCAGCAAGTCATCCTCGCCGCACAGGCCCGCGCGGCCGAATTCAAACTGGACCCCAATGATGTCCAGCGCCTGTTCCGGGCGCAGATAGAAGCCAACAAACAGGTACAGAATGCCCTGCTCGCGCAGTGGCACGCAGCGGGCAAGGCGCCCGATACGGTCAGGCTCAGCCTGGTAGACGACATTCGCCCGAAACTCGACCGGCTGCAGACTCAACTGCTGCAGGCCTATGCCGACTTCCAGCCACTGCGCAAAACCGAAAACTGCAAGATCCAGCTGGACGCCGCGCTGAAGCGCTATCAGACCGACGAGATTCATGATCAGGCGCTGGTCATGGCCACCGCCGATCTATGCTCGGCAAAACTCTGACACATCAGGCGGATAGCGCAGCATAGAGCGATGTGTTCTATGCTGACGGCCATTCGTGCCCCTTGTCGTCGAGAGTCTCATGCGTCAAAGCCTGATTTGCCTGCTGCTGTTGATCAGCCTGCCTGCCTTGGCGCAGATCTATAAGTACACCGATGCCAACGGCAACACCGCGTTCAGCAATCAACCGCCCAACGGCACCAAGACCGAAGTGGTCGAATTACCGCCGCTCAACAGCATCGAAACCCAGGCGCCACCGAGACCGGTCGTCAACAGCGCACCGCAATCGCCTCCCGCTTCGGCGCCTGCTCAACAGCAGCCACAGACGGCCTACGACGTACTGGAGCTGACTGACCTGCCCGCTGATGAGGCGTTACGCGCCAACAACGGCACCTTTATCATTGGCGTAAAGATCCATCCGCGGCTGCAACAGAACCACCGCCTGCAATTGCTGCTGGACGGCAACCTGTACGGGCAACCCTCCAACCTGCCGCGCTTTCAGGTGGTCAATATCGATCGCGGTGAACACAGCTTTGCGGTGGTGGTGAAGGATGGCGAGCGGATCATCCAGCAGAGCGAGACGATCACGCTGACCATCCAGCGCGTCAGCCTCGGCAAACCATGAACAGGCTTACCCTGCGCGGCCTGCTGATCTGCCTGCTAGGGCTGTCGGCGCTGCCGGCGATGGCCGACGTCTACACCTACATCGATGCGCAGGGTAACCGGGTGTTCACCGACCAGCCGCGCAAGAACGCCACACGTGTTGATATCCCGCCCAGCAACAACATGACCGGCACGCCACCGACCCGCACCTTGAAAGCCCGCCCGGCCAAACCCGAGCAGCAACCGATGTTTCATTATCAATTGCTGAGAATTCTGGTGCCGGAGCCGGACGCTGCGCTCAGTGTCCCCAGCGGAGACCTGATCGTGACCGTCACCAGCGATCCCGCGTTACAGCCGGGCCACAGTTATCGGCTGTTGCTGGACGGAATTCCCGTGGGCCAGCCCGGACGCAGTCCGGTTTTCCCGCTGAGCAACGTAGACCGTGGCACGCATCAGCTTTCCGTAGAGATTTTCGATGAGCTCGGCCGCGTTCTGGAGAAGACGCCCAACCAGCCCTTCCACTTGCAGCGCATGTCGCTGGCGCAAAAACGCGCCACACGGCCATGCAAGGATGAAGATTTCGGGGTCCGCCCGGAGTGCCCACTCAAGGACAAACCCGAACCGAAAAGCAGCCTCATCCCCTTCCTCTGACACGCGCCAACATGCAAGCACCTTTTTGGTGCGCAAATCGGCCACCTGCGCAACAATACAGCCCAGTTTGGTTCAGAAAGCCCCCACAGGTGGCGCTGTATGCGGGCACGCCTGCGAAAAATGACCTGTCTTTGCAGATAAAACGCTTCTTTTCGGAGCCTTGGTTTGTTTTTTGCAACTTCACCGGTACAGCACCGTATTGGTGGCTTTGCTCCTGCTGGCGCAGACCAACCAGCACCAGCATTGCGCGACTGCAATGTGCCAAAAGAGGTCAACACGATTCATGACTATCAGCGACGCGCTGCACAGACTGTTACTGGATAACCTGACAACTGCCACCATTCTGCTCAACGCCGACCTGCGACTTGAGTACATGAACCCGGCGGCGGAAATGCTGCTGGCCATCAGCGGTCAGCGCAGCCATGGGCAATTCATCAGCGAACTGTTCACCGAGTCGACTGAAGCACTGAGTTCACTGCGTCAGGCAGTGGAACAGGCACACCCTTTTACCAAGCGCGAAGCGATGCTCACCGCACTGACCGGCCAGACCCTGACCGTCGACTACGCAGTGACGCCGATCCTCAGCAAGGGCGATACCCTGTTGCTGCTTGAAGTGCATCCGCGTGACCGGCTGCTGCGCATCACCAAGGAAGAGGCCCAGCTGTCCAAGCAGGAAACCACCAAAATGCTGGTGCGCGGCCTGGCTCACGAAATCAAGAATCCACTGGGCGGGATTCGCGGCGCCGCACAATTGCTGGCCCGCGAGCTGCCGGAAGAAAGCCTCAAGGATTACACCAACGTCATCATCGAAGAAGCCGACCGGCTGCGTAATCTGGTCGACCGGATGCTGGGCTCCAACAAACTGCCATTGCTGGCCATGACCAACGTGCATGAAGTACTCGAACGGGTCTGCAGCCTGGTCGAGGCCGAAAGCCAGGGCTGCATCACGCTGGTGCGTGACTACGACCCAAGCATTCCCGATGTGTTGATCGACCGCGAGCAAATGATTCAGGCCGTGCTCAATATCGTGCGCAACGCGATGCAGGCCATCAGCGGCCAGAACGAACTGCGTCTGGGCCGGATCACAATGCGAACCCGCGCCATGCGCCAGTTCACCATCGGGCATGTACGCCACCGACTGGTGAGCAAGATCGAAATCATCGACAACGGCCCCGGCATTCCGGCCGAGCTTCAGGAAACCATTTTCTACCCGATGGTCAGCGGGCGCCCGGATGGCACGGGGCTCGGACTTGCCATTACCCAGAACATCATCAGCCAGCACCAGGGCCTGATCGAGTGTGACAGCCATCCCGGCCACACCACATTCTCGATCTTCCTGCCGCTGGAACAAGGAGCAGCTTCGACATGAGCCGTAGTGAAACTGTCTGGATCGTAGACGACGATCGTTCCATCCGCTGGGTACTGGAAAAGGCCTTGCAACAGGAAGGCATGACCACACAGAGCTTCGACAGCGCCGACGGGGTGATGAGCCGTCTGGCCCGTCAGCAACCGGACGTGATCATTTCCGACATTCGCATGCCCGGCGCCAGCGGCCTGGACCTGCTGGCGCGGATTCGTGAGCAGCATCCGCGCTTGCCGGTGATCATCATGACCGCCCATTCGGACCTGGACAGCGCGGTGGCGTCCTATCAGGGCGGTGCTTTCGAGTACCTGCCCAAGCCCTTCGACGTCGATGAAGCAGTCTCGCTGGTCAAGCGAGCCAACCAGCATGCTCAGGAGCAGCAAGGCCTGGACGTCGCCCCGACGCTGACCCGCACGCCTGAAATCATTGGCGAAGCGCCTGCGATGCAGGAAGTGTTTCGTGCCATCGGGCGTCTGAGTCATTCCAACATCACCGTCTTGATCAACGGTGAGTCGGGAACCGGTAAAGAACTGGTCGCCCACGCCCTGCACCGCCACAGCCCGCGTTCGGCTTCGCCGTTCATCGCGTTGAACATGGCGGCGATCCCCAAGGACCTGATGGAGTCAGAGCTGTTCGGCCATGAAAAAGGAGCCTTTACCGGCGCAGCGAACCTGCGTCGCGGACGCTTCGAACAGGCTGACGGCGGCACGCTGTTCCTCGATGAAATCGGCGACATGCCGGCCGACACCCAGACCCGGCTGCTGCGAGTGCTGGCTGATGGCGAGTTCTATCGGGTCGGCGGTCATACGCCGGTCAAGGTGGACGTGCGGATCATTGCCGCCACTCACCAGAACCTGGAAACCCTCGTGCAGGCCGGCAAGTTTCGCGAGGACTTGTTCCACCGTCTGAACGTGATCCGCATCCACATCCCGCGCATGTCGGACCGTCGTGAAGACATTCCGACCCTGGCCAGGCACTTCCTGAGCCGCGCTGCGCAAGAGCTTTCCGTCGAGCCGAAACTGCTCAAGGCCGAGACCGAGGAATACCTCAAGCATCTCCCGTGGCCGGGCAACGTTCGTCAACTGGAGAACACCTGCCGCTGGATCACGGTCATGGCCTCAGGCCGCGAAGTGCATATCAGCGACCTGCCACCGGAACTGCTCAGCCTGCCGCAAGACGCCGCACCGGTCACCAACTGGGAACAGGCATTGCGTCAGTGGGCCGATCAGGCGTTGTCTCGCGGTCAGTCGAGCTTGCTCGACAGCGCGGTGCCGACGTTCGAGCGGATCATGATCGAAACCGCCCTCAAACACACCGCCGGCCGCCGCCGCGACGCTGCGGTGCTGTTGGGCTGGGGCCGTAACACCTTGACCCGCAAGATCAAGGAGCTGGGCATGAAGGTCGATGGCGGGGATGACGACGAGGCGGATGAGGGCTGAGTAGCTCTCGTTGACTCAGCGCTATCTGGCTTTCAGGCTTCTGCCCGAAGGGCGTAGGAGCAAACAGGTTCGCGAAGGCGGTAGTTCAGACGATGCAGTTCGGAGAATGCACCGGCCCTTTCGCGAACCCGTTAGCCCCCACGGGCTTTGGCCAGAATCAAAAGCAGACTTGAGTATTACGCTGTCTGCTGCGCGGTGAGCGTCAGTCAGGTTTGTGCATAACGTATCACTCAGCCAGCGATGGCTTTTCCCACAGGTTGATCCCGCCTTCCACCGCAAAGCTGTCGATCTCGGCCAGCTCTTCCGGGCTGAACGCTAGGTTCTTCAGCGCGCCAACGTTCTCGATGATCTGCTCCGGGCGGCTGGCGCCGATCAGCGCGGACGTCACGCGTGGATCTCGCAGGGTCCAGGCCAGGGCCATTTGCGCCAGGCTCTGACCGCGACGCTGAGCGATTTCATTCAGGGCGCGCACGTGGGCGATGTTCTGCTCGGACAAGTGCGACGCCTGCAAGGAACCGCCGCCCGGACGATTGACCCGTGCATCCTTGGGCACGCCGTTCAGGTATTTGTCCGACAGCAGCCCCTGCGCCAGCGCAGTGAAGGCAATCACGCCCGCACCCAGCTCTTCGGTGGCCTCCAGCAGGTCTTTTTCAACCCAGCGATTGAGCAGGTTGTAAGCCGGTTGGTGAATCAGCAACGGCACTTTCCACTCTTTCAGCAGTGCAGCGATTTCGCGCGTCTTGGCGCCGGAGTACGACGAGATACCGATATACAGCGCTTTGCCCTGCTGCACCGCAGTGGCCAGCGCGCTGGCGGTTTCTTCCAGCGGGGTGTCCGGGTCGAAGCGGTGGGAATAGAAAATATCGACGTAATCCAGCCCCATGCGTTGCAGGCTCTGGTCCAGGCTGGCAAGCACGTATTTACGCGAGCCACCGCCCTGCCCGTAAGGCCCCGGCCACATGTCCCAGCCTGCCTTGCTGGAGATGATCAGTTCATCACGGTAGTGTTTGAAGTCTTCGCGCAGCAGGCGGCCAAAGTTGATCTCGGCGCTGCCGTAGGGTGGGCCATAGTTGTTGGCCAGGTCAAAATGGTTGATGCCCAGATCGAACGCCGTGCGCAGCATGGCGCGCTGGGTGTCGATCGGGGTGCTGTCGCCAAAGTTGTGCCACAAGCCGAGCGACAATGCCGGAAGCACCAGCCCGCTGCGGCCGGTACGGCGATAAGGCATGTCTTCGTAACGATTTTCGGCAGCGATGTAGGTCATTGAATCCTCTCTTGTCTGGGGATACTCGAGGCGTCTTCACTGCGTTGGCGAACAGAAGGTATCTGATCGCACGCGCAATCATGGCTTTTGCCAGACAGCCTGCTGAATGTCGACCCGCTTGGGTATCAAGTGGTTGTCGTAAAACAGATCAGCGGTCGCCTGCTGCGCACGCACGATCTCGGCGGTAATCGGCAGGCTGGGCGATACAGGCCGGTGGTCAAGATACTGAGTGATCACCGCTTCGGACAACCCCATGCTACGCGCCAGGGTCTGAATGCTTTCAGTGCGATGCGAGCGAGCCAGCCCGTCGGCCACCGTCAGTTCGTCGAGAACCTGCTGCACGAACGCAGCGTTTTTCTCGGCAAAGGCCCGGCGCGCCGTATAGAACGGTCCGGACAACCCCAACCCTTCGCCATTGGCCAGCAGACGGCTGTGGCCTTCGCTCATGGCGATGGAGTAATACGGGTCCCAGATCGCCCAGGCATCGACACTGCCGTTCTCGAACGCGGCACGGGCATCGGCCGGGGTCAGGTAGATCGGCTGGATATCCTTGAACGTCAGACCGGCCTTGTTCAGCAGGCGCAGTAACACGTTGTGGGAACTGGAGCCTTTCTGAAGGGCGACCTTGCGGCCTTTCAGGTCAGCGACGCTGTGCAGCGGGCTCTCGTTACGCACCAGTATCGTTTCTGCGTGCGGCTTGGACGGTTCCGTGCCGATGTAGACCAGGTCCGCACCCGCCACCTGAGCGAAAATCGGCGGGATGTCGCCGGTCGAGGCGATGTCCAGACTGCCGATGTTCAGCGCTTCAAGCATCTGCGGCCCGGCGGGAAACTCGATCCATTTGATTGCCGTATCAGGGAAACGCTTTTCCAGCAGAGCGTTTTCCTTGGCCAGCACGAGTGTGATCGAGCCCTTCTGGTAGCCGATGCGCAGGGTGTCGGGCTCGTCGGCAGAGGCTGTATTGAGCAAGCCGCTGAACGCCAGAATGGCAGCGATGAAAGTGAATGGTTTCATGGGTAATCCTTTAATTCAGTGGTCTAGGCCCTAAAGCCATTGCCATACACAAATCTGCCTTTGATTCTGCCCGCAGGGCGTGGGAGCGAACTTGTTCGCGAAAGCTCTATTCCGGGCGATACATCTTCAGCGGATGTCACGACCCCTTCGCGGACAAACGAAGCGTCGCCCGGTCCGCTCCCACGGCCTTCGGCCAGAATCCAGAGCGGACTTGTGTGTAACGATGAATGCACGGTCACAATCAAAATCTATAAACGGGCCGCTGCAGCCCCAGGTTCTCGCGCAACGTGGTGCCTTCATATTCAGTACGAAACAGCCCGCGCCGCTGCAACTCCGGCACCAGCCATTGCGCGACGTCTTCCAGACCGCCCGGCAGATGCGGCACCAGCACGTTGAAGCCGTCCGCTGCGCCTTGTTCGAACCAGCGTTGCAGCTCGTCGGCGACCTGAGCAGGTGTGCCGATCAGGCTGTAGTGCCCTCGCCCACCGGCGATCCGTCGCCCCAATTGTGCGAGGGTCAGGTTTTCCTGATCAGCCAGCTCAGTGAGCAGTTTTTGTCGACTGCGCTGGCCGCTGTCGGTCAGCGGCAGCTCGGGCAACGGGCCGTCCAGCGGGTAGCCCGACAGGTCAAAATTGCCCAGCATGCGCCCCAACAACGCGACGCCCACTTGCGGCTCGACCAGGTCCTGAAACGACTCGAATTTCGCCTTCGCCAGCGCTTCGGTTTCTGCCAGGACGATGAACACGCCGGGCATGACTTTCAGCGAATCGGCGTCACGCCCGTAAGCGCTCAAACGGCCCTTGATGTCGGCGTAGAACGCCTGAGCACTGGCCAGCGAGGTCTGCGCGGTGAACACCACTTCTGCCGTCTGTGCCGCCAGATCGCGGCCGACTTCCGAGGAACCGGCCTGCACCACCACCGGCTGACCCTGCGGCGAGCGCGCCACGTTCAGCGGGCCTTTGACGCTGAAATGCTCACCCACGTGATCCAGCACATGCAGTTTGGCCGGGTTGTAATACTCGCCACTGGCCTTGTCACGGGTGAAGGCGTCGTCTGCCCAGCTGTCCCAAAGGCCAGTCACCACCTGATGAAACTCTCGCGCCCGGCTATAGCGCTCGGCATGGCCGACATGTTCGGCGCGACCGAAATTCTGCGCCTCGGCGGCGGCATCCGACGTCACCAGATTCCAGCCTGCCCGGCCACCAGACAGATGATCCAGCGAGGCAAACTTGCGGGCCACGTGGTACGGCTCGTTGTAGGTGGTGGTCGCCGTTGCAATCAGGCCGATGTGGTCCGTCACGGCGCTCAACGCCGAGAGCAGCGTCAGCGGCTCGAAATGATCCGAACGTGCCATGCGACTGGCGATATCGCCGGTCGCTGCAGCCACGCTGTCTGCCACAAACAACGTATCGAATTTCGCCGCTTCCGCCACCTTGGCCAAATGCCGGTAGTGCTTGAAATCCAGTCCGGCGTCCGCAGGCACATCCGGGTGACGCCAGGCCGCAACGTGGTGCCCGGTGGCCATCAGAAAAGCGCCCAGTTTCATCTGTCGAGCAGTCGTGCTCATGCCTCACTCCTTACTGTGTAGCTGCGGGCAGCGACTCAAAAATCCTTGCGCAGCTGCACGCCGAAATAACGTTCGTCATCACGTGGCACGGACCGGTAAACGTAGTTGCCGCCCGTCGCCAGCATCGGTGAGTAGGACTTGTCGGCCAGGTTTTTACCCAGCAGCGCCACGCGCCAGCCGCTGTTGTAGTCGGCCAGTGCCACGCTGGCATTCCAGATGCCATAGGCACCCTGTTTGGTGTCCGGGTTCTGGCTGATGTCGTACTGCACTTCACTCTGCCAGCTGTAATCGGTGCCCAGTTCGATGTCCAGGCCGTTGTCCAGCGGGATGGTGTAATCGGCGCGAACGTAGCTTTTCCAGTCCGGGCTGTAGGGCAAGGTCTTGCCATCGACATTGCACGACGCCGCTGCACCGGCCGGGCAGGCAAACGTGTCGATCCGCGCACGGGTGTAGGACAGCGCGCCGGAAAACTTCAGGTTGTGGGTGGCCTGCAATGCGTAATCCAGCTCGACACCTTCGGTGCTGACGCTGCCTGCGTTGATCAATCGCGTCACGACCTGCCCGGCGACGCTGTCGAAGAAGTTCGCCTGATAGTTGTCGTAATCGCTGTGAAACACCGCCAGGTTGGTGGTCAGGCGATTGTTCCAGGTGGTGGCTTTGACGCCGACTTCCCAGGTGTTCGAGGTTTCCGGTTTGAGGGCCTGGGTATCACGCGGCTGCATGTTGAAGAACACGTTATAGGCCGGCCCCTTGTAGCCACGCGAATAGGTGATGTACGTCATCACGCTGTCGCTCAGGTCGTATTGCAAACCGAGACGCCCGGACTTGCCGTCTTCGTCCACCGAACCCGAACTGCTGGTTGCCGGCTGAATACCGCTGACGGTGGTCGCGGATGTCGACACCCGGCGGTGATCGTATTCCAGATCATCATGGGTCCAGCGCGCACCGGCAATGGCGCGGAAATCAGGTGTGAAATTGAAGGTGGTTTCGCCAAACACCGAGTAGCTGTCGGTGGTGGTGGTGTAATCCGCAACGCCACGGTCCTGAGTCGTCGGCGTGATCAGCGTGCGCTGATAGGTTTCGTCGCTCTTGCCGTGCATGTAGAACAGGCCGCCGACGTACTCGACAAACTGACCTTTTGGCGACGCCAGCCGCAGCTCCTGGGAATACTGGTTGAACTCAAGATCGCCCTTGTCTTCCGTGCCGGGAAACGCAGCCGTGACGGTGCCGAGGCGGTCGCCATCCTGATACTGCGTGTTGTCCCAGCCACGCCAGGCGGTGATGGACGTCAGGGTGTAATCGCCCAGTTGCCAGTCGAGCTGGCCGGACAGGCCTTTGTTGACGTCTTCGACATGGCTGCGGTAGTCGCTGACCACGTTTCGATTGTCGCTGTCGGCGCGCACCGGCGACAGCGCACTGGCGAACGCCGGGGTCAGCGCCTTGCTGACCACACCGTTGGGCGCGTCATCGTGAGACTGCATGTAGTCCGCGGCGAGGGTGAAGGTTATGTCGTCGTTGGGCGTGAACTCCAGCTTGCCGCGCGCGCCTTTGCGGTTGTAGCCGTTGACCTCCTGACCATTGAGCGTGTTGTCGACGTTGCCGTCGTAACTGCCGAACAGCGTGGTGATCGAGCCTTTGAGGGTCTGCGGAATCAGGCTGCCACCAATGCCGAACCGGGTGCGGCTTTCGTTGCCGCTGTAATACGACTGGTCGATATAACCGTGAGTCGCTTCGGTCGGTGCCTTGGTGGTGACGTTAAGCACACCGGCCGACGCATTCTTGCCAAACAGCGTGCCTTGCGGGCCGCGCAGCACTTCGATGCGTTCGAGGTCGAGCAAGTCCAGCGTGGCCTGACCCGGACGCGCATACACCACGCCATCGATCACGGTCGCCACGGTCGGCTCGACGCCCGGCGAGGTGGAAATGGTGCCGACACCGCGAATGAACAGCGAGGTGTCCTTGTTGGAAGCGCCCGTGCGGAAGTTCAGCGACGGCACTTGCTGCACAAGGCTGGCGACGCCATTGCGGTTGTCCCGCTCCAGTTGTTCGCCCTGAATCACCGAGACGGCGACCGGCACTTTTTGCAGCGATTCTTCACGGCGCGTGGCCGTCACGGTGACGGACTCCAGCGCCACGGTCTCAGCGTTTTGCGCAGCGTCAGTCTCCGCCATGACCGGAACCCAAGGCATGGCTGTCAGCCCCATCAGCAACCAGCCATAACGACGCCCCCGCGCCACATGAGCCTGATCGATAGCGTGCGCCAGAAGTGTGTGTCTGACGCCGTCTCCACGTGTTGTGTGCATCTGCGTGCCTGCCTGAAATATGCCCTGATCCGACAGTGCGGTACGCACTGGCGCCTATTCGTGCTGGCTAAACCGGGTCCGGGCATTCGCGGTGGCGAGTAGCAGACAACCATCTTTGTTAGCGCTAACATCGCCAGTATCGAGAATCGACTGATAGATCGTCCAATACTGAAAAATTAGTTTTATATTCTTTTTACTTTTATGCGAAGTGATCAAACATGGCCGATGAGAAACCCGTGACACGCAAACGCCGAGGCGCAGGCCGGGTCACCATCACCGCCGTGGCCCGTCACGCGGGGGTGTCGGCCATTACCGTTTCGCGTTATTTCAATCAGCCGGAGCAGGTATCACCGGAGTTGCGCGAGCGCATCGCAGCAGCGGTCAATACGCTGGGCTACGTGCCTAATCTGGCCGCAGGCGGTCTGGCGTCGGCGCGTAACAAAGTGGTGGCGATGGTGGTTCCCAATATCTCCGGGCCGATCTTCGCCAACACCATTCAGGGCTTCAGCGACACGTTGAGTCGGCACGGTTTCCAGTTGTTGCTGGCCTCCAGCTACTTTTCCGCCGAACAGGAAGAAAGCGCAGTGCGGGCCTTTCTGGGCTGGTCTCCGGCAGCGCTGGTGCTGACCAGTCGCTTCCACAGCGACGCCACCGAAAAAATGATCGGGCAGACCGACATTCCGGTGATCGAAACCTGGGACCATCAACCCGAGCGCAGCCCGATCCAGATCGGTTTCTCTCACTACGATGTCGGCGTGACGGCTGCCCGCTACCTACACGCCAAAGGCTATCGCCGCATGGCGTTCGTACAGAACAGCGTCGCGGGCGACTTCAGCGCACTGGAGCGGCGAGATGGCTACGTCACCACCGTCGAAGGGCTCGGCATCAAAGGGCCTGTGTCATCACCGAAAATGCTTCGTCTGAAATACCGTCTTCGCGAACAAGTTCGCTCCCACGCCCTGCGGGCAGAAGCCTGAAAGCCCTGTTTTCCGGGCTCTTTGAGAGCGTGAGGAACGAGCGTTGATCGCAAGAACACCTATCGTGCCCATGCTCCGCGCTTAGCGTTATACACAAGTTCTTTTGATTCTGGCCGAAGGCCGTGGGAGCGAACTTGTTCGCGA
>NZ_MTSB01000011.1 GCF_002093745.1 Pseudomonas graminis
TTGGGGAAGCGTGCAGCACGTCGTTGTTGATGGGTGCCGTTTTTATCGGTCATGCGGGAAATTCTCTGCGCAGCAACGGGCCATTCACCCGCCTTATGCAGAACTGCATTCCAAAATGTGTGCCGAAAATATTTTTATTGTTTAAAAACAGATAGATAGCCGTATAAGGCAAGGTGTGTAGACAGTTTTTTAACCAGGAATCGTGAAATAGCGCGCAGTTCCATACGCATGTGCGCAAGCTTTTGTTTGTCTGCTGGAGAGCTTGAGGTGTATGCCTTTACCCGTTTTACCCGACCATTTGATGCGCAGAATTTTGCGCATCAAGGATTCTCGTCCACCGGCGTCGCACAGAGCCTGGTGGCATGTCTGAAAGCTTGAGGTTCACGCCAAAAAACTTCAATCAGCACGTATTTTGAGGCGGCTGCAAACACTTCTGTTTTCTGCCAATCCGCTAAAGAGGGTGGGGTGATCTCGCATCCAGCAAGTGGCAATGCATCACGAAAATATTGTATTGACATCGTTGTCTTGCGCAGGCATAAATACTTTAAGGACTTAATGTTACTTGCGTGACTACATGGACGGTAGGGTTTTTATGCCTCGGTTAACTCTTGCTACAGTGATGCTCATTTGCACATCGTTTGATGTAGCCTGTCTCATGCCCGCCCCCCTTAAACGTTTTATCGATTGCTCACTCTGTCGTTTTCTATTTTCTCACCGTGCTGTTGATTGATCGATGGCGTGTCTTGTTTTCTGAAAATCTTAACGGAGGTGAAGGATGGGGCCATAGAGTCGTCGCTCACCCTTTTCGTTTTAAGACGCAGGCTGCAATCTCGTACGTGTGCCGAGAAAGCGCCGTGAACTATATATTACTGTAGTGTTAAAGTCAGGAAGACTTATGAAGCGTATTTTGATTCTGCCGTTCGTAGCAATGTCTCTGTTTTCACTTCAAGCATCAGCCGTATGCTTGAATATCAAAAACACCTACAGCGGCACCATCGCTGCCAATTCTGAAATAGTGGCCTATGGTCCTTTTCAGATCACCTCTGCCTCAGGCTGCAGCAGTGCGAATATTTCTTCGACCGCAGCTGCGCTAGGTACGGGTTCTGCGCCAGCGTTGTATATTGACAAGCAATCAGGCTCGGGATGGGTGCAAGTGGCTCAAAGTACGTT
Source organism: Pseudomonas graminis (assembly GCF_002093745.1). Classification (GTDB taxonomy): domain Bacteria; phylum Pseudomonadota; class Gammaproteobacteria; order Pseudomonadales; family Pseudomonadaceae; genus Aquipseudomonas. The sequence continues at coordinate 1,171 of NZ_MTSB01000011.1, forward strand.
GACAGGGAAAGCCTCCTATCTGGAGTTCGGCGGCTTTGGTACTTACCGCATCAGGCATGTGAACACGACTTCTGCCGTCAGAGCGTATTCGGGCACGACTGCTTATTCCCGGTAAGTCAGGCAGTGTGATGTGCTGATCAAGCACAGCTCGATAGTTTGAGTCAGGTCATTGATGAATGACCTGACCGCCCGCTGTTTAGCGTGGGCCGTTCTTAATCGTGGCGACGCATCGGTGATGCGGTGGTTCAACAGGCTCGTGCGCGCGTCAGCATCGGAATGTTTATTCACTGCCAGTAGAGCCTGAACGCAGCATTGCGCACACTGATTCAGCGTAGCCATATTAAGGGTGTCGGCAGGGCAGGCATCAACATCTGATTGCAGCAGCACGTGCCCTCAGTCATTAATGCCCTACTCAATCGCCTCATACGGCAAACCCACATAATTCTCTGCAATCGTCCTGCGCCCGGCCTCTGAACCTACGTAGTAATCCAGTTCGGTCTGCTGAATGCGCTGGCTGAACGCGTCGGTGTCGGGGAAGTTGTGCAGGACCGAGGTCATCCACCAGGAGAACCGTTCGGCTTTCCACACCCGGCGCAGGCAGATCTGCGAGTATTTTTCCAGCAGGTCGGTGCGGCCTTCGCGGTAGACCTTGAGCAGTATCCGGTACAGCGTGCTGACGTCACTGGCCGCCAGGTTCAGGCCTTTGGCGCCGGTGGGCGGGACGATGTGTGCGGCGTCGCCGAGCAGGAACAGGCGACCGTACTGCATGGGCTCCACTACGAAACTGCGTAATGGCGCGATGCTTTTCTCGATGGACGGGCCTGTCACCAGGCGGCCCGCCAGATGCTCGGGCAACCGGGATTTGAGTTCGCTCCAGAAGCGCTCGTCCGACCAGTCTTCGACCTTCTCGTTGGCGCTGACCTGTACGTAATACCGGGTGCGAACCGCCGAGCGCATGCTGCACAGGGCGAAGCCGCGCGGGTGATTGGCGTAGACCAGCTCTTCGTTGACCGGCGGTGTGTCGGCCAGTACGCCGAGCCAGCCAAACGGATAGACGCGCTCGAAAACCTTCAGTGTTTCGGCCGGGATCGACTGCCGGGACACACCATGAAAACCGTCGCAGCCGGCGATGTAATCGCAGTCCAGGCGCACGGTTTCGCCGTCTTTCACGAACGTCAGGTAAGGGCTGTCGGTTTTTGGGTCGTGTACGTTGACGTCCGAGGCGTCATAGACGGTCATTGCGCCGATGGCCGCGCGGGCGGCCATCAGGTCCCGGGTGACTTCGGTCTGACCGTAGACCATCACGGTCTTGCCATCGGCGAGGCTTTTCAGGTCGATGCGTTCACAGCGACCGTCAAAGGCCAGTTCGAACCCATCGTGAATCAGCCCCTCGGCGTCCATGCGTTCACTCACGCCGGCCTCTCGCAGCAAATCAACCATGCCTTGTTCAAGCACGCCTGCGCGGATGCGCGAAAGGATGTAGTCGGGGTCCTTGCGCTCGACGATCACGTTGTCGATGCCGGCACGCTGAAGCAACTGGCCCAACAGCAGCCCGGAAGGGCCTGCACCGATAATGGCGACTTGGGTTTTCATGACGGGTGCCCTCTCTGGTGATCCCTGCCAGCCGTGACCAGCGAGATACGATTATTGTTGTCTCCTGCATTTTTAATGGATGGCGTCGAGATAAGAAGGCAATATCCAGCGCATTATCTGGACTTTTCGAGGGTCCGGACGGGGGAGGGCAACATGGTCAGAACGGCTGTCACCGCCATACCGGTGTTCAAGCTCTACGGAGAAACCACGGCCTGGCCGACGCCGGACCTGATCCACTGCGAGTCGATCCCCGAGCGCAGCAAGATGCACGAATGGGAGATCAAGCCGCATCGGCATGGCGATCTGGTTCAGTTGCTGTATGTGCAATCGGGCAAGGCGAGGCTGAAGGTCGAAGACAGCGTCAGCGAGGTCGAGACGCCGTCATTGCAGGTGGTGCCGGCCTTGAGCGTTCACACGTTCAGGTTCGCCGAAGACATTCAGGGCCACATTCTCAGCCTGGCGAGGCCGCTGGTGGAGCAACTGGAGGCGGCGCTCGACATTTCGGCGATGAGTACGGCGCGTTGTTACACACTGGGGGCCGACAGCCACTACGTGGACACGCTGTTCAGCGCCATTGCTCGCGAGTACCGGCAACCCAGGGCGGGCCGCGACCTGATGCTGCACTCGTTGATCAATGTGCTGGCGGTCTGGCTCAGTCGGCGCAGCAGCGCACACGCAGGCGAAGAAGTTCAGGCGATGGACCGCGGACGCGAGCATCTACAGGCCTTCATGCATCAACTGGAAACGAGTTTTCGCGAACACTGGTCCATCGATCAGCACGCACAGGCGATGGGCCTCAGCGCGGCGCATCTGAACGCGCTGTGTCGGCGTCTGTGCAACCAGTCGGCGTTGCAGATCATCAGCCAGCGACTGTTACTGGAGGCCAAGCGCAATCTGATTTACACCACCATGACCATCAATCAGGTGTCCGACAGCCTGGGGTTTTCCGAGCCGGCTTATTTTTCGCGCTTTTTCAAACGCGCTACCGGGCAGTCGCCTCGGGAATTTCGTCAGCACAAATAGAAACGGGGCGCTCAAGAACGCCCCGTTTGCCTGCCGGTTATCGCTGTGGGATCAGGCTACGACCTGATAGCACGGCACATAGGCCGCGCCACCCGGCAATTTCATCCGGTGCTGATCGACGAACGCCTGCAACAGCTTGTCCAGAGGCCCCATGATCGAAGGGTCGCCCTGGATCTGATAAGGGCCGTGCTCTTCGATCAGGCGAATGCCCTTGTCCTTGACGTTGCCGGCGACAATGCCGGAAAACGCCCGACGCAGGTTGGCGGCCAGTTCGTGCGTCGGCACGTCGTGGTTAAGTTGCAGTTTCGCCATGTTCTCGTGGGTCGGATCGAACGGGTGCTGGAAGCTTTCTTCGATCTTCAGCAGCCAGTTGAAGTGAAACGCATCGTTGCGCTCGCGGCGGAACTGTTTCACTTCCTTCAGGCCCTGAGTCATCTGCCGGGCGACGTCTGCCGGGTTGTCGATGATGATCTGGTAATGACGCTGTGCTTCTTCACCCAGCGTGGCACCCACGAACGCGTGCAGTTGTTGCAGGTACGGTTCGGTGTTTTTCGGGCCGGTCAGGATCACCGGGAACGGCACGTCCTTGTTGTCCGGGTGCATCAGAATGCCCAGCAGGTACAGGAACTCTTCGGCAGTGCCCGCGCCACCCGGGAAAATGATGATGCCGTGGCCGACACGCACGAACGCCTCGAGACGTTTTTCGATGTCCGGCAGAATCACCAGTTCGTTGACGATCGGGTTTGGCGCCTCGGCAGCGATGATGCCCGGCTCGGTCAGGCCCAGGTAACGACCGCCGACGATGCGCTGCTTGGCGTGGGCAATGGTGGCGCCCTTCATCGGGCCTTTCATGACGCCGGGGCCGCAGCCGGTGCAGATGTCCAGGCTGCGCAGGCCCAGTTCATGGCCGACTTTCTTGGTGTATTTGTATTCTTCGGTGTTAATCGAGTGGCCACCCCAGCACACCACCATCTTCGGCTCGACACCGGCACGCAGCGTGCGGGCGTTGCGCAGCAGGTGGAACACGTAATCGGTGATGCCCTGAGAATTGCTCAGATCGATGCGCTGGCTGTCCAGTTCGCTTTCGGTGTAGACGATGTCGCGCAAGGCGCTGAACAGCATCTCGCGGGTGCTGGCGATCATTTCGCCATCGACGAACGCATCGGCTGGAGCGTTGAGCAGCTCCAGCCGCACACCGCGATCCTGTTGATGAATGCGCACTTCAAAGCTCTCGTACGCTTCAAGAATGGTCTTGGCGTTATCGACGTGGGCGCCGGTATTGAGAATGGCCAGGGCGCACTGGCGAAACAGGGTGTAGGTACTGCCAGAGCCGGCAGCGCTGAGTTGCTGCACTTCACGTTGCGACAGGGTTTCAAGGCTGCCTTTCGGGCTTACGGTGGCGTTAATCACTTGTCTTGGGAGCATTCTATTTTCCATTAGAGCGATGCAGTCGAGCATCAGGATGGTGAGCATCGAGGACGTTCACGCCTGTCAGGCCTTTTCTACAGCACTTGGGCTGGAAAGCAAACGTCGGAGATCAATCATCACGGGGTTGAATTCGTTTGAAAGCAGGCACTTGCTCACATGACCGTGCGGCTGAATTTTGACGCGGACGCAGGGCGACAGTGAACCTGACCCATTTCAAAGGGTCTGTTAGCTGATGGACTTTTCGGACGGGCTTCATTGAAGGGATCGTCAGGCGCTTTTCAACGCGTCTGATTGGCAGACAACCCGTCCGGGCAGGAGTTGCAAAACCTATCGTCGCCTGCCGCACCATCGCAAGCCGGCCCGTTCAACGAGGCTTTATTTTCATTCCAGATAAAGATAATTATCGCCATGTCTCGTCACCTTTCTGCACTTCTCTTCCGTGCCCCTGGCCTGTTCACCGTGCCGCGTCGCCTGCTCGGCGCAGGTCTGCTCGGCGCCGTGTTGAGCGTCATCGTGCCTGGCACTGCCCAGGCGGCCAACAACGACCGCTGGGTCAGTGACAGCCTCACCACTTACGTACGCAGCGGGCCGACGGATGACCATCGCATCGTCGGTACGCTGAAATCCGGGCAGAAAGTCGAGTTGCTCACCACCTCGGGCAAGTTCAGCCAGGTGCGTGGCGAGGCCGGCTCTACCGTGTGGATTCCCACCAGCGACCTGCAGGAAGTCCCCGGACAGGCCGAGCGCGTGCCACAGCTGACCCAGCAGGTTGCCGAACTGACCGAGCAACTGGCCGGCATCGACAACACCTGGAAGACCCGCGTGCAAGGCATGCAAGAGACGCTGGATGCGCGCAAGAAGCTGGTCGATGAACTGGAAGCGCGGACCAAGACCCTCAACGATCAACTGGCTGACTCCCAGGCTGAATTGCGTGCCACGCAGGCGCGACTCGGCGATGAAAACAAGCAGGTCATGATGCGTTACATGGTCTATGGCGGCAGCATTGCCGGTGCAGGCCTGCTGGTCGGCCTGATCCTTCCGGCCCTGACCAAAGGCCGCAAGAAAAACGACGGCTGGGTCTGAGTCGGCTTGCGTTCTGCATGCCAGCGCCTGGCGCTGGCATGCGACACTCAAAGGCACCTTCAATCGGCCTTTAACCTTCTTCATCCCTGCGCCTGTTCGATCCAGTTCGCAATGTCTGCATTGAATGCTAGCGCCGATGAGGTGCGAAGTTGATGTTCGTTCTACAGTTTCTGCCTGGATGGTCGAAAAACTGAGTGGTGCCGTTCACCCGATACCGCTGTGCGGGTGATGAAAGCAGGCGATGCCTGGCACCTGGCTATCAGTTATCAAGCGTGTCCTGAAAAACGGGCTGCTGAGCCGGGTCTGAGTCGCTCTCAGGCACGGGTCTCATATTTCACCCTCTCCTGTGCAGGAATCCGGATGCTGGCGTACAACCAAAAAAGCTTTCTTATCGTTGATGACTTCTCTGACTTTCGCAGTTCAGTCAGGTCGATGCTGCGTGAACTGGGCGTCAAGGAAGTGGATACCGCCGACACCGGTGAAGAAGCACTGCGCATGTGTGCGCAAAAGCGCTACGACTTCGTGCTGCATGACTTCAACCTTGGCGATGGTCGCAAGAACGGTCAACAGGTGCTTGAAGACCTGATGGTCGAGCGGCTGCTGAGTCACGAAAGCGTTTTCATCATGGTCACTGCCGAAAACAGTCAGGCAATGGTCATGAGTGCGTTGGAGTGGGAGCCGGACGGCTACCTGACCAAGCCGTTCAATCGGGCCGGGCTGGCTCAGCGTCTTGAAAAGCTCGTGCAGCGCAAGACGCTGCTCAAGCCGATTCTGCAGGCGCTCGACCGTCGTAACCCGGCAGAGGTGCTGGCCGCTTGCGACGCATTGATCAAGCAGGACCCGCGTTATGCGCCCTTGTGCCTGCGCCACAAGGCCGAGGCCCTGCGCGACCTGAAGCAGCACGAGCCGTTGGAAACCTTCCTCAAAAGCATTCTGGCCGACCGCGCCACGCCTTGGGCGTATGGCGCGCTGGGCAGCCTGTTGCTGAAACGCGGCAAGGCTGCCGAGGCGCAGGCTGTTTACGAGCAGGCCATCAAAGCCTTTCCGATCATGCCCGCGCTGTACGACGGGCTGGCTGACGTGCTGGTGGCCCTCGGTGATGCCAAACGGGCTCAGACGGTGCTGGAAAACGCGGTGCGTCTGTCGCCGCTGGCGGTTCGCCGGCAACGGCTGCTGGGCAAGCTGGCACTGGGCAACGAAGACTTCGAGAGTGCTTCCAAGGCCTATCGTCAGGCGGTTTCCCAAGGGCAGCATTCACGTTTCAAAGACCCCGAGACCAATCTTGGGCTGGCACATGCCCTGATCAGCAAAGGCGGCGAGCAGGGGCTTGATGCGCGAACCCGTGTCGAGATCAACAATGCCTTGGGTGACGTCGCTAAAGAGCACAGCAATGACGAAGGTCTGCAAGTGCGTACGCGCTTGATGAAGGCCTCCAGCCTGCAACACTCGGACCCGGAAGCCGCCGCTAAACTCACCGAGCAGGCAATGGCCCGGCTCGATGGATCGGAGCTGTTTCTCAGCGCCGATGCCGCCTTGATGGTGGCCGCCCAGCTCAAGCAACTGGGTCAGGAAGAGGCGGGTGCCGGTGTCTTGATGAGCTGTGCGCAAGTCTATGGCGACGATCCGGCGGTGATGAAAAGCGTGGCCAGCATGACCGACGATCCTGCCATTCTGGGCGCCAACAAGGCGGCCAGCGATCTGAACCTGCAAGGCGTGCGCAGCTACAAGGCGGGCAACCTGACCGAAGCCCAGGCGTTTTTCCGCAGTGCGCTGGCCTTGCAGCCGAAGAACCTCAGTATTGCGCTCAACATGGCGCAGTCGCTGCTTCATCCCGGTCAGAACCTGGGGCAGGCCGGGCTGGACGAGTGCCGTGCCAGCCTGACGATGGTCGGCAAGATCCCGGACAGCGATCCGCGCTTCGAGCGTTATCAGAAACTCAGGGAGAGGGCGTTTGGCGCATGAGTGAAGAAAGGGAGCAGGGGCTGGATTTTTCCATGGTGATTGCCTCCACCGTGCATGACATGAAAAATTCGCTGGCGACCCTGACCCAGGCGCACAGCGAATGGCTGGCCAGGCTTTCCGCCCAGCAGCGCGACACGCCCGAACATGGGGTGATCGAGTACGAGTTCGCCAACCTGAACGGCATGCTGGTGCAGTTGCTGGGCTTGTACAAACTCGGCGTCAACCAGATGCCGCTGCGCCCGGATTATCACGAGCTGGATGACTTCATCGAAGCGCAACTGGCTCATCACCAGGAAGTGCTGAGCAGCCGTGGCATTGCCGCTCGCTATGCCCTTGATGTCGGGAGTCCGTTAGGCTTTTTCGACCGCGAACTGGTGGGTTCGGTGGTGGGCAATATCATCGTCAATGCCACCGGTTTTGCCCGCGAGCAGATTTTTGTCAGCGTGTCTGACGAGGACGGTCAACTGAAGATCACGGTGAACGACGACGGCCCCGGCTATCCGGCTTACCTGATCGAGCAGCAGACCGACTACGTGCAGGGGATCAATCAGGGCAGCGGCAGCACCGGGCTGGGCCTGTATTTTGCGGCGCACATTGCCCGACTGCACGTGCGCAACGGTTTGCAGGGCCGTATCGAGATTGCCAACGGTGGCGTTCTGGGCGGTGCTCTGTTCAGCATGATACTGCCCTGAATCCCAGACGGTAGTTCATCGACACGATCCCGGTTCAGTGTGGCTGCCTGCGCAATCACTGAGCCGGTTTGCGGCGTGCCAATGGTTTCTCAGATGTTCAGCCCGAAGTTCTGCTTGATGCTGTTGAGGCTGTCCATCAGCTCCTGATTGGAGGCGAGTGGGTGATGAATCGGCGAGCAGCCATGCTTGAGCGTGAAGTGTTCAATGGCTTCGAGGGCGTTTTTCCGGTGCTGGGTGTTGGACGAAATCGTTGATGTTTCCAGCGTCCAGGGCTCGTCTCCGAGGTAAAGCTCCGAGTTGTCGATGTCGGCAAAAAACCAGAACGGCGGGTGCATGTTCTGATTGATGATGGCCAGGGTGTGATCGACGTGCTCGAACGCGTTGTGATACGCCTCATCCATCAACCCGGCCGCTTCCAGGCTGCGCCGGGAATAGTAGGAAAACGCCCCGACGCAATGTCGGTACAAAGGCAGGTTGATACCGTTGCCGTAATCGATCTTGCACACGGCGTTGGCTTCGCCGGTCGGCGTCTTGTTCATCAAACCGTGCTGGCTGTAATTGAGGTGCTGAATACCGGTCAGTGTCGAGGTCAGGACATACAGCTCGAACACTTCAGGGCTTTTGATGTAGATGTCGTCTTCGATCAGGAAAAGATGCTCGCACCCCGCGTCCATCAACCGGGACAACGCTCTGTTCTTGGATTTTCCGACGCCGAGGTTGCGTTCATTATTGAAAAACTCTTCGCTGCCATAGGCAGAGAATTCAGGGTGCATGTCGCCATCGTTGATGATGACGATGCTGTCGATGACGTCGGTGGGCAGTGAGTCGTAGAGTTTTTTCAGCAGGGCCGGACGGTTATACGTAACGATCCCGCAGCCAACCTTTTGACCATCGATCATGGTGATCCTCTGTTCTCTAGGGCATGAGCCTGATTTTTCATGGCTTGCATCCGCGCAGACCCGGCGTTCAGGGCTACGCTGACGTAAATCATTGTACGTGCTTCGTGGGCTGCAATATTTGCGCCAATGGCCCGGCCGACGCAGCCTGCGGGCCGGCGCCCGTTAAAGTTTTGCCTGGTTGCGCCGACACCCCGGACAGGCTGTATCCAATATCACGTTGAGCGGTGGGTAGGTGATGCTGTTAGCTAGGAAGTACTGCCAGGGGCACGGTATAGAGTTGGGAGCAGCGGCTCACAACGCGTTCAACCTCCCCAGTTGTCTGAATGTCGCACCGTGCGACGGTGTCGAGTTCTTGCATCCTCGCGACATGGAGGATTACCAGCAGTATTTCGTGGAACAGATGAAAGTGTCGGGCGATGTCTCGAAAGTCGACATGCTCGGCGACTTTCAATGCATTCACACTGACGATTCGTCGGTTGATTACCTCATCAGCTCGCATGTCATCGAACACGTTCCCAATCTGTTTTCCGCCTATGTCGAAGCTCTCCGGGTGCTGAAGAACGGTGGCGTGTTCTTCTGCATCTTCCCCAAGCGCACGGCCGCGCGAACCGACCGGGCGCGTCGGTTGACGACGCTGGCGCAGATGATCGAAGACTTCGAAAACAAGGTCGACATGACCACCGTTGCCGAAGGTGAGTGGCGGGGTCACTATCAGGTGTTCTCCTTGCAGAGCATGATCCGCGCGGTCAATTACGTTAACTCGTCAGGCCTGGGCTGCTGGTACATCGAGTGCGTGGAAGAGACGGATTCGAAAGTGGGCAACGGCCACACCCTCGTGCTGCGCAAGGTAGAAGGGCTGTCGGCAGAGAAGTGGCAGGATGTCGCCGATTTCAACACGCAGTTCAATCAGTTGCTGATGGCTGGCAAACTGGAAAACGCATTGACGCTGACCAAGATTCTGCTCTCCTTCAATTTTTTCGATGCCACCCGGCTGCACCTCGCCGGCGCCTTGAGCCGTCAGTTGGGGCATGTGGCCGAAGGCGTCGAGTTTCTGCGTCAGGCGCTTGTGGTCGATCCGGAAAACGAGGACTACCGAAAGGAGTTCATCGAAGTGACCGGCGCACCTTTCCACAATCCGGTGCTTTGAGGACAGTTTCAAGCTGCGAGCTTTAAGCGTTAAGCTGCTGGCTTCTCGTTTATGGCGCTGCTGACAAAGGACTGACCCATGACACGCAATGACCCCCATTCGCTGGCGCAGCAATTGATGGGCATTGATGAAGTGGAGTGTGTAACCCCCGACTTGAACGGCGTGCCCCGCGGCAAGGTCATGACGGCCGAAGGCTTCCTCGAAGGGCGACGTCTGCAACTGGCGCGCGGCGTACTGCTGCAATGCATCATGGGCGGTTATCCACCGGCGCGTTTCTATGGCAGCGATGACGGCGACCTGGCGTTAATCAGTGATCCGCTGCAGATTCACCGCCTGCCCTGGAGCGATCAGCCCCGTGCATTGGCCATCTGCGATGCCGTGGATCTGAATGGCGAGCCCTGTCTGTTATCGACGCGCAGCCAGTTGAAGGCCGTTATCGCCCGTTATGCCGCTCGGGGCCTGGTGCCGGTGGTGGCGACCGAGCTTGAGTTTTTCGTGTTTGCGCCCAATCCCGATCCGCATCAGCCATTCATGCCGCCAGTGGGTCTGGATGGGCGACGCGAGGCCGGGCACTCGGCATTCAGTGTCAGTTCCAATAACGGCCTGCGGCCGTTCTTCGTCGAGGTCTATGCGTGCATGGCTGCACTCGGCCTGCCGCGTGACACCGTGATGCATGAGATGGGGGTCAGCCAGTTCGAGATCAACCTGCTGCATGGCGATCCGTTGAGGCTGGCCGATCAGACCTTTCTGTTCAAGCACCTGCTCAAGGAAGTCGCGCTCAGGCACGGGCTTGTCGTGGTCTGCATGGCCAAGCCGCTGGCACACACGGCGGGCAGCTCGATGCACATCCACCAGAGCGTGGTCGCCGCGGATTCCGGGCAAACGGTATTCAGCAATGCCGGTGGCGAAGCGACCGCCACCTTCCGCCACTTCATCGGCGGTCAGCAAGCCTGCATGGCTGACTTCACGGCCTTGTTCGCGCCCAACGTCAATTCTTATCAGCGCCTGTTTCATCCCTATGCTTCGCCCAACAACGCCTGCTGGTCCTACGATAATCGCGCCGCCGGACTACGTATTCCGTCGAGTGCGGCGGCGGCCAGAAGAGTGGAGAATCGGCTGCCCGGCGCGGACGCCAATCCTTATCTGGCCATCGCTGCGAGCCTGACGGCCGGGCTGTACGGTATCGAACAAGGCCTTGAACCGACTGCGCCGATGCAGGGTGAAATCGAGGTGCCGGAAGAATTGTCACTTCCTTGTACCTTGCATGCCGCTCTTGAACGTCTGAAAAGCAGTCAGTTGGCCAAGGAACTGTTTGGTCATGAATTCATCGAAGGCTACATCGCGTCGAAGGCTCTGGAACTCAGCAGTTTTTTCGACGAGATCACCCCCTGGGAACGGCGCGTTCTGGCTGCTCAGGTTTAAGAATCGCAGTATCGGGCTCGTCCATTCGGGCGACTCCCTATTTTTGGAACGTTGATGCGCCAAATCTGGAAATCCTTTCGAGCGCTTTATTTTGCCTCGTTGATGATGTTGATCGGCTCAGGCCTGCTGAGTACTTATCTGGCCCTGCGCCTGGCGGCTGATCAGGTCGACAGCCTGTGGGTCGGTGCTTTGATGGCGGCCAACTACTTCGGTCTGGTGCTGGGCGGCAAGATCGGTCACCGCCTGATCGGCCGTGTCGGTCATATTCGCGCCTATGCCACCTGCGCCGGCATTGTCGGCGCGGCGGTGCTCGGGCATGGCCTGATCAGCTGGCTGCCCGCCTGGCTGGTGCTGCGGGTGATCGTCGGCCTGGGCATGATGTGTCAATACATGGTCATCGAGAGCTGGCTCAACGAACAGGCCGAGGCCAAGCAGCGCGGCATGGTGTTCAGCGGTTACATGATCGCTTCCTACCTGGGCCTGGTGCTTGGCCAACTGGTGCTAGTGGTTCACCCGCAACTGGGTCCTGAACTGCTCATGCTGGTGGCGTTGTGTTTTGCTCTGTGTCTGGTGCCTGTTGCCATGACCCGGGCCATCCACCCGGCGCCCCTGCACCCGGCACCGCTGGAGCCGAGGTTCTTCATGAAGCGTGTCCCGCAGTCATTGACGGCGGTACTGGGTGCGGGGCTGATCATCGGTTCGTTTTACGGTCTGGCGCCGGTCTATGCCGCCGAGCAGGGGCTGTCCACCGAGCAGGTCGGTCTGTTCATGGGGTGCTGCATTCTGGCCGGGTTTCTGGTGCAGTGGCCCCTGGGCCTGCTGTCGGACCGCTATGACCGCTCCGTGCTGATGCGGGTGTTCGCAGCCGCGCTGGTGGTGGCGTCCTTGCCGCTGGCAGTGTTCCCCAGCGTGCCGGTCGAGGTGCTGTTCGGCGTCGGCTTCCTGGCGTCGCTGATGCAGTTCTGCCTCTATCCGCTGGCCGTGGCATTTGCCAATGACCACGTCGAGGCCGAGCGGCGCGTGTCGCTGACGGCAATGCTGCTCATGACCTACGGGATCGGCGCGAGCATCGGCCCGCTGGCTGCGGGTGTGGTCATGAAAGTGTTCGGTGGCCACATGCTGTATGTGTTTGTCTGCGGCGCTGCAGCGATTCTTGTCCTGTTGATCCGGCCAAAGGCCGTTACTCACCTGCACCAGGTGGAGAACGCACCACTGCACCACGTTGCGATGCCGGACAGCATGTCCAGTTCGCCGTTGGTGGTGGCGCTCGATCCGCGTGTGGATGAACAGGTGGTACAGGACCAGATGCAGAATACCGTCGAGCCGGAGGTTGCAGAGCCAGAGCCAGAGCCAGAGCCGGAAATGCAGCCGCAGGCAGAGTCGGTGGCCGAGGTCAGGGCTGACGCCGTCGAGGAAGAGCGTGAGGGCGAGAGCGAGACCTGGAAGGCCTGATGTAACAGAGGGAGAGGCGTGGGGGATTGCGGCACGGCTGCCGCAATCATTCGCAAACGTTCGCTACTGTCAGAAGTCGTCGTCTTTGTCGAAGCGGCGCGCTTCACGTTGCAGCTGGTAGACGAATCGTTCGACCTGACGCTGCACCAGTCCGCTCATGTTGTGAAAGCGTACCCCGGCGAACGTGGTATGGAATCGTTCTTCGAAGTGCAGATGGCGCAATTCGACGGGTGCCGTCATGGCGCCAAAGGGCAGTTTGGCGATGAAGCGATCGTACACCTGACCCAGCTGCATGCGGTCAGACACATCGCCTTCGAAACGCAACTTGCAACCGGTGGCAGAAATATCCAGCAGTTTGCCCGTCAGCGTTGATTTCAGGCGTTCGCCGCCGATCTCGACATCAACCAGCTGAGCCAGTTTCAGCGCAGCACGAAAAGCATTGCGACGCTGGTGGTAGATGACTTCTTCGGGCATGGGGCCGCGGTACATACGCTGGCCATCGGACTCGATAATGTCCATGTGCGCAGCGCTTTCCCAAGCGATACGTACGCCATCATGAAAGCCTTCGACGCGGTAGGATTCGCCATTGCCGATAAAACGTTCGCCGTCACGGGGGATCATTTCGTCGAGCGCAATGGTATTGCTGTCACGGTCGACTTCGAGGAGGTAGCTCTGAAAACGCTGGGCGCGCTCGTTGAAGGTAATGATCAGCGGATCATGACTCTCGACCAGCAACCGCAGGTTTGCGGCGATTTCCAAAGGTGTATTGAGGACCTTCGGGGGCTGCGGAGCATCGTCCGCGCTTGAGCCATTCACGTTCTTGAATCTCCAGGCAAAATACTACAGCAACGCAACAACAGGCATTCTGCCACTACGCACGATACCTTGATACAGGGAATTACGCCTGACTGAGGGGGCGTGGTCTTGCTCTGAGCGCAGTCGAGCCCCGACTGTCATAGAGTGTTGGCGTATCGCCGCCGTTCAATATGCGAAGCTGATGGGCGGTGCTGATCTGTTGCAGCTGAATCAGGCTGCCGTTCCGGTCATTCAGAACCTGGCACTCATTGATCAACGCATTCAGTTCATCACCTGCCGTCAACAATTGCTCACCGACATCCGACTGGCTGGCCAGTTGCTGAAGACCGTTGCGATTTGCTGGCAAACCAAGGCCCGCCAGTAACTGGCTGCGCTTGCGACCGTGCTGATCGAGCAGTATGACCAGCGCTTGCTTTTGAGCCAGCACCTGTTCCATATCGCCCATGTCGCGGCCATGAAGAATCACGGATTCGGCCTGCAACAGCTCGAGCAGCTGTCGGGTCGAAACTATGTCATCGGTGATCATCTGCAGCAAATTAGTGTCTTGCATCGCATGCTCTGGTTTTTAAGCGTCCAGAATATCCAGCGCGAGCCGTGGCTTAGCGTTGGGTTTCGAAATTCAACAGTTTGCTGGCAACACGATTGCTGTCGACTTTATAGCTACCGTCTGCGATGGCCTGCTTGAGCTCGGCGACGCGTGAACTGTTGACGGTTGGCAGATCGTTCAGCTTGTCCGTGATTTTCTGCAACTGTTGAGCCTCACTGCTCAAGGAAAAAGTCTCCCCGGTGCTTTTGACGCCTGCGGTGGCTGCAGGTGCGGGTGCATCGGTTTTGGCGGTGTCTTTACCGGCCCCGGTACGTGACGTACTGGTGACAAGTTGTGAATTGTTAAGGCGGCTAAAATCTATGACCATGATTGAAAAACCTCTGGGTGTTTGGACGCTTGCCTTGTTTTCGGCCAACCCCGATCAAACTTTAGGCTGATTGTGATAAAGCTTCTCAATAGATGCTTTCCACCGTCGGACATTCACCGCAGTCTAGAAAAAACGCACGCGCTACGCCAGCATCAATGCATCACATGGCAACTTCCACCTGTCCGGGGCCAGTGACATTGGCCTTTATCACCCGTTGTGAATTGAGGTTTTTCACCCGTATCTGTTCGTTGAAACCACCGTCGGACATCGCTTCGCCGGGCATCCGCACCGCCAGCGTGCCGGTTCGGGCAATGATGACCACCTGATCGCCCTTGTGAACCATCTGTGGCTGTTCGAGTGCCACGGGGGTGATCACCTGATCGATGACCATTTGTCGGACAACCTTCTGGCCAACGGCCTGATCAAGGGATGCCAGAAATCCCTGACCCAGGCTGCTGACATCGCGCTCGCGCATGGCGATGTCCTGTTCGGTGACGATGGCATCGCGTTTGAGCGGGCGCACCACCGTTACCACGTTGCGAAACAGCTGAACCTGAGCGGGCACGAACACCGTCCACGGCGATGAGCCCTCACAGCGCACGCGCACAGTCACCCGGCCGACCGGGCGCGGGCTTTCGAGGCTGGCTGTCAAATCCTTGTCGCAAGCAGCCATCCGTAAACGCGGGTCGAGCTGCTTGACCTGAATGTCATGACGCCCGTCAATCTGGTTGGTTGCCAAATAGTCTTCTACTGTGAACTCAAGAAACCCTTGGGTGACGCCGATAAGCTGTTCAGGCAGTGTGAAATTCTCTGCGCGAGCGAAGTTCGCCGGGCCGCAAAGGCACAGCAGAGCGATTGCGCACAGAAGCCTGCGGGTTTCTAATGCGAAGTGTCGAGAAATTGTCGTCTTTGCGTTCATGAGATTATAAATAGCAAAGCCCGTGCCGCTTGTTGATCGGTTGTGTGGGCGGCGGTCATTTTGGTAAGGGGGTTCGGCATGGCAGGTGTAATGGATTCGGTAAACCAGCGAACTCAGCTGGTGGGTCAGAATCGCCTGGAGCTGCTCTTGTTTCGTCTCGACGGCAAGCAGCTTTACGGGATCAACGTCTTCAAGGTAAAAGAAGTACTGCAATGCCCGAAACTCACCATCATGCCCAAATCGAGCAAGATCGTTCGGGGCGTTGCCAATATTCGGGGTGGCACCATTCCGATCATGGACCTGGCAATGGCGACAGGCTCCACCGGGATGATTTCGCTGGTTAATTCCTTCGTCATCATTACCGAGTACAACACCAAGGTTCAGGGCTTTCTGGTGCATTCGGTCGAACGCATCGTCAACATGAACTGGGAAGAGATTCATCCGCCACCCAAGGGGACCGGGCGCGATCACTACCTGACCGCCGTTACCCGGGTTGATAACCAGTTGGTGGAAATCATCGACGTCGAGAAAATCCTCGCTGAAGTAGCGCCTGTTTCCGAAGAGATTTCGGTAGGCGTCATTGATGCCGAGGTCAAGCACAAGGCCGTCTCGATGCGCGTGCTGACGGTTGACGACTCGTCCGTGGCCCGCAAACAGGTCAGCCGTTGCCTGGAGACCGTCGGGGTGGAAGTGGTCGCACTGAACGACGGCCGTCAGGCGTTGGATTACCTGCTCAACATGGTCGCGGAAGGTAAAAAGCCGGAAGAAGAATTCCTGATGATGATCTCCGACATTGAAATGCCGGAGATGGATGGCTATACCCTTACAGCGGCCATTCGTAATGACCCGCGTATGCAGAAGATGCACATCACCTTGCACACTTCGTTGTCCGGGGTGTTCAACCAGGCGATGGTCAAGAAGGTCGGCGCTGATGACTTTCTTGCCAAATTCCGGCCTGATGACCTCGCGGCCAGGGTTGTTGCGCGGATCAATGCAGCAGAATAACCAGCCGGGGGCGTCGTCCCCGGTGATTCACATGATTTGAGAGGCGGCACCTTGTCTACGGGTAATTTGGATTTTGATCAGTTCCGGGTATTTCTGGAAAAAGCCTGTGGCATCTTGCTTGGGGAAAACAAGCAGTACCTGGTGTCCAGCCGCCTCAACAAATTGATGGAGCAGCAAAGCATCAAATCGTTGGGCGAATTGGTCCAGCGTATCCAGAGCCAGCCGCGCAGTGGCCTGCGTGAGCAGGTGGTCGATGCCATGACCACCAACGAAACCTTGTGGTTTCGCGACACCTACCCGTTCGAGGTGTTGAAGAACAAGGTGCTGCCGGAGCAGATCAAGGCCAGCCCCGGTCAGCGACTGCGTATCTGGTCGGCGGCTTGCTCGTCGGGTCAGGAACCGTATTCGCTGTCGATGTCCATTGACGAGTTCGAGCGCTCCAATCCTGGCCAGCTCAAGTCGGGCGCGCAGATCGTGGCCACCGACCTGTCGGGCTTGATGCTCAATAATTGCAAGACCGGTGAGTACGACAGCCTGGCCATTGGTCGCGGTCTGTCGCCTGATCGTCTGCAGCGCTTTTTTGACGTGAAAAGCCCTGGCCGCTGGGTGGTCAAGACGCCGATCAAGAGTCGCGTGGAATTCCGCTCGTTCAACCTGCTCGACAGCTACTCCGCGTTGGGCAAGTTCGACATCGTGTTCTGCCGTAACGTACTCATCTACTTCTCGGCCGAAGTGAAGAAAGACATCCTGCTGCGCATCCACGGCACGCTCAAGCCGGGCGGCTACCTGTTCCTCGGTGCTTCCGAAGCGCTCAATGGCCTGCCTGATCACTACCAGATGGTCCAGTGCAGCCCGGGGATCATTTACAAGGCCAAGTGATGGTGTGCTGTCGCCTGTCATGAAAGAGACCTTCGGGTCTCTTTTTTTGTTGTGGATCTTATGGTGCTATGGCGGGCTCTGTCATCGGGCGAATCATCAGGAGATCAATCATGCCGCACAGCAATATTTCCGGAGCGCCGCGCCAGCAACTTACCGAGCGTGTGTTGCAAGCCAAGACGGCAAAGAACCTGACCTGGGCAGCGCTTGCCGAGGGTACGGGCCTGAGTGTGGTCTACGTCACCGCCGCGCTGCTCGGTCAGCATCCCTTGCCGCAAGCGGTGGCCGAGGTGGTTGCCGAGCGTCTCGGGCTGGACAGGGACGCCGTGGTTGAGCTGCAAACCATCCCGTTGCGTGGCAATGTGGAAGACGTTTCCAGTGACCCGACTATCTATCGCTTCCACGAGATGGTTCAGGTTTACGGCACAACGCTGAAAGCATTGGTGCATGAGCAGTTCGGCGACGGCATCATCAGCGCGATCAACTTCAAGCTGGACATCAGGAAAGTCGAAGACCCTGAAGGGGGAGAGCGTGCCGTCATAACCCTTGATGGAAAATTCCTGCCCTACAAACCGTTCTGAGGACGCTGACATGAGTGATAAAGGAAGACCCCCGTTGCCACCGTTTACCCTGGAGACGGCTATCCAGAAAGTCCGTGGTGCCGAGGATGGCTGGAATTCCCGCGATGCGGCGAAAGTGGCGCTGGCCTATACCGAAGACACGTATTGGCGTAACCGCAGCGAGTTCGTCAACGGGCGCGAAGAGGCTCAGGCCTTTCTCGAGCGCAAGTGGCGCAAAGAGCTGGACTACCGGCTGATCAAGGAACTGTGGGCGTTTACCGATAACCGCATTGCGGTGCGTTATGCCTATGAATGGCACGACGAC
The DNA here is from genome assembly GCF_002093745.1 of Pseudomonas graminis. Lineage (GTDB taxonomy): Bacteria > Pseudomonadota > Gammaproteobacteria > Pseudomonadales > Pseudomonadaceae > Aquipseudomonas. The sequence continues at coordinate 19,287 of NZ_MTSB01000011.1, forward strand.
TCAGGCAACTGGTTCCGCTCGTACGGTAATGAAAACTGGGAGTTTGCCGCAAACGGCCTTATGCAACGGCGCTTTGCCTGCATCAACGACCTGCCGATCGCCGAATCCGAACGCAAATACCATTGGCCCTTGGGGCGTCGGCCGGATGATCATCCTGGCTTGAGTGAGCTGGGTCTCTGACGGTGGTGTTGTCCAGGCGAGCCGTTGAACAGGCGCGCCCGGACTTCATTCGTGGTTCAGCGTGTCTGCGCCGTCACAGGTCGGCATCGCCCTGGCCTTTATACAGGTCACTTTCAGGGTTCAGGACCTTGTCCAGAAGGCTTTTGGCACCCGTATTGCCCTCAGCCGTGCTTGTTTTGTAGTTGTAGTCCAGGTCAATCCATTCCTGAAGCTTCGTTTCATAGCTGGATGGGTATTGGGACTGCTCGATGGCTGACAGCCCTTTATAGTGATCAAGCACTGAGGTGTAAAAATCAGTCAGTTTGCCGGTGGCGGTGTATTCCGCGCTTCCTTGGGCTACCACTTGCTGGCGCCAGACGCGCTCCTGACGGTATGACTCCAGCCAGGCCGATTTTTTCTCATTGACGGTAAAGTCGCCACTTTCGTCATAGGCGATGACAGAAAGCTGGTCTCGTGACATGCCGGCGAACGGGTTTTTTCCGCTGCCATTGACAAATTGCGTTGCGTTTTTTGCACGTTCCAGGCGTTCAGGATCGTCGCTGTCTGGGATCTCTGCATTATGCAGTGCTTTATTGGCGTCGTAGCTGCCGCCAACCAGTTGCTCGGTGAGCTGGCTGGCTTTCTCTCCAAGCTCTTTGCGGCTAAGGCTTTTGTCTCTGGCTTCTGCTCGAGCGGAGGCTTCACTTAACTGGCGCGCCAGCGAGGAGAGTGAACTCGTATCTTTCGTGTTTCCGGCCGTGCTCGCCAGCGTGTCGGTGGCTGTCGAGGACACTGATGAGGTCTGACTGATCTGTGTGCCGGACACCTTGACGTTCGAAGGCGTACTGATATTGATTGAGCTGACCAAAATCTGATCTCCTTGTCTTGAAAAATCCAATGGCATTTCTTTTTATCGGCGGCTCATCCGGCCGCTGGAGTTTTCAGGACAGACGGTAAAGAAACGCGTCGAATGAGGTTGAAGCCCAAGGCATCAGCCCCATTCTTTACGCGAGGGTAAACGTTACTTCATCGTGAATTCAACGGCCCATTCATAGGTCGAAAGATTGGTCGAAGTCACTTTGGCTGTGCAGTTTGCACCCCCACTTGGCGTGGCAGTGTTATTCCATTTTGGAATGCTCGACCCGCCGGGGCCTACGGTTGAAACGTAGGTGGCGAGGAAGACGCAGGTTTTGCCTCCGATGGTGTATCTCAAATTGGCATAGTTGACGAGCGGCGACTGATTGCTCTGAATTTTGTAGAGGTCAATCTCTCCGGCCGGGACAACGGCCACAGGCTGCGGGTTGGCATTGGTCTTGGTGAGTGCTTCGTTGTTGGTGAGCACCTTGTAGGTTGCCGAAGCGGTGCCCATGTTTTTGAACGTGACGGTAACGGCTGGTCCTGCCACAGCATGTGCTGTCAGGGCTGCACTAATCACCAATGCTGAAAAGAGAGTGTTTGATGCCTTCATGCGTGTTGCTCCTTGATGTCGATTTTGCATTCCGTTACACCGTTGATGGGTGTGCCTCATTGTTCAGCAAGCTCATTTCATTCCTTGCGCCGGTGGGCGTGTCAGGAAGTCTGATCACTCGCTGAAGGCGCACGCAGACCTGCTCCATTTTGATGGGGCATTAGAGCGTACTGTATGAGGGGCGGATAGCCAGGTGTGGGCACTGCATCACGCTCCTTGTGAATGCCATGTAAACGGGTTAATGGCGATTGAAATCCTTGTTCAAGGGCAAATGTATCACATGCGATACATTTGAACAGTGCTTGAGTTCGACGTGCTGTAGTCAGCGTGCAGCAACAGTACCCGTCTCGATGTAGCCAGGCTCAAGTCCAAATACTTCCACTCCATCGGGTGTCGCGTGGCCGGTCGTAATGACGCGCGGGCGGGCATTATCGGCAGGGTCCGGACGGTAGGTAACCGTCGCCTCGCCCTGACCATTGCGTGAAATTGCATCGGCCGGGACTACCAGCGCGTTTTCACGGCGGTAGGTGACAATCTCCAGCTTTGCACTCATGCCCAGCCTGAGTTGCTTCTGCTGCTCTGCCTGGAGCCCAAGCACCGACACAGTCACTTCGTAGCTGGCCCCTCCGGCTTGTGTTTCCGTGTTGATACCTCTGGCCCCGACTGAGCGGATCTGGCCCTGCAGGACAAGGCCGTTGAATCCGTCACCGGTTATTTCGACGGGCATGCCTTCACTGAGCTGGTGAACGTCACTTTCTTCCACCCGGGCAGCCACCTGGAATTCTTCGAGATTGACCAGCTCAAACAGCGACATCCCTTGATTGACGCGCATTCCTTTTTGTACGGAGGCCAGGGTCGCATTACTTTCCTGGGCGGTGCGCGGGCGGATGACGACGCCTGAAAAGGGCGCTTTCAACTCGCGCTGCTCCTTGAGCGCCAACAGGGATTGGTAGCGCGATTGCGCATTGGCCAGTTCCATTTCGGCTATCTGGCGATATTCGCCTTCACCTTTTTTTAGCGTTTCGCTCAGCTCCGAACGTGCTGCCGCAAGATCGAGCCTGAGTGTCTGAAGCTGTTGGTCCAGCGTGTCCACTTCCATGCGCGGCACGATACCGCGTGCAAACAGGGCCTGAGTTTCTTTCTGTTTTCGCTCGATGTCACTGAGCGTGAACTGAGTGGTCGACAGTGTCCGTTTGGCTCGGGCAACTTCCTGACTGTTAGCCCAGCCTTGCAGTTCGCGCACAGCACGCTGCGCCTTGAGTTCGTCGGAGAGTGCCGAGCGTAACTGAATGTCCAGTAACGTCGTGTCCAGCGTCAGTAAGGTCTGGCCGCGCGCTATGCGTTGTCCTTCAGTGACCGTGACACTTTGCACAACACCTTCGAAGGGGGCGGAAAGGGTTTGTTGGGCGGCTGATTCAATTCTTCCCACAAGACCCAGACGATTTTCCAATGTCTGATAGTCGATGCGTACCCACGTGGCGTCAGCGGGGAGCGCAGGGGAGGGGCGCAGAAAGATAATGGCTGTAGCGCCTGCGAGAACCAGCAAGGCGCAGGTCAGCCATAAGCGCTTCGAGCGGCGGAAGGGTTTCAGGCGTTCAGTCATTGAGTGCAATGTCCCAACTCTCCAGTGTTGTGCCCAGAATTTGATCCAGCCGGGTTTTTGCATTGAGGTAGGCGATGAGTGCATCGACGCTGGCACTCTCCGCGTTGCGCAAATCGGATTCGAAGCTCAATACCTGAAAGTTGCTGGAGCGACCGACTTGTAATTTCTGTTGCTCGATATCCAGCTTGCGGCGCGAGAGGTCTCTGGCGCGCAGTGAAATCTCATATTGACGCCAGCGCGTCGCAATGTTGCGAACGGCGTCGCCCACGTCGCGTTCGAGCACCTGCCTGGCCTCCGTCAGAAGGATGTCCTGATTCTCGACATTGACCTGGGCCCGCACGACATTCTGCTTACGGCTCAGATCGCCAATGGGTATCTCGACCTGCACCCCTGCGTAGCCTTCCCACCTTCTGTCCGAGTCCCGCCCTTGTACGTCTGGATAAAAGTTGCTGACCTGACTCGTGCCCCCCACCAGTGAGACGTCCCACAGTCGATTGTTGCGGGCGACCAGCAGATTGATTGAAGCCTGTTCGTTGGCGATCAGTTGCCCCAGATAGTCAGGTTGTTGTTCCAGCGCTGTCTTCATGGCTTCTGCGCGGCCAAGCTCCATGCGCGTCGCCTGCAGACTTTCCACGGCGCGCAGTCGGGTTTCCTGGTTCAAGGCCAGCAGCCGCAAGAGTTCGAGGCGACTGGAGTCGAGTTGATTGGCGGCTTCTTCGGCCCCGAGTTCCTGAGAGGCGGCGTCAGCTTCGGTCTGCACGATTTCGAACGCGGCCATCCGGCCCGCGTCGATCATGGCCTGGTTCACCTCCAGTAATTGGCGAGAGCGGGTCATGGCGTCCTGCGCAATACGCAGTTGCTCCTGCGCGCGCAGCACGTCGCGGTAGGCGGTCACAATCTGGGTAATGGTCTGTGAGACTGTCGATTTCAGGCTCAGTCTATTGATTAGCTCGGACAGTCGGGCCAGTCGAACGGGCGCTGTAGTAACGTCGCGCCCTGCGCCGCGCAGCAGCGGTTGAATGATGGTGAACGTCGTGCCGTCATTTCCCCTGCGGCCAGCGCTGTTGGCCATGGTCAGTTGGTTCGTCCATGACAGGCTGAAACGGGTGCCGAACTCGCCCAGCAGGGTTGTCGTCGGAACAATCTGGCTTTGCCGGTAGCGGTCGCTCTCATTGCGAGAGGCCAGGTAGCTGCCACTCAGTACCAGCTTGGGGGTAAACAGGTCCTCTGATACGCGCAGGTCGAACTTCTGCGCCAGACGCTCAAGGTAGGCACTTTTGATCGACCTGTTATTGCGCAAGCCTAGAAACACTGCGTCGGCCAGTGTGAGATCGATGACCTCGTCGCTTAACGACACCGTGGTTCGGTCTGGCATGGTGGCGCGCGAGGGTGCGAGTGATGAGGGGCTGGATTGAGCCTGTGCGCTACAAAGCATCATGCACAGCAAGAGCGTAAATTTAATCATCGCGCAATGCCTGTACCGGTTGCAGACGTGCGGCAGCCAGGGCGGGATACAAGCCGAAGAAAAGGCCCACAATCAGAGAACTGCTGATTCCCACCGGGAGCGACTCTCTGGACAAGACGAACGTCCAGCCCGAAAGACGCACGAATCCATAGGCACAAAGGACTCCCGCTAACGCACCGATCAGCGCGCCGGCAATTGACAGGCATGCTGCCTCCAGCAAAAACAGGGTGCGAATGTCGCTTGCCCGAGCGCCGATGGCCATCCGTACGCCGATTTCCCGGCGACGCTCGGAAACGCTCATCAACATCACGTTCATGACTCCTGCGCCTCCGACCAGCAGAGAAATGCCGCCCAGTCCGGCGAGCAGGTAGGAAAAGGCACTGGCTTGTCGGGTGAGGCTTTCTATGAGCTGCTGGGGAATCTGCACGTCGACGTCGCGACCCTTGAGCAAGTCCTCCAGGTAGCGTTTCAATGCGTTGGCATGGGCATCAATTAAAACCGTGTCTCGCGACCTGGCGATGACGCTGGTTATTTCCGGTGCGGATCGAAGCCTGCGCATGCCTTCTATCGGCACGAATACCGACTCGTCGACCTGTACGGCGATCATGGGGTTGCCGAGGTGCGGTGCTGCGATTCCGATCACGGTGTACAGGTAATTTTCAATCTGTAGCGTGACGCCCTGTTTCAGCACGTTAGCGGAGAGGTCCACGCCCAACGCCTTGGCCATGTTGGTACCGATGACAGCGTAAGTGGCGCGTTGATCGAATTCGGAAAGGAAGCGGCCCTGAGACAGCGCTATGTCCATTATTTCGGCCAGGCCCGCCGTGGTGCCGATGATACTGGCGTCGACGCTCTTGCCTGAGCGGCGAACGCGCGTCGAGTGAAAGACGGTCGGTGCCGCCTGGGCCAGTTCAGGAAGCGCTTCAAGCAACGCGCCGGTATCGATAACGGCGGGCAGTGTTTTTTTCTGGTCGGTGGAATAAGGGAAGGAGACGACCATGATTTCGGTACCCATGCCCTTGAAAGCACTTACGGCTTCATTCGCTGCGCTTGCGCCGACATTCAACAGCGCGACAATTGCCCCGCACCCTACGGCAATACCCAGTAGCGCCAGCAAGGAACGGCGACCCAGCATACGCAAGCTGTCGAATGATTCTGTCAGTGCCTGAAGGAACGACGGGCCATGTCTGAGCGAGTGATCAAGCATCCAGCGCGTCTCTGTGTGGGCGGCGCTCGGAGACTTCGCCTTCTTCAACAAGAAAGCAGCGTTGCATTTGTCCGGCCAGCCGGGGGTCGTGCGTGACGACGATCAGGGTCACGGCTTTTTCCCGATTCAACCCGAGCAGCAAATCCATCACATCGTCTGCGGTGGTGCGGTCCAGATTGCCTGTGGGTTCGTCGGCCAGAATCAACGACGGCCCGTTGACCAACGCGCGGGCAATAGCGATGCGTTGACGCTGGCCTCCAGAGAGGTCGGCAGGGCGGTGCTTCAGCCGATCGCCCAGACCGACGCGCTCTATCTGGATTTGCGCCTGCTGATGCGCCAGAGCTTTGGGATAGCCCCGATAGAATAATGGCAGCGCAACGTTTTCCAGTGCCGTCAGGCGCGGCAGCAAGTTGAAACTCTGAAAAACGAAACCGATTTCTGTGTTGCGCAGCCGGGCGCGTGCTTCGGAAGTCGCATCGGTCATGTTCTGCAGGCCGAAGTGAAAGTCTCCGGAGACCGGTTTATCGAGCAGACCGAGAATATTGAGAAGCGTACTTTTGCCTGATCCTGACGCGCCTAGAATCGCGCAGGTCTGACCTCGCTGAATGTCGAGCGAGACGTTCTTGAGTGCAAAATGCGAATGCTCACCCATTGAGTACGCCTGACAAATGTCTTGCATACGAATAAGGCTATTTGCAGTGGCAGGCTCCATGCCAGGCATTTCGGACGTCCTTGAATCTTGCGGGAAAGTGGCGACTTTTTCAGGCGCGAGCCTATGTATCATAAAAGTACATCGGTTGCGGACAGTTTTCTGCAGGACCTGATGCAGATGTCACTCACCCTCAATACTGGCAAAAAAACGGCACCCACCTTGCCGCTTTGCCCCTCCACAGCGGAAATGCCTTGCCGCTTTTCTGGCATTGCCGCCTCTGCGCCACCTGCAACCCTTGCAATCATTGGGTTTTGCAACATGGCACGCCGATTGCTTTGTCAGTAACAACAGAATCAGGTCAACCGGCAAAGGTTTCCCGAAATGAGCATCAGCTTCGATAAAGCGCTAGGCATACATGAAAAGGCCCTCAACTTCCGGGCTCAGCGGGCAGAAGTGTTGGCCAACAACATTTCCAACGCTGACACCCCGAATTTCAAGGCTCGCGATCTGGAGTTTTCTTCGGTGCTGGCCGCCGAAACCGACAAAGCCCAGAACGGTCATTTCGCGCTGAACAAGACCAACAGCCGTCATATCGAAGCCGAGGGCATGGGGAATGACGACGGTACGCTGATGTATCGCACGCCGTCGCAGCCTTCGCTGGACCAGAACACCGTTGATTCGCAGGTCGAGCAGGCCAGCTACACCGAGAACGCCATGAGCTTCCAGGCCAGCTTCACATTGCTCAACAGCAAGTTCAAAGGGCTGGTTGCAGCCCTTCGCGGAGAATAATTCATGTCACTAGCCAATGTGTTCAACATTGCCGGTAGCGCCATGAGTGCCCAGACCACGCGTCTGAACACTACGGCCAGTAACATCGCCAACGCCGAGACCGTGTCTTCGAGCATGGACCAGACGTACCGCGCCCGTCACCCGGTGTTTGCCACCGTGATGCAGGGTCAGCAGTCCACCGGTGGTTCGCTGTTTCAGGATCAGGGCGAAGCCGGGCAGGGGGTTCAGGTCAACGGCATCATCGAAGACAGTTCCAACCTCGAAGCGCGCTACGAGCCCAATCATCCTTCTGCTGACAAGGACGGGTATGTCTATTACCCCAACGTCAATGTCGTGGAAGAAATGGCCGACATGATTTCCGCCAGTCGTTCGTTCCAGACCAACGCCGAAATCATGAACACCGCTAAATCCATGATGCAGAAGGTTCTGACCCTCGGTCAGTGATAGAAGGCGAACGTTATGGCCGTTGATAGCACCACCGCAAACAGCGTTTCATCCACATTTTTGAATTCGCTGCAGAACCCTACACCGACAGCCACGAACTCTACAGGTACGCTGGGCAAGGATTCGTTTCTTCAACTGCTCGTTACGCAGATGAAAAACCAGAACCCTCTGGACCCGCAGGACAACACTCAGTTCGTGGCACAGCTTGCACAGTTCAGCAGCCTTGAAAGCATGCAGAACCTGACGTCGACGGTTGACACGATTGCAACCAGTTACAAGTCGTCCCAGGCCTTGCAGGCGTCTTCGCTGGTGGGTCGTTCGGTGATCATTGATTCGAGCAGCACCTCGGTCGATACGAGCAAAGGCATGACCGGCTCAATCGTGATCCCTGCCGCCAACCCGCTGACAACGGTCAAGGTGTACGACGCTCAATCGAACCTGGTCGACAGTGTCGATCTGGGTGCCCAGACGGCCGGCACGGCCAGCTTTGCCTGGGACGGTACGGATTCAAGCGGCGCAGCACTGCCATCGGGCACTTATACCTTCAGGGCGGAAGGTGCGGTTGACGGCAAGAACACACAGTTTTCGACTTACCTGCCCGCCACGGTCAACAGCGTCACGCTGGGTGTCAACGGTGCGGAAACAATGCTTAACCTGGCCAGCGGCAGTGTTGCCCTGTCCAAAGTTCAAACCATCGGATTGTAGAGCCGCTACGGCGCAGGAGTGAAACATGTCTTTCAATATCGGCCTTAGTGGGCTCTATGCTGCAAACAAAAGTCTCGACGTGACCGGCAACAACATTGCCAACGTGGCGACCACTGGATTTAAAAGTTCGCGCATCGAATTCGCGGATCAGTACGCACAATCGATTCGCGGCACTTCGGGTGGTACCAGCGTCGGCAGTGGTGTTACCACGGCCGCTGTTTCCCAGCAGTTTTCTCAGGGCAGCCTGAGCACGGGCACAGGTAATGCACTTGACCTGGCCATTAACGGCAACGGCTTTTTCATGCTCAGCAACAACGGTGATTCGTTGTACACCCGTGCAGGTGCTTTCCATACTGACAAGGACGGCTACGTCGTCAACAGTTCGGGCATGAACCTTCAGGGTTATAACGTTGATGCAAACGGTACGGTCATGGTCGGCTCTTCCGGTGATCTGCGCGTCGACAGCTCCAACCAGCTGGCGAGTCCGACCAGCAGCATTACCAACACGGCCAACCTCAACTCGACATCGGCCGTTCCGACGGTCACGCCGTTTGACGCAACCAACTCCAAAACCTACAACGATACCTACAGCACCACCGTCTTCGATTCGCAAGGCAACGAGCACCGGATGGAAAGCTATTTTGCCAAGAACGGCACTAACAGCTGGACCATGTACTCGCTGATTGACGGTCGCAATATCAGCAACCCGGCCAGCACGGTTCCGGATGCAAACAACCTGACGTTCGATTCGTCGGGCTCGCTGATCATCAATACCGGTGCTACACCGACTGCACCTTCGCCAAGTGCTAACGTCAGCGTCAATGCCGACGGTACGTTCAAGGTATCCAACTGGGTGCCTGCCATTCAGACGGGCACCGGTAACACTGCCACCTGGGGCCCGAACGGTGCTGCCGGTGTTGCGTCCGGTATCCAGCTGGACATGACGGCTTCAACGCAGACGGCTTCGGCCACAGGCCGTTCGGCGCAGGCTCAGAATGGTTACGCGGCAGGTCAGATCAAGGACATGAGCGTGGACTCGTCCGGCAAGCTGTTCGCGTCTTACACCAATGGTCAGTCCAAAGTCATTGGTCAGGTTTCCCTGACGTCCTTTGCCAACGTGCAAGGCCTCGCGCCTGCTGGCGGGACCAACTGGCGCGAAACCTTTTCGTCGGGCATTCCGGGTACGGGCGCTCCGCAGTCGGGTACTCTGGGTTATGTCACTGGCCAGGCGCTGGAAGAATCCAACGTCGACCTGACGCTTGAACTGGTCAACCTGATCAAGGCACAAAGCAACTATCAGGCTAACGCCAAGACGATCTCTACGCAAAGTACCATCATGCAGACCACTATTCAGATGACGTAATAAGCGTGGTTTGAACGATGGTAAAAGAGCCCCTGAAAAGGGGCTTTTTTATGGGTGATCGCCAAGTGTTTTTCAGGGTTTGGCAGAGATGAAAGTTACGGATCGCTCCCTCAACCTACTTGGAAACTTCCTACGCACGATGATGTGAGAATAAAACTTCTATATGAATTGCCTTTATGGCAAGGAAGTCCTCATGTCATTCAATATAGCGATCAGCGGCATTCATGCTGCTAACAAAAGGCTGGAAGTGGCGGGTAACAATATTGCCAACGCGGGCACGCTGGGTTTCAAGTCGTCACGTGCGCAATTTTCCGCGTTGTATGCGTCTGCTCAGTTGGGCTCCGGGCACACGGCGGTCGGCGATGGCGTGCGGCTTGCCTCGGTGCAGCAGAATTTCAATCAGGGTGAAACCGTGATCAGTTCCGGTAATCCACTGGACATGCGTATTCAGGGCAACGGTTTCTTCGTGGTACGTGATCAGGGCGCGCTGGCTTATACGCGGGCTGGTGCGTTTCTCAAGGACGCGGCCAATTTTGTGGTCGACAGTGATGGCGGGCGTTTGCAGGGCTACGCAGCGAACGGCAAGGGCGAGATTATCAGCGGTATCCGCACGGACTTGCAGATCGATACGTCCAACGTTGCCGCCAGGGCCACCATCCTGCTGTAGGTATTCAGGTCAGAGGTGTTGAAGTCCGGAACCGGACGGTGCATGACCGTATCGGCAGGGTCAAGCACACTCGCCCCGCCATCATCCAGCGACAACGAAACCGCCCCGCCGCTGGCGGCGCCGTTAGCCAGCCACGCGCCATTGACCTGACTGGCCGGCACCCAGCCCTGCAAGGCAAATTCGCTGTCCGACACTTTGTGGATGTGCTGATTATTGCCGCTGTACGACAGGGAGCCGTCCGGTTTGAGTTCGAGGCTGACGTGCAGCGGCGCCACACTCTCTGGGTCCACCGGGTTGCGCCCGTCCACCAATACGTACATGGACCACTGGTTGTCTTCGGTCTTGACGAAGTACTGCTTGAGTTCATGGTTGGCCGCGGGCACCGGACTGATCCCGGCATCCTGAAGCCTACGGGCAGTGACTCGCGTATAGGTCGCCGGATCGGCCGGATCAAAGGCTGGCAATCGGGCGAGCGATGGCAGCGACGCGTCCAGATTGATGTTTTCGGCCACTCGGATGTTCGGCAATCAGATCTTCGACAGCCAGGGCAACGCCCATGAGCTGAAGCAATATTTCGTGAAAGACGGCACCAACAGCTGGCGCATGCACGTCCTGATTGATGGCCGAAACCCGCAAACGCCGGATTCCACGACCCCGCTGACAGCCAATATTGTGTTCGATTCACACGGCTCGGTAGCGTCAATGACGGGCAGCCCTGGGCTGAACAGCAGCAATGGCAACCTTCTGCACCTCACAGGCTGGTCGCCCGTAAGGGTGGCTGATCCAGGCACAAGCCGCGAACGCTGGATATCCAACGGGGCGGCAGGCAGCGCCGACGGCATCACCATCGACTTCACTAACCTGCTGCAGCATAACGCTGCCAGTTCACGCTCTTCCGCGCAGGTGGACGGCAATTCGGCGGGGGAACTGAGAAGTCTGGATGTCGGGCGTGACGGCATCCTGCGTGCGGGTTTCACCAATGGCATGAGCAAGGATATCGGTCAGGTCATGCTCGCCAGTTTTGCCAATCCCCACGGTTTGCAACCACGCAGCGACACACGCTGGACGGCGACCGCTGATTCCGGCGTGCCTGAATACGATGTGCCGGGCGTCGGTACGCTGGGGAGCATTGTCAGTGGCGGGCTGGAGGGCTCGAACGTCGTGCTGGCGGATGAACTGATTGCCTTGATTCAGGCGCAGACGGCTTATCAGGCCAACTCGAAAGCGATATCCACCGAGGTCACGCTGATGCAGACGCTGATTCAGTCCACTTGATCAAATCGAGCAGTCGGCCTTGATGAAGTGGCCTTTCAGGCGCTTCCAGCCTGGGCCGGGGCTGGTCTGAGCGCAGACGATCCGGCTGTCGCCCTGCCATTTGTAGTAATGCGCGGGCGCAGCCTGGGCGAGCGGCGCGAAGGTCGTCAGGCTGGCAATTGCAATGCCGGCGATGCACCCACGAAAAGACATGGCGATTACCGATGAGGTCTGTGATGTCGGCCAGATTATCACTGACGATCAGGTGGTCGGTGCGCACTTGTGAAGTTTTTTTGGCGTTGCGTCGGCATCAGCAAGGGGGAGGCGGCAGTCCGCCGCCGCTATTGGGTGGCGCTTTGCCTCAAGACAAACCCCGCGTGCCTGTTTTTGCTGACGAATCAAGCGTTTGTATCGAGCCTGACAAGTTGGTTCAAAAATTGCTTTAACCCTTTCAGAACAGCTACAGGCGGCAAGCGTCTGTCGGAGGAGGAAGACTGTGGACAAGTTGCTTTACGTCGCCATGAGCGGTGCATCTGAAAACGCGATTGCGCAGAAGGCTCACGCCAACAACCTGGCAAACGTCTCGACCAACGGTTTCATGCGTGACCTTGAACAGGCCCGCTCGATGCCAGTGTTTGGCGAGGTCATGCCTTCCCGTGCCTATGCCATGAGCGAACGTCCAGGCACTGACTTCTCTGCCGGTGCAATGGTTCAGACAGGCCGTGAACTCGACATCGCCGTCAAGGGCGATGGCTGGATTGCCGTGCAGACGCCTGATGGCGGCGAAGCCTACACCCGCAGCTCCGGCATGAACATCGATGCGCTGGGCGTGTTGCGCGACGGCAGCGGTTTGCCGGTAATGGGCAACGGTGGCCCGATTGCCGTGCCGCCTCAGCAGCAGATCGAGATCGGTTCCGACGGCACGATCAGCATTCGCTCGCTGGGCGAGAGCCCGCAGGTGATGGCGCAGGTCGACCGTATCAAGCTGGTCAGGCCTGACCTGAAGACCATGGAAAAAGGCCCTGACGGCCTGATCCACACCAAGACCGGCCGGCCTGCCGATGCAGATGCCACCGTTCAGGTCGAGTCCGGATTTCTGCAGGCGAGCAACGTCAATGCGGTCGAGGAAATGACCTCGGTACTGGCCTTGTCCCGTCAATTTGAATTGCACGTCAAGATGATGAAGACCGCCGAAGAAGACGATCAGTCGATGGCTCGCGTCTTGCAACTTGGCTAATCAATGACAGCTTGCGCCGACAAACCGGCGCTTGAGGAGAACACACATGCTTCCTGCACTATATGTCGCCAAAACCGGCCTGGCCGCTCAGGACACCAACCTGACCACGATCTCCAACAACCTGGCGAACGTGTCGACCACCGGTTTCAAAAGTGATCGCGCCGAGTTCCAGGACCTGCTGTACCAGATCAAACGTCAGCCAGGCGCCCAGTCGACTCAGGACAGCGAACTGCCGTCCGGCCTGCAACTGGGTACCGGTGTACGCATCGTCGGCACGCAGAAGAACTTCACCGCTGGCAGCCTGCAGACCACCAACAACCCGCTCGACCTGGCCGTCAACGGTCGCGGCTTCTTTCAGGTGACTCAGCCGGATGGCACCGTGGCTTACAGCCGTGACGGCACGTTCCACCTCGACGCCAACGGCCAGATCGTGACCGCCAACGGTTATGCGCTCGAGCCTGCGATTGTCGTGCCGCAGGCCGCGCAGACCTTCACGGTCGGTCAGGACGGTACTGTTTCGGTCACGCTGGCAGGTGCCACCGCCACGCCGCAGATCATCGGCAACATCCAGACGGCCGACTTCATCAACCCGGCTGGCCTGCAGGCCATCGGCGGCAACCTTTACCTGGAAACCGGTTCGAGCGGCGCGCCGCAGATCGGCACGCCAGGCCTCAACGGCCTTGGCCCGACCCTGCAGAACACCCTGGAAAACTCCAACGTCAGCACCGTCGAGGAACTGGTCAACATGATCACGACCCAGCGCGCTTACGAGATGAACTCCAAAGTGATCTCCACTGCGGACCAGATGCTGCAAAACCTGACTCAGAACCTGTAAAGCACTGATGTTGTTGCCGGGAAAACTGCTCAATCCGACAGGGCGCCTGATAAGCGCCTGCTACACCGCGAGGTTTCAAGTGTCATGAACCGCCTTAGTGTTCCGCGTGTTTCAGTGTTGATCGCTTCATTGTGCGGGATCACCCTGCTGTCCGGCTGCGTCGCACCGACGGCCAAGCCCAATGACCCTTATTACGCTCCGGTGTTGCCGCGTACGCCCATGTCGGCGGCTTCGAACAATGGCGCTATCTATCAGGCCGGTTTCGAGCAGAACCTGTACGGCGACCGCAAGGCGTTCCGCGTCGGCGACATCATCACCATCACGCTTTCCGAGCGTATGGCGGCGAGCAAGGCGGCGACGTCCGCCATGTCCAAGGACAGCACCAACAGCATTGGCCTGACGTCGCTGTTCGGTTCGGGCCTGACCACCAACAACCCGATTGGCGGCAATGACCTGAGCCTGAGCGCTGGCTACAACGGCGCCCGTACCACCAAGGGTGATGGCAAGGCGGCACAGAGCAACAGCCTGACCGGTTCGGTCACTGTGACGGTTGCGGATGTGTTGCCCAACGGCATTCTGTCCGTGCGTGGCGAGAAGTGGATGACCCTCAACACCGGTGATGAGCTGGTGCGGATCGCCGGGCTGGTTCGCGCCGATGACATTGCGACGGACAACACCGTGTCTTCCACCCGTATTGCCGATGCACGCATTACCTATTCGGGGACCGGAGCCTTTGCCGATACCAGCCAGCCAGGCTGGTTCGACCGGTTCTTCCTCAGCCCGTTGTTCCCTTTCTGATAGCGGGATAGACATGATCAAGCTCAAGCAACTGATAGCGGCGACCTTGTTGTTGTCCACAGCGTTCGGCGTCCATGCCGAACGTCTGAAGGACATCGCAAGCATCTCCGGCGTGCGGGCCAACCAGTTGATCGGTTACGGCCTGGTCGTGGGGCTCAACGGCACGGGTGACCAGACCACCCAGACGCCATTTACCCTGCAGACTTTCAACAACATGCTGTCGCAGTTCGGTATCAAGGTGCCGGCCGGTTCCGGCACCGTGCAGCTGAAAAACGTCGCTGCGGTGGCGGTGTATGCCGACCTGCCGGCTTTCGCCAAACCGGGTCAGACGGTCGATATCACCGTTTCCTCGATTGGTAACTCCAAAAGCCTGCGCGGCGGTGCGCTGTTGATGACGCCGATGAAAGGTGTCGACGGCAACGTTTACGCTATCGCCCAAGGCAACCTGGTGGTTGGCGGTTTCGACGCAGAAGGGCGCGACGGCTCGAAGATCACGGTCAACGTTCCGTCGTCGGGTCGTATTCCCGGTGGCGCCTCCGTTGAACGTTCGGTGCCGAGCGGCTTCAATCAGGGCAATACCCTGACGCTGAACCTGAACCGTTCCGACTTCACCACCGCCAAGCGGGTGGTGGACAAGATCAACGATTTGCTGGGCCCTGGCGTTGCTCAGGCGCTGGACGGCGGTTCGGTGCGTGTGACCGCGCCGCTCGATCCGGGCCAGCGTGTGGACTACCTGTCGATTCTGGAAAACCTGGAAGTCGATCCGGGCCAGACCGCAGCCAAAGTCATTATCAATTCGCGGACCGGCACCATCGTCATCGGCCAGAACGTCAAGGTATCGCCTGCCGCCGTGACTCACGGCAGCCTGACCGTGACCATCACCGAAGACCCGATTGTCAGCCAGCCGGGCGCATTGTCCGGTGGCCAGACCGCTGTCGTGCCGCGCTCGCGGGTCAATGCCCAGCAAGAGCTGCACCCGATGTTCAAGTTCGGTCCAGGCACCACGCTGGATGAGATTGTCCGTGCGGTCAATCAGGTGGGCGCTGCGCCCGGTGACCTGATGGCCATTCTCGAAGCCCTGAAACAGGCCGGCGCGTTGCAAGCCGACCTGATCGTCATCTGAGGACTTGCGCATGGATATGCCAAAGGGCGGAATTTCTTCAGCGGTCGACTCCGGTGCCTACACCGACGTCAACCGGCTGGCGGCGCTGAAGCATGGCGACAAGGACAGTGTGGAAAACCAGAAGAAGGTGGCCCGCGAGTTCGAATCGCTGTTCGTCAGCCAGATGCTCAAGGCCATGCGTTCGGCCAACGAAGTGCTGGCCAAGGACAACCCGATGAACACCGCGGCGACGCGGCAGTATCAGGACATGTATGACCAGCAACTGGCGGTCACCCTGTCTACTCGTGGCAACGGTATCGGTTTGCAGGACGTGCTGATGCGCCAGTTGTCGAAGGACAAGGGCATTCAGCACGCGGCGCCGACCGATGCGGCCAAGGCTGCAACCGCCACGGATGCAGCGCCTGCCAAGACCGGTCTGGCGACCAGTGTCTACCAGCGTCCGCTGTGGGCCACGCGCTCGGCGGCGGCGGATCAGGCGGCTACCGCTGCGTCGGCTACTGGTGAAGGCCGCAACGACATGGCGGCGCTCAACGCGCGTCGTCTGTCCTTGCCGAGCAAACTCACCGACCGGCTGCTGGCGGGTATCGTACCGTCGGCCACCGCGGCGGTTGCCAACAGCCCCGTTCCGGCACGTGCTGCGTCTGGCGGCACAGGCAACAACGGTGACTGGACCCTCGACCCGAACCTGGCGCCTGCGCCGGAATACGTGCGCACGATGGCCCAGCCTCCGCTGGCGCCCGCCAAGCGCGCATTCAGCAACGCCGATCAGTTCGTGGAAACCATGCTGCCACTGGCCAAGGAGGCGGCAGCGCGCATCGGTGTTGATCCCGTCATGCTGGTGGCGCAGGCGGCGCTGGAAACCGGCTGGGGCAAATCGATCATGCGTCAGCAGGATGGCAGCAGCAGTCACAACCTGTTCGGCATCAAGGCCGCCGGTAGCTGGAAGGGCGCCGAAGCACGCGCCATCACCAGCGAGTTCCGTGACGGCAAGATGGTCAAGGAAACGGCGGATTTCCGTTCCTACGACTCCTACGCCGACAGCTTCCACGACCTGGTCAGCCTGCTGCAGAACAACAATCGTTATAAAGAAGTGGTCAACTCGGCCGATAAACCGGAACAGTTTGTAAAAGAATTGCAGAAGGCGGGTTACGCCACCGACCCGGACTACGCAAGCAAGATTTCGCAGATTGCGAAGCAGATGAAGAGTTACCAGACGTACGCCGCTGCAACGGGCTCTTCCACGACTTTATAAGGTTTTAATCATGTCGCTGATTTCAATTGGGCTCTCAGGTATCAACGCCAGTAGTGCTGCGATCAACACCATCGGTAACAACACGGCCAACGTGGATACCGCGGGTTACTCGCGTCAGCAGGTACTGACCACGGCGTCGGCGCAGATTGCCCTGGGTCAGGGCACCGGTTACGTCGGCACGGGCACAACGCTGTCGGATGTGCGTCGCATCTACAACAGCTACCTGGACACCCAATTGCAAACCACGACCGCCCTCAGTGCGGACGCTGTCGCTTATTCCGGTCAGGCCGGCAAGACCGACTCGCTGTTGTCCGACAGCGCGACGGGCATTTCCGTGCAGTTGGCAGACTTCTTTACCAAGATGCAGAGCATCGCCACCAGCGCCACCCAGTCGGCAGAGCGTTCTTCGTTCCTGACCCAGGCGGGCGCATTGAGCGCGCGTTTCAATTCGGTCGCTTCGCAGCTGTCTTCCCAGAATGACAACGTCAATTCTCAGCTCACGACCTTCTCCACTCAGGTCAATGAACTGACCTCCACAGTGGCGAGCCTGAACAAACAGATCACTCAGGCATCAGC
This sequence comes from Pseudomonas graminis, assembly GCF_002093745.1. Lineage (GTDB taxonomy): Bacteria > Pseudomonadota > Gammaproteobacteria > Pseudomonadales > Pseudomonadaceae > Aquipseudomonas. Next base: position 36,884 of record NZ_MTSB01000011.1, read on the forward strand.
AGGCAACGGTACGCCCAACACGCTGCTCGATTCGCGCAGTGAAGCAGTGCGCCAGCTCAATGAGCTGGTGGGTGTGAAAGTGTCTGAAAACAACGGTAACTACGACGTCTATACCGGCACCGGGCAAGCACTGGTCAGCGGCTCGACGTCTTACAAGATGTCCGCAGCACCCAGCTCGTCCGACCCGTTGCAGTACAACGTGCAGATTGCCTATGGTCAGACCCAGACAAACGTAAGCTCGGTCATCACGGGTGGCTCGATTGGCGGTCTGCTGCGTTACCGGAGCGAAGTACTGGTGCCCGCGGCCAACGAGCTGGGCCGCACGGCGATGGTGCTGTCGGATCAGGTCAACAGCCAGTTGAACCAGGGCATCGACAGCAAGGGCAATTTCGGCTCAAACCTGTATTCCAGCATCAACAGCGCTGAAGCCATTACCCAGCGCAGCATTGGCAAGACCACCAACAGTGCCGGTTCCGGCAACCTGGACGTGACCATCGGTGACACCAGCAAGCTGACCGCTGATGATTACGAAGTCACCTTCAATGACGCCTCCAACTTCACTGTGCGTCGTTTACCCAACGGCGAGAGCGTGGGTACCGGTTCGCTGGCTGACAACCCGCCAAAGCAGTTCGAGGGTTTCAGCGTCAGCCTCAACGGCAATACGCTGGCGGCCGGTGACATCTTCAAGGTCACCCCGACACGCAATGGCGCATCGGGTATCTCGGTGGTCCTGACCGACGCCAAGGACATCGCGGCCGCTGCGCCCTTGACGGCGACGGCAGGCAGCAGTAACTCCGGCACCGGTGGCTTTACTCAACCAGTACTGAACACCAGATCGAATATCTACAGCAGCACCCAGACCTCCGATCTGCGCAACGCGCTCAAAGACTCCACACCCATGAAGCTGGTGATGGGCGCGGTCAGCAGCACCGGGGTGCAGAGCTACAGCTTGATCAACGCAAGCGGCGGTGCAGTGCTCGACCAGAACGGCAACGCCGTGGGCGGCTCGATCATTCAGGGTCAAGCCAACACGATCAAGCTGAACATTGGTTACACCGACACCACCACAACGCCGAGCAGCAAGACTGCGTTTCAGCTCGAAATGACGCTTTCCGGCTCGCCGGTGACCAACGACACCTTCAGCATCGGCATGACGGGCGCTGGCTCGTCCGATAACCGTAACGCACTGGCTGTGGTCGGTTTGCAGACGGCCAAGACTGTTGGCGTCACCAACGGTGGCATCGGCACCAGCCTGTCCGGTTCCTACGCGGACCTGGTGTCCGTGGTCGGGACACTGGCGAGCCAGGGCAAGAACGATGTCACGGCCACTGCCGCCGTGGTCGGCCAGGCCAAATCTGCTCGTGACTCGGTCTCGGGTGTGTCGCTCGATGAAGAAGCGTCCAACCTGATCAAGTATCAGCAGTACTACACCGCCTCATCACAGATCATCAAGGCGGCACAAACCATCTTCAGCACGCTGATCAACAGCCTTTAAGGAATCGTGAGCCATGCGTATCTCGACTACTCAGTTTTACGAAGCCACGAACGCCAATTATCAGCGTAACTATTCAAACCTCAACAAGACCGGCCTAGAGGTTTCCAGCGGTATCAAGCTCAACACGGCAGGCGATGATCCGGTGGGTGCGTCCCGGGTCCTGCAACTGGCTCAGCAGAACTCCATGCTGACCCAGTACGAAGCCAACATTGGCACGATCAACACCAACGTCGTGACGACCGAGACGACGCTGACCAGCATCATCGACACCATGCAGGCGGCTCGCGAAGAGATCGTATCGGCTGGCAGCGGCGCGTTCACCGACTCCGACCGTCTGGCCAAGGCGGCGGCGCTCAAGCAGTATCAGAGCCAGCTGGTGGGGCTGATGAACAGCCAGGACTCGAACGGCCAATACATCTTTTCCGGTTCCAAGGCCTCGACGCCGCCTTACTCGATGAACGCGGACGGCTCTTACAGCTACAAGGGCGATCAGACCAGCGTCAATCTGGCGGTAGGCGACGGCCTGGTGATGGCCAGCAACACCACCGGCTTTGAAGCGTTCGAGCAGTCGGTCAACACCACCCGCACGTCCTCGACACTGGTTTCTCCTGCCACCGACGATGGCAAGATCGGTCTGAGTGGGGGGCTGGTGACTAACTCCAACACGTACAATTCAGCTTATCAGTCAGGCGAACCCTACACGCTGACCTTCCTCAGCGGCACGCAGTTCAAGATCACCGATGCCACGGGCACCGATGTGAGCAGCGATTCGTCGTCTGCCGGCAAGTTCAGCAATGGCTCGTTCGATGCTCAGACATTCACCTTTCGTGGGGTCGAGCTGACGCTCAACGTCAACCTGCCAGCGGCTGACAGGGCTTCGGCTGCCACGGCCGATGCTGCACTGGCCAATCGCACCTACCAACTGGCCTCGACGCCCGACAGCGTGTCGACGTCGCGCAGCGCCGGCAACACCTCGACCGCCACCATCAGCAGCTCGGCGGTAGGTAACACGGCGGCTGACCGGACTGCGTTCAACAACACCTTTCCTACCGAAGGGGCGATTCTAAAGTTCACCAGCCCCACCGATTACGATCTGTACGCCGCGCCGTTGACCAGCAGCAGCAAGCCGGTGTCCAGCGGCACATTGACCGGCTCGACCGCCAATGCCTCGGGGGTCAATTTCAACATGACCGGCACACCGGCCGCCGGTGATCAGTTCGTCGTGGAGTCTGGTACTCACCAGACCGAGAACATCCTGAATACGCTGACGGCAGCGATCAAGGCCCTGTCGACGCCGACTGATGGCAATCTGGTCGCGTCGCAGAAGATGACCGCCGCATTGACGTCTGCGCTGGGCAACATGAGCAGCAGCATCGAACAGGCTTCCACGGCACGTTCCAGTGGCGGCGCACGTCAGCTTGCAGCGACCGCCCAAGGCACGACCAACGATCTGCTCAAAGGCAATAACACGGTAGAGCAGGGCACCTACGTGAACGCCGACATCGTAGAGGCGACCACTCGCCTGACGCTGCAGAAGACCATGCTGGATGCTTCTCAGCAGGTGTTTACCATGCTGTCCAAGTTGAACCTGTTCAGTCAGCTTTGAACCCTGACGTTGAGCATCCGCCGTCTTTTTTCAGCGGTGAGGGGAGCCATTCGACTGGCCGGTTCCCCGCCGCTCACGAGTCTGTAATAGTGAATTCAGTCCCCCTCGTCAGTGTCGTCATCCCCGCTCTCAATCCACGCTTTTTCCGCGCTGCGCTGCAAAGTGCGCTGGATCAGGTCTACGGCAATCTCGAAATCATCGTTTGTGACGATTGCCGAACCGATGAAATCAAAACCATTTTTGACGAGCTGGTTCCGTCGGGCAGCGAACGTGCGCGCTACGTGGGCAACCCTCAGCGTCTTGGCTTTCAGGGGAATTTGCTCAAGTGCCTGGAAGAGGCTGCTGGCGAGTACATCAAGTTTCTTTGCGATGACGACCGTCTTTACACCTATTGCGTCGCGCACCAAGCACAAACCCTCGATACCTACAAAGACGTGCAGCTCGTCGTCAGCAAACGCCACCTGGTGGATGTGGATGACTATGTGTTGCCGGTGCGCATGGAAAACGTTGGCCTGGTGCCGTACGACGCTGTGTTCAAAGGCGAGGACATGCTGGCGATTTTCGAGCGTACGCCGCGCAACTATCTGGGCGGTTTCAGCGGTGCGCTGATGCGCCGTGCCGATGTCCTGGAATACCTGCCGTCGATTGCGGTGCCCGGGCAGGGCTTTGTCGCGTTGCTGGATTTCACCCTGTTCATCTGCCTGCTGCGACGTGGCAACCTGATCGTGCTGCACAATGTCGAGAGCACCGAGCGACTGCATCCGGGTCGCTTCAGCAGTCAGGCCGACATGTTCCAAAAAGCCACCACCGAATGGGGCTGGCTGAACGAAATGCTCAAGGCGCGCAGCGGCGAAGAGGCACCAGCCCAGGGCTGGGTGCGTTTCTTGCCGTTGCGCAGGGCACTGGAAGAACCACGCGAATGGGACGAAGTCGGCCTTTACGGGGTGATGGCCGGTCGTCAAGGCATCATGATGAGCCGTGTCGGCAGCAACAGTGAAAGCTATGCCGAACTGTATGCCGAGTGGCTGTCGTGCCGCCGTTTTTCCGTCCCGCAAAAGAAGCTGCTGGAGCGACGCATCGGAAGTTGGGCCTGGCAGCCGCGCATTGTCCCGGTGATCATCGATCCCGATGGCGACGCCGAAGGCCTCGACATCACATTGCGCAGCATCGCCGAACAGGATTACGCCGCCGACTCGGTGGTGGTACTGACCAACGCAAGCGTCGACGATCCTCAAGTACTGCGCTTTTCCTTGCAGCCCGACTGGGCTCGGCAGTTGAATGAAGTCCTACCGCTGCTGGACAGCGCCGACTGGGTTTATCTGTTGCGTGCCGGCGACCGGCTGACGCAGCCCGCGCTGTTGGTGCTGGCCGAGCGCATTGCCCAGACGTCCGGCCTGTTGTGCATCTACAGTGATGAAGGGGCGCTGGTCGAAGACGAATCCAGAGAGCCGATTTTCAAACCGGGCTTCAATCTGGACCTGCTGCGCGCCTATCCCTATGTCGGGCGCACGCTGGCGTTCGAACGTCGCAACCTGCTGGACATGGGTGGTTTCGATCCTGCCCACGGTGAACTGGCTCCGCACGATGTCATCTGGCGTCTGGTCGAGGGTGCCGGTCCGCAAACCATCGAGCACATCGCCGAAGTGCAGGTCGAGTCGCGTCTGGCGTTTGCCGACTGGCTGTCACTGCCTCCCGTCATTGAGCACAACGAATCAGTGGTGTCGGCTCACCTGACACGTATCGGCAGGGAGCATGTGATTCACCATGATCAGTTGCCGCTGCTGAACCGTATCGAGTACGTGCATCCTTCGCTGCCTCTGGTGTCGATCATCATCACCGCCAAGGATCAGTTGGGCGCTCTGGAGCGCTGCGTAGACAGCCTGCTCAGCAACACGACCTACCCGAACTACGAAGTCTTGATTGTCGACAACGCCAGCGAAGGCGCCGATGCCCGGGCATGGTTCGCGGCGATGGGCCAGCTGGGCAGTGACAAGCTGCGGATTTTCTCGTTGTCTGAAGCTGGCAGCGAAGCCTCGGCCCAGAATCATGCTGCGCGACAAGCAAAGGGTGACTACCTGCTGATGCTCAGCCCGCATGCCATGCTTCATCAGGCCGACTGGCTGCAAGGGTTGCTCAACCACGCTCAGCGCCCGGAAGTCGGTATCGTCGGACCGCGTATTCTCAACCCGCAGGGCACTGTTCTGTACGCAGGCATGGTGATGGGCATGGACGGCCTGGCCGGTCGGCCCTTCATCAATTTCCCTGCGAACGCGAGCGGTTACATGCAGCGTTTGCAGTTGACTCAGAACTGGAGTGCGGTCAGCGGCAACTGCCTGATGGTGCGCAAGGACGTGTTCGACAGCGCAGGCGAGATGGAGGCCGCAACCTTCACTCAGGGCTTGCAGGATCTGGACCTGTGCATGCGGGTCGGCCGTGAGGGTTATCTGATCGTCGGGACACCCGATTCATCACTGGTGCTGGCCGAGCCTGCTGCCGCTGAGCGTAACGAGGCGTCTCGGCAGGCACTCGATAACGAGCAGAAATCGTTCTTCCAGAAATGGCTGCCGAAGATGGCGAGGGATCAGGCGTACAACACCAACCTGCATCTCAACGAAGTGCTGTCGTTCACCCTGGACCCTGGTCTGCTGGCAGGCTGGAATCCGTTCTGCAGCCGTCATCTGCCTTCCATTCTGGGCATGGCGGTGAACTCGTCGGCGGTTGGTCATTACCGGGTCAGCCAGCCGCTGCTGGAATTGATGAGCGCCGGGCGGGTGGTTGGCCGCATGACTTATGAGACGGCAACGCCGGTCGAGATAGAGCGCCAGTCGCCAGACGTTATTGTCTTTCAGGGCCGCTACACCGAGGCCAAGGTCCCGGATATCGAGCTGGCAAAGAATTACTCCAATGCCATGCGCATTTTCGAGCTCGACGATTACATTGCCGACGTGCCTGAGCGAAACGAGCACAAGCGCAACATGCCTGACAATATTGCCGCCATGCTGCGCAAGGGCGTAGGCCTGTGTGATCGTGTGGTGGTCTCGACGCACCCGCTGGCCGAAGTGCTGTCGACCATGCACACCGATATCCGTGTGGTGCCGAACATGCTGGCGACCCATCTGTGGAGCAACCTCAGAAGTCAGCGCCGCAGTTCCGGCAAGCCGCGTATTGGCTGGGGTGGCGGCACCAGCCATCGTGGCGATCTGGAACTGATCGTGGATGTGGTGCGTGAACTGGCCGACGAGGTCGAGTGGGTGTTCTTCGGCATGTGTCCGGATCTGCTCAAACCTTACATTCACGAGTTTCACTCGGCGGTCAGCCTGAAGACCTACCCGGCCAAACTGGCCAGCCTGAACCTTGACCTGGCACTGGCGCCGCTGGAATTCCATATCTTCAATGACTGCAAGAGTAACCTCAGGTTGCTGGAATACGGCGCGTGCGGCTACCCGGTCATCTGTTCCGACACCGAGGCGTATCGCGGTCATCTGCCAGCCACCCGTGTGTACACCAACAGCTCCGAAGAATGGCTGCAGGCCATCCGCATGCATTTGTCCGATCCCAATGCCAGTTACCGCATGGGCGACGAACTGCGTGAAACCGTACTGCGTGATTTCATGCTGCGCGGCGAAAACCTGCAGTATTGGGCCAACGGCTGGCTGCCGGACTGATTTGAACAGGCCCCGGCAGCTTTCTCGCCGGGGCGGATACGCTACGCTCTTGCTTCAACACCCTCTGCGGGTTGAAGGCGCAATCGATTCGTTATAAGGAAAGACCATGCAAAGTCATTCGGGACACGAACACGCCGCTCTGAATCAGCGTCTCACCCTGCTGTTGATGGCCAAGGACCAGCCGGATTTCCTGCGCCGTGCCTTGAAGTATTACAGCGGCTTTCCGTGCAACGTGGTGGTGGTCGATGCCTCCGCGCAGCCTGATGCCGACATCGCTGGCGCTTCCGGTCTGCATTATGTGCAGCACCCTGCACTGGCCAACGCCAGCCTCAGTGCCAGGATCGCCGAAGGCCTCAAGCATGTCACCACGCCGTTCGTGGTGCAGGCTCCTGTCGACAGTTTTCTGCTGCCGGATGCGCTGACCGCTGCCTTGAGCTTTCTTGAAGCCAGCCCGACGTATGGCGCCTGTCAGGGCTATAGCCTGAGTTATCAGGCTCAAGTGAGTCAGGTGGATTATTTCCGTCGCGATCGCAAAACCTGCGAGGACTATGCGGCAGACGACGCAGGCGAGCGGGTTCTGAGTTTCATGGAGGAGAGCCTGTCGCTGCTCAGTGCTGTCACCCGGACTGAACTGGCGCAGCAGTGGTTCGCATCGGTTGCCGAAGGCACCGAGCCGCACTGGCAGGAAATCGGCCACATGACCTACCTGGTTGCGGCTGCACACCTGCGCATCCTGCCAATTCCCTATGCATTGCACTTGATGCTGGGCAAAGACGCGCAACTGCGCCACGGCGGGGCCATCGCCTCAGCGGTCAAACACACTGACCCCAAAGCCAAAGCGGCTCGTGAGGCATTTGCAAAAAACTCGTCTCAGTGCTGGGTGAAGGCTCGGGCTTCGCAGGCGCTCAGGGTGTACAGAACGTCCTCGCCGGGCTCGCGGCCATGGCTGAACGTCTCAAGACCCAGGGCTTTCAAGCGGATGAAAAGATTATCAGCGCGGTCTGGAACGTCGCTCTGGAGCAGTCAGATGCGCTGTTCGAGCCTCGCCAGTTCGTCGAACTGCCGTTTTACAACCAGCCGCTGTTTGATGAACTGGCCAGAATCGAATTCCTGATTCACGTCATGCCGGCAGGCCGCTTGCAGATGGAAGGGCTTGAAGCGGCACTGCTCAAGCAGGCCGAGTTGCTGCGTGAGCAAAGCAACCCGGATGCTGAAACGAGGCTTAGCCGTCTGTGGTACGCCTACGAGACCTACGCGTTCAATCTCGGCGTCGTGCAGAGCCTGATCACGGAATTGCGCAACAGCAAGGACGATAAAGACAGCGAGAAGCAGATCGAGCTTGTTTCTGGCTGGTGCCAACGCCTGCAGGCGGCGTCCGGTTTCGACAACGGTCGCCTGCTCGACGGTATGGCGTCTGGTCGACTGCTCAACTGGCTGGATTCGCGTGATCCGGCCCCTGACGCCCTCAAGCAGATCACCGAGAAACTGGCCAGCAAGCCGGCCGGTTCACAGATCGGTATTTTGCTGCTGGATCTGGACGCCGACGTCTTCAAGCTGCAAGCGACGTTCGACAGCCTGATCAACGGTCATTACAAGGCGTTCAAGGTGGTGGTGTTCACCACCGGAGAACTGCCGGCAGTGACCACGCTGCACAACACCCTGCATTTTGTGAAGGTTACCGAAAGCAACTACGTCGACAAGATCAACCAGATCGTCAAGCAATCACCCAGCGACTGGCTGATGCTGGCGCAGGCCGGTGAAGAGTTCACCCGCAGCGGTTTGTTGCTGGCCAGTGCCGAACTGCTTGACGCGGCGCAGTGCCGGGCGGTCGCGGTTGATGAAATTCAGCGTCAATCCAACGGCACGCTGGCCCCGGTATTCCGTCCGGGTTTCAACCTCGATCTGCTGCAAAGCCTGCCGACCTTGATGGCGCGTCATTGGCTGATTCGTCGCGACTTGCTGGTCGAGGCGGGCGGCTATTCGCGCGAATTTCCCAAGGCGCTGGAGTTCGACCTGTTGCTGCGCCTGATCGAGGAGGGCGGCATGAGCGGTCTTGCTCACTTGAGCGAACCGTTGCTGATCTGCGACGCGCCAGAGCTGGAAGACACTCCGGACGAACACAAAGCGCTCAAGCGCCACCTTGGCAAGCGCGGTTATCAGGCAGAAGTCAGCTCGGCGCAGCCGGGCACTTACAAGATCGATTATCGCCATGCCCATCGTCCGGTGGTCTCGATTCTGCTGCACAGCCAAGACAATTTGCCGGAGCTGCAGCGCTGCCTGCAAAGCATTCTGCAACGGACCCGCTACCAGCGTTACGAAGTGCTGATCGGTGACAACGCCAGTACGTCTGCCGAACTGTCGACCTGGCTCGACAAGCAAGAGCAGGTGTCCGGTCGGGTGCGTGTATTCCGTGCCGAGCAACGCATGAGCGCGTCTTCCTTGCGCAACCTGATCAGTCAGGAGGCCGGCGGTGAATACCTGATTCTGCTGGACGCGGAAAGCCAGATTGTCAACGTCGGCTGGATCGAGTCCTTGCTTAATCAGGCGCAGCGTCCGGAAGTGGGTGTGGTCGGCGCCAAGCTGGTTGGCCGTGAGGGTGTGGTCACTCAGGCAGGGCTCATTCTGGGACTCAACGGCGGTGTCGGTTCGGGTTTCGTCGGCGAGCCGAAAACGTCTACCGGCTACATGCAGCGCCTGGTGGTCGAGCAGAACTATTCTGCGGTGTCATCGGCGTGCCTGATGATTGCCAAGGAGCTGTTTGACTCGCTGGGCGGGCTGGACGATGACCTGTTCGCCGAAGCCCTGAGCGATGTCGATCTGTGTCTCAAGGCTGCGCAGGCAGGTTATCTGACCGTCTGGACTCCGCACGTTCAGGTGGTGCATTGCGGTCTGGTGCAGGCGCCGGAGCCTGCACGTACCGCGCTGATGGACAAATGGTCAGCGCAGTTCGCGCAGGATGAAGCCTACAACGCCAACCTCTCGCTCACAGGACAGGGGTTCACCCTGGCGGTCTGAGTTCCGTACGCACGCGAAGCCGGTGAAGGCTGGTTCGCTGCTTCAAAGCCTCTGCACTGGAGCCTGTCTGTCAGGCTCCAGCTCGCTTTTCCCCGACTTAATTTATCGCAAAGCATGCAAACGGGAGTGACCTGCAGGTCATAAAGTGCATCTTCACTGTATTGTGTTACAGGGAGCGACATGCGCCTGACTTGCTTTAACCTGCCAAGCGCCCTGAAAATGTCTGAAAATCACCCCTATTCGGTAGCGCCCTGATTTATCAGGACGGAAAATGACCTGTTTACTCATCGGGAAGCCATGATGATTGGCATTAAAAGCATAGCGAGTTACGTGCCTGTTGCAGGCGTCGATAACTACGCTCAAGGCGCCAAATTCGGCAAGGATGAAGAATTCATCCTTGGGAAAATTGGCTCCACGTTCCTGCCACGCAAAGACGCTGGCCAGGAAACCTCGGACCTGTGCGTTGAAGCGGCCAATGCGTTGTTTGCCAACAACCCGCAGCTCAAGCGTGAAAGCATTGATGTGTTGATTGTCGTCACCCAGAACGGCGACGAGGAAGGCCTGCCGCACACCGCCGCCATCGTCCAGGACAAGCTGGGCCTGTCGACCAATGTCGCCGCGTTCGATATTTCGCTGGGCTGTTCCGGCTATGTGTACGGTATTTATGCGATCAAGGGCTTCATGGAAGCGGCAGGCCTGAAAAACGGCCTGTTGATCACCGCCGACCCGTATTCGAAAATTGTCGACCCCGAAGACCGCAACACCACCATGCTGTTTGGCGACGCGGCCACCGCTACGTGGATGGGCGAGGACGCCGCCTGGCAGCTGGGCAAGGCGAAGTTCGGCACCGATGGCTCCGGGGCTCCGCACCTCAAGGTCAGCAACGGTGTGTTCTTCATGAACGGTCGTCAGGTGTTCAACTTTGCGCTGATCAAGGTGCCCGCGCACCTGCATGAGCTGCTGGCCGAGTCAGACCTGACGCCTGATGACATCGATGCCTTCTGTATCCACCAGGGCAGCGCCGCCATTGTCGACGCCGTCGCGCGTCGCTTCGAGGACAAGCCCGAGAAGTTTCTCAAGGACATGGTCGAGACCGGCAATACGGTGTCTTCCAGCATTCCGCTGCTGATTGAAAAGCACGTACTGGGCTCTTCATGGAATCGGGTCGCCTTGAGTGGCTTTGGTGTGGGGTTGTCCTGGGGCTCTGCCATTATCTATAAAGGCTGAGTCGCACGGCCTGACAAAGAGCGCCTGTGGAGTATTCCCCAGGCGCTTTTTAATTAAACAGTGATCCGCGTCACACTTTGAACTTCGCTGCGTAACTCCCTCGCGTGTCCCCGTCTATTACGGTCGATGAATTCCGTTCCTTTCAGCCGCTTGAATATGCCCCAACCCCTTGTTTTATAAGGGATGTCAGGGGGCGGGCAAAATATTAAAAAAAAACCCTCAAGCAACCTGCTATCGCGACGATAACTATTACGAAGGTTCTCTAGGCACACCCGGCGCTTGCAGGGGCCGGAAGCCACGTAGTACCCAACCAACGAGGAATTCATCATGGCTTTAACAGTAAACACCAACGTAGCATCGTTGAACGTCCAGAAGAACCTGGGTCGCGCCTCTGACGCACTGTCGACTTCGATGACTCGTCTGTCTTCCGGCCTGAAAATCAACAGCGCAAAAGACGACGCTGCTGGCCTGAACATCGCTACCAAGATCAACTCGCAGATCAAAGGTCAGACCATGGCGATCAAAAACGCCAACGACGGTATGTCCATTGCTCAGACCGCTGAAGGCGCGCTGCAAGAATCGACCAACATTCTGCAACGTATGCGTGAACTGGCTGTTCAGTCGCGAAACGACAGCAACAGCTCGACTGACCGTGACGCGCTGAACAAAGAATTCAGCCAGATGAGTTCGGAACTGACTCGTATCGCCAACAGTACTAACCTGAACGGCAAGAACCTGATCGACGGTTCTGCCAGCACCATGACTTTCCAGGTAGGCTCCAACTCCGGCTCGTCGAACCAGATCACTCTGACTTTGAGCGCCAGCTTTGACGCCAACACCCTGGGTGTCGGTTCGGCAGTCACCATCGCGGGTTCCGACAGCGCTGCTGCAGAGACCAACTTCTCTGCCGCAATGGCCGCTATCGACTCGGCTCTGCAGACCATCAACACCACGCGTTCTGATCTCGGTGCTGCACAAAACCGTCTGACCAGCACCATCTCCAACCTGCAGAACATCAACGAAAACGCCAGTGCTGCACTGGGTCGTATCCAGGATACCGACTTCGCTGCTGAAACTGCACAGCTGACCAAGCAACAGACCCTGCAACAGGCTTCCACCTCTGTTCTGGCTCAGGCTAACCAGCTGCCATCCGCTGTACTGAAACTGCTTCAGTAATAACGGCATGCGTTTTAGCGGGGGAGTACTTCACAGTGCTCTCTCGCTTTTTTACTTTCAGAGGTGATGGTCATGGATATGAGTGTGAAGCTGAACTTGTCTTATCCGGCCGTTCAACCGGCGACTCAGGCGCCCGTGCCCGACACGTCCGTTGATAAGCCTGCCGACACCCAGCCCGTCGAGCGCGTGGCCGCCACGGCCGAAAGTAAAGGTTCCGATCTGCACAAGGACGATTCCAAAGATGATGCTAAAGTCAAAGCAGCCGTCGAGGACATCCAGAAATTTTTTCACACGGTGAAGCGCAATCTCGAGTTTTCGATTGACGAAGATTCTGGCAAAGTCATTGTCAAAGTGATTGCAAGTGACTCCGGTGAAGTCGTAAGACAGATTCCCAATGCAGAAATCCTGAAGCTGGCCGATAGCCTGAGTGATGCGAACAGTTTGTTGTTCCGCGCCAAGGCCTGATTGCCGGTACGGTATTTGTTGCCGGGTTACCAGCCTTTGAACGGGCGGTAGATCCCGCGACATTCTTGAAGGGAGAAGCACCATGGCAAGTCCAATTTCAGCATCCACAGGCTTGGGTTCAGGCCTGGCAATCGGCAGTATCATAAAGGTGCTGACTGATGCAGAGCGTCTGCCGAAGCAAAACCAGATCGATCGACAGACTGCTTCTACCACGGCATCCCTTTCCGGGGTAAGTCAGCTGACTTCAGCGCTGGCTGCGTTCCAGAAAGCAATGGATACCTTGAGCAGCAAGACCACGCCTGCTTTTCTGGGCTATGCCGCGACCTCCGCCAATGAGGCTGTTGTCAAGGCTACTGCAGATAACACCGCTGTGAGTGGTTCCTACGCGCTCAAAGTCCAGGATCTTGCAACGGCCTCCAAGGTGGCGACCGTCGCCATGAGTTCCGCGCAATCCAGTGCTATTCCGAGTGGTACCCTGGAAATCACTCAAAATGGCACTACCCAAAAAGTTGACATCTCCAAGACCTCTACGCTGCAGGAAGTGCGTGACCAGATAAACACGTCGCTTCAGGGTAAAGGCATCTCTGCCAACATCATCACCGACAACAACGGCTCCCGGCTGGTGTTCAGTTCAACCACCACGGGCGCTGGCAGCGACATCTCCGTCAAGGGTGCTGCCGGTCAGGAAGCATTGAACATCGACGGCACCAAGCTGATGAGCGATACCAGCTCCAGTACTGATGCGAATGGCAAGCCGATCCCGGGTGCGGGTGCGATTTCTGGAACTGCCAAAGATGCCCAGTTTTCCATCGATGGCCTGGCCCTTACGAGCAAGACCAATACGGTCAGCACGGCGATCTCCGGTGTGTCGTTTAACCTGGTTTCGCCCAGCACTGCAGCCACCGGCGATACCGTTATCACGGTAGGGGTCAACACCGACGGCATCAAAGCATCACTGCAGACGTTTATCGACTCTTACAACACGCTGGTGAGCCTGACGTCTTCGCTGACCAAAGGTAGCGTGAATGAAAAGGGCGTGTTCACCCCGGCTGCATTGACGGGCGATTCCACCCCTCGTGCGCTGCTGGCTACCATTCGCAATCAGATCGCCAGCGCCACCTCTGGGGAGGGGCTCAACTCGCTCTCGCAATTGGGCATCAAGACCCAGCAAAGTGACGGCAAGCTGTCTCTGGACACTGCGCAGTTCACCGCAGCGCTGAATGATAAAAAGCTGGGGGGGCAGATTGACAGCCTGTTCAACGGTACCGGCGGCCTGATCACCCGAATGGGCAGTGCGCTTGAGCCTTACACCAAGGCTGATGGTGTTCTGGCCGGCAAAACCAAAAGTCTGAATACGGTTCAGAAGCGGCTTGATGATGACAAGGAAGCGCTTGATCGCCGTATCGAGACACTGACGGCAACGCTGACCAAGAAATACAACGCCATGGACCTGGTCGTTGGTCAGCTCAAGGCGACTGCCAGCAACATCACCTCGATCTTCGAGGCGATGAACGCGCAGAAGAACGCTTCGTAAGTTCTTTTACCGACGTGCCAAGAACCCGACCCTGTGTCGGGTTCTTGCTTTTGGGCTAAAGTTTCCGGGCCATGCGTCGATAGCTTGAGTATCAGTATTCTGGATTTGTTACGAGGCCCATTATGAATCCGATGTTAGCGTTGCGGCAGTATCAGAAAATCGGCGCCCAGGCTCAGACCTCGGAAGCCAGCCCTCATCGTCTGGTCCAGATGTTGATGGAGGGCGGTCTTGACCGCATCGCTCAGGCCAAGGGCGCGATGGCTCGCAAGGACATCGCCAACAAAGGCGTGTTCATCAGCAAGGCCATCGGCATTGTCGGCGGGCTGCGTGAAGGGCTGGACCTGGAAACTGCGCCTAGCGAAAGCCTGGTGCGGCAGGACAATCTGTATCACTACATGATGACGCGCCTGGCCGAAGCCAACGCCCGTAACGATCAGAAGATTCTCGATGAAGTCGCCGGCCTGCTGATCACCGTCAAGGAAGGCTGGGACGCGATTGGTACCATGCAGTAGGCTGATGGCCTCAGGAGAACAAGAATATGAGTGCTGCGCTCAAGCGTATCGAAGAAACCCGTGAAGCTCTGGTAGGGGCCCTTGCCGAGCGTGATTGGGAGGCTATCGTCAAACTGGACCTCGCGTGTCGCGAGTGCATGGACTCGGTGGTCAGCGAAGCGCCTGCCGATGAACCGGCGCTGCGCAGCAACCTGGAAGAGCTGCTGGGCGTATACCGGCAATTAATTGATGTTGCAACCGGCGAGCGTCAAGCCGTTGTCGATGAAATGTCTCAAATCCAGAATGCCAAAAATGCGACGAAGGTATACCATCTGTTTGGTTAATGTTTAATTGTCATTTTTATTGTCGGACGAGATTTTCGCCATAAATTTGACTGTGTCCGTTTTTTTGACTTAACTAGTGATGTTTACTATTTTCTGGCGTCTCAAGATTATATTCGGCTGAGATGCCAAGCTGCCCCCCAATCATGGGCATTGAGTTGACTAGGGAAGTTGCTATTGCATGTGGCGTGAAATCAAGATTCTGCTAATCGATGACGATAGCCAGCGCCGCCGGGATCTGGCGGTTATCCTGAATTTTCTGGGCGAAGAAAATCTCTCCTGCTCCAGTCAGGACTGGCAGCAGGTTGTCGGCTCCCTGGCGTCTCCACGAGAAGTGCTGTGCGTGCTGGTGGGCAGCGTCAGCGCTCCGGGCAGCCTTCAAGGGCTGCTTAAGACCATCGCAGCATGGGATGAGTTCCTTCCTGTGCTGCTGATGAGCGAAAATTCTTCTGTCGAGCTGCCGGAGGATTTGCGTCGCCGTGTGCTTTCAGCGCTCGAGATGCCGCCTAGCTACAGCAAACTCCTCGACTCCCTGCACCGCGCCCAGGTCTATCGTGAAATGTACGATCAGGCCCGCGAGCGTGGCCGCCATCGTGAACCGAACCTGTTTCGCAGCCTGGTAGGCACCAGCCGCGCGATTCAGCACGTTCGGCAGATGATGCAGCAGGTGGCCGATACTGATGCCAGCGTGTTGATTCTCGGTGAGTCGGGCACCGGCAAGGAAGTCGTCGCCCGCAACCTGCATTATCACTCCAAGCGCCGCGATGCGCCGTTTGTGCCGGTCAACTGCGGTGCCATTCCGGCCGAGCTGCTCGAAAGCGAGTTGTTCGGTCACGAGAAGGGCGCGTTCACCGGGGCCATCACCAGCCGTGCAGGCCGCTTCGAGCTGGCCAACGGCGGTACGTTGTTTCTCGATGAAATCGGCGACATGCCGCTGCCGATGCAGGTCAAGCTGTTGCGCGTGCTGCAGGAGCGTACGTTCGAGCGCGTGGGCAGCAACAAGACCCAGAGCATTGACGTGCGCATCATTGCGGCGACCCACAAGAACCTCGAAAACATGATCGAGCTGGGCAGTTTCCGCGAAGATCTTTACTACCGTCTCAATGTGTTCCCCATCGAGATGGCACCGCTGCGCGAGCGCGTCGAAGACATTCCGCTGCTGATGAACGAGCTGATCTCGCGCATGGAACACGAAAAGCGCGGCTCGATTCGTTTTAACTCCGCGGCCATCATGTCGCTGTGTCGTCACGCCTGGCCGGGCAACGTGCGTGAGCTGGCCAACCTTGTGGAGCGCATGGCGATCATGCACCCGTATGGCGTTATCGGCGTGGCCGAGCTGCCAAAGAAGTTCCGCTATGTCGATGATGAAGACGAGCAGATGGTCGACAGCCTGCGCAGCGACATCGAAGAGCGTGTCGCCATCAACAGCAACACGCCGAACTTCTCTTCGGGGGCGATGCTGCCGCCTGAAGGTCTCGACCTGAAGGACTACCTCGGCGGCCTGGAGCAGGGTCTTATCCAGCAAGCGCTTGACGATGCCAATGGCATTGTTGCGCGGGCTGCGGAGCGTTTGCGGATCCGTCGTACCACGCTGGTTGAGAAGATGCGCAAGTACGGTATGAGCCGTCGCGAAGGGGATGAACAGGCGGAGGATTGACGCCTGTTCAAAACGCCAAAAATCAAGCCTCTGAATTTTCAGGGGTTTTTTTTCGGCACGAGGATTGCTAAGTCTCTCTTAACACACCGTTTACTGACGGTTCGCCACGAGAGAGATGAACTATGTCCCAGGCCGCCCAACTGACTTCCGCCTCATCTGTCCAGATTCCGTATTCCCCGGAACTGGAAAGTCGTCAGGGGCTTGAGCAGGCGTTCTCACTGTTCAATCAGATGTCGGCGCAACTGGCCGATTCCTACGGACTGCTTGAAGCGCGTGTCACTGAACTCAAAGGTGAGTTGGCCCATGCCGGTGTCCAGCGTCTGCAAGAGCTGGCGGAAAAGGAGCGGCTGGCCAATCGTCTGCAGAACCTGCTCGACCTGCTGCCAGGTGGCGTGATCGTGATCGACGGCATGGGGGTGGTGCGCGAAGCCAATCCGGCTGCCATCGACCTGCTGGGTCAGCCATTACTGGGCATGCTCTGGCGTCACGTCATCAGTCGTTGCTTTGCTCCGCGTGAAGACGACGGTCATGAAGTGTCCCTCAAGGATGGCCGCAGGCTGTCCATCGCCACCCGTTCACTGGACGCCGAGCCGGGCCAGTTGGTGCTGCTCAACGACCTGACCGAAACCCGCCATCTGCAAGAGCAACTGGCCCGTCATGAGCGTCTGTCATCGCTGGGGCGGATGGTGGCTTCCCTGGCGCATCAGATCCGCACGCCGCTGTCGGCCGCCATGATCTATGCCAGCCACCTGGCCGAGCAGGAATTGCCGGTGGAAACCCAGCAACGCTTCGCTTTGCGTCTCAAGGACCGCCTGCACGAGCTTGAGCATCAGGTTCGCGACATGCTGGTGTTTGCCCGTGGCGAACTGCCGTTGACAGATCGCCTGACGCCGGGCGCGCTGTTCCAGGCCTTGCAGAACGCCGCAGCCACGCACGTGCAGGGCGTTTCGGTTCGTTGGCAGTGCGACAGCATCGACGGCGAGCTGCTGTGCAATCGCGACACGTTAGTCGGTGCGTTGCTCAATCTGATTGAAAACGCCGTTCAGGCCAGTGCTGGCCAGACGCGCCTGAAAATTCATGCCTACGGTCGCGGCAACACGCTGCGCCTGTGTTTCAGTGATAACGGCAGCGGCATGGACGGCGCAGCGCTGGCGCGCATCGGCGAACCGTTTTTTACCACCAAGGCCACCGGCACAGGGCTGGGTCTGGCCGTGGTCACGGCGGTGTCGCGTGCGCATCAGGGCGGCGTGCATTACCGGTCTCGCGTCGGACGCGGTACTTGCGCCATTGTCAGCCTGCCGCTGATTCCGGCCTCCGGGCCGGCGGGTAACAACTGATGTCGATCAATGTGCTGTTGGTCGAGGATGACCGTGCATTGCGCGAAGCGCTGGGCGAAACGCTGGAACTGGCCGGCTACGGTTACCGTGCCGTCGGCTCGGCCGAAGAGGCGCTGGTGGCGGCCGAGGCTCAACCGTTCAATCTGGTGGTCAGCGACGTCAATATGCCGGGCATGGACGGTCATCAGTTGCTGGGCCTGTTGCGCAGTCGACATCCGCAGCTTCCGGTCCTGTTGATGACGGCGCACGGCGCGGTCGAGCGTGCGGTCGATGCGATGCGCCAGGGCGCGGCGGATTATCTGGTCAAGCCCTTTGAACCCAAGGCCCTGATTGCTCTGGTTGCGCGGCACGCACTCGGGCGTCTCGGGCCTGCCGAGAGTGACGGTCCGATTGCCGTCGAGCCCGCCAGCCTTCAGTTGTTGAACCTGGCCAGCCGTGTGGCGAAAAGCGACTCCACCGTGCTGATCTCCGGCGAGTCCGGCACCGGCAAGGAAGTACTGGCGCGTTTTATTCACCAAAATTCGCCGCGTGCCGATAAACCTTTTATCGCGATCAACTGTGCGGCCATCCCCGACAACATGCTGGAAGCCACCCTGTTCGGTCATGAAAAGGGCTCGTTCACCGGCGCTATTGCGGCGCAGGCCGGCAAGTTCGAACAGGCGGATGGCGGGACCATTCTGCTTGACGAGATTTCTGAAATGCCCATGGGGCTTCAGGCCAAGCTGTTGCGTGTACTGCAGGAGCGAGAGGTCGAGCGCGTAGGCGCGCGCAAGCCGATCACCCTGGATATTCGTGTCGTGGCCACCACCAACCGCGATCTGGCGGGCGAAGTGGCGGCGGGGCGCTTTCGTGAGGATTTGTTTTATCGCTTGTCGGTTTTTCCGTTGGCATGGCAAGCGTTGCGTCAAAGGACTGCCGATATTCTGCCGTTGGCCGAGCGGCTTCTGGCCAAGCATGTCAATAAAATGAAGCACGCGCCGGTCCGGCTGTCTGCCGAAGCGCAGCAGTGTCTGGTCGGGTACGCCTGGCCTGGCAACGTACGTGAACTGGATAACGCCATCCAGCGCGCCTTGATTCTGCAGCAGGGTGGCGTGATTCAGGCGCAGGATTTCTGTTTGTCCGGGCCGGTTACGGGCTTGCCCGCAGCGGTTGTCACGGAGGCTGTGGCGTCTCTGCCTGTCATCTCCGTGTCGGAGAATGGCGCTGCCGCTGCTGCGCCGGAATCGGTAGGCGCGCTGGGGGACGACCTTCGGCGTCGTGAGTTTCAAATGATCATCGACACCCTGCGTTCAGAGCGCGGGCGTCGCAAGGAAGCCGCTGAACGGTTGGGTATCAGCCCGCGTACGTTGCGCTACAAGCTCGCACAGATGCGCGACGCAGGCATGGATGTCGAAGCGTATCTCTTTGCCACGTGAATGACTGGCGCTGGTCGCCAGTGGTGAGCAGTGGTCGTTGGAATGTGAGGCAGTCGATACACGTAAAAATACGTAAAAAATGCTCTCAGGCCTTGAAGCGCCTGCGCTGCAGAGTGATTTGATGACAGACGACATGGCATTTCCATTTGGTGTGGCATATTGCCGCCATCTAGCTGGCACCGTTGTTGCTATGTCTTATGTATCCGCTGAATCAGTGTCAAAAATTTGCGGGCCTTACGAGAGAAACGTCCATGAGCCAAGGTGTTGAATTTAATCGCTTGATGTTGGATATGCGGGCCATGCAGATGGATGCGATGTCTGCCCCCAAGCCCGTGTCCGGCGCGCAGGAAGCCGGCGCCAGCAGCTTTGCCGACATGCTTGGCCAGGCCGTGAACAAGGTTGCTCAGACCCAGCAGGCTTCCAGCCAGCTGGCCAGTGCGTTTGAAGTCGGCAAGAGTGGCATCGATCTGACAGACGTCATGATTTCGTCGCAGAAAGCCAGTGTGTCTTTCCAGGCATTGACCCAGGTTCGCAACAAGCTGGTTCAGGCGTATCAAGACATCATGCAGATGCCGGTTTAAGGGACGTACTGAGTCATGGCCGAAGCAACAGCCGATCCGGTTCCCGCTAGAGCGGGCGCTTCCGAAAGAAAACCGCTGTTTGGTTTGTCTTTTCTGGAAAATCTTTCCGAAATGACCATGCTGCGTCAGGTCGGCCTCATGGTCGGTCTGGCGGCGAGCGTGGCCATCGGCTTTGCCGTGGTGCTCTGGTCCCAGCAGCCTGACTATCGTCCGCTGTATGGCAGTCTGGCCGGCATGGACAGCAAGCAGATCATGGACACGCTGACGGCAGCCAACATCAATTACACCGTCGAGCCCAACTCCGGTGCCTTGCTGGTCAAGTCCGATGACGTGCAGCGCGCGCGCATTCAGCTGGCTCAGGCCGGCGTGGTACAGAACGACGCCAACATCGGCTTTGAAATTCTTGACAAGGACCAGGGGCTGGGGACCAGTCAGTTCATGGAAGCCACACGTTATCGTCGTGGTCTGGAAGGCGAACTGGCGCGTACCATCTCGGCCCTGAACAACGTCAAGGCTGCTCGTGTACACCTGGCCATTCCGAAAAGCTCGGTGTTCGTCCGTGACGATCGCAAACCAAGCGCTTCGGTGCTGGTCGAGCTGTATGCCGGCCGTTCGCTGGAGCCGAGCCAGGTTCTGGCCATCATCAATCTGGTGGCCACCAGCGTTCCCGAATTGAGCAAGTCGCAGATCACCGTGGTGGACCAGAAGGGCGCTCTGCTGTCCGATCAGGCGGAAAACTCCGAGCTGACCATGGCTGGCAAGCAGTTTGATTACAGCCGCCGCATGGAAGGCATGCTGACCCAGCGCGTGCAGAATATTCTGCAGCCGATTCTGGGCAATGATCGCTACAAAGCTGAAGTGTCGGCAGTGGTGGATTTCAGTGCTGTCGAGTCAACAGCCGAAAGTTTCAACCCTGACCAGCCGGCCTTGCGCAGCGAGCAATCGGTCAATGAACAACGCTCCAGCAGCTCGAGCTCGGGGGGCGTTCCGGGGGCATTGAGCAATCAACCGCCAGGTCCGGCGACCGCTCCGCAGACTGCCGGAGGCGGTGCGGCGGGTGCGGCCGGTCCAATCGCGCCGGGTCAGCCGCTGCTCGACGCCAACGGTCAGCAGATCATGGACCCGGCCACCGGTCAGCCAGCGCTGGCGCCGTTCCCGGCTGACAAGCGTGTGCAGTCGACCAAGAACTTTGAACTGGACCGCTCCATCAGCCACACCAAACAGCAGCAGGGCCGTTTGACCCGTCTGTCGGTGGCGGTGGTGGTCGATGACATGGTCAAGACCAATGCTGCCAACGGCGAAGTTACCCGTGCGCCGTGGAGCGCCGCAGACTTGGCCCGCTTCACGCGTCTGGTACAGGATGCGGTCGGTTTCGACGCCAGCCGTGGTGACAGCGTCAGCGTGATCAACGTGCCGTTCTCCAGTGAGCGCGCGGAAGTCTTGCCCGAAGCCTCGTTCTACTCGCAACCCTGGTTCTGGGACATCATCAAACAGGCCGTGGGTGTGATCTTCATCCTGATCCTGGTGTTCGGTGTGCTGCGTCCGGTGTTGAACAACATCACCAACGGCAAGAGCAAGCAACTGGCCGCGTTCGGTGGCGGCGACGCCGAACTCGGTGGCATGGGCGGGCTGGACGGCGAACTGTCCAACGACCGTGTAAGCCTGGGCGGTCCGCAGAGTATCTTGCTGCCTAGCCCGACCGAGGGTTATGACGCACAGCTGAATGCAATCAAGAGTTTGGTGGCTGAGGACCCTGGCCGCGTGGCTCAGGTTGTGAAAGAGTGGATCAACACTGATGAATGAACGAGCCATGGTAGCCAAACTCTCCAAAGTTGAAAAAGCGGCTGTACTGTTACTCTCACTGGGTGAAACCGACGCGGCGCAGGTGCTACGGCACATGGGCCCCAAGGAAGTCCAGAAGGTGGGTGTGGCCATGGCTCAGATGCGCAATGTGCATCGCGAGCAGGTTGAAGAGGTCATGAGCGAGTTTGTCGACATCGTCGGCGATCAGACCAGCCTCGGTGTCGGTTCCGATGGTTATATCCGCAAAATGCTGACTCAGGCATTGGGCGAGGACAAGGCCAACGGTCTGATCGACCGTATTCTGCTGGGTGGCAACACCAGCGGCCTGGACAGCCTCAAGTGGATGGAGCCGCGCGCGGTTGCTGACGTGATCCGTTTCGAGCACCCGCAGATTCAAGCCATTGTGGTGGCGTATCTGGATGCCGATCAGGCCGGTGAAGTACTCGGGCATTTCGATCACAAGGTCCGGCTGGATATCATTCTGCGCGTATCGTCGCTCAACACCGTGCAGCCTGCGGCACTGAAAGAACTCAACCAGATTCTCGAGAAGCAGTTCTCCGGTAATGCCAACACGTCGCGTACCACCCTGGGTGGCATCAAGCGTGCGGCCGATATCATGAACTTCCTCGACAGCTCTATCGAAGGCGCACTCATGGATTCGATTCGCGAGGTCGACGAAGACCTTTCGGTGCAGATCGAAGACCTCATGTTCGTTTTCAACAACCTGTCCGACGTCGACGACCGCGGCATTCAGGCGCTGTTGCGCGAAGTGTCCTCGGACGTGCTGGTGCTGGCGCTCAAGGGTTCGGACGAGGCGATCAAGGAAAAAATCTTCAAGAACATGTCCAAGCGTGCTGCCGAACTGCTGCGCGACGACCTGGAAGCCAAGGGTCCTGTACGTGTCAGCGATGTGGAAACCGCCCAGAAAGAAATCCTCACCATTGCGCGTCGTATGGCCGAGGCCGGCGAGATCGTACTCGGTGGCAAAGGTGGCGAGGAAATGATCTAAGGATTCAGCTGACTCATGTCCACTCCCAATAAAGAACTGGCCAGCGACCTCATTCGCGCCAAGGACGCCGGGACGCTCGATATCTGGGCGTTACCCAGCTTCGATCCTCATGTGGAGCCCGAGCCTGAACCCGAGCCAGAACCTGTCGACGAACCGGTCGAGATGGAAGAGGTGCCGCTGGACGAAGTTCAGCCGCTGACCCTGGAAGAGCTGGAAAGCATTCGCCAGGAAGCCTGGAACGAAGGCTTTGCCACGGGTGAAAAAGAAGGTTTTCACAGCACTCAGCTCAAGGTCCGTCAGGAAGCGGAAGTTGCCCTGACGGCGAAGATCGCCAGCCTCGAACAGTTGATGGGTCACCTGCTGGAGCCCATTGCCGAGCAGGACACGCAGATCGAAAAAGCCGTCATCCATCTGGTCGAACACATCGCGCGCAAGGTGATTCAGCGCGAGTTGCTGACCGACTCCGGGCAGATCGCCAGTGTTTTGCGTGACGCGCTGAAGCTGCTGCCGATGGGCGCGCAGAACCTGCGAATCTTTATCAATCCTCAGGACTTCCTGCTGGTCAAGGCCATGCGCGAGCGTCATGAAGAGGCCTGGAAGATTGTCGAAGACGAAGACTTGCTGCCGGGCGGTTGCCGGATTGAAACCGAACACAGCCGTATCGATGCCAGCGTTGAAACACGCATCGCGCTGGCGATTTCCAAGATGCACGATCAGTTGCACGAGCAGGTTACTCATCCTGCTGCCGCAGACCTGAGCGTTGATCTGGAGACCGCGCCGATAAAAGCCTCCGGCCCTGCAGAATCTGACGCGGACACCCTCGATGCGCCTTGATCGCACCAGCTTCGGCAAACGGCTCGGCTCGTACGCCGAGTCGATCAGCCTGCCTGCCCAGCCAGTCGTGGAAGGGCGCCTGCTGCGCATGGTCGGCCTGACACTCGAAGCCGAAGGCATGCGAGCGGCAATGGGCAGTCGTTGCATGGTCATCAACGACGACAGCCATCATCCGGTGGAAGTCGAGGCCGAGGTGATGGGGTTTTCGGGCGGCAAGGTGTTTTTGATGCCAGTCGGCAGCGTGGCCGGTATCGCGCCAGGTGCGCGCGTCGTGCCGCTTGCCGACACCGGTCGTCTGCCGATGGGCATGAGCATGCTGGGGCGCGTGCTGGACGGCGCGGGGCGGCCGCTGGACGGCCGTTCGCCGATCAAGGCCGAAGACTGGGTGCCGATGGACGGCCCGACCATCAACCCGCTCAAGCGTGACCCGATCAGCCAGCCACTGGATGTCGGCATTCGTTGCATCAACGGTTTATTGACGGTCGGTCGCGGCCAGCGTCTCGGGCTGTTTGCCGGTACGGGCGTGGGCAAGAGCGTGTTGCTGGGCATGATGACGCGCTTTACCGAGGCGGACATTATTGTCGTCGGCCTGATCGGTGAACGGGGCCGGGAGGTCAAGGAGTTCATCGAGCATATTCTGGGCGAAGAGGGCCTCAAGCGCTCGGTGGTGGTCGCCTCGCCGGCGGACGATGCGCCTCTGATGCGTCTGCGTGCGGCGATGTACTGCACGCGCATTGCCGAATACTTTCGTGACAAAGGCAAAAACGTTCTGTTGCTGATGGATTCCCTGACACGTTTCGCACAGGCTCAGCGTGAAATCGCCCTGGCCATCGGCGAGCCGCCGGCGACCAAGGGTTATCCGCCGTCAGTGTTCGCCCGCCTGCCGAAACTGGTCGAGCGCGCCGGCAATGCCGAAAAGGGCGGTGGCTCCATCACTGCGTTCTACACGGTGCTGTCGGAAGGCGATGACCAGCAGGACCCGATAGCGGACTCCGCACGGGGTGTACTCGACGGCCACATCGTGCTGTCCCGGCGTCTGGCCGAAGAGGGGCATTACCCGGCCATCGACATCGAAGCGTCCATCAGCCGGGTCATGCCCGCTGTGGTCAGCCCCGAGCACATGGCCCGGGCGCAACATTTCAAGCAGCTGTGGTCGCGTTATCAGCAGACCCGCGACTTGATCAGTGTGGGGGCCTATGTGGCCGGTGGCGACCGTGAAACCGACATGGCCATTGCCTTGCACCCGGTGCTGGTGCGTTATCAGCGTCAGGCCCTGCGCGAGAATGAAAGCATGCAGGGCAGCGGCGATGCCCTGGCGTCGATATTCGCCCCGGCACCTGGCGGCTGATAGGTCATGGCCCAGAGTCGAGCAGCGCGTCTGGCGCCCGTGGTCGAGATGGCCGAAGCCGCCGAGCGGACAGCGGCTCAGCGGCTCGGGCACTTTCAGGGGCAGGTCAATCTGGCCAACAACAAATTGCAGGAGCTGGACCAGTTTCGGCAGGATTATCAGCAGCAATGGCTGCAGCGCGGCAGCGCCGGGGTTTCCGGCCAGTGGTTGCTCGGCTATCAACGTTTTCTCAGCCAGCTTGACGTCGCCGTCGCCCAGCAATACAAGAGTCTGGAGTGGCACAAGACCAACCTCGATAGGGCGCGCACCGCCTGGCAGGATTGCTACGCACGGGTCGAGGGTTTGCGCAAGCTGGTGCAGCGCTACATGGACGAAGCACGCAGGCTTGAGGACAAGCGGGAGCAGAAGCTGCTGGACGAGTTGTCCCAGCGTTTGCCCCGTCATGAACAATTCTGATTTTTTGACTCAATCCGGCCCGGCTCACTCTCGGTCTGGTCTACGCTCACATTGTCTCGTTGATGAAACACCTCGGAGTCCCCATGACAGTCACTTCCGAACTTTCGGCCGATGGTCGCCAGTTGACCCTTTTCATCGAGGGACGCTTCGATTTTGCTGCGCACCAGGATTTCCGCGCGGCGTATGAGGAATCTCCGCAGGACCTGAGCTACGTGGTGGACCTGCTTGGCACGCATTACCTGGACAGTTCTGCGCTGGGAATGCTGTTGCTGCTGCGTGATCATGCCGGCGGTGACAAGGCTGTTGTTCGTCTGATCAACTGCACGCCGGACGTCCGCACCATCCTCGCCATCTCCAATTTTTCGAAGTTGTTCCAGATAGGCTGACCCCTTGCAGCCCTCTCTGAAAAACCTCTGCATCCTGATCGCCGACGACAGCACCAGTGACCGATTGCTGCTGTCGACCATCGTTGCGCGTCAGGGGCACAGAGTGTTGAGTGCTGCCAATGGCGTCGAGGCGGTGGCCATCTTCAGGTCTGAAAACCCGCATCTGATCCTGATGGACGCCATGATGCCGGTCATGGACGGTTTCGAGGCCGCGCGGCGAATCAAGGCGCTGTCGGGGGAATCGCTGGTGCCGATCATTTTCCTGACCTCGCTGACCGAGGGTGAAGCATTGGCGCGCTGCCTGGATGCCGGCGGTGACGACTTCATGTCCAAGCCTTACAACCCGCTGGTGCTGGCTGCCAAGATCAACGCCATGAACCGTTTGCGAGTGCTGCACGAAACCGTTCGCCAGCAGCGTGACCAGATCGCCAGGCACCATGAATACCTGCTCAATGAACAGCGTGTCGCCAAAGCCGTGTTTGATCAGGTGGCGCATGCCGGGTGTCTGGGGGCGAGCAATATCCGCTACTTGCAGTCGCCTTATGCGCTGTTCAACGGTGACCTGATGCTGGCTGCCTACACGCCGGCCGGGCACATGCAGGTGTTGCTCGGTGACTTTACCGGCCACGGTCTGCCGGCTGCCGTGGGGGCCATGCCGCTGGCTGACGTGTTCTATGGCATGACTGCCAAAGGCTACGGCCTGGTGGAAATCCTCCGTGAGATGAACGCCAAGCTCAAGCGTATCTTGCCGGTGGACATGTTCTGTTGCGCAACGCTGTTGTGCGTCAACCTTCAGCAGCGTCAGGTCGAGGTGTGGAACGGCGGGTTGCCGGACGGCTATTTGTTGCGGGGTGCCGAAGGCGAGCATGTGCCGCTGGTGTCGAATCACCTGCCTCTGGGCATCTTGAGTGTGGAGGCCTTCGACGCGCGCACTCAGGTCTACCCGCTGGCGCCGGGGGACCGGATCTTCCTGCTGTCCGACGGTGTGCTCGATACCAGTGACAGCCGGGATGAGTTGTTCGGCGTGCAACGATTGCGTGGGGTTTTGTCCGCCAATCGCGAGCCTCATCTGCTGATTCAGGAAATTCTTCAGGCGCTCAACGATTTCGGCGGCAAGGCGCGCGATGATGTCAGCCTGTTGGAAATCAGCGCCGTTGAAGAACCGCTTGAGCGCTTGCCGGCGCTGATGTATTCCGACAGTGGTGCGTCGAGTCCGCTGGACTGGTCGTCGAGCTTCGAGTTTCGCGCGTCGACCCTCAAGCGCTTCAATCCGCTGCCTTATGTGCTCCAATTGCTGTTGGAGGTGCATGGTTTGCGCAACCAGGGCGCGGCGCTGCATATGGTGCTTGGCGAGTTGTACAGCAATGCACTGGAGCACGGTGTGCTAGGGTTGGATTCTGCACTTAAAGACGATGCGGCCGGTTTTGCGCGTTATTACCAGCGCCGGGCCGAGCGTCTGGACGCGCTGGAGTCTGGATTTATCCGCATGACGCTGTGCGTCGAACCTGTCGGAGAGGGTGGCCGGCTGACCCTGAGTGTCGAAGACAGTGGCGGTGGATTTGATGTCGACAAGGTCCACATGTTGGTACCCGCCAGCAATAAGCTGTACGGTCGAGGTCTGCGCCTGGTGCGCGAATTGAGTCATGAGGCCCGGTGGTCCAGGGATGGCAGGATCGCCTGCGTGGAATTTACCTGGGAGGGAGTGGCATAATCCGTCCTGGAGTCTTGATCAAGGAGTGAACAAGTGTCGATTCATCTGGATTACAGCGTGTTGAATGCTTTGCAGGAAGTCATGGAGGACGAATATCCGACGTTGCTGGATGTGTTTCTCAAGGATTCCGAACAGCGCATCGCGCAACTGCGCCAGGCTGTTGAAACCGGTAGCCTGGATCTGCAAGAGTTGAGTCTCACGGCTCACAGCTTCAAAGGCAGCAGCAGCAACATGGGCGCCCTGCGTCTTTCCGACCTGTGCAGGCAACTCGAAGACCGGGCACGCGAGCACCAATCCTCGGGTCTGGCAGAGCTGGTCGGCAAGATTGACAGCGAATACCTGACCATCCGTGGCCTGTTCAATGCCGAACGGCAGTTCTTCGTCAGTTGAGCCTGGCCCCTTTCAAACCATAGCCCTTTTAAATCAGGGTTCCTTTCCGGTCAGGCGCCTTTTTCGAGTTGGCCCGCATATTGCTAAGTTCTGGTGGTAAGGCGATTACCAGCTGCTTATGCGGAGACCGAAATGCCCCTTGCCACGAATGCACTTCTTCAGGCCACGAACACTGCGACCGCCAGGTCCGGTGCTGTCAATAATTCGGTCAAATCCGCCGACAGCAGCAAAGACGGGGCTTCGAGCTTTTCCAACGTCTATGCGAAGCAGGCTCGGGATTCCGTTCCGTCACGTGACGATGCGCCGGTCAAGCAGAGCCGCGACAAGTCTGCGCCTGAAAAAGACAAGGTTGCCGCTGGCAAGGACAAGCCGGTAAACGATCAATCGACTGCCGCTGACCAGTCGACCGTTGCCGATAGCGGCAATGGCTTGCCTGCCAAGCCCGCTGACGAATCCGTCAAGTCTGATGCCGCCCCGGATGATGCACAGGCATCGGTTGATCCGGCGCTGGCCGACGCGCAAGTGGCTGTCGATCCTGCTCTGGACCCGGCTTTGCAGGCAATGGCCGCTCAGCTACCGGCATCGCCAGCCGCGCCAGCGGTCAAGCCGCAGGCGCCAGACGCCAGCGCCGCACCGGTTATCGCAGCCCTGACGTCGGCCCCGGTGGCAGCTCCTGCTGCGGCCGAAGAAGCTTTCAATCCGGATGCAGATCCGCTGGATGGCCTGGAGGCCGTGCAATTGGCGCTTGAAAACGCCACGGCCAGGTCACAACTCGCCGCACAGAATGCCCAGGCCGCCAACAAGGCGACGCCTACGAACGCAGAAGCCGATCCAACCCAGAATTTAGTCAATAACCTGTCGGCCTTGAGCGAGCAACTGCCCTCGGAAGACAGCAGTACGGAAACCGGCGACAAATCGTTCAGCGGGCTGATCGGCGAAGGTCTGAAAGACGTCAAAGGCGCCGCGGGCGACACGCGCATAGACAACTTCGCGGATCGTCTGGCCGCCCTGAGCCAGGCTGCGCAACCTGCCCGTGCGGCAGCTGCACCTGCCGCGCCGTTGATGAACCAGCCACTGTCCATGCATCAAAGCGGCTGGACCGAGGGCATTGTCGACCGCGTCATGTACCTGTCCAGCCAGAACCTCAAGACCGCCGACATCAAGCTCGAGCCTGCCGAACTGGGCCGTCTGGACATTCGCATCAACATGGCGCCGGATCAGCAGACCCAAGTGACCTTCATGAGTGCCCATCTGGGCGTTCGCGACGCGCTGGAAAACCAGATGTCGAAATTGCGTGAGTCGTTTGTTCAGCAAGGGCTTGGCAACGTCGACGTCAATGTGTCCGATCAGTCGCAACAGCAGGCCCAGCAACAGGCCCAGGAACAAGCCAGCCGCGCCCAACGCAGCGGCCGTGGCAACGGCATGGGCACCAGTGACGCCTCGGATGAAATCGCAGGCATCGACGCGGCCGTGCCGGTCAGTCAGCCTGCGGCACGCGTGATCGGCACCAGCGAGATTGACTATTACGCGTGATGACAGCGTGTTTTTTGATTCTCATGCCAACGCGTGGGTACGCAATTTGTGACGCCCTGCGTGACAAATCCACATGCTGCACAGCGTCATGCTTTGCCGGTCATCAGTGGCTCAAAAAGCAGTGCTTTTTTACAGCGATGGCACTGACGACGCAGAGTGCGACGTAAGTGACGGCTGAGTCCTGGCGCTGATCCGGGGGTAGCCTGGCAGGACGCCAGGCTAGCCGCACCGGGCCATGGATGGCCCGTTGCGGCGACCCCCGGATCAGTGACAGGGCGAAGGAACCCGACGAAGTCGGGCCGGAAACGGAGCCAGGGGCTTTGGTTACTTTGGCCCCATCAAAGTAACTCGCCGAGGGGCGAAAAGGTGACCTGAGTCGAACCTCAATCCACCTGAAGTCGCAGCACCGCCGTGTGACGCAGAGCGTCACGAACTGCATGCCGACGCAGAGCGTCGGCACGATAGTCAGGAGTTGCGAAAAGGTGACCTGAGTCGAACCTCAATCCACCTGAAGTCGCAGAACCGCCGTGTGACGCAGAGCGTCACGAACTGCATGCCGACGCAGAGCGTCGGCACGATAGTCAGGAGTTGCGAAAAGGTGACCTGAGTCGAACCTCAATCCACCTGAAGTCGCAGAACCGCCGTGTGACGCAGAGCGTCACGAACTGCATGCCGACGCAGAGCGTCGGCACGATAGTCAGGAGTGGCGAAAAGGGGCCTTGAGAGTCAATGGCCTGTTTCAGGATGGCTGTTCAGTCAAACGCCCGCACGTAACCGCTTGTGTCCAATACCTTCCCGTTTCGTACAACTCTGGCATAACACTTGCTCTGCCTCTGTCACGTATTGAAGAACCTCTTGAATAGTGACGGATTATTGGCATGGCGAAGAGCGAAGAAGTTAAAGACCCCGCGCCCAAAGGCAAACTCAAGCTCATCATTATCGCCGTCGTGGCGCTGCTGCTGGCGGTAGGTCTGTCGGTAGGCGCGACCTGGTTCCTCATGCACAAGAGTGAGAGCAAAGTAGACCCGGCCGCCGCAGCGGCTGCGGCCAACGTCAAGCCAGTGGCGGTGTTCGAACCGATGACCCCGGCCTTCGTGGTCAACTTCAACGCCAACGGCCGCCAGCGCTACATGCAAGTCAGCATCACCATGCTGGGGCGCAACGCTGCCGACATGGAAGCCCTGAAAGTACACATGCCATTGATCCGCAACAATCTGGTCATGCTGTTCGCGGCCATCCCTTTTGAATCGCTGGCCTCGCCGATCGGCCAGGAAATGCTGCGTCAGAAGGCCACCGCGAGCATTCAGGAAGTGGCTCAGAAAGAACTCGGCAAAACCGTGATCGAACAGTTGCTCTTCACTAACTTCGTATTGCAGTAGGATCCTCACATGGCCGTGCAAGACCTGCTCTCCCAGGATGAGATCGACGCGCTGCTGCATGGCGTGGACGACGGGATGGTCCAGACTGACAACGCCAGCGAGCCTGGTAGCGTCAAGAGTTACGACCTGACCAGTCAGGACCGGATCGTCCGTGGGCGCATGCCGACGCTGGAAATGATCAACGAGCGATTCGCCCGCTACACCCGTATCAGCATGTTCAACCTGCTGCGCCGCTCGGCGGATGTGGCAGTGGGCGGGGTTCAGGTCATGAAGTTCGGCGAATATGTGCATTCGCTGTACGTCCCGACCAGCCTCAACCTGGCCAAGATCAAACCGTTGCGTGGCACGGCGCTGTTCATTCTCGACGCCAAGCTGGTGTTCAAGCTGGTGGACAACTTTTTCGGCGGCGACGGACGTCACGCCAAGATTGAAGGCCGCGAGTTCACCCCGACCGAACTGCGCGTCGTGCGCATGGTGCTGGATCAGGCGTTCATCGACCTCAAGGAAGCCTGGCAGGCGATCATGGAAGTGAACTTCGAGTACATCAACTCGGAAGTGAACCCGGCCATGGCCAACATCGTCGGGCCGAGCGAAGCCGTGGTGATCTCCACCTTCCACATCGAACTGGATGGCGGCGGCGGCGACCTGCACGTGACCATGCCGTATTCGATGATCGAGCCGATTCGCGAAATGCTCGATGCCGGCTTCCAGTCTGACCTCGATGATCAGGACGAGCGCTGGGTCAACGCGCTCAAGGAAGACGTGCTGGACGTCAACGTGCCACTCACGACTACGATTGCTCAGCGCCAGCTGCCGTTGCGGGACATCCTGCACATGCGCCCTGGTGATGTGATTCCGGTGGAGTTGAGTGAATCGCTGGTCCTGCGTGCCAACGGCGTGCCTTCGTTCAAGGTCAAGCTTGGCTCCCACAAGGGCAAGATGGCCCTGCAAGTAATCGAACCCATAGCACGACGTTGACCGGTCAGGTCGACGTCGAACATTTTGCGTAATTGAAAGACTGCGTGCAGAGGAATACCGATGGCTGATGAAAACGATATGACGTCTGCTGAAGATCAGGCACTGGCCGATGAGTGGGCTGCGGCACTGGGCGAGGCCGGCGACGGCGGGCAAGCGGATATTGACGCGTTGCTGGCTGCGGATGCGGGGAACTCGGGCAGCCGTCTGACGATGGAAGAATTCGGCAGTGTGCCGAAGAACACGGGGCCGGTCACGCTGGACGGTCCGAACCTGGACGTGATTCTGGACATTCCGGTGTCGATCTCCATGGAAGTGGGCAGTACCGATATCAATATCCGCAACCTGTTGCAGCTCAACCAGGGGTCGGTCATCGAGCTGGATCGTCTGGCTGGCGAACCGCTGGACGTACTGGTCAACGGCACACTCATCGCTCACGGCGAAGTGGTTGTGGTCAACGAGAAGTTCGGCATCCGTCTCACCGACGTGATCAGCCCGAGCGAACGCATCAAGAAGCTGCGCTGAATGAAGCGCTGGCTGAGTGTTCTGCTGACGTGGCCGTCGCTGGCCTGGGCTATCGAGCCCGCGGTTCAGGCGGCGCCTGCGCAAGTGGCCAACACGGTGTCTGGCGGTATGGGCGGGCAGTTACTGCAATTGTTGCTCGGCTTGATACTGGTGGTCGGCCTGATTTTCGTGCTGGCATGGGTGATGCGCCGTGTCCAGCGCGTGGGGCCGAACAACGGGCAGGTCATCGAACTGGTGAGCACGCGCGCACTGGGCCCGCGTGATCGTCTGGTGTTGGTTCAGGTCGGCAACGAACAAGTGCTGCTGGGTATCACGCCGGGGCGAATCACGCCTCTGCATGTGCTCAAGGAGCCGGTACAGGTGCCGGTGCGCGAGCAGGCGACACCCGAATTCGCTCAGCGCCTGATGGAGCTGATGGGCAAGGATAAGGACAAGAAGTGATGGGCGCCTTGCGTTTCCTGATACTGCTGATGCTGGTCATGGTGGCGCCGGCTGTGCTGGCGGCCGATCCGTTGTCGATACCGGCGATTACGCTGTCCAACAGCACTGACGGACAGCAGGAGTATTCGGTCAGCCTGCAGATCCTGCTGATCATGACTGCGCTGAGTTTCATTCCGGCGTTCGTCATGCTGATGACCAGCTTCACCCGGATCATCATCGTCTTTTCGATCTTGCGTCAGGCCTTGGGCCTGCAGCAGACCCCTTCAAACCAGATCCTGACGGGCATGGCGCTGTTTCTGACCATGTTCATCATGGCGCCGGTCTTCGATCGTGTGAATCAGGACGCCTTGCAGCCTTACCTGGCTGAAAAGCTTTCGGCGCAGGATGCGGTGGCCAAGGCGCAGGTGCCGATCAAGGATTTCATGCTGGCGCAGACGCGCACCAGCGACCTTGAGCTGTTCATGCGCCTCTCCAAGCGCACTGACATCCCCACGCCGGACGCGGCCCCGCTGACCATTCTGGTTCCGGCGTTCGTGATTTCAGAGCTCAAGACGGCCTTTCAGATCGGTTTCATGATCTTCATTCCGTTTCTGATCATCGATCTGGTGGTGGCCAGTGTGCTGATGGCGATGGGTATGATGATGCTGTCGCCACTGATCATTTCCTTGCCGTTCAAGATCATGCTGTTTGTTCTGGTGGATGGCTGGGCGCTGATTGTCGGCACCCTGGCTGGCAGTTTTGGTGGCGTATGAGCCGTTTTACTGAGGAGTCTGCCCGATGACGCCGGAAGTAGCCGTCGATCTGTTTCGCGAAGCGCTGTGGCTGACCACCGTGCTGGTGGCGATTCTTGTGGTGCCCAGCCTGTTGTGCGGTCTGCTGGTGGCGATGTTTCAGGCTGCCACGCAGATCAACGAACAGACATTGAGCTTCCTGCCGCGTCTGTTGGTGATGCTCGTCACGTTGATCGTCATCGGCCCCTGGCTGCTGAAAATATTCATGGAATACATGCTGTCGCTGTACACCAGTATTCCGACGCTGATCGGCTAGCGCCGAATGCAGCCGATGCTTGCGCTGACCGATACCCAGATCAGTACCTGGGTTGCGGCCTTCATGCTGCCGCTTTTCCGCATCATCGCGCTGCTGATGACCATGCCGATCATCGGCACGACACTGGTTCCCCGCCGGGTGCGCATGTACCTGGCCGTCGCCATCACCGTCGTCGTCGCACCTGCCTTGCCCGCCATGCCGCCGGTCGAGGCGCTTGACCTGAGCGCGTTGCTGTTGATCGGCGAGCAGATCATCATCGGCGCCGCGATGGGCCTTTCACTGCAGCTGTTCTTCCACATCTTCGTGATGGCGGGGCAGATTATCTCGACGCAGATGGGCATGGGCTTCGCGTCGATGGTCGACCCCACCAACGGTGTTTCGTCGGCCACGGTCGGTCAGTTCTTCACGCTGTTGGTGACCCTGCTGTTTCTGTCCATGAACGGGCATCTGGTGGTCCTGGAAATCCTTGTCGAGAGCTTTACCAGCATGCCGGTCGGCAGCGGTCTGCTGGTCAATAACTTCTGGGAGCTGGCAAATGGTCTGGGCTGGGTGCTGGGCTCCGCGCTGAGGCTGGTGTTGCCGGCGATCACCGCGTTGCTGATCATCAATATCGCCTTTGGCGTAATGACCCGCGCGGCACCGCAGCTCAACATCTTTTCCATCGGCTTCCCGCTGACCCTGGTGATGGGCATGGTCATTCTGTGGATGACGATGGGTGACATTCTCAACCAGTATCAGCCGATTGCCACCCAGGCATTGCAGACGTTGCGCGACATGGTGAGGGCTCGTTGAGATGGCAGAAAACGAGAATGGTCAGGATAAAACAGAAGACCCCACGGAAAAGAAGGTCAAGGACTCGCGGGCCGAAGGTCAGATTGCGCGCTCCAAGGAGCTGACCACGCTGGTGGTGATGTTGATGGGCGCGGGCGGCTTGCTGATGTTCGGTTCCGACATCGCCCAGATGATGTCTGCATTGATGCGCGACAATTTCACGATAACGCGTGAAACGCTGATGGATGAGTCGTACATGGGCAAGGCGCTGCTCAGTTCCGGCCTGCACGCGCTGGTGGTGGTGTTGCCGTTTCTGATTGCCATGCTGGTGGCGGCGCTGGTAGGGCCGATCATGCTCGGCGGCTGGCTGTTTGCAACCAAATCGCTGATGCCCAAGTTCAGCCGGATGAACCCGGCAGCAGGGCTCAAACGCATGTTCTCGCCTCATGCGCTGGTCGAACTGCTCAAGTCATTGGGTAAATTCCTGATCATTCTGGCGGTGGCGCTGGCGGTATTGAGCAGCGAGCGCAAGGACCTGGTTGCCATCGCCCACGAACCGCTCGAGCAGGCCATGATCCACAGCCTGATGGTGGTGGGGTGGAGCAGCTTCTGGATGGCTTGCGGCCTGATATTCATTGCGGCGGCGGACGTCCCGTTTGTGCTGTATGAGGCGCACAAGAAGCTGCTGATGACCAAGCAGGAAGTGCGCGACGAGCACAAGAACAGCGAAGGCAGCCCGGAGGTCAAGCAGCGCATTCGTCAGTTGCAGCGCGAAATGTCTCAGCGGCGAATGATGGCGTCGATCCCCGAAGCCGATGTGATCATCACCAACCCGACACACTTTGCCGTGGCCCTGAAATACGATCCTGAACAGGGCGGGGCGCCCATGCTGCTGGCCAAGGGGACCGACCTCGTCGCCCTGAAGATTCGCGAAATCGGTGCGCACAACCAGATACTCATCCTGGAATCTGCGGCCTTGGCCCGTTCCATCTACTACAGCACCGAGCTGGACCAGGAAATCCCGGCCGGCCTGTATCTGGCCGTTGCCCAGGTGCTGGCCTACGTCTACCAGATCCGCCAGTTCCACGCCGGGCAGGGCAAGCGCCCGGATCCACTGGGCGACGTTAAAATCCCCCCGGACCTGCAGCGCGACGCTTAGTCCATTCCCCCTTCGTTGCTGGCAGACCGCGATTGTGCCCATGCTCCGCGTTCATCGTTATGCACAAGTCCGCTTTTGATTCTGGCCGGAGGCCGTGGGAGCGAACGTGTTCGCGAAGACGGCATTTCAGTCGATACATGTTCGGCGACTACACAGACACTTTCGCGGACAAGAGAGCGTCGCCCGTTTCCCTCCCGAGCCGTTCGGGCAGAAATCTGGAAGGCCTTGGTTTCAGACGCTCCGCATCCGCTCTTGCACAGGCAAACGAGAGATTTCCTGACTGCGCTCA
The DNA here is from genome assembly GCF_002093745.1 of Pseudomonas graminis. Classification (GTDB taxonomy): domain Bacteria; phylum Pseudomonadota; class Gammaproteobacteria; order Pseudomonadales; family Pseudomonadaceae; genus Aquipseudomonas. Next base: position 72,945 of record NZ_MTSB01000011.1, read on the forward strand.
GCGCGAAGGATTTACGCGACTTCTGTCTCTAAAACCCGCCACCACTGGCTTTGTAAAAGTTGGACAGCTTTTTGCAACAGGGTCGATACAGGTCGCCATCGGCGTCAATGTTTTGATCTAGTGCGCAGGTAACGAATCAGTGGATCGCTCTCAATTACTCAGTAGCGCACGCAGCAATATCACGGGCCTGGGTCGTGGCCAGCTGGGTGTTCCGTTGTTGTTGCTGGTCATGATGGCAATGATGATGTTGCCCATGCCGCCGTTCCTGCTGGACGTGTTTTTCACGTTCAACATCGCACTGTCCATCGTCGTCCTGCTGGTCTGCGTCTATGCACTGCGGCCGCTGGACTTCTCGGTTTTCCCGACCATTCTGCTGGTGGCCACGCTGCTGCGTCTGGCCCTGAACGTTGCGTCCACGCGGGTGGTCATGCTGCACGGTCAGGACGGTCACGCCGCTGCGGGCAAGGTGATTCAAGCGTTCGGTGAAGTGGTGATCGGCGGCAACTATGTCGTGGGTATCGTGGTGTTCGCGATTCTGATGATCATCAACTTCGTGGTGATCACCAAAGGTGCCGGCCGTATCTCCGAGGTGAGCGCGCGCTTCACCCTCGATGCGATGCCCGGCAAACAGATGGCCATCGACGCCGACCTCAACGCCGGACTTATCGATCAGCCGGAAGCCAAACGCCGTCGCGCCGAAGTCGCTCAGGAAGCCGAGTTCTATGGCTCTATGGACGGTGCCAGCAAATTCGTGCGCGGTGATGCCATCGCCGGCTTGCTGATCCTGTTCATCAACCTGATTGGCGGCATGCTGGTCGGTATTCTGCAACACAACATGACGTTCGCCGATGCGGGTCGTGTTTATACCCTGCTGACCATCGGTGACGGTTTGGTGGCGCAATTGCCATCACTGCTGTTGTCCACCGCGGCCGCGATCATGGTGACCCGTGCTTCCGGTTCGGAAGAGATGGGCAAGCTGATCAACCGTCAGATGTTTGCCTCGCCCAAAGCGCTGGGCGTTTCCGCCGCGATCATGATCGTAATGGGCCTGGTCCCCGGCATGCCGCACTTCTCCTTCATCAGTCTCGGTCTGGTGGCCGCTGGCGGCGCCTACCTGCTGTGGAAGAAAGAAAATCAGGTGAAGGTTGAAGCCATCGCCGAAGTGCAGCGCCAGCAAGACCTGCTGCCCTCGCCAACCCGCGTTCAGGACTCCAAGGAGTTGGGCTGGGATGACGTTACCCCGATCGACATCATCGGCCTGGAAGTGGGTTACCGCCTGATTCCGCTGGTGGATCGCAACCAGGGTGGTCAGTTGCTCGCGCGGATCAAGGGCGTGCGCAAGAAGCTCTCCCAGGAGCTTGGTTTCCTGATGCCGACCGTACACATCCGCGACAACCTTGACCTGGCGCCCAGCGCCTATCGTTTGACGCTGATGGGCGTGATTCTGGCCGAGGCCGAGATTTACCCGGACCGCGAGCTGGCCATCAACCCCGGTCAGGTGTTCGGCACGCTGAACGGTATCACCGCCAGAGACCCGGCGTTTGGTCTGGAGGCCGTCTGGATCGAAATCAGCCAGCGCAGCCAGGCGCAGTCGCTGGGTTACACCGTGGTGGACGCCAGCACCGTGGTGGCGACGCACCTCAACCAGATTCTGTACAAGCATTCCCATGAGCTGATCGGCCATGAAGAAGTCCAGCAACTGATGCAATTGCTGGCCAAAAGCTCGCCGAAGCTGGCTGAAGAGCTGGTGCCGGGTGTGTTGTCCCTGTCGTCGCTGCTCAACGTGCTGCAAGCCCTGTTGGCCGAGCATGTGCCGGTGCGTGACATCCGCAGCATTGCAGAGGCTATCGCCAACAACGCCGGCAAGAGTCAAGATACCGCCGCTTTGGTGGCGGCAGTGCGGGTCGGTCTGAGCCGCGCAATCGTCCAAAGCATTGTAGGCATTGAGCCGGAGCTGCCTGTTATCACTCTGGAGCCAAGGTTGGAACAGATATTGCTCAATAGTCTACAGAAGGCTGGTCAGGGTCAGGAAGAAGGCGTTTTGCTTGAACCCAGCATGGCTGAAAAGCTCCAGCGTTCGTTGATTGAGGCCGCCCAGCGTCAGGAGATTCAAGGGTTGCCGGTTATTCTTCTGGTAGCAGGGCCTGTCCGGGCGATGCTGTCACGATTTGGACGATTGGCTGTACCGAACATGCATGTTCTGGCGTATCAGGAAATTCCGGACAACAAGCAAGTAACCATCGTAGCGACTGTCGGGCCAAACGGCTGAGGTAGTGAGTCATGCAAGTTAAGCGATTTTTCGCCGCCGATATGCGTCAAGCCATGAAGCTGGTTCGCGATGAGCTGGGCGCCGAGGCGGCCATCATCGGTAACCGGCGCATTGCCGGTGGCGTAGAGCTGACTGCTGCTCTGGATTACAAGCTTTCCGCCCTGGCCCCGCGCGTGCCCAACATGGAGCTGGAGGACGAGCTGCGCAAGACTCAGTCGCGCATCGTCTCCGCTCAGGCAGAATTGAACAATCGCAGCGACAGCGACGCGTCGGTCAACCTCCAGTTGTTCTCCGGCAAGCCGTCCAGTCCGGCCGACACTCATATCGAACCGACGCTCGAAGAACCGCCACGCCCGTTTGCCTACGCGCCGGCACCTGTTGCCGAGCCTGCCGGTGGCCAGCGTGCGTTTGACTCGATGCGCTCCGAACTCAATGGCCTGCGCGAGCTGCTGGAAGTCCAGCTGGGCTCCCTGGCCTGGAATCAACTGCAGGGCAGCCGTCCGCAGCAGGCCAATCTGTGGCGCCGCCTGCAACGCGTCGGCTTGTCCGGCCCGTTGTCCCGGGACCTGCTGTCGATGATCCCGGACATCGACGAGCCGCGTCAGGCATGGCGCATGCTGCTGGCCCACCTGGCGCGCATGATTGCCGTGCCTGATATCGAACCGCTCGAAGAGGGTGGCGTGATCGCGATGGTCGGCCCGGCGGGTATGGGCAAGACCACCACGCTGGCCAAGCTGGCGGCCCGTTACGTACTGAAGTACGGCCCGCAGAATATCGCGCTGGTCAGCATGGACAGTTTCCGCATCGGTGCTCAGGAGCAGCTCAAGACGCTCGGGCGCATTCTCAATGTGCCGGTGACCCACGTTGATCCGGGCCAGTCTCTGGTTCAGGCGCTGGAGCCGCTGCTGCGCAAGCGTGTGGTGCTGATCGATACCGCCGGGCTGCAAGCGAGCGATCCTGCACTGCGCATGCAACTGGAAAGCCTGGCAGGGCGCGGCATCAAGTCACGTAACTACCTGGTCCTGGCCACTACCAGCCAGAAGCAGGTGCTGACCGCTGCGTACCACAGTTACAAACGTTGTGGCCTGGCCGGATGCATTCTGACCAAGCTTGATGAAACCGCCAGCCTCGGCGAAGTCCTGAGCCTGGCAATCAGTCATGAATTACCAGTGGCCTACCTCACGGACGGTCCACGCATTCCTGAGGATCTGCACATTCCACGCCGTCATCAACTGGTGAGTCGTGCGGTGAGTGTGCAGATGCAGGATGAGCCAAGTGAGGAAGCGATGGCTGATATGTTTGCCGACCTCTATCACACCCCTGGCAAGAGAGTGGGTTAAGTGATGGATAGTATTGGAATGTCCCTGCATCAACGGTCTGCCAGGCATTGTTCATTAGCGAACGTGCGGTTCTCGGTGTGGTTTCGGTCTACGCAAGACAAGGTAAAGAAATAACATGGGCAGCATGCATCCCGTACAGGTGATCGCGGTGACCGGCGGCAAGGGTGGCGTCGGTAAGACTAACGTGTCAGTGAATCTCTCACTGGCCCTCGCCGAACTCGGCCGGCGCGTCATGCTGCTGGATGCCGATCTTGGTCTGGCCAATGTCGACGTTCTGCTGGGTCTGACGCCGAAGCGGACGCTCGCCGATGTCATAGAGGGTCGCTGCGAACTGCGCGACGTTCTGTTGCAGGGGCCGGGCGGTGTTCGCATCGTGCCTGCGGCGTCTGGCACCCAGAGCATGGTGCATTTGTCCCCGGCCCAGCATGCCGGCCTGATCCAGGCGTTCAGCGAGATTGGCGACAACCTCGATGTGCTGGTGATCGACACGGCTGCGGGTATCGGCGAATCAGTGGTGAGCTTCGTACGCGCTGCTCAGGAAGTGTTGCTGGTGGTGTGCGACGAGCCCACGTCGATCACCGATGCCTACGCCCTGATCAAACTGCTCAATCGCGACTACGGCATGAACCGCTTCCGGGTACTGGCCAACATGGCCCAGAGCCCTCAGGAAGGGCGCAACCTGTTCGCCAAGCTCACCAAAGTGACTGACCGTTTTCTTGATGTTGCCCTGCAGTATGTGGGCGCTGTGCCGTATGACGAATGCGTGCGCAAGGCCGTGCAGAAACAGCGTGCCGTCTACGAAGCATTCCCGCGTTCCAAATGTGCATTGGCGTTCAAGGCCATTGCGCAGAAGGTCGATACCTGGCCATTGCCGGCCAATCCGCGGGGTCATCTCGAGTTCTTCGTTGAGCGACTCGTTCACCAGACCAGTGCGGGGCCTGTGCAATGACTGCGAGCGGCTACCAGATGTACAGCAAAACTTCTCGTAACTCACAATATGAGCTGATCGAGCGCTATGCGCCTCTGGTCAAGCGCATTGCTTACCACTTGCTGGCGCGCTTGCCTGCCAGCGTGCAGGTAGAAGACCTGATCCAGGCCGGCATGATCGGCCTGCTTGAGGTGTCTACCAAATACGATTCCACCAAGGGTGCGAGTTTCGAGACCTATGCCGGCATCCGGATTCGTGGCGCGATGCTCGATGAGGTCCGCAAGGGCGACTGGGCACCGCGCTCGGTACACCGCAATACCCGCATGGTCAGTGACGCAATTCGGGCAATTGAAGCAAAAACCGGACGTGACGCTAAAGATCACGAGGTTGCTGCCGAACTCCAGTTGAGTCTTGATGATTATTACGGGATTTTGAATGACACCTTGGGCAGCCGCCTCTTCAGTTTCGACGACCTTTTGCAGGACGGCGATCATGAAGGGCTGCACGAGGACGGCGCAAGCGGTTCGCTTGAGCCGTCGCGCGACCTGGAAGACGAGCGCTTCCAGGCCGCGTTGGCCGATGCAATCGCCAATTTGCCAGAGCGCGAGCGTCTGGTGTTGGCGCTGTACTACGACGAAGAGCTGAACCTCAAGGAAATCGGAGAGGTTCTTGGGGTCAGCGAATCTCGAGTCAGTCAGTTACACAGCCAGTGCGCAGCTCGTTTGCGAGGGCGTTTGGGGGAGTGGCGAGCGCGTTGACGGCATTCCGCGGCTCAGGTCGCGGGTTGTCTGCATGCCGGCTGTGCAAAGCGTTACGTGGTAACAGGATAGACAAGGCGCGAGCCCGTCGAGCAATGTCTCGATGGGTTTTCGTTCAGGATCTTTGCCTGTCGTTGTGCCAAGCCCGTCGTCGTTTCGTACAGCTGGGGGTGTGCTGTGCCAGTATTGAGTGAACAGCGTGTTCAGGTGCTGAACGCGTTAAAGACTGCTTGGAGGTCGAATTGGACAAGAACATGAAAATCCTCATCGTTGATGACTTCTCAACGATGCGGCGGATCATCAAGAACCTGTTGCGTGATCTGGGGTTTACCAACACATCGGAAGCGGATGATGGTCTGACCGCCTTGCCGATGCTGCAAAGCGGTGCTTTTGACTTTCTGGTCACCGACTGGAACATGCCTGGCATGTCCGGTATCGATCTGTTGCGTCAAGTTCGTGCAGATGAGCGTCTCAAGAGTCTTCCCGTGCTGATGGTCACCGCCGAAGCGAAGCGCGAGCAGATCATCGAAGCGGCTCAGGCCGGGGTGAACGGTTATGTAGTCAAGCCATTCACGGCTCAAGCGCTGAAAGAGAAGATCGAAAAGATCTTTGAACGCGTCAATAGCTGATGCATGCCGCGAGGGCGCTATGGATAACAATGATTCGATGGCCGACTTTGAGTCGACCCTAAAGAGACACGCGCAAGAACTCGTCACCAGCCTTGAAAAGGGTCGTTTTGGCGAGGCTGTGCAACTGATCCATGAGCTCAACCAGACGCGTGACCGCGGCCTTTATCAGGAAGTGGGCAAGCTGACCCGTGAGCTGCACAGTGCAATCGTCAACTTTCAGATTGATCCACACATGCCTCAGGCCGAGGAAGTGTCGCAGATCACTGACGCCACCGAACGCCTGTCGTACGTGGTAAGGCTGACCGAGAATGCGGCCAACCGCACGATGGACCTGGTCGAGGAAAGTACGCCGGTCATGAACGGTCTGAGCACCGATGCCAAGGCATTGAGCGATGACTGGGGACGTTTCATGCGCCGCGAAATCGGTGCCGAAGAGTTTCGTGAACTGGCCAAGCGGGTCGATGGTTTTCTGACGCGCACCGAGAAGGAAACCCACGAGGTTGCCGGCCACCTCAACGACATTCTGCTGGCTCAGGATTACCAGGACCTTACGGGTCAGGTCATCAAGCGTGTCACGCAGCTCGTCACTGAAGTGGAGAGCAATCTGCTCAAGCTGGTGCTCATGGCCAGCCATGTCGATCGCTTCGCAGGCATCGAACATGACGAAGAATCCATCCTTGCAGAAAAAGATCCTAAAAAACATCTCGCCAAGGGTGAAGGTCCGCAGATTCATGCCGATAAACGTGAAGACGTCGTATCCGGACAGGATGATGTAGACGATCTGCTATCGAGCCTCGGCTTCTAAGGTCTGTTGACGGTTAATTTAGGGAGCACCCCATGAGCTTCGGCGCCGATGAAGAAATCCTTCAGGATTTTCTGGTAGAGGCCGGCGAAATTCTGGAGCAGTTGTCAGAACAATTGGTCGAGCTGGAAAGCCGACCGGATGATGCTGATCTGCTCAATGCAATTTTTCGCGGTTTTCACACTGTAAAAGGCGGCGCCGGCTTCCTCCAGCTCCATGAGCTGGTGGAGTGCTGCCACATCGCCGAAAACGTGTTCGACATCCTCCGCAAGGGTGAGCGTCGCGTTGATTCCGAGCTGATGGATGTGGTCCTGGAGGCTCTGGACACCGTCAACAGCATGTTCGGTCAAGTACGTGAGCGGACTGACGTCACGCCGGCGACGCCAGAGCTGCTGGCCGCCTTGTCGCGGCTGGCCGAGCCACAGTCTGCCGACGTGGTCGAAGCGCCTGAGCCAGAACCGGAGCCAGAACCAGTGGTCGAGGCTGTTGCCCCGGCGGCGGCTCAGGCCGGTGGTGACGACATCACTGACGACGAGTTCGAGCAATTGCTGGATTCGCTGCACGGCGCCAACCCGGTAGCCGCCGTTGCGCCAGCAACGGCCACCGCGACTGCCGCCGCTGCTGCACCCGCGGGCGATGAAATCACCGATCAGGAATTCGAATCGCTGCTCGATCAGTTGCACGGCAAGGGCAAATTTGCGCCCGACGCCGCCGCCGCTCCGGCACCTGCTGCCAAGAGCGCAAGCGCAGCGCCTGCCGGTGACGAAATCACTGATGATGAATTCGAGGCCCTGCTGGATCAGTTGCATGGCAAAGGTTCTTTCGACGCCGCAGTAGTCGCTCCGGTGGCCGCTGCACCGGCGGCCGCAGCCGTTGCTGCCAAGGCTCCGCCTGCCGCGAAGGCATCGGACGAAATCACCGATAACGAATTTGAAAACCTGCTCGACGAGCTGCATGGCAAGGGCAAATTCGAACCTGGAGCTGTTGTTGCCAAGGCACCAGCCCCGGTGGCTGCCGCTCCGGCGCCTGTTGCCAAGCCTGCCGCAGCGCCTGCACCGGCTGCGAAGGCCGAGCCAGCCAAGCCCGCTGCTGCTCCGGCACCGGCACGCGCTGCCGCGCCTCCGAGTGAAAAACCGGTCGCGACCGAAGCTGAAACCACTGTTCGTGTTGATACCGCCCGCCTGGACGAGATCATGAACATGGTCGGCGAGTTGGTCCTGGTGCGTAACCGTCTGGTTCGTCTGGGTCTCAATAGCGGCGACGAAGCCATGTCCAAGGCGGTTTCCAACCTGGACGTGGTGACCGCCGACCTGCAGACCGCGGTGATGAAAACCCGCATGCAGCCGATCAAGAAAGTGTTCGGTCGCTTCCCGCGTCTGGTTCGCGACCTGGCCCGCCAGCTCAAGAAAGAGATCAACCTGGAACTGGTCGGCGAAGAAACCGACCTCGACAAGAACCTCGTAGAGGCGCTTGCCGACCCGCTGGTCCACTTGGTGCGCAACGCGGTCGATCACGGTATCGAAACCCCGGAAGAGCGCGAAGCCACCGGCAAGTCTCGCGGCGGTCGGGTCATTCTTTCGGCAGAGCAGGAAGGCGACCATATCCTGCTGTCGATTTCCGATGACGGCAAAGGCATGGACCCTAACGTCCTGCGCTCCATTGCGGTCAAGCGTGGCGTCATGGACAAGGATGCGGCTGATCGGTTGAGCGACACCGATTGCTACAACCTGATCTTTGCCCCGGGCTTCTCGACCAAGACCGAGATTTCCGACGTCTCTGGCCGTGGTGTGGGCATGGACGTGGTGAAAACCAAGATTTCCCAGCTCAACGGCTCGATCAATATCTACTCGACCAAGGGCCAGGGTTCCAAGATCGTCATCAAGGTCCCGTTGACCCTGGCGATCATGCCGACCCTGATGGTGATGCTGGGCAACCAGGCATTCGCCTTCCCATTGGTCAACGTCAACGAAATCTTCCACCTGAACCTGTCGACAACCAACGTGGTTGACGGTCAGGAAGTGGTGATCGTTCGTGACAAGGCCTTGCCGCTGTTTTACCTCAAGCGCTGGCTGGTCAGTTCGGCCGCTCATGAAGAGCAGCGAGAAGGGCACGTCGTGATTCTGACGGTGGGCACTCAGCGGATCGGCTTCGTTGTCGATCAGCTGGTCGGTCAGGAAGAGGTGGTTATCAAACCGCTGGGCAAGATGCTGCAGGGTACGCCAGGTATGTCGGGCGCCACCATTACCGGTGACGGTCGTATTGCCTTGATTCTCGATGTACCCAGCATGCTCAAGCGTTACGCCGCACGGCGTATTTGAATCCGGGGTTGCGGGCAGCCTGGCTGCCTGCAGCACCTATTGGAGTGTTTATGGCAGTCAAGGTCCTGGTGGTGGATGATTCCGGTTTCTTCCGCCGCCGCGTCACGGAAATTCTTTCTTCGGACCCCAACATCGTAGTTGTCGGCACCGCCACCAACGGCAAGGAAGCGATTGAGCAGGCGCTGGCGCTCAAGCCTGACGTCATCACCATGGACTACGAAATGCCGATGATGGATGGCATTACGGCAGTCCGCCATATCATGCAGCGCATTCCCACCCCGGTCTTGATGTTCTCGTCGCTGACGCACGAAGGTGCGCGCGTGACGCTGGACGCGCTCGATGCCGGCGCCGTGGATTTCCTGCCCAAGAATTTCGAAGACATTTCGCGCAATCCGCAGAAGGTCAAGCAACTGCTGTGCGAGAAGATCAACAGCATTTCGCGCAGCAACCGTCGTTCGAGCGGTTTCGGCTCGGCGAGCGCTGCCTCGTCGGCACCGGCGGCCGCCACGCCTTCGACCCTGTCCAGTCGCGCCGCTGCGCCTGCGCCCTCGGCAACCGCGCCGGCCCGAACCGCACCGGCTCGTACGGCCGCGCCAGCGCCGGCCCCGGCGGCTCATGGACATGCTCATCATGCGCCTGCGCACCCGGTAACCACCGGCACCGCCAAGCGCAAAGCCTATAAGCTGGTCGCCATCGGCACCTCGACGGGCGGTCCGGTTGCCCTGCAACGGGTACTGACCCAGCTGCCAGCCAATTTTCCGGCACCTCTGGTGCTGATCCAGCACATGCCGGCAGCCTTCACCAAGGCCTTTGCCGAGCGTCTCGACAAACTGTGCAAGATCAGCGTCAAGGAAGCGGAAGACGGTGATGTGCTGCGTCCGGGTCTGGCGTTGCTGGCGCCTGGCGGCAAGCAGATGATGGTGGACGCTCGTGGCACGGTGAAGATCCTGCCAGGCGACGAACGCCTGAACTACAAGCCCTGTGTGGACATCACCTTCGGCTCGGCAGCCAAATCCTACGGAGACAAAGTGCTCTCGGTGGTCTTGACCGGCATGGGCGCTGATGGCCGCGAGGGTGCTCGCTTGCTCAAGCAGGCCGGCAGTACCGTGTGGGCGCAGGATGAAGCAAGCTGCGTGATCTATGGCATGCCAATGGCAATCGTCAAGGCGGAGCTCGCCGACGCGATCTACAGCCTGGATGACATCGGCCGGCACCTGGTCGAGGCCTGTCTCTGATGGATGTACTGAGTCTTATCGGTCTGATCCTGGCCTTTGTCGCGATCATCGGCGGTAACTTCCTTGAAGGCGGCCACCTGGGGGCATTGCTCAACGGCCCGGCAGCTTTGATCGTGCTGGGCGGTACACTCGGCGCGTCGCTGTTGCAGTCACCGATGAGCGCGTTCATGCGTGCCATGAAGATCGTCCGATGGATTCTTTTCCCCCCTCGTATCGATCTGCCCGGCGGAGTCGACCGGGTCATAGGCTGGAGCATGACCGCCCGCAAGGAAGGTTTGCTGGGGCTGGAAACAGTGGCTGATGCCGAGCCTGACAGCTATGCCCGCAAAGGCCTGCAACTGTTGGTCGACGGGGCTGAGCCTGCGGCGATTCGCAGCATTCTGGAAGTTGATTTCATCACTCAGGAAACCCGCGATATTCAGGCTGCCAAGGTCTTCGAAAGCATGGGCGGCTATGCGCCGACCGTGGGCATCATCGGCGCGGTGATGGGGCTGATTCACGTGATGGGCAACCTGGCTGACCCGAGTCAGTTGGGCAGCGGCATCGCAGTGGCTTTCGTCGCCACCATCTACGGCGTGGCCGTTGCCAACCTGATCCTGCTGCCCGTGGCCAACAAGCTCAAGGGTATTGCCCATCGTCAGTCGCGTTACCGCGAAATGCTGCTGGAAGGCCTGTTGTCCATCGCCGAGGGTGAAAACCCGCGCTCCATCGAACTCAAGCTGCAAGGCTTCATGGAGTAACAGTGCATGGCTCGCCGACGTCAGCCCGAGGAACACGAAAATCATGAACGCTGGCTGGTGTCTTATGCCGACTTCATTACGTTGTTGTTCGCGTTTTTCGTGGTGATGTATTCGATTTCCTCGATCAACGAAGGCAAGTACAAAATCCTGTCCCAGGCGCTGGTGGGGGTGTTCAACGACACCGAACGGACCATGAAGCCGATCCCCATCGGCGAGCAGCGTCCGGTGTCGGTAAAGCCTGCCGAACCCTTGCTCAAGGACAGCGAGCAGACCGACGCCGGTATCGGCCAGGCCTCTGATGACCCGTTGCAGACCATCGCTCAGGATGTGCGCGATGCGTTCGGGGACCTGATCAAGTCCGATCAGATGACCGTGCGCGGCAACGAGCTGTGGATCGAGATCGAACTCAACTCCAGTCTTTTGTTTGTCAGTGGCGATGCCATGCCCAGTGACAAGGCGTTCACCATCATCGAAAAGGTCTCCGGCATCGTCAAACGCTTCGACAACCCGATCCACGTCGAGGGGTTTACTGACGACCAGCCGATCAGCACTGCACAGTTCCCGACCAACTGGGAGCTGTCTTCGGCGCGGTCTGCCAGCATCGTGCGCATGCTGGCCATGGACGGCGTCAATCCGGCGCGGCTTGCCTCTGTCGGTTACGGTGAGTTTCAACCCATTGCGTCTAATGCCACCGCTGCCGGGCGTGCCAAAAATCGCCGTGTGGTGCTGGTTATCTCGCGAAACCTGGACGTTCGCCGCAGTTTGACCAGTGCCGGCTCAGCCAATGTGCAACCTGATGCGGCGTTAAGGCGTGCTGGCACACAAACTGCACCGGTGCCAGCAAAGCCGCCGGTACGTGCGAACGCCGTCAATTCTCCGTCACCCGCCCTCCAATAATCGTATCGGTATGGTCTTCGCTGTACGGAAGGAAAAACATCAATGAGAGTGTGGGCAGTAGCCAATCAGAAAGGTGGAGTCGGAAAGACCACCACGACCATTGCCCTGGCCGGTTTGCTGGCCGATGCAGGCAAGCGTGTGGTCGTTGTCGATCTGGATCCCCACGGCTCCATGACCAGTTATTTCGGGCACAATCCGGACGAACTGGAACACAGCGCTTTTGATCTGTTTTTGCACAAAGGCGCGGTGCCGGACGGTCTTCCTGCGCAATTGCTGTTGCCTACCAGCGACAAGCGTATTTCCCTGATCCCGTCGAGTACCGCGCTGGCCACGCTTGAGCGGCAATCGCCTGGCCAGAGCGGTCTTGGTCTGGTGATCGCCAAGAGTCTTGCCCAGTTATGGCAGGATTTTGACTATGCGCTGATCGACAGTCCGCCGTTGCTGGGCGTACTCATGGTCAATGCGCTGGCCGCAAGCCAGCAGCTGGCAATTCCGGTTCAGACCGAGTTTCTGGCTGTAAAAGGCCTGGAGCGCATGGTCAATACGTTGGCGATGATCAACCGTTCGCGCAAGGTGCCGTTGCCTTACACCATCGTGCCGACGCTGTTCGACCGCCGTACCCAGGCGTCGATGGGCACCCTGAAGCTGTTGCGTGACAGTTTCCCCGAGCATGTCTGGCAGGCCTACGTGCCGGTGGATACACGCCTTCGGGACGCGAGCCGTCTGGGCCTGACACCGTCGCAAAACGACAGCAAGAGCCGCGGTGTGATTGCTTACCGCGCCTTGCTTAAACACATGCTCGCCGAGCAGCTCAATGCTCAGGTGGCCTGACGTGAACGTCTACTCTTTCTGCACAGTTCGCTCAAGTGATGCCTCAATGCGGCCGATAACTCTATCAGGCTGCACATGCTCCATTTTTCGTTGGGCCCCGGTATGAACCGCCCTGTAGAAGTTGCAACACGACCCAAGCTGGCTTTGCAGTCCTATCTGGACGCATTGCTGTACGACGCGACCGAAGAGCCTGAAACGCTCTCCGACAGCATCGACGAATTTCAGGCCGCCGTGCTCGAAGAGCAGGCGTTTGATGCGCGGATGCAAGCGCAGCTCAAGCCTTTGGCGGCCGCCGTAGCCGCACCGGCAGCGGTGGCCGTGGCTGTCAAGGTAGCGGCGCCTGTTGCGGTGCCGGCGCCAGTGATTGAAGTCGCTCCGGTGATCGTTGCCGAGGCGGTGCAGGTTGAAACGCTAAAGGTTGAAACGGCGGTGCCGACAGTAGATCTGGTCGAGCCTGTCGCTGAACTGAGCACGCTGGTGACCCAGCGGACTCCGACGCCGCCACCGACCAGCGATGGTCGCCCGGCGTGGGCTGCCGAACCGTTTGAATGCCTGTTGTTCGACGTGGCCGGTCTGACACTGGCGGTGCCACTGGTCTGTCTGGGATCGATTTATCCGCTGGCAGGCCAGGAGTTGACGCCGCTGTTCGGTCAGCCGGACTGGTTTCTCGGGATCCTGCCCAGCCAGGCAGGCAACCTGAAAGTATTGGATACCGCGCGCTGGATCATGCCTGATCGCTACCGCGACGATTTTCGCCAGGGATTGCAGTATGTGATCTCGGTGCAGGGATACGAGTGGGGGCTGGCGGTGCATCAGGTCAGTCGTTCGTTGCGTCTTGATCCGAACGAGATCAAATGGCGCACGCAACGCGGTCAGCGCCCATGGTTGGCGGGTACGGTGATTGAACACATGTGCGCGTTGCTGGATGTTGCAGAGTTGGCCGAGTTGATAGCCAGTGGCGCGGTCAAGCAGTTGAACAAGTCTAAATAATCATGGGCAGGCGCCAGTGGCGTTACCCGCAAAGAACACACGTGAGGGGTTGGGGTTATGAATAAGTCGTCTGCACAAGGTTCCGAAGATCCGATCCTGCAATGGGTTACATTCCGCCTGGACAACGAGTCCTATGGCATCAATGTCATGCAGGTGCAGGAAGTGCTGCGCTACACCGAAATCGCTCCGGTTCCGGGTGCTCCAAGCTACGTGCTGGGCATCATCAACCTGCGCGGTAATGTCGTGACCGTGATAGACACCCGTCAGCGCTTTGGCCTGGCACCGGTTGAAGTCAGCGACAACACGCGTATCGTGATCATCGAAGCCGACAAGCAAGTGGTCGGTATTCTGGTCGACAGCGTGGCGGAAGTGGTTTACTTGCGCCAGTCTGAAGTCGAAACCGCGCCTAACGTCGGTAACGACGAGTCGGCCAAGTTCATTCAGGGCGTCTGCAACAAGAACGGCGAGCTGTTGATTCTGGTCGAACTGGACAAAATGATGTCCGAAGAAGAGTGGTCCGAACTGGAGAGCATCTGATTGATCGTTGAGGTAGCTGTCGTCTTTCTGGCCATTCTCTGGGGCGTGACCCTGTTCATGTTCCTGGCCCATACCAGGCGTCAGCGCAAGCTTGATGCCGAGCGTGATGAGGCGGCTGCCTTGCGTGATCAGCGGATCAAGGAGTTGGCCAGGCGTCTGGACAACTACCAGAACGGTACGGTGCGCATGGGCGAAGCCTTGCACGAACTGCGCGCCACCGTTGCGCCGTTGCCGGACAAGCTCACCGCACTGGAACAGCGCGATCCCTCCACGCTGTCCTTCGCCCAGGCCGCCCGGCTGGTTGGCATGGGTGCCAGCATCGACGAACTCACCCAGTCCTGCGGCCTCACCCAGGCTGAAGCGCAGTTGATGACCAAGCTGCACGGTAATACCGCGGGCTAGCCTCTCTCGCTACACCTCTTCGCTGCACACTCAAGGGTCGGACGCAGAGCGCCCAGACTGCATTCCGACGCTGGAGCGTGCTGAACGATAGCCTCAACTATCGTGCGACGCTCCTGCAGAACGGCTGTTTTCCCGAGGCTTCAGGACGTGTGCAACTGTGAGCGTACAGCGCGCTTACTGTTCGTCCAGTGCAAACTCCGTCAGGCAAAATGTGGGGATTTCCAGGCCGTGCAGGCGTTTCGAACCGCCCAGCTCCGGCAGGTCGATGATCGCCGCTGCTTCGTGAACCTTGGCGCCCATGCGCCGGATCAGATTGGCAGCGGCAATCAAGGTGCCGCCGGTGGCGATCAGGTCATCGAACATCACCACGGAATCACCTTCGCACAGGCTGTCTGCATGGACCTCCAGATAGGCTTCGCCGTATTCGGTCTGATAGCCTTCGGACAGCACGTCAGCGGGCAGCTTGCCCTGTTTGCGGAACAGTACCAGCGGCTTGTTCAATTGATACGCGACGACCGAACCGATCAGAAAACCACGCGCGTCCATGACGCCGATGTGGCTGAAGTCGGCTTCGATATAACGCTGCACGAAGCTGTCGATGACCTGCCGGGTGGCTTTTGGCGACTGGAACAGAGGGGTGATGTCGCGAAACACCACGCCCGGTTTGGGGAAGTCTACGACCGGGCGTATCAGGGCTTTGAAGTTCGGTTGATCGAAAGTCATCGGGAGAATCCATGGCGGTTTTGGCTGACAGTTTAAGCCGACCTGCCAAAGATCGCACGCCTCAGGTTTGCATCGAACCGCCTGCCAGCGCGCACAGGTCGATAGGGGCAAGGATATGGATCTCTTTGCCTTCTGAGTTGACCAGGTCATTTTGCTGAAACCGCGTGAACACCCGCGACACGGTTTCCACCGCCAGCCCGAGGTGATTACCGATTTCGTTGCGTGACATGCTCAGCCGGAACTGATTGGCCGAAAAGCCTCTCGCCCGGAAGCGCGCGGACAGATTGATCAGGAAAGTGGCAATGCGCTCGTCAGCGGTTTTCTTCGACAGCAACAGCATCATTTGTTGATCGTCACGGATCTCGCGGCTCATCACGCGCATCAGTTGCCGACGCAGTTGCGGCAACTGCACCGAGAGTTCGTCCAGACGCTCGAACGGAATTTCGCACACCGAGGTGGTTTCCAGCGCCTGCGCTGAAACCGGGTAAGCCTCGGTGTCCATGCCGGACATGCCCACCAGTTCGCTGGGCAGATGAAAACCGGTGATCTGCTCTTCGCCGTTGTCGCTGATGCTGAAGGTTTTCAAGGCGCCGGAGCGTACGGCGTACACCGATTCGAAGGTATCGCCCTGACGAAACAGAAACTCGCCTTTTTTCAGAGGACGGCCTCGCTTGACGATCTGGTCCAGAGAGTCCATGTCTTCGAGATTCAGCGAGAGGGGCAGGCAGAGCGGTGCGAGGCTGCAATCCTTGCAGTGGGCTTGGGTATGAGCGCGTTTTACTGGCTCGGACATCACTTAATTCCTTGTGGGAAATCACACATAAGTCATAAGGGTAACTCACCCTTACCAGAGGGGGCCAGCGTCAAGGGCCATCTGTTTCATCAAGTTTCCGCTCAACGCGCCGATACATCTGTATCTCCTTCATCCACTCAGGATCTCTTGCATGTCAACGACTCTACCGTTGATCAGCAGTATTACGATACGAACTGCGACCTCGCAGATGACCTACAGCCAGACCAGCGAAAGCGGTGCCGAAAAAACGGTGAGCGAGGCAAAGGGCGTGGAGGTCAATCTGTCCTCGGAAGGCAAGGCTGCCGCCGCGGCGTCCTCGAGCAACGCGGACATCGAGCAGAGCGGGTTGCCTGCTTCCGTGCAGAAGATCCTCAAGGGTATTCGCGAGTTGCAACGCAGGATCGAAGAAACCATGGAGCAGATTCAGAAGGCGTTGAACGACCAGAGCCTGAGCCCCGAGGAGCGCCGTACCAAGGCCGGTGCGCTGCAAACGGTGCTCAGCACGTTGCAGGCGCAGGTGAGCAACTCCACCGCAGATCTGTCGTCGTTGATGAACAGCCTGCGTTCCAGCGATGCCGACAAGACAAAGGCCGGCATGCTGGTCCTGGCCAAAATGTAGTGCGGCAGCGCCGTTTCACAGGACCCGGGAGAACTGCTGGCGGTTTTGCCGGGTCAGGTACGCATCGAAGACACTGCACACTGAGCGTACCAGCAGCCTGCCTGCCGGTTTGACGTCGATTTCTGTCTCGCTCAGCGCAATCAGTCCGTCCTCCTGCATGCCGGTCAGGTGTGGCCACACGTCAACAAAATAGCCCTTGAAATCGATACCGAATGCCGACTCGATCTGGCTGAAATCCAGCGTGAAATGGCAGATCAACTGCTGGATGACGGCCCGCCTGATCCGGTCATCCCTGTTGCAGACCAGCCCTCGTCGGGTGGCCGGTCGATCGCTGTCCAGCAGCCGTTGATAGTCGTTCAGGTCGTTGCTGTTCTGGCAGTACAGCTCGCCGACCTGACTGATGGCCGAGACACCCAGCCCGATCAGGTCACAATCGCCGTGGGTGGTGTAACCCTGAAAACTGCGTCGCAGGGTCAGCTCTTCCTGAGCAATGGCCAGATCATCGTCGGGCAGGGCAAAATGGTCCATGCCGATGTAGCGATAGCCAGCGCCGGTCAATTGTTCGACGGTGCGCTCCAGCATGATCAGTTTGCTGTGTGCATTCGGCAGGTCGGCACCCTCGATGCGCCGCTGGGGCATGAAACGTTCCGGCAGGTGGGCATAGTTGAACACGGACAGCCGGTCAGGTTGCAAGCGGATGATTTCACTCACCGTTTGACTGAAGGTCTCCGGAGTCTGCCTGGGCAGCCCATAGATCAGGTCGATGTTTACGGAGCGAAACTGCAGCGTGCGTGCGGCTTCGACGAGGGTACGGGTTTCTTCCAAGCTCTGCGGGCGGTTGATCGCGCGTTGCACGGTCGGGTCCAGGTCCTGAACGCCCAGGCTGACCCGGTTGAATCCCAGCTCGCGCAGCAGGCCCATGGTCGCCCAGTCTGCTTCGCGAGGATCGACCTCGATGCTGTAGTCGCCGGAATCATCGTCCAGCAGATTGAAGCAGGCCCGCAGTTGTGCCATTAACCGGCGAAGTTCGTCATGGCTGAGGAAGGTGGGTGTGCCGCCTCCCAAGTGCAGTTGCTTCACCACTTGGCCGGGCGCCAGATGGCAGGCGAGCATGTGTATTTCGTGCTCCAGCCGCTGCAAGTAGGTTTGTGCCCGCCCACGGTCCTTGGTAATGACTTTGTTGCAAGCGCAGTAGTAACAAATGTTGGCGCAGAAGGGCAGATGCACATACAGCGACAGCGGCCGCAACGCTTTGCGACTCTCGCGCAACGCCTGCAACAGCTCGAACGCGCCTGTCCGGGTGTCAAATTGCACGGCGGTCGGGTAGGACGTATAGCGCGGTCCGGCCACGTCATAGCGACGGATCAGATCTGAATCCCAACGAATGGCGTCGAACATGCGCGCGTTTCCTGGTCAGGCTGGCGATGTCGTGAGCATACGCAGGGCACGCAGGGAGAATCTTGATGTGGGTCAGGTGCCCGGTATCTCAATGCGACATCATCATCAACCAGTGCTGATGCGGGCCGGGCAGTGTCCATAGCCCGAACACGATCACCAGCACTCCGCCCACCACACGAACGCCACGCCTGCGCAGCAAGGCGGTGATGCGTTCGGCGGCCAGCCCGGTGGCCAGCAGAACAGGCCAGGTGCCCAGCCCGAAAGCCAGCATCAGCAGGGCACTGTCGACAGCGTTGCCCTGACTGGCGGCCCAGAGCAGGGCGCTGTAGACCAGCCCGCACGGCAACCAGCCCCACAGGGCACCGAGCAGCAGTGCGCGAGGCAGGCTGGACACCGGCAACAAGCGGCTGGCCAGCGGTTGCAGGTGGCGCCACAGGCCTCGGCCCAGACGTTCGATGCGGGTCAGTCCGCTCCACCAACCGGCCAGGTACAACCCCATGACAATCAACAGCACCGCGGCCATGATTCGCAAGCCTGTTGCCAACGGGCTTTGTGCGACGGCCCAGCCGACCAGCCCGGAAGCAAACCCCGCCAGTGTGTAGCTGCAGATGCGCCCGAGGTTGTAGGCCAACAGCAGCCGAAACCGTCGGCTGCGATGCTCCTTGGGGATGGCCAGGGTCAGTGCGCCCATCAGCCCGCCGCACATGCCCAGGCAATGGCCGCCTCCCAACAGGCCGAGAACGAGCGCTGACAGCAACACCGGGGCCAGTTCAAACATCGTGTTTTTCGTCCGGCTTCGGCCGTACCGATGCGTTCTGATCCGCCACCGGCGGATCATCGAACAACAGGCTGTGTGCCGGGCCTTCCATGTCATCGTACTGGCCGCTGTCCACGGCCCAGAAAAACACATAGATCGCGACGCCCACCAGCAGCAGCGCGACCGGGATCATGATGTAAAGCGCGGGCATGCAACCTCCGGGGCGTTAATGGGCGATTCGCGGCGAACGCGTCAGGCGCAATGCATTAAGCACCACGATCAATGAACTGACCGACATGCCGATTGCTGCCCAGATCGGAGTGATCCAGCCCAGCGCTGCAAACGGCAACATGAGGCCATTGTACAGACCGGCCCAGAGCAGGTTTTCGATAATGACACGTCGTGTGCGTCGGGCCAGATCGAAGGCATCGATCAGCACCGGCAAGCGGTTGCACAGCAATACGGCGTCGGCGCTGGTTTTTGCCAGGTCCGTCGCCGAGCCCATCGCGATGCTGACGTCCGCAGCGGCCATGACCGGCACATCGTTCACACCGTCACCGATCATCAGTACTTTGCGCCCTTGCGCTTGCAATTGGCGCAGCACAACCCGTTTATCGTCGGGCTGCAAACCGCCGCGAGCGTCCTCGATTCCTAGCGTCTTTGCGACGCTGGCCACCATCGGTGAGCTGTCGCCGGACAGCAGCAAGGTGTTCCAGCCGCGTGCCTTGCAGGCCTGCAACAGGGTAATGGCGTCTGCGCGCAGCCGGTCATCCAGCACCAGCCACGCCAGCGGCCCGAGCGTGTCTCCCAACAGCAGCCACTGACCGGCCTGATCGGGTGCCAGCGGGATGTCGGCGCCGCTCATGGCACACACAAAGGCTGGCTGGCCGATACGCAGGCGGCGTGCATCGACAGTGCCTTCCAGCCCCAGCCCCGGTGTGCTGCGCACGTCCTCGGCAGCGCACGGAGCCCGGCCGAATGCACGGGCGATGGGGTGCTCGGAACGGTTCTCCAGCGCCGCTGCCATTGCCAGGCAGCGGTCGGCATCCAGCTCGCCCAGCGGGTGAACACTGCGCAGCATCAGCCGTCCCTCGGTCAAGGTGCCGGTCTTGTCGAAGATCACGGTATCGATCTGATTCAAACCTTCGAGCACGTGGCCGCGGGTCAGCAGCAAGCCCAGCCTGTGCAGCGTGCCGGTGGCTGCGGTCAGGGCGGTCGGTGTTGCCAGTGACAATGCGCAGGGGCAGGTGGCGACGAGCATCGCCAGCACGATCCACAGCGCTCGCGATGCATCGATCTGCCACCAGATCACCCCGATCAGCACTGCGGCGATCAGCGAAACCAGCAGGAAAGTGTGTGCCGCACGGTCTGCGATCTGCGCCAGCCGAGGCTTCTCTGCCTGTGCCCGCTCCAATAGCCGGACGATGGCCGAAAGGCGCGTTTCATGGCCGAGCGCCGTAACCTTAACAGTCAGCGGACTGTCGATATTCAGTGTTCCGGCGGTCACGGCATCACCGACACGCCTCAGCTGTGGCAGGTATTCACCGGTCAGCAGGGATTCATCGACACTGGACTGCCCTTCAACGACCGTGCCGTCAGCCGGAATGATCGCGCCGGGAGGGATCAGCACCTTGTCATGCAACTGCAAGTCGCTGAGCATGATGCGTTGGCTCTGGCCGTCGTTGCCCAGATGCAGGCACGAAGCCGGCAGCAGGTTGACCAGTTGCGCGGTTGCCGTCGCTGTGCCTTCGCGGGCCCTGCGTTCCAGATATCGCCCGGCCAGCAGAAACAGTGCAAACATGCCGACTGCATCGACGTACAGTTCGCCGGAGCCGGTGATGGCCGTCCATATACCGGCGACATAGGCTGCACCAATCGCCAGCGATACCGAAACGTCCATCGTCAACTGGTGGTTGCGCAGGTCGCGTAACGCACCGCGAAAAAAGGGCGCGCAACTGTAAAAGACGATGGGAGTGGTCAGGAAGAGCGCCACCCAGCGCAAAATCGTGTGCAACTCGGGGCTGAGGTCGGCGTTGAACTCCGGCCAGGTCGCCATGGTTGCCATCATGGTCTGAAACCACAGCAGGCCGGCGACACCCAGTTGGCGCAACGCCAGCCGGTTTTCCCTGGCCAGCCGCTCTGCGGCCCGGTCTGCCTGCCAGGGATGGGCGACATAACCGATAGCGTGCAGCTCGCTCAGCAGCTGGCTGAGGGCCAGTTGATCACTTTGCCAGCGCACCTGAAGGCGATGGGTGGACAGGTTCATGCGTGCCTCGGCCACCGCGGGCAACCGGCTCAGGCGCTTTTCGATCAGCCAGCCACAGGCTGCACAACTGATGCCTTCAACGAGCAGAATGATTTCCGATAATTCGCCCTCGTGGCGCACGAAAGGCGCCTGGACTTCAGGGCGGTCAAAGAGTGTCAGCTCATCGATCAACTGTGCGGGCAGGCTTTCCGGGTTGGCCGATGTCTCGCTGCGATGGCGGTAATAGCTTTCCAGGCCGCTGGCGACAATGGTCTCGGTCACCGCCTGACAGCCGGGGCAGCACAACGCCCGTATTTCGCCAAACACCACCGCCGTGAAGCGGCTTCCGGGCGGAACGGGCAGGGCGCAGTGGTAGCAGGGCCGCGGGGCGGATGGGCCGAGTGTCGCCACGTCAGTCATCCCGATGTTGCGCGGCTTGCAGCGGTTCGTCGCCCAAGGTCAGATCATCAGCGCCGACCTGCTCTTCCTCGAACAGGCGCCAGGTTTGGTCGCCTTCGACACCCAGCAGTTCGACAAAGCGTCGGCCGGCCACCCGGTCCTGCAATTGGCCGACGTATCGACCCGGCTCGGACGGGCTGCGGGTCAGGAATACACGGCGATCGCTGTCAGGTCGGGTAGGCGAAATGAGGTTCAGCTCCAGACGTTCGGGGTTGCTGTTGCCGCTCAGGCGCAATACGGCTTCGCCTGTCAGGTCATCCAGGTGAATACGGGCGCGCAGTTTCAGGGTCTGAGCCAGCAGTTCGCGGTCCAGCGAGCGACTGATGCCTTTGCCTGCCTCGTAGTAATTGTCGGTGACGAGCGGGTCCGGGTGGGAGACGGCGATGAAGACCATCGACAGGCTCAACGTGACCGAACAGGTCAGCACACCGATTATGATCCAGGGCCAGAGATGCCTGTACCAGGGGCTTGAAGTTGTCGCGACGGGCATGGCAGTGCTCTTAACGAATAGGTGGGCCAAGGAAGCGGCTTTTGGTCTCTGCACGGGTGTCGCTGTCGTCGATGCCCTTGAGGATAAAGGTGACTTCGTTGCTGCTTGCCGGGAGTTTGTCCGGGGCGCTGGACAACGCCACCGGCAGGCTGACGCTCTCGCCTGCCATGACTTCTATCTCCTGCGGGCCTTGCAGTCGCAGATCAGGCAGGCCGCTGGCTTCAAGTACGTAACGGTGGCTCACCTGATCCTTGTTCATGACCTTGACGCTGTAGACGTTTTCGATCCGGCCTTCGGCGTTTTCCCGGTACAGCGCCCGGTCTTTGCCGATGTCCATGCTCACCAGCGGCCGCACGTAGAAGGCCCCGGCCAACAGCCCGGTCATCAGCAGCAGGACCAGCGCGTAACCGATCAGGCGTGGGCGTAAGGTGTGGGTGCGCTGCCCGGACAGATTGTGTTCGGTGGTGTAACGAATCAGCCCGCGGGGGTAGTTCATCTTGTCCATCACCGTGTCGCAGGCATCGATGCAGGCCGCGCAGCCAATGCACTCGACCTGCAGACCGTCGCGAATGTCGATGCCGGTCGGGCAGACCTGAACGCACATCGTGCAGTCGATGCAGTCACCGAGGCCGTCAACCGGGCGTTCGGCTTCCTTTTTACGCGGCCCGCGCGGCTCTCCACGGCGCGGGTCGTAGGAAATGATCAATGTGTCCCTGTCGAACATGACGCTCTGGAATCGTGCATACGGGCACATGTAGATGCACACTTGCTCGCGTAGCCAGCCTGCGTTGAGGTAGGTCGCTACGGTGAAAAAACCGACCCAGAAATACGCCCAGCCGTCCGCCTCGCCCGTGAACAGGTCGATGCACAGTTCGCGAATCGGTGCGAAATAGCCGACAAAGGTCACCCCGGTGGCGAAACCGACCAGCAGCCACAGGCTGTGCTTGGCGAGCCTGCGCAGCAGTTTGTTGGCGTTCATCGGGGCGTGGTCGAGCCTGATGCGCTGATTGCGGTCGCCCTCGGTCACCTTTTCGCACCACATGAAGATCCAGGTCCAGACGCTCTGCGGGCAGGTATAGCCGCACCAGACCCGCCCGGCATAGACCGTGATAAAGAACAGTCCGAACGCCGCCACGATCAGAATGCCCGACAACAGGATGAAATCCTGAGGCCAGAAGGTCGCGCCGAAGATGTAGAACTTGCGCTCCGGCAGGTTCCACCACACGGCCTGGTGCCCGTTTCGGCTCAGCCAGACCGTACCGAAAAAAATGCACAGCAGCACTGCACCGCTCGCCATGCGCAGTGTGCGAAACAGGCCTTTGAAGGCGCGTGTGTGGATTTTCTCGCGCGAGGCATAAAGATCGACGTAATCGCCGCTTCCCTCGGGTGGCGGCGTGATGTCGTGTACGGGAATCTGGTTGCTCATGGGTGCGTCCAGCGGCGGTGGCGCAGCACGGGCCGATACCCGTCATGCAGGTTCGCATACGCCTTCAACGCGACGTACTTGCATAGCGGGCAGCGTCTTCGTTCAACTGGCTGATCCACGGATTGAGCAAGGCGACCCCGCACGATTGAAAGTCCGCCGTGTTACGGGTCACCACGGTCATCCCATGCACCAGAGCGGTGGCCGCGATCAGTGCATCGCATTCGCTGCGCGGGTCGGGAACGTGCAGTCGGGCACAGCGTTTGGCGACCTGAGTGTCGATGGGCAGAATGCGGCCAGCGAACGCTTTCAGCACATGGTGGTCAAGCCACATTCTCAGGGCTGCGCCTTGAGTCGGATCACGGCGCTCGATTCGCAGGATACCTGTTTCAAGCTCGAGAATCGTGATGGACGAGATGAACAGGCTGGAGGCCAGCCGGGTTCTCGACCAACGGAGCACATTCGCGTCGGCGTTGCGTTTTCTGAGTTCGGAGACCACGTTGGTGTCGAGCAGGAACATCAGGACAGATCAACCGGTCGGGGTGTGATGACAGCCCGTTGCGGTTCGAATTCGATATCCATGCCCGTCGGCATGATCAGCATGTCAGCGATATTTTCCGCACTGCCGGTCAGTTGCAGATAGGCCTCGATAGACAGCAGCACAAAGGCAGGCCGACCTCTGTCGGTAATGAAAACCGGACCATCATTCGCGGCCTTCTTGGCCCCGCTGGTGTCTTGATTGAATTCGCGGCTCGAGAGCGTGGTGGTCATGAATGCGGCCTCCAGAAGGGACAAGTGTGTCGTCGTGGTCATGAGCGAGTCTAGTTATGTAGAGAAGTAACTACAATATGTGTACTCTTTCAAATTGCAACAACGCTGAATGGCCGGTTCAGGACCGGTAGAGCCTGTCACTTCGGTTGTGGCTCGGCCGCTTTCTCCTGGTGGGACAGGCTGTAGACGTAAGCCGCAAGGATATGAACCCGGTCACTGCCTTGCAGTGCTTGCTGGGCAGGCATCTGGCCCTGGCGTCCGGCGCGAATGGTCTGTTGCAGCTGTGTGAAGCTGGAGCCGTAGATAAACGCATTGGGGTGCGTCAGGTCAGGCGCGCCCAGCAGGGGCATGCCTTTGCCCTCCGGGCCGTGGCAGGCCGCGCAGAGCGTGGTGAAGGTCTTCTGACCGGCGACCGGGTCGGCATTGGCACCTTCGGGCAGTTGCCGAGCGTCCAGTCGGGTCAGCACGTAGGCTGACACATCGCGTACACCTTGTTCGCCAAGGGCTTCACCCAAGGCAGGCATCACGCCCATGCGGCCGGCCATGATCGAGGTTTTGATCGACTGCGGATCGCCGCCCCAGCGCCAGTCTGCGTCGGTCAGGTTGGGATAGCCGTAGGCACCTCTGGCGTCCGATCCGTGGCACACCGAACAGTTCGACGCAAACAGGCGCGCACCTATTTTCAGCGCCTGCGGATCCCTGGCCACGTCCTCGACAGGCATCGCCGCGTACTTTGCGAACAGCGGGCCGTAGCGGGCTTCGGCACTCGCGACCTCACGCTCCCATTCGTGAACGCTGGTCCAGCCCTGCTGACCGTCGGAAAACTGCACGTTGCCGGTCTTGTCCCGGTACTCGTAGCCCGGAAGCAGGCCTTGCCAGCTCCCCAGGCCCGGATACAGCACCAGGTAACCGAGCGAAAAGACGAGGGTCGCCAGGAACAGCTTGAACCACCACGTTGGCAGCGGATTGTCGTACTCCTCGATGCCATCGAACGACTCGCCGACGGTTTCATCCGTCGGCTCGTCGCGCTGGCCCTTGCGGGTAGACAGAAGCAGCCAGAGCATCGCAATCAGTGTGCCCAGCGTCAGTACCGTGATGTACAGGCTCCAGAACGTATTCATGCCCCGTCCTCCTTGTCGGTCGGCGCGTGTTTGACCTTGCTGATGGCCTCGGGGTCGTCTGCGAAAGGCAGCAGGGTGGCGTCATCGAAGTGCGCCTTGCGTGCCGGGCTGAATACCCACAGCATCAGGCCGATGAACGCGATCATCACCACCAGCGTGCCGAGGCCTCGAATCATTCCGATGTCCATCGTCATCACCGTTTGCTCTTGATGAGCGTGCCGAGGCCTTGCAGATAGGCGACCAGCGCGTCCATTTCGGTCTTGCCCTGTACGGCTGCCGCCGCGCCGGCAATATCCGCATCGGTGTACGGCGTACCCAGGGTGCGCAACACCTGCAGTTTTTTCGCAGTCTGCGTGCTGTCGATTTTTTTCTCGTTCAGAAACGGGTAGGCCGGCATGATCGAGGCGGGAACCAGATCGCGCGGGTTGTTCAAATGCGCACGGTGCCACTCGTCCGAGTAGCGACCGCCGATGCGCGCCAGGTCCGGCCCCGTGCGTTTGGAGCCCCACAGGAACGGGTGATCCCACACGCTTTCGCCCGCCACCGAGTAATGCCCGTAGCGCTCGGTTTCGGCGCGTAACGGGCGAATCATCTGGGAGTGGCAACCTACGCAACCATTGGCGATGAAGACGTCACGGCCTTCCACTTCCAGCGCGTTGCGAGGCTTCATGCCTTCAATCGGTTGTTGGGTTACATCCTGAAAGAACAGAGGGACGATCTGGGTCAGCCCGCCGATGCTCACGGCGATGACCATGAAGAACGCCAGCAGGCCGATGTTTTTCTCGAGCACGTCGTGTTTCATGCGTGTGCTCCCGCGACGTTGATCCGGGCAGCGGCTTGCGCGGCCTGCGGGTCCGATGCTCGCACGGTACGCAGCACGTTGTAGGCCATCAGCAACATGCCGCTGGTGAAGATCGCACCGCCGATCGCTCGCACGATGTAACCCATATGGCTGGCCTGCAAGGTCTCGATGAAGGAGTACGTCAGCGTGCCGTCGTCATTCACGGCACGCCACATCAGGCCTTGGGTGATGCCGTTGACCCACATCGAGGTGATGTACAACACGGTGCCCACGGTCGCGAGCCAGAAATGCGCATTGATCAGGCCGACACTGTGCATCTGCGGACGGGCGTACAGCCTCGGAATCATGTGGTAGAGCGAGCCGATGGTAATCATCGCGACCCACCCCAGCGCACCGGCATGCACATGGCCTATGGTCCAGTCGGTGTAATGCGACAGTGAGTTGACGGTTTTGATCGCCATCATCGGCCCCTCGAAGGTCGACATGCCATAGAAGGCCAGCGACACCACCAGAAAGCGCAAAATCGAATCGGTCCGCAACTTATGCCACGCGCCTGAGAGCGTCATCATGCCGTTGATCATGCCGCCCCAGCTCGGCACCAGCAGAATGATTGACATCACCATGCCCAGTGACTGTGCCCAGTCCGGCAGTGCGGTGTAATGCAGATGGTGCGGGCCGGCCCAGATATACAGGGTGATCAATGCCCAGAAATGCACGATGGACAAACGGTAGGAATACACCGGCCGTTCGGCTTGCTTGGGCACGAAGTAATACATCATCCCGAGAAAGCCGGTGGTCAGGAAAAACCCCACGGCATTGTGCCCGTACCACCACTGGATCATGGCGTCGGTCGCCCCGGCATAAGCCGAGTAGGATTTGAACAGGCTGACCGGTAACGAGATGTGGTTGACCACATGCAGCATGCCGGTCACGACGATGAACGCGCCGTAAAACCAGTTGGCCACGTAAATATGCCGGGTCCGGCGTTTGACGAGGGTGCCGAAGAACACGGCGGCATAGGCGGCCCAGACGATTGCCAGCAGAATCGCCACTGGCCATTCGAGCTCGGCATATTCCTTGGTGGTGGTGTAGCCCATCGGCAACGTGACAATCGCGCCGACGATGACCGCCTGCCAGCCCCAGAATGTAAACGCTGCCAGCCCGTCGGAAATCAGTCGCGTCTGGCAGGTTCGCTGCACCACATAGTAAGACGTGGCAAACAGCGCACAACCGGCGAACGCGAAGATCACCAGGTTGGTGTGCAGCGGTCGCAGGCGGCCGAAGGTGGTCCATTCAAGTTCGAGGTTCAGCCCCGGCCAGACCAGTTGCGAGGCGATGAACACACCCAGCCCCATACCGATCACACCCCAGACCACCGCCATGATGGCGAACTGGCGCACCACGGTGTAGTTGTAGGCAGTCGGGCTGATTGTTGTACTCATTGCAGACTTCCACGATTCAGAGAGTGACCAGAGACGTAATCGGGCTCGGGCGGTGCAGCGTTGGACAGGGCTCCGAAGCAGACCGAAAAGGCAGGGGCAGGAACACACAGGCAAGTTAACGCGCGTCAAAGGGTTGCAACAGACGCGTGTCAGCGAGTTTAGCTTTGAAAGGGGGGTGTGGGAAGTCGTGGCAAAGCGGCAATTTGCACCTGTACGAGTGAGTATTCCGCACCCCGTTGCAGGGTGCGGAGCTCACACATGACCGCTGGGTGTAGACAAAACGGTGAGGGCCTTCACGTACCACGAGTTGATCAGGACTCACGCAAAGGCTGCAACGTGCTGTGTGCCAGCGATTGCAGGTGTCATTGCCCGGCAAACCGGCCTGAGCAGGCATATGACTCTGGCGACCGCCCCAGCGGTCTTGTTGCAACGTGTGCGAGGCCCGTACCGCCAATGAAACCGCCCGGTTGTGTCAGGGTTGGGGCGCTCATTGCCTTGGCACGTTTCATCTGCACCCTGACAATTTACGCAGACAGACCTGAATAGTCGCTGTCCGAAAAGGCGGGCACCCCCTTGCCTGGCGCCGGTTGGCCTGGCCGCACAGGGGCGAATCGCGGCTCATGGACAGGTATAGTGGCGGGCTACCACGGATTCATCTTGACGAGGCAGGCATGAGCAAAGGCGTGAAGCCCGGTGACGGCGAACATCAGTGGCAACAACGGATCAGCGAGAGAGGCTGGTTATGGACGCCGGGTCAGCCTTCGGGTACGGGGCCAGCGGTGACATTGCTGCTGGCGCATGGTGCGGGCGCACCGATGGACAGCGACTTCATGAACAACATGGCTGATGGCCTGGCGGCACAAGGCATCAGCGTCCTGCGTTTCGAGTTTCCCTACATGGCTCAGCGACGTCAGGGCGGCAGCAAGCGCCCCCCCAATCCTCAGGCGCAACTGCTGGCGTGCTGGCGAGAGGTTCATGAATGTGTACGCTCCGGGGTGACAGGGCGGCTGGCCGTCGGCGGCAAGTCAATGGGCGGGCGGATGGCCAGCCTGATTGCCGATGAACTCGAGGCCGATGCGCTGGTGTGTCTGGGGTATCCGTTCTATGCCGTCGGCAAGCCGGAAAAACCTCGTGTGGCTCATCTGGCTGAACTGAAAACGCCTGCCCTGATTGTTCAGGGTGAACGCGATGCGCTGGGCAACCGGGAAACCGTGGAGGGCTATGCGCTGTCGAGTGCTATCCGCCTGCACTGGTTGCCGACCGCGAATCATGACCTCAAACCGCTGAAAGTAGCCGGCCTTAGCCATGATCAGTGTCTGGCCGAATCCGCCCGGGTGATCGCCGGGTTTCTGCGCGCGTGAATCACCTGCAGTACACGTCAAAAACGCCGTCAGTCACCTCAAGATTTATCGCCGACATGCGGAAACTGAATGCTCCCCGGAGCTTCAGGCTGTAGGGATTGGCTTCAAGCAGGGTCAGCATGCCTTCCTGAAAGTGTGCCGAGTGATAGATGACGCTTTGCCCGTGGCACCGCTCGTTGTAAATCACGCTGATGTGCTCGTTGTCGATCAGGTTGTGGGTGCCCGGCTCAAGGTCCCTGTTCAGAAACAGGCCCATGCGGGTCGGCTTGCGATCTGCCTTGCCTTCGGCAATGACTTTCCAGATCCACTGATCAGGCGCGCGTTCGAGTTCAGGGCGCAGGGCCAGTCGTGCCGTCAGGGATGTCATCACAAACGGTCTTTTATTGACACGGGCGTCGAACATTCCTTCACCTGACATGGGCGGTAAGAAACGTTTGCTGGCGGGACTGCGCATGGTTTGAGTCTCTGGGTCAGAAGGGCGCTGTATCAGCGCCTGACAATGCGAAGAGGGCGTTAGCCTCTTCAGCTAACGCCCCGTTCGATGATCATGGATTGTCTACGGCGCTGTCGGCTGTCGAATTATTTGATGCCGACGCCAAGACTGGCATTGTGGCTCTTCAATTTGAAGTTGCCGCCTGTGACCAGATTTTTCACGTAATACCAGTTCCATCCTGCAATACCGGCGCTCGATACCGTGGACGACCAGTAATTCCCGTTGCCCATCGGCCAACGGTTGCCGTAGGTGTTGTAAATCTCCACCAGTTCGTGGATGGATGGAATCCGTGCGCCATTCTTCACCACCGCGCTGTTCATCTGGGCATAGCTGCCGCTGCCCACGCCGAGGCAATGGATCACTCCGGTGACAGTGACCTGATAACCTTTGCTTTCACCCAGAGAGTCGGTTGCCGTGATCGTTGCTGTGCCCTTTCCCCGAACCGAGACCAGGCCGTTGGCATCCACTTTTGCCACCAATGGATTGTCCGAGACGTAAGTGTAAGGCGCCAGCCCACCGCTCGCCTGGCGCAGGACAGTGGTGTCGGCAGGGAAGTCCGGCAACAGATCCGGGTAGCTGGTCAGCAGGTAGATCTTGCCGGCCAGTGTGACGGGCGAAGTGTCCAGCACCAGTTCCTGGCGGACGTTGAGCGTCAGCGATGCCGATACCGTTGGTTTTCCTGCACGAGTGACGGTGTAGGTCACTGTTGCCGAACCTCCCGCAGAGGCGCTGATCAAGGCTTTAGGGACGCTAAACTGCAACTCGCTGCCGCTTGCGACCTGCGCCGCCGTGTCATGACTGGACGCACCGCGCCAGTTGACCACCACACTGTCCTGCGCCCCCATGCCCGGATAACGCACCCGTACCGTGGCGCCGGAGTCGGGGATGAGTGAGGGCGTGACCACGCCGTCTTCGCCGACCGTGTCCATGCGAGGGGCAGGCAGTTCGGTAAGCCCGTCAAGCACCTGCAGGGCCAATGTGTCGGATACCTGGACCCGGCCATTGGTGCGATTGACGACGTAAGACACCGCAACCGTCTGCCCGGCGTTGGCTGCTACCAGAACAGCGGCAAACAGCATCTCCAGCGCCTTGCCGGCTTCTGCACTGGTCAAGGTCTTTTCCTTGGTATCGCTGCCTTTCGGCCCTTGCCATTGCACGATCACCTGGTCGCCGGTTTTCAGGTTGGCGGAGGCACTGATCACCACCGTTGCACCGGACAATGCATCGCCTGGGTCGAGGGTGCTGCCGGTGGCTTCTTTAACGGTTGGGATGGGGAGAGGCGTCATGGTCGCGAGCTGAAGTTTTACCCTCAACGGCTCGGACTCGATGGAAAGGTTTCCCGCGAGATCCGTGATCGTGTAATGCACCGGCGCCTCAATATCGCCGATTCGCGCCAGAAACGATCGGACAAAGTCGACCCTGATTTGCTTCAGACCCATATCGTCCTTGCTCACCACCGCCATCGGTCCGGGGATGCCGTTCCAGTAAGTATGGATGACGTCGCCTTCCTGCATGCCGTTGTAGCCAGCAATGATGCCCGTCAGCACATCGCCCATGTTTTCCAGTTCTTCGGAGGTAAGGCCGTCCTGGATCTGGATGGGAAGAATGAGGGGGGCCAGAATCGGCGTACCGGGGGACGTAAGGTCCACGGATATCAATGTACTTTCAGAAAACTCGACAAACATGTTTTCAGGGTTTTCAATGGCGTAGGCGACTGAGTGATGGCCTTCTTTCAATACACCCTTTGGGATCTCAAGCCTGAGTACGTCACCGGGGCGTTGAGTGTCCAGAATTTCTTCTTGAGGTCCGATAAAAGAATCGTCGACATGAAGTTGGTATCTATACCCTGGGCGTGCGCCTGGCCAAACATTCAGTTCTACTTCAACAGGCGCGTTTAAAGAGACGGTGGGTAATACACCGTTACTCAGGGCTGCTGGGAGGACAGGTGCTGCGAGCACGCTTTTTCGTCTGTTATTAGCGAAGGGGTGCATGTTTACTCCTTGTATTTATGAAGCGCGCGGGTCTTTCAGACCCGCCGCTTATCAGCGAGCCAGGCAGGTAAGGTCTGACGGGCGAAGCATATGGACAATCACACGGGTCGTTGTGGAGTTAGCCTGGCTTTGATTGCTCCCTTCCACGGGTTCGACGGTATAGGTAGCCTCTGCAAAGCCCGTGCAGATAAGTAAGGTATTGAGCAGCGGGACGGTAAACGTATGCCCTTGCAGAACGTCAATTTCATCCAGCTTTCGAGTGGTCACGTAGGTGGCTGCCTCAATGGGGTTGTTAAAGTCATCAAACCCTTTGAAGGTGAATGTGATTCTTTGGCCCTCCGCGATGTTTGCATACGGCGAGACCTTGACATTCGCACCGTTCGGGTTTTCATTAGGCCCCAACACCCCATTTGATGTCAGGTTAAATGAAGGCCCCATCAATCCATCTTGGCCGCCGGGCTGATCTTCTCGAGAACGCACCGTTACAGATTGGGTCGGACTCGTTACCGCATTGGGGTTGCCCGTTCGGGTCGCAGTGAAGTAAACAGGGATTGACGCCCCCGTACCTTGCAACTTCATGATTTCGTTATCAATCGGAATGATAAGGTCTCTCCCCGACAGCACGTCGCTCGATTTTAGTTGGTACCACTGCGGCGTTATCTGATTGCCCCAGTGCAGGTTCAGATCGTCATTGACTTCAAAGCCGGCGTTCCACCTGATCAAACCTCTGCCATTCAACTCATAATCATCTTCATCGATGAAATTGTCCTGAGTATTAGGGTTTTGTACGCTCGAGCCCTGTACCGTAAGGTGTTCCAATGGCTCCGCGAGAGGAAGCGTTGTAAAGACGTCTATGCGGGTATCCAGCGACGTGCCCGCCAATTCTCCATCGCGAATAACTTCATAATGGACAGTGGTGTTTCCTTGTGGCCCCCGGGCAATGGCTTCGAACGGTAATTTCAACGCTAATACGACGGCGTCATTTTCATCCCCCACGGCGACCGGCACCGGGGTCAAAGGATTATTAATACCCCAGAATAGCTGGATGTTATCAAGCGCTGCTGCACCCGGATAATGTGGAATGTCGACCACTACGCCTGCCTGAGCTTCCAGATAGTCGACCTGGCTGCCCACCGTGCGATCAATGACAGGTGCCGGGTAATTGGAGGGCAATTCCTGCAGCTTCAATTTTACAGGCTCGGTATTCGAGAGCATCGAGGGGTTGCCCGCACGATCGATGACCTGATAACAGACCAGTTTTTCGTCTTCCCCTAAGGTTCGCAGGAACTCTTTTGTGAAGGTAACCACCACCCTGTCCAGTCCCATGTCGGTTTCGTTGACGACAGCGCTTGGACCTGCGATGTCCCCCCACCTTGTCAGGATGCGGTCATGCTTGGCCATACCGGTGTAGCCAGCTATTTGTACATCGAGTTGGCCACCAAGTTGATCAAGCTCTGCGGCTGTGAGGCCGTTTTGGATGTCGGTTGGAAACTGTATTGCCGCGAGCTCAGGGGCACCTGGAGCGGTCTTATCAATCTGAATTCGGAAAACTTCTGATGGTTGCGACACGTTGTTGATCGGGTTGGTCACCAGGTAGGCCACCTCATGGAACCCTTCCAGCAATAGTTCCGGCGGGATCTCCAGTGTCAGTGCATCTCCTGGCGCATGTGAAGCCAGGATCAGCTTTTCTGGCCCTGTTTTATGATTATCGAACAGCAACTGGTAAGTGTAGTCAGGGCGTGCGGCTGGCCATACCTTTAGATCGACAATCAGGGGCTGAGGCACTTCAGTGACCGGTATAAGTCCTGGCGTATCCTCATCGTGAAACGCGACTGCAATATCGGGTGCGGCCAATTCAAGGTTCAGGTTTCGATGTCCTTTTTTCTGAAAGGGTATCGGAGTAGGCAGGTTGTTTTTCAAAGTGTTTTTCATATAAGAGTCCATTGAGTGATGCGTGTGTAGGGTTTTTCCTACTTTATTAAAGTGTCTGAGTGAAGCGGGTTCAGGTGACCGGCAGCTGAACGGTTTTCAGTATTTCAGTCACGATTGGACGTAATAGGCTTTTTGGAGGCAGGTCAAGAGGAAAGGTTATTTTTGTTGATGGCTTTTATAGTCGGCAATTCACTAAGTATATGTTGTACGAAATTACTTATAGATATTTGGGATCCGTCCTACGTCTTCAGTGTTGAATAGCATGCTTGTTTGTGCGTTAAGCAGGCTACTTTCCACTCTCACTAACCGAGGAGATGGACGGTGTCTTATAGAGTAAATAACGTCATGGATTTACGGGGTGGTGCTTCGCAGCGTGCAGTGATCGCGTTTGGAGCTTTAGCGTTAGCGACTGCCCAGGCATCAGCAGAGATGCGAGGCGGAGATGAGTCGATGGGGCCGGGCTATGAAAGAATCACGCTGGTTTCGCCAAGCGGAGAGGAGTTTAAGGCCATTGGTTTGACGGGTGAAATAATCACCGTGGGCCCCGACACAGCGTTCGACTCTTACGCTGTTCGCGATCAAGGTATCCTTAATATAGTTGGGGGGCGAGTAGACAGGGCGTTGGCAAAAAACGCTACTATAAATGTTCAGTCTGGAAGGGTGGAAGGTGGTATCGGTCTTACTGATGCTGTGGCACATCTTGAAGGTGCGACGGTGAAAAATGAGGCAGGCATCGGGATCGTTCTTCAGGCAGACAGGCTCGGTATCAGACCCGGCTCTACAGTGTCTGCTCGTTCAAGCGATATATCGGGGGCTGGGAACGGTATTGCTGTCGGGGTGTGGGGGCAGCTGAGCCTCTTCAGCACCGATGTGCGCGGATTTGCATCGAACAGTAAAAGTGGTCAAGGTATTTTTGCTTCGGGCGCGAACGTACTCATCGCCGAGAACAGTCACGTGACAGGTGACATGAATGGAATCAACCTCGTAGATGGGTCGGAAGCCAAGGGTATTGTGGGAAACAAATCCTCTACGGTCATTGATCAATCTATTGTCGAAGGCTTGAATGGAGCGGCCATCAAAGTCGATCTTCGTGTGGCGCTTGATATCGAAGCCGATATTGCTGTGCAAAATCATGCCGAATTACGGTCCGGGAACGGGAACCTTCTGGAGGTGGCAGACAGCAGTACTGTCAGGTTCCAGGTCGATAACAGCACCCTCAACGGCAATCTCGTCGCCGATGACACCAGCACCTTGAACGTGACGCTGCAAAACGGCGCGCAACTGACAGGGGACATCGTCAACGGTAACGCGTTGGCCATCACCTCTGGCGGTCAGTGGCAGATGCAGGGTGACAATGCGATCAATTCGCTCGCGATGGAGGGTGGAAGCGTCGGGTTTGCCGAGGACGGGTTCCACACCCTGTCGCTGAACGCGCTGTCCGGGTCGGGCACCTTCGGCATGCGAGTGGACCTGGACAACGGGGTGGGTGATCTGATCGACGTCAATGGTCAGGCCAGCGGGCAATTCGCGCTGCAGGTGCGCAATACCGGCGTGGAGGTGATATCGGCTGACATGGAGCCGCTCAAGGTGGTGCATACCGAAGGTGGCGATGCGCAATTCAGTCTGATAGGCGGGCGGGTCGACCTCGGGGCCTATTCCTATCTGCTGGAGCAGCAGGGCAATGACTGGTTTGTTGTCGGCAAGGACAAGGTGATAAGTCCTTCCACACAGAGCGCGCTTGCGCTGTACAGCGCGGCACCTGCCATCTGGAGGAGTGAGCTTTCAACCCTGCGCTCGCGCATGGGCGAGGTTCGTGCCAGCGGCAAGGCCGGTGGCTGGATGCGTGCTTATGGCAATCGGCTCAATGCCACCACCCGCGAGGGCGTCAGCTACCAACAGAAGCAAAGTGGTCTGTCGTTGGGGGCTGATGCGCCTGTCGACGTCAACGGCGGGCGGTTGGTGGTGGGTGTTCTGGGTGGCTACAGTTCTTCGGGTCTGGACATGAGCCGAGGTACGACGGGCAAAGTCGACAGTTTCTACGCCGGCGCTTACGGCACCTGGTTGTCGGATGAGGGTTACTACGTAGACGGCGCGCTGAAGCTTAACCGCTTTCGCAACAAGGCGGACGTGGCCATGAGTGATGCGAGCAAATCCAAAGGTGACTACACCAATACCGGTATCGGTGGCTGGGTGGAGGTGGGTCGACACCTCAAGCTTGCGGACGATTACTTTCTTGAACCGTTCGCTCAGTTGTCCAGCGTCGTGGTGCAGGGGCAGGACATGCGCCTGGACAACGGCATGAAGGCGAAGAGCGATCGCACTCAGTCAATACTGGGCAAGGTCGGTACATCGCTGGGGCGCACCGTTGCGCTCAAGGACGGCGGAGTGGTGCAACCTTACGTGCGTGCTGCGTTCGCGCAGGAGTTTTCACGTCGCAACGAGGTGAGGGTCAATGACACGACGTTCGATAACAGCCTGTTCGGTTCGCGTGCCGAGCTGGGTGCAGGGGTGTCGGTTTCATTGTCCGAGCGTGTGCAATTGCACGCGGACCTCGACTACATGAAAGGCCGACACATCGAGCAACCCTGGGGCGTGAACGCAGGACTGCGCTTTGCATTCTGATCGTTCAGTCTGAAGACGGGTAACACCTGAAGCCCCCGGTGAGTGATCACCGGGGGCTTTTTCAGTTACGTGTCGAAAAACCTGCGATTGATCAGGCGCTTGCGTTGCCGCTGCCTGGAAGTGACGGGCACCGAATAATTGACATTCACCCGCAGCACCGGCGAGGTGCCGATCAGTCGATTATCACGATAAAGCTCGTAATACAGGTCCACCAGGCCGTACTGAATGTAGGGCGTAAAGTTGTAGGAAATACACAGCACGCGCACGACGCTGTTCTCGCCCACGCGATGAAAAAGGGTTGTTGACGATAGGTTTTTCCCCCAATAGAAACGGATTTCATCTCCCCAGCACATCTTGACCGATCCGGGGATATGTATGGTGATACCCGCATGCGCCTGTTCGTCACTGATGGCCTCAGGATCGATGTTGGGCAGTACAGGTGGCTTCAGCGTGTCTGAAATGTCGGATGGAATGTGGTTGAGAGGGGTTTGTCGATAGGTACTCCCTTTCGGTGGGGCCTCTTGAATAATGCTCGCGTCTTGGGGAGCGATGTCTTGTGGGACGCGCGCAGTGACATCCGTGGATTGCTTCTTATCCATCGTAAACTCTTTAATTGGCATTAATTTGAGTTGTCGTATTGGCGCCAACAGTTGTCAGCGCGAGAAATATTACAAGTCACTCAAGTGCTCAGGTCAAGTCGTCTGGAATGTTCAAGGTTGTGTAAGGTTTGAGTGTGGTAGTGCAGTTACATTTGGTTTCATATTGGCACTAAATTATCGGCTCTTAGTGTTGTGGGTGCTGTAAATGAAGGGTATTGCCTGGTATCAGTGTTTTTTGACAGTTATTTTTATACCCGGTGTTTGTAGGATGCTAACTACAGATGATTCTTACAAATTGAAAAATAGGGCGATTTGTATAAATTCCTACTGGGTCGTGGGAATATTCACTCAGCTTTATCATTAGGGTCTCGCACGCCTCAGCGTGCGAAACCTTCAGGTTCAGAAGTCAGAAATGTAGGTCGGGCTTTTCAAACCTGCATCGACAGGGTCACGGAGCGGGCCATCTGCGAAGTATTGCCTGCACGGTCAACGACCTGATAGCTGATCATGACGAAGTCGTTGTTCAGGCTCAGCAGCCATTCCTTGCTGAAAACAACCTGCACAGGGTGGTCAGTCAGGTGCTCGGGAAGTACCACGCACGTCGGTCCTTCCCGGTCGTTGCAGAAGGTCTGAATCCGGTCGCCGGGTTGCATGTCGGCATAGCTGTGGATAGAGAGTCCCAAAGCACACGTCTCTCCCATTAATAAGCCCGACGCCGGATGACGCAGGGCTGAAGTTTTAGCTCGGACGACACGCGATAGTCGCAAGGGGTAATACATAACTACCGCGTGGCATCTGAATTTCAACTAATAGGAGTGTGTATGAGGTGTCAATGACAGGGCGGGCTGTTTGATCTGTTTTTATAGTGTTAAAGAAAAATCCTACATTTCCTTAAGAGCGATTTTTAAAACCTGTCAGATGGGCGCAGTTATTAAAAGGGTATACCTGGCAGAATCCATTAAAAAAGCCCCGGCACACTCATGTCTGTCGAGGCTTTGCAAACGCTGTCGGATTCAGCGATTAAAGCGTTCCACCAGCGAGTATTGCAAGTTGGCCGTATCAGTCAGCTCTCCACTCAACACCGCAGAGCGACGGGCTTCATCGGAGGTGGTGTCGGCCAGGCTGGCAATCGTGGAGATGTTGCGGTTGATCTCTTCGGCCACGGCGCTCTGTTCTTCAGTGGCGGTGGCGATCTGAGTGGTCATGTCGGTGATATTGGCGACGGCTTCGCTGATACCCACCAGCGCCTTATCCGCCTCCAGGACCCGGGCCACGCCTTCCTCGGCCTGACGTCGGCCTGTGTCCATGGTCTGTACGGCATCGTTGGCGGTCTGTTGCAGCTTGGCGATCAGGCCATGAATCTGCCCGGTGGATTCGGCGGTGCGTTGCGCCAGTTGGCGCACTTCGTCGGCGACCACCGCAAAGCCTCGGCCCATCTCGCCGGCACGCGCCGCTTCGATGGCGGCGTTGAGCGCCAGCAGATTGGTCTGATCGGCAATGCCTTTGATCACGTCGACCACGCCACCGATTTCATCGCTGTCCCTGGCCAGTTGCGTCACTGTCAGGCCGGTTTCGCCCACCGAGGTGGAGAGGCGCTGAATGGCTTCTCGGGTTTCACCGGCGATATTACGGCCACGACGGGTCAGCTCATTGGCCTGCTGAGTGGCATCTGCGGCGCGATTCACATGGCTGGCAACCTCTTGCGTGGTCGCGGCCATCTGGTTGATGGCGGCGGCAACCTGCTCGGTTTCCACCCGCTGACGCTCCAGCCCGATCGAACTGGCATTGGCCAGCGAGTTGGACTGACGCGCCTGACTGTTCAGGTGTTCGGCAGTGTCCTGCAAGCGCGTCAGGCAGGTTTTCAGGCGTGCTTCCTGGCTGAGGATCGACATTTCCAGGCGCGCCTGCGGGCCTCGGCTGTCGGTGTACATCTGCGCGATCAGCGGGTCGGAGGTGGTCTGTTCGGCCAGACGCAACAAGCGTTTGATGCCACGCTGCTGCCAGGACAGCCCCAGCAGGCCCAGTGGCACCGACAAAGCCGCCGCCAGCGCAAACCCCCAAGGCGAGTTGAGCCACACACCGATCAGGAAGCTCAACTGACTGACCAGAATGAACGGTAGCCAGTCCTGAACCACCGGCAGCCATTTATCCTGGCCCGGCACCGCGCTCTTGCCCTTGTTGATACGGGCATAAAGCGCTTCGGCACGGCGTATCTGTTCGGCCGTCGGTTTGATGCGCACCGACTCGAAACCCACCACCTTGCTATTTTCCAGCACCGGCGTCACATAGGCGTTAACCCAGTAATGATCGCCATTCTTGCAACGGTTCTTGACGATGCCCATCCACGGCTGACCGTTTTTGAGCGTGGTCCACATGTGTTCGAAAACGGCAGGCGGGACATCGGGATGGCGCACCGTGTTATGGGCCGCGCCGAGCAATTCCACTTCGCTGTAACCGCTGATGTCGATAAAGGCATCGTTGCAGTACGTGATGGTGCCCCGGGTGTCAGTGGTGGAGATCAGCCGCTGTTCGGCAGGAAATGTCCGCTCGTGTTGAGTGACAGGCTGGTTGTTGCGCATAGGAGTTCGATCCTTCGATCCTGAAGACGATGGCGTGTTATCGGCAGGAAAGCCGATAAATTGAGTGTTGCACGCCAAATGACCGATCAGTCAGTGCGGCAGGAATGGATCGCGGTGTACCTGACACCGCGACAACTC
This sequence comes from Pseudomonas graminis, assembly GCF_002093745.1. Lineage (GTDB taxonomy): Bacteria > Pseudomonadota > Gammaproteobacteria > Pseudomonadales > Pseudomonadaceae > Aquipseudomonas. Next base: position 112,379 of record NZ_MTSB01000011.1, read on the forward strand.
CTGCGCACTGGACGCTGCGCGATGACTTCAGGAAGCGATCAGTTGCCGCAAGACATAGTGAAGAATGCCCCCCGATTTGAAGTACTCGACCTCATTGAGCGTATCGATGCGGCACAGTACGTCGACAGTTTCCTTGCTGCCGTCCTCACGGGTAATGTGCAGCGTCAGGCTCATGCCCGGTTGCACCTCTGCATGGGTCAGGCCGGTGATTTTCAGCGTTTCCTTACCGGTCAGGCCCAGTGTCTTGCGGGTTTGCCCGTTTTTGAACTGCAACGGCAGTACGCCCATGCCCACCAGGTTAGAACGGTGAATCCGCTCGAAGCTCTCGGCGATGACGGCCTTGACGCCCAGCAGATTGGTGCCTTTGGCAGCCCAGTCGCGACTTGAGCCGGTGCCGTATTCCAGGCCCGCGATAATCACCAGCGGCGTGCTTTCAGCCTGATAGCGCATGGCAGCGTCGTAGATCGCCATCTTTTCGCCGGACGGCACATGCACCGTGTTGCCACCTTCCTCGCCGCCAAGCATTTCATTACGGATGCGGATATTGGCAAATGTCCCGCGCATCATCACTTCGTGGTTGCCACGGCGCGAACCGTAAGAGTTGAAGTCCTGAGACTTGACGCCTTTTTCCTGCAGGTAGCGCCCGGCCGGACTGTCAGCCTTGATATTGCCCGCAGGGGAGATGTGGTCTGTGGTCACCGAGTCACCCAGCAACGCCAGGATGCGCGCGTCTTGCACGTCTTCGATCACCGGCAACGGACCGCCGATGCCTTCGAAGAAGGGCGGGTGCTGGATGTAGGTGGAGTCATCCTGCCAGACATAAGTGGCAGCCTGCGGGACTTCAATGGCCTGCCACTGTTCGTCACCGGCGAAGACTTCGGCGTATTCCTTGTGAAACATGCCGGTGTTCACATTGGCGACCGCGTCGGCGATTTCCTTCTGAGTCGGCCAGATGTCACGCAGATACACCGGTTTGCCGTCCGAGCCTTCGCCCAGTGGTTCGCTGCTGATGTCGATGCGTACCGAGCCCGCCAGCGCGTAGGCAACGACCAGCGGTGGCGAGGCCAGCCAGTTGGTCTTGACCAGCGGATGGACGCGTCCCTCGAAATTGCGGTTGCCCGACAGCACGGACGCGACGGTCAGGTCGGACTGCTGAATGGCTTTCTCGATAGGCTCCAGCAATGGCCCGGAGTTGCCGATGCAAGTGGTACAGCCATAGCCCACCAGATTGAAGCCAAGCGTTTCCAGATACGGGGTCAGACCGGCGGCGTCGTAGTAATCGGTGACGACCTTGGAGCCGGGTGCCAGGGAGCTTTTCACCCACGGTTTGCGCTGCAGGCCTTTCTCAACCGCTTTTTTCGCAACCAGCCCGGCCGCCATCATGACGCTGGGGTTGGAGGTATTGGTGCAGGAGGTGATCGCTGCGATCACCACGGCGCCGTCTCTCAGGTGATAGGTCTGCCCGTTGTATTCATACTGCGTTTCGCCACTGACCTGGGCCTCGTTGCCCACCGCGACACCGCCACCGCCTTCGCTTTCCAGACGACCTTCATCGGCCTTGGCTGGCTTGACCTGCAAACCGAGAAAATCAGTGAACGCCTTGGACACATTCGGCAATGCTACGCGGTCTTGCGGGCGTTTGGGGCCGGCCAGACTGGCTTCCACCGTGCTCATGTCCAGTTCCAGGCTGTCGGTGAACACCGGTTCCTGACCTGAAAGACGCCACAGGCCTTGTGCCTTGCAGTAGGCCTCGACCAGTTTCACGGTTTCATCGGGCCGACCGGACAGGCGCAGATAGTCCAGCGTCACTTCATCAACCGGGAAGAACCCGCAGGTCGCGCCATACTCCGGCGCCATGTTGGCAATGGTCGCGCGGTCAGCCAGCGGCAGATCGGCCAGGCCGTCGCCGTAGAACTCGACGAATTTGCCGACCACGCCTTTCTTGCGCAGCATCTGCGTGACGGTCAGCACCAGGTCGGTAGCAGTAATGCCTTCTTTCAATTTGCCGGTCAGTTTGAAACCGATGACTTCAGGGATCAGCATCGACACCGGCTGGCCAAGCATCGCGGCTTCGGCTTCGATCCCGCCGACACCCCAGCCGAGTACGCCCAGGCCGTTGATCATGGTGGTGTGCGAGTCGGTGCCGACCAGCGTGTCAGGGAAGGCGTACGTGCGACCGTCTTCTTCTTTGGTCCAGACCGTACGGCCCAGGTACTCCAGATTCACCTGATGGCAAATGCCGGTGCCGGGCGGCACCACGCTGAAGTTATCGAAGGCGCTCTGGCCCCAGCGCAAAAAGGCGTAGCGCTCACCGTTGCGCTGCATTTCGATGTCGACGTTTTCACCGAACGCGTCGGGGTCGCCGAACTTGTCGACCATCACCGAGTGGTCGATCACCAGATCAACCGGCGAGAGCGGGTTGATGCGTTGCGGATCGCCACCCGCCTTGGCCACTGCCGCGCGCATGGCGGCCAGATCGACCACCGCCGGCACGCCGGTGAAGTCCTGCATCAGCACGCGGGCAGGGCGGTACTGAATTTCCCTGTCCGAGCGGCGCTCGGTCAGCCAGTCGGCGATGGCCTTGAGGTCATTGCCGGTGACGGTCTTGTTGTCTTCCCAGCGCAGCAGGTTTTCCAGCAGCACCTTGAGCGACATGGGCAGCTTGTCCAGATTGCCAAGTGATCGGGCGGCGTCGGGCAGGCTGAAATAGTGGTAGGTCTTGTTGTCGATTTCGAGCGTTTTCAGGCTCTTCAGGCTATCGAGGGAGGGCATGAATGTCTCCTTTTGGAATGTTCTCCACACTTCTGATGGCGGGCTCCATGTGCTTCAGGTCGGGAGCGCCGCAACAGGCTTCAGGTTCTGTGGACTGTCGGGCAGCGTCAGTGGTTCCTGATTGGGCTATCATGCGCGGCTTTCAAGTCTGCGGGGTTACGCCCGAGCGCCCATTGCCCAGGAATGACCCATGAATACGCTGTTTATGCATTGCAGGCCCGGTTTTGAAGGCGAGGTCTGTTCAGAAATCGCCGACCTCGCCGCCCGCCTGGACGTCTCCGGTTACGCCAAGGCGCGGCCTGACACCGCCTGTGCCGAATTCATCTGCACCGAGCCGGACGGCGCTGAACGGTTGATGAGCGGTCAGCGCTTCGACACGCTGATCTTTCCTCGGCAATGGGCGCGAGGGCTGTTTCTCGACTTGCCGGAAACCGACCGGATCAGCGTGATCCTTGCACACATGTCGGCGTTTCCGACCTGTGGCAGCGTGTGGCTGGAAGTGGTGGACACCAACGATGGCAAGGAACTGTCGAATTTCTGCAAGAAGTTCGAAGCACCGTTGCGCAAGGCCCTGAAGCAGGCCGGCAAGCTGGTCGATGACCCGCGCAAGCCACGCCTGCTGCTGACCTTCAAGAGCGGCCGCGAGGTGTTTCTCGGCCTGGCCGAGGCGGACAACTCGGCAATGTGGCCAATGGGTATTCCGCGGTTGAAGTTTCCCCGCGAAGCGCCCAGCCGCTCGACCCTGAAGCTCGAAGAGGCGTGGCACCATTTCATCCCCCGGGACCAATGGGACGAGCGCCTGTCCGGTGACATGACCGGCGTGGACCTGGGCGCTGCGCCCGGCGGCTGGACCTACCAACTGGTCCGTCGGGGCATGCTGGTGACCGCCATCGACAATGGCCCGATGGCCGAAAGCCTGATGGACACCGGGCTGGTGCAGCACCTGATGGCGGACGGTTTCACCTACAAGCCTCGTCACCCCGTGGACTGGATGGTCTGCGACATCGTAGAAAAGCCGGCGCGCAATGCCGCTTTGCTGGAAACCTGGCTGGGTGAAGGCCTGTGTCGCGAAGCGGTGGTCAACCTTAAACTGCCGATGAAACAGCGCTACGCCGAAGTACGCCGACTGCTCGACCGCATCGAAGAAGGCTTTCAGGCGCGCGGCGTGCGGGTCTCCATTGGCTGCAAACAGCTTTATCACGACCGCGAAGAAGTCACCTGTCACCTGCGCAGGCTGGATGTGGCCAAAGCCGCGAAGCGGTGACCTGAGTCGAGCCCGAGCTGCTCTCGATGGACCCATCGTGAGACACGGGCTCCACAAGCCTGAAGAGTGCATGGTAGTTATCGACAGGATGAGCAACCCGCATTTGGCCTGGCCACTGATTTGAGCGACAATCGCTACCCGCCTCTGGAGTGCCCCATGTCTGAATCCGTTGAAAGCCTTGTCGTTGACTCCGTTCTGGATGCTACCGGGCTAAACTGCCCGGAACCTGTGATGATGCTGCACCAGAAAGTCCGCGATCTGCCGGCGGGCGGTTTGCTCAAGGTCATCGCGACCGATCCGTCCACACGTCGTGATATCCCCAAGTTCTGTGTGTTCCTCGGGCACGAGCTGGTGGCAGAGCAGGCTGAAGAAGGCACGTTTCTGTACTGGATTCGTAAAAAAGCCGACTGATTGCCCTGTCCTGATTGATTGCCTTATCGCAGCAACCCGCGCCTGTTCACGACGAGCCTGTCCACACAAAGGACCGGTCCCTGTTCGCCAGACCCAGAGAGTCTTCCATGCGCATTGTTGCCGACGAAAACATTCCATTGCTCGACGCCTTTTTTGCCGGTTTCGGTGACATCAGGCGCCTGCCAGGCCGATCCATCGACCGTGCGGCGGTAGCCGATGCCGACATCCTGCTGGTGCGTTCCGTGACACCGGTGACCCGCGACATGCTCGAAGGCAGCCCGGTACGTTTCGTAGGAACCTGCACCATCGGCACCGATCATCTGGACCTCGGGTACTTTCAGCAAGCCGGGATTCAATGGGCCAGCGCCCCCGGCTGCAATGCGCGGGGGGTTGTCGATTACGTGCTGGGCAGTCTGTTGACCCTGGCGGAAATCGAAGGCGTCGATCTCAGGCAACGTACCTATGGTGTGGTGGGCGCGGGGCAGGTGGGCGGTCGTCTGATCAGCGTGCTGAAAGCGCTGGGCTGGAATGTGTTGGTCTGTGACCCCCCACGGCAGGCTGTCGAAGGAGGCGACTTCGTCAGCCTGGACGACATGCTTCAGCAGTGTGACGTTATCAGTCTGCACACGCCCTTGAACAAGACCGGGGAGCTGCCCACCTGGCATCTGCTGGATGAGGCGCGCCTGCGTCAGCTCAGGCAGGGCGCCTGGCTGATCAATGCCAGCCGTGGTGCGGTGGTGGATAACCGCGCATTGCACGACGTACTGCTTGAGCGCGAAGACCTGCAGGCCGTGCTGGATGTGTGGGAAGGCGAGCCGCAGGTCAACGTTGCGCTGGCCGACCTGTGTGTGCTCGGTACGCCGCACATCGCGGGTTACAGCCTCGACGGCCGCCAGCGCGGCACGGCGCAGATTTATCAGGCGCTGTGCGCGTTCCTCGATCAGCCGCCGCTGATCCGCCTCGACGACCTGCTGCCGAAACCCTGGCTGGCGCAGGTCAGCCTTGACGCGGCGGCTGATCCGGTCTGGGCACTGAACATGCTGTGTCGTGGTGTGTACGACCCACGCCGCGATGATGCGGATTTCCGCCGCAGCCTGACCGGCGATGTTGCCAGTCAGCGACTGGCGTTCGACGCGTTGCGCAAGCACTACCCGCCGCGTCGGGAAATTGAAGGCCTGCAGGTCAGGCTGGAAGGCGAGTCCGAGGTACTGGCGCAGCTCGTCCGAGCGTTGGGCGCGGTACGGGTCTGAAAGTCCGGCGTTTTCCAGGCATAAAAAACCCGACTCGAAAGTCGGGTTTCAATACATTCGGCAGGCTCAGGTCTTATTTTTCCGGGGTTACCCAGTTCTTGTCACATTCCTGGCAAGCAGCCTGAACCATTTCTTCGGTGATCACGACTTCTCGTCCGTGCTGGTCGAGAACGGCACCGCCAACAGGCAAGTCGGGCGTGGCTCGCACGACCGGGACTTCATTGCTGCGCTCTTGCAGGCTCATGGTGTTTCTCCTTTCATCAGGTAACGGCGTTAAGTTAACCGCGCTTGATGACCGGTCCGTGACAGGGTTATGTCAGCCGCCCAAACGCGATACCAGTGCAACAGAATTGATCTGAATCTGCCAGCGGGCGCTTAGATCGATCGCTTATAGCCAACTCTGTCAATCAGTCATAACCAGACCGTCAAGGCCTGAGGCAAGTTCACTCACAATGGCGCGCAGCGGTCTGTGTCGGACAGGTGTAGGCTCTGCAGTTCAGACCCAGGCAGGTTCACCCTTCATGATTTCACTGATTTCCCGACGTCAACGCCATGCGATTCGCCTGGCCGCCAGTTTCATTGCCCCGTATCGCTGGCAAGTGTTCGGTGCGTTGCTGGCACTGGTTGTGACTGCCGGCATCACATTGTCGATCGGGCAGGGCATCAAGTTGATGATCGACCAGGGGTTCATGACCCGTTCAGCAGAGTTGCTCGAGCGCTCGATCGGATTTTTCATGTTGCTGACGGTCGGCCTCGCGATCGGTACGTTTACCCGCTTTTACCTGGTGTCGTGGATTGGCGAGCGCGTCGTCGCCGACCTGCGCAAGAAAGTCTTCGACCATTTGATCGAACTCCATCCTGGCTTCTACGAGAACAACCGCAGTTCGGAAATCCAGTCGCGACTGACCGCCGACACCACCTTGCTGCAATCGGTCATCGGCTCATCACTGTCGATGTTTCTGCGCAATGCATTGATGGTTATCGGCGGGATCGTGCTGTTGTTCATCACCAACCCCAAACTCACCAGCATTGTGGTGGTGGCCTTGCCGCTGATCATTGCGCCGATCCTCATGTTCGGACGACGGGTGCGCAACCTGTCCCGGGAAAGTCAGGACCGGGTGGCCAATGTGGGCAGTTATGTGGCTGAAGCGCTTGGGCAGATCAAGACGGTTCAAGCCTACAACCATCAGCAACAGGACAGGCAGCGCTTTTCCCACACCGTCGAGCAGGCGTTCGAAACCGCTCGCAAACGGATTTTGCAGCGTTCCTGGCTGATCACGCTGGTGATCGTGCTAGTGCTGGGAGCGGTGGCCGTGATGCTGTGGGTGGGCGGTATGGACGTGATCAGCGGCCGTATCTCCAGCGGTGAGCTGGCAGCGTTTGTGTTTTATGCGCTGGTGGTGGGGATGGCGTTCGGCACATTGAGTGAAGTGATCGGCGAGTTGCAGCGCGCAGCCGGTGCGGCCGAGAGGATCGGTGAGCTGCTTCAGGCCCGTAGCGAGATCAGTGCGCCGGCGACCGGGCTGTCGAGTCTGCCGCCGCGTATCAGCGGACGGATGGCGCTGGAGAACGTCAGTTTTGCCTACCCTTCGCGGCCTGAACGTAATGCGGTCGATGGCCTGACCCTGTCCGTGGAGCCTGGAGAAACCCTGGCCCTGGTCGGACCTTCCGGAGCCGGCAAGTCGACGATTTTCGACCTGCTGCTGCGCTTCTACGACCCCGGACAAGGGCGCATTCTGATTGACGGTGTACCCGTTACGCAGCTCGACCCTCACGACCTGCGTCGCTGCTTTGCGCTGGTTTCGCAAACGCCTGCGCTGTTTTTTGGCAGCGTCGAAGACAACATCCGCTACGGCAACGCCAATGCCAGCTTCGAACAGGTCCAGGCGGCAGCACGCATTGCCCACGCCCATGAGTTCATTCTGGAAATGGCCGATGGCTACAGCACTCATCTGGGCGAGGGCGGGCTTGGGCTGTCGGGCGGGCAGCGGCAACGTCTGGCGATTGCCCGCGCGTTGCTGGTCGATGCGCCTGTCCTGTTACTGGACGAGGCGACCAGCGCACTGGATGCACAAAGCGAACACTTGATCCAGCAAGCCTTGCCCAGCCTGATGCAGGGGCGCACCACCTTGGTGATCGCCCATCGACTGGCCACGGTACAAAATGCCGACCGGATTGCGGTGATGGATCAAGGGCGACTGGTCGCGGTCGGCACTCATCAGCAACTGATTGCCAGCAACCCGCTCTATGCGCGCCTGGCAGCCTTGCAGTTCAACGCTGTCGCTGAATAAGACCGGGTATCAGCCGGGGGAGGTTAAACCTCCCGGTTGATCGGTTTTAGCGGTATTCGCACAGATAAGCGGTGTCAACGCTGACCTTGAGCTGGAACTTGCTGTTGGCCGGTACATTGAACTGACTGCCCGTGACAAAGGTTTCCCAGTCGGTGCTGTCCGGGAGCTTCACCTGCAACTCGCCCGACACCACATGCATGATTTCCCGTTGCGCAGTACCGAACTCGTATTCGCCCGCTGCCATTACACCGATGGTTGCCTGACCGTCAGCCTGGCTGAAGGCGATGGATTTGACGGTGCCGTCGAAGTATTCGTTGACCTTGAACATGGGCGATTCCTTATGAAGGGCTGTGGAGGGCTCGCCAGTATGCCCAAGAGGAGAAATCCCGTCACGCCTTGTTAAAGAGCGCTCTATAACGCGCGTCAGAAAGATCGGCTATGCGTTTCGGTCTCACACTGTGAGACTCAGTTGGGCATGATCAGCGGTAACAGCCTGGCGGTATTGCGGGCGTCGACCAGCGCTCTGTGCTGCTGCCCCGCAAACTGCATGCCCGCCAGCTGCAACGCGCTGTTCAGCCCCATCGGCTTTTGCAACTGCCGAGCCTGTGCAAAACGCTGTTTGAGATTGACGTGCGGCATGCTGGACAGCGCGCTGTCGAGTTGATGATGGCGCCATTCCTCTTCCAGTTGCTGTCGGTCATAGTCCCCCCAGCTTGCCCAGCCCAGTACACGCGCACGATGATGGCTCAACCAGCGCTCGAACTGCGGCCAGACCGTCGTCAGCGGCGCAGCGCTGTCGATATTGCTTTGGCTGATGTGCGTCAACTGGCGGCAAAAATGAGTCAACAGGGGCCTGCGTACCGGGCGCACGAAGCGTTCGAAATGGTCCAGCTCGCGCCCGTCCTGATTGACCAGTGTTGCGCCTATCTCGATGACTTCCATTTCTGCGACCGGCCAGCCACCTTCTTCGGTCGTCGCCTCCAGATCAATCACCAGCCAATGCGGCATCGTCAAGCTCCGTTTTGATAGTCAATGGCTTTAGCGTAGCTACATTTAGCCCATGGCGACTTGTTACGCTGTGGGGGAGCAAACAGGCTCCCTTGTGTTCGCGCTGCAATAATTGTCTTTTATTGCAACCCTCCCGGCCTGCCATCGTTATTGACAGGCGGCGTTCTGCATAATGACGTTGGCGCCGTTGATTTGACAGTTGTTTAAATCAAAGAAACCGCATAGCGTGGGGGGCTTTGATTTGATGCCGTGTTTATGAAAAGACTCGCAGGGGTAATTGAGAGTGTCGTGCGCACTGCCGTGGCGGGAGCGTTACTGCTTATTCCGTTGATGGTGACGCCGCCGGTCGTTGCCGCGCAGATTGTACGAGTCGCTGCAGTGCATTTTCCCCCGTATATGGTGCGTCCTGAAAAAGGTGAAGACGCGGGGCTGTTACCCAAGCTGATCAATGCCCTGAACGCCGAGCAGAACGACTACGAGTTCGTGATGATCCCGACATCGGTGCCTCGGCGCTTTCGGGATTTCGCTGAGGGGCGTTTCGATATCGCGATTTTCGAAAACCCTGACTGGGGCTGGAAAGACATCCCTCACGAGACGGTCGACCTCGGGCTTGAAGACGCGGAAGTTTATGTCGCGCGGCAGGCTGAAGGACGTCAGCAGGATTATTTCGATAACGTGTCCGACAAACGCCTGGCGTTGTTCAGTGGTTATCATTATGGGTTTGCCAACTTCAATGCCGACCAGAAATACCTCAGCGAGCACTTCGATATTACGTCGACTTATTCCCACGACAGTAATGTGATGATGGTGGTGCGCGGCCGCGCGGACATAGCGCCTGTTACCCGTTCTTATCTGATCGATTTCATGTACCGCAACCCGAGTGAAGCCTCGCAGTTGATGGTGTCCGAGCGCGTTGATCAAATCTACCGTCAATATGCATTGCTGCGCCCCGGCGGCACTATTGACGTGCCGCACTTCATGCAGTTGCTGGAAACGCTGCGCAGTGAAGGGGTATTGACGACGATTTTTCAGCCGTTGCACATCAAAGTGCTGCCGGTCAGCGCTGACAGGTCCGGGGAATAGCCGAACAGGGGGAGGCAGGTTTTCAGCCTGCCTCCCGAGTGTTCTTACCGATCCTTGGCTTCCTTGGCGTCCATCTCTGCATTGCGCTCATGCACACGCTTGAGCTGTTCTTCGGTGAGGGGCAGTTTCTTGGCGGTGTCACGCAGCATCATCAAACCGCCGACAATCGAGCCAATGGCTACGAGCAGAATTAACCAGGCATACCAGGGCATAGCGCTCTCCTTGTTGTGATACCGGTTTGAGCAGCGAGGCTGCTCAATGGTTCAAGTGTATGCGCCTGGAACAGGTTGCGTGCAAATCCCTTTTGCACGCAATTGAGAATGGGCGTCCTATCGGCCGGTGAGCATCGCATCAGCGGGGGCATCGGCGCGCGATTTCGCCGTCAGGCTGAAATAGATGAAGCCGATCGCCATCAGGCCCAGGAAAATCAGGCCGATGAGCATGTTGAACCAGGCCATTGCCACCAGGCACACCACCGCCAGAGCCAGCGCGATGCCCGGCACCACCGGGTAGCCCGGCGCACGGAACGTACGCTCCAGTTGCGGCTCGGTCTTGCGCAGCTTGAACAGGCTGAGCATGCTCATGATGTACATCACGATGGCGCCGAACACCGCCATGGTGATCATCGCCGCAGTCAGCGTCATGCCGCTCAGGTTGATCAGCCCGTCACTGTAGATGGCGGCGATGCCGATCAGGCCGCCCGCGATGATTGCCCGGTGTGGCGTCTGGAAGCGCGACAGCTTTGCCAGGGACGAAGGCAGATAACCGGCACGAGCCAGGGCGAAGAACTGGCGCGAGTAGCCCATGATGATGCCGTGGAAGCTGGCAACCAGGCCGAACAGGCCGATCCATACCAGCATGTGCAGCCAGCCGGAGCTGTCGCCGACGACCGCTTTCATGGCTTGGGGCAGCGGATCGTTGATGTTGGCCAGCGTGCGCCAGTCGCCCACACCGCCGGCAAACAGCATGACGCCGATGGCCAGCACCACGAGGGTGAGAATCCCGCTGATGTAAGCCTTCGGAATGGTGCGTTTCGGGTCCTTGGCTTCTTCGGCGGCCATTGCTGCGCCTTCGATGGCCAGGAAAAACCAGATGGCAAACGGAATGGCGGCGAACATGCCGGCGATGGCTTCCGGCCCGAACGTCTGCGAGCCGGCCCAGCCATTGAGAGCGAAATTGCTGAAGCTGAACGCAGGCGCAACCACGCCCATGAACACCAGCAATTCAGCGACGGCCAGGATGCACACCACCAGCTCGAAGGTCGCGGCCAGTTTCACGCCCACGATATTCAGCGCCATGAACACGATGTAGGCACCGACGGCGGCGTGCTTGGGGTCCAGACCCGGGTACTGCACGTTGAGGTAGGCACCAATGGCCATGGCGATGGCCGGTGGGGCGAATACAAATTCGATCAGGGTCGCCATGCCGGCGATCAGTCCGCCTTTTTCTCCGAAGGCGCGACGGCTGTAGGCGAATGGTCCGCCTGCGTGCGGGATGGCGGTGGTCAGCTCGGTAAAACTGAAAATGAAACAGGTGTACATGGTTGCAACCATCAGGGCTGTTACCAAAAAGCCCAATGTTCCCGCCACCCCCCAGCCGTAGCTCCAGCCGAAGTATTCGCCGGAAATCACCAGCCCGACAGCAATCCCCCATAAATGAATCGTGCCTAGCGTTGGCTTGAGTTGCGTACTCATTGTTGTCTCCCTGAGGTCTGTCATCGTTGAAACATCCTGTTGCAGAGGCCGTGCCAGTGCATGGGAAACCGTCGCATTGCCTCAAAACAGGTCGTTTGCAGAACGTCAGGGTCAATCGATTGCCCGCGCCGGGCGGATTTGGTGCAGGCCGCCTTTGTCGTGTTCGCTGCAAGTGCAGGGGACAACGCGGTTTTGAATGTGTCGTTGGTCAATGAAGGGTCCCCGTCGGCCCGCCGCTTCGGCTACAATGCGCGCCGATTTCGACTTACCTGAGACCACGCTCATGTCCGCCTGCCAGACTCCTGTCATCGTCGCCCTGGATTTCCCGACCCGTGAAGCCGCTCTGCAACTGGCTGATCAGCTCGACCCCACACTGTGCCGGGTCAAGGTCGGCAAGGAGTTGTTCACCAGCTGTGCGTCGGACATCGTAGAGACCCTGCGTGACAAGGGCTTCGAGGTGTTTCTGGACCTCAAATTCCACGACATTCCCAACACCACGGCCATGGCGGTCAAAGCGGCTGCCGAGATGGGCGTATGGATGGTGAATGTGCATTGTTCCGGTGGGTTGCGCATGATGGCCGCGTGCCGGGAAGTGCTGGAGCAGCGTTCCGGCCCGCAACCGTTGCTGATCGGTGTGACCGTGCTGACCAGCATGGAGCGCGAAGACCTTGCCGGTATCGGTCTGGACATCGATCCGCAGGTGCAGGTGCTGCGCTTGGCGGCACTGGCTGAAAAGGCCGGCATGGACGGTCTGGTGTGCTCGGCACTGGAAGCCCAGGCCCTGAAAGCCGCCCATCCCTCACTGCAACTGGTCACGCCCGGCATTCGCCCGGCGGGCAGTGCGCAAGACGATCAGCGCCGCATCCTGACCCCGCGCCAGGCCCTCGACGCAGGCTCGGACTACCTCGTCATCGGTCGCCCGATCAGTCAGGCGGCAGATCCGGCCAAGGCTCTGGCTGCCGTGGTTGCCGAACTGGCTTGATCAGAAGGGCGCAGCGCTCGGGCTGGCTGCACCTCGTTCCTCACGCCGCAGGGGGGGAGAAACGAGGCAAGTACAGCCTGAGGTTTTATTCCACTTTCAGGATCAGTTTGCCGTAGTTCTCGCCGGTGAACAGCTTCAGGAACGTCTCGGGGAACGTCTCCAGACCTTCTTCGACGTGCTCTTTGCTCTTGAGTTTGCCTTCCTTGATCCAGCCCGCCATGACCTGGCCGGCTTCGGCGAAGCGATCGCCGTGGTCCAGCACGATAAAGCCTTCCATGCGCGCGCGGTTGACCAGCAAGGACATGTAGTTGGCCGGGCCTTTGACGGCGGTGGTGTTGTTGTACTGACTGATGGCGCCGCAGATCACCACACGTGCCCCGACGGCCAACTGGCTCAGCGCTGCGTCCAGAATGTCACCACCGACGTTGTCGAAGTACACGTTCACACCGTCCGGGCAATGACGTTTCACGGCCTCCATGACGTCTTCTGATTTGTAGTCGATGGCCGCGTCGAAACCCAGCTCTTCGGTCAGCAGGCGGCACTTTTCCTTGCCGCCGGCGATGCCGACAACCCGGCAGCCCTTGATCTTGGCAATTTGCCCGGCCACGCTGCCGACAGCGCCGGCTGCGCCGGAAATCAAAACGGTATCGCCGCTTTTTGGCTGACCGACATCCAGCAGCGCCAGGTAGGCGGTCATGCCGGTCATGCCCAGTGCCGACAGGTACAGCGGCAGCGGCGCAAGGCGAGTGTCTACCGTGTAGAAACCCTTCGGTTCACCCACGAAATAATCCTGAACACCCAGGGCGCCCTGGACATGATCGCCCACGGCAAATTTCGGGTGCTTCGATTCGATCACTTCGCCCACGCCCAGTGCGCGCATCACTTCGCCCAGCTGCACGGCCGGAATGTAGGACTTGCCTTCGTTCATCCAGCCCCGCATGGCCGGGTCCAGCGACAGGTATTTGTTCCTGACCAGAATCTGGCCGTCAGTCAGCGCAGTGACCGGGACTTCCTTATAATCGAAGTCATCACGGCGTACAGTGCCCGAAGGGCGCTTGGCGAGCAGGAACTGGCGGTTGGTAAGATCAGTCATGGCAGGGCCTCTCAAAAGTGGTTCAAGGATGGAATCAAACGCTTGTCACGCTGTTCAGGCAAGAAGCGATCATTCAGCGAATGCCGTTTGATCCATGTGGTTGATAGGAGTCCACTCAGGCTTTGGCGTTCAAAGTGATCGACCCCACTGACCGAATCCGGCGATTTTGCAGCTTGAGTCGCGTACCGCTGTGCTCTACATTGCGGCTTAATCGACCGCTGGATGACTGCAATGCCCACCACGAATCTACAGACCCTCCACCCTCAGGTCCTGCGGGCTGGCGACGCCGTGGCGCTGGTTTCACCGGCCGGTCCGGTGGACCCCGCCAAGCTCGAAGCTGCGGTCGAAGTGCTCAAGGGCTGGGGCCTGCGCCCGCGTGTCTATCCGCATGCGCTGGGCAAGTATTCGTTTTATTCAGGGACCGACGAAGAGCGTCTTGCCGACCTCAACGCCGCGCTCGCAGACCCGGAGATCCGCGCGGTCGTCTGCAATCGCGGCGGTTATGGCGTGCAGCGGATTGTCCAGCAGGTAGACATGGACGCGGTGCGTCGCGATCCCAAGCTGGTCACCGGCTTTTCCGACATTACGGCCCTGCACGGTGCGCTGTGGAACCACGCGCGACTGGCGACCATTCACGGCCCGGTCGCGGCTCAATTAGGGGCGGGCGGGCTGTTTGTCAGTGGCATGCGCCACGTGCTGATGAGTACCGAACCGGTGCTGCTCAAGGCCGAGCCTGACTCGCCAACGGCCCGTGTCAGAACCGCCGGCAGCGCGCAGGGCCTGTTGCTGGGCGGCAACCTGTGTATTCTCGACACGTCCGTCGGCACGCCGTTCATGCCTGACATGACCGGGGCGATCCTGCTGATAGAGGAGGTCAACGAACCTGCCTATCGTGTCGATCGTATGCTGACTCATCTGGGCAACTGCGGCATTCTCGAACGGTTGGCCGGCATTGCGGTGGGCGAGTTCACCCCGGCGGCCAATACCGGCGGCACCATCAGTCCGGCCCACGTGCTGCTGGAACGGCTGGGCAGCCTGGGTATTCCGGTACTCGGGGGTTTACCGGTCGGTCACGGTGATCGCAATCAGGCCGTGCCGCTGGGCACTCAGGCGATACTGGATGCCGATGCCGGGACCTTGCTCGTGGCGGCTGCCACGCGCAACGGATGACTGGGGCGCCCAGCGCTAATCCGCTTTGCGCGCGTTCAGAATCAACAAGGTCAACAAGCCCGCCACAATGCCCCAGAAGGCCGAGCCGATGGAAAACAGCGTCAGTCCGGACGCCGTCACCATGAACGTGATCAGTGCCGGTTCGCGCTCTTTGGGCTCGGCCATGGCCACTGTCAGACCGTTGGTGATCGAGCCGAGCAGCGCCAGTGCTGCGATCGACAGCATCAGTTCCTTGGGAAACGCGCTGAACAGGCCAGCCAGCGTGGCCCCGAAAATCCCCGCAATGCCATAGAAAATTCCGCACCAGATCGCCGCCGTGTAACGTTTGTCCTTGTCTTCGTGAGCATGCGGGCTGGTGCAGATGGCGGCACTGATGGCGGCCAGATTGATCCCGTGGCAACCGAACGGCGCGGTCAGCAGCGAGGCGATGCCGGTCACCGAAATGAGCGGCGAGGTGGGCGGGAAGTAGCCGTCAGCGCGCAGCACTGCCACACCCGGCATGTTCTGAGAGGTCATGGCCACCACGAACAATGGAATGCTGATGCTGACCGTCGCTGCCCATGAAAACTCGGGGGTGGTCCAGACCGGCATTGCCACGTGCAGCGCCAGGTCGCCCATGTTCAGCAAGCCCAGCATGCCGGAGATCACGATGCCGACCAGCAACGCGAGCAGTACCGAGTAGCGCGGTGAAAGACGCTTGACCAGCAGGTAGGTGAAAAACATGCCCAGGACCAGGCTGGTACGATGTTGCGCGGCAATGAAAATCTCGCTGCCGATCCTGAACAGAATCCCCGCCAGCAAGGCAGCTGCCAGCGACGCTGGCAAGCGTCGGACCATGCGCTCGAAACTGCCGGTCACGCCGCAGAGAATGACCAGAACGGCGCTGGTCATGAAGGCACCGATTGCCTGCGGGTAGCTGACGCCGCCGAGGCTGGTGATCAACAGTGCCGCACCGGGCGTGGACCACGCCACTGTGATCGGCGTGCGGTAGCGCAGCGAAAGGCCGATGCTGCACACCGCCATGCCCATGAACAACGCCCACAGCCAGGATGAAATCTGCAGACTGCTCAGGCCCGCGGCCTGACCTGCCTGAAACATCAGCACCAGTGAACTGGTGCAACCGGTCATCATGGCAATGAAACCGGCGGCCATCGCAGACGGCGATGAGTCTGCCAATGGCCGCAGCGGGCGCCGTGGCACTTTGAGGGCTTCGTTCATGCAGGCGTTCCTTGAAGCGGGCAGGTCACAGGGGACGCCCAGCCTAAACGTATGGCTGCGCGGCTTTACGATACAGCGATACGAGTAAACGCCAGCACAGTTGCAACAGGTCTGTTTACTCGGCTTCAGGGCCGGCAGGGCAGGCGCCGGATTGCAGCGTCTGGCCCAGGGCGCGGTTGACCGCCATCCAGCCGTCCACCGCTTCCTGACCCGCTTCGTTGAACACGCGTTGCAACAGCTTGACCTGTTCGCGGCGTAACGCCTGCTCAAACCGGATGCCCTCATCGGTCAGTGCCAGCAGACGCTTGCGCTTGTCCGTCTCGGGTGCCGCGCTGTGTACCAGATTCATCGCAATCAGCTGGCGCAGCGGCGCATTCAAGGCCTGTTTGCTGACGCCCAGCACCGTCAGCAGTTCCTTGACGCTCAGGTCGGGATAGCGGGCGATGAAGAAGACGATGCGCTGATGCACGCGACTGAAGCCGCGCCTGTCGAGCATTTCATCAGCTTTGGCGGTGAAGGCCTGATAGCCGAAGAAAAACGCTTCCATGGCCATTTGTTGATTCGCTGGATTTTTAAGGTCAAGCATATTGACGTATTCGCGCGGGTTGTCGTAATTTGAGTCAACAAGTTTGACTTATTTCCATTTGTCTCGGCTACAGGTATCTGTCATGGCTTTCTCTGAACGTGTTTCCCGTCTGAAAAGTTCTCTGATCCGCGAAATCCTGGCCGCCGCCCAGCGCCCGGAAGTGATGTCGTTCGCCGGGGGGCTGCCTGCCGAGTCAATGCTGCCCAAAGTCGAGTGGGCCGATATGCCTGTCGCCCTGGGTCAATACGGCATGAGCGAAGGTGAACCCGCGCTGCGCGAGGCGTTGGCTGCCGACGCTCGTGCGCTGGGTATCGCCTGCGAGGCCAGTCAGGTCCTGGTGGTCAGTGGCTCGCAGCAGACGCTGGACCTGGCTGCCAAACTGTACATCGACAAAGGCACAGAGATTCTGCTGGAAGCGCCGACCTATCTGGCTGCATTGCAGATATTTCAGCTGTTCGGCGCCGACTTCATCACCGTGCCCTTGAAGGCCGACGGCCCGGACCTGTCAGCCATGCGTGAGGGCCTGGAGCGGCACGCACCGGCGTTTGCCTACCTGATCCCGACTTTTCAGAACCCTTCGGCGGTGCGCTACAGCGAGGCCAGTCGCGACGCGGTCGCCGCGCTGCTCGACGAGTATGGTGTGACGCTGATCGAAGATGAACCCTATCGCGAGCTGAGTTTCGATGGCGCCAGCGCCAGGCCCATTGTCAGCCGCCTGAAAAAGGCCAGCTGGATCTACACCGGCACGGTGTCCAAAACCTTGCTGCCCGGTCTGCGGGTGGGGTATCTGATCGCCAGCCCTGATCTGTTCCCGCATTTGTTGCGTTTGAAACAATCGGCTGACCTGCACACCAATCGCCTCGGACAATGGCAGGCCTTGCAGTGGATCGGCACGGACCACTATCGTGAGCACCTTGTGACGCTGTGTGAGTTCTATCGCACCCGACGCGATGCTTTTGAAGTTGCGTTGCAGCGGCATTTTTCGGATATCGCCGTCTGGAACAGCCCGCAAGGCGGCCTGTTCTTCTGGCTGACCCTCAAGCAGCCGATGGACACGCGCACGTTGCTGGATGCTGCACTGGCGCAGGATGTTGCGTTCATGCCCGGCGAGCCATTTTTTGCCAATCCTGACGCCCATCATGGTCACCTGCGGCTCAACTTCAGCCACATCGACCCGGCGCGCCTCGATGAGGGCATAAAACGACTGGCGTCTGTCGTCCGTGCAGCCCAGAATCTGCAGGCAGCTTGATCTGATTCAACACCGGATACACGAAGGGAGCAGGCAGATGTACAAGGTTTATGGCGATTACAACTCGGGCAATTGCTACAAGATCAAGCTCATGCTTAATCTGCTGGGCAGCGAATACGAGTGGGTGCCGGTCGATATTCTCAACGGCGAAACCCAGACCCCGGCGTTTCTTGAAAAGAACCCCAACGGCAAGATTCCTGTGCTGGAGCTGGATGACGGCACCTGCCTGTGGGAGTCCAACGCGATTCTCAACTTTCTCGCCGATGGCTCCCGGTATCTTCCGACCGAACCGCGCCTGCGTACCCAAGTGCTGCAATGGCAGTTCTTCGAGCAGTACAGCCACGAGCCGTCAGTGGCGGTCGCGCGGTTCATTCAGTTCTACCTGGGCCTGCCTGCCGAGCGCATGGTTGAATACCGTGCCATGCAAAAGTCCGGTTACCGGGCGCTGGCGGTCATGGAGCAGCAGCTTCACCGCACGACCTTTCTGGTCGGCGACAGTTTCTCCATCGCCGATATCGCCCTGTATGCGTATACCCACGTAGCGCATCAGGGTGGTTTCGATCTTGAACCCTACACCGGGATACGCCGCTGGCTGAAATGCGTAGAGGCTGAACCGGGCTATATAGGCATGCTGGACTGATTCGCCAGAAGACCGACAACAAGGAGATTTATGCGTATAACGATTCTGGCCGGTCTCATCGCTCTGGGTGTCGGTTGCTCCGCTCAGGCGCAGGATTGCGACGCCACTCAGGCGAGCATGAACAAGTGCGCCGCCACTGAGCTGGCGACTCTCGATGCTAACCTGAACACGCAATACAAGGCGCAGATGGCCTGGCTCAAGACGCCGGAGAAAAAACAGGCACTCAAGGAGGCGCAGCAGAAGTGGATAGCCCTGCGTGACGCCGATTGCCTGTATCAGGCCGGCAAGCCGGAGGACTCCGGCTCGATGTGGCCATTAGTGCAGTCGCAGTGCCTGGCCGAGCAGACCCGCGTGCGGCTCAAGCAGTTGCAAGCCTACGTTGCCTGTCGCGAGGAAGGTTGCCCGCGTTGATGTGCCTCGGGCAATAGCGGCTCAGATGGCCCCAAAGCGCTGATCAAGGTAATCGATGATTACCTTGGACTCGTACATCCAGACCGTTTTATCGCCTTCCTCGATCCGCAGGCAAGGCACCTTGATTCGGCCGCCTTCATTGAGCAGGGTCTGGCGATCCAGCTCGTTGTTCTTCGCATCGCGCAACGCGACAGGCACATTGAGGCGGCGCAGCGCGCGACGGGTTTTCACGCAGAACGGGCAAGCGTGAAACTGATACAGCGCCAGGTTTCGAGCCGCTTCATCGACGGCTGCCTGGCTTTGCGGATCGCGCTTTTTCCTGCTCGGACGGGTCAGGAAGTCGATGCCGATGACGAGCTGGCCGAGGCCCACTCTTAACGCTTTCATGAACACGGTCACACCTCTTGCGGACAACGGCTGAGTTCGACGCCGCGCCCATCGTGCGTTACGGCACGTGAACGCTGGCTGAATGCATCACTTGATCAGGCTGAGAAACTCACTGCGAGTGGCGGCGTTTTCACGGAATTCGCCGAGCATCACCGACGTGATCATGGCCGAATTCTGCTTCTCGACACCGCGCATCATCATGCACATGTGTTTGGCCTCGATCACCACGGCAACGCCCAGAGCGCCGGTCACCTGCTGAATGGCTTCGGCGATCTGACGGCTGAGGTTTTCCTGGATCTGCAGACGACGGGCATACATGTCGACGATCCGCGCCACCTTGGACAGGCCCAGCACTTTGCCTTGCGGGATGTACGCCACATGCGCCTTGCCAATGAACGGCAGCAGATGGTGCTCGCAGAGCGAATACAGCTCGATGTCTTTGACCATCACCATTTCGCTGGCTTCGGAACTGAACAGGGCACCGTTGGTGACCTCTTCCAGCGTTTGCGCGTAACCGCGACACAGGTACTGCATGGCCTTGGCGGCGCGCTTGGGGGTGTCCAGCAAACCTTCGCGCGAGACGTCCTCGCCCAGTTGCCCGAGGATGGCGGTGTAATTCTGTTCCAGTGTCACAGGGCTTTGTTTCCGTGTGGGTTTCGATAAGTGCGAGGGCAGGGCCGTTCGCCGAGGCGCACATAGTAACTTACGCACGAGTGCGGGTGTACGGCGGCTCGGCAAATCAACCGGTCAGTGCGGGATTTGTATCCCCTTGCTTACACGGTGGCGACCAGGTCGCTACCCACTTCCGGCATGCCGCGCGGTCTGAAGTGACAGGTCATTCATTCATCGCCTGTCGAGAGGGTAAATCCGGATGTTGAGTCGAGTCGCAAAAATAGCGTTGTTCGCCATCGTACTGTCGTCGGTTTCCGGTTGCTGGCCGTTCTGGCCGGGACCGGGCGGGCACGGCGGTGGGCATCACGAAGGGGGTGGTCCTGGGCCTGGCCCTGGTGGTCCGGGCGGGCCTGGTCCGCGCTGAGGGCTGGTCGGGCAGCAGGTAGCTGCCCGGCCTGCATTACAGGGCGTAGCGGGGGTTAGCGGCGGGGGATTACTCGTCGCGGCCTTCCATCATCGTGCGTTTGAGCACCACATACACCGCGCCTGCGCCGCCATGCTTGGCCAGGCACGAGTGGAAGCCCAGAACCTGGGGATGCTGGCGCAACCACGTATTGACGTGGCTTTTGATCATCGGGCGCTTGCCGTCCAGACGCACTGCCTTGCCGTGGGTGACACGCACGCAGCGTATTTCCAGTCGGGTCGCCTCGGCCAGAAATTCCCATAACGTTTCGCGGGCCACTTCCACCGTCATGCCGTGCAGGTCCAGGCTGCCCTCGAAGCTGATCTGCCCGAGCTTGAGCTTGCGCATCTGGCCTTCCTGCACACCGTCACGCGACCAACCGAGAATGTCTTCCGGCCCGACATCGATCACGAACTGATCCGACAACCCGTCAACGGTCACCGAATCGGTGCGCACGGTGGCCGACTGGCGCAGGCGTGCCAGCATTTTTCGATCAGCTTTGGGTTTGCCGACATCGGCGTGTTCATGCTTGAGCGGCTTGATGCCACGCGTCTCGCTTCTGAACAGGGAAAAATCGTCGTCTTGCATGAGGCCTCCGCGAAGGAGGCTATTCTAACCGGACGGGCAAGCGGGTCAGTGGTGTTTTTTCATCAAGTGGGCCGAGATGCTCAGGCCGCTCGCGCTGTGCTGACGACGGCAGCGCCGCCACAGCCGGATGCCCAGATAAAAGACCAGCAGCCCGCTGACTGCAACGAACGCCGCGCCGCCCGGGCTGGCATTCAGCTCACTCAGCATCTGAGGATGACCGATCAGGCTGGAGGCTCCGGCGAAGGTCAGCAGCAAGCCCGCCGCCGCCATCATCAGCGCGATCAGCATGCCGATGCGCTTGCCCCAGTTGCCGCGGCCTTTGCTGCGCAGGCGACGTGCATTGAAACCATCTGATGTCTTCATGCGCTTTCCTCGATAGGTAGCGGCTCAACGGGTATCGGCGCTCTGACTGGGAGAAAGAGGAGTGGTTCCCGCCCCCGGTGTGAACCCGGGCAGCAAAGGATCGGCGGTTATGTGAGCGCGGCCACACAACCCCTCGGTTCGGCTGCGTCAGATCAGGTCTTTGGTGAGGGCGAGTGTGGCGAAGTTGTCGGCCATGATTGCCATCTCGGTGCGGTGAACGACCTCTGCACTGACCACGCCATTTTGGCTTGGCAGGTCGCGGGTCGCGCAGGCATCGTCGACCAGCGTGCAGCGATAACCGTAGTCCTTGGTGGCGCGCACGGTGGTGCTGATGCTCGAATGACTCATGAAGCCACAGACCACCAGATCCAGACGGCCCAGGCCTTGCAGATGATCGTGCAGCCCCGTGCCATTGAAGGCGTTGGGCAGGCGTTTTTCGATCAGGTGTTCGTCGTCGTGCGGTAGCAGTTCCGGGACCAGTTGGCCGCGCTCGCCTTGCGGATCGAACAGGCCGCCCACCGTGCCCAGATGGCGGATATGAACGATCGGGCACTTGACCGCACGCGCCTTGGCAACCAGTTTACCGATATTGGCCAAAGCGTCTTCGACACCGGTCAGCGCCAGCGGACCGCTCAGGTATTCTTTCTGGGCATCGATGATGATCAGCGTTGCGTTACTCAGACTGGCGGGGGCATGCCCCCGGCCGCTGAGTTGGAACATGGTCTTTAAATCGGACATTCACGGGCTCCTTTGAGTGGGGCTTTTGCGACATTGTCCTCTGGCTGGAGCACTATGGGAATGGCAACCATCGCAAGCCCCGGTTTCCGCGGGCTGCAGGGCAGGTGGCCGGGGCTGCAGCTGGCGGTTTGCCTTGATGGCATCCGCCGAATCGTGGAAACTCCCGTGTTTGTCGGGTACGAAGAGTGCGACGTTGTTCGGATCCAGGCCTTTCACAGTGGCTCGTCGTTTTTTCCAAGGAGTTTGTTCATGATCACTTCCCGTTTGCGTACCGTGCGCGACCATATCCGTTGGGCCGTCAGCCGCTTTCACGAGGAAGACGTGTTTTTCGGTCATGGCACTGACAACGCTTGGGATGAAGCGCGGCAACTGGTGCTGGGTGCATTGCACCTGCCGTGGGAAATCGCTGACGGTTATCTGGATTGCCGCCTGGAAGTCGATGAGATTTCCGAACTGCAGCGCCTGATCAAGCGGCGCATCGACGACCGCGTGCCGACGCCGTATTTGCTGGGCGAGGCCTGGTTCTGCGGCATGTCGTTCATCGTGGACGACCGTGTACTGATTCCGCGCTCACCCATTGCCGAACTGATTGAAGACCGTTTCGCACCGTGGCTGGCCAGTGAGCCTGCGCGGATTCTGGACCTGTGTACCGGCTCTGGCTGTATCGGTATTGCCTGCGCCGACGAGTTTCCCGACGCCGAGGTGGCGCTGGCCGACCTGTCGTTCGATGCGCTGGAAGTGGCCAATCAGAACATCGAGCGCCACGGCATGGACGAGCGCGTCTACACGGTTCAGGGCGATGGTTTCGACGGTCTGCCTGGGCAACGCTTCGACCTGATCGTGTCCAACCCGCCTTATGTGGACTCCGAAGATTTTGCCGACATGCCGGACGAGTACCAGCACGAGCCTGAGCTGGCGCTGGCGTGCGGCAGTGATGGCCTGAACCTGGTACGCCGCATGCTGGCGCAGGCCGCCGACCATTTAACCGAGAAGGGCTTGTTGATCGTTGAAGTGGGCAACAGCCAGGTTCACGTGCAGGCACTGTACCCGGAAGTCGATTTTGCCTGGCTGGACTTCAAGCGAGGCGGTCACGGCGTGTTCATGCTCACTGCCGAGCAGTGCCGCGAACATCAGGCGTTGTTCCAGTCACGCGTCTGAGGCGAGGGTGACACGGGGCTGGCATCACGGCCCCGGTTGTGCCGATAAACCGCTTCAGCGGTGAGTGGCAATCCAGATCAGCAGCCCGGCCTGAAACACGGCGAAGGTCACCAGACAGGCAATCGTGAAGCGCAGACTGGCGTCTTCACGCTTGTATTTGCCGACCCGGTCTTCATGCTGGCGGATGGTGACTTCCTGCTCGATCATGCTCTTTTCCGCCTTTTCCAGCATTTGCGACGCTTCGAGAATCTCGACGATCTGCACCTTGTCATTGTTCCAGGTGCTGTGCAGGTTGCCGACGTGAACATCCTTGATGCTGCCTTTCATGTGCTGCGCGTCGGCGTAGGCCACTTCAAAGCCGAGGGTGCGCAGAAAGTGGTCGCGACGCAGACGGGTGTCTTCGTTCAGGCCGTCCTTGCTCGCCAGTGCCACGCCCTCAATTTTGTAAGAAGACCATCTTTTCTGCGCCCAGTGAACGGCGTGGGCGATCATGAAACGACCGATCCCCCGGTTCCAGGGCTCGATCTGCAGGCCTGACTCCGGGCCGAAACGCACGATACGTTTCTCGTGATCGGCCCAGACATCCAGATTGTTCTGTTCCTTACGCACTCGCTGGCCGGGCAACTGAATGTTGATGCGCAGCAGGCTCAACGGTTTGCTGTGCCGCTCGGCACGCCCGAACTGTACGAAACGCAGCGGCCGCCCGCCGGTGGCGCGGTCGGTAGGCTGAGGTGACAGACGCAGCATCTGAAAGTTTTCGGGCAGAACGTCTTCCCACGGCTGCGGCGGTGCCGGAACCTCGGCTTCTACGCTGGCGGGTTCTGCGGTGGTTTCGGTCATCATATTCGCGTCAGTCATTAGCGGTGGCCCTGTCCTTGACCTTGTGCGGCAAACACAAGGCCGGCACACCGCTATCGGCCAGAGCGGCCGAGACTGAAGGGTTGAGAAGGGGTGTCGGTCAGTTCTTTTTCGCTGGCGCGGGCAATGCCTTGATAAAGCCCACAATGCGTGACGTCACTTCATCGGCCAAGGGCTGGGTCGGATTGCGATAAGACAGCAATTGTTGCTGCAGATCGTCCGGTACGATGCGCAGCACGTGGTTCATGCCGTCGATCAGGGCCAGTTCGGCATCGGGTTTGGCTTTTTGCAGCAGCAGCGCGTCACCCACGCCGACCTGTATGTCGTTGCGGCCTTGAACGATCAGGGCCGGGACGTGCAACGCACCGAACGCCGCCGCGGGGTCCTGGCGGAACAGCGAGATTAGATAAGGCTGGACGCTGGGGCGGAACACCACTTCCAGCTCGGACGGGACGTTGTCGTCGGTCTTGCCCGCCTTGAGTTCGTCGAGCAACTGACGGCTGCGCTGTAACAGTTCCGGCGGAAGACGCTCCTGAAACTGCTCGCGCAGCACCTTATCGACAGGACGGCCGGTGCCGGCGACAGAGATCACCGCCGCTGCATCGGCCTTTTCCGCTGCCAGGCTTGCGACCAGCGCACCTTCGCTGTGGCCCAGCAAGATCAACTGGCCCAGACGCGGATTGGCCCTGATGGCTCTGACCCAGAGTTGCACGTCGGCCACGTAGCGCTCGACGCTCAGGTTGCGTTCGTCCGGCGTCACCGCTTTGCTGGCCGCGACACCGCGTTTGTCATAGCGCACGCTGGCAATGTCGTTATCGGCGAGGATCACCGCCAGACGTTTCATGCTGTCGTTACGTCCGCCTTCGGGGTTGTTGCCGTTACGGTCGGTAGGGCCGGAACCGGCGATGATCAGCACCACCGGCACCGGCTTGTCCGAGCGCGGCATCATCAGCGTGCCATACAGCTTGCCGTTTTCAGTGTCTACGCTGACCGCGCGCTGCACCGTTGTAGGGGCTGCAGCGCTGGCGGCACCTGTCATCAGGCTCAGGACCATCATGGCCGACAGCGCCACGAGGCGCAGTCGTTTTACAGCTTGAATCGGAGAATTACCGGATAACATCGCAGGGCCATCATGGGTGGGGTCTCGCTTGGACGCACACGGTCTCAGAAGGTTCGAGGATGAACTGAACCGCGAGGCTGCGTATACTGGCGCGCTTGATCAAACGAACTGGTTTTTTGGCTGACTTCACGGAGCGCCCGCATGTCCGGCAACACTTTCGGCAAGCTGTTCACTGTCACCACCGCCGGCGAAAGCCACGGCCCGGCGCTGGTCGCTATCGTCGACGGCTGCCCGCCCGGGCTGGAGCTTGACCTGCATGACCTGCAGCGCGATCTGGACCGGCGCAAGCCCGGCACCAGTCGCCACACCACTCAGCGGCAGGAAGCCGACGAGGTCGAAATCCTGTCGGGCGTTTTCGAGGGCAAGACAACCGGCGCTTCCATCGGCCTGCTGATCCGCAACACCGACCAGAAGTCCAAGGACTACTCGGCCATCAAGGACCTGTTCCGCCCGGCCCACGCCGATTACACCTACCACCACAAGTACGGCATCCGCGACTACCGGGGCGGTGGCCGCAGCTCGGCGCGAGAAACCGCCATGCGTGTGGCGGCCGGGGCCATCGCCAAGAAGTACCTGGCCACCCAGGGCATCGTCATTCGCGGCTACATGAGCCAGTTGGGACCGATCCAGATCCCGTTCAAGACTTGGGATTCGGTCGAGGACAACGCCTTTTTCTGCCCCGATCCCGACAAAGTGCCGGAGTTGGAGGCTTACATGGACCAGCTGCGTCGCGATCAGGACTCGGTCGGCGCGAAGATCACCGTCGTGGCCGAAGGCGTGATGCCTGGCCTGGGCGAGCCGATCTTCGACCGCCTCGACGCCGAACTGGCCCATGCGCTGATGAGCATCAACGCGGTCAAGGGCGTCGAGATCGGCGCCGGTTTCGACTGCGTTGCCCAACGTGGCACCGAACACCGTGACGAGATGACGCCCGAAGGTTTTCTGTCGAATCAGGCGGGTGGCATTCTTGGCGGCATTTCGTCCGGTCAGCCGATCATTGCGCACCTGGCGCTCAAGCCGACGTCCAGCATCACGACGCCGGGGCGTTCCATTGATGTGAACGGCGCTGCGGCCGATGTCATCACCAAAGGGCGGCATGATCCGTGTGTCGGCATTCGTGCCACGCCCATCGCCGAAGCGATGATGGCGATTGTGTTGCTGGATCACCTGTTGCGTCACCGCGGGCAAAACGCCGATGTCCGCGTCGACACGCCCGTGCTGGCGCAGTTGTAATGAGCGCTGTCACGGTTGCGGTCTGCTAGCGTGACGTCACTCCCCGACAGGCCGCTTCCGTACTGGCGGCTGTCCGGGTTTTACGTGTGTTACTTCGCTCTGTTGGGCTCGGCGGCGCCGTTCATGGCGCTGTACCTGAGCCATCTGGGCTTTTCCAGTGCCCGAATCGGCGAACTGATCGCCATCCCCATGCTGATGCGCTGTGTGGCACCCAACCTCTGGGGCTGGCTGGGCGACCACACCGGCCGACGGCTGACGATAGTCCGCTTCGGGGCGGTGTTCACGCTGCTGGCGTTTTCACTGATTCTGGTCCAGAAAACCTACGCCTGGCTGGCGATGGTCATGGCGCTGTATGCGTTTTTCTGGCACGCCATCCTGCCGCAGTTTGAAGTCATCACGCTTGCGCACCTGCAAGGCCAGACCTCTCGTTACAGCCAGATCAGACTATGGGGCTCCATCGGCTTCATTCTCGCCGTAGTCGTGCTGGGGCGTGTATTCGAGCGTGTCAGTCTGGACCTGTTTCCCTACATCTTGCTGGCAATCATGGCGGGCATCGCCGTCAGCAGCGTGTGGGTGCCCAATGCGCAGCCTGCGGCCTCGACCCGCGCGACAGAACCCGGAGGGTTTCTCAGGCAATTGATGCGGCCGGGCATCATGGCGTTCTACATCAGTGTCGCGCTGATGCTGCTCAGTCACGGTCCTTATTATACTTTTCTGACCCTGCACCTGGAGGCGCTTGGCTACAGCCGGAGTCTGATCGGCCTGTTATGGGCCGTGGGCGTGGTGGCCGAAGTCTTGATGTTCATGGTCATGAGCCGGATTCTGCAGCGGTTTTCGGTGCGCCAGGTGCTGTTTGCCAGTTTTCTGCTGGCGGCGCTGCGCTGGCTGCTGTTGGGGCTGTTCGCCGAACACCTGACGGCACTGCTGATTGCGCAGGTGATGCACGCCGCCACATTCGGCAGCTTTCACGCCGCTGCCATCCATTTCGTGCAACGTAGCTTCGGCCCGCGTCAGCAAGGGCAAGGGCAGGCGCTCTACGCCGCATTGTCTGGCGTCGGCGGGGCGCTGGGCGCTTTGTACTCGGGCTACAGCTGGAACGCGCTGGGGCCGGTCTGGACATTTGCCATCGCCAGCCTTGCGGCGCTCGCCGCAGCCGTCATGATTGTCACACCCAAGAAAGAGGAAGGTGCATGAGCCGCGAACAACTGAGTCAGGACATCATCGAGGCAGGACGATTCCTGTATGGCCGTGGCTGGTCGCCTGCCACCAGCAGCAACTATTCCGCGCGCCTGTCGGCCAGCGAAGCGCTGCTGACCGTGTCCGGCAAGCACAAAGGGCAGTTGGGGCCTGATGATGTGCTGGCCACCGACATGGCGGGCAACAGCCTTGAACCCGGCAAAAAGCCCTCTGCCGAAACGCTGCTGCATACGCAACTGTACAGCTGCCGGCCAGAGGTCGGTGCCGTGCTGCACACCCATTCGGTGAACGCGACCGTGTTGTCGAGGCTCACCGCCGCCGATCATCTGGTGTTCGAAGACTACGAGCTGCAGAAGGCTTTTCACGGCGTCGTGACCCACGAATCGCAGGTGGTCGTCCCTATTTTCGACAACGATCAGGACATCGCCCGCCTTGCCGCAAAAGTGCAGCCGTGGCTCGACACGCACCCTGAATGCGCCGGCTACCTGATTCGCGGGCATGGCCTGTACACCTGGGGCGCGAGGATGAGCGATGCGCTGCGCCAGATCGAGGCGTTCGAGTTTCTGTTCGAATGCGAGCTGAAAATGCGTTCGGTGCTGAACCGCTGACCCCGCTGCGTCAAATCCGGCGCGTATAAATCTGTTGTGACGCCTGACCGGCCTGCAAAAGCCGGAAGGCGCTGGCCCAAACCGAGGATTCCAGCCATGAGCAGCCTGTCCGTTTATCACGTTTCAAATCCTGATATGCCCAACAAGGTGCTGACCCACCTGGAAGACATCGCTTCGACACTGGCCGAGCACGGCGTGGCGTTCGACCGCTGGGAGGCGGCTACGCCCGTCACGCCTGGTGCCAGCCAGGACGAAGTCATCAACGCGTATCGCACCCAGATCGACACACTGATGACCGAGCGCGGTTATGTGACGGTCGACGTCATCAGCCTGAACAGTGATCACCCGCAGAAGGCCGAACTGCGCGCCAAGTTCCTTGAAGAGCATCGGCATGGCGAAGACGAAGTCCGTTTTTTTGTAGCCGGGCGAGGCCTGTTCACCTTGCACATCGATGACTATGTGTACGCTGTGCTGTGCGAAAAGAACGACCTGATCTCGGTGCCAGCCGGTACTCCGCACTGGTTCGACATGGGCGAAAACCCGCATTTCGTTGCTATCCGCCTGTTCAACAATCCCGAAGGCTGGGTCGCGAACTTCACCGGTGAAGACATTGCCGGCCGTTTCCCACGGCTGGAAGACTGACAGGAGCCCGATTCTGATGCCCATCAAAGCTGTTCTCACGGATATCGAAGGCACGACCAGTGCGGTCAGTTTCGTTTTCGATGTTCTGTTTCCGTTCGCCAAACAGCACTTGCCTGACTTCGTTCGCAACCATGCCGGGCAACCCCGGGTTGCGCAGCAACTGGAAGCGGTGCGGGCGCAAAGCGCAGAGCCTGATGCCGATGTAGAGCGGGTTATCGCGATCCTGCTGGAGTGGATCGCAGAAGACCGCAAGGCCACGCCGCTCAAAGCCCTGCAGGGCATGGTCTGGGAGCAGGGCTACAATGCCGGCCAGCTCAAGGGGCATGTTTATCCGGACGCCGTTGAAGCACTGAAGCATTGGCATCAGCAGGGTTACAGGCTCTATGTTTATTCCTCGGGGTCCATCCAGGCCCAGCAACTGATCTTCGGCTGTTCTGAAGCAGGCGATCTGTCGGGGTTGTTCAGCGGCTATTTCGATACGACGTCCGGCCCCAAGCGTGAAGTGCAGTCCTATCAGACGATTGCCGCTGCCATTGGCCTGGACGCGCCGGAGATTCTGTTTCTCTCGGACATCGTCGAAGAGCTGGACGCCGCAAAGGCTGCCGGTATGGCCACCTGCGGCCTGGTTCGTGATGGCGGCGCCCTGGCAGGGCACACGAATGTCGCAAGCTTCGCGCTCATCGATCCGGCTGCTTTCTAGACGAGTCCTGTTTTTGTCGAGCGGCATTGTCCTGATGCCGCTGCCTCTCCAGTCGTTTCCCGCGACGGGTGCTTCATCCTCTGTAAGTTTCGTCCTGCCAGATGGTGGGACGTTTCCTCCCTGGAAGTGCGTTCATTCTGTTTGTTTCGGCCGTTGTCGTTCAACACGATTATTCGTGTAAGTTCTGCGCGATCACTACTTGAGTCATGGACAACACCTGTACCGGCTCACGGGCGCAGAGGGAGCGGCAGCGATGTGCAATGCCATTACAGAGAGCGCAACCAAGGACTTACTGATACAGCAAATGGTGAGCACGATTACCGAACTCGATGGCCAGGCTGCTATCGAGAATGCCCTCGAATGGCTGCGGCGTGAATGCGGCAGTGAACGCGCCATGTTTTACCAGTTCAAAGGGCCAGTGCTGCTCACGTTTATCACCTCCAATGTCGACGACGCCTGGGGCGAGGCTTATCGCCAGCACGAGTTGATCAGGCAGGACCCGGTTATTCGCTGTTATCGCCATCAACTGGGGTTTCTGAACTGGCAGGATGCGTTCAGGCAATACCCGATGTCAGCCTGTTACGAGGAGGCGGTTGATGCCTGTGAATTGCTCCCGGCCGTCTCATATGGGTACACCAGTCACTGTCGCGGTACGGACAGCGTCACTTCGGTCTGCACCCTCGGCGAAATAGAAAGTGCGATCAGCGCCGAACAAAAATACCTGGTGAGCAGTCTCATGCCTGTGTTGCACAGCGTGGCGAGAGGGCTGAAGTTCAGTTCCCGCGGCCTCACTCATCGAGAGCTCGAAGTGCTGCAATGGGCCAGAGACGGAAAGACCGCCTGGGAAATATCCATGATCCGGGAAGTCTCAGAGTCCACGGTCAAGTTTCACCTCAAGACCATCTACTCCAAGCTGGGGGTGGCAAACAGGGCGCAGGCGGTAGGCGAGGCACTTTGCCGCGGATTGATCAGGTGACCCGCCAATAAGCCGGGCTACTCAAAATGCGGGCAAAAAAAAGCCGCGAGAACAAAGTGTAATCGCGGCAAACAAGGGATGAGAGCGTACAACAACAACGTACCGCCCACGAAGGGCGGTAATGAAAATCAGCGGGTGTGGTAGGTCGGCAGATCGAAACGGTGCTGGCTTTGCAGCATCGAGATCGCTGGCAATTCACTGGCTTGTGCAGCCAGGTCACGGCGAATCGCGCTGATGACCCATTCCAGCTGTACCGGTGTGTGCAGTTGTGCATAAGACACTGAACGACGGATCTGTTTGCCTTCGGAGCTGCGCAGCGAAACCAGAACACCACCGTCCGGACGCGGTTGAGTGGTCACGGTGTAGTCGGAGAATACGGAAGCGAATTTTTCTTGAATAAAGGTCATGTCTGGCGGCTCCATTGCTCATGGGATAACAAGCTTGCAAGTACTATTGCAGCGTCTGTGCCAGTCTTTGCCATGCCATTAATTTCTTTAAAATCAATGACTTGAAATATATGCGTATTTCGCGCCTCGTGCATTTTGCATGAACACCCATCGTGCGCCCTGCATTTTGCGGGTTTTGAACGGGTGGGCGTCGGGCAAATGAGCATCGGTGCGGTTGCCGACCTTCATTGACGGTCGAAGGCGGTCAAAACGGGTCAGGCATAAAGCGGATCGAACAGCCGGCGAGTCTTGCGGTCAGTGTTTTACCGCTGCCGGGAGCACTGGATTCCCGGAGTACCGCGTCCCAAGGAGTTATTGATGATCGATTCAGCCGTTAACCCGCCTAAGACGATGACCGAGGAGGAAGCAGCCGCTTTCGCCGAGCAGGTGTTCGACGTCGCCCGTCAGGGGGATGCCGTGATGCTTCAGCGACTGCTGGAGAAAGGTTTGCCGGCAGACTTGCGCAACCACAAGGGCGATACGCTGTTGATGCTGGCCAGCTATCACTGCCATGCGGATGCGGTCCGGGTCCTGCTGAACCACAGGGCCGATCCGGAAATTCGCAACGACAACGGCCAGAGCCCGATCGCAGGCGCAGCGTTCAAAGGTGATCTGGCCGTTGTGAAGTTGCTGGTCGAGGCCGGTGCCGATGTGGAGGCCACGTCCGCTGATGGCCGCACGGCGTTGATGATGGCGGCCATGTTCAACCGCATCGAGATAGTCGATTACCTGATCAGCAAGGGCGCTGACCCGCATGCCCGCGATGCCAAAGGTATCAATGCGTTCGACGCCGCCCAGGCGATGGGGGCGACCGTTGCCGTGGAGCACCTGAGCACACTGGGCGTGCAGTCTGCGAAGTCCTGATACGGAAAAGCTGCCGGCCTGAACACGCAGATAGAGGCGCAGGGGATTTACCGTTATCCTTCGCGCCTCTTTTTTGCCCCCTGCAGGATCGCCTTGTATGAAAGACTCATTGATCGAACTCATCAGCAAAATCAGCTCCGGCTGCATGGGCGATGATGAGATCGCGCAGGTTGCTGACGAGGCGGCGCAGGCTTATGCCGATCCGCAGACGTTTCTGGTCGCCAACCCCGATATCAATTACGACGACACCTTCCCGATCCCTCTGGGTGAATGGGTGGTGGTCGGCAGCCTGCCAGAGACCGTATTGTTTCAGGCAGACAGCTACATGGACCTGTTCGAGCAGATCGTGCAGTCATTCGGCAAGGACGTGACGTTCAACATCAAGCCGAAGCAACTGGCCAAGGTCGAGCCTTTGGTCGCGCTCAATCGCATTCAGATCCAGCTGAGCAGCATGAACAAGGACATGGGCGGCTACGTACTGATGAATTTCAGTCAGCCCCTGGATGATGAGCTGCAGGCCGTGCTGGTCTATGGTCAGGACGAAGCCCGGGTGATTGAACTGGCAGCCGGGGCGGGCATCCATGCCGCACCCGCACTTCAGGCATTGCGCAGTTAACCCAGCGCGGTATCCAGAAACATCATGACGGCAAAACCGCCCATCAGGCCCAGCGTCGCCGAGGTCTGATGACCGTTGCGATGGGTCTCCGGGATGACTTCATGGGACACCACGAAGATCATCGCCCCTGCCGCCAGGCCCATGCTCAACGGATAGGCGATGGCAAAACCGCTGGAAATGCCCAGGCCGACCAGCGAGCCCAGCGGCTCCATCAAGCCGGAGCCGATGGCCACCAGCATCGCCTTGAAAGCCGATAACCCGGTGGCGCGCAAGGCCAGGGCGATGGCCAGGCCTTCCGGTATATCCTGGATGGCAATGGCCGTGGTCAGCGGCAGGCCTACGTTCAAGTCGCCGCTGGCAAAGCTCACGCCGATCGCCATGCCTTCAGGCAGGTTATGCAGCGTGATTGCCAGCACGAACAGCCATACCCGGTTGATGCGCTCAGAATGCGGCCCCTGACGGCCCACGGTTTCATGCTCATGCGGGGTGAACCTGTCCAGACCCAGCATCAACAGCACGCCCAGCCCGAGGCCGGCCACCACCGTCGCCGCAGCCCAAGGGCCGCTGTCGGTAATATCCCGAGCAGCCTCAAGCCCCGGCAGGATCAATGAAAACGAACTGGCGGCCAGCATCATGCCTGCGGCAAAACCCAGCATGATGTCCTGAGCGCGCTGCGAAACGTTTTTCAGGGCCACCGCCATGACGGCCCCCAGCGCGGTGGCCAGAAAACCCGCGGTGCCGCCCATTAACGCGTGATTGAAGTTGACCTGATTGGTGCCATAGAACGCGTTGTAGACACTGATGCCGCCAAGGCCGACGACAATCAGCAGGGCGAACGCGAAACCCAGGCTTACCCACGGGCTGTTCTGAAAGTGGCTCAGCCATGTTGCCCAAGGCGTGCGGGGTTGTGCGGGTGTCTGCATGAAGAGAAGTACCTTTAAGAGTGTTCGGCGAGGGTGATCGGCACGATGGCGTGCAGGAAAACAGCGTTGCCCCGGTTGGGAGCCCGATAATATGAGGTTGGTTCAACGGAACCCCCGAACGGCGCGACTATCCTAGAAGGGCAAGCATTCATCTTAGGGGCAACATCATGGGTTCTAGCTTCAATGGCCTGGTCGGTCTGATCATTCTGGCGCTCGATATCTGGGCTATCATCAATGTCTTGAAAAGCGGTGCCGAGACCGGGAAGAAAATTCTCTGGGTGTTGCTGATCGTGCTGCTGCCTGTCGTGGGCCTGATCATCTGGGCGATCCTCGGGCCGCGTGGCAACGTGCGTATCTGACACGTCGTCAAACCGCTAAGAAACGCCTGATTACGCCCGTAATCAGGCGTTTTTCCGTTTATGGGTCCAGGCATTTGCACGTCATGCACGGTGATGCGGTTGCAGAGAGGTTCGACCTGTCATGTTCCTCGACGTAGAATGCGCGCCTTTGTTGTGGGCGGTCGGCCGTCCTGTCATCAGTACCCAGCGGGAGCTTACCCATGAGCGATTATCAGGAAACGTTGTACGAAGGCTACGGCCAGCGCTTTCGTATGGAAAAAATGCTTCACGAAGTCCGTACCGAGCACCAGCATCTGGTGATCTTCCAGAACCCGCGCATGGGACGCGTCATGGCGCTGGATGGCGTCATCCAGACCACCGAAGCGGATGAATTCATCTATCACGAGATGCTCACTCACGTTCCGATCCTGGCGCACGGTGCCGCCAAGCGTGTGCTGATCATCGGTGGTGGCGACGGCGGCATGCTGCGCGAGGTCGCCAAGCACCTGACCGTCGAACACATCACCATGGTCGAGATCGACGCCACGGTGGTCGAGATGTGCAAGGAGTTTCTGCCTAACCACTCCAACGGTGCGTTCGACGATTCACGCCTGAACCTGGTCATCGATGACGGTATGCGCTTTGTCGCGACTACCGAAGAAAAGTTCGACGTCATCATTTCCGACTCCACCGACCCGATCGGCCCTGGCGAAGTCCTGTTTTCTGAAAACTTCTATCAGGCTTGCCATCGCTGCCTGAACGAAGGCGGCATCCTGGTCACGCAGAACGGCACGCCTTTCATGCAGTTAAGCGGCGTGCAAACGACCGCAGGTCGCATGAACGGTCTGTTTGCCGATTGGCATTTCTATCAGGCAGCCATCCCGACCTACATCGGCGGGGCAATGACCTTTGCTTGGGGCGCTACCGACAAGAGCTACCGCAAACTGCCTCTGGAAACCCTGCGCCAGCGTTTTTCGGGCAGCGGTATTGTTACGCGTTATTACAACCCTGAAGTTCACATCGGCGCCTTCGCCTTGCCCCAGTACGTGCTGCAGGCTGTGAACAAAGCCAGCAACGATTGAGCGGTCTGCACAGCGCGCAGGCGTTAGCGCTTGCGTCTTCGCTCAGACGCTCCGGGGCGCTCTGCTGGCGACAGAACTTTCACACGTTCTGTCCCAGAATTGCGCGCGAAGCTGAACAGGCAGGCGCCTTCATGGGCGGACCTGACCCCAGGCGCCCCGCAATCAAGTAATATCTTCGCCCTGTTGCACGCCGCCGTCCCGAGAGGAGGGCGGTGTCGCACCACTGAACCTACTTCTGAATCCACCGGATCCTGACAACCATGGCCAAAACGGACGCCCAGATTCATCGGCAAGCCCGCCTGCAAAACCCGACTGTCAAATCGCATCTGGCGTACATTCTGCTCAGCGGCTTCGCCCTGATGGTGATGTACACCCTGTTGCGCATTGGTCTGCTGGTCTACAACCGCGAGATGATTGGCGATACGCCCGCCTCCACGTTCATCGAGGCGCTGTTCAACGGCATGCGTTTCGACCTGCGCCTGACGATGTACCTGCTGATTCCGCTGGTGCTGTCGCTGTTCAGCGCCCGGGCCATGACCGCGCGGGGCTTCTTCCGGTTCTGGCTGACGCTGGTCGGCAGCATCACGCTGTTCCTGGGCTTGATGGAAATGGACTTCTACCGCGAGTTTCACCAGCGCCTGAACGGCCTGGTGTTTCAGTACGTCAAGGAAGACCCGAAGACCGTTCTGAGCATGTTGTGGTACGGCTTCCCGGTAGTGCGTTACCTGCTGGCCTGGGCCGCGGTGACCTGGCTGTTGAGCCTGGTGTTCAAGGGCATCGACCGCATAACGCGTCCACGCTACGTCACCACGACAGGCACTCACACGGTCAGCTCGGTCGCGCCGTGGTACATGCGTGCCGGTGTTTTCGTGCTGGTGTTGCTGGTCATGGTGGTGTGCATTCGCGGCACGCTGCGCCAAGGCCCGCCGCTGCGCTGGGGTGATGCCTATACCACCGAGTCGAACTTTGCCAACCAGTTGGGCCTTAACGGTACGCTGACCCTTATCACGGCGGCCAAAAGCCGTATGTCCGAGGATCGCGACAACATCTGGAAAGCCACGCTGCCACAGGATCAGGCGCAACAGACCGTACGCGATATGTTGCTGACCCCTAACGACAAGCTGGTCGAGCCTGACATTGCTGCCGTACGCCGCGACTTCACACCCCCTCCGGAAAACACGCTGCCGATTCGCAACGTGGTCGTGATTCTGATGGAAAGCTTCGCCGGGCACTCGGTGGGCGCACTGGGCAGCGATGCCAACATCACGCCGTACTTCGACAAACTGTCCAAGGAAGGCTTGCTGTTCGATCACTTCTTCTCCAACGGTACGCACACCCACCAGGGTATGTTCGCCACAATGGCGTGCTTCCCGAACCTGCCGGGCTTCGAGTACCTGATGCAGACGCCAGAAGGCGCCCACAAGCTGTCGGGCCTGCCGCAACTGCTGAGCGCCGGTCGCAACTACGACGACGTTTACGTCTACAACGGCAACTTTGCCTGGGACAACCAGTCGGGCTTCTTCAGCAACCAGGGCATGACCAACTTTGTCGGTCGCGAAGACTTCGTCAATCCGGTGTTCTCCGACCCGACCTGGGGTGTTTCCGACCAGGACATGTTTGACCGTGGCGCGCAGGAATTGAAGGCCCGTCAGGATGGCAAGCCGTTCTATGCACTGCTGCAAACCCTGTCCAACCACACACCGTACGCGTTGCCCGATCCTCTGCCGGTCGAGCGCGTGACCGGGCATGGTTCGCTGGACGAGCATCTGACGGCCATGCGTTACGCCGACTGGGCGCTGGGTCAGTTCTTCGAGAAGGCCAAAAAAGAGCCGTACTTCAAGAACACCCTGTTCGTGGTGCTGGGTGATCACGGTTTCGGCAACAACAAGCAAC
Source organism: Pseudomonas graminis (assembly GCF_002093745.1). Lineage (GTDB taxonomy): Bacteria > Pseudomonadota > Gammaproteobacteria > Pseudomonadales > Pseudomonadaceae > Aquipseudomonas. The sequence continues at coordinate 149,306 of NZ_MTSB01000011.1, forward strand.
TGACTGAAATGGATCTGGGCCGCTTCAACGTGCCATTGCTGTTGATCGGCCCGGGCGTGCAGGAGAAATTTGGTCAGCGCAGTAGCATCGTCGGTACTCAGGTCGATGTGGTGCCGACCATCATGGGCCGTCTGGGTGGTCTGAACCGCAACCAGTGCTGGGGACGCGATTTGTTGAACCTGCCGGAAGGCGACAAGGGCTTTGGCGTGATCAAGCCGTCGGGCAGCGAGCAGGTGGTTGCCATCATCAGTGGCAACCGCATCCTGATCGAGCCGACCGAAATGCCGGCCAAGTTGCTGACCTACACCCTGGGCGCCAAACCGCACGCCGAAGAAGTGCCTGATGCGCCTGACACACAGGAACTCAAGCAGAAGCTGGAGAGCTTCCTGCAGACGGCGACCAAGAGCCTGCTGGACAACACGGCCGGTGTCGAGGCCAGCAAGAACCGCAACTGACGGAGAGTGGCTCGTCGTAGTGGCGAGCCTTTTCAGTCCATAAAAGAAGACCCTTGGCATCCAGTGCAAGGGTCTTTTTTCGTGTGTGCGGGGTGCAGTGTGCCGGCACTCATCCGGTGGAACGAATGGGCGGGTAAAAAGGTCCTTATCACATAAGCCAGAGTGCCTGGCTTCGTTCTGGAGGCGTTGATGAAACAGTGGGCCATTTTGTATCTGGACAAGGACGGTGTGCAGCAGCGCCTTGAGGCCGAATTTGAAGCACGTCCCAGCGAGGAGGAGGTTGCGCAGCTCTTGCGCAAAGGCCTGTACCCGATGACTGATGAGCTGAATCTCAATGATCTGGATGGGCGTACTGAAGAGCCCACTGTAAAGACGCTGAAAGACCATAACAGCGTGGAGATCATTTCCATTACAGAAATGGACTGATCCTTCCCCGCTTAAAAACCTTTTCGTGCCAACCACTTGGCATCCGGTCCGCGATAGGGCTACTCTGCAGATGAGGCCATTCAAATGGCCTCTGACATCTCGATACCCGGTCTGTGCATGCGTTCGGTCCGGTCAGCTACATGCTTGATTCCCCACGTCGGATTATCTGTCGTGAGGCGGCCCTCGCAAGGGGGGCGCTCTGGAAGAGTTGAAACTCTATCTATCGTTGAATAGGAGGACGTTTCATGAGCACAGCCTATCAAGAGGACATCAGCAGTAACGTACTGCGTCGCATGAAAGAAGGCGGCTTTGATTTCGCGCGAATCTATCCCATCGAGTTCTACGCCATTTTCCCGGACGAGGAACGGGCACGGCAGGCTGCAGAGCAATTTCGCGGCGAATCCCTCAATACCCAGATAAACGTACGTGATGACGGTGCCTGGCACTTGCAATTGAGCAAGGTGATGTACGCCACCTATGACGGTATCGGTGACTTCGAGCAGGACTTCCAGACAGTGATTTCGCCAATGGACGGGGAAGTGGAAGGCTGGGGTGTCACTCAGGAAATCAGAAGACTGCACGCCTGATGTTTTTTGAGCAAACGGCGTGACACTGGCCGGCCGATGCGGGATGACATTCTGCATCGGCCGGTCTCGTTTCAGGCTCGCGTTGCGCGAATGGCATGTGCTGTGGGCAAAAAAAAGCCACTCAAACGAGTGGCTCAAAGGGAAGTCTGTCTGCAATCCGCGGGCGAGGCCTGGCGGTAATGCGTGGGGCAAAAAAAGGCGTCCGGCGCCCTGTTTGCTCGGTTGCTGGCGAGTATGGCGAACTAATACTGCTGGCGGAAATCAACTCTGGCTATGCTGTTCATAGATTTCACGGTTGAATGATGCTTCCGAATGAAGCGTAAAAGAATCGGCGCGTGCGTTTCATGCACAGGAATGGTGCGAGCAGCGACGGTTTTTTACTCAAGCTATTGATAATAAAGCGTTTATGCCGGTGGCACGGGCTTTGCGATGGTCTTGGTGTCCATGGTGACAAGGAGTACGGCATGATCCGCACCTTTTATGACGAGATGTACGATGCTGGCGGTGTAGTCCGTCCGCATTATCGGGAGTTCGCCCGCTGGCTGGGTGATACACCTCCCGAGCTGCTGGCTCAACGCAGGCGCGAAGCCGATCTGCTGTTTCACCGTGCCGGAATCACCTTCACGCTGTATGGCGATGAGCAGGGGACCGAACGGCTCATTCCTTTCGATACCATCCCGCGCAGCATTCCGGCCAGCGAGTGGCGGGTTGTCGAGCGTGGTTGTATTCAGCGCGTCAAGGCGCTGAACATGTTTCTGGCGGACCTGTATCACGACCAGCGCATCATCAAAGCGGGGATCATTCCTGCCGAGCAAGTGCTTGCCAACGAACAGTATCAGCTGGCCATGCAGGGCCTGAACCTGCACCGTGATCTGTATTCGCATATTTCTGGCGTCGACCTGGTGCGCGACGGTGACGGCACGTATTACGTGCTGGAAGACAACCTGCGAACCCCGAGCGGCGTGAGCTACATGCTGGAAGATCGCAAGATGATGATGCGATTGTTTCCGGAGCTGTTTTCGGCGCAGCGCATTGCGCCCATCGATCACTACCCGAATCTGCTGCTCGACACCCTCAAGAGTTCAAGCCATCTGGACAACCCCAGTGTTGTGGTCCTGACGCCCGGACGCTTCAACAGCGCGTTTTTCGAGCATGCGTTTCTGGCTCGCGAGATGGGTGTCGAGCTGGTGGAAGGTGCCGATCTGTTTGTCCGTGATGACCGGGTGTTCATGCGCACCACTGATGGCCCGAAGGCTGTCGATGTGATCTACCGTCGCCTGGACGATGCGTTTCTTGATCCGCTGGCGTTCAACCCTGATTCGATGCTGGGCGTTCCCGGCCTGCTGGCGGCTTACCGTTCCGGCAATGTCGTGCTGGCCAACGCCATCGGTACTGGCGTCGCCGACGATAAATCGGTTTATCCGTACGTCACTGACATGATTCGTTTCTACCTGGACGAGGAGCCGATTCTCAAGAACGTACCGACCTGGCAGTGCCGCAAGCCGGAAGAGCTGTCGCATGTGCTGGCCAATCTGGGCGACCTGGTGGTCAAGGAAACCCAAGGCTCCGGCGGTTACGGCATGCTGGTCGGCCCCGCAGCGACGGCCGCCGAGATCGAAGCCTTTCGGGCGCGTCTCAAGGCCAAGCCGCACGCCTACATTGCCCAGCCCACGTTGTGCCTGTCGACCTGTCCGACGTTTGTCGAGAACGGCATCGCCCCGCGACATATCGATTTGCGCCCCTTTGTGCTGTCCGGTCGTGAAACCCGCGTCGTGCCTGGCGGGCTTACCCGAGTGGCCTTGCGTGAAGGTTCGCTGGTGGTGAATTCGTCTCAGGGTGGCGGTACCAAAGACACCTGGGTGGTCGAGGATTAAGGATGCCTGCCAATGTTAAGTAGAACTGCCTCGGATCTTTTCTGGATGTCGCGTTACCTGGAGCGAGCGGAGAACCTCGCCCGAATGCTGGACGTGAGCTATTCGCTGTCGTTGATGCCGCAGGACGGGCGCGGCGACGGGCTGGATGAAATCGCCATGCCCTTGCTGATCACCGGAACGCTGGAAACCTACATCGAGCGTCATGGTGAATTGCATGCCGAACGCATGCTGCATTTTTTCGCGCTCGACGCGACCAACCCGGCCAGCATCTACAGCTGCCTGGGGGCCGCACGGGCCAGCGCACACGCGGTGCGCGGCCGTATTACTGCAGACATGTGGGAGAACATCAACTCCACCTGGCTGGAAATCCGTGGCATCGCCCAACAGGGGCTGACCCGTTACGGCATGAGCCGCTTCTGCGAGTGGGTCAAAGAGCGTTCGCACCTGTTTCGCGGTGCAACCTACGGCACCATCATGCGCAATGACGCTTTCCGTTTCATTCGTCTGGGAACATTCATCGAGCGCGCCGACAACACCATGCGCATGCTCGATGCGCGCTATGAAATGCTTGAGTTGCGTGGTCCCCAGGCCAATGCGGCGGCGGACAACTCGGCAGCGGGTTACTACCAGTGGAGCGCCTTGTTGCGCGCACTGTCGTCGTTCGAGGCCTACACCGAAGTCTATCGCGATGCACCGGGCGCACGTCAGGTGGCGGAGCTGCTGCTGTTGCGTGCCGACATTCCACGTTCGTTGCGCGCCTGTCTGGAAGAAATGGACGTCATTCTGGCCAGCTTGCCCGGCGTCAATGGTCGACCTGCGCAGCGCATGGCGGCCGAGATGGACGCAAGATTGCGCTACACCAGCATCGACGAGATCCTGGATGAAGGCCTGCATGAGTGGTTGAACGAATTCATTCCAATGCTGGCCCAACTGGGTGATGCGATTCATATTTCGTATCTGGAGGCTGCATGAGACTCTCTATAAGCCACGAAACCACCTACCACTACGATGATCAGGTGCGTTCCAGCATCCAGTATCTGCGCCTGACGCCCCACGACAGCGAACGTCAGCAAGTGCTCAGCTGGCAATTGACGCTGCCTCGCCCGGTGCGCGCGCAGATCGATCCGTTCGGCAATATTCTGCACGTTCTGAGCCTTGAGGAACCTCACAAGGCGATCATCATCGGAGCGCGCGGTCAGGTCGAGATCGACGAGACCCGTGAGGCCGAGCGTGAAAGTCAGTCGGCGTTGCCGTTTTTGCGCGTCACTCGCCTGACCGAGCCGGATGAAGCCATTCGCAGTTTTGCAGCAACGGAATGTCGCAAGCGTGCTGATCGCACGGCGTTGATTGACCTGATGCACGCGCTCAATCAGCACATGACATACACCCAGGGTTCAACGGAAGTCGACACCAGTGCCGCCCAGGCGTTTGCCGGACGCTCCGGCGTCTGTCAGGACCACACTCATGCGTTTCTGGCCTGCGCCCGCAGCCTTGGGGTGCCTGCACGTTACGTGTCCGGTTACCTGTGCAGCGAAGACAGCGAACACCTGTCCAGCCATGCCTGGGCCGAGGCGTGGATCGATGACGCCTGGTACAGCTTCGACGTGACTAACCAGTTGGCCATTCCCGAGCGTCATCTAAAGCTGGCGGTCGGGCTGGATTATCTGGATGCCTGCCCGGTACGCGGAATGCGCCGTGGCGGAGGGTCTGAGCAGATGCATGCCAAGGTGGTGGTTTCGCCCATGACCGGCACGCCAAAGGTGAAAACCCGAGTGCAGGTTCAGGCGCAGCATCAATAATGTTCAAGCCGTGACTACGAGTTGACCGGGCAGGTGGCCGGGGCGTGATAACCCGGCCGCCCGTTATTCCGCGGGGTCATCAGTGATGTCATAAAGCGCATTGTGCAGTTCTTCGTAATTGCCGCCATTGATGACGCTGAAGTAGCCTGCGGCCCTGAGCTTTTCCTGAGCCTTGTCGGCTTTACTGTCCGTACTGCTGAAGATGACGAACACCGCATTGCGGTCATTCAGCACCTGCTTCATCTGATTGACCAGCCGTCTCTCGTCAACCCGTACGGCGTTCAGGACCGTGCCTGCCTCGTAGTCGGTCTGACTGCGAACATCCATCGCCAGTTTGCCTTCCTTCAATGCCGTTACGGCCGCAGCCTGATCCACGACTCCCGCCTGAGCGGCCACACTGCCGACAAGCGCAAAAACCGCAATCCATTGGCGCATACACCTACCTCCCTCGATACGAGTGGAAATAGTGGCACAGTTGCCTGTGGTCCGAAAGCGTGCCGACTCAGCCGAACAGCCTATTCAGATTGGGCACGATCAACAGCAGGGCGGTGGTGAAAAGTATGAGCCCTGCCTGACGTACTTTGGAGTGTTTGAACTTGAACATGGCTGACCGCCTTTTGTTGTTATTCCTGAGCGACAGAAGCACGTCGAATTCCACAGCGGGTATTCGTCGGCTGGCAAGGTGTACGTTGAACAGGCAGGCCCGGTCAAATGACCGCTGACCCTGGCGCTGAATGGATTCTGCGCCGGTCCTGTTACAACACTAACCATAGAGCTCAGACATCGGCTGGTTTAGATCTGTTAGGCATGTGCGCGCAAAAAATTTGATCTTAGTGTTATTAACTAATCGGGTTCGGCACGCTCAGGCCCTTGCTAGACACTTCAAGCAGAACCGTAAGACCTCTACCGTTCGTCTGAGTCAGACATTTCGTACAGCGGCCAAACGCCCGGTACAGGCGCGCTCACTGCTTGATTTGATCAAGCCTTCAAGGCAGGCTCTGCCGTGCGCTCTTGCCTCATCACTGTTTCAGGGTCTCATTTATGTCGTTACGCATCTGTATTCTTGAAACCGATAACCTTCGTCCTGAACTGGTCGAGCAGTATCACGGGTACGGACGGATGTTCGAACGGCTGTTTGCCCGCCAACCGATTGCTGCCGAGTTATCGGTATACAACGTGGTACAGGGAATCTATCCACCCGAGAACGAACGATTCGATGCCTACCTGGTGACCGGCAGCAAAGCCGATTCGTTTGGCACCGATCCGTGGATTCAAGTCTTGAAGGCGTATTTACTGGCGCTTTATCAGCGTGGCGAAAAGCTGCTGGGGATTTGTTTCGGCCACCAGTTGCTGGCCTTGCTGCTGGGCGGCAAGACCGAGCGTGCCGCACAAGGCTGGGGCGTCGGTATCCATCACTACCAGTTGGGAACCGCCAGACCGTGGATGACACCGGTCATGGACACGCTCACGCTGCTGATCAGTCATCAGGATCAGGTCACCGCGCTGCCCGAGCAAGCGACGGTCATTGCCTCCAGCGAGTTCTGTCCTTTTGCGGCCTATCACATCAATGATCAGGTGCTGTGTTTCCAGGGGCACCCGGAGTTCATTCACGAATTCTCACGCAGCTTGCTGGACCTTCGTCAGGAGGCGCTGGGCGAGCAGGTTTATCAGCAGGGTGTCGCCAGCCTGGACCATGATCACCACGGCGCTACCGTTGCGGAGTGGATGATGCGTTTCGTGGCGCACAAACCGGAAGGCCGGGCCTGATCCGAGCGCCATTTCCGGGCGACCGGCACTGGCGCTACAGCCATCCCGACCTTTTGAAGCTGGCGAACAGCGCTGCACAGCCACCAAAGATCACGCCCAGCACAATGAAGTAACCGTAGTGCCAGGTGAGTTCCGGCATGTTCTCGAAGTTCATGCCGTAGATGCCGGCAATCGCCGTCGGGAAGGCCAGGATCGCAGCCCAGCCGGCAAATTTACGCTGCACGATGCTCTGTCGCGACGACTCCAGCAGCAGGCCGATTTCAATGGTCTGGCTGGCGATATCGCACAGATTGCCCAGGTCTTCCATCTGCCGTTTGACGTGAATTTCGACATCGCGGAAGTAGGGCCGCATGTTTTTGTCGATGAACGGGAAGCTGAGACGCTGCAATTCCTCGCCCACTTCCACCATCGGAGCCACGTAGCGACGCATTCGCAGCAGGTCGCGGCGCAGGGCGTGAATGTGCTGGATGTCGGATTCGCGCAATGAACCGCCGATCACGCTCTGTTCCAGCAGTTCGAGTTCGGTGTGGATGGCCTCGGTGACCGGCTGGTAGTTCTCGGTCACGAAATCCAGCAGGGCGTACAGCACGAAGTCTTCGCCGTGCTCCAGCAACAGCGGCCGCGCTTCGCAACGCTGACGCACCAGCCCGTAAGACTTGGAGTGGCCATTGCGCGACGTGATGATGTAGCCCTTGCCGGCAAAGATATGGGTTTCGATGAACAGTAGCTTGCCGTTGTCGCGCACGGGGGCGTAGGTCACGATGAACAGTGCGTCGCCGAAGGTTTCGAGCTTCGGACGGCTATGAACCTCCATGGCATCTTCCAGGGCCAGTTCATGGAGATTGAACTGCGCCTTGAGACTGGTCAGCTCATCAGCGCTGGGTTGTTCCAGCCCGATCCAGACGAAGTGTTCGGGTTTGGCGGCCCAGGCGGCGCCTTCTTCGAGGGTAATGTCGCGTACTTTCTTGCCTTTGCTGTACACAGCTGCTGCAACAACTCGACCCATGGTGCTATCACTTCTTCAATATGTCAGTGGCGCAAAGGTTCATGCGCGGTTGCTGATCAGATTGATCAAATGCGGATGAGTTCGCCGGTAAAGAAAAGCCCGCGTATGCGGGCCGGAGTTGCGTATCAAAGCATGTGCTGGCGGTCCTGTTCAATGGCGGCTTCAAGCGTGTCGAGCAGGGCTTTTCTGACCTTGAGCTTGGTCTTCTTGTGGGCGTTCATGTTGATCTTCTTGAACTGGGCTGCGACCGCCAGCGCGGCGCCTTTCAGCTCTTCGACGCTGACCACCTTGTCCAGAAAGCCTGCAGCCATCGCACCCTCGGGATCAAACATCTCGGCGTTGATCACCGAGCGATTGAAGGCGGACTTGCGCAGGCGGTCACGCGCCAGTTCGATACCGGCGTGGTGCATGGTCATGCCGATCTGTACTTCGTTAAGCCCGATGCTGAACGGCCCCGCGACCCCGATTCGGTAATCGGCGGACAGCAGCAAAAAAGCGCCTTTGGCAACGGCATGGCCGGGGCAGGCGACGATGATCGGGAAGGGGTGTGACAGCATTCGCCGTGCCAGCGTCGAGCCTTGGGCAACCAGGTTGATAGCGGCTTCGGCGCTCGACGTCATGACCTTAAGGTCATAGCCACCCGAGAGAATACCGGGCTGGCCGGTCAGGATGACGATTGCCCGGTCCTTTTCCGCCTGATCCAGTGCGGCATTGAACGCAACGATCACGTCCGGGGAAATGGCATTGACCTTGCCGTTGTTCAGGGTCAGCGTGGCGACACCGTCGTCCAGATGGTACGAGACCAGATCACTCATGGCGTGATTCCTTTATTGAAGTGAGCAGACGTTACTCACCCCTAAACAAGAGGTAAAGCGCTGACTGCCGGGTCACGACACAGCTTTTCCAGAAATGAGCTGTTCTGGCGCAAACACCCCAGGTTCTGTACGAAAAGTCGGCGAGCGAAGGTCAGGCAAGGCAAAAACAGGCGAGGAACGGCCGGGGTCGCGCCCGACTCTACTGTTTGTAAATGAGCATTCCGATTGGACTCGCATCCGAGCCTGTTTTTAACGCAGCATCACCGAGCGCAGCCACTTTACGTACAGAGCCTAGGGCTCACGGCTGGATATCATTCAGCCCGCAATACTCTTCCCACTCCATGCCCAGCGCTTCTGCGACCTGAGTGTGAGCCTCCAGGCGCATGCTTTTCAATTGCTCTGGCGATTCGGCAATCAATTCCAGCGCCAGCTCCCAAGGCTCGATGCCCTGACTCTCGGCTTCGTCCTCAAACGCCCATTGCACCTGCTGTTTTTGTTCCTTAGCGCTCAACACGCTGATTTCATCCTTCAGGGTCGGATGGGTCGCGAGGTATTTCGCCAGCGCAGCCTCGTTCCACTCAAGTGTGTTCATACCCGTTCCTCGCACTGATTGATGGCCGGGCCGCCTCCTTGGGCCGCCTGGCAAGACGGCGTGATTGTGCGGGAGGCGTTCATTGATGTCAGCACCTGAACACGATAATCGCTAGAGTGTCCGAGCATTTATCACTATCCAGTCAAGAGGACATCGACATGATCAAAGTCAGCGTGCTGTATGCGTACGAAGAGGGTGCCCGTTTTGATCACGACTACTACCGCGACAAGCACTTGCCGCTGGTGCAGAAGCTGATGGGCAGCTATTGCAAGGGCTACAGCGTCGACAGAGGCATAGGCGGTGCGACACCCGGTTCGGATCCGCGGTACATCGCCATGTGCCACATCTACAGCGACTCCATCGAGGACTTCGAAGCCGGGATGGGGCCACACTCTAAGCAGATCAATGGCGACATCATTAACTACACCGATCTGATTCCCGAGATGCTGATCAGTGAAGTGCGCGCCGATGTCAAAACCGCGGGGTAGGTGGCGGCACTTCTCGCCGGATCTTATCGAGCGGCTGCCTGACGAGCCGCATCTTTCTTCGACGACGTGCCGCCCGATGGGTCAAAGCACTGGCTGTTGAAGAGGGGGCTGCGGCATTGCGACGGGACGCTGGGCGGCGGTGGACGGTTTCGCTGATACGCCTTGTAGCGTTCCGTCTCGATCACCGTCACATGGGCACGGCTGCTGACTCTCAGATATTCGGTGGCTTTGAGGTTGGTCTTGTGAACATAGTCCAGAGGCTCTCCCTCACGCAGAATCGGCGGCGGGCCACCCCGTTGCGGGTCGCTTTGGGCATTGCTTTCACAGGGGAGCGAGGCAAAGCTCACTTTCCCGTCGGGCGATGTGCATTTGAATATTTCACTGTGCGCGGCGCTGGCACCGAACAGGGTGGCCAGCGCCATTATCAGGGTTGAAAGCCTTTTCATGAGTCTCTCCGTGAATGGCGCAAGGCTACCATTTGGCGTTGAGCGCCGCCATATCAGCGCACAACGCCACTGAGCGCCGTTCGTCAGTCGCATCGCACGGCGTTGCCGATTCGTTCTCTGAATATCAGGTTCTGAATTTAACAGTGGAGGCGCATATGACTGGCACCAAGCCGAGCAGCAATCGCAAAGATAATCCGGGTTTCGACCCCGAGTCGCCGGACCTCGAAGATCCGCAAGTCGACCCGACCAAGCCTGCGAAGACCCCGGCGGGAAAAGATTCGGAAAGCGATTACCCGCCTTATAAAGAAGATAAGAAGTAGCTGACAAATTGCCTTTGGCTAATGGTCAGGGGCAATTAACACCGTTTGCTACATCCCCGCGCTATTTGTTCGCATCCAGATACTCCAGCAAATCTTCCATTCGATCATCGCTGCCCATCCACCACAGTTTCATTCGGGTGCCGGGCACAACGTCGCTTGGGTCCTTGATGTAGGTACGCAATACTTCGCGGGTCCAGATCAGCCCCGAGTTTTTCATTGCGTCGGTATACACGTAGCCTTCCTGTTGCCCTGCCTGCCGGCCAATGATGCCGTTCAGTGGCGGACCAAATGCGCTGCGTGCTGACGGGCCGATCTTGTGGCAGCCGGAACACAGGCGTGTGAAGACCGCTTTGCCGGCTTCAGCATCACCCGCACCCTGAGCGGTGGCATGCAGCGCCATTGCCATGACGAATAACGCAGTTTTTCTCATCGATATCCCGTTGCGCGTTCGGTCGTCTGGTCAAAGCGGCAAATGTTAGCGCACATTCCAGGTGTTCACTTGCTGACGGGTACCTGACTGGCCAGTTCATCGAAGTCACGCTTGTAGCTCGCCATCTCGGCGGCGCTGATGAAGCTCTGTTCAAGCACCAGTTTTTTCGAGCCGGCGTCGATGCTGTCCAGTTGATGGAGAAAGCGTTTCTTCTTTCTGGCTTCGACTCTTGTCCCGGCCGCTTCAATGGCGTTGCGAATCTCCGTTGCTCGCGTGTGGACAAAATCCTGTCCGCGACGATCAACCGTCAATCCGTCATTTTCGAGGTAGCCTTCCAGGCCGGTTTTCTTCAGCACCTGCCAGAGCGCCTGATCAGGCGTAAACGTGCCTTTGAATTTTTTCACTTTCTTGCTGCTGTCAGCGCCGAGATTGACGTTGACCGGACACCCGGAGCGGTGGGCCAGTTGTTGCAGCGCCTCATCCAGGCGTTGCGCGGGCATGTCGTAAGCAATCGGCTCCATCTGGCATGACGCGTAGGCCGAAGCCCCCGCCATGCATGCAACAGTGAGGACCAGCATTTTCAGGGTGTTTTTCATGTTCGGAAGGGTTTCATCTGGATGGACAGGGCTTGGAAACCGTTTTCTGCAGGATGTTCCCTATCTGCCCGACGCCTGCGAAAGCCGTCGTCTGCGGTGTATCGAAGCATGCCTGGACATCTGCCAAAGCGCGCGTACTCAAATCGCAGACAAAGAAAAGCCCGCGATGGGGGGTAGCGGGCTTAAGGTCTTGCTGGGAATTGAGTTAACAATAAACCCGTGAACGTGAAAAAAGCGTGAACGGCTGGATACAATTTTCAAACATTTGCAATCAGGGCTCGCCGTCCCAGTAATCAACGTTTTCAGAGGTCCGTTGGTTGGCCGTGAACACCCGGGTTCCGTTAGCCGAAACCATCGCCTGATACTTGCCCGAGTCCGGGTATTCGCACACCTCGGGCGTCTCCCGCGTGCTGATCGACAGGTACTTCAGCGGCTCCTGTGACGTGTTGATGATCTGATGAGGGTATTCAGGCCCGGCCGGGATGAACAAGACATCGCCCGTCCTGATCGGCAACATCTCGCCAGCGACACGCAAACTGCCTTCGCCCTCAATGATCACGAACATCTCTTCCTGCGCATGATGAAAATGATAAGGGCACGAACGTTTGCCGGGCGCGACGACATCAATAGAGGCACCAAGCTTGTGCGCCACCGTCCCCGTGCCGAGGCGCGCCGCTGCGCTTTCATACAGCGGCTCGCGAGTTTCCTGTGCGAGGGGGGCCTCATTGAAGTTGCGGATCAGACGAGACGCCAGTTCACGTGCGCGTTCATTCATGTCGGTCAGGGCTCGAGGGAGTTCAGGAGACGGTACTGTAGACCAGCGAAGGCAGCGACGCTTGCTGTGCGCCCGTTCGTGCGTGATCTTGACCGTGAGTGCCGTGTATCTTGAACAGATCAGCAACAAATTCGTGTGGAACCTGTCTACACTTGACCACATAACTTGGATTGCAGGGGATGCATGATGTATTCAAAGCCCGATATTCAGCGAGTGCTTGAAACCGCTTTTCTGCCCTCCAGATGCGAGTGCGTCGTGGCGCCGAATGAAACCTTTTCAGTAAAGCTTCTCCACCCCGAGTCAGGTGATATCCAGCTGTATGTAACAGGGTTGTCCTTGTCCGAGGTAGAGAGCAGCAGATCCATCGCGCGGCTGGTGCTTTCCTTGAGAGAGCAGCGAGACCTGATGGGGCAGATGGATTTGTCCATGCGGCGACTGGCATAGGGCAGGGCGGGCAGTCCGGTCCTGCGCACCCAGGGCCGCTGGGGAATAGCAACAGTGCCGATGCCGCTTTTCAAACGCCAGAAACCACAAAGCCCCTGAATTCTTTTCAGAATTCAGGGGCTTTGCGTTATCTCAATATGGCGGTGAAGGAGGGATTCGAACTTTATGACCCTACAGCCCTTTGATCCTTTTTATTTATGAGTGTTCGACCGGGGGGCATGTGTCGATTCGTCCACCGTGAGGTGGGATAGCTCTAGAGGTGAGGAGCTCCACAGCCCATGCTATTGAGCCATTATGAGCGTAGTGCAGTAAGTTCGATTACAGTGTGCTTTGCTCACGGCGAAAGTAACAGCCATAGGCAGCCATTTAACTGATAAATTGTTCAGTCCGCATATTTATCAATTGCAAAATTTACAAAGGCCGAACAAACGATCAGCATAAACCGAGCGTCCGTTTTAGTGAGCTTTTCAGTATTATTCATCACTGCATGACGGATGCCATCTGAGTTATTTGTATAGCCATAAAGTGCTGAAAGTGATTTCTTTAGCACAGGATCTAGGCTGCGCTTTTTCTCCAGTTCCGTAAGGGCATCGCCTAGAGTCGCCTTAGGTAATCCTGTAAGGTGTTTAGCAAGAGATTCTATAGCGCTAATACTTTCCTTCATAGAGTTTCTAGGGTCAGGATTTTTCTTATCAGTCAGCAACTGAAGTGCTGTCTCCAAATGCAATTTAACGCCGTGATACCCAGCACCTTTTGAAAGTGCAGTCTCCAATTCGTCTATTTCTGCGGGAGATGTAATCGGTGCTATTAACCCATTAATAAACCTATAGCCCGCATTTTCGTCACAAAGAATTTTGTTGCATGCCTTCATAAATCCCTCAGCTCGATCTTGAGGGCCGTTGTGAGCCACAAACTCTATAAAATCATATACTTTGTACCATTCAAAACTGAAATAAATTTTACGAACCGTCTCAAGATAGCTAAGCCATTGCGGTTGCATATCATCTAGAGGCGCTTTGAAAAAGCTTGACCATATACGCATTGCAAGGCTATCAAGATTGGAGCCCTCAACATGTTTAAAGCTGCTATGCCTTTCGTGCTCTGCCGATCTATACGTATTCCAATAGAAGATCAGAAGGATATTCCAGATCGAATTTCTGAGTTCGATGTCGATGGCCTCCAGCTGAATTGCCTTGACGCTCGGTGTGATCCCTGCTCTCTGCGAAAAGCTCATCATGACTCCGGAGGTAAATTTTTTTTAATCCTACTAAACGGTGCGCCGTGTGGATAGGTTTTTATGCATCCCCTACGCTCAAGACCCAGAATGCTAGGCGAGGTAATCCTGAAGGAGTTCACCGCCACAATCTGCATCCTTTTGGACCGCAGGGTGCATAAGGCTTTTCTAATCGGGTAGGTGACTGTGGCACGATGCAATCCCAGTAGATAACGTTCATACCCACTAATACTTGCCCACGACACTATTTCCCTATATGCATTCGTATTTTTCTATTTCTCTAGACCACAACAGGATTGAAGCCCTTGCAAGAGGTCGTACAGAGGTAAACCGGGCGAAGGCTACAGTCGCCATCCAAGAGCGTGTAGCGTCATGGTCTGAGAAAGTGCGTGACCCTATAGACTTGTGTATTCATAAGGGCGCTACATCCCTGCAACAGGTTGCTGATTGCTTGAATAACAAGAATATCTCAACGGCCCGTGGCGGTGTATGGTCTGCAATGCAGGTCAGTCGTGTGATGAAGACTCTCGAACTCGCATTTTGCTGATACGTAATTTATCACTGTTGTGCGTATTGGGCCTCGCCACGATATCCACAGCTTCTATGCCCAACATCTTTCATATCACGATATGCATGTGATCCGGCCTCATGTTAATAGCATGAGTCTATGTCCAACTTTATCTCAAAAAATAGTTGACTTATTTTGTAAAATATCCAGCTTGCAATAGGTCTGCGTGCGTTTCGCTTAATGGCTCTAGCATAAAATTACTGAGTCAAATTTATATTATTTTTCAGCTTTCATAAGTTATACATGTATTATGTTTTAAGGTTCTGGTTTTGGGAAGGGGGTATTTCAGGGAAAACCTTATATCAATATAAAGCTTTGATCGCAACTCACTTTTGTTGGCCCCCTGAATCTGTTCTTGTCGATGGCGAATCTATAACTTTAGACCAATCAATTCGGATTTTTACCTGGAGAAGAAATCATCTCAGAGCTGGCTTTGGCTGCCAAGAGCTTAAAGTAATGGATTTTAGAGACATAAATAATAAGCATCTTCTGAACCAAAATATACACAAGTACTATCCATGCAACTAAGCTGATGCCTATTATTTCAACGCTGTACATGGCGCTAAAAAATATGGAACCATAGATTAAAATCAACGTAATATAAAACTCGTTAATTGCCTTTCGACGCTCTATCTGCTTTTCCGCTAGCACTGCCTCATCTCGGGCTTTGGCCAATTGCGTAGCAAGAATTTCTATGCGAATGCTAGCTATGGCGCTATCTACCGCCTCAAAAAGCTTATCTGCATGACGCATTCGCCACTTAAGCAACAGATAAGCTGCTTTGTTAGCTAGTAATGGCCCAATATAGAATGCAGTGATAGCTAGTAATACTAGCTTATAAAAAGCTATGCTTGTGAGCGAGCTTAAAAGTGCGGCTCCTCCATCAGCTAAACTTCCTGTCCAAAAATCAAATTTTAATATAACTTCAATCGTCTTTGAAACAAAAGCCCAAGAAGCAAAGAAAACTGAAATGCGCCACTTAGTGATAAAGCGAGATGCTTCTTCGTAAAAGGCGTCAAATACTTTCTCAATAATCATAGCGGTGATGCAAAGTCAACAAATACAATATCCCCTCGTACAGGGTCAAACGAATCATGGATCGAGATGGGAGCAGCCCATATTGCAATGTCTTGGCTAAGTAAATTGTACGGGTGAAGTTTTAATGCGTCATCGTAGCCGTCTACTAATAGTTTGCTCTCTTGGCCCGTCACTCGACTTAAAAATTTAGCGGAGTATTGGAATTGCCCTGTCTTACGAAGTCGCTCTAACCCCGTAATGCGGCCAACATATATTGCCGGGTTAGCAAGCCTGCGAGTAGTAGCTATTTGAGCAAACCTAACAGCCCTGCTCTGATCAAACATAAAATCGTTGTGGCCTTTCTCCGCACTGACACCGACATTAAGTATTGCTCCTGGTGTTGAGCGCACCACAGAGAGCGCTTGACTCATATCTTTCAATACAGCTGCTTGAGCATAGGCAAGCTTCCTGTCGCCCTCCGTTGCAATCAGCTGCTCTTGTGTGACATGATCAAGATTGTCTAGTTCTGCACCAATCTTATTGCTTTCTAGGTCCGCCGCGAGAAGATTACTTTGCACTACTACCTGCGAAGCGGATTCCCGAAAAGGCCTTGACATAAAATCCGAGTATAGCTGCGGCACTCCCTGCAAAAGATCGCTGATGAAAGGGATCTTTAGTGATCCAGCTTCAAGCTGATCTATATAAAGATCTGCGTACCCGTGTAGCTCAACCGGAAGTGATGAGAATTTTCGAATCTCACCGATGTGTTTAAAGTAGACAGTTTTATCGATTGCCCGCTGAAAGTGTGGGATCGTATACGACAGCGTTCGTAGAGAAACACTATGACGTGGTGCAAGTGTTCCGTCAAAAGTTAAAACAATCTGCCTAGCACCGGTCGCTGACATTTTTCTATTCCGTTAGGTTTGCATTTTATGTGACATGCGAGAAAAGCATATTAGGTCAATGCATGGCAATAGTGAAGAGGGTAATTTGAGGTCGAATATCAGAAAATGCTAGGGCGGATGACCTGATGGAAATCAGCCAATCAAGCACGATCTTATTCCAGATAAACGCAACGCAACCATTTGCGGAGTGATCGGAGTGCTGGAACTGGCGCTCAAACGTGCCGATCATGGCGTTCAGTCATCGAAGTCGCCTACGGCCAACGGCCTGCGGGACCTGATTGGCGAAATTCTCGATATCGCACGCATCGGATCCGGGCGGCTTTCACTGAATCCGGAGCGGGCGAACCTGCGTCGACTGGTAGAGTCGGTACTGTGAGTATTCGACGGTCAGTAACCATGCTGACGAAGCTTCGGAATGAAGGTTTTCGCCGCTGTGAGGCTACAGCCACACGCGCTGGCGATGACGGTCTGATTGTCGAACCACAGCTTGCCTTCGCCGGTGAAGTAGTCGTGTCGATCCTTAGTGAACATCCACAGAAGTTTGTCCTGTGCAGAAAGGGCAACGGGCTGACGAAGTGGTCAGACTGAGAAACTGGTGGGGTTGGAGAAGGGTGTGCGGGCGTCGAGAATGTATGCACATCCCAGCCATCGGAGGAGGGGAAGCGCTGACCGGCGAGAATTTGCAGCACTGTGAGTAGTACAAACAAAAAACCCCGTGAACTCTAAGTAACAGAGTCCACAGGGTTTTCTTAATATGGCGGTGAAGGAGGGATTCGAACCCTCGATACAATTTCTTGTATACACACTTTCCAGGCGTGCTCCTTAAGCCACTCGGACACCTCACCGTATCTCGACGACAACGTTGTGTCTGCCGAGGCGCGCTAATGTAGTCGAAAGCTTTTCCTAACGCAAAACTTTTTTTCAGATTTTTCATGTGGTTAAGCAAATAAACGCTTATCGGCCACCAAAAGGCCCGGGCGGGCGATGCGGCCCCGATTCAGCGGGCCGCCTGCCGCGTGTGGATCAGGCGCTGAAGCCGCCGTCGATGGTCAGGCTGGCGCCGGTGATGAAGCCTGCTTCAGGACCGGCAAGGTAGGCGACGAAGCTGGCAATTTCTTCGCTTGTACCATACCGGGGAAGGGCCATGAGTGCCTTCAGGCTGTCAGCGAATTCGCCGTGTGCCGGGTTCATGTCAGTGTCGACCGGGCCGGGCTGTACGTTGTTGACGGTGATGCCTTGCGGGCCGAGGTCGCGGGCCATGCCTTTGGTGAGGCCGATCAGGGCCGATTTGCTCATGGCGTAGGTCGCGCCGCCTGCAAAGGGCATGCGGTCAGCGTTGGTGCTGCCGATGTTGATGATGCGACCGCCTTCTTCCATATGCCGGGCGGCTTCCTGGCTGGCGATGAACACGCTGCGCACGTTGATGGCCAGGGTTCTGTCGAAGTCCTGCATGCTGAACTGATCGAGCGGTGCGATGGCCAGTACGCCAGCGTTATTGATCAGGATATCCAGCCGTCCAAGGGTTTCTGCGGTGGTCTGTACGGCCTGGCGGATGGCTTTCTCGTCGGCGCTGTCTGCACGAATGGCCAGCGCCCGTCCGCCATTGGCGACGATGCTATCCTGGATCTCGAGGGCGTTGACTTCAGAGCTGACGTAGGTGAACGCCACTGCCGCGCCTTCCTTGGCCAGACGGTTGACGATGGCTGCACCAATGCCGCGTGAGCCGCCTTGCACCAACGCCACTTTGCCAGCGAGTTTAGGGTGTTCGATCATGATGTTCTCCTTTTGGGCAGGTCTCGGACAGGCCAGAGCCCGTCGACGATTGCGTCCAGAATAGACCCTGATTGCGATACCCTTGCTGAACCAAACGTTCAGATTGAGTGGTTATGAATATTCAAGGCAACAGCGCGTTGATCCTGATCGACCTGCAACAGGGCATCAATCACCCCAGGCTCGGACGACGCAACAACCCGCAAGCCGAGACGAATCTCGGCGCGTTACTCGACGCCTGGCGGCAGTCGGGGCGTCCGGTGGTACACGTGCGGCATTTTTCGACCTCGCCTGAATCGGTGTTCTGGCCCGATCAGTCGGGCGTCGAGTACCAGCCGGCGTTCGTGCCGCACGCCGATGAGCGGGAGATGAGCAAGCAGGTCCCTGACGCGTTTTGCGGATCGTTTCTGGAGATGTGGTTGCGTGCCGACGGGATCAGCCAGGTGGTGATTGCCGGGGTGATTACCAATAATTCGGTCGAGTCCACCGCGCGCAGCGGCGGCAACCTGGGGTTCGATGTCATGGTGGCGCATGACGCCTGCTTCACGTTTGATCAGCAGGATTTCTTCGGCACGCCGCGCAGCGCCGAAGAGGTGCATGCGATGTCGCTGGCCAACCTGCATGGCGAATACGCCACGGTCCTGTCCACGGCGCAGATTCTCCAGCGCGCCACTGTCGAATAAGCGCCTGGGGTCAGGTCACTTACGGGTCTTTTTCGGCGCGGCAGGCAGCGGCGCAAAGAGTGCCTGCAGGTCTTCGTCACGCAGCTTCCAGTCGCCGGTGGTGCGCCCGTCCAGTACACCGGCGGCCAGCGCCGACTTTTCACGTTGCAGGCGCTGGATCTTCTCTTCCACCGTGCCGCGCGCGATCATCTTGTAGACGAACACCGGTTTGTCCTGGCCGATGCGATAAGCGCGGTCGGTTGCCTGATTCTCCGCGGCAGGGTTCCACCACGGGTCGTAGTGAATCACAGTGTCGGCAGCGGTCAGGTTGAGGCCGGTGCCGCCGGCTTTCAGGCTGATCAGGAAGATCGGCAGCTTGCCGCTCTGGAAGTCATGAATCGGCGTGCGGCGATCTCGGGTCGAGCCGGTCAGCAGGGCGTAGGCAATGCCGCGCTGTTTCAGTTCTTCTTCGATCAGGCTGAGCATCGAGGTGAATTGCGAAAACAGCAGAATCTTGCGACCTTCAGCCAGCAGTTCTTCGAACATCTCCATCAGGCTGTTGAGCTTGCCTGACGTACCTTGTTTGCTGTTGACCGGCATGTCGTGATTGACCAGCCGCAGGTCGCAGCACACCTGACGCAGCTTGAGCAGCGCCTCCAGAATGATGATCTGGCTGCGCGCCACGCCCTTGCGGGTGATTTCGTCCCTGACCTTCTTGTCCATCGCCAGGCGCACGGTTTCGTAAACATCGCGCTGTGCGTCGTTGAGGTCGACCCAGTGAATGATCTCGGTCTTCGGTGGCAGTTCGGTCGCGACCTGTTCTTTGGTGCGGCGCAGCAGGAACGGCTTGATACGCGCATTCAGGTGATGCAGGCGGTCCTGATTACCGTGCTTTTCGATGGCTGTGCGGTAGTTGCTGTTGAATTCCTTGCTGTTGCCCAGCCAGCCAGGCATCAGAAAGTGGAACAGCGACCACAGTTCACCCAAGTGGTTTTCCAGCGGCGTGCCGCTCAGGCACAGGCGCTGACGGGCGTTGAGGTTGCGTGCAGCCTGAGCGGCTTTGCTGTTGGGGTTCTTGATGTATTGCGCTTCATCGAGAATCAACACATGCAGCGGCTGCTTTTCGAGCATGTCCATGTCCCGGGGCAGCAGCGCATAGGTGGTCAGAATCAGGTCGTAGTCCTGAAGATTGCCTGCGTCCTGGTGACGGTTGGCGCCATACAGCGCAAGCACTTTCAGGTCCGGGGTAAAGTGCTCGGCTTCGTCCAGCCAGTTGGGAATCAGGCTGGTCGGCATGACCGCCAGCGCGGGGCGGTCGAGGCGTCCGGCCTGTTTTTCCATCAGCAGGTGAGCCAGGGTTTGCAGGGTCTTGCCCAGGCCCATGTCATCGGCCAGCACGCCGCCGACTTCCAGCTCGCGCAGTGACTGCATCCAGCTCAGGCCTTCCAGCTGATACGGGCGCAGCGTCGCGTTCAGGCCGTCGGGCAGGCTGACCGGCGCGTCCTTGATGTTGATCAGGCGCTCGGCGAAGTGGCGCAGACGGTCGCCGCCCTGCCAGGTCAGCGGCAGGTCTTCGAGCTGGGTCAGGCGTGCTGCATCGGCCTTGCTCATGCGCAGCGCGTTGTTGCCGTCCTGGCGCCAGTAGAAATCACCCAGCGTCGCCAGCACCGGCTTGAGCCGCCCGTAGGGCAGGGCGATCTGCACCGGGCTGCCGCCGCTCTGGGTGAAGTGGTTGAGCTGCACCAGCAATTGTTCTTCATCGCCGCGCTTGGCCACGGCGGTGGGGCTCATCAGTTCGGGATGGCTGCGGATCAGGTTGATCAGAATCGGCAGCAGGCTCAGGCGTTCGCCATTGACGATGATGCCCAGTTCCAGATCGAACCAGTCGCGCTCGGTCTCTTCGTCGATGACCGCATACCAGTCGTCTACCGGCGTGACGTCGAAGCCGAATTCTTCCTGAATCTCGATTTCCCAACCTTGTTCGCGCAACCGAGGCAGGTCATCGAGCACAAAATGCAACCAGGCCTTGTCGTTGGGCAGCTCGTACATGTCGCCGGCGCTGTCAGGCAACGCCTTGCTCTGCCGGGTGGCGACCTTGAAGCCCAGATCGGCCAGTTCCTGACGCAGTTGCCGCTCCCGTTCGCCCTGACGGCGGATGCGCAGGGTTTCGGTTTCGGTGTGCTCGATGATGTCGCTTTTCTGGTTCACCAGGTCACTGCCCAGCGAACTGACCAGAATGCTGACGTTGGTCGTGCCGACCGCGTAATGCTTGCCGTAGGCAAATGCCAGTGCGGCGCGGTGCTGGATATGCCGTTGCATGCGGCCGTTGCGCGGCTCGTAGGCGCTGAACTCGATACTGGCCAATATCAGCCTGGGGCGAGGCTGCAGGTCATCGATCAAACGCTCCGGCAGCCGGAGCTTTTGCTCGGTCTGCTGCTCGACCTGGTGCTCTATTTCCCGCTGGTGCGAACTCAGCGCAGCTTGCAGCAGTGGCCGGTTTTCCGGGTCCTGGAGAAACAGCAGCGCGGCCACGCAATGCTTGCAGTCGTTGCGGACCGGGCACGTGCATTTGCAGGTCAGGTAGTTCTTGTAGCGATCCGGGTCCTTGAACAGCAGGGTCTGTGTGTAGATTTCCAGACCTGAGCCTCGGCACGCGGTGCGGATGATCTGCGGGCTGGAGTCTTCGAGCACGATGCGTTTTTGCCGGGCGTAGTCGCGCCCGCGCTCAAGCGTTCGATCATGGAATAAGTCTGTCCAGGCCGAGGCCAGGACTTTTTCGAGAATGGACGACAAGTTTTAAAAGGCCCTACGCCGCAGCGATGCTCAAAAGAAAGGGAGCGCCGCAGCGTCCCTTGCGTACGTAAAGATCAAAGGGGAGAAACTTTGATCAGCAACGCGAGGTTGCCATTATCCAGATAAGTCAGTTCGCCATTTTTCACCCTGGCGGTCTGCTTCAGTCGCTCACTGCTGATGACCACGCCGTGCGGGTCCAGCTGGTTGACCCAGAATTGCGCATCAATATCGGTGAAGCGTCCCATGGCGAGGCTCACGGTGCCCTCGATGGGGAAATGCCCGAGCTTTTCCTCGCCGTGGGTCACTGCCATTTTGCCGGGTTCGGCACCCACGGTCTGCTGCCAGGCGCGCTGCATCAGCACCTGATAGCTGCCGCTGTCTTGCAGTTTACTCGCCAGGTCCATCAACGCGGGGCTTCGTTCATTGCTCGAGTCGATCTTGCTGGCGCCGTTGTCCCAGTTTTCAGGCACAAGCTGGCGGGTCGACGCGGGCTCGCCGTTCTGGCGAAACAGCAGGATCTCGACCTGATACAGGCCGTCTGCGAACGCGGTCGGAGCGACCAGCGTCAGCAGCAGGATCAATGAACGAAACAAACGCATGCGTGAATCCTTCAAGCAGTTTTCGGGGTCAGGCGCTCAAACAGCGCTTCGATCGTGTTGAAGCGCTCTTCCGGACGCTCCATAGGCACCATGAATTTGAACAGGGTAGCGCCTTCGAATTTGTAACGGTTGGGCTGGCTCTGGATCAGTTTGATCAGCGTCAGCGGATCGACCGGGGTATCGGCCGCGAACTCGATACGTCCACCCTGCGGCCCGGCATCGACTTTCTTGATGCCCAACTGTTCGGCCTGCAGCTTCAGCAACGTGATGCGCACCAGATGCTTGGTCGGCTCCGGCAGCAGACCGAAGCGGTCGATCATTTCGACTTGCAGGTCTTTCAGGGCGTCTTCATCCGCCGCGTTGGCAATGCGCTTATAAAGAATCAGGCGGGTATGCACGTCCGGCAGATAAGCTTCCGGAATCAGGGCCGGCACACGCAGGTTGATTTCCGGTCCGCCGCCCAGTGGCTGATCGAGGTTGGGCTGCTCACCCTTGCGGATCGCCTTGACCGCACGCTCGAGCATTTCCATGTACAGCGTGAAGCCCACGGCCTGAATCTGGCCGCTCTGGCCGTCACCGAGCAATTCGCCTGCGCCACGGATTTCCAGGTCGTTGGTGGCGAGCACGAAGCCCGCGCCCAGGTCCTGAGTGTTGGCAATCGCTTCCAGGCGCTTTTCAGCGTCGGGCGTGATCTGCTTGCGTGGCGGGGTCAGCAGGTAGGCGTAGGCCTGGTGATGACTGCGTCCGACGCGCCCGCGCAACTGGTGTAGCTGTGCCAGACCGAACTTGTCGGCACGCTCGATGATGATGGTGTTGGCGCTCGGCACGTCGATGCCGGTCTCGATGATGGTCGAGGCGATCAGCACGTTGAAGCGCTTGTGGTAGAAGTCGCTCATCACCTGTTCGAGATCGCGTTCGCGCATCTGGCCGTGGCCGATGCCGATACGCGCTTCCGGCACCAGTTCGGCCAGGTCTGCTGCGCATTTCTCGATGGTCTTGACGTCGTTGTGCAGGTAATACACCTGCCCGCCGCGCAGCAACTCGCGCAACAGGGCTTCCTTGATCGTCGGCTTGTTCTGTTCCATGACGAAGGTGCGCACCGACAGCCTGCGCGCCGGTGGCGTGGCGATGATCGACAGGTCGCGCATGCCCGACACGGCCATGTTCAGGGTGCGCGGAATCGGCGTGGCAGTCAGGGTCAGAATGTCGACCTCGCTGCGCAACGCCTTGAGCTGTTCTTTCTGGCGTACGCCGAAACGGTGTTCCTCGTCGATGATCACCAGGCCGAGGTTTTTGATCTTCACGTCATCTTGCAACAGCTTGTGCGTGCCGATGACGATGTCGATCTTGCCCTCGGCCAGGTCGGCAACGGCGGCGCTGACTTCTTTGGCGGACTTGAAGCGGCTCATGACTTCCACGGTCACCGGCCAATCGGCGAAGCGGTCGCGGAAGCTGTTGTAATGCTGCTGGGCGAGCAAGGTGGTCGGCACCAGAATCGCGACCTGACGCCCGCCGTGTACGGCAATAAAGGCTGCGCGCATGGCCACTTCGGTCTTGCCGAAGCCCACGTCGCCGCAGACCAGGCGGTCCATCGGCTTGGGGGCCAGCATGTCGGCGCGCACGGCTTCGATGGTGGTCTGCTGATCCGGGGTTTCTTCGAACGGGAAGCCAGCGCTGAAGGTCGCGTAATCGGCTTTCGGGTCAGCGAACGCGTAGCCTTCGCGGGCGGCCCGGCGAGCGTAGATGTCGAGCAATTCGGCCGCCACGTCGCGGACCTGTTCGGCCGCCTTGCGCTTGGCCTTCTGCCAGGTTTCCGAACCCAGACGATGCAGCGGTGCCATTTCGTCGTCGCTGCCGGTGTAGCGGGCGATCAGGTGCAGGTTGGCGACCGGAACGTACAGCTTGGCGTCCTCGGCGTAGGCCAGCATCAGGAATTCTGCGACCTGATTTTCGACTTCCAGCGTCGCCAGCCCCAGGTAACGCCCGACACCGTGGTCGATATGCACCACCGGTGCGCCTTCGCGCAGCTCGGTCAGGTTCTTGATGACCGCATCATTGTTGCCGCCATCGGTGCGTTTTTCGCGGCGTCGACGTTGCATGACCCGCTGACCGAACAGCGGGCTTTCGGCAATCAGCGCCAGGGCCGGTTGTTCAAGCAGCAGGCCGTCGTCCAGTGGCGCGATGGTGATAGCCAGTCGATCTTTGCCGTCGACGAAGTCGAGCCAGCTGTCCACCGTCTTCGGGCGCAGCTTCAGGCGTTCGAGCAGCTCCAGCAATACTTCGCGGCGCCCGGCAGACTCAGCGGTGAACAGCACGCGACCGGGAAATTCATCGAGAAACGTCGACAAGGCTGCCAGCGGCTGGCTGGCCTTGGCTTCGATGGACAGGTCTGGCAGAACCTGCGCCGGAAAGCGTTCGCGTCCGGCCCCGGCATCGACGTCCTGCTGGCTGGCCACGACGCGCGGCCAGTTTTTCAGGCGCGCAAAACAGTCTTCCACCGGCAAAAACAGCTCGGCCGGGGGCAGCAATGGCCGGGCCGGATCCACGCGGCGTTCCTCATAGCGATTGCGCACGTCGTTCCAGAAGTTCTCTGCCGCCTGTTCGATGCCCGGCAGGGAGAACACCTGAGTGTCCTGCGGCAGGTAATCGAACAGCGTCGAGGTCTCTTCGAAAAACAGCGGAATGTAGTACTCGATACCGGCTGGCGTGATGCCGCTGCTCAAGTCCTGAAAGATCGGGCTGCGCCGGAAATCGACGTCGAAACGCTCGCGGAAGCGGGCCTTGAACCGGGTGACTTCTTCTTTCTGTAACGGGAATTCGCGAGCCGGCAACAGGCGCACCGATTCGACCTTGTCGATGGAGCGCTGGGTGTCGGGATCGAAGGTGCGCAGTGTTTCGATTTCATCATCGAACAGATCGATGCGGAACGGCAGCTTGCTGCCCATTGGAAACAGATCGATCAGCGCACCGCGAACGGTGAACTCGCCGTGCTCATACACCGTGTCGACATAGCGATAGCCGCTGGCTTCCAGACGGGTGCGCATGGCATCTACATCCAGCTTCTGACCGACGTCCAGCACCAGGCTGCTGCCGAGCAGAAATTTGGTCGGCGCGAGTCTGTGTAGGGCTGTGGTGATCGGTACTACCAAAACGCCATGTTCCAGTTCCGGCAGGCGATAGAGGCTGGCGATACGCTGGGAAATGATGTCCTGATGCGGCGAAAACAGGTCGTAGGGCAGGGTTTCCCAGTCCGGGAAGTGCAGAACCGGCAGCGTAGGGGCGAAAAACTTCAGCTCTTGCTCGAGCCGCTCGGCGCTTTGGCTGTCGGCGGTCAAAAGCAGGGTGAAGCGCTTGGCTGCGCTGGCGGCCTCGGCAATGGCCAGGCTCAGTGCTGCACCGGGCAGATTGCCCCAGTGTTGTTTGCCTGCAGCGGCAGAAAGATGCGGTAGACGCAGAACTGGCACGGAAGGTCGGGCTCCAGGCGTTGCAACAGGGGCGGCGATTGTAACGGGGGAAGGCGGTGGCTGTCAGGTTTCCAGCGTTACGGCCTGTATTTACGGGCAAAAATTATGTAGTGCCGGATGATCTGACAGCCGCGCATTGCTCATAAACACTGGCGCGGTCATAATGTAGCCCCTTTTTTCAGCCCCTACATGTGGAAGGTTCCCGTGACTCAGAAGCCCGACCAGTGTCTTGGTGAATGGATCGATCGTGAAGCGCTCGCCGAAGCGATGATCCCGCTCATCGGTCAGCTCTACCGCAATAATAATGTGGTGAGCTCGATCTATGGCCGTAGCCTGATCAACCGTTCCGTCATCGCGATTCTCAAAGCTCACCGCTTTGCGCGTCATCGTCAGTCCGATGCGGTTGAGTTGTCCGTACATGAGACGTTCCCGCTCGTCAAAGCGATGAGCGAGCTCAAACTGGGTGCCGCTTCGGTGGACCTCGGCAAGCTGGCCGTGAAGTTCAAGACCGAAGGCAATGGCCGCACGCCCGAGCAGTTCGTGCGTGAGGAACTGGCCAGTGTAGTGGGTCAGCAGGGCACCAGCCCGCGTAAAGGCACCGACGTCGTGCTGTACGGTTTTGGTCGTATCGGTCGCCTGCTGGCGCGGATTCTGATCGAGAAGACCGGTGGTGGCGACGGTCTGCGCCTGCGTGCCATTGTGGTCCGCAAAGGTGCGGAAAACGACCTGGTCAAGCGTGCCAGCCTGCTGCGTCGCGACTCGGTACACGGCCCGTTCGATGGCACCATCACCATTGATGAAGCCAACAGCACCCTCACTGCCAACGGTAACCTGATTCAGGTGATCTACGCCAAGAACCCGTCCGAGGTGGATTACACCCAGTACGGCATCAAGGACGCCCTGCTGGTGGACAACACCGGTGTATGGCGCGATGCCGACGGTCTGGGCCAGCATCTGGCTTGCCCGGGTATCGACCGTGTCGTGTTGACGGCGCCGGGCAAAGGCAAGCTGAAAAACATCGTACACGGCATCAACCACGGTGAAATCACCGCAGATGACAAGATCGTGTCCGCAGCGTCCTGCACCACCAACGCCATCGTGCCGGTGCTCAAGGCGGTGAACGACAAGTTCGGCATCACCAACGGTCACGTCGAGACGGTTCACTCGTACACCAACGACCAGAACCTGATCGACAACTTCCACAAAGGCGATCGCCGTGGCCGCAGCGCCGCGCTGAACATGGTCATCACCGAGACCGGTGCGGCCACGGCTGCTGCCAAGGCACTGCCTGAGCTGGCCGGCAAGCTGACCGGCAACGCGATCCGCGTTCCAACGCCAAACGTGTCCATGGCCATTCTCAACCTCAACCTTGAGAAGCCGACTTCCCGCGAAGAAATGAACGAGTACCTGCGCTACATGGCGCTGCACTCGGACCTGCACAAGCAGATCGACTTCGTGAACTCGCAGGAAGTGGTGTCCACCGACTTCGTCGGCTCGCGTCACGCCGGTGTTGTGGATGCCGAAGCCACCATCGTCAACGACAACCGCGTTGTGCTGTACGTCTGGTACGACAACGAATTCGGTTACAGCCATCAGGTGGTTCGCGTGATGGAAGACATGGCAGACGTCAATCCGCCTGCGTTTCCACAGTAAGCGTTGCACCTCCTGAGTTGTCCGGTCTGACCGGACAGCGCTGAAAACGGGCCGAATCCTGTGTAAGCAGGGTTTGGCCCGTTTTGTTTTGCAGCGTGTCATGAGAATCTGTCAGGCATAGCCCTTTCGGATTCTGGAGCGATCAAGGATGAGCAGTTCGGCCGTGGACGGTTCGCAGCAGCAACTCAAAAGCAGTTTCTTTCTTCTCTTCCTGACAATCTTCATTCCGTTCGGTCTGGGGCATTTCGTTTCCTACCTGTTTCGTACCGTCAATGCGGTGATCTACGTTGATCTGCAAACCGACCTGAGCTTGCCCGCGAGCAGTCTCGGGCTGCTCACCGGCGTTTATTTCCTGACCTTCGCCGCTGCACAGATCCCGCTCGGCGTCATGCTGGACCGTTACGGTCCTCGCAGCGTGCAGGCGCCGATGCTGCTGTTCGCGGTCGCCGGTTCGGTCATCTTCAGTCTTTCCAGCAGCGAGGCAGGTTTACTGCTGGGGCGCGGGCTGATTGGTCTGGGCGTGGCGGGTTCACTGATGAGCGCAATCAAGGCGTGCGCCATCTGGTTGCCGCTCGAACGCTTGCCGCTGAGTACGGCCTGCCTGTTGTCGATTGGCGGCCTGGGGGCGATGGCGTCCACCACGCCCTTGCACATGCTGCTGAGCGCGTTCACCTGGCGAGAAGCGTTCCTGATTCTGGCGCTGCTGACATTCTGTGTGGCAGGTGTCATTCATTTCAGTGTGCCCAAGGCCTACGAAAGTAAAAACACCCGTTATGCCGATATGTTTGCCGCAGTGGGTAAGCTGTATGCGTCCTGGACCTTTTGGCGACTGGCGCTTTATTCCGTGTGTGCGCACGCCATCTACATGGCGGTGCTGTCGCTGTGGATGGGGCCGTGGCTGCGTGACGTGGCGGGGCTGAGCGATTCCGGCATGGCCAGTGTGCTGTTATTCGGGGCTGTTGCGATGGTGGCCGGATCGCTGGCGTTCGGCACGATCACGGACTGTCTGCGTCGCTACGGCGTGCAGCCGATCATGATCTGCGGCACCGGCATGGTGATCTTCATCGGGTTCCAGGTGCTGATGGCTAGCGGTCTGCCGGTATCGCCCTATCTGGTTGCGATGGGCTTCAGCTTTTTCGGCACCTCGACCACCATGAACTACGCCATCGTGGCGCAATCAGTGTCACCGGCGCTGGCGGGGCGGGTGAGTTCATCCTTCAATCTGGTGGTGTTCGTGCTGGCTTTTTTTCTGCAATGGCTGATGGGTGCGGTGCTGAACCTCTGGCCGGCGGTGGAGGGCGCGGGGCATCCGCTTGAAGCCTATCAATGGTCGCTGGGGCTGATGATTGCCCTGCAACTGCCGGGTGTGCTGCTCTGGCTCAGCTTCCGGCCCTGGAAGCGCAAGGCCTGAAAACGCAAAACCCCGGCCCGAGATGATCGGGCCGGGGTTTCTTTATGCGGGTGTGGCGATCAATCAGCTGGCGGAAGCCGCGACAGGCGCTTCAAGTTTTTGCCCGCCCTTGCGGAACAGCACCAGCGTGGCAACCAGGCCCAACACTGCGGCGCCGGTCAGCCAGATGCCTGGCGCGGCCTTGTTGCCCAGCTCATGGATCAGGTAGGTGCAGGCCGCTGGAGTGAAGCCACCGAAGGTCGCTGTCGCCAGGCTGTAGGCCAGAGAGAAGCCAGTGGTGCGCACGTCGACCGGCATGATCTCGGTCAGCGCCACGACCATCGCCCCGTTATAGGAGCCATACAGGAACGACAGCCACAGTTCGACCATCAGCAGGTTACCGAAGCTCGGGTGCGCCACCAGCCATGACAGGGCAGGGTAGGCCGTAGCAATGGCCAGCACGGTTGCCGCAATCAGCAGCGGCTTGCGGCCGATGCGGTCCGAGAGTGAGCCCATGATCGGCAGCCAGATGAAGTTCGACACGCCGACGCAGACCGTGACCAGCAGGCTTTCCAGGTCGGTCAGGTTCAACTCGTTCTTGCCGAAGGTCGGGGTGTAGGCGGTGATCAGGTAGAACGTCACAGTGGTCATGACCACCAGCGCCATACCGCCGATCACCAGGCCGAAGTTCTGGCCGATGGAGCGCACGACTTCACGCAGAGTAGGACGGTGGGTGCGGGCTTCGAACTCGGGTGACTCTTCCAGCGAGCGGCGAATGATGAAGATCGCCGGCACGATCAGGCAGCCGATCAGGAACGGCACGCGCCAGCCCCATTCACCCATTTGCTCGGGGCTCAGCCAGTGATTCAGGCCGACGCCCAGCAAGCCGGCGAAAACCACTGCCGCTTGTTGGCTGGCGGACTGCCAGCTGACAAAGAAGCCTTTGCGACCTGGCGTCGAGATTTCGGCCAGATACACCGAAACACCGCCCAGTTCCACGCCAGCTGAAAAGCCTTGCAGCAGGCGGCCAAGCAGGACCAGCAGCGGCGCAATCACGCCCAGTGTGGCGTAACCCGGTACACAGGCAATCAACAGAGTGCCCATCGCCATCATCGCAAGCGTGATAATCAGCCCTTTGCGTCGACCGTGACGGTCAATGTAGGCGCCAAGAAAGATCGCACCCAGTGGGCGCATCAGGAAACCGGCCCCGAAGGTCGCCAGCGAGAGCATCAACGACGCGAAAGCGCTGTCGGAAGGGAAGAATGTCTTGGCAATGGCCGTGGCGTAAAAGCCATAGACCATAAAGTCGAACATTTCGAGGAAGTTACCGCTGACAACGCGAAAGATCGCTTTGCCCTTACTGGTGGTGGAGGCCATTTAGTTACTCGCTCAGGCTCGTCGGCTTGGAGTCCGTTGTCGTTGTTATCCGTTTACATCGCCGCTACGTGTGTGCGAATGGCGATGCACACTTGTAACAGTATGTGTAACAGGGCTCAAAAACAACCGTTTCGGCGATTTGCTATCAGTCGGTGATCGCTTGACAGAAGGGAGAAAATAGGCAGTGTCGTCAGGCGTGATGGTGAATTATTTGATGAAAAAAGAAGGGGCTGACAGGTCGTTTGGGAACCTTCTGGCCGTCAGAGACCACTTAGTAGCCTGCTCATTTTCTGTCGGGCGTTATTTCTGGCTCTTCCTGACAGGCTGCGATGGGCACTTCGCTGACTTGCCCGTGATCGAACGCAAGTTGCTTGAATGATTTTCATGCTGTGGGGCACGGATTTGCGCGGGTTTGGCAGAATTGCAGGGTGCCTGTTATTAGCCGTGTGCGGCGCCTGCGGTCAGGGGCGCACGCTGGAGAGCTTTGGCGGGCCGACGATGGGCAGTCATTATTCGGTGGTGTACGTGCGCGCCGCCGGGCAGCCTGATTCAGCAGCGCTGCGTCCGGACGTCGAGGCCATCCTGACGGAAGTCGATCACCAGATGTCGCTGTGGCGCAGCGACTCTGACATCGAGCGTTTCAACGCGTTGCCTGCTAACAGCTGTCAGACCATGCCTGAGTCGGTTCTGAAGTTGATCGGCGTCGGCGAACAGCTCTCGCGTGACAGCAACGGAGCTTTTGATCTGACCATCAAGCCGCTGGCGGACGTGTGGGGGCTGGGCGCTCATGGCCTTGTTGAGCAGATGCCGTCAGCACGGCAGCTGAGTTTGACCCGTGGCCGGGTCGGTTACCGCAACTTGCGTATCGTCGGGCAGCAACTGTGCAAAAGCGCTGCGGTGCAGGTCGATCTAAACAGTATCGCTGCCGGTTACGCAGTCGACCGAATCAGCCAGAGAATGGAAGCGCTGGGGCTGCATGATTACCTGGTGCAGGCCACGGGCGAAATGAAAGTCAGCGGGTTCAAACCGGACGGCTCGCCCTGGCGGGTGTCACTTGATGTTCCAGGCAATGAAGGGTACGCCTCGCAAAAAGTGTTTCCTCTGGACGGTTACGCCATTTCCACCTCGGGCGATTATCATCGTTACGCAGAGAATCACAGGCCGCGAATGTCTGACACGCTTGATGCACGGACCGGCAAACCTATCGACCACGCTCTGGCGTCGGTGACGGTCATCAATCCGTCGGCGTTGATGGCTGACGGCCTGTCCTCTCTGCTGTTGACGCTGGGCCCGGAGCGGGGCTGGAATTATGCGCAAGAACACAAAATCCCTGCTTTTTTTGTGATTCATGCCGATAAGCGCTTTATCATCCGCAGCAACGCGTCGTTTGATCGTCTGGCTGTGGAGCAGCCGCGGTAACGCAAAGGGTCAGAACCATCGGCCCGTTGCACCCTTCTCAGACAAAAATTGGCCTTCGACGCGACCAAGGGTTAATGTTCGCCGCCTCGGCGCCGCGCTAGACTGCGCCGCGTGATTTAGCCAGAGATGCCAAAGTGGCGCCTCGGTCTGTTTAAGGAGTACGCATGGCTGTCTACAACTACGACGTAGTGGTACTGGGTTCCGGCCCTGCCGGAGAAGGCGCGGCAATGAACGCCGCGAAGGCGGGGCGCAAGGTCGCCATGGTCGACAGCCGTCGGCAGGTGGGCGGCAATTGCACCCATTTGGGCACCATACCGTCCAAAGCCCTGCGTCACTCGGTCAAACAGATCATCCAGTTCAACACCAACCCGATGTTCCGGGCCATTGGCGAACCGCGCTGGTTTTCGTTTCCGGATGTGTTGAAAAATGCGGAAATGGTCATCTCCAAGCAAGTGGCGTCGCGCACCGCTTATTACGCCCGCAACCGTGTCGACGTGTTCTTCGGCACCGGCAGTTTTGCTGACGAGACCAGCATCAATGTGGTCTGCTCCAACGGTGTGGTTGAAAAACTGGTCGCCAATCAGATCATCATCGCCACCGGTTCGCGCCCTTATCGTCCGGCGGACATCGATTTCAGTCACAAGCGTATCTACGACAGCGACACCATCCTCAGCCTGGGCCACACACCGCGCAAGCTGATCATCTACGGTGCCGGCGTAATCGGCTGCGAGTACGCGTCGATCTTCAGCGGCCTGGGTGTTCTGGTCGAGCTGGTGGATAACCGTGACCAGTTGCTGAGCTTTCTGGATTCGGAAATCTCACAAGCGCTGAGCTATCACTTCAGCAACAACAACGTGATGGTGCGTCACAACGAAGAATACGAAAAGGTCGAAGGCCTGGATAACGGCGTCGTCCTGCACCTGAAATCCGGCAAGAAAATCAAGGCCGATGCCTTGCTGTGGTGCAACGGCCGTACCGGCAACACCGACAAGCTGGGGCTGGAGAACATTGGTCTGAAGGCCAACGGGCGCGGTCAGATTGAGGTTGACGAGACTTACCGCACCAGCGTTTCCAACGTTTACGGCGCGGGTGATGTGATCGGCTGGCCAAGTCTGGCAAGTGCCGCGTATGACCAGGGTCGTTCGGCGGCGGGCAGCCTGGTCGACAACGGCAGCTGGCGTTACGTCAACGATGTACCGACCGGTATCTACACCATTCCCGAGATCAGTTCGATCGGCAAGAACGAGCACGAACTGACCCAGGCCAAGGTGCCGTATGAAGTGGGCAAGGCGTTCTTCAAAGGCATGGCGCGTGCGCAGATTTCCGGTGAGCGGGTCGGGATGCTGAAGATCCTGTTCCACCGCGAGACGCTCGAAGTGTTGGGCGTGCATTGCTTCGGCGACCAGGCGTCCGAGATCGTCCACATCGGTCAGGCCATCATGAGCCAGCCGGGCGAGGCAAACACGATCAAGTATTTCGTCAACACCACGTTCAACTACCCGACCATGGCCGAAGCTTATCGGGTAGCGGCTTACGACGGCCTCAACCGGCTTTTTTAAGCGACTCCGGCCGGTGGCCTGAGCCGGCCGGGGAGACCGATTTCAGCGATTCCCGAGCGTGGCGCTGGTCAAACCGGGAAAGTCTGTAATCAGGCTGTCGACGCCAAAATCAGCGAGCCTGCGCATCAGTGCAGGTTCGTTGACGGTCCACACCGACACATGCAGGCCCTGACGCTGTGCTTTCTGCAGGCGCTCCGGGGTACAGAGTGTCCAGTTCAACGCCAGAATTTCACAGCCGTAGTTTTGCGCGACCTTCAACGGGTCGAGCCAGGCGTATTCCGCCACCAGCCCGCGCGAGATGTCGGGTGTCAGCTCAAGGGCGGCACGTAACACTTCGCGGGAGCTGGACGTGATGGTGACCTTGTCCAGCAACCCGTGACGCTGAACCATTTCGCGAATCGCCAGCACCGTGTTGGCGGCGCGGGTGCGCGAGGCACTTTTGACCTCCAGTTGCCAGTGCTCGAAATCGCACTGCTCGAACAGTTCTTCCAGGCGTGGAATCGGGCAGGGCGATACCCAGCCCGGGCCACCTTTGCGTGCGTCGTAGGTCACCAGGTCGGCAGCCAGATGCTCATTGACCTTGCCCCGGCGATCGGTGGTGCGTTTGAGCGTCGGGTCGTGAATGACCATCAACTCTCCATCCAGCGACAGATGCAGGTCCAGTTCACAACGGCGTACGCCGTGCTTGAGGCATTCCTGGAAACTCGCCAGGGTGTTTTCCGGTGCTTCGCCCTTGGCGCCGCGATGGCCGTAGATAAGGGTCACGTTTACTCCTGGCCTGTAAGGCACCTGATGCTGATGAGAGATAAGAGGGCGGCCGCTCAATTGCCGGACGGCTGACCCTGTTCCAGAGCCTGACGCCGATGCTGGGCCTGGCGCTGCAGCACATGGCGGGCGAGCAATTGGCGTTGCGCGTCAGGCAGGTTGACGAAATCGGTGCTGATGTCGAAGGTGCCGTCTGCCAGTGTTTCAGACTGGCTGACCCTGGCACGCAGCATCAAGCCTGCTGCCTGAGGCATCAGCACCATCTTGATCGACAGCTGCTTGCCAACGGCAAAATCCTGTTGCGAATTGAATTGAATCCCGCCTTCGGACAGTTTGACCGGCTGAGGCGCCCCCAGCTTGCCCAGCGCGGTGTGTGCAACCACTTCGCCAAGCAGGTCGATACGCTTGCTCAGCGACTTGAGAAAACTGTTCAGCACCCGGTCGCGCTCGTCGAGTTGCCGCATCAGGTGCTGCGACTCGAACTCGCTGACGTGCAGTTCGCTGAGCAGGTCGAACAGGGTCGAGGTGTCCTGCATGGCGTCCTGGCTTGCCTGATCGGCGGAAGACAAGGGGTTAATTTCCAGTGCGACGCTGTCGTCGATACGGTAGTATTCGCGGCGTCCTGCTTCATCTAATGTCGACATGGCGAACCCAAGCTAACGGCGGTGGTCAGAGATTTTCGAGTGTAAAGCTGCACGGCAAGGCCCGCCACATGGACGTCCTCATTCCTGCGAACAAATTCCTACATGTTCAGACCTCTTTTTGTATTCATCGGCACGCGCTACACACGTGCGAAGCGACGTAACCATTTCGTTTCCTTCATTTCCCTGACGTCCATGATCGGCCTCGCCCTCGGCGTTGTGGTGATGATAGTCGTGTTATCGGTCATGAATGGCTTCGATCACGAAATGCGTACCCGCGTGCTGGGCATGGTCCCTCACGCGACCATCGAATCCGCCGACCCGATTACCGACTGGCGCGGCCTGGCCGCCAAAGTCCAGGAAAACCCTCAGGTACTCGCGGTCGCGCCCTTTACCCAGATGCAGGGTTTGCTGACCCATGACGGCAAGGTGCAGAAGGTGCTGCTCAACGGCATCGACCCGGCTGAAGAGCGCAAGGTGTCGATCATTGATCACTTCATCAAGCAGGGGCAGCTCGACAGCCTGTCGCCCGGCAGCTTCGGCATCATGATCGGCGACAAGGCCGCGACCAAGCTGGGTGTTGTGGTCGGCGACAAGCTGACCTTCGTTGCGCCTGAAGTCACGGTCACGCCAGCCGGCATGTTCCCGCGCATGAAACGTTTTGAGGTGACCGGTATCTTTCACGTCGGCGCGGGCGAGATCGACGGCTTTCTGGGCCTGACCAACCTCGATGACCTGGCCCGTCTGCATCGCTGGAAGCCCAATCAGGTGCAGGGCCTGCGCCTGAAGTTCGATGACCTGTTCGCGGCGCCACGCACTTCGTGGGAAATCGCCCAGAAGCTGGGCGAAAACAACTTCTATTCTCGTGACTGGACCCGCACCCACGGCAACCTCTATCAGG
The DNA here is from genome assembly GCF_002093745.1 of Pseudomonas graminis. Taxonomy (GTDB): domain Bacteria; phylum Pseudomonadota; class Gammaproteobacteria; order Pseudomonadales; family Pseudomonadaceae; genus Aquipseudomonas. The sequence goes on from NZ_MTSB01000011.1 coordinate 184,843, forward strand.
CCATCCGCATGGAAAAAGCCATGATCGGGTTGCTGCTGTTACTGATTGTCGCCGTGGCGGCGTTCAACATCATTTCCACGCTGGTGATGGTGGTCAACGACAAGAAGGGCGACATCGCCATTCTGCGTACGCTGGGTGCTACGCCGCGTCAGATCATGGCGATCTTCATGGTGCAGGGCACGGTGATCGGCGTGGTCGGCACGCTGATCGGCGCGGCGCTGGGCATTCTGGCGGCGCTCAATGTCAGCGCGGCCATTTCGATGCTCGAAGGGCTGATCGGACACAAGTTTCTCAACGCCGACGTGTATTTCATTGATTACCTGCCTTCGCAACTGATGGCCCAGGACGTGTTCCAGGTCTGCGGTGCGGCGTTGGTCCTGAGTTTCCTCGCCACCCTGTATCCCGCCTGGCGTGCTGCGCGCACCCAGCCGGCGGAGGCGTTACGTTATGAGTGAGTCGGGCATGTCTGATAAAGCAGTATTGAGTTGCCGGAACCTGGGTAAATCCTACGAGGAAGGCCCTGAATCGGTTGTGGTGTTGTCCGGCCTGCAACTGGAATTGCACCCTGGCGAGCGCGTTGCGATTGTCGGTACATCGGGTTCGGGTAAAAGCACGTTGCTGAACCTGCTGGGCGGGCTGGACACGCCGTCCGAAGGCAGTGTGTGGCTGGCTGGCGAAGAATTGTCGGCGCTTGGCGAGAAGGCCCGCGGTCTGCTGCGTAACCGCGCACTGGGCTTCGTCTACCAGTTCCATCATTTGCTGCCCGAGTTCACCGCGCTTGAGAACGTCTGCATGCCGCTGCTGATTGGCCGTACGGCCATTCCCGAAGCACGCCAGCGCGCGACGGCCTTGCTGGAGCGCGTCGGCCTCGGCCATCGCCTGGCCCACAAGCCTTCGGAACTGTCCGGTGGCGAGCGTCAGCGGGTGGCCATTGCCCGTGCGCTGATCAATCAGCCCGGTCTGGTCATGCTTGACGAGCCTACCGGCAACCTTGACCACCACACGGCCCAAGGCATTCAGGACCTGATGCGTGAGCTGAGCACGTCGTCGCGTACTGCGTTTCTGATCGTGACCCACGACATGAGCCTCGCCAGACAGATGGACCGAGTCCTGCGCCTGGAAGGCGGGCGTCTGGTCGAAGCCTGATTCATCCGGTCCGGCGCAAGTCATCGCGCCGTGTCCTGCACCTGCTTTAAGGTGCTCTTTTTTACGATGCGTTTTTTCACGGTGCTTCGCGAATGTTCAGACCGTTACCCATCTTCATCGGCATGCGCTATACCCGCGCCAAACGCCGCAAAAGCTTCATTTCGTTCATTTCGATGACGTCGATGATCGGGCTGGCACTGGGCGTGCTGGCGATGATTGTGGTGTTGTCGGTCATGAACGGTTTCCAGCGAGAAATGAGCTCACGGATTCTGGGCATGGTGCCGCACGCGGTGATTGCCGGTAACACGCCAGTGGATGACTGGAAGCCATTGGCTGCCGCCGCGCTGAAAAACCCGGAAGTCACCGCCGCCGTACCGTTCACCGACATGGAAGGCATGCTTTCCTACAAAGGTTCGATGCAGCCGATCCAGATCAGCGGTGTCGATCCGGCGCTGGAGCATGAAGTTTCCATCGTGACTCAGCACATCACCCGGGGCAGTCTCGCCGACCTGAAACCGGGCGAGTTCGGTGTGGTACTGGGTGATCTCACCGCGCGTCGTTTTCGCCTGACGATTGGCGACAAGCTGACCCTGATCGTGCCCGAAGTCAGCAGCGCGCCCGGCGGCATCACGCCGCGCATGCAGCGTCTGACCGTGGTCGGTATCTTCAAGGTGGGCGCTGAACTGGACGGGTCGATGGGCTTGATCAACATCGCCGACGCCGCGCAGATGCAACGCTGGCAGCCCGATCAGGTGCAAGGTGTGCGTTTGGCGCTGAAGGATCTTTACAAGGCCCCTCAAGTGTCCACCGCCATCGCCGCCGGACTGGGTGACGGCTATCACGCCGATGACTGGACCCACACCCAAGGCAGCCTGTTCAGCGCCATGAAAATGGAAAAGACCATGATCGGTCTGCTGTTGCTGATGATCGTCGCGGTGGCGGCGTTCAACATCATTGCCACGCTGATCATGGTGGTCAATGACAAGGGCGCGGACATCGCCATCCTTCGCACCATCGGCGCCACGCCGCGACAGATCATGGCGATCTTCATGGTTCAGGGCACGGTCATCGGCATCGTCGGCACGCTGATCGGCGGGGTTCTCGGCATCATTGCCGCCTTGAACGTCAGCAGTCTGGTGGGCTGGATCGAACGAGTGAGCGGCCAGCACATTTTCAGTTCCGATGTTTACTTCATCAGCAACTTGCCTTCCGAATTGCAGGGCGGCGATGTGCTGCTGATCTGCAGTGCCGGGTTCATTCTGAGTTTCCTCGCCACGGTCTACCCGGCCTGGCGTGCTGCGCAAATCCAGCCTGCGCACGCGCTGCGTTATGAGTAACAGGCAGCACGTCACTCGATAGCCCATCCTCACGCCTCGCGGCACCGCATAGCGGCCCGCGATGGCGCACGGCCTGACGCGTATTTTCGCTGAAAGCCCGCTACAAACCCTATAAACTCGCCGCGTTAATTCATGATCCAGGTATCGCCATGCATCCCGCAGCCGAACACTCGCCGCTGGGCAAGTCCAGTGAGTACATTGCCACCTATACGCCGTCCCTGTTGTTCCCGATCCCGCGCGCTGCAAAATGGGCCGAGCTGGGGCTGACGGCGCAGACGCTGCCGTACCAGGGTGTCGATTTCTGGAACTGCTACGAGCTGTCCTGGCTGTTGCCGGCCGGCAAGCCGGTGGTTGCGATTGCCGAGTTCAGCATTCCGGCCGACTCGCCAAACATCATCGAGTCGAAGTCGTTCAAGCTGTATCTCAACTCGCTGAACCAGACGGCGTTCGATAATGCTGCCGAAGTGCAGGCTACTCTGGAACGGGATCTTTCAGCCGCTGCGGGCAAGCCGGTTGGCGTGCGTATTCGCAGCCTGGCCGAGATTGAAAGGGAAGGTGTTGCGACGTTGCCGGGTGTTTGCATCGATGATCTGGATATCACGGTCAGCAGCTACGACCGACCGCAGCCTGAATTACTGCGTTGCGAAGCCTCGCAAGTGATCGAAGAAAGTGTGTACAGCCATCTGCTCAAATCCAATTGCCCGGTCACCAGCCAGCCCGATTGGGGCAGCGTGGTCGTCGAATACCGCGGTGCAGCGCTGGATCACGCCAGCCTGCTGGCGTACATCGTCAGCTTCCGTCAGCACTCCGATTTCCACGAGCAGTGCGTTGAAAGAATCTTTCTCGACCTGCAGCGCCTGCTCAAGCCGGAAAGACTGACGGTCTACGCCCGCTATGTGCGCCGTGGCGGTCTGGACATCAACCCGTACCGCAGCACTGAAACGCTCAACGTGGATAATCGCAGGCTGGCGCGGCAGTAGGCTCGTCACTCGATGTGCTGGCATGTGTTGAGTGTCGCTCTGTGTCACGTCGTTGTTGCTAATACAGCGTCATGCCTTGCTCATGGTCACTGCACATAAGAGTCCTTTTATCGCGATGGCACTGACGACGCAGATTGCGACGTAAGTGACGGCTGAGTCCTGATACGGATCCGGGGGATGCTCGGCAGGACGCCGAGCAAGCTGCACCGGGCCAAGGATGGCCCGTTGCAGCGACCCCCCGATCCGTGTCAGGACGAAGGAACCCGACGAAGTCGGGCCGGAAACGGAGCTAAGGGCTTTGCTCACTTTGGCCCCTCAAAGTGAGTCGCCGAGGGGCGAAAAGGTGCCTTGAGCCGTGAACAGGCATCACTGACATCGCAGAGTCGCTGTATAAGGCGGACCGCCAAAACGGCGGAACACAACCGAGTGAGCGATACACTCCCGATCAAACCCCGATATTGCCCAGCGTCTGCACGATGTTGCGCAACGTACCGGCAATACCCGGATGCTCCAGCTCAAAACGCTCGACGGCCAGATTCACGCCGTCGGCCAGGCTGCTGTCCTGTTCGTGAGTGGCGTGTTCAAGCTGAATTTTAGTTTCAATTTGTTGCATGAGTTCGTGCAGGTTGTTCTGCTCGGACTCCGAAAGCGGCGGGTTATGCTCAAGTTGCTCGCGCAGCGTGTTGAGTTGTTCTTGAAGTTCGCGGGCCGGCATGACGTGCTCCTTATTGATAAGTCTGTTTCATGGACTTCGCCGAAAGGCTAAAGGTCCGTGATGTAGCAAGACTAATCCAGTCGGCACATCTCTTCATGTGTATCAGGGTTTTTCGCCTTTACTGCGCCGCAAGGCGATGTCTGCCAGGCAGGACTCCAGTTCGCCCAAGTGGTCAATGACTGAATGCACGCCCAGTGCATAGAGCTTGAGCGTGGCCCTGGCACGTCGCTGTTCGCGTTCGGCATCGCTCAGCGCCTGCCACTGCGTGGGGGAAAGCCCGCACAATGGTCCGCAGGAAGCCAGACCGATTGTCCACAACCCGGCATTCAGGCCGGACTGCAACAGGCGCGGATCGCCGCTGATCAACACGCAACCGTCCAGATGGCTGACTTTCAAGGCCATCAGCGCCATCCAGCAGGCATCCGGTGCAGGCCATCCGGCGTTCGGGCGCGGGGCAGGGATGACCCAGTCGCTCACGGGCGCAGCAAGCGTCTTGCTCAGGGCATCGGGCAGTTCTTCGATCCAGGCGCACGGCATTCCCTTGTCACGTAATGACTGCAGGACTTGCTTGGCCCCAGGCGTGAGCTGAGCGTGTTCATGATCGGGCGCGTGAGCATCGGCCGCCTTGGCACCGAAATCCACCAGGCAGCCGCTGAGGCCGAAAAGCAGGGCGGGGAAGGTTGGCAAAGGGCTGAGCACCGGCGCAAGCATGAGGATCTCTCTGAAATATCAAGAAACGCTACCGGTGTTGTGTGACACTTCGATGAACGTGCGATGACGCGGTTTATCCACGCCGCTTTGCTGACAGATCTGCCTTATTCGCGACAGAAGGCTTTATACTCCTCGTCTTAGCGTGTGGGGCATAGCACCCGCGTCATTATTTCGATATCTCGATCAGGAGTGTCAGTTATGCCCGTGACCGGTGCAGGCTTTACCAAACGTTTGATGCAAATGTCCCTCTGTGCTGGCATTGCGCTCGTTCCGGTGGCTGTGCAAGCCGCTGAAGACGATCCGTGGGAAGGCATCAATCGCTCCATTTTCACGTTCAACGATACCCTTGATACCTACACGCTCAAGCCGTTGGCAAAAGGTTATCAGTACATCGCACCGCAATTCGTCGAAGACGGCATACACAACTTCTTCAACAACATCGGCGATGTCGGCAACCTTGCAAACAATGTGCTCCAGGCCAAGCCTGCGGCTGCCGGTGTCGACACTGCGCGCATGATCTTCAACACCACATTCGGGCTGTTGGGCTTCATTGACGTGGGTACCCGGATGGGCCTGCAACGCAACGATGAAGACTTTGGCCAGACATTGGGCTACTGGGGTGTGCCGAGCGGCCCGTTCGTGGTCATCCCGCTGCTGGGGCCGAGTACCGTACGTGACGCCTTCGCCAAGTACCCGGACACCTACACCTCGCCGTACCGCTACATCGATCACGTACCGACCCGCAACACCGCGCTGGGCGTCAATCTGGTCGATACGCGGGCCAGTCTGTTGTCGGCCGAGCGTATGGTCAGCGGTGACCGTTACACGTTCATCCGTAACGCTTACTTGCAAAACCGTGAGTTCAAGGTCAAGGACGGGAAAGTCGAAGACGATTTTTAATCGCTCAGCGGTACATGGTTCATCCATAAAGGCGACCTCGGGTCGCCTTTATTATTGTTCAGATGTGTGAACCCGTTCCGCTTGTGGTCAGCGCATGGCGATGATCGAAAGCCCCAGCTTCTGTCCGCCGCCTTCGACATCATTCACCCAGACGACTTCGGTTTCCGCCTCAAGGCCCTTGAGTGCCGGATGGTCGGAATCGATACTCACGCTGAGCTTGTCTCCTGTCTGAAACGAGCGGGGCGCCTGTACCTGCATGCCCGAGCTGGAAAGATCAATGCAGACGGCAGGAATGACCTGCCCTGCGTGAATAAGGTTCACGTCAGCATCAACGCGCATGCGGATGTAATCCCGCTTCTCCTCGTAGTCGCGATCATTTCGACTCATGTTCAGTCCTTCGTTTTAGTTGCTGATTTGTCTGTTCTTATAACTCCCGGTGATTTGTGATGTAAAGAGCGTAAAGTGAAGGTCTGCGCATGCTTGAAACGCCAGTCGGATGGGAGTACCGTCTGCGCCTTGAAGGGCAGCTCTGAAACACGATGGGCACATTCAGTTGTGTGCGTGTTATTGCGGAGAGGCTAGAAGCGAATCCAGTAAGCGACTTCCGGTTGAACCGGGCCGCCTACGCCAACCTGATCTGGCGCCGTTTGCCCCCATGCCAAAAACCAGTGCCAAGCTGCTGATTATCGATGACGACGACGTAGTGCGCGCGAGCCTCGCCGCCTACCTGGAAGACAGTGGATTCAGCGTTCTGCAGGCCAGTAACGGTTTGCAGGGAATTCAGATGTTCGAGCAGGAAACCCCCGATCTGGTGGTCTGCGACCTGCGCATGCCGCAAATGGGCGGTCTCGAATTGATTCGTCAGGTCACTGCGGTCGCGCCGCAGACCCCGGTCATCGTCGTGTCCGGTGCCGGCGTGATGAGCGATGCGGTCGAGGCGTTGCGCCTGGGCGCTGCCGATTATCTGATCAAGCCTCTTGAAGACCTTGCAGTCCTTGAGCACTCAGTGCGCCGTGCGCTGGATCGGGCGCGTCTGCTCACCGAAAACCAGGTCTATCGCGAAAAGCTCGAAAAAGCCAATCGCGAGCTCGAAGCCAGTCTTCATCTGTTGCAGGAAGACCAGGACGCAGGCCGGCAAGTCCAGATGAACATGCTGCCCATCACGCCGTGGTCGATTGATGCGTTCAAGTTTGCGCATCAGATCATTCCTTCGCTTTATCTGTCCGGCGACTTTGTCGATTACTTCCGGGTTGATGAGCGTCGTGTTGCCTTCTACCTGGCCGATGTCTCGGGTCATGGCGCGTCGTCAGCGTTCATTACAGTGTTGCTGAAGTTCATGACCACGCGACTGTTGTTCGAGTCCAAGCGTGGCGGAACACTGCCGGAATTCAAGCCGTCGGATGTGCTGGGGCATATCAATCGCGGGCTGATCAGTTGCAAGCTGGGCAAGCATGTCACTATGGTCGGGGGTGTCATTGACGAGGAGTCGGGTAAACTGACTTACGCCGTGGGTGGTCATTTGCCACTTCCGGTGCTGTATTCCGAGGGGCAGGCGCACTATCTGGAAGGCCGTGGTCTTCCGGTCGGGCTGTTCAACGAGGCGACCTATCAGGATCACGAGATCGACCTGCCAGCGTCCTTCAGTCTGACCATGTTGTCTGATGGCATACTGGATTTGTTGCCCGGTGATACACTCAAGGAAAAAGAGGCTGTGCTTCCCGAGTTGGTGAAGACGGCTGGCGGCAGCCTGGATGGCTTGCAGCGGGTTTTTGAATTGGCAACGCTAGGGGAGATGCCGGATGATATCGCCTTGTTAGTGTTAAGCAGGAATCTTGAATGAGTACCGGTAGAATCCAGTTCGCCGAGCAGGAAGGCACCTTCGTTCTCAAGTTCGTGGGTGAAGTGCGGTTGACGCTGTGTTCGGCCCTGGATGCGACTATAGAGCGCATTTTTACCGCGTTGAATTTTTCCGCAGTGGTCATTGATCTGACCGAGACGCGCAGCATTGACAGCACCACACTTGGCTTGCTGGCCAAGCTGTCGATCCTGTCGCGTCAGAAGGTGGGCCTGTTGCCGACACTGGTGACCACTCACGAAGACATCACGCGTCTGTTGCAGTCGATGGGCTTCGATCAGGTGTTCAACATCGTTGATCGCCCTCTGCCACGGCCTGAGAGCCTGACAGACCTGCCATCGCAGGACCAGTGTGAAGAAGTGGTCAAAGCCAAGGTGCTTGAAGCGCACAAGATACTGATGGGCCTGAACGACTCGAACCGTGAGGCGTTCCATGATCTGGTCAACGCACTGGAAGGGCAACGCTAGGCGGGCCTTCTGCAGGGCAGTCTGAATTGCAGACAGCAAAAAGGGCGACACCCGCGAGGGTGTCGCCCTTTTGTGTTTTCAGAGTTTGGCGGAGAGCAGGGCTTCCAGCTTTTCCTGATCGCGAGCGAACTGACGGATACCTTCGGCCAGTTTTTCGGTGGCCATAGCGTCTTCGTTGGAGTCCCAGCGGAACTGGCTTTCGGTCAAATTCTTGACCGTGGCTGGACGTCGCTCACCTGCATTATCCGGGGTAAGTTTACGTTCCAGTCTGCCAGTGTCTTCGGCGAGCTGCTTGAGCAGGTCGGTGCTGATCGTCAGGCGGTCACAGCCTGCCAGTTGTTCGATCTGGTTCAGGTTGCGGAAACTGGCACCCATCACGACGGTTTTGAAGTCGTTGGCCTTGTAGTAATTGTAAATGCGCGTTACCGACTGCACGCCTGGGTCTTCAGCACCCGTGTAATCGGTGCCCGACGACTTTTTGTACCAGTCGTAGATGCGGCCCACGAACGGCGAGATCAGAAATACACCGGCTTCTGCACACGCGACAGCCTGAGCAAAGGAAAACAGCAACGTCAGGTTGGTCTGAATACCTTGCTTCTCGAGGTACTCGGCGGCACGGATGCCTTCCCAAGTGGCGGCAAGCTTGATAAGCACCCGGTCACGGCTAACGCCTGCCTTGTCGTAAAGCCCCATCAAGTGCTCGCTGCGTTTAATCAGCGCGTCGGTATCAAAAGACAGGCGGGCGTCCACTTCAGTGGAGACGCGGCCTGGGACGACCTTGAGAATTTCCTGGCCGATGGCAACCGCGAAGCGGTCACAGGCCAGTCCGATGTCGCCGTTGCTGCCGCTGAAGGCGTCTCTGAGCATCGGCTTGTTACTTTCGCTCGATGCCGCTTTAAGCAGCAAGGAAGGGTTGGTAGTAGCGTCCTGCGGCTTGAGGCTTTCGATAGCGCCGAAATCGCCGGTGTCGGCTACGACTGTGGTGAATTGCTTGAGTTGATCCAGCTTGGAAGTCATGAGCGTGCTCTGTCCTGTGCGGTTGGATGACATTACCCGAGCGCTGCCGCCCACTCAAGGCCGCAGCGCATAACGCATGCAGATGAAGGGCTTCAAGGTCGGCATTGTCGTGAAAACCTTGTAGAGAGTGTTTTTGAGCCCATTGCGGAGCGCTTGTTCCCTTGGTGTGAATTTAACCGCTTCAAGCCCACCACTTGGCGCGTGAAGATCGAATCCATGTCCGGCAGCCGGTTGGTGCCGGCCCGTCGCGATGCGCCCCTATCAAGGACTGCGGGTTGAATCAGGCGCAGTGAGCGACAGTCCGGCGGGTGGATTTAGCGCGCCTTTTCAGTCTCGTGCATGAACTGCCCCAGCTCCTTGCTGTAAAACTTCGCCATGCTCGTGGTGCCGTGGCCACGGGTGTCGGCACTGGCGGGGATCAGTAAGAGCCGCGCCTGCCTGAGTGCTTTCATCGACGCTTCCAGCCGTCCGGTTTCCGGTGGGTTGCGCTCATCGTCCGCCGAGTTGATGACCAGCACCGGAGCCTGAATTTTATTCAGGCCGGGGGCAGCGTTGTAGTCTGCAGAGGCTTGCCATTGGTAGATGAAGTCATTGGCGTCGGCAGTTTGCACAGCGCTGAGGCGTTCATCCACCAGCTTGTCGGCCAGGGCGCGAGTCGGTGCGGCGGCCTGATACGCCAGGTTCCCGCCACTGGTCGCGACGCTGAACATTGTGTTGGCCAGGCGCAGGGACGGCGGTTGCGCACTGTAGTTGCCCTCGTTCCAGGCTGGGTCTTGCTTGATTGACTCCACCAGCAAGCGACGCATCATCCAGTTGCGGGATGACATTTCGGTGGGTTGGGACGCCATGGGCACCAATGCGTCCATCATCTGTGGCCATGTCTGGCCCCACATCCAGGTTTGCATGCCGCCCATGGAGTTGCCGATGATCAGCCTCAGGTGCCGGACCCCCAGGCCTTCGGTGACCAACCGATACTGGGCTTGAACCAGATCCGTGTAGTTGTACGCCGGAAACCGGGTGCGCAAGCCGTCCGAGGGTTTGCTGGATTGGCCAACGCCAATGCCGTCGGTGGAAATGATGTAGTACTTGCTCGCGTCCAGCGGCTGGCCTGGACCGAACAGCTCGCCGCCAAAATCCTTGCTCAGCATATCGCTGCCTGGCCGGTAGGTGCCGTGCAGGTAGAGGATGGCGGGGTTCTTGGGATCGCCAAGGGTGATGTAGTGCAGTTTGAGGTTGGCGAGTTTTTCACCGGTATGGAAGGTGAATTGCGGAGCGATCCAGTCGCCTTCGCTCGCGGCTGGTAACGACGCGGCGCTCGCGGCGCAAATCATAAACGACAAAGACCACAACAGCCCGAGCGCAGGCAGGGATGTGAAACGTTGCATGGGAAGTATCCTGTTATTTTTGTTTTGGAGCCCATGCCCAATGGTCAACAGAGGGCAGGGGTAACCTGGCGCGCCTTTCAATGCCCTACTCGTCCGCAAGCTCGAACAGGCAGGAGCGGTTCAACTCCCCGAGATTGTGCTTGTGTCGGTCGCAGACTCCTGCAGCGCTATTTTTTCAGCACGTCATGCGTGCCAGAGAGATAATCCACGAGCGATCTGATTCTGTGAAGTTAAATTCTTTTTAACATTATTTAACAGTTGGCGAATACCGGCTTTGCCCAGGCGCAACGAAAGATGGTCCGCATTCGGCTCTATGCCGAAGAAGGCACGCGTTGGCAGCACTGTGCCGCTTTTACGGTGAAGTGGTGAGCGGCCTTTCGGTAGCGCGCTGGTGTTGAAGGTGGCATTGGATAAAGATGTGGCTTCATCTGCACTGATCCGAGGGAACCCGCATGCATCCAGGACGCTTACCCATCATCGCCGCCGCCATCGGCCTCTGCCTGTTGTCCATGAGCGCATTTGCCGACAGTTTGTCGCCTGATGAACTCCTGAAAAAGGCCCAGACTGAACAGAAACCTTACCTTGCGACGGTCAAGGCGTTGGTGGATATCGACACCGGCACGGGTCAGGCACCCGGCCTGAAAACCGTCAGCACAATGCTGGTCGACCGCCTCAAGGCATTGGGGGCCGAAGTCAGGACGACACCTGCGGAGCCTTCTGCAGGTGACAACATTGTCGGTACGTTCAAGGGCACCGGCACCCGGTCCTTTTTGCTCATGGTCCACTACGACACCGTTTTCGGGCCGGGCACCGCCGCGAAGCGTCCTTTCAGAGTCGACAACGAGCGCGCTTACGGCCCGGGCGTGGCCGACGCGAAAGGCGGCGTGGCGATGATCCTGCACTCGCTGCAACTGTTGCAGGATCAGAAAATCAACGGTTTCGGTACGCTCACCGTGCTGTTCAATCCCGATGAGGAAACCGGTTCCGGCGGTTCTAAGAAAATCATCGCCGAACTGGCCCGTCAGCACGATTACGTGTTCTCGTATGAGCCACCTGACAAAGACGCCGTCACGGTCGCGACCAACGGGATCAACGGCCTGATTCTCGACGTCAAAGGCAAGTCTTCACACGCAGGCTCCGCGCCCGAGGCAGGACGCAATGCGGCCATTGAACTGGCGCACCAGATGCTGCAACTCAAGGACCTCGGCGATCCGGCCAAGGGCACCACGGTCAACTGGACGCTCAGCAAGGCAGGGGAAAAGCGCAACATCATTCCGGCCAGCGCCTCGGCCGAGGCCGACATGCGTTATTCGGACCTGAGCGAAAGCGACCGAGTGCTTGCGGACGGCCAGCGAATCGTGAAGAACACACTGATCGACGGTACTGAAGTGACATTGCGCATGGAAAAGGGCCGTCCGCCATTGGCGAAAAATCCGGGCACTGAACAGCTGGCCAAAACGGCCCAGGCTCTCTACGGAAAAATCGACCGCACGCTTGAACCCATCGCCATGCGTTTCGGCACCGACGCAGGCTATGCCTATGTGCCGGGCAGTGCCAGGCCAGCAGTGCTGGAAACAATGGGCGTCGTGGGCGCGGGGCTGCATGCGGACGACGAATACATCGAGCTGTCGAGCATTGCGCCCAGGCTTTATCTGACCGTGGCATTGATCGAGCAATTGTCACAACCCGGTACAGCGCCGCAGTGAATATTCCCGGGGCGATGCCAGCCTTGCGCATCGCTCCGACTGACGCCATTGGTCGAAGCAGGGGCCTTCAAGATTGACCTGAAGCCGAATAAACGATTAACTGTATATGCATACAGTTAATCACAAAAGGCTCACGTTCATGAGTGTCACCTTCCTCGGCCCGCTCTCTGCACAGGGTATCCAGCTCCCGTCAGCTTCCCTGTCAGCCGTCGGTTCGCCTTCGCGAGCACCGCGTCACTCCATCGCAGCGCTGTGCGACGTCCGCGAGCCCCACGTTTATCTGGCCAGGGTCGAAGATGAGGGCATGCGAGGCGGCGGCATGTGCAGCGGTGACATGCTGGTGGTCGACCGCAGCCAGTATGCCGAACACGGTGATATCGTCGTCGCCTCACTCAATGCCAGGCAGATATGCCGCCGGTTGTACATGCGTGGCGAGGTGGTGATTCTGGAATCCGAGAACGCAGACTATCCGCCGCTTCGCGTCACTGACAACGACGACCTGATCATCCTTGGGGTCGTGACCTACAGCACCTACAGCCTGAAAAGCCTTCTTGAGGGTCGCGCTGCGCCTCCCACGGCTGGATGACCTCTCTCATTGTCTTGCAATGCCTGACGCCCCGTGATCTGCTGCCGCCCCTAAGGTTTTGACAGAGAAATTGAACGCATGCAGGAACAACTTGATCAACTCAGGCTACCCAAACCTGTACAAGGGGAAATCAGCGATCTGGTGAGGGCGCTTGAAGCCGTTAGCACCCAAGCCGATCTGAAAATCGAGGCCGCGTTGCAGATCGAATATATCTATGGGCTGGAGGCCTCCAGAAAACTGCGTCCTGCCGATGCCGAGAAGCTTTACATCATTTTTGACGATGCGGTTCAGGCTCGTTTGCAGGCACTTTCCGACTAGACTCGGAGAAATACTTTGCCGCCCTGGCTGCGGAAAAGCGCACTCAACAACATGCACCCTCCCTCAAGACCGGGACCGGTGCTTGACCTAGGCCACGAACCTTCAGCTCGCTTGGTTCATTTTCAGGTTTGATTTGCTATGCGGTTATCGGGCTTCATTCTTGAGAACATCGAACCCATTGTGCGTGACTGGACTGATTTCGCCCGCACCATGGCAACAATCGGAGAGCCTCTGGACACCAGAGAACTCAGGGACCACGCCGAGCAGATGCTTCGGGCCATTGCTGCGGATCTGCAAACAGATCAGTCGTCGCAGGAGCAAATCGATAAATCACAAGGCCAGGTGCTGTCGGAAGACCAGACAGCAGCAAAAACGCATGCCATCACCCGACTGATGTCAGGTTTCACCATTGATCAGGTGGTTTCGGAATTTCGTGCGCTACGGGCAAGCGTCATCAAGCAGTGGATGATGCGGGAGGCCGCAGACCCGCAATTGCAGATGGAAGACATGATCCGTTTCAATGAAGCGATTGATCAGGCGCTTGCGGAGTCCATATCCAGTTACACGGGTGCCGTTCAGGCCTCGCGCAACATTTTTCTCGGTATTCTCGGGCATGATTTGCGCACTCCGTTGAGCGCAATATTGTTGGGTGCCGACGTGTTATTGCGCACCAGCGACCTGGGCGCGCGACCGACCAAGGTTGCGTCGAGGATCTACTCGAGCGTAAAGCGGGCCAGTCAGATCGTTGGCGACCTGCTTGACTTCACCCGGTCGCAAATCGGTCCTGGCCTGCCGTTGAAAAAAACGGAAATCGATATTCAGCCGATCTGCGCGCGCATTGTCGACGAGTCCCGCACGGTCAATCCCGAAGCAGACATTCGCCTGATCTCCGACGATCCGATCATCGGCAACTTCGACGGAGACCGGCTTGAACAGGTCTTTTCGAACCTTATTGGTAACGCCGTACAGCATGGCAATAGCCGTGACCCTGTCGAAGTAACGCTGGAAGCCGTTGATGGGACCCTGCAGTTCACAGTTCACAACATGGGCAGCCCGATACCGGAGGACGTGCTTCCGTTCATTTTCAACCCGATGGGACGCTACTCCCAGGAACAGGTGACGGACAACGGCCCCTACTCGAGCCTCGGGCTTGGCTTGTTCATTGTTGCCAAGATAGTCGACGCTCATGGCGGACGCATCGAAGTGACATCGAAAGTGGAGAGAGGGACGACATTTGCGGTGCTCATCCCTTTGAATGCAGACTGAGCCTCGGCCCACAGGCTGTGGGTTGTGACGGAAACTTGCGCGCTGAATGGGAGAGGTGTCCTCCCTGAAGGCGAGTGTGTGGGAACTCTCTTCGTGACACCCCGGGTCAGCTCAAGATGATCACACCCTGGCGGGCGACCCGGATCAGGTGCCTGTAGGTCTCCGATGTGCTGCCGTCGAGAGGCAGATGAATAATCAGCATATCGAAAGTGTCGTCACGCCACTGGCCCATGTCCGCCCGCTCGTCAAACAACTGCAAAGCCGGGTTCTGCCCGGTGGTTAGCCAGGTTTGTGAAACAGGCGAGGTCTCAGTGCCTACCGTGTCAGTTGCCAACTGTGCAGGGCTGCACAGCCCCAGCGTTCGCCAGGCCAGACGGCAGGATGCACAGTTGATCGTCACCCCATTCCCGAGGCCAATGACAGGGCTTCGGTTTCTATTGAATCTCACCTGTGTGCTCCCTGCAGATAATCGATCCTGACTAACGCATCACGTCATTAAGCTGATTCAGGCTTAGCCCTGACTGTAGAAAATCCAGGCCGTTCGAGTGTTCCAGCCCCAGTAGAACAGTTGAAATCTGCTGGTAGGCCGATCTAAACAGTGCGCTGCCAAGGCTGATTCGGCGAATGCCGGTTGCTCTGAGTCGGTCAATCGTCATGCCGGAAACAGGAAGGACATTGAGCGGTTTGGTAAGCGAGCGCTGAATGATTTCAAGGTCCTCAATCGATCTCACGCCCGGTGCGAACAGACAATCGGCGCCTGCTTCTTCAAACGCGACCAGCCGCGCAATAACCTCACTCAACGAATACGCGTGCGCACCAAGCAGATAGTCTGTTCTGGCCGTGAGCACGAAGTCGGCGTCCAGCATGCGGACTGCCTCGCTGGCAGCACGTACGCGGTCACACGCTTCTCCAATGGAGAAATACACCGGGGTATCAGGGTCACTGTAGTCAGAAATATCTTCAATGGACGCGCCTGCGCAGCCGATGGCCAGTGCTCGCCTGAAATGCTCTTCGACCTTTTCCAGGGTCTTCGCCAGACCATTCTCCAGGTCTGCGGTGACGGGTATGTCCACCGCGCGGACGATACGATCAATCGCCGCAAAGCGATCATCATTGTTCATTGAGGGTGATGAGTCCCGGTAGCCCTGCGCGTAGGCAATTCCCGCGCTGGTGGTGCCGAGGCTGGCATAACCCATCTGTTGAATAAGCCGCGCGCTTCCCTCACACCACGCATTGGGCATGATAAATAACGCATCGCGTTCATGTAAGGTTCTGAAGGCCTGACTGGTGTTCATGGCAACTCCCTGAAAGAGCAATATTAGTCCTCTTCACAAGAAACAGGATTAAAAAAAAGTGAAGGCTATTAAAAAAGTCTGAACAGACAATAAGCAGGGCCTGTGGAATGCTGGCAGTCACTTAATTGCAAGGACGTTGACTGATGAAGGGGATTGCTTCCGCCGCCTTGTTTTTTGTTTCCTGTGCCACGGCCCTGATGGGGGTTGCCTCTCCCGTACCCACAAGTTCAGTGGCGACTGTCGGGGGGATGGAAGTTCATACCGTTAAACTAAAAACAGACGCGATGAAGATGGCCCTCTGGCGCGACCCGCCTAAGGGAACTCATGCCCAGACCCTGAAAGAGTCAAACGTTGTTCTGTTTATTCATGGCGCAACGATTTCGGGCAATCTTTCGGCAGGCTACGCCATCGATGGTTATTCCTGGGCGCAGGATGTCGCCAATTCGGGGCGCGAGGCCTGGGTGGTGGACTTGCCGGGTTATGGCCGCTCTGATGATTACCCGGAAATGCGTGAGGCCAGTCCGCAGGCCAGTCATGAGCCCGTGGGCAATGCCAAAAGCCTGGTGCCCGTGATTGATGCCGCGGTTGACTACGTATTGAACTTCACCGGCGCTAAAAAACTCACGATTATCGCTACGTCCAGAGGCGCCATACCGGTGGGGTATTACCTGAGTGCGCACGGCGAAAAAGTAGACAAGGTCGTGTTCAACTCGCCCATCGTCCGGCGCGACAACACGGATCCTGCCATCGTACGAGGTTTGTTCGGAAGTGCCGACAGGCCCGACAAGAACTTTTATGAGATTCCTGTGGACAAGCGATTGTCCATGATCGAAGAAGATCGTCCGCCGGGCACCGAGACGCAACTGGAGCGCGCCTTCATAAAAAACTGGCCCGGTGACGCCGTGCTGGAAAGAGCGCATCAAAAAAACATGATCAAAGTGCCTGGAGGTTTCGCCCAGGACATCTATGACGCCTGGCACGGCGTGTACTGGGACCCCGCCAACATCAACGTGCCGGTTTTAATCACCCGTGGTGATTATGACCATGTGTTGACCACCGCGGCGGATGCCGACTGGTTGTACACAAGCCTGAGCAGTGCCCCCAGTAAACGGTACGTGCTGATTGATAAAGGCACCCATGCCATGTTGTTTGAAAAAAAGCGTTTTGAACTCTACCGCGAAGTTCAGGTTTTTCTGGACGGCTCGTGCAACCGATTGTCACTGACGTGCAGTTTCTGTGGCGGCCGCAACTAAGCAAGGAGCAGACCATGTTGAAGAAAGCACGCATTGTTAAATTCCCCGGCGTTTTTACCGAGCAGGTGTACAACGAGCGGGTTTCACGCAGCGGTTGTTTTCTCGGTAACACGAAGCTGGAACAACTGGCCAATCAGGGCAAACTCTCCAACGCTGTCGTCGGCGTGGCAGGCGCGGGGGGGATTGGCGGAGCGGTGGCATTGGGGTTGGCACGGTTAGGTGTCCGGCACATCAAAATCGCTGATCCCGACTCTTTTGACATCAGCAACATCAACCGACAGTTTGGTGCGTCACTGGAAACCATCGGCCGCAATAAGGCATTGGTGGTCGCCGAATTGGTCCACCGGCTGGCCGGCGACGTGAGCGTCGATGTGTTCCCTGAGGGCATCCAGAAACACACCGCTGAAGCGTTTGTGGAAGATTGTGATCTGGTGCTGGATCAGATGGACTTCTACAGCATTGCCGAGCGCTATGCGTTGCACCGGGCGTATCGCAAATCAGACAGGTGCAAGGGTTTATTGGCATCGTCGGTGGTCGGTTGGGGCGCTAATATTTACAAGTTCGACAAGACCGGCCTGACGCTGGAGGGTTTTTATAATATTCCAGAAGACGCAGAAATGACGACTGAGTTGGTCAAAGAGCTGGTCATGCTTCAGGCCTCCTACCAACCTCGTTTTCCGAGCGTTCCTGATATTTTCAGCTGGATGAAAGAAACCGGAAATGTCCCGATTCTGTCAGTGGCCCCGACGGCTTCTCATTACCTGATCCTCTGTCGTTCAGCGTTGATGCTGTGCGATCTGGAGGGCGCGCCTTACAGCACCGAACTTCCTCCGATGCCTAAGTATTACTGGTTTGATGGCTCTACGTTCGATAACGGCATTTATGAGTTCGACGGTAACTGGGCCAATCCCGAAGAGCACCGCAAGCATTTCAATGTCAATTGACCCACCTGGCCCGACGGGGCCAGGCCTTTGAGGGGTGTTCGGTGAATGAAGTGCTCGATACTCAGGAACGGCACAATGTGTCCAGATTCCTCGTGGCGTCCAGTTTGTGGTTCATTTGTGTGGGTGTACACAGTGTATTCCTGCCTTGGGTACTGATCAGCGTCGTTCAGGCATCGGCCTTTCAATTTGGCGTTGCGCAGATGTGCCTGATGTTGCCGGTGCTGATGCTCGTGATCTATGGAGGTTATGTTGCTGACCGCAAGCCGTTACGCAAGTTATTGGTCGGCGTGTACCTCGCCGGCGCACTGACGGCACTTGTGTTCGCGGTGTGGAGTTACCAGTCAGCAATCACTTACACCAAGGTCCTGCTGTATGCATTGTCGTTTGGGGTGCTGTCGGCATTCTGCGCCCCTGCCAGAGAGTTGTACCTCAACGTACTGGGCAAAAAGCAACTGCAAAAAATAGTCACGATCAATATCGGAATTGAGTTCGGGATTCAGACCGTGGGATTTGCCATCGGTGGTGTTGCGCAGCAGGTGGGCATCAGCCTGATGTTCTTGTTGTTGTCCCTGCTGTTCATGATGTCGTCTCTGGTCGCTTCTCGTATTTCGGTGACCACGCCGAGCAAGCGCCATTCGGGTCTGATCGCTGAAACCCGTGCGGCACTGCGGTTCTCCGTTCAGCACCCGATCATCTTTCCGGTGTTGTTGCTGAACGGCCTGATCGGTGTTTTCTTCCTGGGCTCGTTTTTCGTCATGATGCCCCTCCATGTTTCCGGTTTGCCGGGGTATGACGCTTCGTTACTGGCCCTGTTCAATATCGTGTTTATGGTCGGGTTGATCGCCTCCGTCGTGACACTGGTCGCCAGCGGAGGGATCACTCACAAGCTGCGGGCATTGATCGGTTCCTGCCTGCTGGCTTCAGTGCTGCTGGCTGCCATCCCGTCCGTCGTGACGGAGTGGGTTTTGTTTCTACTGGTTTTTGGCTGGGGTTTTCTAGGCGGCATAGCGCTCAGCATGGGGCAGACGCTGATTCAGGAGAATGCCCCGTCACGTAATAAAGCGCAGGTATTAGCGTTGCTGATGTTGTTCTTCATGGGCGGCAGTCCAATAGGGTCATTCCTGCTGGGCGCACTGCTTGAATTTGTCGATACACCGGTGGTGGGGTTCATCAGCGCAGGCGCGATGGTTGTTTCAATAATGGCAGTATCCTATATATACACACTGTGGAATACACAACATGAACGGATCGACACTGCCATTTAACAACGCCACGTCGACAGTATTGAAAGGCCGGGTGCAACTTGCGCACTCTGATCTCGAACTCGCCAGCGTCAAGGCTATTTGGCAAGAAGTGTACAGCGAAGAACTGGGCTGGCTGGACCGCGATGACACGGATCCTCGCAATGATCGCTACCATGCCCATTCGGTTTACTTGCTGGCCACTGACGACAGCGGCGCACCCGTCGGGGTGATGCGCATGATTATCGACGGGGACCAAGGATTGCCAATCGATAAGTTTGCCGATATTTCCGCGACACGAGAAAACGCCCAAGGCGCGTTGGTGGAATGCGCGCGGCTCATGATCCCGGCCAGATACCGTGATCAGACGTTTGCGGCTTACCCTTACGGCATCTTCGCCGCGCTGGTCAAAGCGGCACTGCAGCACTGCCTGAAAGAAAAGAACTACAACGTCCTGGCCAATTGTTTTCTCGACACGCCGCACACACCGATAAAAGCATTGGCGCACATGGGCTTCAATGACTTGAACATTCGCTTTCAAGACGAGTTGCATGAGGCGTCGGAGTGTACGGTGCTGCACCTGGACATCAAGGACATGCTGTCGATCTTTTACGGGCCTGAGAAAAGCCTGGGCCATTACATCATGGCGCGCGCGTAGTTTATCTTTTCAAGGCAAAGGACGGCAGGCATGAACCCATTACTCTCTCTCTACGCGCGTGAGTCCAACGTACGGTCTTATTGTCGTGATTGCAGCGTGGTGTTTGACACCGCAGAAGGCGCCATTCTCAAAGACGTCGAGGGGCGTCAGTTTATTGATTTTTTTGCAGGGGCGGGGTCGCTGAACTATGGCCACAATAACCCTCGTCTGAAAAAAGAGCTGTTGGATTACATTCAACAGGACGGCATTACCACCACCCTCGACTTTCACAGCGCTGCCAAATCCCGGTTTATCGAGCAGTTC
The DNA here is from genome assembly GCF_002093745.1 of Pseudomonas graminis. Lineage (GTDB taxonomy): Bacteria > Pseudomonadota > Gammaproteobacteria > Pseudomonadales > Pseudomonadaceae > Aquipseudomonas. The sequence goes on from NZ_MTSB01000011.1 coordinate 204,926, forward strand.
GACCGGGTCATTCTCAAACCGCGAGGCATGGACTACAAACTACAGTTTACGGGGCCGACCGGGACCAATGCGGTCGAGGCTGCCTTGAAACTGGCTCGAAAAATCACCGGGCGTGCGTCCGTAGCCGCCTTCACCCATGCGTTTCACGGGGTCACGCTGGGCTCGCTGGCGGTGACCGCCAACACGGATAAACGAGCCGTCGCTGGTGTGGAACTGTCAAACGTCATTCGGCTTCCCTATGACGGGTTTCTGGGGCCTGATGTCGACAGCGCAGAGATCATTGAAACGATTTTTGCGGCAACCGGAGCGGGGTTCGAGCCACCGGCAGCCATTATTCTGGAGGTCGTGCAAGGCGAGGGCGGCCTGAATTGCGCGCGGCCGCAATGGTTACAGCGCATTCAGCGGTTGTGCAAAACCTCAGGTGCGCTGCTGATCATTGACGATATTCAAGCGGGTTGCGGTCGGACGGGTACATTTTTCAGCTTTGAATCCGCCGATATTTCTCCTGACATTATTTGCCTGTCAAAGTCCATCAGCGGCTATGGCTTGCCGATGTCTCTGGTCCTGATCAAACCGGAACACGATCAGTGGGCGCCCGGTGAACACAATGGCACTTTTCGTGGAAACAACACGGCGTTCGTGACGGCGACCGCTGCGCTGAGTTATTGGCAAGAAGGTACGTTCGAGGGCTCGATCGCTGAGCGGTCCGGCGTGGTTCACGCTGCACTGGAAAGACTGATTGCCTCTGCACCGCGAGAAGCCGTCAGCGTTGTAGGGCGGGGTCTGTTCATGGGATTGAAGTTCGGCGACTCACGGCGTGCAAGTGCGCTGGCTGCCGAGTGCCTGTCTCACGGTTTGCTTGTGGAAACCTGCGGTCCGTTAAACGAAGTCCTCAAGCTGATGCCGCCACTGACCATTGACCTACCGACGCTTGAGCGTGGGCTGGACATATTGAAGTACGCGTATCTTTCTACTTTACACACTGAATCATTGCGAGGGATTGCCTGATGTATCAAGTTGCTGAAAACACCCATACCCCGGCTGCCGGTTCATTGAGCAATGACTTCATACTGCAGGAACTGGCCCAGTTAAGAGATGAAATGATCCAGCAGGTTTCTGATCATCCCTTTCTGGTTCAGTGCCGTGCGGCGACTATGCCGATAGACCGGTTGAAAAGCTTTCTCGTGCAACAGGGAAAATACAGCCGTTATTTCACCCGGTACATCTGCCAATTGATGACGCACCTTGAGGGTGACGAAGATATCCTGGCAGTGTTCGAGAACCTTTTCGAGGAACTCGGTTTTGGTGAGGTCGCCGAGCCGACGCATTCGGCCATCTATCGAGACATGTTGCGCTCTTTCGACCTGAGCCTGGAGGCGCACGCCACGCTTCCTTCCACGCAACACCTCATCGATACCATGATGAATTTTTGCAAGCAACCCAACGGTGTTTACGGGTTGTCGGCACTGTGCCTGGGGGCTGAGGCCATTGTTCCTCATCTGTACAGTGACATTGTCAGCGGTTTCGCAGGTCAGGGCGTTGCGGCGGAGAAACTCAGGTTCTTCACAGTACACATTGAATGCGACGACGGTCACGCAGACACCCTGTTGGCCATTCTTTCGCGTCTGGTGGTAGAAAAATCGGCTCGCTTTGAAATCGTCCGTCACGCCGCCTTCATGATGATCAAGGCGCGACTTGAGTTCCTGGATAAACTGTGAGGCGAACATGAATAACTCTACTTTTTCTTCGCGTGATTTTGTTCATGTTCCTGCCTGCCTTGCTGCTGACGATGTCATGGGCTCGCTGCTGCATGCGGGGGTCAGAAAACCCACGCTGGATACGTTCAGCGAAACAAGAAAGCACGAAGTTCATGTGGTCGACTTGCCGTCCAGATCGATAAGCATGACCTTCGGAGCGCTACAACCGTTGCAGGGGTCGGGGCTGCATCGGCACAACTATGAAACCGTCATCTACATCCTTTCAGGTAAAGGTTTTTCGATGGTGGGAGAGACGCAAATTGCCTGGGCCGCCGGGGATGCGATTTATATTCCTGTCTGGCGTTGGCACAAGCACGTCAATACCTCAGAGGAGGCAGAGGCCACGTATATCGCGTGTGAAAATACTCCACTGCTCCAGGCACTGGGTGTGGCGCTGAGGGAAGAGGCGCCCTGACCGGGGGGGGCTGAACGTCACTAGACTTCCCTCCGTCAATGGCCTGTCCCAGAGCGACCCGAGAGCGGGAAAATCGATTCAGCCTGCTTTTTTTGCCGATACGGCCTCTGCTTGTCAGGAATGATTTGCGAATAGCCACTGAATGGCCTAACTATAAGGGGTGACATGGAAAGCCGGGGTGCAGTTGGAAAATCCCGGAGCAGGAAACCACTCGGTTGCCAACGTCGATCACTGGCGTTGCACCGGGTAATCAGGGAAAACGGATGTCTCGAATTTTTGATATTGATACAAACCTTTGGCGCACGTTCAAATCGGTGAGTGAAACGCGAAGTATCACGCGCTCTGCTGTCATTCTGTGCAAGACGCCACCTGCCATCAGCATGCAGATCAAAAAGCTGGAAGCGCTCCTGGAGCTGAAATTGTTCGTCAGAGGCGACGACGGTTTTCGCCTGACGCTGATAGGTGAAGAAGTACTGGCCGCCGCTGAAAAGATTCTCGCGATGCACGACAACCTGTTCCGTTTGAAGAACAAAAACCCTGACAGCGAATTACGCTTGGGCATGCCTGATGATTACGCGCTGTTTTTTTTGCACAGCATTGTAAAGTCTCTGACCCGCTCGGACCCCGCGCTTAAAATAAAGCTGGTCTGCAAGACGTCATTGTTATTGATAGAAGACATGAAACTCGGTCGACTGGACCTGGCCGTTGTCGCCGTGCCTGAGTCTCAGGTCATCGAACACTCTGAACACATCAGGCATGAAACGCTTCACTGGATCGGCGATGCCGAACTGGTCATGGCGGGGTATCCGATACCTCTGGTGCATTTCCCGGAAGGGTGCATATGCCGGGAAGTCTGCGTCAAGTCGTTGGAGCTTGCGCAAATGGCGTCTGAGATACGGTTCACCTCCGAGTCCAATTTTGCTGTGTTCAATGCCATCGGGGCCGGTGTCGGCATAGGGGTCGGCGAGTTGTCACTCATCCCGGCCGATACGCCTATCATCAGAAGTTCGTTACTCCCTCCGCTACCCGCGATAAAGATGTGCGTGCTCTCCAGCAACGACCGCATTTCAAGGTCTGTCCTTGCCCGAATAAGCACAAGCGTAGCGCTGAGTGTCAACAGCGTCTGCGAAACAAACATCATTGGAAACATTCACCCCAAAAATGCCTTCGCTGTCGGCGCTTTCTGACACATACATTTCCCGCGCCCAAGCCACTGCGCTGAATCAGCACGCCATCGAGGCTGTCGATTTTCTGATAATTTATCGGTCTTTTCCGATTGCCCACATCTCTGCGTGCAGGCCACTGTGTGGCCCCACGCATCATGTTATCTACCTAATCGTGTGTGGCAGCCAAATAGGCTCGCTGCCACTGGAACCCGCCTGTGAATGTAGTCATCTTCGATAGCTGCGAACGCAGAAAGACGATCAGGCAACGGGCCAAACTGACCGTTTTTTATGTCTGCGCATCGAAGCGATGAGTTTCCTCCCGCTCGCGAATGGCACGTGAGATGAGTGGGATTGCTATCGCACATCCCAGGTACGCAAACATGTTCCAACTGTTGATGAGTAGCATCAGCACGTCTTTACGGGTCATCGGGTCGGTGATCAGGCCGAACTTGAGCACTTGCCACCCGCTCGCCAGGCCTATCGCAACGCCGCCTGTTAAAATCACCATCATGACCGCCGTGGACAGCCACATCCTGACGCTGTCCAGGATTTTTCGTCGGTTCTCCGGGGCAATCAAAATCAGCGCGGCTATGCCCCGAATGATGGTGACCAGAGCCGCCACTGCGGCGAGAAATGGGAGGGCGTCCTTGATCAGATCCACGTTATTGTTCCTGTTGCGATGAATTCAAATTAATCAACCGGCACCTATTGAGCACGGCGGTGCTGTTGTTATGAGGGGGCGACGCGTTGATCGTTGAGGCTGGCCCGAGTCAGAGATTCAGGCCAGCCGCTTGCGGGCTTTATACACCCAGTCGTTTGGCCTCGGCCTCTAGGCGCGCTTTGCGCTCTTCCTCATTTTCGGGCAGGTAAATTCTGTCCCCGTCTACGTGGGGTGACAGGGCCTGGACCAAGAGCAGAATGCAGAACAACACGATGCCTCCAAGGCTGGTCTTGACCAATGCGGTTACCCAAAAGCCCTTCAACGCAGTGTGAAGTGTCGCGGCTGTCTGGCTTAGCGTGGCGGTATGGTCGTCACCCAGAACAAAGAAGTTAAGTGCAAGCAACATGGCCATGGCGAAGCCTATGTTCGTATTGATCATGTCCTCATCGTGTGCGGCCTGATTTTTATCGAGAATGTCGAGCATGACCTTGTCCCGGTCTATCAAGGCTTTTTCTCGCACTGTGGAGACCCAGCGGATGTTTGGATGGGTGTGCTGGTTATTTTTATTTGGCCATCTTATTGAGACGTAGGTCGTAATGGTCAAAAGCAAATGGCGCAGAGCGGGGAAGAGCAGCGTCATCAGGAACGCGAACAAACCCAAAAATACGAGCGCGTTACCACCACTCACCTCCGGCGCATCCAGCTTGGAAAAAGCACCGAGTAAATTCTTGTGATAGAAAACCACCAGACACGAGTCCAGCGCCAAAATGAACGAGATGAGCAGCATGAAGTGCCGCATCTCTATCGCTTTCTCAATGAATGACGTGGTGGTGGCAAGCGCTTTTGACATGCCTGAAGTTGAGTCGGCCATTAACGTCCCTTTACAGTTGATTGATCCAGCGCCGCATGATGCCTGTGCCAGTAACGGCTTTCAAACAACTTGGCCTTATAGTTATCGCTCAGCAAGCCCGCGCCAGGCTTGGCCAGCTCGCGTTGCCGACGTTTGAGCCTGACTTGTTCGGTGTACTTGATTCCACTCTTTTGTTCGTGCGTTGGGTGATCGTTCCCATCTCGTTTCTTCGGTGTTAAAAGTTTTTCTTCGGTGCCGAAGGTTCGCACCACGCCAAAATAATCCCGAAAGTGCTGAGCATCGCCTGATGAAAATGCAACATCGGGGCAGGGGGCTTATTCAGTTCACCGGGCAAGACAACTATGCCGCTTGTGCATAGGCATTAGGGCTGGATCTGCTCAAACACCCCGAACTCTTGGAGCGTCCAGAGCATGCGGCTATTTCGGCAGGCTGGTTTTGGCACCGTGCCGGACTCAATACTTTGGCAGATAAAGGGGACTTTCTGACGATCACCAAACGCATCAATGGCGGCACCAATGGCCAAGGCAGATCGGCAAATGCTCTACGAGCGTACCTTGAAGGTTTTGGCCTGATCAAGTCATGGGCCGTTCAGCCTTGAGCCGAAGGAGTCCCAGCAGCAAATTGAAAAAGAGCGACCAGCCGAGATGCGCGAACATCGCGGCTGGTCACCGTTCCCGCAGATTACCCCTGCAAGTCCAGCCAAGGCTCTCGCTTCTTGCACAAAGCGGAGCGAGCCTAGCACCTATCTATATACAGTAAAGGTCTTGCTTTCTATGCCCACACCCATCATCCCTTGGATGGGCGGCAAACGCCGCCTTGCCGACCGTCTCATCCCGCTGTTCCCACCTCACGAATGCTACGTCGAAGTGTTCGCAGGCGGTGCGGCCCTCTACTTCATGCGTCCCCAGGCCGCCCCCGTTGAGGTCTTGAACGACATCAACGGAGACCTGGTGACGCTGTATCGCGTCGTCCAAAACCACCTTGAAGAATTCGTCCGCCAATTCAAATGGGCACTCAGCTCGCGCCAGGTATTTGAGTGGCAGAAGATGACCCGCTCCGAAACCCTCACCGACATCCAGCGCGCCGCCCGGTTCTTCTACCTGCAGCACCATGCCTTCGCAGGCATGGCTGGAATGCGCAGAGCGTTATGACCGGCCTCACACCTTTCATTATATGGACCCGCCTTACTGGCAAACAGCTGGGTACGGCGTGGATTTTCCGTTTGAGAATTACGAGCGGATGGCTGATTTCATGCGGACGTGCAAGGGGAAAGTGATGGTCAGCATCAACGATCACCCTGACATACGCAGAGTATTCGAAGAATTTCATTTTGAAACGGTTGACATTAGGTACACCACCTCAAACCAGCGGAGGGGACGGACCGATGTGGTAGGCGAACTAGTTATCATGAATTGGGAGCCGAAAGCTTTAGGTGGTTTGTTCTGATCAACGGTGTAGAAGTGGGTATCAGGTACTACTTGGCCATTACAGTTTAAGGCGTAGTTGTGATCGGCAGAAAGCCGTAGGCTGAGTTCTAGGCTCGTACCAAGCTGTACCACTGTGCGAGTTTTTGGGATTTGAGTGTGTTCGCGAAACTGTTAAGCCAATGTTTTTATTGATTTTTATACTCTATGCAATACTGGTAACCCCTCAAGCAGTGGTGGAGTTGTTGTCGCTTCACATTCGTCAGCTAGGCGAATTCATGGGTGATCTGTTCATGGCTTCGCAGCCGGTCGCGGCGGAGAGGCTAACGTGGGGCACTGGATCAGTTCAATACGCTTTAGGGAAAGAGGACGCTAAAGACGGGAAGCGTGTCACTCATCCAGATTTTGCTATGCGTCGGCAAATGATGAGCCAGAGCTACCAAAAGGCTCGTTCAGCTCCGGACGCTCAAATGCTACTAAAAAGAAAATATGACCAAAATCTATCGGTAGTGCCATTTACTTTTTGTCTCTGTAAGTAATATGCTCTCCGAAATATTGAATGTCAAAAAAACCTTTGATGTTCTCGGGCTGCTGCGCCTTAGGTGCGAGCCCTGTAGCTTCTTGTTTTATGGTTTGGTGTTTGGAAATGTTTTAGACTGATTGCAGTTTGATGGTTGCTTTTAAGAAAACTAATGTGAGGCGGTAATGTGATGGCGATATTTCTCGCGCTTCTTGTGGGGGTGGCGTTGTTGATGCAGTTGCATGAAAATGAAAAAGAGTCAAAGGGGGAACCTCTTGGCGTAGGTTTTTATGTGCTGAAGTTTTTTCTTGTGGTTGTTGGTGTTGGGCTGCTTGTGATGATATATGTTGCGCGAAAAAGTTAAAAATTTATTATAGGGAGTATTGATATGGCATCAGAACAAAACGTTAATATCACTGTTGATCCTTTCATGTTCGGCAAGGGTGTTGATGACGCTCAGGCGGTATATGATGCCCTTGAGGCAACATATAAAAGTACTTCCGAAAACATCGCGTCTATGACTGATGTGCAAACGTTAGCTTTAGCCGCGACAGGGACTAAAGCTGTAGTCTCACTTCTTACAAAGCATCCAATTTTGGGTGTGCCCGCAACTCTTGGGCAAGCGTCCACCGCTGTGGCGGTGCTTGGCGAGGCTGCTGAGTCAGGAAATATTCAGCCAAGTCAAATTTTAGGGTTGGCATCTGGCATAATAGGAATTGCATCAAGTTTTGCTGTTATGGCAACTCTAGGTACTGGAGTTGTTCTTGCAGGTATAGGCGGGGTTACGTTTGGCCCGTTGGCGCTAGGTCTGGGGTTGTCCCTAGCGGCAATTGGTAAAGCCTTGGACTACTTTCAGGATGATATTTCTAAGGCCTTGGGCGATGCGTATGATCAAGTAGTAAAGCAAGTATCAGATGCTGGAGAGTTTTTAAGTAAAATTGCTGAGGATCTTGGAAGTAAGTTTCAAAGCTTTTACCAAGGGCTGCAAGAAAAGTTTGATAGTGCATCAGATACATCTTCGCCTTTAATCTTGGATCTGAACGGAGATGGAGTGAGCACTACTTCAGTATCTTCAGGTACTCATTTCGACCATAACGCAGATAATCGTGCCGAAGCGACAGGATGGATTGCCGGAGCTGACGGTCTATTGGTTTGGGATAGGAATGAAAATGGAGTAATCGATAATGGTAAAGAGCTTTTCGGTGACCAAATGGTTTTGGTCGGCGGGGCCAGAGCTTCAAATGGATTTGAGGCCTTAAAAGAATTAGACTCAAATGGCGATGGGGTTTTCAGTTCAAGTGACAGTTTGTTTAGTAAGGTTGGTGTCTGGATAGACTCAAATTCAAACGGTGTTTCTGAGACTTCTGAAATCCACAAGTTGTATGATGTAGGTGTTGCGAGTATAAATGTTGATTATAAAGTTTCTTCTAGTTTAGATGCTGGTGGTAATGATCATAGGCAGCTGGGTAGTTATACTAAGGTTGACGGTTCGGTTTTGGCTATAGATGATGTTTGGTTTGCTACTAATTTTGTGGATTCGGTAGAGAAAGACCCCGTTATTATTAATGAGTACATAGCAGGGCTCCCGAACGTTAAAGGCCTTGGTTTTGCGCATGACTTGCATCAAGCTATGGCGCTGGATTCTAGTGGTGGTCTTGCGCTATTAGTCGATAAGTTTTACAGTGATTCTACTACCTCTGGCAGTATGTCGGTCGTTGATGATATTGTTTTTTCATGGGCAGGAAGTGCAAACATAGATCCTGGCAGTCGTGGAGGTTTTTTTGATGCTAGAAAATTAAGCTCTATAGAGTTTTTTCTAGGTGAAAAATTCTTTCAAAAGTATGGAGATAACGCTTCAACAAATAATCCTGCTTTGAACTCAGCTGTTGTGCTAGAGGAAATGTACTCTTCGTTAAAGAGTTATGTTGCGGATGCGCTAATACTTCAGAAAAAAGATTACTTGAAAATAATTTCTGATGTTTCGGTGGGTTTTGGCGTTGATGGTGCCGCGTTTAATGTAGACTCAGCAGTATCGGAGGTACAAAAAATATATGAGAAAAATTCAGATGAAGCGTATGACTTTTTAACTGTACTCTATCATGCGCTTGGAGCGTCTGGCAGATCAGGGGAGTTACTTGTGGATGGTTTCAGGTCTGCAGGAAGTCGTGATGGTAATGGCTTTGACTTTCTCGTTGCAACAGCTGATCAATGGGTTTTTGGTAGCGCAGAGAGCGAGCTTATTTCAAGTGGCAATAAAGATGTAGTTTTTGATGGTGGTGGTGGTGATACAGTTAAAGGCGATGGTGGAAATGATGTATTTATTTATAATGGTGGTTATGGTTATTTAGAGATTGACAACTCTTATTTGGTTGGTGATGTTCCGATACTTAAGTTCGGCCCCGGTATCACGGGTGCGTCATTGACGGTTACAACCACTCCATCCGGCAATAGTCTAATAATCACCAACGGCATCGAAGGGGACCAGATCGTATTGGACTATAGCCTTCTTAACTCTAACTATGGTGTAAAAAAGGTCCAGTTCTCTGACGGCAGCTCTTTGGCATTTGAGGATCTGGTCGCGATGAAGGATCAGTTACTGGAGCTCAAGAATTCGACCGGGACCCTTGGGAATGACACGCTGAACGGATCGGCTCGCGCCCAGACCTTTGATGGCAAGGGCGGCCAGGATGTGATCCACGGTGGCGGTGGCAATGACACCTTTATCTACAATGCTGGTTATGGCTACCTGGAGATAGATAACGCATATGCCGCCGGGGAGGTACCTATTCTGAAGTTCAGCGTCGGTATAACGGCGGCGTTATTGACGGTTACAACCACTCCATCCGGCAATAGTCTGATAATCACCGACGGCATCGAAGGGGATCAGATCGTGTTGGACTATAGCCTTCTTAACTCTAACTATGGAGTAAAAAAGGTCCAGTTCTCTGACGGCAGCTCCTTGGCGTTTGAGGATCTTGTCACGATGAAGGATCAGTTGCTGGAGATTAAGAATTCGACCGGGACCCTTGGGAATGACACGCTGAACGGATCGGCTCGCGCCCAGACCTTTGATGGCAAGGGCGGCCAGGATGTGATCCACGGTGGCGGTGGCAATGACACCTTTATCTACAATGCTGGTTATGGCTACCTGGAGATAGATAACGCATATGCCGCCGGGGAGGTACCTATTCTGAAGTTCGGCGCTGGTATCACGGCGGCGTCATTGACGGTTACAACCACCCCATCCGGCAATAGTCTGATAATCACCGACGGCATAGAAGGGGATCAGGTCGTGCTGGACTACAGTCTTCTTTACCCTAACTATGGTGTTAAGAAAGCTGAGTTCTCTGACGGCAGCTCCTTGGCGTTTGAGGATCTTGTCACGATGAAGGATCAGCTGCTGGAAATCAAGAATTCGACCGGAACCCTTGGGAATGACACGCTGAACGGATCGGCTCGCGCCCAGACCTTTGATGGCAAGGGTGGCCAGGATGTGATCCACG
>NZ_MTSB01000012.1 GCF_002093745.1 Pseudomonas graminis
GGCTTTTGTGGGAGCGAACTTGTTCGCGAAGAGGGCGTGACAGTCGATGCATTTCCTGCCTCAGGATTAACGCTTTCGCCCACGTCTTGGCACGATCCTTGTCCTTGTTTGCTATCATTGCCGCTCGCTTGCACAGGCCCAAACTCTCCATGCTTTTCCTGATCGCTTACATCGGCAGTGTCGTGCTGATCAACTTCGCCTTTTCCAGCGCTCCGCATCTGGACATGATCTGGTCGGCCTGGGGCGGGCTGGTGTTTGTGCTGCGCGACATGGTGCAGGTTCGCTTCGGTCACGGTGCGATCATTGCCATGCTGGTGGCGCTGTCGCTGTCGTACGTGACCAGTGATCCCACGATTGCACTGGCCAGCGCCACCGCATTTGCCGTGTCCGAGTGCATTGACTGGCTGGTCTTCAGCATCACCAGGCTTCCGCTGCGTGATCGGTTGTGGATCAGCTCTGCGCTGAGCATTCCGCTGGACACCTTCATCTTTTTCGGCATGATCGATGCCCTGACCGCACCCGTGATACTGACCGCCCTGATCTCCAAGTTCGCTGGCGTGACAATGGTCTGGTTGATCATGGCCTGGCGAGCGCGCAACAGCGCTTGCCCCGGTTGAGCCCCATTTGTCCGGGCTTCGTGGTAAATTGCGCGCCTTTCTTCACTGCGGTTGCTCGCCTGAGGCGTGCAGCTCTCGATATCTGCTTCACGAGGACCTGAGATGACTCGAATCGGAACTCCACTGTCGCCCACCGCGACTCGCGTACTGTTCTGCGGCAGCGGCGAACTGGGCAAGGAAGTCGTGATCGAACTGCAACGCCTCGGCGTTGAAGTGATTGCAGTTGACCGTTATGAAAACGCGCCAGCCATGCAGGTCGCTCATCGCAGCCATGTGATCAACATGCTCGACGGCGCGGCCTTGCGCGCTGTTATCGAGCTTGAAAAGCCGCATTTCATTGTTCCTGAAATCGAAGCGATTGCCACCGCCACACTGGTTGAGCTTGAAGCCGAAGGCTTCACGGTCATCCCGACTGCACGTGCCGCGCAATTGACCATGAACCGCGAAGGCATTCGTCGTCTGGCGGCGGAAGAACTGGAACTGCCGACCTCGCCGTACCATTTCGCCGACACCTTCGAGGCCTACAGCAAGGCGGTCGAAGACCTGGGTTTCCCGTGTGTGGTCAAGCCGGTCATGAGCTCGTCGGGCAAAGGGCAAAGCCTGCTGAAAAGCACCGATGATGTGCAGAAGGCCTGGGATTACGCACAGGAAGGCGGACGTGCCGGTAAAGGGCGCGTCATCGTGGAGGGCTTCATCGACTTCGATTACGAAATCACTCTGCTGACCGTGCGTCATGCCGGTGGCACCACGTTCTGTGCGCCGGTTGGCCATCGTCAGGAGAAGGGCGACTATCAGGAATCCTGGCAGCCACAGGTCATGAGCCCTGCGGCCCTGGCAGAGTCAGAGCGCGTGGCCAAGGCCGTGACCGAGGCATTGGGTGGTCGTGGCATGTTCGGCGTCGAACTGTTCATCAAAGGCGATCAAGTGTGGTTCAGCGAAGTCTCGCCGCGCCCGCACGACACCGGTCTGGTCACCCTGATTTCTCAGGACCTGTCCCAGTTTGCCTTGCACGCCCGGGCGATTCTGGGACTGCCGGTCCCGTTGATTCGCCAGTTCGGCCCGTCAGCCTCTGCGGTGATCCTGGTTGAAGGCCAGTCCACACAGACCGCTTTCGCCAACCTCGGCGCCGCACTGGCAGAGCCGGACACCGCACTGCGCCTGTTCGGCAAGCCGGAAGTCAACGGTCAGCGCCGCATGGGCGTTGCCCTGGCCCGCGACGAGTCCATCGACGCTGCGCGTGCCAAGGCAACCCGGGCCGCTCAAGCGGTCAACGTCGAGCTGTAGGTTTGTAAGCGGCAAGCTGCAAGAAAGGACGCGCACGTCTTCTTGCAGCTTGCACCTCAAAGCTCCCTGTCTTTCGTTTCCTTCAGGCTCAACACCGCCAGCACGCTGATCAGCGCGGCTGCAGACACATACCCGCCGACCCAGCTCAAACCGCCCATCGCCACCAGTTTCTGGGCGAAGAAGGGCGCCACCGACGCACCCACGATTCCGCCCAGATTGTAGGCTGCCGAGGCGCCTGTGTAGCGAACCTGTGTCGGAAACAGCTCTGGCAGCAGGGCGCCCATCGGGGCAAAGGTAATGCCCATCAGAAACAGCTCGATGCACAGGAACAACGCCACCGCCCAGGTGCTGCCGTGGGTCAGCAGGGGTTCCATCGTAAAGCCCGACAGAATCGCCAGAACGCCACCGACTATCAGCACCGGCTTGCGCCCGAAGCGGTCGCTCGCCAGAGCTGCCAGCGGTGTCGCTGCCGCCATGAACAGCACCGCAAAGCACAGCAGGCCGAGGAACGTTTCGCGGGTATAGCCCAATGTGGAGACGCCATAGCTCAGCGAAAACACCGTCGAGATATAAAACAGCGCGTAGCAGACCACCATGGATGCCGCACCCAGCAGCATGGGCCTCCAATGCTGACTGAAGGTTTCGACAATCGGCAGGCTGAAGCGTTGATGGTGTGCCATCGCCTTGGCGAAGACTGGCGTCTCTTCCAGTTTCAGGCGTACGTACAGCCCGACCATCACCAGCACGGCGCTGAGCAAAAACGGAATTCGCCAGCCCCAGGCGCGGAACTGCTCGTCATCCAGCGTCATGGCCAAGGCCAGAAACAGGCCATTGGCCGCCAGAAAGCCGATCGATGGCCCCAGTTGCGGAAACATGCCAAACCAGGCTCGCTTGCCTTTAGGAGCGTTTTCGGTCGCCAGCAAAGCCGCGCCGCCCCATTCCCCGCCCAAGCCCAGCCCCTGACCGAAACGCAGTACGCACAGCAGAATCGGTGCCCATGCTCCGATAGTGGCATAGCCAGGCAAGACGCCGATCAGTGTGGTGCAGACCCCCATCAGCAACAGCGATGCCACCAGTGTCGATTTGCGCCCGACCCGGTCACCGAAGTGGCCGAACAGCGCAGAACCCAGAGGGCGTGCAAGAAAGGCGATGCCGAAGGTCAGAAATGACGACAGCATTTGTGCGGTGCCTGACGTCTGCGGGAAAAACACCGGACCAATGACCAGTGCGGCAGCGGTGGCGTACACGTAAAAGTCGTAGAACTCGATGGCGGTGCCGATGAAGCTGGCAGTGGCTACGCGGCTTGTGGAGTTGGCCGGTGTGGCGGGCACGTCATTATCTTCGCGAGCGAGCGGAGTACTGGTCATGCGGATTCCCTGACAGTCATCTCGCCGGTCGGCCTGCGCCGTGGCCCGGCAAGCGTTGATTATTGTGATTGTGGGTGCAGCGCTGAGCAGAGTAACGCGAATGCGGCGAGAGGCAACGGTGGCGCGATGGAATCTATTTGAACGTGCCCACCAGCGTGTTGTGCCACATGGCCACGCGAGTCACGCGGTTATCCTCGGTCTCGAGTATTTCCAGGCGGTAAGGCCCGATCTTCAGGCACACCGGAGCTTGCGGAATGGTTTCCAGCGCTTCGGTGACCAGCCCGTTGAGGGTTTTCGGGCCATCGGACGGCAGGTGCCAGCCAAGGCTTTTGTTCAGTTCACGAATAGAAGCTGCGCCTTCGACTTCAAGGCGTCCGTCTTCCTGGCGCTTGATGTGAGGGTTGTCCAGCCTTTGCTCGCTTTCGAACTCGCCGACAATTTCTTCCAGAATGTCTTCAAGGGTCACGATGCCCAGCACTTCGCCGTACTCATCGACCACCACACCCAAGCGACGCTGCTGCTTGTGAAAATTCAGCAGCTGCAATTGCAGCGGTGTACTTTCGGGTACGAAATAGGGTTCGTAGCAGACCGCCAGCAACTGCTCTTTGGTCAGCGTACTCTTGGGCAGAAGATGGCTGATATCGCGGGTGTTGATGACGCCTTGTACCTGATTGATGTCGTTGTGGTAGACCGGCAGGCGCGTGTGGCGGGAAATGATCAGGCGTTCGATGATCAGTTCGAGCGGGTCATCCAGATTGACACCGTCTACTTCATTGCGGGGTATCAGAATGTCATTGACGGTGATGCTGTCCAGCGCGCGGATGCCTGAGAGCACGTTGATGCGCGGGTTATGCTCCTGAACCACAACGTGTTGAACGGCTTTGTGCGAATCGTCATCGAAGGCCTGATGCTCAGGTTGCGCATGGCGTGACGTCACCGGGCGCAGGAGGGTCTTGGCAAGCACATTGAACACGTACGCCAGCGGCCAGACGATCTTCATCGGAATTCGCAGGACGCCATTACCCAGCAGCAATGTCGAAACCGGATGGCGGTTTGCAAGGCGACGCGGCATGTATTCGGCGAAGACCAGCATGATACTGAACGTGCCCAGCCACGCTACGGTCGGCCCGTTATAGAACCAATAGCCGGCAGCGATCAGCGTGGCAATGACGGTCACCAGCACCTTGATCATGGTGTTGCACAGAATCAGGCTGTTCAGGTTGAACGCAAGGTCGGGAAGCTTCGCGGCTTCATCTTTGCGGCTGGCGGCGCGCAATGTCTTGAGCTGATGGTGCGCGGCTTCGACTGCAGTCAGCAGGGCGGCCCAGAGAGTCAGCAGGGCGAGTACGCCGAGCAGGGGGCCGAGCGGCAAATTATCCATGATCAGAGGCCATCAGATGTGCAGAATGAATTCGCGTACCAGCTTGCTGCCGAAATAGGCCAGCATCAGCAGGCAGAAACCGCCCAGTGTCCAGCGGATGGCCTTGTGTCCGCGCCATCCAAGACGATTACGCCCCCACAACAGCACGCTGAACACCACCCAGGCCAGGCAGGCCAGCAGGGTTTTATGCACCAGATGCTGCGCGAACAGGTTCTCGACGAACAGCCATCCGGAAAGCAGCGACAGCGAGAGCAGTATCCAGCCGGCCCAGAGAAAGCCGAACAGCAGGCTTTCCATGGTTTGCAGCGGCGGAAAGTTTCTGATCAGCCCGGTCGGGTGCTTGTGCTTGAGCTGATGGTCTTGCAGCAGCACCAGCAACGCCTGAAAGACCGCAATGGTGAACATCCCGTAGGCCAGAAGAGACAGCAGAATGTGGCTGAGGATGCCGGGCTCTTCCATGATTGGTTGCACGGTGCCGCTGGGCGCGAATTGCGCCAGCAGGACGGTGATCATCCCAAGAGGAAACAGCAGCACCAGCAGGTTTTCCACCGGTATGCGTGACGTGGCGATCAGCGTGACGGCGATCACCGACGCGGCGATTAGGCTGGCCGAGTTGAAAAAGTCCAGGCCAAGGCCGACGGAGTGCGTCAGCTGGGAAAACAGAGCGAAGGCGTGCGCGATCACGGCAAGCGTGCCGAGCAGGCACAGCAGCCGTTTGTCGGGCCTGGCGGTCTGGCTCAGGCGCACGCCCTGATAGGCGGTCGCGGCGGCATAAAGAGCGGCGGCGGCGAGGCTGGGAAGCAGGCTGGGTGGCAAAGGGGACATAGATCCTGATGGACGGGCCTGGAAAGGCGCTGAGTTTGGCATATAACCGGCAAATCACGAAAGACCACAGAAGCAGTCTGCGTGGTGTCCGTGCGACGGAGTCTTCGCTATAATCCGCGACCTGCTCACGCCGCAGGCTCGCCGAGCGCCATTTCTGCATTACGGGCCGGGCCGCATCAACCGGGGTTCGACGAGAGCCTGAAAGGATCGCGCATGTTTGAAAATCTGACTGACCGCCTCTCGCAGACGCTGCGCCATGTAACTGGCAAGGCCAAGCTGAACGAGGACAATATCAAAGATACCTTGCGCGAAGTGCGTATGGCGTTGCTTGAAGCCGACGTCGCCTTGCCGGTGGTCAAAGACTTCGTCAACAGTGTCAAGGAACGCGCCGTCGGCACCGAAGTGTCGCGCAGCCTGACGCCGGGCCAGGCGTTCGTGAAGATCGTCCAGGCCGAGCTCGAAAGCCTGATGGGCGCTGCCAACGAAGACCTGGTGCTCAATGTCACGCCGCCTGCCGTGATCCTGATGGCGGGTCTGCAAGGTGCGGGCAAGACCACCACGGCCGGCAAGCTGGCGCGCTTCCTTAAAGAGCGCAAGAAGAAAACCGTCATGGTGGTGTCGGTCGACGTTTACCGTCCTGCCGCCATCAAGCAGCTTGAAACCCTGGCCAACGACATCGGTGTCACCTTCTTTGCCTCCGACATCAGCCAGAAGCCTGTCGAGATCGCCCAGGCTGCCATAAAAGAAGCGAAGCTCAAGTTCATCGACGTGGTCATCGTCGATACCGCCGGTCGCTTGCACATCGATGTCGAGATGATGGGCGAGATTCAGGCGCTGCACGCGGCGGTCAAACCGGCCGAGACGCTGTTCGTGGTCGATGCCATGACTGGTCAGGATGCGGCCAACACGGCCAAGGCCTTCGGCGACGCACTGCCGCTGACCGGCGTGATCCTCACCAAGGTCGACGGTGATGCCCGTGGCGGTGCGGCACTGTCGGTGCGCGCCATTACCGGCAAGCCGATCAAGTTCATCGGCATGGGTGAGAAGAGCGAGGCGCTGGAGCCGTTTCACCCGGACCGTATCGCTTCGCGGATTCTCGGCATGGGCGACGTGCTCAGCCTGATCGAGCAGGCCGAACAGACCCTCGACAAGGACAAGGCCGACAAACTTGCCAAGAAACTCAAGAAGGGCAAGGGCTTCGACCTCGAAGACTTCCGCGATCAACTGCAGCAAATGAAGAACATGGGCGGCCTTGGCGGCCTCATGGACAAGCTGCCAAGCATCGGTGGCGTCAATCTGTCGCAGATGGGCAATGCCCAGGGCGCGGCAGAGAAGCAGTTCAAGCAGATGGAAGCCATCATCAACTCGATGACGCCGGCCGAGCGCCGTGACCCCGAGCTGATCAGCGGCTCGCGCAAGCGCCGGATCGCAATGGGTTCCGGGACTCAGGTTCAGGACATCGGGCGTCTGATCAAGCAGCACAAACAGATGCAGAAGATGATGAAGAAATTCTCCGCCAAGGGCGGAATGGCAAAAATGATGCGCGGCATGGGCGGAATGCTGCCCGGCGGCGGCATGCCGAAAATGTAATTGTGTCGCGTGCAAGAGGTTTTGCACGCGTCCCATCCGGGGGGAGACTCCCGGCCAGCCCGTGTCATGCGGGCTTATACCCGCTGTCGTGATGACAGCTTCTTGGCAAATCTGGAAGGCATGCCGATAGGCGCCGGAAAAAGACATTTGCAAAAGTCCGGATATTCCTTAGAATATGCGGCCTTTCGGGCACCTATGCCCGCTGTGCATCTTAGATTTGCAGCACCGACTACAGGAACGATGTTCAATGCTAACCATCCGTCTTGCCCTTGGCGGCTCCAAAAAGCGCCCGTTTTACCACTTGACCGTAACCGACAGCCGTAATGCTCGTGACGGTTCCCACAAGGAACAGATCGGTTTCTTCAACCCGGTTGCCCGTGGTCAGGAAATCCGTTTGTCCGTTAACGAAGAACGCGTCAACTACTGGTTGAGCGTGGGCGCACAAACTTCCGAGCGCGTTGCCCAGTTGCTCAAAGAGCACAACAAGACCAAGGCCGCGGCCTGAGTCTTATGAACGCGACGCCTGCATCTGCCGACGATCTGATCGTCATTGGCAAGATTTACTCGGTTCATGGCGTTCGCGGCGAAGTGAAGGTTTATTCCTTTACTGATCCGATTGGAAACCTGTTGGACTACAAAACCTTGACGCTTCGGCGCGAAGGCAGCGTTGAGAAACAGGTGGAGCTGGTCAGTGGACGCTTGCAGAGCAAGTTTCTGGTCGTAAAGCTCAAGGGTCTCGATGATCGTGAGGAAGCCCGTCTTCTCTCAGGTTACGAAATCTGCGTGCCGCGCAACCTGTTCCCTGATCTGGACGATGGCGAGTACTACTGGTACCAGCTTGAAGGCCTCAAGGTCATCGACCAACTCGGGCAACTGCTCGGGAAAATCGATCACCTGCTCGAAACCGGTTCAAACGATGTAATGGTTGTAAAGCCCTGCGCGGGCAGCCTTGATGATCGTGAACGCCTGTTGCCCTATACGGAGCAATGCGTGTTGGCAGTCGACATGGCCGCTGGCGAGATGAAGGTGGAATGGGACGCGGACTTCTGAATGTCATGGCCAGCCTGCGCATAGAAGTCATCAGTCTGTTTCCCGAGATGTTTTCCGCCATCAGCGAATACGGCATTACCAGCCGTGCGGTGAAACAAGGGCTGTTGCAGCTCACTTGTTGGAATCCGCGGGATTACACCACTGATCGCCATCACACTGTGGATGATCGCCCATTTGGCGGTGGTCCGGGCATGGTGATGAAGATCAAGCCCCTTGAAGATGCCTTGGTTCAGGCCAGGCAAGCGGCAGGGGATGCGGCGAAGGTGATTTACCTGTCGCCACAAGGCCGCCAACTGAATCAGTCTGCGGTACGCGAACTGGCGCAGGAGGAAGCGATTATCCTCATCGCCGGTCGTTATGAAGGCATTGACGAGCGTTTTATTGATGCTCATGTCGATGAAGAGTGGTCGATTGGTGACTATGTTCTTTCCGGTGGCGAGCTGCCGGCGATGGTCCTGATTGACGCGGTTACGCGGCTGCTGCCTGGAGCTTTAGGGCATGTGGACTCCGCGGAGGAAGATTCCTTCACGGACGGTCTGCTGGATTGCCCGCACTACACCCGACCTGAGGTGTATGCGGATCAGCGTGTTCCCGACGTGTTGCTAAGTGGCAATCACGCGCACATCCGGCGTTGGCGTTTACAGCAGTCCCTTGGGCGGACCTATGAACGACGCGCTGATCTTCTGGAAAGCCGCTCGCTTTCTGGAGAAGAGAAGAAGCTGCTGGCGGAATACATCCGCGAGCGGGACGATAGTTAACGTATCGATGGTCGATCCAGACGGATTACCTTAGGAGCACCAGCATGACTAACAAAATCATTCTTGCCCTCGAAGCAGAGCAGATGACCAAAGAGATCCCTACCTTTGCACCGGGCGACACCATTGTCGTTCAGGTTAAAGTGAAGGAAGGCGACCGCGCTCGTCTGCAAGCATTCGAAGGCGTTGTCATTGCCAAGCGTAACCGTGGCGTGAACAGTGCTTTCACTGTTCGTAAAATCTCCAACGGTGTTGGCGTTGAGCGTACTTTCCAGACTTACAGCCCGCAAATCGACAGCATGGCTGTGAAACGTCGCGGTGACGTTCGCAAGGCCAAACTGTACTACCTGCGTGACCTGTCCGGTAAAGCAGCGCGCATCAAGGAAAAACTGTCCTGATACAGTTTTTCGATGCATAAAAAAGGCAGCCTCAGGGCTGCCTTTTTGCTGTCTGTTGTTTGATGATTTGCCTCCGGCATCTCCACATAGGGTTTGAGTAAAAATGGCTGCCGTCGACCATCCGCTGATTGACCGGTTTCTGGATGCGCTCTGGCTCGAAAAGGGCCTGTCCGATAACACCCGCGACTCCTATCGCAGCGATCTGGCGCTGTTCAACGGCTGGTTGCAGGAACGCAGCGTGGATCTGCCCGGTGCCGGGCGCGACGTAATCCTCGATCATCTTGCATGGCGCGTCGAAAACGCCTACAAGCCGCGTTCTACTGCCCGTTTTCTGTCCGGCGCACGCGGTTTTTACCGTTACCTGCTGCGCGAAAAGCTGATTACAGTCGATCCGACCCTGCAAATCGACATGCCTCAACTGGGCAAGCCGTTGCCCAAGTCACTCTCTGAAGCCGACGTCGAGGCGTTGCTGGCCGCACCGGACTTGAGTGAGCCCATCGGCCAACGTGATCGGGCGATGCTTGAAGTGTTGTATGCCTGCGGTTTGCGAGTAACCGAACTGATCAGCCTGACACTGGAACAGGTCAACCTGCGCCAAGGCGTGCTGCGGGTCATGGGCAAAGGCAGCAAGGAGCGGCTGGTGCCGATGGGCGAAGAGGCCATCGTCTGGGTCGAGCGATATATGCGCGGCGCCCGCGACGAACTGCTCGGCGGAAGGCCCAGCGACGTGCTGTTCCCTAGCACGCGCGGCGAGCAGATGACCCGCCAGACCTTCTGGCACCGTATCAAGCACCAGGCGACGGTTGCGGGTATCGGCAAATCCCTGTCACCGCACACCCTGCGCCACGCGTTCGCGACTCACTTGCTCAATCACGGTGCCGACCTGCGCGTGGTGCAGATGCTCCTCGGCCACAGCGACCTGTCGACGACCCAGATCTACACCCATGTGGCCCGCGCGCGCCTGCATGAAATGCACGCGAAGCATCATCCTCGGGGTTAGGCGTTGATGATATCGAGCCACGCCCCTGTTTGAGGCGGTTTCATCGGTGATTATTTCAAATCGTTCTTGTAGAAGGCGAGTGTCGGGGCGCGGGCTGACTATTCTTGACGTGAGGGTTTTAAAACCAATTATCAAGGATGATCGATATGCCTGTTGAAAAGAAACAGCTTTCATTTCTCGCGACGCTGGAGTTGAAAGACGGCACAAAGCTGGCTTTTTCAAAAGTTGTAGCGAATGGTGAGCAGAACGGTGAGCATAGCGAAGCCCATGAGTATCTTTGTGCGAACTCCTTGGCCAAAGATACTCTGAAGCTTTATTTCAGGGCGGGCAGCGACGGTGAGTACGTTTTGCTGAATAGAGGCGTGGTGCCTGGTGTTTCGGCTCTATTGCAGGTGTATGAGAAAACGCATGAGTATGAGTATGACCCGATGCCAGTGTCTGAGCGGACCCAAGGGCAGGTACTAGATTCAAGGCCACCGGTCGACGGTAATATTGATGAGTCGGAAAGTTCTCCTCCACCGCCCGCTTCTTCAACGCCTGAAACAACATCCCCCGTTTATCTCGGTGTCAACGCTGGCGGCTGGGTCTTTAAAACAGACAATTCGGGATTGGCTTACGTGGCTCGGATAGTGCCTGAGCAAGGTCGTGAGTTTTCAATAGAAAGCAATGACGCTCACTATGTTTATCTGACATCCGGCGCAAGCAAGAACCCTATGCAAACCTATAAGCGAGAGAGCTTCCCCAGCGGTGCATGGTTTGCCTGGATGACTGACCGTGACGGGGTAGATGAGGTCTTGAAGCTGACCATCATTGAGCGGTATGACGAAAACGGTGCGGTTCGGAAGTAGATTTCTGACGGGCCTTACACTGTCCGTTACTCCAGACGTCGAAATAGGCAATACACAGCCTGGGTGCCTCACCGGCACCCATGTTTCACTTGAAAGCCTGCAATCCATCCGGGAAACATCCGGAATGACGACGTCCTGTCGGCCCCGCGAGCCTTATGTGATAGGCTTTGCCGGTTTCGCAGAACAAGGCCGGACCCTCCTGTTTTTTGCAGCCGTCAGCCTGTCCGCCGTCATAGGAGTTTTCATGCGTTTGCCCCAGATTTTCGCTGCCGCCGCTTTCATGCTGGCCGGCACATTCAGTATGTTCGCCGTCGCAGATACCGCCCCCGATCAGGCTATTCGCAAGACGCTGGATTCGCTCCAGCTGGAACTGCCGGTCGAGAGCATTTCACCGAGCCCGCTCAACGGCCTTTACGAGGTCAAGCTCAAGGGCGGCCGAGTGCTGTACGCCAGCGCGGACGGTCAGTTCGTGGTTCAGGGCTACCTGTTTCAGGTGCAGAACGGCAAGCCGGTCAACCTGACCGAAAAAACCGAGCGTCTGGCCATTTCCAAGACGATCAATGCCATTCCGCTTTCCGAGATGGTGATCTATCCGGCTGTCGGCGAAGCCAAGTCGCACATCACGGTGTTCACCGACACCACCTGCCCGTACTGCCACAAACTGCATGAAGAAGTCGCGCAGTTGAACAAAATGGGCGTAGAAGTCCGTTACATGGCATTCCCGCGCCAGGGGCTCGGTTCGCCAGGTGATGAACAATTGCAGGCCGTCTGGTGTTCAAAGGACCGCAAGGCCGCAATGGACCGCATGGTCGACGGCAAGGACATCAAAGCTGCCAAGTGCGACAACCCGGTCAGCAAGCAATATGAAATCGGCCAGTCTATCGGCGTGAACGGTACGCCTGCAATTGTTTTGGCGGACGGTCAGGTAATTCCGGGCTACCAGCCTGCCGCACAGGTTGCCAAACTGGCGATGGGCGCTAAATAGAACGGCGTCGTGTGGGGCGCAACCTTCGCGCCTCGTCCAATTTGTGGCCGCATGGCGACATGCGGCGGTTTTCCACGGCTGATTCAGCATCGGCCGTTTTTCGGGGAGTTCATCAGTGAAACCGGTCAAAGTAGGCATATGTGGGCTGGGTACTGTCGGTGGCGGTACTTTCAACGTACTTCAGCGTAACGCCGAGGAAATTGCCCGCCGTGCCGGGCGTGGAATCGAAGTGGCGCAAATTGCGGTTCGTACACCCAATCCCGACTGCCAGATTGCCGGTACACCGACCACCAGCGACGTGTTCGCCGTGGCGACCAACCCTGAAATCGATATCGTCGTCGAACTGATCGGCGGTTACACCGTTGCCCGTGAACTGGTGCTCAAGGCCATCGAAAACGGCAAGCACGTGGTCACGGCCAACAAGGCGCTGATCGCTGTTCACGGCAATGAAATTTTCGCCAAAGCGCGTGAGAAGGGCGTGATCGTTGCGTTTGAAGCGGCTGTCGCGGGTGGCATTCCGGTCATCAAGGCCATCCGTGAGGGGCTGTCGGCGAACCGTATCAACTGGCTCGCAGGCATCATCAACGGTACGGGCAACTTCATCCTGACCGAAATGCGCGAAAAGGGCCGTACCTTCCAGGACGTCCTCGCCGAAGCTCAGGCTCTGGGTTACGCCGAGGCCGATCCGACCTTCGACGTAGAAGGCATCGACGCTGCACACAAGCTGACAATCCTGGCGTCCATTGCGTTCGGTATCCCGCTGCAGTTCGACAAGGCGTACACCGAAGGCATCACCAAACTGACCACTGCGGACGTGAACTACGCCGAAGCACTGGGCTACCGCATCAAGCACCTGGGTGTTGCGCGCAGCACGGCGCAGGGCATCGAGCTGCGCGTACACCCGACGCTGATCCCGGCTGATCGCCTGATCGCCAACGTAAATGGCGTCATGAACGCGGTGATGGTCAACGGTGATGCCTCCGGTTCAACGCTGTTTTATGGCGCTGGCGCCGGCAAGGAGCCGACCGCTTCGTCGGTGATTGCCGATCTGGTGGACGTGGTGCGTGCCATGACCTGCGACCCGGAAAACCGCGTGCCCCATCTGGCCTTCCAGCCCGACTCGTTGTCCGCTCACCCGATCCTGCCGATCGAAGCCTGCGAAAGTGCCTACTACCTGCGCATCCAGGCCAAGGATCATCCGGGCGTACTGGCGCAGGTGGCAAGCATCCTGTCCGAGCGCGGCATCAACATCGAATCGATCATGCAAAAGGAAGTCGAAGAACACGATGGCCTGGTGCCGATGATCCTGTTGACGCACCGCGTGCTGGAACAGCGCATCAATGACGCCATTCAGGCCCTGGAAGCTCTTCAGGATGTTGCAGGCCCGGTGGTTCGCATTCGCGTCGAGCACCTAAACTAACGTCAGCTGCGAGCCGTCAGTTGCACGTCTGACGCTCGTCGCCTTGAACTCGATGCTGAGCGCTTGAGGCTTTTCGCTTCGGGCGTTCAGCTCAAACCAAAGGTTTGATCCCATGCGCTATATCAGTACTCGCGGGCAGGCACCGGCCCTGAATTTCGAAGACGTCCTGTTGACTGGTCTGGCCAGCGATGGCGGCCTCTATGTGCCCGAAAACCTGCCGCGCTTTACTCAGGAAGAAATCGCCTCCTGGGCGGGACTTCCGTATCACGAGCTGGCCTTCCGGGTCATGCGTCCCTTCGTGACAGGCAGCATTCCGGATGCCGATTTCAAACAGATTCTCGAAGAGACCTACGGCGTCTTCGCCCACAGTGCCGTCGCGCCATTGCGCCAGTTGAATGGCAACGAGTGGGTGCTTGAGCTGTTCCACGGTCCTACCCTGGCGTTCAAGGATTTCGCACTGCAACTGCTCGGTCGTCTGCTGGACTACGTGCTGGCCAAGCGCGGCGAGCGTGTCGTGATCATTGGCGCCACCTCGGGTGACACCGGTTCTGCGGCCATTGAAGGCTGCCGCCGCTGCGACAACGTCGACATCTTCATCCTGCACCCGAACAACCGTGTTTCGGACGTTCAGCGTCGGCAGATGACCACCATCTTCGGCGATAACATCCATAACATCGCTGTGGAAGGCAACTTTGACGATTGCCAGGAAATGGTCAAGGCCAGCTTCGCCGACCAGGGCTTCCTGAAAGGCACGCGCCTGGTGGCGGTCAACTCGATCAACTGGGCGCGGATCATGGCCCAGATCGTCTACTACTTTCATGCGTCGCTGCAGTTGGGTGGCCCTGCGCGGTCGGTCTCGTTCTCGGTACCTACCGGCAACTTCGGCGATATCTTCGCCGGGTACCTGGCGCGCAACATGGGGCTGCCGATCAATCAACTGATCGTCGCCACCAACCGCAACGACATCCTGCACCGCTTCATGAGCGGCAATCAGTACGTCAAGGAAACCCTTCACGCCACGTTGTCGCCTTCTATGGACATCATGGTGTCCTCGAACTTCGAACGCCTGCTGTTCGACATGCACGGTCGCAAGGGATCAGCAATCGCCGAATTGATGAGCACCTTCAGGCAGGGGGGCGGTTTCAGTGTCGAAGAAGAGCGCTGGACCGAGACCCGCAAACTGTTCGACTCTCTGGCGGTCAGCGATGAGGACACCTGCAAGACCATCACCGACGTGTTCAAGAGCACCGGCGAGCTGCTTGACCCGCATACCGCTATCGGTGTGAAGGCCGCCCGTGAATGTCGTCGCAGTCTGGACACGCCAATGGTGATTCTGGGGACGGCGCATCCGGTCAAATTCCCGGAGGCAGTGGAGAAAGCCGGTGTAGGAAAAGCGCTTGAGCTACCTGCACATTTGTCTGATTTGTTCGAGCGTGACGAGCGCTGCACCGTACTGCCGAATGACCTGAAAGCCATACAGGCGTTTGTCAGCCAGCATGGTAACCGCGGCAAACCGCTCTGACAGAAGCCTCGTGTAACAACTTTAGGCCCGCCATTTGGCGGGCCTTTCTGTTTCTACGTGCCAAACTTCGCTGGTTTTTCGAACCAGAGAGTTGAGTCATTCGTGGTGAAGCAGGCAAGCAGGCAGCGCACAGTCAAGGAGACGGGCAGCATAATGAGAAGCCATGTATGGCGCATGGCAGCGATGCTGTTGGCGTTGTTTTTTGCCCGCTCGGTCGATGCTGCGCAGAGCCTGCCATTCACACTGACCGCCCCCTTCGTGGTATCGGAGGATCTGGCCATCGAGGGCAAGGACCGGGCATGGCTCGATCAGCGCAAGACACTTCGGGTCGGGATTGCGATTGCCGATTACGAGCCAATCGATATCACCAGTGATCGCAACCGCTATCAGGGCATCAGCGCCGATTACCTGGGTCTGGTCAGTGATCAGTTGAATATCCCGATGCAGGTGGTGGGCTTCATCAGGCGTGAAGAGGCGATTGATGCGTTACGCGAGGGCAGGATCGACCTGCTGACCAGCGCCAACGGTTTTGAGCGAGGCGTCCCCGGGCTGCTGTTCTCCAGCGAGTACATGCCGGACCGCTCGGTGGTTGTTGGCCGCGGTAACGATCTGAGTCCGCCACCCGGTCTGGCCGACAAAAAAGTGGTGCTGCTTGACGGATATGCCGATTCGGACGTGGTACACCGCGTCTATCCCCAGAGCGAGATCATTATCGCCCCCAACCTTTACAGCGCGCTGGAGGCCTTGAGTCAGGGGGAGGCCGACGTTTTCATCGGCAACGAAGTGATCGTGCGCACCTACACCGCCCTGCGGCCCTATCTCGGGTTGCAGATCAAGTTTGAAAGCCGCTTGCCGCCTGTGGGGTTTTCCTTCGCCATGCGCGGGGACGAGCAGCGCTTGCTGAACCTGATTGATCGAGCGCTGGACAGCATTGCCCCGTCAGTCAGCCGTGAGGTGCTCGGGCGCTGGACGCTGGGGCTTGGTGCCGACGTGGATGGGCAGCGTATTCGGCTGACCAGCGCAGAGCGGCGCTGGCTGCTGAAACACCCCAAGGTGACCGTTTCCACCACTCAGCATCCGCCTTACATCTACAAGGACAAAAATGGCCAGTGGGTAGGCCTGAATGCCGACGTGCTGGCGCGCATTTCGCGCATGACCGGGTTGCAGTTCGAACACAAGGAAGTGCCTTCCACGCAGCAGAGTATCGACTTGCTTCGTGCGGGGCTGGCGGACATGAACACCACGCTTGCGGAAAACGCCGAACGGCGACGTTATCTGGACTATACCTACTCGTTCGGCGGCACCAGCTGGATGTTCGTGGTGCATTCTGATCGCTCGTCCCGGGTATCGCTTGCCGGTCTAAGCGGGCAAGTGCTGGCGCTGCCTGCCCGGCATGCGCTTGAGGACATGATCCGGCAAGAGCACCCGTTGATTAAGCTTCGTCTGGTGGACACCTACGAGCAGGCCCGCGCGCTGGTCGAGAGTGGTGCTGCCGACGCGACCATTCAAAATGAAGCGGGCGCTTACATGTTCCCGTCGGGGCAGCTGAAAGTGGCCCGCAGTGTCGATGGCAAGTGGTCGCCGGACCGGTTTTCCGTGGTCAAGTCCCAGCCGGAATTGCTGGGCATTCTGAACAAGGCACTGGAAGAGTTTCCGGTGGCCGAGCTGCGCTCGATCCGCTTGAAATGGCTGGGGTCGACCTTGCCTCAGCCATCGCTCTGGGGGCGGATACCGCAATGGGTGTTCTGGGTCGTCGCATTGGCGTTGCTGACCGGGCTGGTATCGCTGGTCTGGAGCAGCCGTCTGAATGTACAGATTCGTCAGCGCCACAAGGCGGAACAGCAGCTCAATGATCAGTTGGCGTTCAAGCATGCGTTGCTCGACGGCATTCCCAATCCCATTTACGTGCGCGATCTCAAAGGGCGCTTGATCTCCTGCAATCGCAGCTACGAGCAAAGCCTGGACATCAGCTTCGAACAGATGAATGGCCGACGCCTGACCGATGTTCACCTCATTCCGCGGCCATTGGCCGAACAGATGCACGCGGACTACCTCAAACTGCTGGAAAATCATCAGCCGGCCTTTTCCGACCGCACCATTGAACTGTCTGGAAAACGCATGGAGGTCTGGCAATGGACGGTCCCGTTTTTTGCTGCCGACGGGCAGTTGCAGGGGCTGCTGGGTGGCTGGATAGATATCACCGAGCGTAAGCAACTGGAGCGGCAGCTCGAGGAGGCGAGGCGTCAGGCTGCCGACGCCAACGAGGCAAAAAGTATCTTTCTGGCCAGCATGAGCCATGAAATTCGCACGCCGATGGGGGCGATCATCGGTTTGCTGGAGCTGGAATGCGAGCAGGCGCTAAGCCGGGGCGAGACGCCTTCCCAAGGATTGCAGGTTGCCCACCGGTCAGCCACAGAGCTTGTGGCATTGATTGGCGAAAGCCTCGATCTGGCCAGAATCGAAGCCGGTGGCATGCAGTTGTCATTGGCTGTGACGCCTCTGCAAGCGTTTTTCGAGGGCGTCATCGAGCTCTTTTCGGCACAGGCTCGCGGAAAAGGTCTGGAGCTGCACCTTGAGTTCGCTGATCAGGCGCAGGGTGACTACTGGCTAGACCCGCTGAGGCTGCGCCAGGTGCTGCATAACCTGCTGGGCAACGCCCTGAAGTTCACCCGACAAGGGGCGGTGGTCGTCAGGGTAAATGCCTCCGATGAGGCGGCCGATGCATCGCGGATACACATTTGTATTCAGGACAGCGGCGCTGGCATTGAGCCGGAGCGCCAGCAGCAGATCTTTCAACCCTTCATTCAGGCCAGCGACGATACGGCGGCACGTTACGGTGGCAGCGGGCTTGGATTGAGCATCACCCGACAACTGGTGGAGTTGATGAAGGGCGATATCAGTCTGCACAGCGAGCCGGGGAAGGGGACGCGGGTCACCGTCGATATCCCGCTCGCGCGCGTCACCGAGCCGGTTGTGCCCGCTGACGATGCTTTGCAGGCACACCTGACCACGCGCAGTCTGACGCTGCTGGTGGTCGATGACATGTCAGCCAATCGATTGGTACTCACCCGGCAACTGGAGTTTCTCGGCCATCGGGTGGTGCCTGTCGAAGACGGCGAGGCTGCCCTGTCGACCTGGCGTGAAGGGCTGTTCGATGCCGTCATCACCGATTGCAACATGCCGGGCATCAGTGGCTACGCATTGACCGAGGCCATTCGACGGATCGAGGAGAAAGAGCAGCGCCGACGTTGCCCGATCATCGGCTGCACCGCCAACGCCATGAGTGACGAGGCCGATCGTTGCGAGCAGGCGGGGATGGACGGGCTGCTGATCAAGCCGCTGTCACTGGCGCGTCTGGCCAGGGAACTGGCGGATCGGGTGCGTGAGCCGACCTTTGACATACGCTCGCTGCAAGGCATGACCCAGGCCAATCCCGAACAGATGCAACGCTTGTTGGGCGAACTCTGGAAAAACCTGCGCCATGAGCATGCCTTGCTGGAACCTGCGGTACTGGCAGACGACTGGAAGACTTTAGGTGCCGGTCTGCATCGACTCAAGGGCGCGGCCAGTCTGGTCGACGCCGTCCCGCTGGCCAAGGCGTGCGCCGCGCTGGATGAAAGCGTTCGGCTGCAATGCACCGCGGGTGTGTCCGAGCGCTGGCCGGCGCTGGAGCGTGCAATGATCTGCCTGCGCGCGGACATCGAACTGCAACTGGTGACTGTACCTGAGACTGCGTTGCTGCGTCATTGAGCCTTGCGGATCGGGTCTCGCCGTTGCCAGATTAGGACAGGTCCTATGGGACATTTCTGCGGGAGTGACTAGAGTCAGTGTTACCCCGGCCAGATGGCTGTGATTCTCCAGGCATGACTGTGAATTCTCTCAAGGTTCTGATTCTCGAAGATCATCCGTTTCAGATGATGGCTCTGCACCAGATGCTCAACGCCAATCAGGTGTTCGACGTGTTGGCGGCCGACAGTGTCGAGGCCGCAAAACAATCTTTGCAAGGCCGTGGCCCTGTCGACATCGCGATCTGCGACCTGCAGATGGACGGCCCTGACGGTCTTGAGCTGATCCGCTTTCTCGCGGAAAACGGGCAGGCGAAGGCGCTGATCATTTTGAGCAGCTCGGCCGCCTGTGTGCTGGAAGGTGCTGCGCAACTGGCGCTCAATCAGGGGCTTGAGGTGCTGGGGTACCTGCAAAAGCCAGCCTCGGTCGTCGCGCTGTACGATCTGTTGGACGTGTACGGGCCGAGCCGGGCAGGCGTCACGTCGGCGTTGCCGGTCAATCGCGCTTCAGCGTCCCCCCCCGCACTGGAGTTGTTCGTCCCCACCGATGACCGGGACGCAGACATTGCCGCTCTCGCCGAACAGTGGATCGCGTATTTCCAACCCAAGGTCAGCCTGGGCGGTGAGCTGCTGGGCGTCGAAGCGCTGGTTCGCTGGCAGCACCCTGTGCATGGCTTGCTTGCACCCGGTCGCTTCATGGATGTGATCGAAACCGAAGGGCTGACGGTTCCGTTGACCTGGCGTGTGCTTGATCAGGCGTTGCAGTTTTCGGCGCAGGTCATGCACGAGCGGGGCGAAGCCTTAGCCGTCGCTGTCAACATCGACCCTCAAGTGCTGCAACAAGTGGATTTTGCCGGGCAGATCATGCAAGCCCTTGCGCGTCATGGCGTGCCGGCCAGTGCGCTGACGCTGGAAATTCTCGAGCAGGATGCCGCCCGGCCTCAGAACTGGCAACTGGAGGGCCTGTTGAGGTTATGCATGCAGGGCTGCAAATTGTCCATCGATGACTTTGGCATGGGGGCATCGAATATCGAGAGATTGCTGCAGTTGCCGTTCACCGAGTTGAAGATCCCGACCGAATTCGTGCGCGGCATGGCCGATGACGCGCGCAAGTCCGCCGTGGTGGCCGGAGCCATGCTCATGGCAAAACGTCTTTCCATGTCGGTTGTGGTCGAGGGCGTCGAGACGGTGGATGACTTTCACAGCCTGCTGGCGCTGGGCGACCCTGCCGTTCAGGGGTATTTCATTGCCCGCCCGATGCCTGCGTCCGAGCTGTTACGCTGGATAGCCGAACGTGATGACACTCGCCGGCAGGCGGTATTGGAATGACACTTGTCGTCAGGACATCCCGCTTTCCTGCAAATAAATGAACAACGCAGCGTCGTTGGCCAGACCGAGTTTGCGCATGGCGCTGACTTTCTGCGCGCTGATGGTCTGTTTGCTGCGATTGAGCTGCGCGGCGATCTGGCCGACAGTATGCCCGGCCGACAACAGGCGCAGCACCTCCAGCTCTCGGGGCGACAGGTGTTCGTAAGTCGATAGCCTGTCAGGTCCATGCGGCTGTGCGTCTCTCAGGACCCGGCGCACCGAGTCAGCGACAAATACCCCACCGCGTTGCGTGCTTTTGATCGCAGCAGGCAGTTCTCCGGCCAGACTGGCCTTGCTCAACAGCCCCTGCACCCCGATGTCGAGCATGGACTGAAACAGCCCGCCGTTGCTCAACGTGGTGACCACGATCACCGGCAGTGCCGGAAAGTCCCGCCGAATACGCTGCAACAGGCGCAAGCCGTCATTCTGATGCTCAACGGGCATCATGAAGTCAGTCACCAGCACATCACAGGCGTGATGCGTCAGTACGTGCAACAGCTCATCCGGGTTGCAGGCTTCGGCCACCACTGTCGCCAGGTCCTTCTGTTCCAGCACGACCCGCAGACCAATGAGAAAAATAGGGTGGTCATCCGCCACGATGGCGCGCAACGGGCGATCAGGTGAATCGCTCAAGGTGTGGCTCCGTCAGAAAAAAAGGCTGAACGCATTGCAGGTGATCATTGTGTTTATCACAGGAGGCACAAGGATGGGCGCTGTGTAGGACCTGTAGCGGATTTTTGTCGGGTTTTCCTACGTCTTTCTTTCCTGCTTCGGAGGGTGCCGGTTTTTTCCGTGTCACATTCAACAGGCATGCTCGAAATAACAGCCGGTGCTGTGATCAGGTGACAGAAAGAACTTTCTGCTATCACCGACGGTCATTTGTTGGCACCTTTGCATTCAAACTGTTGAGTGGTGATCCGGATGGAAAATATCAGCTTACTGCTAAGCGAAGCGCTGGCGCCTTATCAGGCCACTATCGGTCAGGCGGGCGCTCGGGGCGAGCGTCTGGTGACTCTGAAAGATAAAACGGGTGCCTGTGTGATCAAGCGTACATTCAGCGCTGATCAATTGAGCGACAAGCGTCAGCTCACTGATGTGGTGGACGGTCTGCGCCGGGACCTGATGGTCGCTGAAGGCCGGATCGAACCTTGTGTCATTGCGGCCATGCGCAATCTGGCAATCAGCCGGAGCTTTGCAAATGCCCGGTCTTTTGCTTAACAGTGGCTTAACAGCCATCAACCGGGTCGGAACCTGACGGGTTCGCTGTAATCCTATTCATGACGCCAGACGTGATCATTGTGCTCCGGTGATCAGCGGCTGGCGTACTGACCCCAAAGGTCATGTTTACCCCGGGCAGGCCCCCTCTGCCCGGGGTTTCTTTTGCCTGATCAGTTCTTCTCGAACAGCGCTTTTACATCTTCCAGGTAGCCGGCCCGCTGGGCGGGGTCCAGCCATTGGGCGTAAAACCCCACCAGATGGCTTTCACGCAATACACGCATCTCGCGATTGATCGTAGCGATGGCCTGCTCGCCTTCAGGTGACCGGCTGCAACTGATGTAGATGAACTGGTAGGCCGGGTTGTTCTTGATCGGTAAAAAACTGAGCTCTTCCGGCAGGATGCCTTGTTGCATGGCCTGGTAACGCGCTTCCGGCCAGAAGCTGATAAACGCTTCCAGCCGCCCCAGCCGTTCCATTTGCAGCAGGCTGCCGACGGCGTCGTTGCCGTAGTGCGTGACCAGCGTGTCTTCATCGGCGGTGTGCAGGATAGGGTCGATCACTTCTCCGTAGCTGCGCTCGGCAACCACGCCCAGTTTGATGGTGTGGCTGGCCATCAACGCCGTGAAGTCGATTTTTCCGTCTTCGACGAACGGGGCAAAGGTTTCCATGTCCTCTTTGCGCACGATCAGGCCGCTGCTGATGATGGCGACAATGGGAATGGAGAACAGAAGGGTTTTGGCGCGCGCCTCAGTCCACAGCATGGTGGGGTCACAGCTCAAGGACGTAGCGTCATTCAGCATTTGCAGACCCCTGGCACGGTTGACCCGCATCAGGACATGATCGTATTCGGGCATTCTTTCGGTCAGCAACGGCATGAGCTGATCGATCGCGCCCTTTCCGCGCGAGGCCCCGGAGAATATCGTCGAAGGCGGTATGTCGCGCATCAGCCAGGTCAGCGTCTCCCTTGCCTGGCTGGCACACGACAGTGCCGTCAGCGAAAGGACGAGCATCAATCGAGCCATAATGCGACACGAGGCAGGAAGGGCCATTCGCGGGTGTCATCCTCGAAAAGGGGTCAACAATCTGGGTGGTGTAGCAGGTCTTTGAGTGGCGCTGCGCCAGTGGCGTCACATTCAAGTACCCGAAGCCCCCTCGGGCGGGCAGGCTGGCTGTCCTCCGGAGGTTGTTGCAAAAGATCAAGATGTATCAGGATTTTGTTTCAGGCTATCGTTTTTTTCACACGCCGCAAATCAGTGAATCCGGATGTCGACTGCATCACCTGCGCGAGCAAGTTCGTCCGCGAGGCGCGCATCGGTTAGACTTGCGCTCTTCCCTCCAGACTCTAGAAGCCCGTTCATGGCCCAGCCGTCCACGACCTACAAATTCGAACTCAACCTGACCGACCTCGACCGCGGGGTCTATGAAAGCGTCAAGCAGACCATTGCCCGCCACCCTTCGGAAACCGAAGAGCGCATGACCGTGCGCCTGTTGGCCTATGCGTTCTGGTACAACGAGCAATTGTCGTTCGGGCGGGGTCTTTCCGATGTGGACGAGCCAGCCCTGTGGGAAAAGAGCCTGGATGATCGCGTTCTGCACTGGATCGAAGTGGGCCAGCCGGATGCCGACCGCCTGACCTGGTGTTCGCGTCGTACCGAACGCACCAGTCTGCTCGCCTACGGCAGCTTGCGCGTCTGGGAGGGCAAGGTCATACCGGCGATCAAGAACCTGAAAAATGTCAACATCGCAGCGGTCCCGCAAGACGTGCTGGAAGTGCTGGCCAAAGACATGCCCCGGGTCATCAAATGGGATGTGATGATCAGTGAAGGCACCGTGTTCGTCACCGATGACCGTGGCCAGCATGAAGTCCAGCTGCAGTGGCTGGCCGGCGAGCGCGGCTGACGGCGATTGCCTGAATAGAACGCTTCATCCCTCGACACCCCAAAGAGAATCAGCTGACCCGCATGCGCATTGAACCTCGTCCGTTGCCCGACACCTTGCCGTTTCTCGGTGACCTGCCGCCCTTGCTCACCCGTCTGTACGCCGCCAGAGGCGTGGCCTGCGAGGCCGAGCTGGACAAGAGTCTGGCGCGGCTGATCCCCTATCAGCAGCTCAAGGGCATCGATGCCGCTGTCGATCTGCTGGTGACGGCGCTGCGTGAAGGCCAGCGGATGCTGATCGTCGGTGACTTCGATGCCGACGGCGCGACCGCCAGCACGGTGGGTGTGCTGGGGCTGCGTCTGTTGGGGGCGGCGCACGTCGATTATCTGGTGCCCAACCGTTTCGAGTACGGTTACGGGCTGACGCCGGAAATCGTCGAGGTGGCGTTGCAGCGCCAGCCGCAACTGCTGATCACCGTGGATAACGGCATTTCCAGCGTTGAAGGTGTGGCCGCTGCCAAGGCGGCAGGGTTGCAGGTTCTGGTCACCGATCACCATTTGCCCGGCAACGAGCTTCCGGCGGCCGACGCCATCGTCAATCCCAACCAGCCGGGCTGCACCTTTCCCAGCAAATCGCTGGCAGGCGTCGGGGTCATCTTTTATGTGCTGATGGCCTTGCGTGCGCGCCTGCGGGACATCGGCTGGTTCGAGAGCAATCAGCGTGCCCAGCCCAATCTGGGCGAGCTGCTGGACCTGGTGGCGCTGGGCAGTGTGGCCGATGTCGTGCCGCTGGATGCCAATAACCGCATTCTCGTGCATCAGGGCCTGATGCGTATCCGGGCCGGACGTGCCCGCCCCGGGTTGCGCGCAATTCTTGAAGTCGCACGGCGTGAGCCGGCGCGTATCACCTCTACCGACCTGGGGTTCATTCTCGGTCCGCGCCTCAATGCGGCAGGGCGCCTGGATGACATGAGCCTGGGCATCGAGTGCCTGCTGTGCGACGACCCGACGCTGGCGCGGGAAATGGCCGTTCAGCTGGATGAGCTGAATCAGGACCGCAAATCCATCGAGCAAGGCATGCAGCGCGAAGCGCTCGCCCAGCTCAAGGACCTGCCGCTGGAGTCCATGCCGTTCGGCCTGTGCCTGTTCGATGCCGAGTGGCACCAGGGTGTTATCGGCATCCTGGCCTCGCGTCTCAAAGAGCGTTATCACCGGCCGACCATCGCCTTCGCCAGTGCCGGGGAGGGCGTGCTCAAGGGGTCGGCCCGTTCGGTGCCGGGGTTCCATATCCGTGACGCGCTGGACGCCGTGGCGGCCCGTCATCCGCAACTGATCAGCAAGTTCGGCGGTCACGCGATGGCTGCCGGCCTTTCGTTGCCCGAAGAGAACTTTCCGGCGTTTGCCGAGGCGTTCGACCTGGAAGTGCGTCGCCAGCTCGACGAGCAGGACCTCACCGGACGCCTGCTGTCTGACGGCTCGCTGGCGGTCGAAGAGTTTCATCTGGAACTGGCACGCGCCCTGCGCAATGCTGGCCCGTGGGGGCAGCATTTCCCCGAGCCGCTGTTTCATGGCGTGTTTCAGCTGGTGGAGCAGCGTATCGTCGGCGAGCGTCATTTGAAGATGGTGCTCAAGACCGAGTGCGGCAGCGTCAAACTGGACGGTATCGCCTTCAGCGTCGACCGCGACATCTGGCCCAACCCCACTATTCGCTGGGTTGAACTGGCCTACAAGCTCGACCTCAACGAATTTCGTGGCAACGAGACCGTACAGCTGATGGTGGTACACCTCTCGCCACGCTGATAATCAGCAGGAACCCCTCGTGCTGCCGGGTTGTCGACAACAGACGGTCCACTGAAATCTGTTGCATGAATGAACAGAGCCTGGACCCCCGGATTTTCAACACGAGAGGTCGCCATGAGCCTGCTGCTAGAACCCTATACCCTGCGCCAACTGACCCTCCGCAATCGCATTGCCGTTTCGCCGATGTGCCAATACTCCAGCGTCGACGGGCTGGCCAACGACTGGCATCTGGTCCATCTTGGCAGTCGCGCTGTCGGCGGAGCCGGTCTGGTCATCAGCGAAGCAATGGCCGTGACCCCGGACGGTCGTATCACGCCTGAAGACCTCGGTCTCTGGAACGATGAGCAGATCGAGCCGTTGCAGCGCATCACCCGCTTCATCAATGCCCAAGGCGCGGTGGCGGGCATTCAGCTTGCGCACGCCGGACGCAAGGCCAGTACCTGGCGTCCGTGGCTGGGCAAGCATGGCAGTGTGCCGTTGACCGAAGGCGGCTGGACCCCGGTCGGGCCATCGGCGATTGCTTTCGATCCACAGCACACCGCGCCCGTGCAACTGAACGAAACGCAGATTCAGGCGTTGATCCAGGCGTTCGTCGACTCCGCACGCCGCGCCCTGACGGCCGGTTTCAAAGTGGTGGAGATTCACGCCGCACACGGTTATCTGCTGCATCAGTTTCTGTCGCCATTGAGCAACCAGCGCACCGACCAGTATGGCGGATCATTCGAGAACCGCATTCGTCTGACCTTGCAGGTCACTGAAGCGGTGCGTGCGGTATGGCCCGAAGAACTGCCGTTGTTTGTCCGGGTGTCCGCCACTGACTGGGTAGAAGATGGCTGGAACGCCGATGAAACCGTAGAACTGGCTCGCCGGTTGAAAGCGCTGGGCACCGACTTGATCGACGTGTCTTCCGGCGGCACGTCCGCCAATGCGGAAATTCCGGTAGGCCCCGGTTACCAGACGCGTTTTGCCGAACGGGTTCGCAAGGAGTCGGAGATCGCCACCGGCACAGTGGGCATGATCACCGATCCGGCGCAGGCCGAGCATATTCTGCGCACCGGGCAGGCCGATATCATCCTGCTGGCGCGCGAGCTGTTGCGCGATCCGTACTGGCCGCTGCGCGCCGATGAAGACCTGGGTGGCCGTCTGGCGACCTGGCCCGCGCAATACCAGCGTGCGACTCATCGCGACCAGCCGATTCATGAATCCGATCTGCGTGAATGACCGCTGACTGAAGCACTGAATGAGCGCCTGATGGCGCTCATTTTTTTGTCACTCACCTTCCAGCAGTTCAGTCACGCGGCTGATCAATTCGGCGATGGCAAACGGTTTTGGCAGCACATGCATGCCAGGCTCCAGCGTATCGTGTGCCAGCGCAGCGTTTTCAGCGTAGCCGGTCACGAACAGGATTTTCAGATCGGGCCGGACGTCTCGGGCCGCGTCTGCAACCTGGCGACCGTTCATGCCGCCTGGCAGGCCGACATCGGTGACCAACAGGTCGATGGCGGTTTTTGACTGCAGAATGCTCAGCGCATCGGCGCCTCGCTCGGCTTGCAACACCGCATAGCCCAGGTCCTCAAGCAGCTCGACCATCAGCAGCCGGACCGCAGGTTCGTCGTCGACAACCAGAATCGTCTCGTCGCCAGTGTTTTGCGTCGGCACTTGCAGCAGCGAGTCTTCCTGCGCAGGGTTTTGAGCGTCACCTTCGTGCATCGGCAGCAGAATGCAGACCGTCGAGCCTTCCCCGGATTTTGAGGTGATGCTGACGCCGCCGCCTGATTGTCGTGCAAAACCGTAAATCATCGACAGCCCCAGGCCGGTGCCCATGCCCAGCGGCTTGGTGGTAAAGAACGGGTCGAACGCGCGCCCGATGACGTCCTCTTCCATGCCGCTGCCCGTGTCACTGACCGACAACTCCACATAGCGACCAGCGGATAATCCGTGGTTCGCCGCTGCCGCGGCATTCAGGTTGCGGTTGGCGGTCCGGATCAGCAGTCGACCGCCATCGGGCATGGCGTCCTTGGCGTTGATACACAGATTGAGCAGCGAGTTTTCCAGTTGATGCGGATCGACCAGCGTTGACCACAGGCCTTGCGAAGGCACGACCTGCATATCGATGCCAGGCCCTACTGTTCGCCTGATCAGCTCATCCATGCCTGTCACCAGCCGATCAACGTCGATGGCCACCGGGGCCAGCGTCTGGCGGCGTGAAAACGCCAGCAGCCGGTGGGTCAGGGACGCCGCACGCCTCGAGCCTTCCAGTGCGGCGTTGATGTAGCGATCCAGCTCCGTGAAGCGCTCCTGCCGGATTCTCGACAGAAGCAGCTCCATATTGCCGGTCACCCCCATCAGCATGTTGTTGAAGTCGTGGGCCAGGCCCCCGGTGAGCTGCCCGACCGCTTCCATCTTCTGGGACTGAATCAGTGTTTCCTGCGCAATGCGCAACGCTTCGATGCGGTCCTTTTCATGGGTCAGGTGCTTGCCCAGCGCAAAGATGATTCCGTTGCCTGGCGCGGAGGTCCAGCCGAACCAGCGATAGGTCCCGTCGACGTGTTGATAACGGTTTTCAAACAACGGCAGAACATGATCTGCGGCGTGCTTGAGCGCATCCTGTGTGTTACTGAGGTCATCCGGGTGGAGCAGGGTCATGATCGAACTGCCCAGCAGTTCCTGCTCCGTGCGCCCGAGGATTGCGCTCCATGCCGGGTTGACTCTCAGGAACCTGCCGCTGAAATCGAGAATGGCCAGCGGGTCGGGAGACAGTTCCCAGAACGTGTCCAGTTCGAGCGTACGTTGCTCCAGCGTGGCGGCCTGCCGTTGTTCCAGCGAAATCAGTTCGTCGATCAGTTTCAGGCGCTTGCGCTCGCTGTCCTGCAAGGCCTGTTGATCGAGAACGTGGCGAGTGGTTTCGTTGGTGATGCAAAACATACCGACGGTGATGCCTTGTTCGTCTATCACGGGCGAGAACGAGAATGTCCACCACGTCTGCTCGGTTTCACCGTAGCGCGACATGCTCAGCGGCAAGTCTTTGAAATGGCATGCCTTGCCTTCGAATGCATCCATCACCAGCGGTGCGACCTGATCCCAGACGTCAGCCCAGAGTTCTGGAATGAGCGCCCCCATTGCGTTGTCCTTGCGCGGACCGAGAATGGGGGTGTAAGCGTCATTGTGGAAAAACACCAGGTCCGGCCCCCAGAGCAGGTACATCGACTCGGGTGAGTTCAGGATCAGGTTCAGGGTATTTTTCAGCGACACCGGCCACCGTTCGATAGGCCCGAGTGATGTTCGATTCCAGTCCTTTGATCGAATAGTCTCAGCAGCCTTGCTGTTACCTGCCGGGAAACCAATGGGGAAAATCACTTCAGGCACGCTCCTGGCGGCTGCATTCTATTGCGAGGCATTCAAATGGCACTGTCTGATGGCTGGATCAATTCAAAACGATTTATTGCTGCGTTCAAGTGACTCAATGCGCACATTATTGACCCTCTCCCCTAGGCGCGGGTTGCACGTATTCTGCAGATAAGTTCGACGAGGGGATGAGCGGGCGCTGTGCCTGACCGTAACATTCGGAAGCACACCGGTAAGGGAGTGGCAGGTGACTTCTCTTCGGGTTGTGGGTCAATGAATCATCTGACAACGGCCTATCGGAGGTTTCCTGTGAATACGCGTGGTTTACTCGATCAACTGCTCAAGTCCGGGCAAAGCATGTTGCAAGACAAAACGCAGAGCAGGCCCGGCAAGTCCTCTGGCACTGACTCCCTGATGAACGGGCTGGGCAGCCTGCTGGGCGGTAAGGGTCACGGCGCCAGCCAGGGCGGGCTGGGAAGTTTGTTGTCTGGCGCGGGCGGTGGTGCTTTGGCTGCCGGGGCGATGGGGCTGCTCAAGGGCAAGCGGTCACGCGGCATGGGCGGCAAGGTGCTGACCTATGGTGGCCTGGCAGCGTTGGGCGTGTTGGCTTACAAGGCTTATAACAACTGGCAGGCCAGCCAGGGTGTTTCTGGCCAGCGCGAACCGCAGACCATTGATCGCCTGCCCGAGGCTGAAGCCGAACAGCACAGCCGCGCTATCCTGCGTGCGC
Organism: Pseudomonas graminis; assembly: GCF_002093745.1. Classification (GTDB taxonomy): domain Bacteria; phylum Pseudomonadota; class Gammaproteobacteria; order Pseudomonadales; family Pseudomonadaceae; genus Aquipseudomonas. The sequence continues at coordinate 29,166 of NZ_MTSB01000012.1, forward strand.
TGGTCGCTGCCGCTAAAGCGGATGGCCATGTCGATGAGCGCGAGCGCGAGCTGATCGAGGGTGAGTTCAGCAAGCTCAGCGCCGATCAGGAACTGCAGCACTGGCTTCATGCCGAGTTGAATAAACCACTGGACCCGGCTGAAGTGGCGCGGGCCGCCGCCACGCCGGAAATGGCTGCCGAGATGTACATCGCCAGTGTGATGCTGGTAGATGATGAGCATTTCATGGAGCGTACCTACCTTGACGAACTGGCGCGCCAGTTGAAGCTGGAGCCAGGCCTCAAGGCCGAACTCGAAACTCAGGTCAAAAACGCTGAGTAGACGGCTGTTGCGCGGCGGGGTTGCCAGAAGCCTTTGCAGCTTCTGACAACCTGTTCGTCACGGCTGCTCAAGCCCTTCTGCGTTGGTCAGCTCCCTGATCAGGGTCGCTTCCTGTTCCTTGAACGTTGTTTCGAACTCACGAATCCGTGCTTCGTATTCTGCACTGTCGAGGCTGATGTCGCGGCGCTCGAACTCGTCAGTGAGCCGGGTCAGGTCATTGCGGTAGACCTGTTCGAGTGCGTCAAACCGTCCTGAATGAGTTTCCCGCAGGTAGCTGACCCAGTAATCCTGTTGCGCAGCGAAGCGCAGGAACGGCTCGCCTCGCTCACCGGTCTGCACGCGCAAGAGGGCTGTTTCGAATTCACCCGGACGAATGCCGGCGTGGGCTTCGAACAGCATCGACTCCGGTGGCACGGGCAGGTCCAGCGCACTGGCCCAGTGCGTGCGATACGCCAGGCGGACTTCCGCTTCATCTCGGGTTCCGGCCTGTTCGAGGGCGGCAGCATCCAGCTCCGACAGGCGATAGAGGCGGGTCACAAGCCGGTATAGCTGGGCGCCGCGTTGCTCAGGCACGACATCCTGCAAGAACCTCCGGGTGAAGACCAGTACCTCCATCTGGTTGAATTCCAGAACAATGCCGTCAGGACACGTGTTGTTATTACGAAACAGCCTGAGCGGCTCTTCGGCGATGGCGTTGAGGGTCATTCTTGTCTGAGGGTCCTGTGTGACGGCAGCCAGTACCTGCCAGATGCGCTCGACGAGCGCAGGGCGGCTGTTCAGATTCCGGTAGTCGGCACTGCGACGCAATGAATCCACCAGGTCCAGCAGGTTGCGGGCCTGTTCGCCGTCCTCCAGTTGTTCCCAGATCTGGCGTCGCTCTGCGTTCAACGGGTGGTTGTCTTGCAGCCACGGTTCGACCGTGACGATTTCCGGCGTGGACGGGCGACTGTCGTCGGAAGACATGTAGTCAGAGAACGACGAATCCGAGTCGTGGTGTTCCGTCCAGTCCATTGCAACGAGTTCCGGTGGCAGATTCATGTCGAAAGTGAAGACGCGCCCGTAACGCTCCGACATCTGCGCGCGCCGCATGGTGGTTTCGGACAGCGGGTTGTTGAGCAGGCTGATCTCGGTATGTAAATGCGGACTGCTGGGGTTGGCCAGAATATGTTCCGGCAGGTCGATGATCTGGTTGCCCTCGAGCAGCAGCGTTTTCAAGGGGTCCGGAGCCATGTCATCCAGCCATGCCGGCCATTCGCTCAGCCCGACTTCGTTCAGTGAAAGCCAGTTCAGTGCGGTGTTTTTCAGTCCGGCCAGCGTGTTGATGTTTCCCAGTTGGTTGCGATCCAGTTCCAGCCGTTGCAGTGTCGGAATACGGCTGAAGAAATCGATATGCTGCTGATCGATCACCAGACCCTGGTCATTGAGGCTCAGCGAGCGCAGTAAGCGAAGCTCCAGTAGGGCCTGCGGCAGTTCGTTCAACGGTGCGATATGGCCGTTTATGTCCAGTGCGTTCAGCTCTGTCATGGGCCGCAGAAAACGGTCGAAATCAGCGGCTGTTCCGGAGATCCTGCTCAAGTGAAGGTGGCGCACCTGCCGATAGAAAGACTCCGGCAGTTGCGGTGGGAAGTCGACCAGCGCGATGTCGGCAAGGTGCAGCGGCATGTGAATCTGCCCCATGCTGAACGCCCGCCAGTATTCAATCAGCACCAGGCCAATGCGGCGGCGTGCTTCGACGGTCTGTTCACTCGGAGCAGCCATCGAGCTGGAGGCGTTTGCCCATTGGTCAAGTGCCGTGAACAGGTCGGCGCCTTGCTGCAATTGCATGTTCACTGCGGCTTGCACGGCCAGCGGCGTGTCTATGACAAAGCGGAAAGAACGATCAGACACGGCCTCGCTGATACGCGCCTGTATCGTGGTGTGCCGGGACAGACTGTTACCGCGTAAATCGATCAGTGTCTGATGGCTGGAGCCGGGCGGGTTGTCGAGAATCCACCCTGGCAGTTCTGTCAGGTTATTGTGCGCCACCGACAGCTCGCGGATGTTGCCCGGCATCAGATCGCTCAGCCAGGATGGCCAGCGGTGCATGCCGACCCGTTGCAGCACGAGGCGGTCGAGCTGAAGCCAGCCCACGTCCATAGGCAACAGGCTGATCAACCGGTTGCCGCTCAGGTCCAGTGATCTGAGACCGGTCAGGCTCCGCAAGTGATTCATCTGCGTCTGATCCAGAAAGATGCCCTGATTGATCAGCGCCAGTTCGGTGAGCTGCGGCGCGGCGTTTGCAATATGCTGAGGCAGGTTGAGGAAGACCGAAAAGTCGGGATCCAGCCCGGCGCTAGGCTCGCTGATCAGGTTCAGTGAACGCGCATTCGGGAAACGCTGCAGGAAATGTCCAAGCTCTACACTGTTGGTCAGTTGTCGGGGCAGATCCGGTGCGGCGGGCACCGCGCCTGCGCCTGTCTGTACTCGATGCTCGACCGAGATATTTTCCAGGTGCAATCCGGTTACCCGGGAATACACGAAGTCTGGCAACTGGCGCGGAAAGTCATTCAGCGCCACATATTGCAGGCGCAGCGGCTCGAGCGTTCGCCCGATTTCAGGCAGGCTGTTGAGGCGCCAGTGGTTCCAGAGGGCTTCGCTGATGCGTTCCCGACTGTCTATGTGCGCCTGACTCATGAGCGGCATTTCGATGATTTCATCGGTCCAGACTCGCAAACTGGCCCTTAGCGCCATTTGCTCGCCCAGCAGGCCGTTGAGTCGTTGGTCGATAGTCCTGTTATTCCAGCCGGTGTGGCGCAGGCGGTTGAGGATATCTTCCGGAAACGCGTCTTCCAGCTCCAGCATACGAATCTTGTCCAGCAGGCTGTCGTCGGTGATATGCCAGTCGGCTTCACCGCGTCCGCTCAATGGATAACCGAGACGGCCGTCCGCCAGACGCATGGGTGACTTTGCCCCGGGCTTGATTGCCTGCATGTTCAGCAAGGGAGCCAGGTTCTGGCGAGGCAAGGGGTGTTCCTGAATCCGGCTCGCCAGTGCCTGGCCCTGACTGGCGTGGTCAAAGCCCAACTGGCTGCGTTCGGCATCCGGCAGGGCACGAAGCAGGGATGAGTACAGGTCGTCTAGACCGTGCAGGTGCCGGTCATCGGCATCGCGCGTCTCGTAACGATTGCCCTCTCTGATCAGCACCTTGCGAATCGGCGCGTCATGCGGCCCTATGCTGTCGATCAGCGGGCCACCGAAATAACGGTCATGCACTTCCAGTCGCACGTGTGATGGCCATTGCGCGAGGGCTTCAAGGCTGTGCAAAACAAGGCAGTCGGTATCGGCGCTGGTAACGGAGGCCAGATACAGCCCTTCGTAGGCCCGCGCCAGCCGAACCTGTTGCAGATAGGCGCTGGCTTCCTCGGCAATTCGCAGCGGTACGCGGCGCTCCGTTGTCAGTTGGGCCAGTTCTGCCGGCGATGCGTGGCTGGCCAGTTCCTGAATGATCAGCGGCGGCAGCCCTGAAAACGCCTGCTGGATGACTTGAGCGCCTTCCGTATCCGCCACTTCCAGCGCGCGATAGCGAGTTTCGAACAGCCAGCCTCTGGTTGCCCGGGCACGAGCAGCCAGGTGCGTTCGCAGCGTCGTCAGTCGCGACGCGATACTCAGGCGGCCTGCGCCGAATTCTTCGTCGAGCAGCGTCTGGATTTCGCTGTTGCTCAGGCTCTCCAGCACCTGGCGCAGGGCGTCCGGCTGGTCGGCGCGGACAGTGATGGCTTCCCGGACGGCAGCCTGATGCACCGGCGTGAATGTCTGAACCGTATCATTTTGGGCATCCACCAGCGTCAGGGCACGATTGCCCGGCCAGCGAGGATCCTGGCTCAGCAGTTCAAGTTGAAGAGCGGCTGCGGCGTTCGGGTTGTTCGCTTCCATCTGCTCAATGAAGCGATTGATCTGCTGATCCAGCCTGAAGCGGCGTGCGGTGTCTTCAAGTAACGCGGGCGGGCGTTGCAGGTCGGCCAGCGCCTGGCGCATCACGGACTCGGACGTATTACTGACGTTCAGGATGTGCCTGGCAGTGGTATCGGAAAAGGCATCGCTGGAATACCCCAGCCGTCGAAACAGGGTCAGGCCTTCCATTTCCAGGGGTTGATCCAGCTCATGCAGCCAGGCTCCCGAGCCATTGTGTCGCAAGGCCGGCTGATAGCTTTCCGGGCGGGCCGGGTGCTCCATCAGGTAACCGTCGTCAGTCGCCGTTGGCGTGACGGAATAGACTCGCCCCTCAAGGGGCAGCCATTGCTTGCCTTGCCATGTGTACAGACCTGTGGCGTCGGGCTGCAGGTTGGCTGGCAGTACAACATCATGGGCAAAGGGCGCCAGGTCGGGCTTCCACAGGCGCGTGGCGCCGTCCGGCAGCTCCACGGGTTTGAGGCTGTTCACGAATTCGGGCACTTGCAGCGCAGGTACCGCCGCGCCGCCCGCTGTTGCCGCGCCGAGAGCCGACATCAAGGCGATGTTTTCCACCACGTCGAACAGATAAGCGAACGCCTGATCTTTCTCGTCTTTCGCCCAGCTCTCCACGCCTTCGTAAACTTCATGGACAAGCTGAATGGCCGTGACGGCCAGCATCAGTTCGCCCACTACCGGAACGACAAAGCCCGCGATGTTCAGAACGTCGAAGGCTCGGTCTTTGAAGTATTGCACGCGCTGGTCGAACGTCTTTTGATCCTCTGCCGCCGTCGGTACTCCATGAAACAGGGCATCGTCCTGCAAAGCAGCGCGTTTGCGATCATGCAGATTGTCCAGCAGGCGACCTTTGAGCGGCGTCTCTCTCAGGTCCAGACGGGCATTGCGGTCGTCTTCACGCTCCAGCCACTGACGCTCGAAAATGCCGCCTTTCTTGACCTTGGGGTGCAGGCGCTCGAACAACTGCTCCAGCAGCGCGCTTCGGTGGCGCGCCGGTATGAAGCGCTTGAAGAAGTTCAGATAGCCTTTGACGAACATCCGGTCGCGCAGCGAGTTTATGAAAACCGCCACCGAGTCGTACTCTTTCAGCGGAGCGATGGGATCGTCAGGAATGTAGACGACGACTTTCTCGAGTCCGGTTGCGATGTCCCGATCCTTGCCGAAAACAAGGATGCCGGTGAGCTCGACATCCCCCAGGCGCGGTGCGCTGCACTTGACCGGAATGTTATCCAGTCGCACGTTTTGCTGGCCATCGAGAATCTTCAGCAATGCCTGCTGCATGGGAGGGCTGATCAGCCCTTGAAGCGCTGCAATCTGCACGTGCAGCCGGATGGAAGACGACTCCAGCTGCATGAAATCCTGGCGAATTCTCGTGGCGGCCTGTTCCGGCGTTTCGCCAGGTGTGGACGGTGCGCTGAAAACGGACGTGAGATGAGCCTGATACTGGCCTCCCAGGTCCAGCTCACGGCACAGCGAGGCGAACCCTGTCGCAGAGATCGGCAGGGCTGTACCGGTGATGTAATTGCCCATGATCTCGCAAGAGGAAAAAACCTCGGCTTTGGTGCCTGTGTCAGCGTCCATTGCCCCAGGCGCTGTTTCCCAGGCCTCGAAATTCTGCAGAGCGGCCTTGAGCAAGGTCTGCTTCGCGGCCTTCAGGGCGAGGTGGGCCTGCGTTAAAGGGTCTTTGGACGCCGAAAGGAACGACTGATCGACCTTTGCGCGACGGGCGTGAAACAGCCACGAACCGGCAACGTCCACCTCCAGTCCGAATCGCTCCTTGATGGCCGCCGTCAGCAAGGGTTTTGCGAAGTCTTCCAGGGTGGAGATGCCTTCAAGCACCGGGCGAACCTTGTGTTCATTCCGGCGGTGCTCGGCATACAGCCTTTGCAGCTCGGCGACCTGCTTCGGGCTGGACGTGCGCGCGCTGTTCAGCCATTGCACTGAGCGTGCGGAGGACATGCGCAGGGTGGCGTGGGTCGCCGGTTCTGCTTCAAGCAGCCAGTCAGGTGCCTTGCTTTTTATGTGCTGCAGGTGCGGGATGGGTGGCGCAGGGGCCGCCATTGATGAATCAAGCATCGAAGTGCCTTGTCGTGATTGAAGAGACGACAAAGCTTACGGACGTGCTCCGGCCTGAAAGCGCTAACTATGTATATGCGCTGCATATTCCTGGTCGCTGCGCTCAAGTAGCGCTGAACGTTGCCGAAGACAAAGGATCGGTGTTAATAACACGCATCATGACTGGATGTCGGTATGACCCTTTTGGCCGTTGAAGGCTGGGCTATACTCACGCCGCCTGGACCGTTCGTCGGTCCGCTTCTTGAACACGGCCCGACGCCGTCGTTGAACTCTTGAGGGATGACTGTGAAGAACTGGACCTTGCGCCAACGGATACTGGCGAGCTTTGCCGTCATCATTGCAATCATGCTGTTGATGGTGGTCGTGTCGTATTCCCGGTTGTTGTCCATCGAGAACAGCGAGGAACAGGTTCGCCTCGACGCGTTGCCCGGCGTCTACTACAGCACGCTGGTCCGCAGCGCCTGGGGCGAAAGCTACATCCGCACACTGGAGTTGATCTCCGAAGGTGCCGCGCGCCCGCTGACCAAGCAAGAGAAAGACCAGTACAAAGGCTTCGAGGAAAACCTTCAGGCCCAGATGGACGGTTACAAGAAGTCCATTTTCGATAAAGAAGACAGTGACAGCTTCACGCTTTTTGAAAAGCGTCGCGAAGAGTACTCGCGCACGCTCAACGAAGTGCTTGCCAACTACGATCGCGGTGATTACGCGGCCGCACGGGCCGAGTTTTTCGGCGACGTGAACCCGGTCTGGCTGACGGGCCGCAAGCAGCTCAACGAACTCATCGTCGCCAACAAGAAGCTGGCTGACGAAGCCACCAACAATATTGTCAATTCGGTGTTGAGCGCCAAGATCAGCATGATCCTGTCGCTGCTGATTGCCGTGATGGCGGCGGCTGCCTGCGGCCTGCTGCTGATGCGTTCGATCATGGCACCGATGCAGCTCATCGTGCGTATTCTCGACATCATGCGCACCGGCGACCTGAGCACGCGCCTCAGCCTGGCTCGCAAGGACGAGTTCAACGCGGTCGAGACCGGCTTCAACGACATGATGACTGAACTCACCTCACTGGTCTCCCAGGCCCAACGCTCTTCCGTGCAGGTCACGACGTCGGTCACCGAGATCGCCGCGACCTCGCGCCAGCAACAGGCGACCGCGACGGAAACCGCTGCGACCACCACCGAAATCGGTGCGACCTCGCGAGAAATCGCTGCCACCTCGCGCGACCTGGTGCGCACCATGACCGAAGTCACGTCGGCCGCCGATCAGGCGTCGATCCTTGCCGGTTCCGGCCAGCAAGGTCTGGCGCGCATGGAAGAGACCATGCATCAAGTCATGGGCGCGGCCAATCTGGTCAACGCCAAACTGGCCATCCTCAACGAGAAGGCCGGTAACATCAATCAGGTGGTCGTCACCATCGTCAAGGTGGCCGATCAGACCAACCTGCTGTCGCTGAATGCGGCCATCGAGGCCGAAAAAGCGGGCGAGTACGGTCGCGGTTTTGCGGTGGTTGCCACTGAAGTCCGTCGTCTGGCCGACCAGACCGCTGTCGCCACTTACGATATAGAACAGATGGTGCGCGAAATCCAGTCAGCTGTGTCTGCCGGGGTCATGGGCATGGACAAGTTCTCCGAGGAAGTGCGCCGTGGCATGTTCGAAGTCACTCAGGTCGGCGAGCAATTGTCGCAGATCATTCATCAGGTTCAGGCGCTGGCCCCGCGCGTGCTGATGGTCAATGAAGGCATGCAGGCTCAGGCTACGGGTGCCGAGCAGATCAATCAGGCACTGGTGCAACTGGCCGACGCCAGCAGCCAGACCGTCGACTCATTGCGCCAAGCCAGTTTCGCCATCGACGAGTTGAGTCAGGTTGCGGTCGGCTTGCGCAGTGGCGTATCGCGCTTCAAGGTCTGAGTCCGGACCATGACGGAGCAATCGCCGAGGCGCAACGTTTCATCAGTGACCGCCAACAAGCTCTTCCTGCTGTTTTGCATCGGTGAAGACCGCTACGCGCTGGAAGCGACCGAAATCGCGGAAATCCTGCCGCGGGTAAAGCTCAAGAAAATTGCCAGAGCGCCCGACTGGGTTGCCGGGATTTTCGCGCACCGTGGCGAGATCGTGCCAGTCATCGATATCAGCGCGCTCAATTGCGGCCAGCCGGCGCGTGCGCGCACCAGCACCCGCATGATTTTGGTGAACTACCGGTACAACGATGCTCACCCGGCGCAGTTGCTCGGGCTGATTCTGGAACAGGCGACGGAAACCCTGCGCTGCCCGGCCTCTCAGTTCAAGGCGTACGGACTGGACAATCGTCTGTCGCCGTACCTGGGGCCGGTCCGCGAAGATGAACAGGGGCTGCTGCAATGGATTCACGTGCAGGAGCTGCTGAGCGAACCGGTGCGCGAGCTTCTGTACCCGGTGGTGCCGATAAACCTCGAATTGCTTGAGGATGCGCCATGAAGGTTGATGATTCGCGCTTCTTCAGTTTTCTGAAGGATCGCATCGGGCTCGATGTGACCTCGGTGGGCGAGGCCATTATCGAGCGCGCCTTGCGTCAGCGGGAAACGGCGTCCAACTGCCCCGACAGCGATGCCTACTGGCACCTGCTGATTACCTCGCCCCAAGAGCAGCAAGCGCTGATCGAGGCGGTGATCGTCCCCGAGACCTGGTTTTTTCGCTACCCGGAATCGTTTCTCACCCTGGGCCTGCTGGCCCGTGAGCGCGTAGAGAGCCTTGCCGGGGTGCGGCCGCTGCGCATTCTGAGTTTGCCGTGTTCGACCGGTGAAGAGCCCTATTCCATTGCGATGGCATTGCTGGATGCGGGTGTCGATCCGCGGCAGTTCACAGTCGATGCGATAGACATCAGCCCGGTGTCGATTGCCAAAGCCGAATCCGGCATCTACGGCAAGAACTCGTTTCGCGGCACTGACATTGGCTATCGCGAACGGTTTTTCAACCCGGTTGCCAACGGGTTTGCCATCGCCGATTCGATTCGCGCCTGCGTCAACTTTCAGGCCGGCAACCTGCTCGACCCGAAACTGGCAAAGCAGTTGGCCTATGACATCGTATTTTGTCGCAATCTGGTGATCTATTTCGATCAGCCGACCCAGCAACGGGTCTTTCAAGTGCTCAAACAGTTGACCCGGGAAGACGGCCTGCTGTTCATCGGCCCGGCCGAGGGCAACCTGCTGGCGGGGATCGGTATGCGCTCCATCGGCATTGCCCAGTCGTTCGCATTCCGCCATGCGCCCGCTGCGGCGCCCGCGCCGGTGCATCCAGCGGCCTACAGCTTGCCGCGTCCGGCGCCTGAACCGCCTCCGTCAGCGCCTGCACCGCGCCCCGTGCCTGCGGCCCGCACGTCCGCCGCCTTTGCGCCCCTCGTGAAAAAAGACACCCCGGCCGGCAACGCGGGCGTTTCGGCATTGCTCGAGAACATCGCGGCGCTTGCCAACGAGGGTAAAAGCGCCGAAGCCCGTGTGGCCTGCGACCGCTACCTGCAACAGCACGAACCGGTGGCGCAGGTGTTCTACTGGCTGGGGCTGCTCAGCGAAGTAGAGGGCAATGTGGCCCAGGCTCAGGGTTTTTATCGCAAGGCGTTGTACCTGCAGCCGCAGCACCGCGAATCGCTGGCCCAGCTGGCCGCGCTGTTGGCCGCTCAGGGCGACAGCGCCGGTGCCCGGCGTTTGCAGGACCGTGCGGCCCGTGGTGTGAATAAACAAGGAAATCATTGATGACGGGCCTGTCCGGTTTTTCCAGCCTTACTCATGATCAGGCACAGGACATCGACGATTGCTGGAACCGCATCGGTATCCACGGTGACCGCTCGTGTCCGTTGCTGGCAGAGCATATTCATTGCCGCAATTGCGCGGTGTATTCCGCTGCCGCTACGCGTTTGCTGGATCGCTATGCGCTGGCTCAGGAGCACCACGAGCAGTTTCAGGGCTCGGTGTTACAGCGCGACATCAAGACCCGTTCGATTCTGGTGTTTCGCCTCGGCGAAGAGTGGCTGGGGCTGGTTTCCCGTTGCCTGTCGGAAGTTGCCCCGCAACAGGCCATTCACTCGCTGCCGCATCAGCGTTCGCGTGCGATGCTGGGTGTCGCCAACGTACGTGGCGCTCTGGTAGCGTGCATATCCCTGGTTGAGTTGCTTGGGCTGGACAGTAACCCTGTGGTGGCGTCGGCGCGCGCTTTGCCGCGCATGCTGATCGTTGCTGTCGAGGGCGGTCCGGTGGTGGTCCCTGTGGACGAGGTGGACGGGATTCACGCCATCGACGAGAGCGAGCTTGACGCCGCCTCTGCGTCCGGCACGCACGCCAATGCCCGCTTCACCCGCGGCGTATTGCAATGGAAAGACCGCAGCCTGCGTTGGCTTGACGAAGAACAGTTGTTGTCGGCGGTGCATCGGAGCCTCACATGACGCCAGATCAAATGCGTGACGCTTCACTGTTCGAACTGTTTACCCTGGAGGCCGATGCGCAGACTCAGGTCTTGAGTGCCGGCCTGCTGGAGCTCGAACGTAATCCGACCCAGGCGGACCAACTGGAAGCCTGCATGCGCGCGGCCCATTCGCTCAAGGGTGCGGCGCGGATTGTCGGCGTCGATTTCGGCGTCAGCGTCGCGCATGTGATGGAAGATTGCCTGGTCAGCGCCCAGGAAGGTCGCCTGTTGTTGCAGGCCGAGCACATCGACGCGTTGTTGTCCGGCACTGACCTGCTGATGCGCATTGCCACGCCAGGCGGCAACAGCGTCGGCCAGCCTGACATCGACCGTTACGTCGAGCGGCTCAACGCGCTGCTGGCGTCCGGTGCCGGCGCGGCACGCACGGTCAGCACGCCGCTGATCGACCCGTTGCTGGCCAGTGCAATGCAGCAGCTTGAATCGGCCTCTGGCGCCACATCGGCATCCACGGCCCCTGTCATTGATCCGCTGGCCGCCGACTTGCGCCTCGATACGCCCGCGCCGCCACCGGTTCCCGAGCCCGAAGCGCCGTTCACCCCGTTGCGCGAACGTCGGGTGGCCGAGGGCGGCGAGCGTGTCTTGCGAGTGACCGCCGAGCGCCTGAACGGGCTGCTGGATATGTCGAGCAAGTCGCTGGTGGAAACCCAGCGACTCAAGCCGTTGCTGGCCGGTATGCAACGGCTCAAGCGTCTGCAAAGCAGCAGCGACCGAGCGCTTGAAGTGCTGGGCGCCAGTTTCGGCGAAGAAGGCCCTGGCGCCGATGTGCAGAAAGCGCTGGAAGATGCGCGTGGCCTGTTGTCTCAGGCGCAACACATGCTGGCCCAGCAAACAGCCGAACTGGATGAGTTCGGCTGGCAGTCGGCGCAACGCGCCCAATTGCTGTATGACACCGCGCTGGCCTGCCGCATGCGGCCGTTCGCCGACGTATTGACTGGCCAGGCGCGCATGGTTCGCGACCTGGGGCGTGAACTCGGTAAACAGGTCCGTTTGCAGATCGAAGGCGAAAAGACCCAGGTTGATCGCGACGTGCTGGAGAAGCTCGAAGCACCGCTGACCCATCTGTTGCGCAATGCGGTGGACCACGGCATCGAATCGCCGGAAAAGCGTGTTGCCTGCGGCAAGGAACCTGAAGGCCTGATTCGTTTGCAAGCCTCTCATCAGGCCGGGTTACTGGTCGTGGAGCTGAGTGACGACGGCGGCGGTGTGGACCTTGAACGTCTGCGCCAGAGCATCGTCGAGCGCAAGCTTTCGCCCGCCGAAACCGCCCTGCAATTGAGTGAAGAAGAGCTGTTGAGTTTTCTGTTCCTGCCCGGCTTCAGCATGCGTGACAAGGTCACGCAGATTTCCGGACGCGGCGTCGGGCTGGACGCCGTGCAGCATATGGTTCGTCAGATGCATGGCAGTGTCGAGTTGCAGCAATGGGCCGGCGAGGGCAGCCGTTTCAGAATCGAAATGCCACTGACACTGTCCGTCGTGCGCAGCCTGGTGGTGGAGGTGGGCGGTGAGGCCTATGCCTTCCCGCTGGCTCACATCGAGCGCATGCGTGACTTGCAGCCCGACGACATCGTGCAGCTTGAAGGGCGCCAGCACTTCTGGGACGAGGAGCGCCACGTGGGTCTGGTCTCGGCCAGCCAGTTGCTGAATCGACCCCCTGCACAGAACGCCGGAGAAGCCCTCAAGGTCGTGGTCATTCGCGAGCGCGACGCCGTGTATGGCGTGGCCGTCGAGCGTTTCATCGGCGAGCGCACGCTGGTGGTCATGCCGCTGGACGCGCGTCTTGGCAAGGTTCAGGACGTGTCGGCAGGCGCCTTGCTCGATGACGGGTCGGTGGTGTTGATCATTGACGTCGAAGACATGCTGCGCTCGGTGGAAAAACTGCTGAATACCGGACGGCTGGAGCGTATCGACCGGCGCAATCGTCAGGTCGATCAGGTTTCGCGCAAACGGGTACTCGTCGTCGATGACTCTTTGACGGTTCGCGAACTGGAACGCAAGCTGCTGGTGGGACGCGGCTACGAGGTCTCGGTGGCCGTGGATGGCATGGATGGCTGGAACGCCTTGCGTGCCGAAGACTTCGATCTGCTGATCACCGACATCGACATGCCGCGCATGGACGGCATCGAGCTGGTGACGCTGTTGCGCCGCGACACCCGCTTGCAGTCTCTGCCGGTAATGGTCGTTTCCTACAAGGATCGCGAAGAAGACCGACGTCGCGGTCTGGATGCCGGTGCCGATTATTACCTGGCCAAAGCCAGTTTCCATGATGATGCCTTGCTCGATGCGGTTGCCGAATTGATAGGAGACGCGCAAGGATGAAGATTGCCATCGTCAATGACATGCCCCTGGCGATAGAGGCTTTGCGTCGGGCGCTGGCCTTCGAACCTGCGCACCAGATCGTGTGGGTGGCGGCCAACGGCGCAGACGCGGTGCAGCGCTGCATTGATCAGACCCCGGATCTGATCCTGATGGACCTGATCATGCCGGTGATGGATGGCGTTGAGGCAACACGCCGAATCATGGCCGAAACGCCATGCGCAATCGTCATCGTGACCGTCAACCGCGAGCAGAACATGCGTCGTGTCTTCGAGGCCATGGGCCACGGCGCGCTGGACGTGGTGGACACGCCTGCCATTGGCGGCCCCAACCCCAGAGACGCAGCGATGCCGCTGCTGCGCAAGATCCTCAATATTGAATGGCTGATCGGGCAGCGCGGCAGCCGTGAACGGGTGGTGGCAGCGCCGTCTCGGGATTCGGTAAAGCGCGACCGGTTGATCGCCATCGGGTCTTCCGCCGGCGGTCCGGCGGCGCTGGAGATTCTTCTCAAGGGTCTTCCGGCCAATTTTTCACCGGCCATCGTGCTGGTGCAGCACGTTGACCAGGTGTTTGCAGCGGGTATGGCAGACTGGCTGTGTTCGGTGTCCGGCGTACCCGTGCGGCTGGCAACAGAGGGCGAACCCCCTCAGCCCGGTGTGGTGTTACTGGCCGGGACCAATCATCATATCCGGCTGTTGAAGGACGGTACGCTGGCGTATACGGCGGAACCGGTGAATGAAATCTACAGGCCCTCGATTGATGTGTTTTTCGAGAGCGTGACCCGTTACTGGAGTGGTGAGGCAGTGGGCGTTCTGCTGACCGGCATGGGGCGCGACGGCGCGCAAGGGCTCAAGGCAATGCGTGAGCGGGGGTTTCTGACCATCGCTCAGGATCAGGCCAGCTCTGCCGTGTATGGCATGCCCAAGGCGGCCGCCGCCATTGATGCAGCGGTTGAAATACGCCCGCTGCTCACCATTGCACCTCGCCTCATCGAGGTATTTACCCAATGATTGTTCAGGTCAAATTACTGACTGTCGGCGAACAGGAGACAATTCATGGATGACCTGCACAAGGACGACATCACCACACCGGACGAGAACAGCGCAATGGTGCTGCTGGTGGATGATCAGGCCATGATTGGCGAAGCAGTACGGCGCGGGCTGGCCGGTCACGAATCGATCGACTTCCACTTTTGCGCGGATCCACATCAGGCGATTGCTCAGGCGGTGCAGATCAAACCGACTGTCATTCTTCAGGACCTGGTCATGCCGGGGCTGGACGGTTTGACGCTGGTGCGTGAATACCGCAGTAACCCGCTGACTCGCGACATCCCGATCATCGTTCTGTCCACCAAGGAAGATCCGCTGATCAAGAGCGCGGCATTTACAGCCGGGGCCAACGACTACCTGGTAAAGCTGCCGGACAACATCGAACTGGTCGCACGCATTCGTTATCACTCGCGCTCGTACATGACGCTGCTGCAGCGTGATGAAGCCTACCGCGCCTTGCGCGTCAGCCAGCAACAGTTGCTCGACACCAACCTGGTGTTGCAGCGCCTGATGAACTCCGATGGCCTGACCGGGCTGTCGAACCGGCGTCATTTCGATGAATACCTGGAGCTGGAATGGCGCAGGGCGGTACGTGACCAGTCACAGTTGTCGCTGTTGATGATCGATGTCGACTACTTCAAAGCCTACAACGACAACTTCGGGCATCTGGAGGGCGACGAAGCCCTGCGTCAGGTGGCCAAGGCGATCCGTAACAGTTGCAGTCGCCCGTCCGACTTGCCGGCACGCTACGGTGGGGAAGAGTTCGCGATGGTGCTGCCCAATACGTCGCCGGGGGGCGCACGCCTGCTGGCGGAGAAACTGCGGCAGAGCGTGGCAGGCATGAACATTCCGCATATCGCCCCGACGCCGGGTTCCAGTCTGACCGTCAGTATCGGCGTTGCAACCGTGACGCCGCAGCTGGAGATGTCCAGTCGCCAACTGATTCTGGATGCCGACAAAGGGCTTTATGTGGCAAAGAACAACGGGCGCAATCAGGTGGCGGCGGGCTGATACGGCCGGCAGCCGCCAAATGGCAGGATAACGGTGCCATACGGGCTGCTTTCACAGCCCTGCCTGGGGTATACTCGTCGGCTTTGAAAATTTCGCCTGCGAGTGCTGCCTACCATGGAAATCAACCCGATCCTAAACAGCATCAAGGATTTGTCCGAGCGCTCCGAAACCATTCGGGGGTATCTTTGACTACGATCACAAACATGATCGTCTGACCGAAGTCAACCGCGAGCTCGAAGATCCAGCTGTCTGGAACAACCCGGCCTACGCCCAGGAACTGGGGCGTGAGCGCTCCCTGCTGGCGCAGATCGTAGAAACCCTGGACGAAATGTCCTCCGGGCTGGCCGATGCCAAAGACCTGTTGCTGATGTCCGCCGAAGAAGAAGACCAGGCGGCTGTCGATGACGTGGCTGCCGAAGTCGAGCGCCTGCGCGAGTCGCTGGAAAAACTCGAATTTCGCCGCATGTTCAGTGGCGACATGGACCCCAACAACGCTTACCTGGACATCCAGGCCGGCTCCGGCGGCACCGAAGCCCAGGACTGGGCCAACATCCTGCTGCGCATGTACCTGCGCTGGGCTGACAAGCGCGGCTTCGACGCAACCATCATGGAACTGTCTGCCGGTGAAGTCGCCGGTATCAAGGGCGCTACCGTGCATATCAAGGGTGAATACGCCTTTGGCTGGTTGCGTACCGAAATCGGTGTTCACCGTCTGGTGCGCAAGAGCCCGTTCGACTCCGGCAACCGTCGCCACACCTCGTTCTCGGCCGTTTTCGTTTCGCCTGAAATCGATGACAACATCGAAATTGACATCAACCCGTCGGACCTGCGCATCGACACGTACCGGTCCTCCGGTGCCGGTGGTCAGCACGTCAACACCACCGACTCGGCGGTGCGTATCACCCACGTTCCGACCAACACCGTGGTCAGTTGCCAGAACGAACGTTCCCAGCATGCGAACAAGGACACCGCCATGAAAATGCTGCGGGCCCGTTTGTATGAGCAGGAAGTGCAGAAGCGCAACGCAGCGTCCCAGGCGCTGGAAGACACCAAGTCCGACATTGGCTGGGGTCACCAGATTCGCTCCTATGTGCTGGACGCTTCGCGCATCAAGGACCTGCGGACCAACATCGAACGCAGCGATTGCGACAAAGTGCTTGATGGCGATATCGACGAATACCTGATCGCAAGCCTCAAGCAAGGGCTGTAAACCGTCAGCCGACCCCTCAAGCCCCTCGTCGCAAGGCGAGGGCGAACCCGTGATGGAATATCTAAAGACATGAGCGACCAACAACTCGACCCGCAAGCCCTGCAACAGGAAGAAAACACCCTGATCGCCCTGCGCAAGGAGAAGCTTGCTGCCGGCCGTGCCAAGGGTCAGGCCTTCCCCAACGACTTCCGCCGCGACAGCTACTGCAACGACTTGCAGAAACAGTACGTCGACAAGACCAAGGAAGAACTGGCAGAGGCAGCGATTCCGGTCAAGGTTGCCGGTCGCATCATGCTCAACCGTGGCTCGTTCATGGTGATTCAGGACATGACCGGACGCATCCAGGTCTATGTCAACCGCAAGACCCTGCCTGAAGACACCCTGGCCGAGGTGAAAACCTGGGACCTGGGCGACATCATTGCTGCCGAAGGCACCCTGGCGCGCTCCGGCAAGGGCGACCTGTATGTCGAAATGACCAGCGTGCGCCTGCTGACCAAATCGCTGCGCCCGCTGCCCGACAAGCACCACGGCCTGACGGACACCGAGCAGCGCTACCGTCAGCGTTACGTCGACCTGATCGTCAACGAAGACGTGCGCGAGACTTTCCGCGTCCGTTCGCAGGTCATCGCTCACATCCGCAGCTTCCTGATGAAGCGCGACTTCCTCGAAGTCGAAACGCCGATGCTGCAAACCATTCCCGGCGGTGCGGCGGCCAAGCCGTTCGAAACCCACCACAACGCGCTGGACCTGGAAATGTTCCTGCGTATCGCGCCAGAGCTGTACCTCAAGCGTCTGGTGGTCGGCGGGTTCGAGAAAGTCTTCGAGATCAACCGCAACTTCCGCAACGAAGGCGTTTCGACCCGGCACAACCCCGAGTTCACCATGCTCGAGTTCTACCAGGCGTACGCTGACTACGAAGACAACATGGACCTCACCGAGGAACTGTTCCGTGAACTGGCGCAACTGGTTCTGGGCAGCACCGACGTGCCTTACGGCGACAAGGTGTTCCACTTCGGCGAGCCGTTCGTGCGTCTGTCGGTGTTCGATTCGATCCTCAAGTACAACCCTGAACTGACCGCCGCCGACTTGCAGGATGTCGACAAGGCGCGTGCCATCGCCAAAAAGGCCGGTGCGAAAGTGCTGGGCTTCGAAGGTCTGGGCAAGTTGCAGGTGATGATTTTCGAAGAACTGGTCGAGCACAAGCTGGAGCAGCCGCATTTCATCACCCAGTACCCGTTCGAAGTGTCGCCGCTGGCCCGTCGCAACGACGAAAACCCGAGCGTGACCGACCGTTTCGAGCTGTTCATCGGTGGCCGTGAAATCGCCAACGCCTATTCCGAGCTCAATGACGCGGAAGATCAGGCCGAACGCTTTCAGGCTCAGGTGGCCGACAAGGACGCCGGTGATGACGAGGCCATGCATTACGACGCCGACTTCGTTCGTGCGCTGGAATACGGCATGCCGCCTACGGCTGGCGAGGGGATCGGGATCGATCGCCTGGTGATGCTGCTCACCGACTCACCGTCTATCCGGGACGTCATCCTGTTCCCGCACATGCGCCCCCAAGCGTAATCAGTGAAAAATCAGCCGCCTTCAATGGGCGGCTTTTTTTTAGGTGTTTTTTCAGAACGACTCAAAAGGAAGCTGTCGTGACCATTGCCAGAGAAGGGGCCGCCGGAGTAGCCAGTGCGGTGGCCAAAAGCGTCAAGTATCAAGGCCGAAAGGCCGCTCGTGAAGGCAGTGAGCAACGCAGGCAGGTGATTCTCGATGCGGCCATGCGCATCGTGGTGCGCGACGGCGTACGTGCTGTGCGCCATCGTGCAGTGGCTGCCGAGGCCTGCGTGCCGCTGTCGGCCACCACCTATTATTTCAAGGACATCGACGACCTGCTGACCGATGCCTTCGCCCAATACGTCCAGCGCAGTGCCGACTACCTCGCCAGGCTCTGGCAGAACACGGAAGTCGTTCTGCGCGAGATGATGAGCCGCAGTTCAGGAAGCCCGACCGACCGCTTTCGGCTGGCCGACGATATCGCCCGCATGGTGATGGAGCACATTCGGCATCAGTTGCTCACCCGGCGTGATTATCTGATTGCCGAACAGGCTTTCTATCACGAGGCGCTGATCAACCCGCGCCTGACCCCGCTGGTCATGGCTCATCAGGAAATTCTGTTGCAGGGCAGCTGTCAGTTTTTCCAGGTGATCGGCTCGCTGCAGCCTTATCAGGACGCTCAGGTGTTGACGGGACTCATCCGGCGCATGGAGTATCAAGGCCTGCTTCATGGTCCACAGCGTCAGGCAGACGAAGAAATGCTCTGTATCCTGACCCGTCAGATGCGTCTGGTACTGGGGACGCCGCAGCCGGCACGAGCGTGACGGTGCTTCGTGCCGCATGCTCTGGATCAACGGCCTGTCCGGATTGACGATCCGGCCATTTCCGATATTTTTCTACAGGTGGCGCATGGTCCATGCGTTGCCAAGCAGCAGGGCAACAGCCCGCCAGCCAAGGAGTCCCGGTGGACGAGTATCAACAGACTATTCGTGCGTTATCGGATCGGATCGTCGTTGCACAGACGCCGATTCGCATTCTGGATGCAGTGAAGTGGGATGACACGGTCCGCAAGGAGTTTCTGGCGGCCAATGGCAAGGCACTGCCTGCCGTGGACCGCGCCTATTATGAAAACCGCCCGTTGGGTTTCGATTCGGTTGCCTTGAAACAAGAGTTTCAGAACATCGAGCGGGACGTCACGCGTCAGTTGGGGCAGTTCAACCCGGTCGGGCAGATCATGCGGCGTATGTGCCGTGAGTACCGAATGGTGGTCCGCATGCTTGAAGCGCGCGGCACCCCCGACTTCGGACTGATCTCGCAGGAGCTCTACGGCGCGGCGTCCGACGCTTTTCACGCCGGCGACCCGACCCTGGCCGACCTGGGCCTGATGCTCTCGGACTACCTGAACAACATTGCCGGGCGCGGCGATCTGAAGGACGAGCCGAAAACCCTGACGGCCAAAGACGCGGTTTCGCTGTTGCAGTCGCGCTTGAACCGGGTGTTCGGCGAGGCGGAGGAAACCATTCGGGTGTTCGAGTCGGACGGTATCGTCGCCGATGCGGCTGCCGGTGCCGACTACATCAAGATCCGCAGTGACGCGATGTTCAACGAGCGTGACGTACGGGCGCTTGAGGTTCATGAGGGGCTGGTTCACGTCGGCACGACGCTGAATGGTCAGAACCAGCCGATCTGCACGTTCCTGTCCAAGGGGCCGCCCTCGTCGACAGTGACTCAGGAAGGGTTGGCGATTCTCATGGAGGTCATCGCTTTTGCCTCTTATCCCAGCCGCCTGCGCAAACTGACCAACCGCACGCGTGCCATTCACATGGCGGAGCAGGGCGCTGACTTTCTGCAGGTGTTCGAGTTCTATCGCGAGCAGGGCTTCGGCATGTCGGAGAGCTACGGCAACGCCAGCCGGGTCTTTCGTGGCTCGGTGCCGAACGGGTTACCGTTCACCAAAGACCTGTCTTACCTGAAAGGCTTCATCATGGTCTACAACTACATCCAGTTGGCCGTGCGCAAGGGCAAGCTGGAGCAGGTGCCACTGCTGTTCTGCGGCAAGACCACGCTGGAAGACATGCGCAGCCTGCGGCAACTGGTGGACGAGGGCCTGGTCGTCGCCCCCAAATACCTGCCCGACCAGTTCCGCGACATGAACGCCCTGTCGGCCTGGATGTGCTTCTCCAACTTCCTCAACCACCTCAGCCTGGATCGGATAGAAGCGGATTATTCGAATATTTTGTAGGGGTTGAGCGTTGGATCAGTGTCAGGGCGAAGAAACCCGACGAAGTCGGGCCGGAAACGGAGCAGCAGGCGTTGGTGACGTTGGCCCCAGGCAGGAGAGTCGGTCATGACCCACCCACAAGGAACCCCCCTTTGAAACTGCTCGGCATCCTCACCCTCGTCCTCGCGCTGACCGGTTGCAGCTCCATGCTGTTCTATCCCGAACGTGGCGTGCCGTTCACGCCGGACAAGGCGCGCTTGCAGTATCAGGAGGTCAACCTGACTGCCGCCGACGGCACGCGTCTGCACGGCTGGTGGCTGCCTGCCAAAGAGGGCGTGCCGGTCAAGGGCACGGTTCTGCACCTGCATGGTAACGGTGGCAACCTGTCGTGGCACCTTGGCGGCGTCTGGTGGCTGCCGGAACAGGGTTATCAAGTGCTGATGCTCGACTATCGCGGTTATGGTCAGTCGGAAGGCGAACCCGCCCTGCCGGCGATCTATCAGGACGTTCAGGCCGCGTTCGACTGGCTGAACGCCGCGCCACAGGTACAGGGCAAGCCACTCGTGGTGCTGGGGCAAAGCATCGGCGGGGCGTTGGCGGTGCATTACCTGTCTCAGCACCCGGATGAACGCTCCCGGTTGAAGGCGTTGGTGCTGGACAGTGTGCCCGCCAGTTACCGCAGCGTTGCGCGTAATTCCCTGAGCAGCTCCTGGCTGACCTGGCCATTGAGAACGCCCTTGTCGTGGCTGATTCCGGACGCCGACAGCGCTGTCAACGGCCTGCCGCAACTGGCGGGCACGCCGATACTGATTTTCCACAGCATGGACGACACCCTGGTGCCGCTTGCCAATGGCATCGAACTGTACAAGGCCGCACCCCCTCCGCGCGTGTTTCAACTGACGCGCGGCGAACACGTGCAGACGTTCGCTGATCCGCTGTGGCGTCAGGTCATGCTGCGCTACCTTGAGGATCCCGCCCACTTCAACGGCCTGCGTCGGCTGGGTGAAGTGCCTGATTATCCCGCCCCTGCAAAACAGCCTGCGCCATGAACCGAGATCGCAACGTCAATGGCATGATCCTGAGCGGCGTCGTCGCGATCATCGGCACGGTCGGTTGCCTGTGGTACTACGGCTACCTGCACTTCGCCAAACCCGAAGACGCGCTGTTACTCGGCGAATTCACGCTGCTCAAGACCGTGCCGGGCGAAGAGTACAAGGTGGCTGCGACGCCCGCCGCAGAAGTCGCTCAGTGCGTCGACGGCGTGCTGGTGCTGTTCGATACCACTCGGAAGGGGCTGTCTGGCGTGCTGATTGATGACCGCAGACAAGCCGTACGCTGCATCGGGCAGCAGACACCGCAGCCATAAATCAATGGAAGACACTGAAAACCGCTGAAAACTTTCGCCCACAAAAAAGCCCCGCCTGTATGCGCAGGCGGGGCTTCGGTGCAGCCGCTCGTTCGCTTATTTCATCGAAGAGCGCGGTGCAACAGGCTGGTTGTCGTTGGAAATGGTGACTTCCACACGACGGTTCATGGCGCGGCCCGAGTTGCTGGTGTTGTCAGCGACCGGGTATTCCTTGCCATAGCCCATGGTCACGACGCGTGCAGGGTCTACACCCATGCGTACCAGAGCCATGCGAACCGAATTGGCGCGACGCTCGGACAGCGACTGGTTGTAGGAAGCCGAACCGGTGCTGTCGGTGTAGCCTTCGACAATCACTTTACGGTCAGGGTTTTCCTGAAGGAAAGCAGCCAGTTTGCCAATGTCGCCCTGGGCGGTCGGCTTCAGGTCGGCTTTGTTGTAGTCGAACAGCACGTCACCGAAGGTCACCAGCGTACCGCGTTCGGTCTGCTTGGCATTCAGGCTGTTTTTCAACGCAGCGATCTGGGCGTCACGCGCTTCCAGACGAGCCTTGGCACGGTCGGCAGAAGCGTTCTGCAGAGCGGCTTCGGAGGTGCGCAGGGCGATAGTCTGCTTGGCCAGCTCAACGCGCTGGTTGGTCAGGTAAGCCAATTGATCGACTTTCTGTGCATCTTCATTGTCACGGAAAGCTTTATCAGCCTTGTCCAGCCACTCACTGGCGTCTTTGGTTTCAAGCGCCGCGACTTTGGTGGCTTCCGGATTGGTTTGCAGCGCGGTGTAGTTGGTGCGCGCCTGTTCCAGATTAGGGTTCGGCTTGGTTGCACAGGCTGCCAAAGCAACGCTCATGGCCAGCAGAGCAGGGATCATCAATTGTTTACGCATAATGTGGTCGTCCTTTAATCAGTTACGAATTCATGAAAACAGAAGGTTGGCGGGGCAATCACTGCACCTGGCGCAGGCCTTCTTCACGGAGTTCGTTGACGCCTTGACGGGCGTCCTGCACGGCCTTGGCAGCTTTGGCGGCCTGAGATTTACGTTCTGCTACGCGAGCGTCCCACTCGGCTTGTTCAGCCAGTTTACGAGCTTCGTCGTATTTGTGGTCCTGCATCGCCAGATCAGCGGCCTTGAGCTTGTCTTGAGCGGATTTCATTTCCACGGCGGCGAACTCGGTACCGCCAGCGCTGACGGCGCTGTTGACGGCCGATTGGGAAACCGCGTATTGCTCGGACGGCGGGTTGCCAGCGCAACCTGCGAGGATGAAGGTGCTACCGATTGCCAGCGCAGCAAGCTTCAAGCCGCGCAGGCCTTTGGATTTGTTTTTGGCAGTAGGGGTGTTCATGGTGATCAACTCCATTGTCTGACTCCGAACGTGGTTATCCATGACAGTTTTTTCATCAAGTCCGGGCATGAGGTCATACAACTGCCTGCTGCCTGACGGGCTTTCCTGTAATGGTTAATGGCTCCGACCTGCGCAGTTTTTGAATAGTTCAGATAAATATTTTCTGACCGGTCAGGAAACGTCATCCCCATTCAACATATTCACGCTATGCAGGGCGACATATGAAGCGATGCCGTCCCTGCACGATCAGGAGGGCCGTGATCAGGCTTTTTGCTGCGGGGAATTGTCGTGGCGAGGTCTTTTGATGCACTGTTGGCAAAGCGGATTTGAATTCACGTAGCCGTTCTTCTGAACGGGGACGCAACTGAGCCCATATAAAAACCGGGAGAGGGGACGATGGCCGATATCGATGCGCGTCTGCGCGAAGACGTTCACCTGCTGGGTGAGCTGCTGGGCAATACCATTCGTGAACAACGCGGGGCTGAATTTCTCGACAAGATCGAACGTATTCGCAAGGGCGCCAAGGCGGGCCGGCGCGGCTCTGCAGAAGGAGCCGAGCAGCTCAGCTCCAGCGTCGACGGGCTGGAAGATGATGAGCTGCTGCCAGTGGCCAGGGCCTTCAATCAGTTTCTCAACCTGGCCAATATCGCAGAGCAGTATCAGCTCATGCATCGCCGTGACGATACTCAGCCCCTGCCGTTCGAATCGCGTGTGCTGCCGGAATTGCTCGATCGCCTGAAGGCTGAAGGGCACGCGCCCGACGCCCTGGCGCGACAGCTGAGCAAGCTGCAAATCGAACTGGTGCTGACGGCGCATCCCACCGAGGTAGCACGCCGTACGCTGATTCAGAAATACGACGCTATCGCTGCGCAACTGGCGGCGCTGGACCACCGTGACCTGAGCAGTGCCGAGCGTGCGCAGATCACGTCCCGTCTGCAGCGTCTGATTGCCGAAGCCTGGCACACCGAAGAAATCCGGCGGATCCGGCCCACTCCCGTCGACGAAGCCAAATGGGGTTTTGCGGTCATCGAGCATTCGCTCTGGCACGCCATTCCCAACTACCTGCGCAAGGCCGATCACGCGCTGCACGCGGCCACGGGCATGCACCTGCCACTTGAGGCTGCGCCGATCCGCTTCGCTTCCTGGATGGGCGGCGACCGTGACGGCAATCCGAATGTCACCGCTGCTGTGACCCGTGAAGTGCTGTTGCTGGCGCGCTGGATGGCGGCCGACCTGTACCTGCGAGACGTCGACAATCTGGCGGCAGAACTGTCTATGCAGCAGGCCAGCGACGCCTTGCGCGCCAGCGTGGGCGACAGTGCCGAACCGTATCGCGCCGAGCTCAAACGCCTGCGTGAACGTTTGCGTGCCACCCGCAACTGGGCTAATGCCTCACTGACTGCACCGCAGCCGGCACCGGAAGCGGTGTTGCACGACAACCGTGATTTGCTGGACCCGCTGCTGCTGTGTTTCCAGTCCCTGCACGACTGCGGCATGGGGGTCATCGCCGACGGCCCGCTGCTGGATTGCCTGCGTCGCGCGGTCACCTTCGGCCTGTTCCTGGTGCGCCTGGACGTGCGACAGGACTCCACCCGGCATTGTGCGGCAATGACCGAAATCACCGATTACCTTGGGCTGGGGCGCTACGAAGACTGGGATGAACAGGCCCGGATCGATTTTCTGCTGCGCGAGCTGAACAACCGCAGGCCGTTGCTGCCAAGCTATTTCAAACCGGCGGCCGACACCGCAGAGGTTCTGGCGACGTGCAGAGAAGTGGCGGCCGCTCCGGCAGCCTCGCTGGGTTCTTACGTCATCTCGATGGCCGGTGCGGCGTCGGACGTGCTGGCGGTGCAATTGCTGCTCAAAGAGTCGGGCCTGCAACGGCCAATGCGCGTCGTGCCACTGTTCGAGACCCTGGCAGACCTGGACAACGCCGGGCCGGTGATCGAGACACTGCTGGGGTTGCCGGGCTACCGCTCGCGTCTGCAAGGCCCTCAGGAAGTCATGATCGGTTATTCGGATTCGGCCAAGGATGCCGGCACCACGGCCGCGGCCTGGGCACAGTACCGCGCGCAGGAAAAACTGGTGGAGATCTGCCGTGAACAGCAAGTCGAGTTGCTTCTGTTTCACGGTCGCGGGGGGACGGTCGGACGTGGCGGCGGCCCGGCGCACGCGGCGATCCTGTCTCAGCCACCTGGCTCCGTGGCCGGACGTTTCCGGACGACCGAACAGGGCGAAATGATCCGTTTCAAATTCGGGTTGCCAGACATTGCCGAGCAGAACCTCAACCTTTATCTGGCCGCTGTGCTGGAAGCGACCCTGTTGCCGCCTCCGCCACCGCAGCCTGCCTGGCGCACGATGATGGACCAGATGGCCAGCGACGGCGTCAGCGCCTACCGCGCGGTGGTGCGTGAAAACCCCGAGTTCGTCGAGTATTTCCGCCAGGCAACGCCTGAACAGGAACTGGGCCGCCTGCCGCTGGGCAGTCGTCCGGCCAAGCGCCGTGAAGGGGGTGTGGAAAGCCTGCGCGCCATTCCGTGGATCTTCGCCTGGACCCAGACACGTCTCATGCTGCCTGCATGGCTGGGCTGGGAGGCCGCGTTGAGCAAGGCGCTGGAGCGCGGCGAAGGTGACGTGCTGGCGCAGATGCGCGAGCAGTGGCCGTTCTTCAGAACCCGTATCGACATGCTGGAAATGGTATTGGCCAAAGCCGATGCGGACATCGCCAGGCTTTACGACGAACGTCTG
The DNA here is from genome assembly GCF_002093745.1 of Pseudomonas graminis. Lineage (GTDB taxonomy): Bacteria > Pseudomonadota > Gammaproteobacteria > Pseudomonadales > Pseudomonadaceae > Aquipseudomonas. The sequence continues at coordinate 54,764 of NZ_MTSB01000012.1, forward strand.
GTCACCGCTGAGCTGCAACATTTAGGCGCACATTTGCGCGACCTATTGTCGCAGGCCTGCAACGTGGTGCTCGGTTTGACCGGACAGGCGCGACTGCTGGCTCATAGCCCTGAAACGCTGGAGTTCATCAGTTTGCGCAATGCCTATCTGGATCCGCTGCATTTGCTGCAGGCCGAGCTGCTGTCCCGGTCGCGCAACCGCGAGGCAAATCTGGACAGCCCTCTGGAACTGGCGCTGCTGGTGTCTGTGGCGGGGATTGCCGCCGGCCTGCGTAACACCGGCTGACGGTTTGGGGCGACGCCGTTGTCGGGTCGTTTCGATCCGGCGGCGGCAGCGCTCGGGTTCGCAGGTCAGCCCACCGAAAACGTTGATGCAGGTCACGTTGCTCTGTCATCAAGGCCCGCACGCCTGTACACCAGCGGTTACTGCGACTTTCGGCGGCTTGTGCGGCCTCGGTCTGCTGTGTATCTTGATCAGCCTTTCGGCCTGTTGGCCTGATTATTTTTTTAGATTGGCCCCCGAGGCGAATCCGTTGATTTCACTATAAAAATTTTGAGGAGCATGACGATGCGCGTGATTCTGCTGGGAGCTCCCGGGGCCGGTAAAGGTACTCAGGCAAAATTCATCACTGAAAAATTCGGCATCCCGCAAGTTTCGACTGGCGACATGCTGCGCGCTGCGGTCAAGGCTGGCACTGAACTGGGTCTGAAAGCCAAAAGCGTCATGGACGCGGGCAATCTGGTTTCCGATGACCTGATCATCGGCCTGATCAAAGACCGTCTGGCCGAACCGGATTGTGCCAACGGCGTATTGTTCGACGGTTTTCCGCGCACCATTCCTCAAGCCGAAGCGCTATTGAACGCTGGCCTGGAAATCGACCACGTGCTGGAAATTGCCGTCGATGACGAAGAAATCGTCAGGCGCATGTCGGGCCGTCGCGTTCACGAAGGCTCTGGCCGCATCTATCACACGATCTTCAACCCGCCGAAGGTTGAAGGCAAGGATGATGTCACGGGCGAACCGCTGGTACAGCGCAAGGACGATGTCGAAGAGACCGTGCGCTTGCGCCTGAAGGTCTACCACGATCAGACCAAGCCGCTGGTCGAGTTCTACAGCAAGTTGCAAGCGAAGAACGGCAAGCCTAAATGCAGCCACATTCCGGGCGTCGGCTCGGTTGAAGAGATTACAGCCAAAGTGCTGGAGGCCCTGAAGCCCCTTGACTGAGGCACGCAGCCTGATCAATAAATGGCCCGCTTGCGGGCCATTTGTCATTTATACTGCGGCACTTTTTCACCAAGACGGAAACACCGATGACCACCTTGCTGGCCCTGGACACCGCCACTGAAGCCTGCTCGGTCGCTTTGCTGCATGACGGCAAGGTACTGAGCCATTACGAGGTGATCCCGCGCCTGCATGCCCAGCGTCTGTTGCCGATGATCAAGAGTCTGCTGGCCGAGGCGGGCATTGCAATGTCGGCGCTGGATGCCATTGCTTTCGGGCGTGGGCCGGGTGCGTTTACCGGCGTTCGAATTGCGATTGGTGTGGTGCAAGGTCTGGCGTTCGCGCTGGAGCGTCCGGTGTTGCCTGTTTCGAACCTGGCTGTTCTGGCCCAGCGAGCCTTTCGTGAGCACGGTGTTTCTCAAGTGGCTTCGGCCATTGATGCGCGCATGGATGAGGTCTACTGGGGATGCTATCGCGAGACCGGCGGTGAGATGCGCCTGCTGGGCACCGAAGCCGTCATGGCGCCTGAGCAGGCGGCGCTGCCGATGCAGGCGGATGGACAATGGTTCGGTTCGGGCACTGGCTGGGGTTACGCCGAGCGGATTCCCGTCAGCCTGACGGCCTACGATGCAAACATGCTGCCCCATGCGCAGGACTTGTTGACCCTGGCAACCTTCGCCTGGCAGCGCGGCGAGTCCCTGCCGGCCGACGATGCCCAGCCGGTTTACCTGCGTGACAAAGTCGCCACGCCCAAGGCGCGTTGATCCTGTTCATTCTGCGCAGCTCGAAAACGAGCAGGTCGGTGCAGAGGGCGAGGCGATTCACAGCTCATGAAATGCCTGTTCGTGCCGAAAAGAATATCAATAGGCCAGCTACCGTTTATCGTCTGGATGCGTCGTAATCTCATATAGCGAAAACAATTTGTAAGATGTGTGGTCTAGTTATCGTTAAGCAATTTGCGAACTACAAGGCAGTAACGTTAAATTGCCACTATCGACGCCGAGTATATAATCGATGCGCATAGACGGAACCTCATCACGCTCCTACCCGATCAAGCGAAAGCCGCAGAAGACGCCTGCTACTGTTGAAGGTTCTTTCGAGGAAGTCGCTACAGATGCCGAGTTGCCGCCCCCTGCGGCCCAGGCTCGTCGGGAATCGGGTGATTCACCTGTTGGCAGCACTGCCAATGTGCCTGCGCGTCCGCAAGACATCATCTTCCCGCGTTCCATGAGTTCTCGTGTGGCTCATGCGTTGGCCAGCTACCTGACCACTGCAACCTTTGTTGATTGGGACCTTGAAGTATCCGGGCTCGATCTTCACGTTTGATTGTGTCTCGCCTCCCTTACTACCTCGGCTGCCCGTCATGGAGTGAAAACGCCTGGCGTGAGTTTCTGTACCCCGAGGATGCCCGCCCCAATGATTTCCTGAGTCTTTACACCCAGGTGTTCAACGTCGTTGAAGGCAATACCACGTTTTATGCGCGTCCCGCCGCCACGACCGTGCAGCGCTGGGCCGAAATAATGCCTGACGATTTTCGCTTCACTGCCAAGTTTCATAGAGATATCAGCCACGGTGGCGACCTCCGTGAGCAGATCGGGGCTGCCGAGGAATTCATTCGTCTGCTCGCACCGCTGGGTGGCCGGATTGCGCCGTTCTGGCTGCAACTGCCCGCCAGTTTCACGCCGCAGCGGCTGGCCGAACTGGTCGGTTTCGTCGATGAACTGAACGTGCCTCTGGCGGTGGAAGTGCGCAACATGGCGTTCTTCATGAAAGGCGATGAAGAGCGCATGCTCAATCGCCTGTTGCTGGACCGTGGCATCGAACGCATCTGCCTTGACTCCCGGGCCTTGTTCAGTTGCATATCGAGCGACCCTGCCGTGCTGCATGCGCAGTCCAAGAAACCTAAAGTGCCACCCCGTCCGGCTGCCTTGACCCTGTTTCCTCAGGTTCGTTTTATTGGCCGTCCAGAACTGGAAGCCAACGATCCTTTTCTGGTTCAGTGGGTGGAGAAAGTGGCGATATGGATCGAAGAGGGGCGAACGCCCTACGTGTTTCTGCACACCCCTGACAACGTGCGGGCTCCCGAGCTGGCCAGACGCTTTCATGAGCAACTGATGGCACGCTTGCCAGGGTTGCCGTCATTGCCTGAGCTGGATCGCGGACCTCAAGTGGAGCAGTTGGGTTTGCTCTGAGGTCGCCATGTGTGGGCTTGCAGGGCGCTAATCGGTACGAAGGCTGAACATGCGCGCATTGCTGTTTTTCATGGTGATCCTCACTGGCTGTTGCCTGGCAATCTGGCGAGGGTGGATCGAAGTGCCTGCTCGCTGGAACCCTTGGGCGCCACTGGATGTAAAGGCCGAACCCAACGTCCTGACCTCTTACAAGTTGTCGCGCTTGCAGAATGACTCTGCGCTGTGTGATCAGGTGATGCTGACCTCGGGGCTGCGGTTCAGTCGTCAGGCCGACAGCGACCCTGGCGCCAAGTGCCCGCTGGAGAACACCTTGCGCATTCAGGGCGGGGACGTGGCGCTAAGCAGCAGTTTTCTGGCAAGTTGCCCATTGGCTGTCGCTTATGCGCTGTTCGATGTTCACACCCTGCAGCCGGCCGCCCAGGCGGTTTTCGGTCAACGCGTGGTGCGGATCGATCACTTGGGTAGCTTTGCCTGCCGCAACATCTACGGCCGCGCCAACAGCAGGCTCAGTCAGCATGCGACCGCCAATGCGCTGGACATCGCGGGTTTTCGTCTGGCTGACGGTCAGCGGATCAACCTGTTGAAAGATTGGAGCAACACCGGTGACAAAGGGCGCTTTCTCAGGCAAGTGCGTGACGGCGCCTGCAAGCAGTTCAGCACGGTGCTCGGCCCGGACTACAACGCGGCGCATCGTGATCACTTTCATATGGACATGGGGCGTTGGTCGGTGTGCAGGTAGAGGCGGGCCGCTTGCTGCGAGTCAAGCGTTCGGGTTCAGGCTTGACACTTATGCTGCCATCCGCAGGTTTTGCAGGATCAGCGGGCGCGCCCAACCGTTTTCATAGTCGAACTGGCGCTGTTGGGCGGCAATGGTGTGCGCGTCCAGTGGCAGGGCAGGTTTGTCAGCCAGGTCCCATTCAAGCTCGGCAATCGGCAAATGCAGTGGGCGCGGTTGTGGGCCGGGGCCTGGGGTGCCTTTGTCGTCGTAAGGGTTCAGAACGACCGGGCGTACCCAGTTGCTGTCGAATTCCAGGTGACGCTGCTGTTCGATCATGTCAGCGATGCTGAACGGTTCGGCAGGCGGCGGCAGCAGGTCGAGATCAAATTCAGCGATCGGCAGGAACAGAGGCTCAGGTGGTTTGACCTCGGTGTCAGTCACCGGGCAGGCTCGTTGCTCGACAATTTTGCTCAGGGTTTTCGCCCCAGCGACCGGTTCGCCTGTTTCGACGTCGACTTCAACCGCGGTCGGGTGGACGGGAACGGCATCGCTGTCACTGACCTGTTCTGCCATCGCTCGGGCAAATGCATCCGACCACAGCTGCGTCACACCACCCAGTGTGCGGCTGTTGCGGACGCTAAAGTCGCCTGAGTGCGACAAATAGCCGATGGATGATTGAACAATCTCTGACATAGCGATCAGTACTGGCCTTGGGTCTGGCAAAATGCCGGATACTTGGTTATCGGCAGATCTTGCCGATCATTAACAATTTTTGAGTGTGTGGACGTAATGATTGAGCAGCAAACAGGCAGCCGCATCCGGGTCGAGGCTCTGACGGTCGACGGGCAGGCTTCCGCCACCGATTGGGCGCAACGACTCGGGCTGCCGTTACAGGACGCCGAAGCGGACTTTGCCTTGCAGGTCACCGATGACGGCCTGCAATTGCAACAGTTGGGCAACGATGCGCCCGGCGCGGTAAGGGTCGATTTTGTCGAAGGCGCCGTGGCTCATCGGCGATTATTCGGCGGTGGCACCGGGCAGATGATTGCCAAGGCTGTCGGCATTCAGCCGGGCGTACGCCCCCGCGTGCTGGATGCCACCGCCGGGCTGGGCAAGGACGCATTCGTGCTGGCCAGCCTTGGCTGCGAGATGAGCCTGATCGAGCGCCAGCCGATCATTGCTGCGCTGCTGGAAGACGGCCTGACGCGCGGACGCAATGATCACGATGTCGGTTCGATCATCGCGCAGATGCGTTTGCTGACCGGCAACGCCATCGAGATCATTCGTCACTGGTCAGCCGAGCCACCGCAGGTCATCTACCTTGACCCTATGTTCCCGCACCGCGAGAAAACCGCGCTGGTGAAAAAGGAAATGCGCCTGTTCCGGCCGCTGGTGGGCGACGACATGGACGCGCCTGCGTTGCTGGAGGCTGCCCTTGCGCTGGCCACCCACCGCGTGGTGGTCAAACGCCCGCGCAAAGCGCCTTGCATCGATGGCCCCAAGCCGGGTTATGCACTGGATGGCAAATCCAGTCGTTACGACATCTACCCTAAGAAAGCCCTGAAGCCGAAGGCGGTGGAAAAAGAGCCGGTCGCGTAGATCATTCGCCCATGCACACTTTTCGTGACTCACTCCGGCGCGGAACACTTCACGTGATGCGCGGCGTCACAGCGCCCCGAACACTTTCTTCGCCAGCCCGGTCGCTGCTGCCTGTGGGTTGGCGCGGATGCTTTCTTCCTGTTTGGCGATCATCTCGAACAGCCCGTTAAGCGCCTGCTCGGTCACATAACTTTCGAGATTGGCACTTTTGCTGTCCAGTGCGCCGAGGGCGGCGGCTTTGCCGGCAAAGGCATTGTATTTCTGCACCAGGCCTACCTGATCGGTGGATTTCTTGACGATGGGCAGGAACCTGGCGCGAATCTGTTCGCGGCTGGTGCTGCTCAGGTACTGGGTTGCCGAGTCCTTGCCGCCGCTGAGGATGGCTTTGGCATCGGTCACGCTCATCTTCTTCACGGCGTCTACCAGCAACGCCTGAGCCTGGGGAACGGCGGCTTCAGCGGCCTGGTTCATGCTGGTTTCGAGTTGATCGACCTGACTTCCCATACCGAGCATTTTCATCTTTTTCGCGACCTGGCCCAGCTTGCCGGGCAACTCGATGCGCACGTCCTCATTCTTGCTGAAGCCGCCGGGTACGCCCAGTTGCTTGACTGCAACCTGCGCGCCCTGGGTCAGAGCGTCCTTGAGCCCGCCGGTAGCGTCCGATTGTGAAAGGTCACTGAGCGACAGGGCCAACACGTTGCCCGACAGCAGCAGGCCTGCACACAGACCGACAAAGGTAAACGAAAAACGAGGCATAAGGCGTCCTTGTGGAAATGGGTTCTGACCTGCACGGGGTCGATAATGGCTCAGTACGCTGTCAAGCGTATCAGGAAGTCATGAGAAGGCATTCAAAAGCTTGGCGTGCAGAATATCGCTCAGGAAAACTGCCCGGCTGAATAGACAGCGGCGCGTTGGAAACGCGCCGCTGAAGGATGCTTTGCCTGTGGACGAGTCAGTCGGCGACCTGAATAACCTTTATTTTCAGACCGCTCTGGTTGTCGTCTGTCAGTTCGATCGGGTGTACGGTGTCGTTGATCCAGAGCAACCTGCCGTCCTGTTCGATGCGCGCCGACAAGGCATAACGGTGGCCCTGCACGGGATATCGGCCCTCGGGATAGCCCAGTTCGAACGGTAACGGTACCTGGTGATCAATCTGTTTTTCGCACGTGGCGATGACATCGGCCGGGGCGTCAGCCAGGCTGATGTCACTCAGGGTGACGGTCATGTTGCAGCCGTCCGGCAGCGCGTTGCGTGACAGGTAAAATACTTCGCCCTGAATTCTGACTAGGGATTCGCTGGTCATTTCAATTTCCTTATTGAGTGAGCACCCGTCATGGGTGCAAACCCAACCCTAGCAGGCATTTGCACGCACAAAATGCCTGTCTGGAAATCCCCGTCGAGTTGCGGAAATACCCTACGCCGCTCCTGTTTCGCTTCTTACGTGTTGCTCTTCTTCGTTGCTGTGCAGAGCGACTTGCCGAATGGACAAGCGGATCTCGGCAGGCAATACGCGCTTGGCCGCACCTTCCGCCAGTTCGCCCAGCATCGGGTGGTAACTCAGCTTGCCGGCACTGTCCTTGCGCAATACACCCAGGTCGAGCAAGGTCTGAATGAAGTGCCGGAACAGGCTCTTGTCGAAGAATTCAGGCGCATTCAGACCATGCAGAATCGACAGGCGCTGAGCCATGACGGTACACAGATCTTCCAGTTCTTCGGCACTGAGTGTGTTTTGCCCGCTGTTGAGCAGCAACGAGATCGACATGTAGAAACGCTGGAGCGTTTGGGCGATGGCCCGTGACAACAGGGTCAGCAACACGAACTCGCGAGAGCTGGGTTCCGGACGTACATAAACGTCTTTTCGGAAACGCAGCAGGCCTTGCTCGACAAACGCATTCAGCCATTGATCAACCACCTCATCCAGCTCGCTCAATGGCCAGCGAATGAACAGCTCGGATTGCAGATACGGGTACAGCGCACGCGTGTAGCGCAGAATCTGTTCGCGACTCATGCGCGACGAACTCTGGAAAAAGCTCGCCAACAGCGAGGGCAGGGCGAAGATGTGCAGAACGTTGTTGCGGTAATACGTCATCAGGACCGCATTCTGTTCGTTCAGGTACAGAATCTTGCCCAGCGCATCCTTTTGCTCGGCCAGCAGGTCCATCCCTTTGACGTGTTCGATCAGTGAGCGGCCGTTGCCTTCCGGTAGCGTGGTGTGCGGAGAGTACGGCACCGCGCGGAGCAGCGTCAGGTACAGGTCCAGCACGCGCTCCATCGCCTGATCATCCAGTGCCAGTTTCTGGGTCGACAGCAACGCGACAGCGACCAGGTTCATCGGGTTGACGGCGGCTGCCTCGTTCAGATGTTGAGCAACGCGTTCGCCCAGGTGGTGGGTGGTTTCGCTCAACCAGTCGGGGCGAAACTCCGGCGTCAGCTCCTGCGTGCGCCAGTCGGGCTGCTCGCCATCAAGGAACTCGGCCAGCTTGATAGGCTCGCCGAAATTAACCGATACCTGACCAAAGCGCTGCTTGAATGCGCCGATGACTTTGAAAATATCGAAAATCGATTCTTTCTTCTTCGTCGCTCCCCTCAGTTCGCCCAGGTAGGTGCGGCCCTCCAGCACTCGCTCATAACCGATGTACACCGGAATGAAGACAATCGGCATCCGCGAGTTGCGCAAAAAACTGCGCAGGGTAATGGCGAGCATGCCGGTCTTGGGTTGCAACATACGTCCGGTGCGCGAGCGGCCGCCCTCGACGAAGTATTCAACCGGGAAGCCTTTGGTGAACAAGGTGTGCAGGTATTCGTTGAACACGGCGGTGTACAGCGGGTTGCCCTTGAACGTACGACGCATGAAAAACGCACCGCCACGCCTGAGCAGGCTGCCGACCACCGGCATGTTCAGGTTGATGCCCGCCGCGATGTGCGGAGGCGTAAGACCGTTGCGAAACAGCAGGTAGGACAGCAGCAGATAATCGATGTGGCTGCGATGGCACGGAACGTAAATCACCTCGTGGCCCGGCGCGACCTCTTGCACGCCTTCGATGTGGCTGACCTTGATGCCGTCATAGATCTTGTTCCAGAACCAGCTAAGCACCACTTCCAGAAAACGGATGGCGGAATAGGTGTAGTCCGACGCGATCTCGTTGCCGTAACTCAGCGCGCGCTCGCGGGCTTTCTCCAGCGTGATCTTTTCGCGCTCGGCTTCTTCGATGATCGCTTGCTTGACTAGTGGTTCGGCCAGCAGGCCTTTGACCACGTTGCGCCGGTGCGAAACGTCCGGCCCGATTACCGCGCTTTTCAGGTTGCGAAAATGTACGCGCAGCAGGCGCTGGGTCATGCGCAGGGTGAGTTCGTAACCTTTGTTCTGGTCGACCAGTTCACGCATGTGAATCGGTTCGGAAAACTGCACGCGGGTCTTGCGGCCCAGAATCAGGATGCTGACCAGACGACGTAAACGGCCGGTCACCGCCCAACTGTCGGCGAACAGCAGTTTCCAGGCACTGGACTCCCGGTCAGGAGACTGGCCCCAGAACACGCTGACCGGGATGATCTGTGCATCTTCGGTCGGGTTTTGGGTAACGGCCGCCACCAGACGCTCGAGCGTCGGCGGCGCGCCCCGCTTGTCCTGTCGGCCGAGCCAGTCGGGGGCCGGTGTGAGGTAGAAAAACGCCGCAGGCTCGATCAGATTGCCGACGGCCACGGACAGTACGGGTCTTGGCAGGCCGGCCTTGCGGCATTCGGTATCGATCACCGCCAGATCACTGATCGACGGGGACTGCAATGCGTAGAAAACCGGTCGGCTGCGGTCCAGATTGAGCGTGAAAGACGATTGGTTGATGGTTTCCGAGCGCACCCAGAGGTACAACAATCGGCGCAGAGTGCCGAACACAAGACGACGGAACGGGGATCGGGTCATACGGCTTCTGCTGAGTCAGGAACGGGCGGTTGCCCGAGATGGGCGTCAGTGTGACGTATCCCGGGACGATCGGCAAAAACCGCTGGCTGCCCGCTGATACACCTGCTTAAGGCCGAGGCCTGAAAAGGCGCCTCCACCAGAAAGCCGACTTCTCCGACGGCACACATCCAGACCGTCGGGGCGAAAAAACTTACGACGTCCGCCAGGTAATCTCTTCTTCGCCGTCGGCACTGACGCGGATCCAGCGGTCGGCGGTCTCGTCGCTTTCTTCTTCGATCCAGGTGCCGGGTGCGCAGCGCACTTCGACGTTCAGTGCCGCGAAGGCGGCGCGGGCGCAGGCGATGTCGTCTTCCCACGGGGTCTGGTCGCTGTCGAGGTGCAGGCTGTTCCATTTGCCGACGGCTTTTGGCAGCCAGGTCACGGCCACATTGCCAGCCTTGCACTTCCAGGTCTGGCCGCGTTGAGTCCACTCACTGCAGGTGCCCAGGGCGTTGCTCAGCCACTCGGCGATTGCCTTGTGGTCGACGTCTGCGTCTTTCAGGTAAATCTCGATATCGGGTTGGCGCATGGGTGCCTCTTTTGAATGCTTATTGCAGCACGAAATAATCGTAGCGCATGGAAACGGTGACCTTGAAAGGCCCGGGTTGCTCGATGACCGCAGTACGGCGTTCGGCACTGGCACGCCAGCCGTGAGGTGTCATGGCCAGAAGATCGGCACGCGACTGGCCGTCGATCAGCTTCAGTGTGTAGCTCAGGGTCTCACTGTGCTGCAACTGCATGCCTGGCGGCACCAGCGCCAGGTGCTTGTCGTCGGCGTAGTCGCGCACTTCATCGTAAAGACGCTGGCGCAGTTCCATCAGGTGTTCGCGTGTCGGGCCGACCCGCATCAGCCCGCCGCCGGGTGTCAGCAGGCGTTTGGCTTCCTGCCAGTCCAGCGGGCTGAACACGCTGGCCAGAAACTGGCAGCTGGCGTCCGGTAATGGCACGCGCGCCATGCTGGCGACCATCCAGGTCACGTTCGGGGTGCGACGGCAGGCGCGCTTGACCGCTTCGCGAGAGATATCCAGCGCAAAGCCTTCAGCGTGGGGCAGCGCTTCGGCAATCTGCGCGGTGTAATAACCTTCACCGCAGCCGATGTCCAGCCAGTGGGCCGGCGAGCGTTCGGCGGCCAGCTCTGCCAGGCGTCCGGCGACCGGCGCGTAATGCCCGGCGTTGAGAAAGTCGCGCCGCGCTTCGACCATCGCCTGATTGTCGCCCGGGTCTCGGCTGTTCTTGTGCTGCACCGGCAGCAGGTTCAGATACCCCTGGCGAGCACGGTCGAAGCAGTGATTGGCCGGGCACACTACGCCGTTGTCGGCTGCGCTGAGCGGTGCAGAACAGATCGGACAGGTCAGCATCAGGCGAGCAACTTGACCAGGGTCTGGTAGTAGATCTCGGTCAGCACGTCGAGATCGCTGGCCAGAATGCGTTCATTGACCTGGTGAATGGTCGCGTTGACCGGGCCGAGTTCGACCACTTGTGTCCCCAGGGTCGCAATGAACCGGCCATCCGAGGTGCCACCGCTGGTCGAGGCTTTGGTGTCACGCCCGGTCACATGCTTGATGCTGGACGACACGGCGTCGAGCAGCGCACCCGGTTCGGTCAGGAACGGCAGGCCCGACAGCGCCCAGTCGATGTGCCAGTCGAGTTCATGCTTGTCGAGGATGGCAGTGACGCGCTGTTGCAGGCCTTCGACCGTCGACTCGGTCGAGAAGCGGAAGTTGAAGACTGCCACCAGGTCGCCCGGGATCACGTTGGTCGCGCCGGTGCCGGCGTTCAGGTTGGAGATCTGGAAACTGGTCGGCGGGAAGAAGTCATTGCCGTCGTCCCAGTGCTCGGCGGCCAGCTCGGCCAGCGCCGGTGTCGCCAGGTGGATCGGGTTCTTCGCCAGATGCGGGTAAGCCACATGGCCCTGTTTGCCACGCACGGTCAGTGTGGCGCCCAGCGAACCGCGACGACCGTTCTTGACCACATCACCCACCAGCGTGGTGCTTGACGGCTCGCCGACAATGCACCAGTCCAGACGCTCCTTGCGAGCCGCCAGACGCTCGACGACGGCCTTGGTGCCGTGATGCGCCGGGCCTTCTTCGTCACTGGTGATCAGAAAGGCCACTGAACCCTTGTGGTTCGGGTGGTCGGCGACAAAGCGTTCAGCCGCCACCAGCATCGCTGCCAGGCTGCCTTTCATGTCGGCCGCGCCCCGTCCGCAGAGCATGCCGTGTTCGTCGATCAAAGCATCGAACGGATCGTTCTGCCAGTTCTCTACCGGTCCGGTCGGAACCACGTCGGTGTGACCGGCAAAACACAGCACCGGGCCTTCATGGGTGCCGTGGGTGGCCCAGAAGTTGTCCACGTCTTCGATACGCATCGGCTCAAGCGTGAAGCCGGCATCGCCCAGGCGCTGCATCATCACCGCCTGGCAATCGGCATCGACCGGCGTGACCGAAGGTCGGCGGATCAGATCGCAGGCGAGTTGTAGGGTAGGCGAAAGGTCGGCTGGGGCCGTCATGTACAGAACTCCGGTAGCAAGACTTTGGGCGCTAAAAGGCGGATATCTTAAAGCAAAACGACGACCCGGGGCCGTCGTTTATCGTGCGCGGTGGATATGTCGGATTGTGGAGCGGGCGGGCAGTGTGGCGGGCGTAGACACGGTGATCTGACGGAATACCTGCACCATTCGATATCAGGCAGGTGCGTCGCCCGGACAAACCCCTATAATGCGCGCCGGTTTTCGGGGTATTGATGATGAACACAGAAGATCCACGTTTCGCAGGCATCGCCCGTTTGTACGGTATCGAGGGGCTGGCGCGCCTGCGTGCGGCTCACGTGGCCGTGGTCGGTATCGGCGGTGTGGGTTCTTGGGCGGCGGAGGCGATGGCGCGCAGTGGTGTGGGCGAGATTTCACTGTTCGACATGGACGACGTCTGTGTCAGCAACAGCAATCGCCAGTTGCATGCGCTGGACAGCACCGTCGGGCGGCCCAAGGTCGAAGTGATGGCCGAGCGCATTCGGGCGATCAACCCGGATTGCGTCGTGCATGCGGTGTCGGATTTCGTGACCCGCGACACGATGGCCGAATGCATTACGCCGGACATGGACTTCGTGATTGACTGCATCGACAGTGTCAACGCCAAGGCTGCGCTGATTTCGTGGTGCAAGCGCCGCAAGATTCAAATGGTCACCACCGGTGGTGCGGGCGGGCAGATTGACCCTACGCTCATTCAGATCGCTGACTTGAACCGCACGTTCAACGATCCGCTGGCCTCCAAAGTGCGCTCGACCCTGCGCCGAGACTACGGTTTTTCGCGTACTCCCAACCGCCATTACAGCGTGCCCTGCGTCTTTTCCACCGAGCAACTGCGTTACCCGAAGCCTGATGGCAGCATTTGCCTGGAAAAGAAGTTCGTCGGTGATGGCGTCAAGCTGGACTGTGCGGGCGGTTTTGGCGCGGTCATGATGGTCACGGCGACATTCGGCATGGTCGCCGCCACGCGTGCGGTGGACAAACTGGTTGCAGGCACCCGCCGACCTTCGGAGCGGGTCAAGCCGTCGGCAGCGGTAGCCGATCAGGCTTGAGTCAATTGGCGCATCTTCTGTAGCACGGCATTCAGGCCGTTGCTGCGCGAGGGTGAGAGCTGGCGGCCAAGGCCCAACTGACTGAACCAGTCCGGCAAGTCCACGTTTTCCAGCTCCTCGGCCGATAAGCCGTTCACCCGCGCGAGCAGCAGGGCCACCAGCCCGCGAATCAGTCGTGCGTCGCTGCTGGCGCGGAACCGCCACGTGTCTGCGCTGACTTCGCCCGTCAGCCAGACCTTGCTTTCGCAGCCGTGTACCAGATGGTCGTCCGACTTTTCCTCGTCGCTCAATGGCGGAAGATGATCACCCCATTGCATCAGCAGGCGCGCGCGCTGTTCCCAGCTTTGCGGCTGAGAGAAGCTGTCAAAGGCGGCTTTTGCCAGCGGGGGCAGGTTCATCGAAGCAGTTCCAGCGCTTGATCCAGTGCGCTGAAAAAGCGCAGCAGGTCGTCCGAATCGTTGTACAGCGCCAGCGAAACCCGAATCGCCCCCGGCAGACCCAGGGTCTTGAACAGTGGCATGGCGCAGTGATGCCCGGCACGCACCGCGATGCCCTGCTCGGTCAGCAGGTGGGCCAGATCGGCGTTATGAACGCCGTCTACCACGAAGCTGACCAGTGCCAGGTCCGGGGCGCCCAGCACGTGAATGCCGTCACGCTGTTGCAGGCCCTCCAGCAGACGCCGGTGCAGATTGGCTTCGTGATCTGCGACGGCCTGATGATCGAGGCTGTCCAGGTAATCCAGCGTGGCACCGAGGCCGATCACGCTGGCGATGGGGGGCGTACCCGCCTCGAAACCCAGCGGTGCCGGACGAAATTTTGCGTGTTGATAGTCGGCAGTCAGCACCATCTCTCCACCGTACTGCCAGTGCGTCAGGCTTGGCAGGGCTTCATTGCGTCCATACAGCACGCCGAGCCCTTCAGGGCCATACAGCTTGTGGCTGGAGAACACATAGAAGTCGCAGCCCAGCGCCTGCACATCGTGGCGACCATGCACCACGCCTTGAGAACCGTCCACGACGGTCAGCGCACCCTGCGCCTTGGCCATTGCGACAAGACGCGCCAGTGGCTGCCAAGTGCCGAGTACATTGGAAAGCTGGCTGACCGCTAGCAGGCGGGTGCGCGGCCCGATCAGGCTGGCCGCTGCATCGGTATCGATCACACCGTCAGTGTCGATCGGCAGAATCACCAGGCTCAATCCCCGACGCTGCGCCAGTTGCTGCCACGGCAGCAGGTTGGCGTGATGTTCCAACGCGCTGATGGCAATTTCGTCGCCCGCAGAAAACTCATGCTCAAGCCCGTAGGCAAGCAGATTGAGGGCGGAGGTGGCGCCGTGAGTGAAGATGATCTGTCCGCTTTCACCGGCGTTCAGCCAGTGGGCGGCCTTGAGGCGGCTGGCTTCGAACGCTTGAGTGGCGTGTGCGCCGGGCAGGTGCTGGGCACGATGCACATTGGCGGCACCGTTAGTGAAGTAATGAGTCAGGGCATCGATCAGCGCCTGAGGTTTTTGCGTGGTCGCAGCGTTGTCCAGGTAGGTCTGGCCTTGGCGTTGCAAGGCGGCGATGGCTGGGAAGTCGGTGCGCCAGGGGGAAAAGAGGGGCATTGTGGGTCCTGCGTGTGAAGGTGGGTTCAAGGTCGGGAGACGTTGAACCCACACACAGCATCAGTTATGAGCGTGCAGTGCTTCGTTCAGCTCGATGGCCGACTTGTGGGTCTTGCATTCCACTGCGCCAGTCTGCGAGTTGCGGCGGAACAGCAGGTCGCTCTGACCTGCCAGTTCGCGCGCCTTGACGATTTTCACCAGCTCGTTGTTTTCATCCAGCAGCGCGACCTTGGTGCCCGCCGTGACATACAGGCCCGATTCCACGGTGTTGCGATCACCCAGCGGAATGCCGATGCCGGCGTTGGCGCCGATCAGGCAGCCTTCGCCGACCTTGATGATGATGTTGCCGCCACCCGACAATGTGCCCATGGTCGAGCAACCGCCGCCCAGGTCTGAACCTTTGCCGACGAATACGCCTGCCGAAACGCGGCCTTCGATCATGCCAGGGCCTTCGGTGCCGCCATTGAAGTTGACGAAGCCTTCGTGCATGACGGTGGTGCCTTCGCCAATGTAGGCGCCCAGACGCACACGAGCGCTGTCGGCGATACGCACGCCGCTCGGCACTACGTAGTCGGTCATTTTCGGGAACTTGTCGACCGAGAACACTTCAAGCAGCTCGCCTTTGAGGCGGGCTTCGAGCTGGCGCTCTGCAAGTTCGCCCAGATCGACTGCGCCCTGGCTGGTCCAGGCAACGTTAGGCAGCAACGGGAAGATTCCGGCCAGGTTCAGGCCGTGTGGCTTGACCAGACGATGGGACAGCAGGTGCAGCTTGAGGTAGGCCTCGGGGGGCGAGGTCAGCGTTGCGTCTTCAGCCAGCAGGGTGGCAACCAGAGGCTTCTGGCTTTCCGCCAGGCGGGTCAGCAGTGCGGCCTGAGTCGCGTCGACCGGCTTTACGGCTTCGGCCAGTTTGTAGGCCATGTCGACGTTGAACGTGATGGCCTTGTTGCCGTCGGTGTAACCCAGGACTGGCGCGATTGCGGCGACCAGTGCTGCCGAGGGGTTGATCAGTGGCTGGGCGTAAAACACTTCCAGCCAGGCGCCTTGACGATTCTGGGTGCCGACGCCGAAGGCCAGGCTGAACAGGGTAGTGGACATGTAAATACCTCTTAACTTTATCAAGGGGCTTTCAGTAGCGCTCAGGCTTACTGCAAAGCCGCTGCATACAGGTCAGGTTTGAAGCCGATCAGGGTCTTGTTGCCAAGATCGAGCACCGGACGCTTGATCATTGACGGCTGCGCGAGCATCAGTTCGATGGCTTTGGCCTGGTCGAGATCGGCTTTCTGTCCGTCATCGAGCTTGCGAAACGTGGTGCCTGCGCGATTCAGCACCACTTGCCATCCGTGTTCATCGCACCACTGCGTGAGGTGCTCACGATCAATGCCCTGTGTCTTGTAGTCATGAAATTCGTGGCTCACGGCATGTTCTTCGAGCCAGGTGCGGGCCTTCTTCATGGTGTCGCAGGCTTTGATGCCATATAGAGTGTAAGTCATTGTTTTAGGTGGGGTGGCTGATCTTGCTCGATACCCCCACATTTCTCCTCGCCATGTCAGCCGCGCATTATGCCACGTCAATCCGACCAATGTTGTGACAGCGTCGGTACGCTTGCTGAACAAAAATTAGATAATAAGCCTAACCATCATTAAGAAAACTTCACCCTGTCGTGCTTGAGTGGCAAGCCCTGAGCGGGCAATTATTACGCTCCACTTGAAGGCTGGGTGCGTTATGTCAGAGCAAGAAAAGAAGCGTCAGGAGGCGCTCGTCCGGCAACGTTATTACCGGGAGCGTCAGCGGGCCGAAGGATTCAAGCAAAGCACGCTGTGGATTCATGGCGAGGCCGAGACGGAAGGGCGATTGGCGGCGCGTGAGGGCAAGCCACTGTTGCCCATGCAGTCGCACGACCCGGTAAGCTGGGCGGTGGGATGGGTTGCGGAAAAAATGCGAACCCGATCTTGATCCGTCCGTTGGCAACATCAGGCCGCGCCACGCTTTCCGGGCTGGAGTCGGTGGCGCGGCTGATCGCCTGCGCGGTTTATCAGGCCAGGCAGTGCAGTGCCGTCAGATCAACCCACCGGGTTCGGTGAGGGCGTGCGGGGTACGCGGCCCGGATAGACGGCCCCCATCACTTCAATATCATTCTTGCTGAGCGTTTTGCCGACATTGATGATCTCGAAGTCGCCAAGGGTCAGGCCGTTGGGAATATCGAAGTGCATGATCGAGTCACGGTCATACGCTGAATGGTGGAAATCGGCGGCCTCGTAGCGGTCGAGGAAGTTGGTATTGACCTCTTCGTCACTCAGCCCTGCCTGTGCAAGCAAGGTGCGCAGCAGTGGCTCGTCCCACGGAATGTTTGCCTGAGGGTGCTGGTGCTCGTGAACGGCGCCCAGGGCGTGCCCGAACTCGTGGAGTACGATGCGCGTCAGTTCTGCGGCCGGTTTGAGGTCGGCTGTGTATATCTCTTTGACATTGAACTCCATCGTGGCCTCGTCCTGCGCTGCCAGCAGGGCATCGGTGCCGATTGCGCTCCAGTTCAGGTGCTCGTTGAAACCGATGCGGATATCGCTCTCACCCTCTGTCACGAATTCGAATTTCAGGTTGATGTGCGGTAGCCATTGCTTTGCGGCCTCGATGACCGGGCCGGTCAGGGTAGCTGGCGGGTGTTTTTGGAAAAGAATCTTCAAGGTTCGACCGCGCGCCCAGTACTTGGTGAATGACACCAGAAGGCGTGCCTGATGATGTGCCGTATCCGTGCCTTGGGCCGCCTCTGAGGTGTAGGGCGGAACGAGGGCCGCATTGGCCGGGTTTTCGCGGATGGCGACGTCGTATGCCGCCTGTTGGTTATCGGCAATGCGCATGCAGCAGGAGGCTGGCAGTTTTACGTTCTGATCGGATGAAACGGGCATGTAAGAGACCTTCATGGTAAATCGCTTCCATCGGGAAGCCTTGAAAATGAAGGGTGAAAGTACCGTCGCAAGCGGCGTGGCGGGTGGTAACTAATTACCCCGCCGCACATTGCATGCGGCGGGGCGGCTGGCTTACTTGAGCACGAAGGCCCGGATGCGTTCAGCGGCTTCGATGCACTCGGCCAATGGAGCGACCAGCGCCAGGCGCACGCGCCCCGCACCCGGGTTGACGCCGTCGACTTCCCTGGAGAGGTACGACCCCGGAACGGCGGTGACGTGTTGATCGACGTACAGATCGCGGCAGAATGCAGCGTCATCAGTGCCCACGTGTGGCCACAGATAAAAACCGCCGTCCGGACGCTGTACATCGAGCACCGGAGACAGGATGTCGAGCACGGCATCGAACTTTTCGCGGTACAGGTCGCGGTTGGCGCGTACGTGTTCTTCGTCGTTCCAGGCAGCAATGCTGGCCAGTTGGGTTTGCACCGGCATCGCGCAGCCGTGATAAGTGCGATACAGCAGGAACGCCTTCAGAATCTCGGCATCACCCGCGACAAAACCCGAACGCAGCCCTGGCAGGTTGGAGCGCTTTGACAGGCTGTGGAACACCACGCAGCGCTTGAAATCCTGACGACCCAGTTCGACGCAAGCACTGAGCAGGCCGGGCGGCGGAGTCTGCTCGTCGAAGTACAGCTCGCTGTAGCACTCATCGGCGGCAATCACGAAGTCATGCTCGTCAGCCAGCGCAATGAGTTTTTTCAGGGTTTCGACCGGGATCAAGGCCCCGGTCGGGTTGCCTGGCGAGCACAGGAAGAGAATCTGGCAGCGCTTCCAGATGTCCGGGCTGACTGCATCGAAGTCAGGGTTGAAGCCGTTTTCGCTCTGGCACGGAAGGTAGTGCGGCTGAGCACCGGCCAGAAAGGCCGCGCCTTCATAGATCTGATAAAACGGATTCGGGCTGATCACCAGACCGTCATCGCTGCGGTTGACCACTGTCTGGGTGAAGGCGAACAGCGCTTCACGCGTGCCATTGACCGGTAACACATGGCGCGCCGGGTCGATCCAGCCTTGCGGCACGCCAAATCGACGGCTGCACCAGCCTGCAATCGCTTCGCGCAGTGCAGGAATACCCAGTGTGGTCGGATACACCGCCATTTGATCGAGGTTGTCAGCCAGCGCCTTGGCAACGAAATCCGGAGAGCGGTGCTTCGGCTCGCCGATGGACAGCGCCACCGGGCGTTTTTCCGGGTTGGGCGTCACGCCGCCCAGCAAGGCGCGAAGCTTCTCGAAAGGGTAGGGCTGAAGCAGTTGCATGGCGTTATTCATGAAACGTGTTCCTCAATGAGCTGCGTTGAGCCGATGCGTGTAGTCGAGTGTTCATATGCTGATGCGCAGACCGCCACGGGTGTCCGAATTGACGCTCAGTTGCTTGACGATGGCTTCCTGCAGCCGGCTGCACAATTGCGGGTCGGAAAGCGGCTGATTGTGGGCATCGGTGATGAAGAAAACGTCCTCCACGCGTTCGCCCAGGGTCGCAATCTTGGCGTTTTGCAAGGACAGGTCAAACTCCAGAAAGATCTTGCCGATACGTGCCAGCAGGCCGGGCCGGTCCGG
The DNA here is from genome assembly GCF_002093745.1 of Pseudomonas graminis. Classification (GTDB taxonomy): domain Bacteria; phylum Pseudomonadota; class Gammaproteobacteria; order Pseudomonadales; family Pseudomonadaceae; genus Aquipseudomonas. Next base: position 74,139 of record NZ_MTSB01000012.1, read on the forward strand.
TGCCAGCAGTTCCAGCACGGTGACCGGACGCTGGGCATCATTGTGAATGGTGACCTGCGGCGCGAAGGCAAAGTGCTTGAGCTGGCGGGGTACGCGGCGCTTGATGATCGTCGGGTAGTCATCCGGGTTGCGCAGCGCTTCGGTAAGGCCGTCGCGAATGTCCTGAATGCGTTCCGGGTTATTGCCGATCGAGCCGCCCTCATGGTCCAGCACAATGTAGGTGTCGAGCGTGAACTGACTGCTGGACGTGATGATGCGGGCGTCATGAATGTTCAGGTTCAACTGATCCATCGCGGCCACGGTCACGGCGAAGAAGTCGTGCTGGTCAGGCGCATAGATGAATATCTGCGTGCCACCCTCGAATTCGCGCTGGGTGGTTTCCTTGATCAGTACCAGCGGCCCGCCGTCGGCTGGCTGCTGCAGGATCGCGTCACTGTGCCAGGCAACATCGCCCGCGGTGTGGCGCAGGAAATAATCGTCACCCAAGGCCGACCAGAGTTGCTCGACGTCGTCCGGATCGGTGCCATTGCGCACAAGAATATCCAGCGCGGCTATCTGGGTGCGTCGAATCTGCTCCTCTCTGTCGACCGGGTTCTCCAGGCCACGACGCAGGGCACGTTTGGTCTCGGTGTACAGCTGGCGCAACAGACTCGCACGCCATGAGTTCCAGAGCGTCGGGTTCGTCGCGTTGATATCGGCGACGGTCAGCACGTACAGATAATCAAGATGCACTTCATCGCCGACGAACTGGGCAAAGTCGTGGATGACCTGCGGATCGGAAAGGTCTTTGCGTTGTGCGGTGGTGGACATCACCAGATGGTTGCTCACCAGCCAGACGATAAGCCGGTTGTCCCACGCGGGCAGATGATGGCGCTCGCCAAAAGCCTGTGCGTCTACGGCACCGAGTTCGGAGTGGTCCCCGCCCCGGCCTTTGCCGATGTCGTGATACAGCCCGGCGAGGTAGATCAGTTCCGGTTTCGGCAGGCGGGCCATGATCTTGCTGGCCAGCGGGAATTTCTCGGACACCTCGGTGTACTGCAGCTTGCGCAGGTGCTTGATCAGATTCAGCGTGTGCGCGTCGACCGTGTAGATATGGAACAGGTCATGCTGCATCTGCCCGACAATATGGCCGAACTCAGGCAGGTACAGCCCCAGAATGCCGTAACGGTTCATGCGCCGCAGGTTGCGATGGATGCCTGTCTCGCATTTGAACAGCTCGATGAACAGGCTGGTGTTGCGAATATCGTTGCGGAAATCGTCGTTGATCAGGTGCCGATGTTCGCGCAGCAGGCGAATGGTGTCAGCGCGCACGCCCTTTATCTCGGGGTGCTGGGCCATCAGCACGAAAATCTCGATCATGGCGAAAGGCGTACGTTTGAAAACGTTCGGGTGAGTCGCTTCTATATAGCCGTCGTGCAACTGGAAACGCGAGTTGATCGGCTGGGGGGTGCCACTGTCGTCGGAAAGGATCACTTCCTCGAAGTGCTGGATGATCAGGTCGCTCAGCTCGGCAATGCTCATGACCACGCGGTAGTACTTCTGCATGAAGCGCTCGATGGCGAGCTTGGCGTCATTGTCTTCATAGCCCAGCAGCCCGGCGATACGTACCTGATAATCAAACAGCAGCCGGTCTTCGGAGCGTCCGGCCAGCATGTGCAGGGCATAGCGCACTTTCCACAGGAATTCCTGAGAGGACGCCAGCAAGGCGTTTTCGCTTCCCAGCAAAAAGCCTTCACCTGCCAGTGCGTGCAGATTCAGGGTGCCGTACTGGCGTCGTGCGACCCAGAGAATGGTCTGAATGTCGCGCAGCCCGCCCGGCGAGCCCTTGACGTTGGGTTCCAGGTTGTATTCGGTGTCGTTGTACTTGTGGTGGCGTTTTTTCTGCTCGGCGTGCTTGGCCAGGAAGAACTCTTTGCTCGGCCACATGTGCCGGGTGCTGGTGACTTCCAGCATGCGTTGCCGCAGGTGCTCGGGGCCGGCGATGGTGCGACTTTCCATCAGGTTGGTGATCACCGTCAGGTCGGCCAGCCCTTCCTGTGCGCATTCCCGCACCGAGCGTACGCTCTGTCCGACTTCCAGGCCAATGTCCCACAGCAACGTCAGAAAACGCTCGATAGGGTCGCGGAAAACTTCGTGATCATCGCTGTCGAGCAGGATCAGCAGGTCAATGTCCGAATACGGGTGCAGTTCACCGCGACCATAACCGCCCACTGCCAGCAACGCGATGTCGGCGTCTTCGCTCCATTCGAACTGATCCCAGGCCTGTTGCAGGATGTTGTCCACGAACCAGGCCCGGTCCTCGATCAGCCGGCGAATATCGCGGCCTGACCTGAAACGATCGTCAAGAACGTCCCTTGCTCTGCGGATCGCCTTCTTGAACGCAGCGATGGGGCTGGCTTTCAAGGCCAGTTCGGCCTGAAACTGGCCACGATCGAACAGGTCCGGATCTACTTGCGGCATTGAGCAGTATTCCTCGTATCGGGCTGCAGATGGGTCAACAGGCGTTCAGTCAGGCAAGCCCGTGTCAGGGCGCCTTTTGTGCAATGGTATCGTCGCTACGTAAAGTGAAGATTTCGTAACCGTCAGCGGTCACCAGCAGTGTGTGTTCCCACTGTGCCGACAGCTTGCGGTCCTTGGTGATCGCCGTCCAGCCATCACCCAGAATCTTGGTTTCAGGGCGGCCCTGATTGATCATCGGTTCGATGGTGAAGGTCATGCCTTCCTGCAGCTCGATACCGGTGCCGGCCTCGCCGAAGTGCATGACTTGCGGCTCTTCATGAAACACCTTGCCGATGCCGTGGCCGCAGAACTCCCGAACCACCGAGAAACCGTTTTTTTCAGCGTGTTTCTGGATGACGGCGCCGATATCGCCCAGGCGAGTGCCGGGTTTGACGATTTCGATGGCCTTGTACAGGCACTCCTGGGTCACTTTCGACAAGCGCTCGGCCCATACCGGAACCGTGCCGACATGGAACATCCGGCTGGTGTCGCCGTGGTAGCCGTCCTTGATGACGGTGACGTCGATGTTGAGCGAGTCACCGTCCTTCAGCTTTTTATCGCTCGGGATGCCGTGGCAGACCACCTGATTGATCGAGGTGCAGATGGACTTGGGAAAACCCTTGTAGTTGAGCGGGGCGGGGATCGCCTTCTGCTCGTTGACTATATAGTCATGGCAGATGCGGTCCAGCTCTTCGGTGGTGATGCCGGGTTTGACGTACGGGGCGATCATTTCCAGGACCTCGGCGGCCAGACGGCCGGCGATGCGCATCTTTTCGATGTCTTCCGGGGTTTTGAGGGTGATTGTCATACTGAATCTCTCGACGTGTCGGGCACGCGGCTGGTGCGCAAAGCGGCAATTCTATCAGACCGCCCGCGCCCGGTGATCATCGCTTCCTTCTATAGGCAATCGGTGCGCGCCTAAAGTGCTGTAAAACAAGAAGTTCACGGGAGTTCCGTTCTCTTCCCTTTTGTGATATAAAATGCGCCGCTTTCCAAGGTCCGTCCTTGAAGCACAAACCCACACACGTGTCGACACGATGACCTGGGTGCCCTTGGCAGATGCCACTGGTTGGTCATTGGGATACGTGGAGGCCTAACCCGACTTATCAAGGAACTATCATGTCCCAAGTCAATATGCGCGATATGCTGAAGGCTGGTTGCCACTTCGGCCACCAGACCCGTTACTGGAACCCGAAAATGGGTAAGTACATTTTCGGCGCGCGTAACAAGATTCACATCATCAACCTTGAAAAAACCCTGCCTATGTTCAACGAAGCTCTGACTTTCGTTGAGCGCCTGGCTTCGGGCAAAAACAAGATTCTGTTCGTCGGCACCAAGCGCTCCGCTGGCAAGATCGTTGCTGAAGAAGCAGCACGTTGCGGTTCGCCGTACGTCGATCATCGCTGGTTGGGCGGCATGCTGACCAACTTCAAGACCATCCGTCAGTCGATCAAACGTCTGCGCGAGCTGGAAGTACAGGCTGAAGACGGTACTTTCGCCAAGCTGACCAAGAAAGAAGCCCTGATGCGCACCCGTGATCTGGAAAAACTGGATCGCAGCCTGGGTGGTATCAAGGACATGGGCGGTCTGCCAGACGCACTGTTCGTTATCGACGTTGATCACGAGCGCATCGCGATCACCGAAGCCAACAAGCTGGGCATCCCTGTTATTGGCGTTGTCGATACCAACAGCAGCCCTGAAGGCGTTGACTACATCATCCCGGGCAACGATGACGCAATCCGCGCTATCCAGCTGTACATGGGTTCGATGGCTGACGCTGTTATCCGTGGTCGTAACAATGTTGCTGGCGGCACCGACGTATTCGTCGAAGAAGCTCCAGCTGCAGCCGCTGTAGAGGGCTGAGTAAAAACGCCTGGCGTTTACTCAGTACGCGAAAAGGGGGCTTAGCCCCCTTTTTGCCACCTAGGAAATGATTTTTCGGTCTGTAGCCATGACTTTGCTGTCATGTGTTGCTGCCACCCTGATTTTTCAAGAATTGCACGCCCGGCGAGCCGGGTGGAATGGTTGAAGACCTATCCAAGAGGATTTTGAAATGGCAGAGATTACTGCAGCGTTGGTCAAAGAACTGCGCGAGCGTACCGGCGAAGGCATGATGGATTGCAAAAAGGCCTTGACCAAGGCTGGCGGCGACATCGAAAAAGCAATCGACGACATGCGTGCTTCCGGCGCCATCAAGGCCGCCAAGAAAGCAGGCAACGTTGCTGCTGAAGGCGCTATCGCTATCAAGGACGACGGCAAGGCTGCCGTTATCATCGAAGTCAACTCGCAGACCGACTTCCTGGCTCTGCAGGAAGACTTCAAGAGCTTCGTCGCTGCAAGCGTCGAAAAAGCTTTTGCCGAGAAGATGACTGATGTCGCTCCGCTGATCGAAGCTCAGGAAGCTGCGCGTCTGGTGCTGGTCGGCAAAGTTGGCGAAAACGTCAATATCCGCCGCCTGAAGCGCATCGAAGGTGACGTTGTAGGTACTTACCTGCACGGCAACAAGATCGGTGTGGTTGTCACCCTCAAGGGTGGCGACGTCGAGCTGGCTAAAGATATCGCCATGCACGTAGCGGCAAGCAACCCCGAGTTCCTGTTCCCTTCGGAAGTGTCGGCCGAAGCGATCGAGCGCGAGAAGAATGTCTTCCTGCAGCTGAACGAAGACAAGATCAAAGGCAAGCCGGCTGAAATCGTCGAGAAAATGGTGGGCGGCCGTATCACCAAGTTCCTGGCAGAAGCCAGCCTGGTCGAGCAGGCTTTCGTCAAGAACCCTGAAGTCAAAATCGGTGATCTGGCCAAGAAGGCTGGCGCTGAAATCGTATCGTTCACCTACTTCAAGGTCGGTGAAGGCATCGAGAAGCCAGTCGACAACTTCGCTGAAGAAGTCGCTGCTCAAGTAGCTGCCAGCAAGCAGTAAGACGGTTTTCCAACTGTCGCCCCAAAGAGGCTGCCCGCTTACGCGTGCGGCCTCTTTGTCGAAAGAGAAAAGGAAATTTTCCTTGGAGATTGTGCTCACAAGGCTGCATTCTCCCGACGCTTTTGGAGCGTCAAGCTAAAGTAAGCGCAGGCTTGAAATAGCCCGCACAGATTTTTTTCAGAAAACGCCGCAGGAGAGATTCGCAATGGCTCAGCAGGGCAGTGGTTATCAGGCTCGCTATAAACGCATTCTACTCAAGCTTAGCGGCGAGGCCCTCATGGGCTCGGAAGAGTTCGGCATCGACCCCAAGGTGCTGGATCGCATGGCGCTCGAAGTCGGCCAACTGGTCGGTATCGGTGTTCAGGTCGGTCTGGTCATCGGCGGCGGCAACCTGTTCCGTGGCGCGGCATTGAGTGCTGCAGGCATGGATCGGGTCACAGGCGATCACATGGGGATGCTGGCCACTGTGATGAACGCGCTGGCGATGCGCGATGCGCTGGAGCGCGCTAATATCACGGCTATCGTGATGTCGGCCATCTCGATGCTGGGCGTGACGGATCATTATGATCGTCGCAAGGCCATGCGCCACCTCAGTGCCAAGGAAGTGGTGATCTTCGCTGCGGGTACGGGTAATCCGTTCTTCACAACCGATTCGGCTGCCTGCCTGCGCGCGATCGAAATCGACGCCGATGTGGTGCTCAAGGCGACCAAGGTGGATGGTGTGTACACCGCAGATCCATTCAAGGACCCGAATGCCGAGAAGTTCGATCATCTGACTTACGATGAAGTGCTGGATCGCAAGCTGGGTGTGATGGATCTGACCGCAATCTGCCTGTGTCGCGATCACAAGATGCCATTGCGTGTCTTCAACATGAACAAGCCGGGTGCCCTTCTGAATATCGTCCATGGTGGCGCCGAAGGAACCCTGATCGAGGAAGCCCAACAATGATCAACGAAATCAAGAAAGACGCTCAAGTGCGCATGCAGAAAAGCCTTGAGTCGCTGACCCATGCCTTTACCCGGATTCGCACCGGCAAGGCTCACCCGAGCATTCTGGGTGGTGTCATGGTTCCGTATTACGGTGCAGACACCCCGCTGAGCCAGGTCGCCAACGTGACCGTCAAGGACTCGCGCACCCTTCAGGTCGTGGCATTCGAGCGCAACATGCTGGCTGCCGTCGACAAGGCTATCCAGAGTTCCGGTCTGGGCTTCAACCCGACCAACCTGGGCGAGCTGCTGCTGATCTCCATGCCGGCCCTGACCGAGGAAACCCGCAAGGGCTTCACCAAACAGGCTCGCGATGCGGCAGAAGATGCGCGCGTAGCCGTGCGCAACATCCGTCGTGATGCCCTGAGCCAGTTGAAAGACCTGGTCAAGGACAAGGAAATCAGCGAAGACGAAGAGCGCCGTGCGGCTGACGACATCCAGAAGCTGACCGACAAGTTCGTGGCGGAAATCGAAGTGGCGGTGAAGCAGAAAGAAGCTGATCTGATGGCTGTTTAAGGTTTCGGACGCTTTCATGGAAAAGATAAAACCGGCCGTGCCATCATCGGTACCGCGTCATGTCGCGATTATCATGGACGGTAACAATCGCTGGGCCAAGAAGCGCCTTTTGCCAGGTGTCGCCGGTCATAAGGCCGGCGTTGACGCTGTGCGGGCTGTTATCGAAGTCTGTGCCGAAGCCAAGGTCGAAGTGCTGACCCTTTTCGCGTTCTCCAGTGAAAACTGGCAGCGGCCGGCCGAAGAGGTCGGTGCGTTGATGGAGCTGTTTTTCACGGCCTTGCGCCGTGAAACCAAGCGCCTGAACGAAAACGAGATCAGCTTGCGGATCATTGGCGACCGTTCGCGTTTTCATCCTGAGCTTCAGGCTGCAATGCGCGAAGCGGAAGCGCGGACCTCCGGCAACAACCGCTTTGTGTTACAGATCGCTGCCAATTACGGTGGGCAGTGGGACATTGCACAGGCTGCCCAGCGGCTGGCGCGCGAGGTTCAGGCCGGGCATCTGCAACCGGAGGACATCACCCCCGACCTGTTGCAGACCTGTCTGGCGACCGGCGACCTGCCGTTGCCAGACCTGTGCATTCGCACCGGCGGTGAGCATCGCATCAGTAACTTTCTGCTTTGGCAGCTGGCCTACGCCGAGCTGTACTTCTCCGACCTGTTCTGGCCGGACTTCAAACACGATGCCATGCGCGCTGCGCTGGCAGATTTCGCTTCTCGCCAACGTCGCTTCGGTAGAACCAGCGAACAGGTAGAAGCTGGAGCCCGGGCTTAATGCTGAAACAACGGATTATCACGGCACTCATTCTGTTGCCGATTGCACTGTGTGGCTTTTTCCTGCTGACCGGCATGTATTTCGCCCTGTTCATCGGAGGCGTCGTGGTGCTGGGCGCCTGGGAGTGGGCGCGACTGGCGGGGTTCGCCTCTCAGTCGATGCGCATAGGCTATGCCGCGCTGGTCGCCGTTCTGCTGTTTTTCATGTACCTGCTGCCGGGGCTTGAGCCTTGGGTGCTTGTCGCTGCAGTCATCTGGTGGGGCGTGGCGACCTATCTGGTCCTCACTTACCCTGATTCCAGCAATCACTGGGCGAGTGCAGCCTGCAAGCTGGTGATCGGTCTGCTGGTCCTGCTGCCTGCCTGGCAAGGGCTGGTGCTGATCAAGCAGTGGCCGCTGGGCAACTGGCTGATTCTGGCCGTGATGGTGCTGGTCTGGGCGGCTGACATCGGCGCTTATTTTTCCGGCAAGGCCTTCGGCAAGCGCAAGCTGGCACCCAAGGTGAGCCCGGGCAAAAGCTGGGAAGGGGTATATGGCGGTCTGGTGGTGAGTCTGGGTATTACTGCCGCCGTGGGTATTTCCCGCGACTGGACGGTCATTCAGTTTATCGCCGGGTTGCTGGGGGCTGCCGTGATCGTGTTCATTTCCGTGATCGGCGATCTCACCGAAAGCATGTTCAAGCGCCAGTCCGGGATCAAGGACAGCAGCAATCTGCTGCCTGGACACGGCGGCGTGCTGGATCGCATAGACAGCCTCACCGCTGCCATTCCCGTATTCGCCGTCCTGCTGTGGGCTGCTGAATGGGGTGTCATGTGAGTGGTCCGCAACAGATCACCATTCTGGGTGCGACCGGTTCCATTGGTCTGAGTACGCTGGATGTGGTTGCTCGTCATCCGTCCCTCTATCAGGTGTTTGCGCTCACCGGCTTCAGCCGGTTGGCCGAGTTGTTCGGGCTGTGCATCAAGCACACGCCGCAGTACGCCGTGGTGCCCGATCAGCTAGTCGCCCGTAAATTGCAGGACGACCTGGCCGCGGCCGGGCTTGATACGCGCGTGCTGGTTGGCGAGAGCGGCTTGTGTGAAGTGGCGGCGCATCCGCGGGTCGATGCGGTGATGGCGGCCATCGTCGGTGCTGCCGGTTTGCGTCCGACGCTGGCGGCGGTAGAGGCGGGCAAGAAGGTATTGCTGGCCAACAAGGAAGCACTGGTGATGTCCGGTGCCCTGTTCATGCAGGCTGTACGCCAGAACGGTGCGGTGCTGCTGCCTATCGACAGTGAACACAACGCTATTTTTCAATGCCTGCCGGGCGATTTTGCTCGTGGTCTGGGCGCTGTCGGCGTTCGGCGCATCATGCTGACAGCGTCAGGTGGACCTTTTCGCGAGACCCCGCTGGAGCAGTTGCAGGACGTGACGCCAGCACAGGCCTGTGCCCATCCTGTCTGGTCGATGGGGCGCAAGATTTCAGTGGACTCGGCCACCATGATGAACAAAGGGCTGGAACTGATTGAGGCCTGTTGGCTGTTCGATGCCCGGCCTGATCAGATCGAGGTGGTGATCCACCCCCAGAGCGTGATCCACTCGCTGGTCGACTACGTGGATGGCTCGGTGCTGGCTCAGTTGGGCAATCCCGACATGCGTACGCCAATCGCCAATGCGCTGGCCTGGCCTGCACGTGTAGACTCTGGCGTCGCACCGCTGGACCTGTTTCGCATCGGTCAGCTGGATTTTCAGGCCCCTGATGAAGGTCGTTTTCCCTGTCTCAGGCTGGCGCGTCAGGCCGCCGAGGCGGGTGGCAGTGCGCCTGCCATGCTCAATGCGGCCAATGAAGTGGCGGTTGCGGCATTCCTTGACGGGCGTATCCGTTACCCGGAAATCGCCGGTATGATCGAGGAGGTTCTGAATCAGGAACCTGTGACGGCGGTCGAAGAGCTCGACGCGGTGTTTGCGGCAGATGCCAAGGCACGTCTGTTGGCGGGCCGCTGGCTCGAACGAAACGGGCAATGACCGTCGGGCAATACCTGAAAGTGAACGCGAGGGTTGATGTGGTGCGTCAAGGGCAGGCCCCAGGGCTGCGATGATTAACACACTGGCCGACCAGTCGGTACCCGGAGAAATCTGATGAGCGCTTTATACATGATTCTCGGCACCCTGATTGCCTTGGGCGTGCTGGTGACATTTCACGAATTCGGCCACTTCTGGGTGGCTCGGCGCTGTGGCGTCAAGGTGCTGCGCTTTTCAGTAGGCTTCGGCACGCCGCTGCTGCGCTGGCATGACCGTCAGGGAACCGAATACGTCGTGGCTGCGATTCCTCTGGGCGGCTACGTGAAGATGCTCGACGAGCGTGAAGGCAATGTTCCGCCAGAACTGGCCGATCAGTCGTTCAATCGCAAGACAGTGGGGCAGCGTATCGCGATCGTGATCGCTGGGCCGACGGCCAACTTCATTCTGGCCATCGCCTTTTTCTGGGTGCTGGCGATGATGGGCAGCGAACAGGTTCGCCCGGTCATCGGGGCTGTCGAGTCTGGAAGCATCGCGCAGCAGGCCGGCCTGACCGCCGGGCAGGAAATTGTTGCAGTGGATGGCGAGCCGACATCGGGTTGGGCGGGCGTCAATCTGCAACTGGTCCGTCGTCTGGGTGAAAGCGGCACCATTGCCTTGAAAGTCAGGGATCAGGGCTCGACGGTCGATACCTCTCGCGAGCTGGTGCTGAACGACTGGCTGAGAGGCGCTGAAGAGCCTGACCCGATCAAGTCGCTGGGCATTCGTCCGTGGCGTCCGGCCTTGCTGCCGGTGCTGGCAGAAATTGATCCGAAAGGCCCGGCCCAGAGTGCCGGGCTCAAAACCGGTGATCGTCTGGTGTCGATGGACGGTCAGCCGCTCGATGAGTGGCAACAGGTGGTTGATCGGGTGCGCGAGCGTCCCGAGGCGAACGTCTCACTGCGTATCGAGCGTGACGGCGTCCAGATGGACGTCCCCGTGACCCTTGCTGCCAAAGGTGAAGGCAAGGCGGCCGCCGGTTATCTGGGGGCTGGCGTAAAAGCTGTCGAATGGCCACCGGAAATGCTGCGCGAGGTCAGCTACGGTCCTTTCGCGGCGATGGCCGAGGGCGTGAAGCGCACCTGGAGCATGAGTGTGCTGACTCTGGACTCGCTCAAGAAAATGTTGTTCGGCGAGCTCTCGGTAAAAAACTTGAGTGGACCGATAACCATTGCTAAAGTGGCGGGCGCTTCGGCCCAGTCGGGCATCGGAGATTTTCTGAACTTCCTCGCTTATCTGAGTATTAGCCTGGGGGTTCTGAATCTGCTGCCCATTCCCGTCCTGGACGGGGGGCATTTGCTGTTTTATCTGATCGAGTGGGCGCGTGGTCGTCCCCTTTCGGAAAAGGTTCAAGGTTGGGGTGCGCAGATCGGTATCAGTCTGGTAGTGGGCGTCATGTTGCTCGCGCTGGTCAACGATCTGGGCCGACTGTGAAGCGTTGCCGAGTTGCGAATCTGCCGCATTTTGCGGCAGTTTGTTTATTGCCAGTTGGAATAAGAAAGGACTTCATGAAACGTCTGCTGCTAACTGCGGTTCTTTCCGCACTGATGATCGCTGAAGTTCACGCCGAGTCCTTCACCATCTCCGATATCCGTGTCAACGGCCTGCAGCGGGTATCCGCCGGCAGTGTCTTTGGCGCGTTGCCGCTGAACGTAGGCGAGCAGGCGGATGACGGTCGCTTGGTGGAGGCTACCCGTTCGTTGTTCAAAACCGGTTTCTTTCAAGATATCCAGCTGGGTCGCGATGGCAACGTACTCGTCATCAGCGTCGTCGAGCGCCCGTCTGTTGCGAGCATCGAAATTGAAGGTAACAAGGCCATCTCCACCGAGGACCTGATGAAAGGGCTTAAACAGTCCGGTCTGGCCGAAGGTGAAATTTTCCAGCGTGCGACCCTCGAAGGTGTGCGTAACGAACTGCAACGCCAATACGTTGCCCAGGGTCGTTACTCCGCCGAGGTCGACGCCGAGGTTGTTCCTCAACCGCGTAACCGCGTCGGTCTGAAGATCAACATCAACGAAGGAACGGTTGCGTCCATCCAGCACATCAACGTGGTGGGCAACACGGTTTTCTCTGACGAAGACCTGACCGACCTGTTCGAACTCAAGACCAGCAACTGGCTGTCGTTCTTCAAGAACGATGACAAGTACGCTCGTGAAAAGCTTTCGGGTGACCTTGAGCGTCTGCGCTCGTACTACCTTGATCGCGGCTATATCAACATGGATATCGCCTCGACCCAGGTGTCGATCACACCTGACAAGAAGAACGTGTACATCACGGTCAACATCAATGAAGGCGAGAAATACAGCGTCAAGTCGGTCAAGCTGAGCGGCGACCTGAAGGTGCCTGAAGATCAGGTCAAATCCCTGCTGCTGGTTCAGCCGGGTCAGGTGTTCTCGCGCAAGGTCATGACCACGACGTCCGAGCTGATCACCCGCCGTCTGGGTAACGAAGGCTACACCTTCGCCAACGTCAACGGCGTGCCGACCCCGAACAACGAAGATCACACGGTCGATATCACTTTTGTGGTCGATCCCGGCAAGCGTGCCTATGTCAACCGCATCAACTATCGCGGCAACACCAAGTCGGAAGACGAAGTGCTGCGTCGCGAAATGCGTCAGATGGAAGGCGGCTGGGCTTCAACCTACCTGATCGACCAGTCCAAGACGCGTCTGGACCGTCTGGGCTTCTTCAAGGAAGTGAACGTCGAAACGCCGCCTGTTCCGGGCACCGACGATCAGGTTGATGTGAACTACGCCGTTGAAGAACAGGCCTCCGGCTCGATCACCGCCAGCGTCGGCTTTGCGCAGAGCGCCGGTCTGATTCTGGGTGGTTCGATCAGCCAGAACAACTTCCTGGGTACGGGCAACAAGGTCAGCATCGGCTTGACCCGCAGTGAATACCAGAGCCGTTACAACTTCAGCTACGTCGATCCGTACTACACGCCGGACGGTGTCAGCCTGGGTTACAACGCGTTCTACCGCACCACCAACTACGACGACCTCGACGTTGATGTTGCAAGCTATGCAGTTGACAGCCTGGGTGCCGGTATCAACCTCGGCTACCCGATCAGCGAAACCTCGCGCCTGACGTACGGCCTGACCGTGCAGCAGGATGAGATCAAGACCGGCCGTTACACTGTCGATGAGATCTTTGACTTCGTTAACCGCGAAGGCGACAAGTACCTGAACTTCAAAGGCTCTGTGGGCTGGTCTGAGTCGACGCTGAACAAAGGCGTCCTGGCCACCCGTGGTCATTCGCAAAGCCTGGTGTTCGAATCCACCTTGCCGGGCAGTGACCTGTCGTTCTTCAAGCTGGATTACCGCGCTCAGTACTTCCACCCGATCACCGACAACTACACCCTGCGTCTGCACACCGAGCTGGGTTACGGCGACGGTTATGGTTCGACCTCGGGTCTGCCGTTCTACGAGAACTACTATGCCGGCGGTTTCAACTCGGTTCGTGGCTTCAAGGACAGCACGCTTGGTCCTCGCAGTACGCCAAGCCGGGGTATAAACCCGGGAACTCAGGAGGACCCGGATCAGGATCCACTGCCGTTCGGCGGCAACGCCCTCGTACAGGGTGGCGTAGAAGTGATGTTCCCGCTGCCGTTCGTCAAGGATCAGCGTTCGCTGCGTACGTCCGTGTTCTGGGACGTCGGCAACGTGTTTAACACCAAGTGCGATTCCAGCAAGACATCTGCAAGCGGCAAGAAAGTCGAGTGCAACGACATCGACCTGTCCGGCATGGCCAGCTCTGTGGGTATCGGTGTCACCTGGATCACGGCCCTCGGTCCGTTGAGCTTCGCCTTGGCAATGCCGATCAAGAAGCCGGACGACGAAGCCGAAACGCAGGTCTTCCAATTCTCCCTGGGTCAGACTTTCTAAGCGTCTGATCTTTGATAACGCAACGAATTTTGTAGGAGTTGTATTGTGCGTAAGTTGACTCAATTGGTAATGCTGGCCACCGTACTGGTCGCCAGCCCTGCATTCGCTGACATGAAGATCGCTGTACTGAACTATCAGATGGCCCTGCTGGAATCCGACGCTGCCAAGCGTTACGCAGTGGATGCCGAGAAGAAGTTCGGCCCGCAGCTCACCAAGCTGAAAAGCCTGGAAAGCAGTGCCAAAGGTATTCAGGACCGTCTGGTCAGTGGTGGCGACAAGATGGCTCAGCCTGAGCGTGAGCGTCTGGAGCTTGAATTCAAGCAAAAGGCTCGCGACTTCCAGTTCCAGTCCAAGGAGCTGAACGAAGCCAAGGCTGTTGCTGACCGTGAAATGCTCAAGCAACTCAAGCCGAAGCTGGATCAGGCCGTTGAAGAAGTCATCAAGAAAGGCGGCTTCGACCTGGTGTTCGAGCGCGGTGCCGTGATTGACGTCAAACCTCAGTATGACGTGACTCGCCAGGTCATCGAGCGCATGAACCAGCTGAAGTAACCATGAGCATACCCATCAAGCTCGGCCAGTTGGCCGAGTTCCTTGGCGCTACGCTACGTGGCGACAAGGACAAGGAAATCACCGGGCTGGCCGCTCTAGAAGAGGCCGGCCCTGGTCAGATCAGCTTCCTGGCAAAATCTCAATACCGTAAACACCTGGTCGATACCCAGGCCTCTGCTGTGCTGCTAAAGCCCTCAGATGCCGATGGTTACACCGGTGATGCGCTATTTGTCCCGGACCCTTATCTTGCTTGTGCGCGTATCTCGCATTTTTTCGACCCCAAGCCTAAAAGCAGCGCAGGTGTTCATCCGACAGCCGTGATTGCCGAGGATGCGCAGGTTGATCCTGCGGCCAGCATCGGCGCTTTTGCTGTGATCGAGAGCGGTGCCCGTATCGCGGCCAATGTCACCATCGGTGCGCATTGCTTCATTGGTGCCCGTAGCGAAATCGCTGAAGGTGGCTGGCTGGCGCCGCGTGTGACGCTCTACCACGACGTGCGCATCGGCAAGCGTGTGGTCATTCAGTCAGGCGCGGTGCTGGGCGGCGAAGGCTTTGGCTTTGCCAACGAAAAGGGTGTCTGGCAGAAGTTTGCACAAATCGGTGGCGTTACCCTGGGTGACGACGTCGAGATAGGCGTCAATACCACGATCGATCGTGGCGCGCTTTCTGATACGCGAATTGGCAATGGCGTGAAACTGGACAACCAGATTCACATTGCCCACAACGTGCAGATCGGCGACCACACGGCAATGGCTGCCTGTGTCGGCATCTCCGGAAGCACCAGAATCGGCAAGCACTGTATGTTGGCCGGCGGTGTCGGGCTGGTGGGGCATATCGACATCTGTGATGGCGTTTACATCACCGGCATGACCATGGTCACGCATTCCATTACCGAGCCGGGTTCCTACTCGTCGGGTACGGCGATGCAGCCAACTGCCGAATGGCGCAAGAGTGCAACTCGTCTGCGCAAGATCGATGACATGGCGCGACGTCTGCAAAAGCTTGAAAAGGCCTTGGAGACGGTGACCCGCGCCGATAATCGCTCATCTGATGGCTGATACCTTTTTAATATCAAGCGTGCTCAGTCGATAAACTGCCTCCTTGATGTAGAGGGGTGCTGCGCAGTCGCGACGCACTCCTAATCTTTACTACAGGCTTCCCCTCGAAATGATGGACATCAAAGAAATTCGCGAATATCTGCCTCATCGTTACCCGTTCCTGCTGGTGGATCGAGTGACCGAGCTGGATATCGAGAACAAGAACATTCGCGCCTACAAGAATGTCAGCGTCAACGAGCCTTTTTTCAACGGTCACTTCCCTGAGCATCCCATCATGCCGGGTGTGTTGATCATCGAAGCGATGGCGCAGGCGGCCGGTATTCTTGCGTTCAAGATGCTCGATTCCAAGCCGTCGGACGGCACGCTGTATTATTTCGTGGGCTCGGACAAACTGCGCTTCCGTCAACCGGTTCTCCCGGGCGACCAGCTGGTTCTTGAAGCGAAGTTCCTGAGCAGCAAACGCCAGATCTGGAAGTTCGAATGCAAGGCTACAGTTGATGGCAAGGCAGTATGCTCTGCTGAAATCATCTGTGCGGAACGTAAACTATGAGTTTGATTGACTCTCGCGCAATCATCGATCCGACGGCCGTTCTGGCCGACAACGTTGAAGTCGGCCCTTGGTCGATCATCGGAGCCGGTGTGGAAATTGGCGAGGGTACAGTCGTCGGTCCTCATGTTGTGCTCAAAGGGCCAACAAAGATCGGCAAGCACAATCGCATCTACCAGTTTTCGTCGGTGGGCGAGGACACGCCTGATCTGAAGTACAAGGGTGAAGAAACCCGTCTGGTCATCGGCGACCACAACGTGATTCGTGAAGGCGTGACGATTCACCGTGGCACTGTCCAGGATCGCGCCGAAACCACGTTGGGTGATCACAACCTGATCATGGCCTATGCACACATCGGTCATGACAGCGTGATCGGCAATCATGTGATTCTGGTCAACAACACCGCGCTGGCAGGCCATGTTCACGTTGACGACTGGGCGATTCTCTCCGGTTTCACCCTCGTGCATCAGTTCTGCCACATCGGTGCGCACAGCTTTTCCGGTATGGGCACGGCCATCGGCAAGGACGTTCCGGCGTTCGTGACGGTCTTTGGCAACCCGGCCGAAGCGCGTAGCATGAACTTCGAGGGCATGCGCCGCCGCGGTTTCTCGGAAGAAGCCATCCATGCGCTGCGCAGGGCCTACAAGACGGTTTATCGTCAGGGGCTGACCATCGGTCAGGCGCTCGATGAGCTGGCTGGGCCAGCGGCACAGTTTCCTGAAGTCGCTGTGTTCATGCAGTCCATTCAGACGTCGACCCGCGGCATCATTCGCTAACCATGACCAGTCCATTGCTTGTCGCACTGGTTGCCGGCGAAGCCTCCGGCGATATCCTCGGGTCGGGCCTTATGCGTGCCCTCAAGGCGCGCCATCCCGATGTCCGGTTCATCGGCGTGGGTGGTCCGTTGATGGAGGCCGAAGGCATGCAGTCCTGTTTCCCGATGGAGCGTCTGTCGGTGATGGGGCTTGTCGAGGTGCTGGGGCGGCTGCGCGAATTGCTGGCCCGGCGCAAGCTGCTGGTCAAGACCCTGATCGATGAAAGGCCGGACGTCTTCATCGGTATCGACGCGCCTGACTTCACGCTCAATATCGAACTTCAGTTACGCCGCGCCGGCATCAAAACGGTGCATTACGTCAGCCCTTCAGTCTGGGCCTGGCGCCAGAAGCGTGTGCTGAAGATTCGCGAAGGTTGCGACCTGATGCTCACCTTGCTGCCCTTCGAAGCCCGTTTTTACGAAGAGAAGGGCGTGCCGGTGAAGTTTGTCGGTCACCCGTTGGCAGACACCATTCCACTTGAGTCTGATCGCGTCGCGGCTCGTGCCAGGTTGAACCTGCCTGCGGAAGGCCCGGTTGTCGCGTTGATGCCTGGCAGTCGGGGCGGCGAAGTCGGTCGACTGGGCGGCCTGTTTTTCGATGCTGCCGAGCGCATGCTGGCCCAACGGCCCGGTCTGCGGTTCGTGCTGCCGTGTGCCAGCCCGCAACGACGTACTCAGGTCGAAGAACTGTTGCGCAGCCGTCATTTGCCCGTCACCTTGCTCGACGGGCAGTCTCATGTCGCGCTGGCGGCCTGCGACGCGGTGCTTATAGCCTCCGGTACCGCAACGCTGGAAGCCTTGCTGTACAAGCGGCCGATGGTCGTCGCCTATCGCATGGCGCCGTTGACCTTCTGGGTCCTCAAGCGGCTGGTCAAAAGCCCTTACGTCTCCTTGCCGAATCTGTTGGCTCAGCGTTTGCTGGTGCCGGAGCTGCTTCAGGACGACGCCACGCCTGAGGCGTTGGCCGACACGCTGTTGCCGCTCATCGAAGACGGCCACGCGCAAACCGCAGGCTTTGACGATATTCACCGGATTCTGCGCCGCGATGCCTCCAATCAGGCGGCCGATGCGGTATTGAATCTGCTCGGCCAGTCACCTTCACTGTGAGTTCGCCCATCATGCAAACAGGTCTGGATTTCACCCTCGTCGAGGATCTGGTGGCAGGCGTTGACGAAGTCGGCCGCGGCCCGCTGTGCGGTGCAGTGGTCACGGCGGCCGTCATTCTTGACCCGGCCAGACCCATTCTCGGGCTTAATGACTCGAAGAAACTGACCGAAGCCAGGCGTGAAAAGCTGTTTGTCGAGATTCAGGAAAAAGCCCTGTGCTGGTTTATCGCCCGGGCCGAGGTCGAAGAAATCGATCAACTGAACATTTTGCATGCCACGATGCTGGCGATGAAACGCGCCGTCGAAGGCTTGAGCATCACGCCGAAGCTGGCCCTGATCGACGGCAATCGCTGCCCGCAATTGTCAGTGCCTGCTGCGCCGGTGGTGAAAGGTGATTCCAAGGTGCCTGCCATCGCAGCCGCCTCGATTCTGGCCAAGGTGAGCCGGGATCGGGAAATGGCAGCTCTTGAGCATGTCTATCCGGGTTATGGCATCGGCGGGCACAAGGGTTATCCTACCGCGATGCATCTGGAAGCATTGGCCCGCCTCGGACCTACACCCATCCATCGACGTTCCTTCGGGCCGGTGCGAGCGGCCCATGAGGCGCGCGCGGCCATCATGCTCGACGGATCGATCCCGCTGCCGGTCGGTTTGTTGCAGGACTGACGTTTCCGCCGGAGGCCGCTACAATCCTGCCCTTCGTTTTTTGTATTTTCGCGTTATAGGATCACCATGCCGGCTTCTTTCGTTCATCTACGCCTGCACACCGAATACTCGCTGGTTGACGGTCTGGTCCGGGTCAAACCGCTGATCAAGGCGCTGACCGGCATGAACATGCCTGCCGTGGCGGTGACCGACCAGAACAACATGTGTTCGCTGGTCAAATTCTACAAGGCCGCTCAGGGCTCCGGGATCAAGCCGATCTGTGGCGTCGACCTGTGGCTGGCCGGCCGTGATGCAGACGCCGCGCTCAGCCGTATCAGCCTGCTGGCGATGAACGCCCAGGGCTACCGCAACCTGACCGAGCTGATTTCCCGGGGGTTCATCGAAGGCCAGCGCAACGGTCAGATCGTCATCCAGCGCCAGTGGGTCGCGCAGGCCAGCGAAGGCGTGATTGCGCTCTCCGCGGCCAAAGAAGGCGAGATCGGCATGGCGCTGCTGGGTGGCAACCCCGGTGAGGCAGACGAATTGTTGCGCGAGTGGATGGAGGTGTTTCCTGACCGCTTCTACATCGAAGTGCAGCGCACCAATCGCAGCAACGATGAAGAGCATTTGCATGCCGCCGTTGCCCTGGCCGAGCGTCACGGTGCGCCGCTGGTCGCGACCAACGATGTACGCTTCATCAAGCAGGCCGACTTCGAAGCCCATGAGACCCGTGTCTGCATCGGCGAAGGCCGGGCGCTGGACGATCCGCGTCGCTCGCACAACTACAGTGATCAGCAATACCTGAAAAGCCCGGAGGAAATGGCCGAGCTGTTCAGTGATTTGCCTGAGGCGCTGGAAAACACCGTCGAGATTGCCAAGCGCTGCAACATCGACGTGAAGCTGGGCACTCACTTCTTGCCCAACTTTCCGATTCCCGATGGCATGACCATCGATGAGTATTTCCGCAAGGTCTCGTTCGACGGTCTCGAAGAGCGTCTTGCTGTCCTGTTGCCCAAGGACACCACGGAAGATTACGAAGCCAAGCGTCAGGTGTATGTCGACCGGTTGAATTTCGAGCTGGATATCATCATCCAGATGGGCTTTCCCGGTTACTTCCTGATCGTGATGGACTTCATCCAGTGGGCCAAGAGCAATGGCGTCCCGGTAGGTCCGGGCCGTGGTTCGGGTGCCGGCTCGCTGGTGGCCTATGTACAGAAAATCACCGATCTCGATCCGCTGGAATACGACCTGCTGTTCGAACGCTTCCTGAACCCGGAGCGGGTTTCGATGCCCGACTTCGACGTCGACTTCTGCATGGACGGTCGCGACCGGGTCATCGAATACGTGGCCGAGAAGTACGGTCGCAACGCCGTCAGCCAGATCATCACCTTCGGTTCGATGGCGGCAAAGGCGGTGGTGCGTGATGTGGCGCGTGTGCAGGGCAAGTCTTACGGGCTGGCTGATCGTCTGTCGAAGATGATCCCGTTCGAAGTCGGCATGACCCTTGAAAAGGCCTATGAGCAGGAAGAGATTCTCCGCGACTTCCTCAAGGTCGATGAAGAGGCTGCCGAAATCTGGGAGATGGCCCTCAAGCTTGAAGGCATCGTGCGTAACGTCGGCAAGCACGCCGGTGGTGTGGTCATCGCTCCGACCAAACTGACGGATTTTGCCCCGATCTATTGCGACGAGGCCGGTGACGGTCTGGTGACCCAGTTCGACAAGGACGATGTCGAGGCCGCGGGGCTGGTGAAGTTCGACTTCCTTGGCCTGCGGACCCTGACGATCATCGACTGGGCGCTCAAGACCATCAACCGTGACCGCGCCAAGGTCAATGAAGCGCCGCTGGACATCGCGTTCATTCCGCTCGATGACATGCCGACCTATCAGCTGCTGCAGCGGGCTGAAACCACAGCGGTGTTCCAGCTCGAGTCGCGCGGCATGAAAGAGCTGATCAAAAAGCTCAAGCCCGACTGCCTGGAAGATTTGATCGCACTGGTGGCGCTGTTCCGTCCCGGCCCTTTGCAATCGGGCATGGTTGACGACTTCATCAACCGCAAGCACGGCCGTGCGGAGCTGTCGTACCCGCACGTCGATTACCAGTATGAAGGCCTCAAGCCGGTGCTGGCTCCGACCTACGGCATTATCCTGTATCAGGAACAGGTGATGCAGATCGCGCAGGTCATGGCCGGTTACACCCTTGGCGGCGCGGACATGCTGCGTCGTGCGATGGGTAAGAAAAAGCCAGAGGAAATGGCCAAGCAGCGCGGTGGTTTCATTGACGGCTGCAAGACCAACAATATCGACGCGGATCTGGCCGGTAACATTTTCGACCTGGTGGAGAAATTCGCCGGTTACGGTTTCAACAAATCCCACTCGGCGGCCTATGGGCTGGTGTCTTATCAGACCGCCTGGCTGAAGACTCACTACCCGGCGCCGTTCATGGCGGCCGTGTTGTCGGCGGACATGCACAACACCGACAAGGTCGTGACCTTGATCGAAGAAGTGCGCACCATGAAGTTGCGCCTCGACGCACCGGACGTGAACACGTCGGAGTTCAAGTTCACGGTCAGCGACGATGGTCGCATCCTTTACGGCCTTGGTGCGATCAAGGGCGTGGGCGAGGGGCCGGTCGAAGCCATTACCGATGCGCGCCAGGACGGGCCGTTCAAGGACCTGTTCGATTTCTGCGCGCGCGTGGACCTCAAACGCGTCAACAAACGAACGCTGGACGGTCTGATCCGCAGTGGTGCGCTGGATCGTCTCGGCCCTTACTTCGAGCTGGAACCCAAGGCGTATCAGGCCAATATCGACCGCAACCGTTCGGTGTTGCTGGCGGCGCTGGAAGAGGCCATTCAGGCCGCCGAGCAGACCGCCCGCAGCCATGACAGTGGTCACGCGGACCTGTTTGGCGGGCTGTTCGTCGAGGCGGACGCCGACGTTTATGCCAATCATCGCAAGACCCGCGAACTGAGCCTCAAGGATCGTTTGCGCGGTGAAAAAGAAACCCTGGGGCTGTACCTGACCGGGCACCCGATTGATGAATACGAAGGCGAGATTCGCCGTTTTGCCCGTCAGCGGATCATTGACCTGAAACCGGCCCGAGACACTCAGACGGTGGCGGGCCTGATCATTGCCTTGCGTGTGATGAAGAACAAGAAGGGCGACAAGATGGGGTTTATCACCCTGGATGACCGCTCGGCACGTATCGAAGCGTCTCTGTTTGCCGAAGCGTTTCATTCGGCTCAGTCACTGTTGCAGACCGATGCTATGGTGGTGGTCGAGGGTGAAGTCAGTAATGATGACTTCTCCGGTGGTCTGAGATTGCGCGCCAAACGTGTCATGAGTATCGAAGATGCCCGCACCAACCTGGCGGAAAGCTTGCGAGTGACGGTGCATGCCGACGCGCTCAAAGGTGATCGGCTACGCTGGCTCGGTGATCTGTGCAAGCGCCATCGAGGTGCCTGCCCGATCACGGTGGACTACACGGGGCAGGATGCCAAAGCACTGCTGCAATTGGGAGAAGCATGGCGAATTGATCCCGCGGACAGCTTGATTCAAGCTCTGCGTGACCAGTTCGGGCGTGAGAACGTCTTTCTCCAGTATCGTTGAACGCCGCAGGCTCGACTTGCGCTCAACCCTGACTTTTAATTTCGACCTGACCGCGCCTGTTCCGAGCAGGAAAGGCGCAGACGGATCAACCGGCCGGCCTCTTGGCCGTCGACCCAAGACGGATGCCTATGAACCCGAATTTCCTTGATTTCGAACAGCCTATCGCTGACTTGCAGGCCAAAATCGAAGAACTGCGCTTGGTGGGTAACGACAACTCGCTGAACATCGGCGACGAGATCTCCCGGCTGCAAGACAAGAGCAAGACGCTTACCGAAAGCATCTTCGGCAACCTGACCAGCTGGCAGATCGCGCGCATGGCGCGTCATCCGCGTCGCCCCTACACGCTGGATTACATCGAAAACATCTTTACCGAATTCGATGAACTGCACGGTGATCGTCACTTCTCCGACGATGCAGCGATTGTCGGCGGCATCGCCCGTCTGGACAATCAGCCGGTCATGGTCATCGGCCATCAGAAAGGTCGCGAAGTGCGCGAGAAAGTGCGCCGCAACTTCGGCATGCCGCGTCCTGAGGGCTACCGCAAGGCGTGCCGCCTGATGGAAATGGCCGAGCGTTTCAAGATGCCGATCCTGACCTTCATCGACACACCGGGTGCGTACCCGGGTATCGACGCCGAAGAGCGCAACCAGAGCGAAGCAATCGCCTGGAACCTGCGCGTGATGGCTCGCCTGAAAACCCCGATCATCGCCACCGTCATCGGTGAAGGCGGTTCCGGTGGTGCGCTGGCCATTGGCGTCTGCGACCAGTTGAACATGCTTCAGTACTCGACTTACGCGGTTATCTCTCCGGAAGGCTGTGCATCGATTCTGTGGAAAACCTCGGAAAAGGCACCGGATGCGGCCGAAGCGATGGGCATCACGGCTGATCGCCTGAAAGGTCTGGGCATTGTCGACAAGGTCATCCCGGAACCTTTGGGTGGCGCGCATCGTGACCCGGTGGCCGCAGCAGGCCTGATCCGTGATGCATTGAGCAGCCAGTTGGCCATGCTCAAGGAATTCGACAACGATGCGCTGCTGGCCCGTCGTTATGATCGCCTGATGAGCTACGGTCTGTAAGCTGCGTTGCGTCGAGTCATCGCTTTCGCTGGCAATGATGATCGGCGCCCCTGTTGCTCTCACGCCTTGCGGGCTTCTGCCCGAAGGGCGTGGGTGCGAACGTGTTCGCGAAAGCGCTGGCTTGAGCATTGAAGCCGTCAGTGTGCGAATCAGCGAAGCCCCGTGAGGCATACCGATGACCACGTCGACACACAGCGGTCATGACCTTCCTGCCAGGCTTCTTCAAGCGCTGGCCCCTTGGCGCAATGCGCTCGCCTGGCATGTCGGCTTCTCCGGCGGCCTGGATTCCACGGTGCTGTTGCACCTTCTCGCGTCACTCTCCCGGTATGAGCCCCTGCCTGTTCTGCACGCAATCCATGTTCATCACGGTTTGCAGGCGGCTGCCGATGCATGGCCTGAGCATTGTCAGCAGGTTTGTCAGGCGCTGGGTGTGTCGTTCGAGCGGGTGGACGTAAAGGTGGAAGCCGGTGCGAGCGTCGAGCAGGCGGCGAGGCAGGCGCGCTATGCCGCGTTCACTGACCGGCTGGGGAGCGGAGAGGTGCTGCTGACTGCGCAGCACCGGGACGATCAGGCCGAAACCCTGTTGTTCCGCCTTCTGCGCGGCGCCGGTGTGCGTGGTCTGGCCGCCATGCCCGTGCAGCGCGCTATCGGTCGTGGGCATCTGGTGCGGCCGTTGCTGACGGTATCGCGCGCGGAGCTGGAAGCCTACGCGCACGCAAACGGCCTGAGCTGGGTGGAAGACCCCAGCAATGGCGATGATCAGTTCTCGCGCAACTTTTTGCGCAATCAGGTCGTGCCCTTGTTGACGTCCAGATGGCCGCAAACGACTGCCAGCCTGTCACGCACCGCGGTTCATCTCGGCGAAGCTCAGCAGCTGCTCGACGAGCTGGCGCAGCTGGACCTGGCAAGCGCGCAGGCCACCACACCTTTTGCCTGGCTGGGTTTGCCAGTGCTGGCACTCAAGCCGCTTGTCGAACTGTCCGCCGCACGGCAGCGCAACGCATTGCGCCATTGGCTGGCGCCGCTGACCCGTTTGCCGGACACCGACCACTGGGCAGGTTGGGAGGCATTGCGCGACGCGGCACAGGATGCTCGTCCGCTGTGGCGACTTGTCGATGGCGAGCTGCATCGGGCGCAAGGCTGTATCTGGTGGCTGCCCGCTGGCTGGGCACAGGTATTTGACGGTGTTACGAGCTGGCTCAACGTGAATGACGCACTGCATCTGCCAGGCAACGGTCGCGTGAAGCTGGAAGGGGAGGCCCCGTCTGGAGTGCTGGACATACGCTATCGACAGGGCGGTGAGGTCATGCAAATCGATGGGCGCGGCAGCCGTGACCTCAAGCGGCTGCTCAATGAGCAGTCAGTACCGGCATTTATGCGCGGCAGATTGCCGCTGCTTTATCGCGACAACGTGCTGTTGGCCGTCGCCAACCTGCCCGGACTGGACGGTTCGCCCAATGAACGCTGGCGTTTGCGCTGGGTTGCACCGCCCCGCGACCAAAGTTTGAGCTGAAAGGTCCTTTCGGGTAGACTACGCTCCCTTCTTGATACAACTTCTGTTGGTTCTTTTGAAACAACGCAAGTTACCGGTTACCAACCCGTGTTTACTGGGTAATTCTTAAAATGTAGCGCATAACGCACTGGCTCTGGCCGGTCGGTTTCAACGCAGCAGTTTCGGGAGTACACCGTGAATTTTGTCGGTAATCGGAGGCTTCGGCCTTCCTTCGCTTTCCCCGGCGGCTCTGACCGCTTTAACGCAGACTTCTAGGGTTTTTCATGACGCGCTACATCTTCGTCACGGGCGGTGTTGTTTCTTCATTGGGGAAAGGCATTGCCTCGGCTTCACTGGCGGCCATCCTGGAGGCGCGGGGACTCAAGGTCACCATGCTGAAACTGGATCCCTACATCAACGTGGACCCAGGCACCATGAGCCCGTTCCAGCACGGAGAGGTGTTCGTCACCCACGACGGCGCTGAAACCGACCTGGACCTTGGTCACTACGAGCGGTTCATCCGCACCACCATGACCCAGAACAACAACTTCACCACTGGCCGTGTGTACGAACACGTCCTGCGCAAAGAGCGCCGTGGTGATTATCTGGGCGCGACCATTCAGGTCATTCCGCACATCACCGACGAGATCAAGCGCCGCATCATCAAGGGTGCAGGCGATGCCGATGTGGCACTGGTCGAGATCGGCGGTACGGTCGGTGACATCGAGTCGCAACCGTTCCTCGAAGCCATCCGTCAACTGCGCTTCGAAGTCGGCGCACGCCGCGCGATGCTCATGCACCTGACGCTGGTGCCGTACATTGCCACTGCTGGCGAGACCAAAACCAAGCCGACTCAACACTCGGTGAAGGAATTGCGCTCCATCGGTCTGCAGCCTGATGTCCTGGTCTGCCGCTCCGATCACCCGATCGACATTTCTTCGCGTCGCAAGATCGCTCAGTTCACCAACGTCGAAGAGCGTGCGGTCATCGCCCTCGAAGACGCGGACACCATCTACAAGATCCCGGGCATTCTGCATTCGCAGGGCCTGGACGATTTCGTGGTCGAGCGCTTCGGCCTGCAATGCGGCGGTGCCGACCTGTCCGAGTGGGACAAGGTGGTCGACGCCAAGCTCAACCCGGAACACGAAGTCACCATCGCGATGGTCGGCAAGTACATGGAACTGCTCGACGCCTACAAGTCGTTGATTGAAGCCATGAGCCACGCCGGCATCACCAACCGCACCAAGGTGAACCTGCGTTACATCGACTCCGAAGACATCGAGAATCAGGGCACCGGCCTGCTGGAAGGCGTGGACGCCATCCTGGTTCCTGGCGGTTTTGGTCTGCGCGGCGTTGAAGGCAAGATCACGGCGGTTCAGTTTGCGCGTGAAAACAAGGTTCCGTACCTGGGCATCTGCCTGGGTATGCAAGTTGCGGTCATCGAGTTCGCCCGTAACGTGCTGGGCTGGAAAGACGCCAACTCGACCGAGTTCGATCGTACCAGCGCGCACGCCGTGGTCGGTCTGATCACCGAGTGGGAAGACGCTACTGGCGCAGTCGAAACCCGTACCGAAAGCTCCGATCTGGGCGGCACCATGCGTCTGGGTGCGCAGGAATGCCAGCTGGAAGCCGGTTCTCTGGTACACGACTGCTACAGCAAGGACGTGATTGTCGAGCGTCACCGCCACCGCTACGAAGTGAACAACAATCTGCTGCCGCAACTGATCGAAGCCGGTCTGAAGATTTCCGGCCGCTCCGGTGACGGCGCGCTGGTTGAAGTGGTCGAAGCGCCGGATCATCCGTGGTTCGTCGCTTGCCAGTTCCACCCGGAATTCACTTCCACGCCACGTGACGGGCATCCGCTGTTCAGCGGCTTCGTCAAAGCAGCACTGGCTCAACATCAGAAAAACTCCTGACAGGGACTTCAGACATGGCTCAGAAAATCATCCGCGTAGGCTCGATCGAGATCGCCAACGACAAGCCTATGGTGCTGTTCGGCGGCATGAACGTCCTCGAGTCCCGGGATATGGCCATGCAGGTCTGTGAAGAGTACGTCAGGGTGACCGAAAAGCTCGGCATCCCTTACGTGTTCAAGGCCAGCTTCGACAAGGCCAACCGTTCCTCGGTGAACTCCTACCGTGGGCCGGGCCTTGAAGAAGGCATGCGTATTTTCGAAGAGGTCAAGCGCACCTTCAACGTGCCGCTGATCACTGACGTACACGAGCCTCATCAGGCGGCCGTTGTGGCGGAAGTCTGTGACATCATCCAGTTGCCGGCGTTTCTGTCGCGCCAGACCGATCTGGTCGTGGCCATGGCCAAAACCGGCGCAGTCATCAACATCAAGAAAGCCCAGTTTCTCGCGCCTCAGGAAATGAAACACATCCTGACCAAGTGCGAAGAGGCGGGTAATGATCAGTTGATTCTCTGCGAGCGTGGTTCCAGCTTCGGTTACAACAACCTGGTGGTGGACATGCTCGGCTTTGGCATCATGAAGCAGTTCGAGTACCCGATACTGTTCGACGTGACCCACGCCCTGCAAATGCCGGGTGGCCGCTCCGACTCTGCCGGGGGGCGTCGTGCCCAGGTGCTCGATCTGGCCAAGGCCGGCATCAGTCAGAATCTGGCCGGTCTGTTTCTTGAAGCCCATCCGGACCCTGACAACGCCAAATGCGATGGCCCTTGCGCCTTGCGTCTGGACAAGCTGGAGCCGTTTCTGGCCCAGCTCAAGTCCCTGGATGAACTTGTCAAAAGTTTTCCGATCGTAGAGACCGCTTGAGCAGGGTTCTCCGGTAAAGTGCCGTTCCCCGTCATTCGTGACGGGGTTGTTGCATTCAGGGCTGCCTTTTTCTGCGTCTGAATGCGGGCATCGTTTTTTTCCAGCTGCGTCGTTTTCGTCAATCTTGGAGTGTTTACAACAATGGCAAAAATCGTCGACATCAAAGGTCGTGAAGTTCTCGACTCACGTGGCAACCCTACTGTAGAAGCCGATGTGCTCCTCGATAACGGCATCATCGGCAGCGCCTGCGCGCCGTCGGGTGCGTCAACCGGCTCGCGCGAAGCGCTGGAGCTGCGTGATGGCGACAAGAGCCGTTACATGGGCAAGGGTGTTCTGAAGGCTGTTGCCAACATCAATGGCCCGATCCGCGACCTGCTTCTGGGTAAAGATCCGGTTGATCAAAAGGCCCTGGACCACGCGATGATCGCGCTGGACGCCACCGAGAACAAGGCAAGCCTGGGCGCGAACGCAATCCTGGCTGTCTCTCTGGCTGCGGCCAAGGCTGCTGCACAGGATCAGGACCTGCCGCTGTACGCGCACATCGCCAACCTCAATGGTACGCCGGGCGTGTACTCCATGCCGGTGCCGATGATGAACATCATCAACGGTGGCGAGCATGCCGATAACAACATCGACATCCAGGAATTCATGATCCAGCCGGTCGGCGCCAAGAGCTTCGCCGAAGGCCTGCGCTGGGGCACCGAGATTTTTCATCACCTCAAGGCGGTACTCAAGGCGCGTGGCCTGAACACTGCGGTCGGCGACGAAGGTGGTTTCGCTCCGAACCTGGCCTCCAACAAAGAAGCACTCGACGCTATCGCCGAAGCCGTGGCCAATGCAGGTTACACACTGGGCACCGACGTGACCCTGGCGCTGGACTGCGCGGCGAGCGAGTTCTACAAGAACGGCAAGTACAAACTCAGCGAGGAGGGCGAGTACAGCGCTGCCGAGTTCGCCGAATACCTTGCCGAGCTGACGCGCAAGCACCCGATCATCTCCATCGAAGACGGTCTGGACGAGTCTGATTGGGACGGCTGGAAAATCCTGACCGACAAGATCGGCGAGAAGGTCCAACTGGTCGGTGATGACCTGTTCGTGACCAACACCAAGATTTTGAAAGAAGGCATCGACAAGAAGATTGCCAACTCGATCCTGATCAAGTTCAACCAGATCGGCACCCTGACCGAAACGCTCGAAGCCATTCAGATGGCCAAAGCCGCCGGTTACACCGCCATCATCTCTCACCGCTCCGGTGAGACTGAAGATTCCACCATTGCCGACCTGGCGGTGGGCACCTCGGCTGGCCAGATCAAAACCGGCTCGCTGTGCCGCTCCGATCGCGTTTCCAAGTACAACCAGTTGCTGCGCATCGAAGAGCAATTGGGTTCCAAAGCTGTGTATCGTGGTCGTGCCGAGTTTCGCGGCTGAGCCATAGATGGTAAAAAGACGCAGAGCGCTGCCGAGAGTCGAGTCACCTGACTGGCCTTCGCAGCTCTGATGCTGACGCTCCGCGGTAATCTGGAGTGATTGAGCCTGGCTTATGTCAGGCTCAATGCCCTCAGTCATTTGTTCTTCACGTTGGCTCTGCTGTTTTTTTACTGGGTACCTGATATTTCAATGCGCAGTCCTAACTGGTTGTTCCTCGTCCTGCTCTTGTTGCTGGGTGGCTTGCAATACCGTCTTTGGGTCGGTAACGGCAGCCTTGCGCAAGTGGCCAGCCTGACTCAGCAGATTGCCGACCAGCACGCTGAGAATGAGGTGCTGCTTGAGCGCAATCGCGTGCTCGATGCTGAGGTCATGGAGTTGAAAAAGGGCCTTGAAACCGTTGAGGAGCGTGCCCGGCATGAATTGGGCATGGTCAAGGACGGAGAAACCCTTTACCAGCTCGCGCAATAATCAAGTGGGTGCGATGACAGATTTCCTTCCTGCCTTCTGGGCAGTGATACCTGCGGCGGGCATCGGTGCCCGTATGGCAGCCGACCGTCCCAAGCAATACCTGCAACTGGGCGGCCTGACAATTCTTGAACACAGCCTGCTCTGTTTTCTGAATCACCCCCGACTCAAGGGGCTGGTGATCAGCCTGGCGGTGGACGACCCTTACTGGGCTGAACTGCCCTGTGCGCATGACTCGCGTATCCAGCGGGTAAAAGGCGGCAGCGAGCGTTCGGGTTCGGTACTCAACGCGCTTCTGCATTTGCATGCGCAGGGGGCGAGTGACGAGGACTGGGTGTTGGTGCATGACGCCGCACGCCCGAACCTCGCACGCAGCGATCTGGACAATCTGCTGGGTGAGCTGGCGAATGATCCCGTCGGCGGCCTCCTGGCGGTGCCGGCTCGCGATACCCTCAAACGAGCCGACAGCCATGGTCGGGTGGCCGAGACCGTGGATCGAAGCCTGATCTGGCAAGCGTTCA
This sequence comes from Pseudomonas graminis, assembly GCF_002093745.1. Classification (GTDB taxonomy): domain Bacteria; phylum Pseudomonadota; class Gammaproteobacteria; order Pseudomonadales; family Pseudomonadaceae; genus Aquipseudomonas. The sequence continues at coordinate 103,835 of NZ_MTSB01000012.1, forward strand.
CGCCGCAGATGTTTCGCCTTGGCACGTTGCATCGCGCCCTGGCTGACAGCCTGGTGTCGAATGTCAGCATCACCGACGAGGCCTCGGCCATCGAGTGGGCAGGGCAGTCACCGCGTCTGATTGAAGGGCGCTCCGACAATATCAAGGTCACTCGTCCCGAAGACCTTGAGTGGTTGCGCCAGCGTCGTAAAGAGTTCGACCGCTAGCCGAGGCTATTGGCGATATTCATCCTGCATCGCCAGCCCTTCTTTCAGGTAATCGACCAGCTTTCGCACCTTGGGTGACAGGTGGCGTTGTTGCGGGTACAGCGCCCAGACGGCCGTGTTGGGCGGCTGGTGGGCGTCCAGCAGGGAAACCAGCGCTCCGTCCTTAAGGTGCCTTTGCACGTAATAATCCGGCAGCTGACACAGACCGATCCCGTGCAGCGCCGCGTCCAGCACCGCCTGGCCACTGTTGCAGCGCCAGTTCCCCTGTACTCGCTGAGAAAACTCCCGACCATTCTGCTGCAATTGCCAGGTATCGCTGCCCCCGATCAGGCAGTTGTGACGGCTCAGTTCCGACAGGCTGTGAGGCCGTCCATAACGTTCGAGGTAGGACGGCGAGGCGCACACGTACATCTTGCGCGGCGCAATACGGGTGGCGACCAGACGCGAATCCTGTAATCGACCCAGACGAATCGCCAGGTCCATTCCTTCATGCACAAGGTCCAGCGTGTCGTTGCTCAGCTCGATGTCGACGCGCAGTTGTGGATACAGGTCCATGAAGCGCGTGACCAGTGGCGTGATGAAGCGCTCGCCGTACGCCACCGCGCAGGTCATGCGCAACAGTCCTTTCGGCTCGCTGGCCAGATCACCGACAGCACGCAGCGCCTCTTCGCGCCCGTCCTGCAAGCGCTGGCAGTGGTGCAAAAACGTCTGGCCGGCTTCGGTCAGCGCGACCTTGCGCGTGCTGCGGTACAGCAGTCGAGTCTGCAAGCGCTCCTCAAGACGCACGATCTGTCGGCTGACGTGAGACGAAGAGACGCCCAGGCGCAGCGCCGCCGCCGTGAACTGCCCGCATTCAGCGACGGCGACAAATTCGTCCAGACCTTCCCAGCGATTGGTGTACATCTATTATCCCTGTACAGCATTAATGTTTTGCTTTTAGCCGCATTACTCGTCAATTGGCACTGTACTACACTGCAAACCTTGTTTTTACCCGTCGGAGAAAATTGATGATCAAGTCACGCGCTGCTGTCGCCTTTGAAGCCAAGAAGCCACTGGAGATCGTTGAAGTCGATGTCGCCATGCCCAAAGCGGGAGAAGTGCTGCTCAAAGTAGTGGCATCCGGCGTCTGTCACACGGATGCGTACACGCTGTCCGGGGCTGACCCCGAAGGGATTTTCCCGTCGATTCTCGGTCATGAAGGCGGCGCTGTTGTCGAGGCCGTGGGTGAAGGTGTGACCTCGGTGGCGGTCGGTGATCACGTCATTCCGCTGTACACACCGGAATGCCGACAGTGCAAATTCTGTCGTTCCGGCAAGACCAACCTGTGTCAGTCGATCCGTTCGACCCAGGGCAAGGGCCTGATGCCGGACGGCACGACACGTTTCTCCTACAAGGGCGAGCCGATTTTCCATTACATGGGCACCTCGACCTTTTCCGAATACACCGTGCTACCGGAAATCTCGGTGGCCAAAATCGACAAGAACGCACCGCTGGAAAAAGTCTGCCTGCTGGGTTGCGGCGTCACCACCGGTATCGGCGCAGTGCTCAACACCGCGAAGGTCAAGCCGGGCGATACCGTGGCGATCTTCGGTCTGGGCGGCATTGGCCTGTCTGCAGTGATCGGCGCGGTCAAGGCCAAGGCGGCCCGGATCATCGCCATCGACATCAACCCGGCCAAGTTCGAGATCGCCAGGCAGCTGGGCGCTACTGACTGCGTCAACCCGAAAGACTTCGACCGTCCGATTCAGGAAGTCATCGTCGACATGACGGACGGTGGCGTCGATTTCTCCTTTGAATGCATCGGCAACGTGCAATTGATGCGTGCGGCACTGGAGTCGTGCCACAAGGGGTGGGGCGAGTCGGTGATCATCGGCGTGGCGGGTGCCGGTCAGGAAATTTCCACACGTCCGTTCCAGTTGGTGACCGGTCGCGTCTGGCGCGGTTCGGCGTTTGGCGGTGTGCGTGGTCGTACCGAGCTGCCGAGCTATGTCGACATGGCGCAGACCGGCGAAATCCCGCTGGATACGTTCATCACCCACACGATGGGCCTGGAAGACATCAACAAAGCGTTCGACTTGATGCACGAAGGCAAAAGCATTCGTACCGTCATTCATTTCTGATCGAAAGCGGCGAGCGGTCAGCTTCACGCGGCACAAGGGTTGAGTGCCCGCCTGAAGCTGATGGTTTGTCACGGGAGGACTTTGCATGCCGTTGGAAAACATTTCGTGTCAGAAAAGCTTCGGTGGCTGGCACAAGCGTTACAAGCATCATTCCCACGTGCTGGGCTGCGACATGGTGTTTGCCGTTTACCTACCGCCGCAGGCCGAGCAGGGCGTCAAGTTGCCCGTGTTGTACTGGCTGTCGGGCCTGACCTGCACCGACGAAAACTTCATGCAGAAAGCGGCAGCCCTGCGATTTGCAGCGGACCTGGGCATGATCATCGTTGCGCCTGATACCAGCCCGCGCGGCGCCGATGTACCGGATGACCCCGACGGTGCGTGGGATTTCGGCCACGGTGCCGGTTTTTACCTGAATGCCACCGAACAGCCTTATGCGCGGCATTATCAAATGCACGACTACGTGGTCAAGGAATTGCCCGCACTGGTCGAAGCGCACTTTCCTGCGTCCCAGGCCCGTAGCATCAGCGGTCATTCGATGGGCGGTCACGGCGCGCTGGTGTGTGCCTTGCGCAACTCGGGCCGTTACAAATCGGTGTCGGCATTTTCACCCATCAGCAACCCGATCGATTGCCCGTGGGGGCAAAAGGCTTTCTCCCGATACCTGGGTGAAGACCGTTCCCGCTGGCGCGAGTGGGACGCCAGTGTGTTGATGGCAGAGGCCACGGAAAAACTGCCGACCCTGGTTGATCAGGGTGATCGTGACGATTTCCTGGTCAATCAGCTCAAACCCGAGGCCCTGCTTCAGGCCGCCAAAACCGCGCATTACCCGCTGACGCTGAGGATGCAGCCCGGTTATGACCATAGCTATTTCTTCATCGCCAGCTTCATCGAAGACCATCTCAGGCATCACGCCGAAGCCTTGAACAGCTAACGCGCGCCAAAGCAGGTAGAATCACGCCCTGTCTTTTTTCAGGGCGTTTTTTTATGCGTATTGGTCATGGCTATGATGTGCATCGTTTTGCCGAAGGCGATTTCATCACCTTGGGCGGCGTGCGGATTGCACACGGTTTCGGCCTGCTGGCCCACTCCGATGGCGATGTCCTGTTGCACGCCTTGAGCGATGCGCTTCTGGGGGCCGCGGCACTGGGCGACATCGGCAAGCACTTCCCTGATACCGACCCGCAATTCAAGGGTGCCGACAGCCGCGTGCTGCTCCGGCATGTGCTGAAGCTGATCCACGGCAAAGGCTGGAAGGTCGGTAACGTCGACGCCACCATCGTGGCTCAGGCGCCGAAAATGGCCCCTCATATTGATGCCATGCGTGCGCTGATCGCCGAAGACCTGCACGTGGACCTGGATCAGGTGAACGTGAAAGCCACGACCACCGAAAAACTCGGTTTTACCGGACGTGAAGAAGGCATTGCCGTGCATGCCGTCGCGTTGTTGCTGCCCGCATGACCGAACTGGAACTGTTGGGGCCGAGAGCCTACGGCGATGCGCTGGGTTGTGCAGCCCTCAAAGCCACGGCTGAAGATTTTCAGGTGGACGAAGTGCTGGATATCCCCCTGTCGGGCGACGGCGAACACCTGTGGTTGTGGGTCGAGAAGCGCGGTCTGAACACCGAGGAAGCCGCTCGTCGACTGGCCCGTGCGGCGGGCGTCCCATTGCGCACGGTCAGTTACGCCGGTCTGAAGGACCGTCAGGCTCTGACCCGCCAGTGGTTCAGTATCCAGCTCCCGGGCAAAGCCGACCCTGACCTGGCGGCGGCCCAGGACGAGACCCTGCGGATTCTCGAAAGCGGTCGGCATCGGCGCAAGTTGCAGCGCGGTGCTCACGCAGCCAATGGCTTCACCCTCAGGTTGACTCAGCTGAGCGCTGACAAAGACGCGTTGAATCAGCGTCTTGAAACAATTGCCCGGCAGGGCATCCCCAATTATTTCGGCGCGCAACGTTTCGGCTATCAGGGCGGCAATCTGGGCGAAGCCCGCGATTACGCCAACCGTCAGGCGCTGCCGGAGCAACGTGCAGTGCGCTCGCGACTGTTGTCCACGGCGCGTAGCTATCTGTTCAACCGGGTGCTGGCGGCGCGGGTGGCAGATGGCAGTTGGCAGCAAGCCCAGGTGGGTGATCTGCTGGCATTCACTGACAGCCGGAGCTTTTTTCCGGCCGGAATCGACGAGTGCAGCGATCCTCGCCTGGCGATTCTCGACCTGCATCCCACCGGCCCGCAATGGGGTGAAGGCTCTTCGCCAGCTAGCGGTGCGACGGCGGTGCTGGAAAACGCCATTGCCTGTGACGAGTCGGCACTGCGTGACTGGCTGGTCAGGGCAGGGATGGAGCACGAACGTCGCATCCTGCGACTGCCCATTGGGCGGCTGACGTGGCATTATCCCGAGTCTGACATTCTGCAACTGGAATTCGTCCTTCCGCCCGGATGCTTCGCCACTGTTTTGGTGCGTGAACTCGTGGATCTGGTGCCGGTTGGGCAGACGGACAGCTCATGCGTATTCTGATATCAAATGATGACGGGGTGACTGCACCTGGTCTTGCGGCGCTGTATGCAGCGCTGGCCGATTACACCGAATGTGTGGTGATCGCGCCTGACCAGGACAAAAGCGGGGCCAGCAGTTCACTGACACTCGACCGGCCGTTACACCCGCAAACACTGGCCAACGGCTTTATCAGTCTCAACGGCACGCCGACCGATTGCGTGCATCTGGGGATTCATGGCCTGTTGGAACGTGAGCCGGACATGGTCGTGTCGGGCATCAACCTGGGGGCCAATCTGGGTGACGATGTGCTGTATTCGGGCACCGTGGCCGCAGCCCTCGAGGGACGTTTCCTGCAGCGCCCGTCGTTTGCCTTTTCGTTTCTCTCACGTCAGCCGGATAATCTGGCGACGGCGGCGCATTATGCGCGTTTGCTGGTCGAGGCCCATGAGCAGCTCGACCTGCCACCCCGTACGGTACTGAACGTGAATATTCCAAACCTGCCGCTGGAGCACATCCGTGGCATTCAACTGACCCGATTGGGGCACCGTACCCGTGCCGCAGCGCCGGTGAAGGTCGTCGATCCGCGTGGTCGTGCCGGTTACTGGATCGCGGCTGCAGGCGATGTCGAGGATGGCGGAGCCGGCACCGATTTCCATGCGGTCATGCAAGGTTACGTCTCGATCACACCGTTGCAGCTGGATCGAACTTATCAGGACGGTTTCAGTAGCCTGAACCACTGGCTGGAGGGCCTGCGTTGATGTCGCGTGATCAGGATGATCTATTGCGTCGCGGGATCGGGATGACCTCGCAGCGAACCCGCGAGCGCCTTATTCAGCGCCTCTGTGAAGAAGGCATTTCCAACGAGCGCGTGCTGGACGTCATCCGCAAGACGCCCCGGCACCTGTTCGTTGATGAAGCGCTGGCGCATCGCGCCTACGAAGACACGGCGTTGCCCATCGGCCATAACCAGACGATTTCGCAGCCTTATATGGTTGCACGAATGAGTGAGTTGCTTCTGGCAGCCGGTCCGCTGGACAAGGTCATGGAGATCGGCACGGGGTCGGGGTATCAAACGGCAGTGCTGGCGCAGTTGGTAGAAAGGGTTTTTTCGGTCGAGCGCATCAAAGTGCTTCAAGACCGCGCCAAGGAGCGGCTGGTCGAACTGAACCTGCGCAACGTGGTTTTTCGCTGGGGCGACGGCTGGGAGGGGTGGCCGGCACTGGCGCCTTACAACGGCATCATTGTGACGGCCGTGGCAACCGACGTGCCACAGGCGCTGCTCGATCAGCTCGCTCCCGGTGGTCGGCTGGTCATACCGGTAGGCGCTGGCGAAGTTCAGCAATTGATGCTGATCATCCGTGAAGAAAACGGGTTTTCCCGGCACGTATTGGGCGCCGTGCGCTTCGTTCCGCTGCTCAACGGGCCGATTGCCTGAAGATTGTCTGCGGCAACGAGTGAATTCTGGCGCCAGTCATCGGTCTACACCGCGCGGCCGATAATGTTAGATTGCCTGATGGCGTCACGTCATGCAGCTTATTGATACATAACAACGTTTTTCCGCGGTTAATCACGGGCTGCCGTCGCTCTTACGACACAATAGGCATCTTTTTTGAATTCAGTCACCAGTAAAGGGAGTGGCGGGTGAGTCTCACAGTCATTCAGCAGCTCAGGTCTTCAAAAAGTTATCAGCGTCTGGTGATTGGCATTGTTCTCAGTGTCCTCTTGGTCGGCTGCTCCAGCTCGCCCTCGGGCGGCGTTCGCGTGGTTGATCGCAATGGCAATGCAGTTGCCCAGCGTCCGACAGTGACCACGGGTCAATATGTGGTCAGGCGGGGCGATACGCTTTTTTCTATTGCATTTCGTTACGGCTGGGACTGGAAAGCCTTGGCGGCCCGCAATCAGATTCCGGAGCCGTTTACCATCAAGCCGGGTCAGACGATTCGCTTTGATGGTCGCTCACCGTCAACACAAGGTGTAGCGTCGGCGTCCGGATCGGGACGTCCTGTCACCTCTACTTCAACCAGCACCAGCAGTTCTGGCTCGGTCAAAACCACCGTCATGTCCAAGCCTGTCGAGGTTGTACCTGTGGTGATACCTCCCTCTGCGACCACCGCCACAGGCCCGGCCGGCCGGTCTCCGACGGGTTGGACCTGGCCATCTAGTGGCATATTGATAGGAAAATTTTCCTCAAACGGCAGTTTGAATAAAGGAATTGATATCGCTGGTGATTTGGGACAGCCTGTTTTGGCAGCGTCTGATGGTTCAGTTGTTTACGCCGGAAGTGGATTACGGGGCTACGGCGAATTGATCATCATCAAACACAGCGATACCTACGTCAGTGCCTACGGTCATAATCGCAGGCTATTAGTACGGGAAGGGCAACAGGTCAAGGCAGGGCAGACGATTGCCGAAATGGGGTCAACAGGAACTGACCGGGTGAAACTGCATTTTGAGATTCGCCGCCAAGGGAAACCTGTAGACCCGCTGGGATTCTTGCCACGTCGTTGATAGTTGCCAGCCTGTTCCTGGCGTAATAGGAACAGGCTCAAGTGTTGCCATGGAACCAGGCGGCGCTGGAGCTTGAGGTCGAACTCACCAAAGGACTAAAACAATGGCTCTTGGCAACGAAGCGCCGGAGTTTGACATCGATGATGAAGTGCTCCTTATGGAAGCCGGCATTGTCCTGAAGGAAGCGTCAAACGAGAAGCAGCCTGCTGCTGCCTCGGGACGCACCAAGGCCAAGCCATCAACATCGCTCAAACAACACAAGTACATTGACTATACGCGGGCGCTCGACGCTACCCAGCTGTACCTCAATGAAATCGGTTTCTCTCCTCTATTGTCCCCGGAAGAAGAAGTTCATTTTGCGCGCCTGTCGCAAAGTGGAGACCCGGCCGGGCGCAAGCGCATGATTGAAAGCAATCTGCGGCTGGTGGTTAAAATTGCCAGGCGTTATGTCAATCGTGGTCTGTCATTGCTTGATCTGATCGAGGAGGGCAACCTGGGGTTGATCCGGGCGGTCGAGAAGTTCGATCCTGAACGTGGCTTCCGCTTTTCCACCTATGCCACCTGGTGGATTCGTCAGACCATCGAACGGGCAATCATGAATCAGACCCGGACCATCCGGTTACCGATTCATGTGGTCAAGGAGCTGAATGTCTACCTGCGTGCAGCCAGAGAGCTGACCCAGAAGCTGGACCATGAGCCGTCTCCTGAAGAAATCGCCAACCTGCTGGAAAAGCCGGTGGGTGAGGTCAAGCGCATGCTGGGCCTGAATGAGCGTGTATCGTCAGTGGATGTCTCGTTGGGGCCTGACTCGGACAAGACCCTGCTTGATACATTGACCGATGACCGTCCGACCGACCCGTGCGAGCTTCTGCAGGATGTCGACTTGTCCCAGAGCATCGACCAGTGGCTGTCCGAACTGACCGAGAAACAGCGTGAGGTGGTTATCCGCCGCTTCGGCCTGCGCGGTCATGAAAGCAGCACACTTGAAGATGTAGGGCTTGAGATCGGGCTGACGCGCGAGCGTGTAAGGCAGATCCAGGTCGAAGGTCTCAAGCGCCTGCGTGAGATCCTTGAAAAGAACGGTTTGTCCAGCGAGTCACTCTTCCAGTAACGTCCCCCCCTGCAGCGTCACCACAAGGCCGATATAACACTTGATGTGTGTATCGGCCTTTTTATATGTCTTCCGTCATTTTAATTCCTCGTAAAGCGCCTCTGTATCGTGCGAATGCAGTCGGAAGAAATCAGTGAGGGCGGGTGAAGAGTGCTTGCGCTTTGTAATCCATCGCGTACGGCTGCTGTAAGTCATTAAGGTATTGAGGGTGAGAATTGCGGCCAAGCGTCGTTTCAAACCCCTTCAACAGGCTGATTTCAAAGCGATTGTCTTTTCGGCGGGCATGATCGCGGAAATATTCAGGAGCGTTTCGGGTGTTGCTCTCCGACGTCAAATCTCTAATATCGAAGCTGTGCCAACGGACCGGCACAGGCCATCAAGGATGAAGGTCAGGGACATCGCGGGACGCGATTCATCAGGACGATGACAAGGGAATACAGGGATTAGGGAGAAAATGTGGGCGGGTCATACCGCCCCTTTTTTTGCCCGTCAAACAGCAAAACCGACTTAACAAAAAGGCCCTCTGAAGGGCCTTTTGTCTGTCTGGAATCTAGCGCTCCAGATCGGCGATCTTGCCAGGCTTGCCATCCCACTCTGCCGCATCCGGCATGGCGTCTTTCTTTTCGGTGATGTTGGGCCAGACTTCCGCAAGTTCTGCGTTGAGCTCGATGAAGTTCTCCATGCCGGCCGGGATCTCGTCTTCCGAGTAAATGGCCACCGCAGGGCATTCAGGCTCACAGAGCGCGCAGTCGATGCACTCGTCCGGGTGAATCACCAGGAAGTTCGGGCCTTCGTAAAAGCAGTCCACCGGACAGACTTCTACGCAGTCGGTGTACTTGCACTTGATGCAGTTGTCGGTGACGACGAAGGTCATTTCTAATTTTCTCCTCAGGCGGCTGCAGCAGAGCCCTTCCAGACAGGGTTGCCAGGTTCGGGAGAATTCCCGGCCCTATGAAAACACGTGCTTTTGATCAGTGGCCTTGAAGCAGTCTTGCTGCGTCGCGTGCCACCTACATTAGGTTCGCTGCGTTTTCACGCGGCTCGAAAAACACCCCGGCCAGGCTAAAAGCCGAGAGCATCCCAAACCGCGCGGGATTCTAACAGCTTGTTACGGTTCGCGTCACAGACGAGTTTGCAATGTGTAAAGCAAGTCCAGCGCCTGTCGCGGGGTCATGTCGTCAACCTTGATTTTCGACAGTTCATCCAGCACCGGGTGAGGCAGGCTTGCAAACATGTCGCTCTGCTGCGGGGCGGCAGGTTTTCCGGGTTTGGCGCGCGGCTGCTCGTGAGGAAGGCTGGTGGTTTCCAGGCGCTGCAGATGCTCTTTGGCGCGCGTGATGACTTTTCCCGGAACGCCGGCCAGCTGTGCCACCGCCAGACCGTAGCTCTGGCTTGCAGGCCCGGGCAGCACGCGGTGCAGGAACACGATCCGTTCATTATGCTCGGTGGCATTCAGATGCACATTGTTCACCAGCGGCTCGCTTTCCGGCAGGACCGTCAGCTCGAAATAATGCGTCGCGAACAGTGTGTAGGCACGCAGTTGCGCGAGGCATTCGGCCGCGGCCCATGCCAGAGACAGGCCGTCGAACGTGCTGGTGCCGCGCCCCACCTCGTCCATCAAGACCAGGCTTTTATCGGTGGCGTTGTGCAGGATGTTCGCTGTTTCACTCATTTCGACCATGAACGTCGAACGGCCACCCGCCAGATCGTCACTGGAGCCGATCCGGGTAAAGATCCGGTCCACCAACGACAGTTCGCAACTGGCAGCGGGTACGAAGCTGCCGATGTGGGCCAGCAGCACGATCAGCGCGGTCTGGCGCATGTAGGTCGATTTACCGCCCATGTTCGGGCCGGTGATGACCAGCATGCGCGTGCTGTCGTCGAGTGCCAGGTCGTTGGCGACGAAAGGCGTGCTCAACACCTGTTCCACGACAGGGTGACGACCTTGCTCGATGCGCATGCAAGGCTCGGTGACGAAGCGTGGGCAGTTCAGATCGAGGTTGAGCGCGCGTTCCGCCAGGTTGCTCAACACGTCGAGTTCGGCGAGCGCTCCTGCTGTGTCCTGAAGCGGCGCCAGATGGCCGATCAGGTCTTCGAGCAGCGCCTCGTACAGCATTTTTTCGCGTGCCAGTGCGCGGCTTTTGGCCGACAGCGCCTTGTCTTCGAACTCTTTCAGTTCGGGCGTAATGAATCGCTCGGCACCTTTCAGGGTCTGGCGACGTATGTAATCAGGCGGTGCCTGTTCAGCCTGTTTGCTGGGCAACTCGATGAAGTAGCCATGCACGCGGTTGTAGCCGACTTTCAGATGGCTCAGGCCGGTGCGGGCTTTTTCCCGGGCCTCCAGGTCGATCAGGAACTGACCGGCGTTTTCGCTCAGTGACTGCAAGTCATCCAGTTCGGCGTCGTACCCGGTCTTCAGGACGCCGCCGTCACGAATCACGGCGGGAGGGTTGTCGATGATGGCGCGTTGCAGCAGGTCAGCCAGTTCCGGGTACGTGCTGGCCGTCTTCGCCAGTTGTTGCAGGTGCGTCGTGTCCAGGTCTGCCATCGCCAGTTGCAGCTCGGGCAGGGCGCTCAGGGCATCGCGCAGGCGGGCAAGGTCGCGGGGCCGTGCGTTGCGCAGGCCGATACGCGCCAGAATCCGCTCGATATCGCCGATTTCCTTGAGCTGCGGTTGCAGGTGTTCGAAACGGTAGCGGTCCAGAAAACAGGCAATCGATGCCTGACGCGCTTGAAGAATCGGCAGATCGCGTAACGGGCGGTTCAGCCACCGGGTCAGCAGTCGTGTGCCCATCGCCGTCTGGCAACGGTCCATGACCGATTGCAGCGTGTTGTCGCGTCCCCCGGACAGGTTGATGTCCAGCTCCAGATTGCGGCGAGTGGCAGCATCGAGAATCACCGTGTCGTCAAGGCGCTCATGCCGCAGGCTGCGCAGGTGAGGCAGAGCAGTGCGCTGGGTTTCTTTGGCGTAGCCAAGCAGGCAACCGGCCGCACCAATGGCCAGCGTCAGGTTTTCGCATCCGAAGCCTTTAAGGTCCTGGGTTGAAAACTGCTGACACAGACTTTTATGCGCCGAATCACGCTCGAAATCCCATGGAGCACGACGCCGGGCGCCGCGGCGTTTTTCGGCTGGCAAACCTTGTGGCCAGTCATCCGGGATCAGCAACTCGACCGGATTGATGCGCTCAAGCTCGGCCAGCAGGTTTTCCCAGCCCTTGATCTCCAGCACGCTGAAGTTGCCGCTGGTGATATCCAGCACCGCAAGGCCGAACAGGCGCTCGTCACCCAGCACGGCTGCGATCAGGTTGTCCCGGCGCTCATCCAGCAGGGCCTCATCGCTGATGGTCCCCGGCGTGATGATCCGCACCACCTGACGATCCACCGGGCCTTTGCTGGTCGCCGGGTCGCCGATCTGTTCGCAGATGACAACTGATTCGCCCAGCTTGACCAGCTTGGCCAGATAGCCCTCGGCTGCATGGTAAGGAATACCGCACATGGGGATGCTCTGGCCTGCCGACTGACCGCGTGCGGTCAGGGTGATATCCAGCAGCTTGGCGGCTTTCTTGGCATCTTCGTAGAAGATCTCGTAGAAATCGCCCATGCGATAGAACATCAGTTGATCCAGGTGCTGGTTTTTGAGTTTCCAGTACTGCTGCATCATGGGCGTGTGTGAGGACAGGTCGGAAATTGCTTTATTCATCAGTGGCTTAGGCAAGTTCTTGAAAAGAGGGTGGGCAACCTTGAGGCATGACGGTCGGTCCCTCGTTGGATGAAGGGGCGTCTGCCGGGTATTTGCGATGGTCGCAAGGTTATCACGCACGATCAGGCGGTGCAGTTCTGGCGTGACGGCAGCTCATTGGTGACCAGGCGTTTCTCCGCAGCCCCTGACGCCGATTTGCCGTATAGACTTTGCTCGCTGCCACTCGATAAGCGACTGGCAACCTATAAAAAAGGATTTTTATATGAAAAACAAACGGGCCAGGGATTCCGTCAACGGGCGATTCATTCCCCTCGAAGAAGCCAGAAAAAGACCGAGAGAAACCACGGTGGAAACGGTCAAAAAACCCGAACGCAAAAAAAGCGACTGAACAATGAGTCATAAGAAGCCGCCGCGTTGCCTGGTCAGCGCGGCTGCTTTGCCAGCCAACTTTTACCGCCTTTTTGGCATGAACAGGACGATACCGTGGACGAGATAACCCGGCTCGCCGATGTGCTTGGCAAGCTTCTCAGCGCCATGAGCGCTCAAGTAACCACTGCCGAGTCCTGTACGGGCGGTGGAATCGCAGAGGCGATCACCCGCATCGCTGGAAGCTCGGCCTGGTTCGAGGCAGGTTACGTGACCTATTCGAATGCCCAGAAGACCAGGCAACTGGGCGTTCCAGATGCTTTGTTCGCGCAAGTCGGCGCGGTCAGTCAGCCAGTCGTTGAAGCGATGGTCAGAGGTGCCCAGCGTGAAAGTGGCGCGCGGTTCGCCGTGTCGGTCAGTGGCGTGGCCGGGCCGGGCGGTGGCTCGGTCGACAAACCGGTGGGTACGGTCTGGCTGTGCTGGGCGGACGCAGAGGCAGTCTTCGCGCAGTGTCGCCGGTTCGATGGCGACCGCGATCAGGTCCGCCGACAGACGGTCGAGGCCGCGCTACACGGGCTGATACAGCTCGCGCGTGGAGAAATGCTAAAACAGGGGTAGGCGCGCGCTCATCGCTGTGGAATAATACTGTCTACTTATACAGGTGTTGTGGCCATCAAGGCCCTAATTGAATTTGATTACGTGAGGACTTCAATGGACGACAACAAGAAGAAAGCCTTGGCTGCGGCCTTGGGTCAGATCGAGCGTCAGTTCGGTAAAGGTGCCGTGATGCGCATGGGTGACCATGACCGCCAAGCGATTCCTGCTATTTCCACCGGTTCGCTGGGGCTGGACATTGCCCTCGGTATCGGCGGCCTGCCAAAAGGCCGGATCGTTGAAATCTACGGTCCTGAATCTTCCGGTAAAACCACGCTGACCCTGTCGGTCATCGCGCAGGCCCAGAAAATGGGCGCTACCTGTGCATTCGTTGATGCCGAACACGCACTGGACCCGGAATACGCCGGCAAGCTGGGCGTCAACGTCGATGATCTGCTGGTTTCGCAGCCGGATACCGGCGAGCAGGCGCTGGAAATCACCGACATGCTGGTGCGCTCCAATGCCATCGACGTGATCGTTGTCGACTCCGTTGCTGCGCTGGTGCCGAAGGCAGAAATCGAAGGCGAAATGGGTGATATGCACGTTGGTCTGCAAGCGCGACTGATGTCCCAGGCGCTGCGTAAAATCACCGGTAACATCAAGAATGCCAACTGCCTGGTAATCTTCATCAACCAGATCCGCATGAAGATCGGTGTGATGTTCGGTAGCCCGGAAACCACCACCGGCGGTAACGCACTGAAGTTCTACGCTTCGGTACGTCTGGACATCCGCCGCACCGGCGCTGTGAAAGAAGGCGACGAAGTTGTAGGCAGTGAAACCCGCGTCAAGGTCGTGAAGAACAAAGTGGCTCCGCCGTTCCGTCAGGCCGAGTTCCAGATTCTCTACGGCAAGGGTATCTACCTGAACGGCGAAATTGTTGACCTGGCTGTTCTGCACGGCTTTGTCGAGAAGTCCGGTGCCTGGTATAGCTACCAGGGCAGCAAGATCGGTCAGGGTAAAGCCAACTCGGCCAAGTTCCTGGCGGACAACCCGGAAATCTGCAAGGCACTCGAGAAGCAGATTCGCGACAAGTTGCTCACCCCAGGCGTTGACACCAAAGCTGTCGGTTCCCGCGAAGCTGTTGTTGCCGATGACGTAGCCGAAGCAGACGCCGATATCTGATCCTCATGGTTGCTGTGCTTGATACACCTGTCGCCATACGGCGAACTGCAATGGACCTGCTCGCGCGACGCGAGCATGGTCGAGTCGAGCTGACGCGCAAACTGCGTCAGCGCGGCGCCCCTCCCGAGCTTATCGAAGCTGCTCTTGACCGGCTGGTCGAAGAAGGCCTGCTCTCTGAATCCCGTTACCTTGAAAGCTTTGTTTCCTATCGGGCGCGCTCGGGCTACGGCCCTGTTCGTATCCGGGAAGAGCTGAATCAGCGTGGTTTGCAACGCGCGGATATCGAACAGGCGCTCAAGGAATGCGGTGTGGACTGGCAGGAAAAACTTCAGGATGTCTGGCAACGCAAATTTGCCGGTGCGTTACCTGTGGATGCTCGGGAGCGTGCCAGACAGGGGAGGTTCTTGAGTTATCGAGGGTATCCGCTGGACATGATCGGCCGCTTGCTGAGCGGCCGTGGCGGCGATGACTGACAGATCAGAGCGTCTTTTGCGGCGCTTGAACGGTCATTGATCCATCTGCCCAGTTTTCCTTCAGGTTGATGTAATCAATCAGCTCACGAAGTCTGCCCTGGTTGCGCCCTGTGAAGGTGAACGCAAGCCGCGTCAGATGGCTGAATTGCGCCTCATCATGTTCTTCGCCCTGATAACCATGCTGATGGAAGTTTTCATTGATGCACAAGTCTCCGAACGCTTCCTGCAGATGCTCCAGGGCCTGCTCGCTGAGTGCGTGATGCATACGGATCACAAACTTGTTTTTCAGCCAGCGGCTGGAGTGGAAGTTGCCATAAAACTGATTGATCTCCTCCACCGCTTCGTCAGGGCTGTAAACCAGCCTCATCAGCTTCATGTCGGCTGGCAGGATGTAGTGATTGTCCTGCAACTGGTGCTTGATGAAATCCAGCGCGCCTTGCCAGAAACTGCCGCCAGGCGTGTCCAGTAGCACCACCGGCACCAGCGGGCTTTTACCCGTCTGGATCAGTGTCAGCACTTCCAGTGCTTCATCCAGTGTTCCGAACCCGCCCGGGCACAGCACCAGTGCATCCGCTTCCTTGACGAAAAACAGCTTGCGTGTGAAGAAGAAATGGAAGGGCAGCAGATTGTCGGTGCCATCAACGGTCGGGTTGGCGTGCTGCTCGAACGGCAGGGTAATGTTGAATCCCAGGCTGTGTTTGAGGCCTGCACCCGCGTGAGCCGCTGCCATGATGCCGCCGCCTGCGCCGGTAATGACCATCATGTCGGATTGCGCCAGTTTTTCGCCCAGCTCTCTGGCCTGTGCGTACAGCGGATGCTCTGTCGGGGTGCGAGCAGAGCCAAACACGGTGACCTTGCGGCGGCCCTTGAAACGCTCCAGTACACGAAAGGCTTTATCCAGCTCGCGCAGGGTTTGCAGCGTTATCTTGACGTCCCAGCGGTTGCGATCATCCTGGGCCATGCGCAGCACAGTCAGAATCATGTCGCGATACAACGGCAGGTTTCGCGTGCCGGGCGCCACTTCGTTGATGTGCGCTTCAATCTTGCCGGTCAGGTCGAGACCATTGCTTTGAAAGTGTCGGGATAGAAGATCGTCAGGTACATACGGCATTCGGGATTTCTCCTCCTGCAGAATCAATGGCCCCTCGGGGCGTGTTGAATCGATGATGTCCCGGTTTGCAGATAAAGGCTACCCATTCCCTGCTCGTTGTCAGGGCGGATTGGTTGCAGGATGTCTTGGCGTTGCAGAGGTGACGCGCCTGATGGCCAGGCGCGCGGGGAGGCTTTCGTCTATCGGGTGGGCTTACTGCTTGGGTTTGACCGTGCAGTCGGAGGCCTGGAAGGTCTGGGTCGCAACCGGGCGATTGGT
The DNA here is from genome assembly GCF_002093745.1 of Pseudomonas graminis. Classification (GTDB taxonomy): domain Bacteria; phylum Pseudomonadota; class Gammaproteobacteria; order Pseudomonadales; family Pseudomonadaceae; genus Aquipseudomonas. The sequence continues at coordinate 119,956 of NZ_MTSB01000012.1, forward strand.
CTTGTATTCGGTGAACTGATACTTGAGTACGGCGCCCTTGGTCATCAACTGGCGAAAGCCGTTGTTGTGGCAAACGCTGTTGCCCAGTTGATTGCGCATGACATCCGGATTGGCACGCATCTGCCGGGCCTGACCTTCACGCACGCTCAAGTGGTTGATCAACTGATTGCCGGTCACGGTATAACCCTGATCCAGAATGTCCTCGTTGATCGCTCTCGGCGTGCCGACACTGCTTTCCTTAGCGACTTTTTCCAGCATCTTGCTGAGTTCGAACTCCTGTTTCGACGCCGCCTGGGCGCACAGCGGAGCAACGAGCAAAAGCGTAAGGGTAGGTGCGATAAGGCGCAGCATTTAACTCTCCTGATTAAGTGGCTGGCCGTTGGACCAGCGACTTCAAAGTGCGTTCCGGGCAGCCTGCCGACCGTGCGGCGGGACTGTGGCGCAGCAGTATAGAGCAGGAGTCTTACAGCGGCCTAGGCCGAAAGCAGGTTCGAGCGCTGGCGCTCTGATAAACTGCGCGCACTTTATCCCTGCCGAGTCTCTGTGGTGTCGATGTATTTTCCCCGTTGGCGTGCCCTGCGATGAGCCATGCCGTTTCTCGTTTGCGCGACGAGCGTCTGGCGCGCAGCACCAAGCCCTTCATTGCCCGAGGGTCGCGGGCGCCGCGCTGTCCGGGTTGCAGGGTCATTTCCAGCTATTGCCTGTGTGAATGGCGGCCTACTGTCGCCGCCGAATCGGGCATGTGTCTGCTGATGTACGACACCGAACCGTTGAAGCCGACCAACACCGGCTGGCTCATCGCCGATGTCATCAAGGACACCTACGCCTTTGGCTGGTCGCGTGTGGATATTGACGAGCAATTGCTGGCCCTGCTGGATGACCCGCAATGGCAGCCGTACATCGTCTTTCCTGGCGAATTCGTCGCCAGCGAGCGGGTCGTGACTCGGGTATCAACGCCAGACGGCAAGCGCCCGTTGTTCATTTTGCTGGATGCCACCTGGACCGAAGCGCGCAAGATGTTTCGCAAAAGCCCTTATCTGGAGCGGTTTCCGGTATTGAGCCTCGAGCCTGAGCAGATCTCGCGTTATCGCTTGCGCCGGTCCCGGCGTGATGATCATTTCTGCACCGCGGAAGTGGCAGCCCTGTGCCTGGAACTGGCCGAGGATGTCAGCGCCAGTGGTGTGCTGGACGCCTACCTGGATGTATTCAGCGCTCACTACCTCGGCGCCAAGTTTCAGCGCCCGATAGATCCGGACGACGCAGCGCACACGCATTTGAAGGCTTTCATTTGAAGGCTGTTCTGCCGAGCAGCAGCACGGGAGGCCATGCGTTGGGCCGATTGCCATCTTTGTATCAGGTCGACGGCGCTTCGCGCTTGACCGTCATGGTGTTGCTGGGCATGCTTGGCGCCGCCTGGAAGCCGATTCATCGGGTCTGGTGCTGCATTTGCCGCCAGCCTTGCTGAGCGGCCGCTTTTGTCGGCCACTCACTATAAAAACAGGATCATTACATGACCTACGACATCCTGATCGCTGATGATCACCCCCTGTTTCGCAGTGCGCTGCGTCAGGCGCTGACCATCGGCCTGGGGCCTGAAGCAAGGCTGGTCGAGGCAGAAAGCATTGCACAGCTCGAGTCTCGTCTTGACGAGAAGGGCGACTGGGATCTGGTGCTGCTGGACCTGAACATGCCGGGAGCCTACGGTTTCTCCGGCCTGGTCCTGTTGCGTGGCCAGTACCCGCAGATACCGGTGGTGATGGTCTCGGCTCAGGAAGAAGCATCAATCGTGGTGCGCTCCAGGGAGTTCGGGGCCAGTGGGTTTATCCCTAAATCCAGTTCGCTCGAAGTCATTCAGCAGGCGGTCAGAACCGTGCTGGATGGTGACGTCTGGTGGCCGCCGCAGATCAACGAGGTGATCAGTGTTTCCGACGAAGCGAAAGCGGCCAGTGCCGGCCTCGCCAGCCTGACGCCGCAGCAGTTTCGCGTATTGACGATGGTGTGCGAAGGCTTGTTGAACAAGCAGATCGCCTCAGAACTCAGCGTGTCCGAGGCGACTATCAAAGCCCACGTCACAGCGATTTTCCGCAAGCTGGGCGTTCGTACGCGCACACAGGCGGCATTGCTGTTACAGCAGCTTGAATCCATCTCATCCAGCTAGCGTTGTTCAGGTAGCAAGCATTCACGCTTTTTTGACCTGTATTGCCTTAGCTTTCCTCATCTTTTTTACACAGCAGTCTTTCTATGTCGCCCTTTAAAGGCCAGACCGGCCTGAAACGTATCCTCAATGCCGCAGGTTATTCCATCGACGGTATGTCCGCTGCCTTCAAAGGCGAAGCCGCATTCCGTCAATTGGTCCTGCTCAATGTCGTGCTGGTCCCGCTGTCGTTCTTCCTGAATGTGAGCAAGGGTGAGCATGCCTTGCTGGTTGCCGTGTGCCTGCTGGCGCTGATCGTGGAGTTGCTCAACTCGGCGGTCGAGGCGGCCATCGACCGTATCTCGCTGGACCTGCACCCGTTGTCCAAGAACGCCAAGGACATGGGCAGTGCCGCCCAGTTCGTCGCGCTGAGCATGATTGCGCTGGTGTGGGGCATCGTTCTGCTGGGCTGATCCTGATCAGTACAGGCTTGGCAGCACGATCTCATCGCTGCGCTGTACCCCGGCGGTGAAGGCGCGGCACAGTTCGAGAAATTCGCGCATGGCGGAAGTCTGGTACTTCTGCTTGTGCCAGATGAAATAGAACTGGCGCGACAGGTCCAGCTCGGGTGTGGCCAGTTCGACAAGATTGCCGCGACGAAATGCGTCCCGCAACGCCAGTCGGGAAATGCATCCGATGCCCAGCCCCGATTCGACCGCCCGTTTGATGGCTTCGGTGTGCTCCAGCTCCAGTCGGACATTCAGCCCGTTGCGGTGATGGCGCAGAGCCTGATCGAAAGTCAGGCGTGTGCCGGAACCCTGTTCGCGCAGGATCCAGGCTTCATGCGTCAGCTCTTCCAGGGTGACATGGTCGCGCTTTGCCAGTGGGTGCTGAGGCGCGCAGAACACCACCAGTTCGTCTTCGACCCAGGATTGCACCTCGATGTCCGGGTGGCTGCAATCGCCCTCGATCAGCCCCAGGTCGATTTCGTAGTGGGCCACCTGTTGCACGATATGCGCGGTGTTCTGTACGTGCAGCTTGACCTGACTTTCCGGGTGCCGCTGCATGTAACCGCCGATCAGCAGCGTCGCCAGGTAGTTGCCGATGGTCAGGGTGGCGCCGACGGCCAGCGAGCCAAAACCTGATTTACCGTTGAGCAGGTCCTCGATTTCCTTGGCCTGATCCAGCAGTGCAACCGCCTGCGGCAACAGCTGCCTGCCGGTGGCATTAAGGCTGAGTCGCTTGCCGGCGCGATCAAACAGCTGGCAACTGGACTGGCGTTCCAGTTCGGTGATGGACGTGCTGGCAGCCGACTGCGAAAGCGACAGCAACACGGCTGCTTTGGACACGCTTTCCTGCCGGGCCACGGCGACGAACACTTGAAGCTGACGGAGAGTAAATCGCATATCTATATAACCGATAACCTATATCTTGATAATTCATTTAACAGATATTCTGTCTGCCACTAGAATGTCGCGCAATAGCGCAGTGCCCTGCGCGCACTATTTTTTCAGGAGTCTTCACGTACATGAGCAACATGAACCACGAGCGTGTCCTCAGCGTCCACCACTGGAATGACACCCTCTTCAGTTTCAAGTGTACCCGCGACCCTGGTTTGCGTTTCGAGAACGGTCAGTTCGTCATGATCGGCCTGCAGCAGCCAAACGGTCGCCCGCTCATGCGCGCCTACTCGATTGCCAGCCCGAACTGGGAAGAGCATCTGGAGTTCTTCAGCATCAAGGTGCCGGACGGTCCGCTGACCTCCCAGTTGCAGCACCTGAAGGAAGGCGATGAAATCATCATCAGCAAAAAGCCTACGGGTACGCTGGTGCTGGACGACCTCAAGCCGGGCAAACATCTTTACCTGCTGAGCACCGGCACCGGTCTGGCGCCGTTCATGAGCGTCATACAGGACCCCGAAACCTACGAGCGTTTCGAGAAGGTCATTCTCTGTCACGGCGTGCGCTACGTGAATGAAGTCGCCTACCGCGAATTCATCACCGAACATCTGCCGCAGAACGAGTTCTTCGGTGAAGCGCTGCGTGACAAACTGATCTACTACCCTACGGTCACCCGCGAGCCTTTTGAAAACGAAGGTCGCCTGACTGACCTGATGCGCAGCGGCAAGCTGTTCAGCGACATCGGTCTGCCGCCGATCAACCCTCAGGACGATCGCGCTATGTTGTGCGGTAGCCCGAGCATGCTCGACGAGACCAGCGAAGTGCTCAACAGCTTCGGCCTGACGGTGTCGCCACGTATGCGCGAGCCAGGCGATTATCTGATCGAACGTGCATTTGTTGAGAAGTAAATCGGTCTGACAAGACCCGCCTCTTCCTTGACCGGAGCAGGCGGGTTTTTTATGGCGCGGAGTTTGTCGCGGGCACCACTTCAAGGACGCAGATGACGCCTGCCTGCGGGTAGTGCCAGCGCACGTCAAGGTCCCAGAACTGAGCGCCATAGCGGCGTTCCGGCGCAGGCAACTGATAGGCCGGGCGCGGGTCCTGAGCCAGACATTGCTCGATCAGCTCGACCAGTGGCTCGTCAAGGCGCAAAGCGTGCTCACGGGCCTGCACGAGCGCAGCGTCCTGCCACTGCACCGGTATCAACGCTGGCGCGGCACTGGCCATGTGGTTGCTGGCCTCGGCAATGGCATCGGCGTAGGGCACGTAAGGTTTTATATCCAGAACCGGTGTGCCATCCAGCAAGTCGATGCCCGACAGCCATAGGCGTCCGGCTTCGACCTTGTCCAGCTTGACCACCGATTGCCCGATGCCGTTCGGGCGATGGGTTGCACGGGTGGCGAACACCCCCATCGACTGATTGCCGCCGAGGCGGGGCGGGCGTACTTTCAGGCGCGGTTTGTCTTCCAGTGCCAGGTGGAACAGAAACAGTAACCAGACATGGCTGACCTGTTCCAGCCCCTGGACGGCGTCGCCCTGATCGAAAGGCGCGACCAGCTCCAATACGCCTCGTGCTGCCGGCGCCAGTTGTGGCTGGCGTGGAATGGCGAATTTCTCCTTGAAACAGGAGCGCACGAAGCCGACAGGGGTGACGTTGTAGCTCATGGTGTCAGCCGCTTCAGCCGCGAACACGCAAGGTCAGGCCCTTGAGGAAGTTGCGCAGCAGCTGATCGCCGCACGCGCGGTAGTTGGTGTGGCCGACCTTGCGAAACAACGCGCTCAGCTCGGGCTTGGACACCGGAAACTCTGCGGATTTGAGGATGGCATGCATGTCGTCTTCTTTCAGTTCGAAGGCCACGCGCAGCTTTTTCAGGACGATGTTGTTGGTAATCGGCAGATCGATTGGCTGTGGCGGGCGGCTTTCGTCCTTGCCGCGCTTGAAGTAAACCAGCCCATCCAGAAAATGCGCCATGATTTCATCGCTGCAATCCAGATAGCCTTCTTCTTCCTCTTTCTTCATGAAAGCGATGACATCGCTTTTCGACACTTCAAAACCGGTCAGGCCGATGATCTCGACAATCTTGCTGTCGCTGATATCGAGCATGTAGCGCACGCTGCGCAGTACGTCGTTGTTCATCATGAGGCGTGTTTCCTGGTAAGTCGTATGGCGGCGCATGACGGTGGTCATGCGCGCTGTAATAAGGCTGGGGGCGAGAGGATTAAAACTTTTCCTTGGTCGTCATGTAACGCCACTGGCCCTCGGGCAATTTGCCCATGGACACGCCGCCGATGCGGATGCGGCGAATGGCGACGATTTTCAGGCCAACGGCTTCGCACAGTTGGGCAATGATGCCGGGCTGCGGGTTTTTCATCGCGAAGCGCAGGCGGTTCTCGTTCTGCCAGCTGGCTTTTACGGCTGGCAGCTCCTTGCCCTTGTAGGTCAGGCCGTGGTTGAGGCGATTCAGGCCGTGGGCAACCATTTCGCCCGAGATTTCCACCACGTATTCCTGTTCGATCTTGCTGCGGTCGTCGGTCAGTTTGCGCAGGATTTTCCAGTCCTGGCTGAACACCATCAGGCCGCTGGCATTGGCTTGCAGGCTGGAAATGGCTTCAAGGCGCATGAAGTGGCCTTTGAGCGGGCGTTTGCTGTAGCTGTGCTCTTCGGAAAGGGTGCCCGGCGTGATCATCTGCAAGGCGCTTTCTGCACTTGCCGAGGCAGGCGTGTGAAAGATGATCGTGACCGGCTCCGGAGAATCGGCCTTGGCGTCCGGGCTCAGTTCGATCTTCTGGGTGCTGACCTTGAAGTGTGGTTCTTCGATAACGACGCCATCCACCGTGACCCAGCCACCCTCGATAAACAGTTCGGCCTCCCGGCGGGAGCAACCGACCAGCTCGATAAGGCGTTTGGAAAGGCGAATGGGGTCTGTCATGACAAAAAAGCCGTTTGATAAGTTGAAAGGCGCCATTGTAACCGCCAAAGGCCGGTTAATCGCGGCAACATTGCAATTGCGCTGCAATCGGCATCAGCCGTGGTTCATCAGACGCATTCTGAGCATGGGATAAGGCTGGCCGAGACCGTCGACTTCCGAGCGACTGACCACCTGAAATCCGTGCCTGCAATAGAAACCGAAGGCCTTGGGATTCTGCTCGTTCACATCCAGCTCGGTGATGCCGAAATGGCCGACGGCATGCTGCAACAACTGCGTGCCCAGACCTTGATTGCGGTATTCCGGCGCGATAAACAGCATGTCCAGCCGGCCTCGGTTCACGCCCGCGAAGCCGGTGATGTTTTGCGCGTCGTTGCGGGTGCAGAACAGCGTCACGCTGTCCAGGTACTGCGTGAGCAGGCCCTTGAGCCGGACGACGTAAGCGTCTGGCATGAAGTCGTGGGTGGCGCGTACCGAGCGCTCCCACACCTCTATCATTTCCGGATAATCCTTTATGTCGGGTGCATACAACTGCATCTCGCCATCCTCCGTTCAGCCAGTCGTTCATAGACAACGCCGACAGACAAAAAAGCCCTGCCAGTTGAAGGGCAGGGCTTTTTGATGACGCGTTGCCCTTAGAGCATTTCGGCCCACAAGTCGTATTCGTCTGCATCGGTGACGCGGCACATGATCTTGTCGCCGGGCTGAACGTTGCTGCCGTCTTCGAGACCAATGAACACGTTGCCATCGATTTCCGGGGCATCGAAGAAGCAGCGGCCGACGGCGCCGCGATCATCGACTTCGTCAATCAGCACTTCGATTTCCTTGCCGATCTTCATTTGCAGGCGAGCCGCGCTGATTGCCTGTTGGTGCGCCATGAAGCGATCCCAGCGATCCTGCTTGATGTCATCCGGCACAATGGCGGCGTCCAGCAAATTAGCAGGAGCGCCTTCCACCGGCGAGTACTGGAAGCAGCCGACGCGGTCCAGCTGGGCTTCAGTCAGCCAGTCCAGCAGGTACTGGAAGTCCTCTTCGGTTTCGCCGGGGAAGCCCACGATAAAGGTCGAGCGAATGATCAGGTCGGGGCACTGTTCGCGCCAGTTCTTGATACGCGCCAGGGTCTTGTCTTCAAAGGCCGGACGCTTCATCAGCTTGAGGATCTTCGGGCTGGCGTGCTGGAAGGGGATGTCCAGGTACGGCAGGATCTTGCCAGCCGCCATCAGCGGGATCAGTTCATCGACGTGCGGGTAAGGGTAGACGTAGTGCAGACGAACCCACACCCCCATCGACCCCAGTGCCTGACACAGCTCGGTCATCCGGGTCTTGACCGGCTGACCGTCCCAGAAACCGGTGCGGTATTTGACATCGACGCCGTACGCGCTGGTGTCTTGTGAAATCACCAGCAATTCCTTCACGCCGGATTTGACCAGACGCTTGGCTTCGTCCAGCACATCACCCACCGGACGGCTGACCAGCTTGCCGCGCATCGATGGGATGATGCAGAAGCTGCAACTGTGGTTGCAGCCTTCGGAAATCTTCAGGTACGCATAATGACGCGGGGTCAGCTTGACGCCTTGCGGCGGCACCAGATCGATCAGCGGGTTGTGATCCTTACGAGGCGGCACGACGTCGTGTACGGCATTGACCACTTGCTCGTACTGCTGCGGGCCGGTCACCGACAGGACACTCGGGTGTACATTCCGGATGACGCTCGCATCGACGCCCATGCAGCCGGTGACGATGACCTTGCCGTTTTCCTTGATCGCTTCGCCGATCACTTCCAGCGACTCGGCCTTGGCCGTGTCGATGAAGCCACAGGTGTTGACCACGACCACGTCGGCGTCTTCATAGGTTGCAACGACTTCGTAACCTTCCATGCGCAGTTGGGTCAGGATGCGTTCGGAATCAACGAGCGCCTTCGGGCACCCTAACGATATCATTCCTACACGCGGGGCTTTTGCTGTCATCATAGGATGATCCTCATCAGGGCTTATATTTTTAATGGCTAAAATTGGCGCGCGAGTATACAGCTATTTACGCTTCTCAGACCCACGACAGGGGTCCGGTGGCAGTGCCGATCGTCAGCTGCTCTATGCGCAGCGGTGGGCAGCAGACAAGGGCCTGGAACTTGACGAGTCCTTATCCATGCGGGATGAAGGTTTGTCAGCCTACCACCAAAGGCATGTCACGCAGGGGGCACTGGGCGTTTTTCTCAGAGCTATTGAGGACGGGCGTATTGCATCCGGATCTGTCCTGGTCGTTGAAGGCTTGGACCGTCTTAGTCGAGCAGAGCCTATTCAGGCCCAAGCTCAGCTTGCGCAGATTATCAATGCCGGCATTACTGTCGTGACCGCTAGTGACGGGAAAGAGTACAACCGTGCCGGGTTAAAAGCTCAACCAATGGACCTGGTCTACTCGCTCCTCGTTATGATCCGAGCGCATGAAGAGTCCGACACGAAGAGCAAGCGAGTGAAAGCCTCGATCCTTCGGCTATGCCAAGCCTGGCAGTCCGGTACCTATCGAGGACTGATCCGGAACGGGAAGGATCCTCAATGGCTTAGGTGGACGGGCAGTGCCTGGGAAATGATCCCCGAGCGCGTGCTTGCCGTTCGTCGCGCCTTAGCTTTGTATCAAGAAGGTATGGGCGCGGCGCGTGCAACGAAGATATTGCACGCGGAAGGGCTGGACTATTCAGCTGGTGGTATATCGAAGCAGCAGATCTATCGATTGATCAAGCTCCAAGCACTAAGGGGCGCGAAATGCCTATCCGTTGATGGTGAGGATTTCATACTGGAGGATTACTACCCCCGGTTGCTTTCCGAATCAGAATGGGCAGACCTGCAGCATCTTGCTGGCCAACGACTGCGTCGCCGTGGGCACGGCGAGATCCCTGGGATCATCACAGGGATCGGCCTTACCTATTGTGGTTATTGCGGCACGGCACTGGTGGGTCAGAACATGATGACTCGGCAGAGAGCCGATGGAACAATTGCTGATGGTCATCGAAGACTTCACTGCGTTTCATATGGTGTGAATGGTGGTTGCACTGCCGGTGGCTCTTGCAGCGTGGTGCCAGTCGAGAGGGCTTTGCTTACGTTCTGCTCCGATCAGCTCAATCTGCAACGATTGCTGAAAGTAGGAGATGACGGGCAAGGGATTCGCCAACAACTTGCCGTCGCCCGATCAACTGCCGAAAAGCTTTCTGTTCAACTTGGCAGAATTACAGACGCTCTCCTTGCTGACGACAGCGGTACTGCGCCGACAGCGTTCATCCGAAGGGCACGAGAGCTTGAAGCAGAGCAGGCCGAGGCTCATAAGAAGGTGCAGCAACTGGAATATGAGCTGGCCACCGTCTCTGGATCCGGTAAGCCTGCCCAAGCCGAGAGGTGGGTAGAGCTGGCAGAGCTGGTCCGCAGTGGGGACTATTCGGCCAGGGAAAAGGTACGGCAGCTGGTAATGGATACGTTTGAAAGGATCGTTGTGTTTATGCGCGGCATGAGCGCAGAAGACAGGTCTGGCAGATTCATCGATGTTCAACTGCTGTCTCGTACAGGCCAGCAAAGGCTGCTGCAGATCAATCGCAAGACAGGCGCATGGGTGGCCAGCGAGGATTGGGACTGAGGGTTGCGTGCATAGTTTTTGCGAATATACTGTATGTTCATACAGTTATGACTAGGAGTCTTTATGCTGCAGGAAGTCCCTATAGGTGTCGCACCTCAGTCGTTCACGCCTTACCAAAGCCTGATAAGTCGCATTCACCGACAGATCAACAGCTCGGCTGCGCAGAGCACGCGACACACCACTATAGCCAGGCAGCCTGACGAAAGTGCTTCAGACTGGGACGTGTTCCTGGAGCAGTTAGAGCTTGAGGAAAGCGTGCGTGTCACCAGAATCGCCCGTGGGGTAGCGCGATTGATGTGGACCAACCAGCACCCAGCATGATGTTTACCGCAGGTTAATTTAAATAACCTGCGGTATTGATTTATTTCGTTACCTGAGGTTAATCTACGCCTATGAGTTCAGCGCCTGGCGCTGCACCGATCTAAGCGGAGATTAACGATGCACCTCGTAACCCTGTCCCCCGATGCAAGGAACCACCTCGTAGGCCAGTTGGCTAACAGCCAACACCGCAGGTCAGGGTTCCTCTGCGCTTTTCCGCTTGATGACGTCAGCGAACAGGTCGTGGTGGATGTTGCCCAGCTCATGGTTGTGCCTGGTGTAGCCGAATGGCACATCTGGATGGCCATGGCTGGTCGAACTTCAACCGTTGCGATTTCGTACAGCGGTGCAACGCCAGAGCGTTTCACTCAAGTCATTGAGGATCACGTCAATTCGTACTTTAAAACCTCACCAGGTGTAAGCGTAATCTTGCATGCCCGATGCGACCTTGAGTGGACGATTAGGATAGCTGTGGTCATGAAACAGGGTACTTACCTAATACCTTCCGTGGAGCTGGCCGACCTTTACTTGGTTATCGATGGGGTTCTTGAAGGTCGCAAGCGTCCGAATTTTAAATTTGTGCTGAACGGGGTCTCGCTTACCCTTCCACTGCATCTTCCAGAGTCGACTGATCTCGCCTTCGAGTTACTAATGGCTTGTGCCAAAGAATTCATTAGCAACTACAAGAACGCTTGAGGGTAGCTGAATGATTAGCTTACAAAATGAACAAGCGCGATTCGTTAATTGGGTCGTGGCATTGATCGCCGTTTTGTTGTCAAGTGTAACTGCTATGTCCGTTGGGATGGCGATGTTTACACTGATCGATAATTTGTTAATGGCTATGGTTTTCGCAGGCGCTGCAGTTGTTCTGGATCTCTATAAGTACCTTGCTTGGCCTTTGGCGATTGGGGCGTGGATTCATGGTAAAAAGATAACCGCTGTATTAATGGTCATGTCTGCCATAACTCTGGGCGCGATTTCTGCTTGGGCGACATATGATCGAATGTACAGCTCAGTAACTGCAAGTCATTCACGATATGTATCAGCACAAATCAAAGTATCCCAGCTCAAGAGCCAGCAAGCTGCAGAGCTTGATCGTTTAAAACTGGTTGACGCCGAGACTCGTTCAATGAGTGAGCAAGCCAGACTGTTGAGGGAGCGAGGAATGGTTACCAAAGCACAAGACCTTGATGCGCTTGCAATCTCATCTGCTATTGATCAAAGGCAGCGGATTCTCGATAGCGTGGCCGCAATTGCGAGAGAAGTATCTGATCAGCAGAGTTATCCTGTCCCGTCTGCTAGTTTACCAGCACTACTTTTGACTATGGTCTGCGCAGGCTTCGCATTGGCTCTAGAAATTGTACCGGCTCTCCTTGGAGCCGTATTGCGCCCAGGGAACAAAGATGACAATGGTAACGGCGGTGTTGCTGAGTCAACACGAATGCCGTGCCTTGGAGAGTCGGGTGTGGCAACAGAGCCGCCAGCTTTGGCAACGGCCGCCATTGCTGAGCCAGTAACCCTAGCAACTGGTCTAGAAGCGCGGATAACGTTGCCGGTTGCTATGACAACGGGCCAGCAACAGGACCTATTTGGAACTGACGATCCTCGTCTCATGCAGACGTTGATCAGCATGACCCAATCAACGAAGCCAGGAACACCTATTAAGGTTCGGGATTTTACCGCAGCTGCAAAGGTTGGAAACAGGCGGACTATCAAGTTGTTTCATGCAGCCATGGAAGTTGGCTTGTTGAAAAGAACTAGCGTTGGCTATGTGGCCGCATAAGGAATATGACATGACTCTCAAGATTAATATAACTGAACCTAACACTTTGAAGCTCTTGCTGGACAGTATAGAAGGGTATCGCGGTGCCAATGAGGCACTAGATGAAGCTGTCGAAAAGGAAAATTGGGGGGCGATCAGCGTGGTGCAGGGCTTGCGCACAATGCATGCAAGCACCATTGCTCTTATTGTCAACCAATATGCAGATTCTCAATCGGGAGAGGCACACTAATGATCGGTATTCCTAAGACGGGTATGTTGGCAAAGGGCTGTGTCAGTGCCAATGTCACTACCGGGTACAAGCTGACCACAAGCGACGGACGGCCTGCACGTCTAGCGATAATCGATGATGATGGAAATGTTGTCGAAGCTGGTGAAGAAGTCGCCAAAGAGGTATGGAATGTTGCAATTGCAGTCATGAAGAATTTCAGGATCGGCAAAGGCCATATCGTTGTTCACAGTTCTCCACCAGGCAGCACCGTTGATCTGAAGCAAAGTCTTTAATTGTGAGGGGAGGTAGGTACCCATGGTAAATGAATCGCAGTCTATTCCCGCTGTGTCGGCTGATATGAAATCTTTAGAGATATTGAAGCGCCATAAACCTATCGCAGTTGTTCTGGACGCGTTCGATATTGATGCTTTGGAAAGGCAGATACGGGCCGAGACCGAGTGGTGGAGCGTCATGGCTACTGAGAGTTATCCAGATCAAATGCAAGATATTCTCAAGGCGCAAAAAACAGTCGAAACGAGAAATGACGTTGTAGTGAAGCGACTGTTGTGGCTGCTCAAGCCCTTAGCAATCGGGCCACTTGCGGAGGCTATTTCGGGTAGGGCTGAGGCGATTAGGCAATTCAGTGAAAAAGCAGAAAACGATTCCAATCGATGATAACGCGCTGCAAAGCCAACTCGCTTAGAAGCGGGACGGGCAGTAAGAGGATGCGGTATCCGGAACCTACATGCCCGTTACCTTGGCATCTATCGCTCTGCCAATGATCTCCCAGTCACCCTCTACCTGCACGGTCTGGTAAGCCTGGTTCAGCGGCACCAGGTAACCGACCCCGGCGTCCAAGATGTACTGCTTGAAGGTCGTTTCGCCGGTAACTGTGTGCCGGGCTACGTAGAACTTTCCGCTGATGATATCGAAACCCTCAGGTCTGACCAGAATGGGCGTGCCTTCCGGGAATGTGGGAGGGGTATCCGATGTCATCGACTTTCCCTTAACGCGCAACCAGTATCCACTTGGCCCCGCGTTCTCGGTTGAGCTAAGCCACTCATCAGATATCCCTAAGGGATACGAACCTGCCGATTCGATGCCAGCGCCTGCGTCCACCCACGTGATTAATGGGTACTCCCTAGCCTCTCTCCGAGGCTGCACCATCGGGGTCACGTTGCTGTGATCCGTGGTAGCCGCCAGATCTGCAATCTCAGCGGCCAGTCGCGGACTAAATCGATCAACCGGCTCTCCCAAAAGCCTGGCAAGTGCAGATGCAAATTTTACGTTCAGTGCATTGACGCCGCTGAGGTAGTGCGCGACTGCAGCGGGACTGACTCCGATCTCGTCGGCAATCTTCCTCTTATTGAGCTTCAGCTCGTTTTTCTTCGACAGGTACAGCTCGTTGGCCGCTTGGCATTCGGCGAGGAGCTTAGGGGGGAGTGGGGGCTTCTTGGTCATAGGGCGCAATGATAAACCGGAGGTTAATCGAAAAAGATTACCTGCGGGTTCGTCATTGCTGACATTTAGGATACCTGAGGTTACTTTTATCTTGTCTATTGGATTACCTGCGGTTAACATTTGGGCGTCCAGTCAGAGAGTTCTGCCATGAATCAAATCCCATTGCCCGATCTAGTCGCCCAGATCGGTCAGGCATCGGTTGCTGAAGCATTCGGTATCAGCCCTGCAGCAGTGCATAAAGCGATTCGTTTGGGCCGTAAGATCATGGTCACAGTCCACGATGACGGTTCGTACTCCGCGCACGAGCAGCGCCCGTTCCCGCATCACAAAGCAGTGACCGTGATGCAGGCTAAAGCCGGCAGGCTCGTATGACTATGTCCAACTCCGGACAGTCATTGGTCTCGCGTGATCAGGTTCTGGTGGCCCACGCCGCAGACATGATTGCGCGTACCGGTTTTAGCCAGGACGACTTCGCGCAGTCCTTGAGCGTGCAACTGCATTGCCTGGTCCCAGATAAAGCAGTGGGGAAGGATGTTCCCGACTTCACCTTGCTCGCCCAGGGCAACGACACCGTCGCTTTCTTGAAAGCCTCCGGAGCCTGGCTGCGTAGGGTAGGCCGTTGGTTGAGCGGAGAGGTCGATCTTCCGAGCTGGATTGAAGAATCATGGGTTCTTTCTCTGGACGCTGATCATCAAGAGCGATGCATCAACGAGCTGGCCAGCCGACATGGTCTTACGGGGGCGCGTGAACTGAACGGTGATGGCAATCCTGTCGGTGTATTCGGGCAATTGGTGGCTCGCCTGGGGGCAACAGTGCAACTCGGCAGCGAGATCCTCGAGGACGGTCGGATTGACATCGATGACCTCGAAAAACTACCTGAGTTTGTCGACCGGCTGCGAGCTGTAGAGGCTCGTTGCAGTGAGCTGCGTTCTCGTGCTCAGACAGTTATTGACGACCGTCCAGGCGTCACCTTGCTTCATCAGGTGAATTAGCGTCTGTGACAGTTCTCGATAAGGACATCCACTCACGTAATCTAAAGGCCGGCCCCGGAAAGGGCCGGCCTACTGCCACGCCTCGCGACAAAAAAGACCCTCACGCCGCACTCCATGCGCCAGTGCGTCCCCCTCGTTTCCGAGAAAGGCGGAATCTAACGGCTGATCAGCTGAAAATTCCTCTTGTGCGCATGGCGTTCTCCAGGCTCAGCCAGATCCCAGATCTGCGTGGGAAGTACCTGCGGAGCCTCGACACGATCCATGGTAGCCGTCGCACGCGTTCAGAGCCCTTTGTTGCGCTTTCTAAGGTCGCTGAACAATTGTTGTTGCGCCTGGACCTTGCAACAGGTGTATTGGGTTGGCTCGACGTAGAGCGCGGACAGTTCTTTCTCAACACCCAGTGCGGTGTTGCCGAGGACAGTGATATTTCGCCAGCGTCACTTAACCGGCTTATCCGTGGGCTTGAGATCGCAGGCCTCGTCTACCGACGGATCGAGAAGGTTCGGCTCGATGAGAAAGATAACGCAGGCTTGAACCTGGTTCGTACTCGATGCCTGATCCGGTTTACTGAAAAGTTCTTCAGTGAACTCGGCTGCCGGTACCTTTGGCACAAGGCCAAGAAGGCAGCGATCAAGAAGCGTGAGCGCCAGTTACGCGAGGTTGGTGCCCTTCGTGCGGTCCGACAGGAAAAAGCGTCTATTGAGACCCTACGGCGGGAAACGTCGAGGCGTAATTGGCAGCAGAGTGAGGCGCGCAAGGCGTCTCCAGACGCTCAGGCTGCCCCTAGCTCGAACAGCCAGCACCGACCGCCATTAACGCCTGGCGGCGGGTCTGAAGGCCCTGACGACGCCTTAGCCCGCCTGCTGCGAAGTGTCCAGGTCAAGAAAGACACATAACCCCCGCACATATCGCGCCCCATGCGAGGCCAGGTCACGCCTGGTGTCTGAAAAACTCCATCTCCCAACCTGACTTCCCTTTAACGTACCGGCAGAACGCCACGTTTGCGTCCGTTTTCTGTCGCCATTTTTCGGCTGCGCCGGCGGAATTCGCCCTGGCCCAGGAAGCATTTGAATTAAATGGAATTTTAAACCCCCTACAGCACCCCCGTTGGGTAAAGAAAGAGGCTTCCGGAGTCGTTTGGGGTATCGCGTGTTGGGTACATTATTATGCCTTCGCCCAAGGGCTCAGCTCGCTGCGCTCAGCTTTCCAGAGGATCGCGGGCTACGCGCCCGCCTAGCGGCAGGGCAGTGCCCTGCACCCATCGCTGGCACTTCGGCACAAGGTGCCGAAGGTCCACCGGACCAAGATCGGTAATTGGGCGCGCCGAGGCGACATCGAAATATCGAGAGAGGCGCACGCGGGCTGAACGCTTGGGTGCTCTTCAGAGTTCTGGGTAAGGTTTTGTCGGACAACCGGCCGCTGCGCGGGTTCCGCCGCGCCGGATTTTTTTCAGTCAAGGGGGATTGTGTTGGCGGCTTATATGCCTGCGGAGCAGGCATGGCGGCGGATGTTATTGCGAGGGTAGCCTTGGGTAGGCGAGGGAGTGCGGTTACACAGACGCAGTTCTGTCCAAGCTGGCGAGAATTTCCTGCTGACGCTCGACAGGCATGTCCCGCAGTCGATCGAACAATGCTGATTCCAGCGTCCCTACTTTACGAGCAGATTCCCTCAGCGTATGTGAATACACAAGATTTGCGACCCAAGTATGGCCGCAAGTTGCGTCCAAGCATTGGCAATACAACTTCACATATTGGCACGTCACTTCCTCTCTTGAGCCGATCCGGCCCTTGTGACCGCACGATGTGCATTTGATCCTCATAAGTCCCTCTCCCAAGGTAATAAACTATGGCGTCATTTTGCCATGTTTTTGATTTGCTTACTCGATTTGTTGTTCATTTATACAGTGGTTTCCGCTGACGCCGGGACCGCTTTCCAGGCAAATCGCCTGTCTTCCCGCAGCGTCTCATTGGCCTGGTCAAACAGCTGACAGATCGGCCTGATCTCGTTGCTGGTGTAAACGCGATCGATCTTCTCGATGTCACCGAATCCGCCACTGTTCTCCGGGATGATTCCGGCCAGCGCCGGGTTCATGCGCCAGGCCGCGATCACGTCATTGCGCGTGATGTTCTTCACCTTCTCCAGTTCGTCCTTGGCCTGGAAGTCACCCACCGGGATGATCTGAATGGCCTTCTCGGAACCGCCTGGAATGTTGACGAACATCGATCGGAAGTTGCCCACGCCTTTGCTGGCCGTGATCTGGGCACGCAACTCCTCTTCGTCCTCCTCGGTCAGGTTCGGGTCGTTGGTGTAGAAGATGTATCCCGCGTGCGCGCCGTTGCTGTAGTAGCGCCGGCGAAACAGCGTCGCGGCTTCGTTGAGCAGCAGCGCCTGCAGACCGCCCAGGTACTCAGGCACGCCATAAATGTTCTGCTCTACGTCGTAGTTGAGGACGTGCTCGATCTCGTCGGCGTCGAACTCGGTTTCCTTACCGTTCTGTTCCAACTGGACGAACCCACCGTCGACCTTCACCCGCATGTTGATGGCAGGCAGGTGTCGCAGCTCCAGGATCTGGCCGAGCATATTGGGTACCCGGTAGAAGTACGCTTCGCCAAACACCATGAAGTCCAGCGCAGCCCGACTCATATCGGCCACTGACAGGCCGGCTGAAGGGATGAACTCACGCAGCAGCAGATTGCGTTTGAACCCTGGTATCGCGCCGTGGTGTGCGTTGGCCTTGAGCAGCTTGGCCAGCCCCCTGCGTGAGACTGGCGGCGTGAAGATACGACCGTCGTCGCTGGCGAACACGCCGAGGTACTGCGCGATGTTGTCGGTCAGCACGGATTCCGGCGCACCGAATGTGAATGCACGCATGGGCCGTTGCGCCGGTTTTTCCTGCTGCAGGGTTTTGGGTTTTGCCATGGGAAGTTGATCCAGTGAGTGCGTAGCGACTGCGCCGCTTTTTGTCCGTGTTGAGGGGTTCGTACTGCAGGGCGTGCATGACCGCCCAGGCCACGTCCGCGTGACCGGTCGCGTCGGTTCGCGACGCGCTGTAGGTCACCTGGCCGCTGGCGGTTGTGCCGCGCTTGATTGTCAGGAAGGCCTGGGCGATATCGTTCCAGCCGGCGTCCCATTCGATGCGGCTGCCCTGGATGGTGTCCTGCGCCTTGAGTACCAATAGGTTCTTGGTTTCCAGGCTGTAGTGGATCGAGGTCGCACGCGGGTAGAAGTCGCGCACCAGGTCGAAGACGCCGTAGCCGATGCCGGTCGTGTCGATCCCGATGTGCTGAACGTTGAAGCGCTCGGTCAGCTTCTTGACCTGCTCGGCCTGGTACTTGAATGACTGACCACGCCAGCTGTGCTTCTCCAGGATCCGGAACTTGCCGCCATTCTCCAGCGGCGGTGCGATGACCACGCACGTCGCGTCGTCGCGTGTCCGGCTCGGGTCGTAACCGATCCAGACCGGGCTGTTGCCATACGGGCGCGGATCGTCCGGGTCGAAGTCGGCCCACAAAGACAGGTCCGAATAGCAGCGTTCCAGATCTGCCAGGGAAAACGCGCTCTGGCTGCTGTCGATGAATTTGCACATGAACAGCTGCTGGAACTTGTCGTCGTCGTACTCCAGCTGCAGCTGCTCGAGGTCGAACAGATCGCAGCCGCCGGCGATGGCGTCCAGGATGGTGATCACCTTGCGCCACTGACCGTCCGGACACAGCGCGCCGGCAGAGATCTGCTTATCGCTCGGCCATGGCTCCTTGGCGTTCTTGCGCTTGCTGTTGCGGAACTTCTCGCCTTGCCAAAACGGATAGGCCTGGTGCGACACGGCGCTGGGCGTGGAGAAATAGGTTTTGCGCCACTTCTTGTGGGTCGCCATGGCGCTGGCCACGGTGTTCAGTTTCTCGAAGTCGCGGATCCAGAAATATTCATCAACGTACACATGGCCATGGTGACCCTGGGCAGTGCTGCTGTTAGTACTGAGAAAGCGCAGCTCTGCCCAGGGCTTGCCGTCCTTGCTGAGTACGATCGGGTTGCCGGTCAGCTCCAGGCCAAACCACGCCTGGGCAAAGGCGATGATGTAGCTGCGGAAAATCTCGGACTGGGCGCGGCTGGCCGACAGGAACACCTGGTTATCGCCGGTCAGCACCGCGTCCATGAAGGCTTCGCCGGCGAAGTAGTAGGTCAGGCCCACTTGGCGGCTTTTGAGGATGTTCCGGATCCTGGCGGTCAGCGGGTTCTGTTTCGCGGCGAACAGCTCTTTCTGGTAGCCGTACATTTTGCTGATGAACTTGTCGAGAAAGTCCACTTCGCGTAGCTCGCTGACGTCGTTCTTGACCTTCTTTTCCCGCTTCTTGCCGTCGCGCTTGCCACGCTCCCGACGCTCACCGCGTTGATCATCGCGGCGATGGCCATCGTCGCCCTGGTCATCACGAACCGGCGTAACCACCGGCTTTACACACTGCTTAACCAAGCGTTCGCGAACGGTCGTCAACCGGTCCAGTTCGTCCAGCTCGCCCTTGGTCAGCGAGTCGGCTTTCTCCAGAAGCAAGGTGATACGCCGGCTGACGGCGGTCAGCGGTTCTTCATCCGTCAGCATGTCTTCCCAGCCACCAACGCGGATCCAGTGGTACACGATCCGGATGTTGGGCAGGTTCAACTGCGCCTGAATTTCCTTGGCCTTGTGACGGCGTAGAAACAGGCGTTTGGCGGCTTCTTTGACTTCGGTTGAGTAGTACATGGGCCGCAGTCTATGCGGCGAAAACGCGGAAAACGTGCAGTTAAAATCCGTGTTTCTCCTATAAATCAAATATAGGAGAAGCGCGAAAGTAAACCGTTTGTTGGAGGCGTTGCGGCTCCCTATCTTGGGGCCTCAACTTACCGATGAGCGCAGTTCTTCCCATGCCCCGTTCCCTTGTCAGCTTCTGGAAACGCGTCGCCACCAGCGGTCCTACCGTAGATGGTCGCGTCATCACGCCCCAGGAACTGCGCGACATCGCCGAGACGTACAGCACTACTACTTACACGGCCACCATCTGGTCCGAACATGACCGCTGGCCAGGCTCCTACGGCACCGTGTTTGCCGTGCGCCTGATCGAGGACGTCGAGGGGCTGGCCCCCGGCCAAGTCGCGCTGGAAGCGCAGTTGAAGCCCAACCAAAAGCTGCTGTGGCTCAACGACCAAGGCGAAAAGCTCTTCACCAGCATCGAGATCATGCCCGACTTCGCTGGCACCGGCAGGGCGTACCTGACCGGCCTGGCTGTCACCGACGAGCCGGCGAGCCTGGGCACTCAAGAACTCTACTTCTCCCGCAACCCCGGCAACCCCGGAAAGCGCGTGCATTACGCGGCTGCCGTCCCGCTGGGTTCGATTGGTGAAGACGAACCGCAAGGCGAGGTGGCCAAGCTGTTCAGCATGTTCGCCGGCCTGTTCAAGCGCTTTGGCATTGAAGAGGTGCCAGCCGAAACCACTCCGCAAACCCCTACCGAGAGCAAACCCCCAATGGATGAAGCTACAGCCAAAGCGCTGCAGGCCTTGATCGAACAGCAACTGATCGTCACTGCCGGCATTCAGGCGCTGATTGACAGTTTCGCAGAGGCACCGCCGGCACCCGACCAGGCCCCAATCGACGACGTACAGACGGCGGTCGATGACATCGTGGCCACCGCCGAAGACGAAAAGCAATTGAGCCGCAAGGGCTCGTCCAACGCCGCAGTGCTGGCCGGCATGAACAAGCTGCAGGCGCAATTCAGCGCGTTGCTGGACAAGCCGGAAGGCCGCCACCTTTCACGCACCACTGGTGCCGCTGACCCTAAACCGAAGCGGGTACTCTGACATGGCCCAGTCACTGAGCGCATACGGCGCGAAGATGTTCGCGGCCCTGCAGGTTTCCCTGGCTGAGTCTTACGGCGTCGAGCTGGCCAGCAAGACGTTCAGCGTCGAGCCCACGATTGCCCAGGAACTCAACGAGGCGATCACCCACAAGTCCGATTTCCTGCAGCGCATCAACGTCATCGGCGTGACCGAGATCAAGGGTCAAAAGGTGTTCCTGGGCGTGTCGGGTCCTGTGACCGGTCGTACCAACACCAAGACCACCGATCGTGAAGCCAAGGATGCTTCGGCGCTGGATGACAGCAGCTATGAGCTGTTTTCCACCGAATCCGACGTCAGCCTGCCTTACGCCAAGATCGACGCCTGGGCCAAGTTTCCGGACTTCCAGCAGCGCTACTCTGCCGCTGTGCAGAAGCAGATCGCACTCGACCGTCTGATGATCGGCTTCCACGGCCTCAAAGCGGCTGCGCAGACCAATCTCACTGAATTCCCGATGCTGCAGGACGTGAACAAGGGCTGGTTGCAGATCGCTCGCGAGCAGATCCCGGAGCAGGTTCTCAAGGAAGGCAAGGTCGCTGGAAAGGTGACGCTGGGCGAAGGCGGCGACTATGCCAACCTCGACGCCCTGGTGCATGACACCAAACAGATGGTCGACGAGCGCGTTCGTGATGGCGGCGACCTGATCGCAATCATCGGCAGTGACCTGCTGGCCGCTGACAAAGCCAAGCTTTATGCCAAGCAAGGCGACCTGCCAACGGAGAAAGAACGCATCGAAGACGCTCAGGTTATCGCGACCTACGGCGGTCTACCGAGCTTCAGCGTGCCGTTCTTCCCGGTCAACACCGTGGTGGTCACCAGCTTCGACAATCTGTCGATCTACTTCCAGGACTCCAGCTGGCGCAAGCAGACCGTTGATAACCCGAAGCGCTCCCGCGTCGAGGATTACAACAGCCGTAACGAAGGCTATGTGATCGAGCAGCTGGAAAAGTTCGCCATGACTGAAAACGTCGAATTGGTGAAAGCATGAGCCTGGCACTGGCGCACAAACGCCGCTTGATCGCAGAAGGCCCAGCGGCTGCGGTCGCCGGTGCGCAGATGGCTTATTCGGCTGACACCGCGCTGTCCAGTCCTGCCAATGCACGCAAGCATTTGAAGCTGATGGAAGACGCCTTGGCGGTTGATTTGGAGCGCATCAGCGCGATCAACAGCCGCGAGCAGCGCCAGTTGCTCAAGCGTGACGAGCTGCTGCCCAAGTACCTGGATTACGTACAGCGGTACCGCGATTCGGAATTGAATTTCCAGAACTCGGTGCTGGTGTACGTCCTGATCTGGCTGTTCGACACCGAGCAGTTCACCCAGGGCCTGGAGCTGGCCGACTTCGCTATGTCCCAGGGCCAGGCAATGCCTGAGCGCTTCAACCGTGACATTCCGACCTTTGTTGCAGACGAGGTGATCGACTGGGCTGAGGCTGAGTTCAAGGCCAGGCGCAGCCCTGAACCTTACGTCTCCAACTTGCTGCCCCGCGTGGATGGCGAATGGCAGCTGTATGAGCGCATTCCGGCTCGTTACCACAAGTTGCTGGGGATGGTCGCGCTGCATCGCAAGGACTGGCCTGTCGCTATTCACCACTTCGAACGAGCCGAACAGCTTTACGAAAGCATCGGCGTAGGGACACGCCTGTCTGACTGCCGCAAGGCGCTGGCCAAGGCGCAAGCCAAAGAAAACGCCGGCAACGGCACCGAATAACCGACTACCCCCCCGGCGAGAAACTGTGGATGTGAGCCAACCATTTATGGCCCTGACCCACTGAAGCAGTTTTCCCGCCCCTATTTGAGCGGCCAGCAATGAGCTTTTCCGGGAAACCCACCACCTTTGTGGAACAAGCGATCGAGAACGACGGCTTCTGGCCTGATCTCTCTGTGACCGAGTTTCAGAAGGGTTACCGCCTGCCGGCGGAGTACCTGGTAGAGATGCTGGCCGCCGATCTGAACATGGCCATGGTCGAGGTCAATACCGACCTGGCCAAGTTAAAAGCGCGCTGGCAGGGCGCTGGCGTGTCCAACGTTGAATCCGCAGACACCACCGTCCTGCCAGAGCGCACCTTTCAAGCGGCGACCTATAAGCGCGCCGTCTACAGCCGCGCCAAAGCCAGCCTGCTGACTCAGTTCGCCACGGTCAATCGCCGCGAAAGCGCCGAAAACGTGGGCAAGGAATTGCCAGAGCGGTCCGAAACCTTCCTCGCTTTCAGCCAGGCTGCTGTGCGGTCGCTGCAGGGCCGTGGCCGCATCACGGCGGCGCTGCTGTGATCAAGCTCAAGGCGTTGACCGCCTACCTGCTCGAGCGCCAATTGGTCGCCCCTGAGCAGCTCGACAGCTGGACCGACCAGGTGCAGGTGGAGCTGATCTGGAAACCTGACACCCAAGGCATGCACATGGGTGACATGAATTACGGCGCGACCATCTCGATCGAGCGGTTCGCGGATCACCCTGCGCGCCTGTTTGCCTTGGTAGGCAGCTGGCTGGAAACCCACGACCAGGACCGAGACGGTCTGCCGAACGTGGTGTTCGATGTGGTCATGCTCGACAACGACCTGGCCGACGTCGACATCAAGCTGCAGTTCACCGAGGCGCAGTACCTGGCCGAGGATCCTGCCGGCGAGATCGAGGCGTTCGGCAATACCTGGTCGTTCGTGCCGTTCGAACTGTGGGTGGCTGAGAGCGGCGAGGTGACCGGTCATGGCCTTTGATCTGGACATTCGCGGCATGCTCGAAGCCCAAGACCTGCTGGCTTTGATGGAGCTTCCGACGCCCAAGCGCAGACGTCTGTTGAACAACGTGGCCAAGCGCGTGCGCAGTCTGAGTCGGCAGCGGATCCGCAACCAGCAGAACCTGAATGGAACCCCGTTTGCTGCCCGCAAGGACACGTCCAAGGGCAAGAAGAAGATGGAAACCGGCCTGGGCAAGCTGCTCGATGTCACTCGCCTGACCGGTACTGAAGCCGAACTGGGCTGGCGCAACACGCTGACCCGCTGGGTTGCCTCGCAGCAGCACAACGGCGTGTCCGAACGGCGCACCGCCGCGCAGATGCGCCAGTGGAACAAGGTTCCGCCGGGCACCGCCGCTACCGAAAAGCAGGCCAAGACCCTGCGCCGTCTGGGTTTCAAGACCCGTCAGGAAGGCAAAAAGACGCTGACTCGCCCATCCGTGGCGTGGATCCAGCAACACCTGAACTACGCCAGAGCGGGATTGCTGATCCGCGTCCTGGACGACGAACGAGCCGAATCCACCGGTGCGCAAAGCTGGAACATCCAGCTGCCTGCGCGTCAGTTCCTCGGTGCCAGCGACAGCGAAACCAGCCAACTGGTGAACCTGGTGCTGCAACAAATCCTTAATTCACCCCGCTAACGAGGCACCGCTTTATGGCACTCGGCAAAGTCAGCGTTAACAATCTCAACCTCGGCCAGGGTGCCGTGAGCGAGATCGAACGCTATTTCCTGTTTATCGGTCCCGCTGCCAAGAACGTCGGCAAGCTGGTCCCGTTGGACACCCAAAGTGATCTGGACGTCCAGCTGGGCGTTGCGGACAGCGACCTGAAAACCCAGATCCTGGCGGCGCGCAGCAACGGCGGCGATCGCTGGGCCTGCATCGCCGCTCCGATCGCAGGCGAAACCACCTGGCAACAGGCGCTTGAGAGCGCGACCCGCAGTTATTCCTTCGAAGCGGTGGTGATCGTCAACCCGGTAACCACTCAGGCCGAGCTGTCAGCGATGCACGTTGCAGCCAACGACCTGAGCAACAAGCTGGGCCGCCGTGTCTTCGTGATAGCCGCCACTGCCGGCATTGCTCCGCAGTTGAGCTGGAGCGCTTACGTTGTCGAGCAGAAAGCCATCGTCGACGGCCTGGCTGCGCCTCGGGTTCTGCCGGTACCGCAGCTGCACGGCAATAACCTGGGCGTGCTGGCCGGTCGACTGGCCAATGCCGCAGTGAGCATTGCCGACACGCCGATGCGCGTGGCTACCGGCGCGGTCCTGGGCCTGGGCGCTGAACCCAAAGACATGGACGGCATCCCGCTGAGCACCGCGGTGCTTTCGCAGCTCGACGCAGCGCGTCTTTCTGTGCCGCAGACGTACCCGGACTATCCGGGCACCTATTGGGGCGACGGCAACATGCTGGACACCCCTGGCAGTGACTTCCAGGTGATCGAGAACCTGCGTGTCGTCGACAAGGCAGCCCGCCGCGTGCGCGCTCTGCTGATCCGCTACGTAGGCGATCGGACCCTGAACAGCTCGGCTAACAGCATGGCGACCACTACTTCCAAGCTGATGGCCCCCCTGCGCGCGATGGCCAAGTCCACCAAATTCGCCGGCCAGGTGTTTCCAGGCGAGATCGAGCAGCCCAAGGACGGCGACATCGTGCTGACCTGGACGAGCAAAACCTCTGTCGTGGCCTACCTCAAGCTGCGCCCCCTCAACTGCCCGAAAGACCTGACCGCGAACATCGCGCTGGACCTTTCCGTTACGGATTCGGAGTAACCCATGGCCGCAAAAATTGGCGGTAAGAACTTCGACGTGAACCTGGGCGATCTGCTCGTTCACGTCGAGGCCGGCACCATCGACATCACGGATAACAGCACCGTGGCCCAGACCAAGGGCGTGCCCAACGGGCACGTCGACGGCGATGTCGCTGCAGCCGGCGAACTGGAGCTGGACACCACCAACTTCAATCTGCTCATCGAGCAGGCCAAGACTGCCGGCAGTTTCCGCGAGCTGGAGCCGTTCGACATCGTGTTCTTCGCCAAGGCCGGCGAAGAGGAACTGCGCATCGAGGCGTTCGGCTGCAAGGTTCGCGTGTCCAGCCTGCTGAGCATCGATCCCAAAGGCGGCGCGAAGAACACCCACAAGGTGCCGTTCGACGTCACCAGTGCGGACTTCATCAAGATCAACGGCGTGCCGTACCTGGCTGCTGCTGAGATCGAGGGCCTGACGTAATGGTCTGCCCGTTCGATCGTGCGCAGGCTCTGGAGCAGCGTCAACGCGACCAGGCCATTGCGGCCCAGTTGGCCAAGCCGCGAGCGAGCGGGCCGAGCCTCACCCATTGCCAGGACTGCGGCAAGGAGATCCCACCGGCGCGCCAGGCGTTAGGCGGCATGACCCGCTGCGTGCCTTGCCAAACCCTGACCGAAAAAGGACTTCGCTGATGAGCACAAATCAAGTTGCTCAGGACACAGCCATTGCCCTGGTAAAGGCATCGCCCGCCATTGGCGTTGCCGCCACGGGCGCAACCGGTGCCGTCGACTGGTCGACAGTGGCCTACATGCTGACCGCGTTCTACATGGTGCTGCAGATCCTGCTGCTGATCCCCAAGTACCGCCAGATGCTGCGTGAGTGGGAGACCAAGGTATGAGCCTGCGGGTCAAGATCACCGCCGGCATCCTGCTGCTCTGCAGCGGCACGTTGACCGCCTTCCTGGGCACCTGGGAAGGCAACGGCCAGAACGTGGTGTATGCCGACAAGCTGGCCAGTGGTTTGCCCACGGTCTGCAAGGGCATCACCAAGCACACCAGCCCGGATCCAGTGGTGGTCGGTGAATATTGGTCGGATGCGCGCTGCGCCGAGGTGGAAGGCCTGGTCATCGCCAAGGGGCAGTTGAGCCTGGCCGACTGCCTGACCAACCAGGCGATCGGGCAGAACACGTTCGACGCCTTGAGCAGCCATGGCCACAACTTCGGCGTGCCGACGACGTGCGCGAGCCGTGCGGTGGGCCTGATCAATGCTGGCCGCATTGCCGAGGGCTGCAAAGCGTTGGCCTGGGCTTCCGACGGCACGACGCCGGTGTGGGCCTATGTGACCGGTGCCGATGGCCGTAAGACCTTCGTTCGTGGCCTGCACAACCGCCGGCTGGCTGAAATGAGGCTGTGCCTGCAATGACCATCAGCCCGCTGCGCCTTGCCCTGTTTTTGCTGGTGGTCGGTCTGCTGGCCTGGTGCGCTTTTGAGTACCAGGGCAACCAGCTCGTCGCTGCCCGCGCTGAGCTGGTCGACGCCACTGCAGAACTGCACACCGCGCGAGAGGCGACGCGTCTGGCCGGCGAACAGCTCGCAGCGCGGGACCAGCTCGATACCCACCACACCGAGGAACTGAATCGTGCCCGCGCTCAAATCAACACTCTGCAGCTTGCTGTTGCTGATGGCAGTTACCGGCTGCGCATCAAAGCTTTCTGCCCCGCAATGCCCGGTACCGCCGGCACCACCGGCCTGGCTGATGCAGGCAGCGCCGAACTCGCAACAGACGCTCGATCGGATTATTTCACCCTCAGAGACGAGCTTGCCCTCAGCCGGCAAATGATCCTCGGCCTGCAGGACTACATCCGCCAGGTCGTGCAACGCACGCCGGCACAACCCTGACCCTTTGCAACTCAACCTTACGGAAACACCGACATGAGCGAAGTAAACCGCAGCATCACCCTGGAACGTGGCGACAAGGAATTCACGTTCAACCTGACACCGCAGGTGATCACCAAGTACTTCAACGCCACGACCCAGGCCAACAAGGTCGCGCCGGCCCACAACCTGCTGATGGGCACCGTCAAGGACGAAGACAAGGCCGCACTGAAGGCGTTGCTGGAAAACCCGATCACCACCATGACTCTGGCCGGTGCGTTGCTTGAAGAGTATTCGCCGGACGTTGAAGTGATCGTAAAAAAGCCCTCGAACATGCCGAAGGCCTGACCCAGGACGGGCTGGGCCAGTTGCTGGCCCTGACCCAACGTTGGCTACCTGGTGCTGAGCCCACCATTGAAAGCATGGGCACCGCCAAGTGGCTTGAAGACGAACACTGGAGGCGCATGGAAATTGCCGTCGCCAACGGCATTTCCACTGCCTTTAACGGATAACCCTGATGGCTGACCGTTCCGCCCGCCTGGCTTTCATCCTGAAACTGACCGACAAGGTCAGTGCCCCGTTGGGCAAGGTGAAAACCAGCTTTAGTGACCTTGCCGCCAAGAGCCAGCAGAACATCATTCAGATGGGTGCAGGCCTGGCCGGCATGGTAGGGGCGGGCAAGGCCATCACCGAATCGCTTGAACCAGCGCTGGAAGTGAACCGGGCGCTGGGTGACATGCGCGCCCTGGGCACAACCGAAGACGCGCTGGCCTCCTTGAACCGGACTGCCCTCGAATTCTCGATCACCTACGCCACCGGCGCCGCCGAGTTCGTGGCGTCGTCACGCGTCATCGATGGCGCGATCAAGGGCCTGGTCGGCGGCCAGCTGGCCACCATCACCAGTGCCAGCAACCTGTTGGCCAAGGTCACCAAGTCCGACGCCGAAACCACTGGCGCGTACCTGGGCACCATGTACAACCTGTTCAAGTCCCAGGCAGACAAGATGGGCCGGGTGGAATGGGCGCAGCAGCTGACCGGCCAGACCGCGCTGGCGGTGAAGCTGTTCCGCACCGATGGTGCCCAGTTGAAAGACGCCTTCAAGGAAGTAGGGGCGATCGCCACCCAGGCCGGTGTCAGCTTTGCCGAACAAATGGCGGTGGTCGGTACGCTGTCCAGCACCATGGAAGGCGGCGACGCGGGCGGGCGCTACAAGGCGTTTTTCGAAAACCTCAGCGCGGCTGCCGAGAAAACTGGCCTGAGCTTCACGGACGCCGCCGGCAATGCACTGCCCATGCTGCAGATCATGGACAAGCTGCAGGGCAAGTACGGCGACCTGACCAGCGCGGCTGCCGGCACCAAGCTGATGGAAGTGTTCGGCGGTGAAGGTGCCCAGGTGATCGGCGCGCTGGCCAAGGACACCGATCGCCTGCGCAACGGCATTGCCGAACTGGGCAAGGTCCGGGGCCTGGAGAACGCCGAGAAGATGGCCAAGGCCATGGTCGACCCCTGGGAGCAGTTTGGCAAAGCCGTCGAAGCGTTGCGCATCGCCTTCGGCCAGTCCCTGATTCCGACGCTGACCCCGCTGATGGATCGCCTGGTGGGCATTGCCAAGACCTTGACCCGCTGGACGCAGCTGTTCCCGAACATCACCCGCATCATCGGTATCACCACACTGGTGGTCTTTGGCTTCATCGCCGCGATGTCGCTGCTGACCCTGGTAGTCGGGGTCAGCAAAATGGTCTGGCTGGGCATGCTCACCGTGTGGAAGCTGCTCACCTGGCAGGGCTTCAAATCGATCGCCATGTTCCTGTTCCACACGGTCATGGTTGCGGCTTTCGTGGTCGGCCTGATCGGGCTGTACACCTGGATGGCGATCGTGCGCGTCGGCATGTTGCTGTGGCAGGGCGCGATCTGGCTGGTCAACGCCGCCATGCTGGCCAACCCGGTGCTGCTGATCGTGGCCGGCATTGTCCTGTTGGTCGCTGCCGTGGTTGCGGCGGTCGTGTACTGGGACGATCTGTGCGCCGCACTGATGAACACCACCGCGTTCCAGTGGATCAGCGATCAGATGGCCAAGCTGTCCAGCTGGTTCGACTCGATGGGTGGCTGGTCGGGTATCGCGAAAAAGGCCTGGGACAGCATCCTGTCCACGGTCAAGGGCGCAATCAATGGCCTGATCGAGATGGCCAACAAGATTCCCGGCGTCAACATCGAAACCACGTTTGGCGATCTGCCCGAGCCGCCGAAGGTGCCCGATCTGCCTGGTCAGGTGGGCGCACCTGTACCGGGTCCACAACTGCCGGCAGTGGTGACCACACCGCCGGCGGGCACCACACCGGGGGCCAAAGTCGCCTCGGCTGCACAAACTCCGGCTACCCAGACGCCTAAGCCGCTGGCCCTGGTGCCGGCTGCCGTCGCCCAGTCTGCGCGTGCGCAGGTTCCAGCGCCTGTAGTTCAGGTCCAACCGGCGCAGCCCATCAGACTGCCGCAACCCAACGTGCTGCCCTTCAAGCCGCTGCAGATGCCTGCCCCGCAGATCAAGCAAGCCGAGCCGATCATGCTGCCGCCAGCGTCGGCTGACCTGGCGTTTTCTATGCCGGCCAAAACGGCGCTGCCAGAGCGCGTCGAGAAGGTCATCGAGCTGCCCGCCAAATCGGACAAGGGTATCGAGGCCCGCAAGGCGATCAACGCCAATACGTCGATCAGTCCCACCAAACCGCAGGCCGTCCCGAAAGGAGGACTGATGCAAAGCTTCCAGAACCAGAGCAACGCCATGAACCCCAACCAGCGCCCCGGCACCCACGTCGAGACAGTGAACATCAATACCTCCAGGCAGATGACCCCGCTGGAGCTGGAAAACATGATGGCCATGGCGGTGGGCGGCTGATGAGTGAATACGTTGATCTGTTGATCATGAACAACGACCTGGTACTCGATCCGGCCCGCCAGCCTCTGCTGGTGGATGACCGCGCCTCGATCGCCCAGGACATTGCGCACCTGATCCGCGAAAGCGGCCTGCTGATCACCCTGGTGGCCGAGCGCGACCGGTTGCGTCAGCGTGACTGCATTCAGCAGATGGAGCTGCTCGTCGAGGATGACGACCGCCTGGTACCAGGCACTGCGCAGATCGAGCAGACCCAGCCGGGTGTGTACCTGGTGACCGCCACGACCGTGAAGTTCGGCCAGGTGGAGATCACCCTATGACCGTCGACTTCAAAAAGGCGCTGGGTGACTCCGGCATTCCGACCACTGAGGCGCAGCTCAAACAGGCCTGGGAAAAGCTGGCCGTTGAGCAGGGCAGCACGCTGACCAACACCAGCGCGTACAGCCCGTTCTGGCGGATCATCACGGCGCTGGTCACCAAGCCGGTGCTGTGGTTGCTGGAGTTCGTCAGCGGCACGGTGCTGCCGAATTTCTTCGTCAAGACTGCCGGCGCGCAGTGGCTGGACATGCTGGCCTGGGCGGTGAACATCGAGCGCAAGGCCGCGACGGTGGCCGTTGGTGAACTGCTCTTTACCCGCGCCAATACCGGTGGCGAGCTGGAAGTGCCGATCGGCACTGTCGTTCAGTCACCGACCCTCAATGGTCATATCTATCAGTTGGTGACCACCGAACCGCGCAGCTTTGAAGAGGGCCAGAGTCAGCTGGTGGTACCGGTTAAGGCCGTGGGAGCCGGCAGCGGCTACAACCTGGCACCTGGTTATTACGCCGTGCTGTCTCAGTCGGTACCGGGCGTTGTCCAGGTTGTGAACAATACCGACTGGCTGCAGACGCCTGGCGCGGATTCCGAGCATGACGACCAGTTGCGCCTGCGCGTGCGCAACCAGTTTTCGGCGGTCAACCAATGGCACACCGACGCGGTGTATCGGGCGATCATCACCGGGTTTCCTGGGGTTGCCGCTGACGGCGTGTACTTTGAACACGGCGCACCGCGTGGACCAGGCAGCGCCAATGCCTTCGTGCTGTTCGACGCCGGCGTGCCCGCCGATACTTTCCTTGAGCAGATCAACACGCATATCCGCGACGGCGGCAACCATGGCCACGGCGACGATCTGCTGGCCATGTCCATGCCTGAAACCCTGCACGCGATCAGCGTCAACGTCTGGCCGGTGGCCAACCTCACCGTGTTGCAGCTGCAGACGCTGCAGGCCGAGATCGGGTTGTTCATCCGCGCTGCGTTCCGCGAGAGCACCCAGAGTGACTACGCGCCGACTCGCACATTTCCCCAGTCGCGTTTCAGTTTCAGCCGCCTGACCGAAGAGCTGCACGTCCAGTTTCCGGATATCAGTTCGTTGCGGTTCGCCAACAGCGACATCGTCTCGGCCTTGGACATCCCGCGCATCAGCACCCTGGCGGTGGTCCTGCAATGATCAAGCTCAAGCTGCCGTTCTGGCTCGAAGGGCTGGAGCTGACCAAGCTGGTGGCCACCGCCCAGCGTTGGTGGGAACAGGCCACCGAATGGCTGCGCTGGCCGTACCTGCAGTTCGACGCGGACACCTGCCACCTGTCGATTCTGGAGCTGTGGGCTTGGCAGCGTGACGTCACGCGGTTTCCCGCCGAACCGGAAAGCCTGTTCCGGTTGCGGGTCAAGTACGCCTTTATCAACTCCGTGGACGCCGGCAGCACTGCCGGTTTGAAACGCATCCTGGAGCGCCTCGGCGTGGGTTATGTCGAGATCCAGGAACGCCTGCCCGAGCGCGACTGGGACGTCGTGTTGCTCACCCTGAGCGATTCCCAACTGTCCGAGAACCCCGACCTGTTGCGTGTGCTGATCCGTCAGTACGGACGCACCTGCCGCCGGTATGACTTCGTAACCATCACCCCGGTGCGGCTTGCCGTTGCCCTGGTGGATTTCAATGACGATCAGCAAACGCTGGTCGCCAGCCTTTAGGAGCCCTCATGGCTGCAAGTATCACCCTCGCCGGCGAAAAACTGATCGCCCAGAAACAAGCGGCCAACCTGCCGCTGACCGTGGCCCGCTTCGTGCTGGCCAACGTGCCCGGCCTGAATGTGAGCGGCCCGGTCAATCGCGCCGGCGTGAAGCCGCCAGCGGCCCAGATCGTCTACACCGCAAACATCACCCAGCAGGGTTACGTGAACCCTAACCAGGTGGTTTACAGCCTGCTGATGGGCACCGATATCGGTGACTTCGACTGGAACTGGATCGGCATGGAGACCAGCGACGACGTGCTGCTGTCGGTCGCTTACGTGCCTGTGCAACAGAAGCGCAAGAACATCCTGCCCGACCAGATCGGCAACAACGTCACGCGCAACTTCCTGTTGGTGTTCGACGGTGCCCAGCAGCTGACTGGCATCAAGATCGACGCCAGTACCTGGCAGTTCGATTACACCGCGCGAATGAAAGGCATCGATGAGCGTGAGCGCATCAGCAACCGGGACATGTTCGGGCGCGCATGCTTTTTCGGCGCAGGCCTGCAGCTGCAGAAGGTGGGCAATGCCTACCAGCTCAATCCGGGCGTGGCTTATGTCGAAGGCGTTCGTCTGCAGCTCGATGCTGTGTTGCCTGTGACCGTGCCGGCAGTGCCGACCAAAGCGTGGCTGGATGTGGTGCTGCAGCGCGAGCTGAGCGACGTCGTGGCCTCGTTCAAAGTGGTGTTCGGCCAGGAAGCGAAGGTCGACTACACCGACAGCGCCTCGGCCAGGCACTACCTGGTGCCGTTGGCCGACATCACCGGCACCAGCAGCCTGGTCGACCTGCGTCCGATCGAGGCGATCGACAGCGAGCTGGTGAGGCACTTCGCGGCGCGGGTTGGTGACTATCCAGATCTGCGCGCCCGTGCCACGACCAAGGAAGACGTCGGGCTGAGCAATGTGCCGAACGCGATCAGCGATGATCCTGCCAACAGCAGCAGCGCTGTGCTGGCGACCACCAGGATGGTCAATGCCGTGCGCACGGCGATCTTCCAGGCCATTGCTGCGATCGTTGATGGCTCGACCTCCGTCGGCAGGGCAGTGCGCCTGGTTACGCCGCGAGCCTTTCGATTCAACGGTGCAGCCAGCGGCATCGGGACCTATGACGGCGCGAGTGATACCAATATCACCCTGACGCTGGCTGATAGCGGCGTGCCGGCAGGCACGTACACAAAAGTAGCCGTCAACCTGAAAGGCCTGGTCACCAGCGGCAGTAACCCGACAACGCTTGCTGGCTACGGCATCACCGATGCGTACAGCAAGGATGACGCGAACAAAAGTTTCGTGAAGCAAGGCGGTGGGCCTGACCAGAAGGGCAATCAGATCAACATCGGCTGGACCGGCGCGATGCTGAAAGTGAGCGTTGACGGCACCGACATGGGCAGGATCTGGACGGAAACGTCATTCAACCCCAATGACAAGGCCAACAAGGCTAATACGCTGGCCGGCTACGGTATCTCCGATGCCTACACCACCACTCAGGTCAACGACCTGGTGGGCAGACGGGTACTGGCCGACTCCATTGTTCACGCCGGTTTTGCCAGCAACAACACCGACTATCCGTACTTCCGTCGCATCTCTGATGACAAGGTCTACTACCTACAGCCGCAGATTGGCTACACGCCCTTGCAGCAGGGTGGCGGTGCAGGCCAGAAGACCAACAAGGTGTTTATCGGTTGGTCAGACGTCGGTCTGAAATTGACGGTAGACGCCACAGATATGGGCCGAATCTGGACTGAGCAGTCGTTCAACCCCAACGATAAAGCTAACAAGGCCAATTCCATCGCCGGCTACGGCATCACTGACTGTTACACCGCTGCTCAGGTCAACACGCTGGTAGCCGCAAGGGTCGCCGCCGACTCAATTTCCACAGCGGGTTTTGCCAGTGACAACCCGGATTATCCGTATTTTCGACGTGCCTCGAACGGGGCCGTTCACTACCTGCAAAAACGCCTCGACTACACGCCCGTACAGCAGGGCGGCGGTGCAAACCAGGCAGGCAATCAGTTGCGACTGGGATGGGCAGCCAACGGAACAGGTGTTCGGGCGCAAGTGGATAACACTGACCTCGGCCTCTTGTGGGGCGAGCAAAACTTTTACCGGCCCGACAATAACAACTTCCTGGCGGTTTCTGTCACCGCGACTGAAGTGAGACTGCCCGCTGGCGGCACCTGGTGCTATTCGCTGATGCATTACTACTCGGGCGGTGCCGGGGTGATCGGTCGAAGTGGCCAGGCCGCTGGCGGGACAGTTATTTCATTCAGCGGCGGAAGCACCATTTACGGTTTCGCCTGGAGGTACGCAGCATGACAGACGTGAAACTTGAAACCCCTGAAGAGGTCCTGCCGCCGATTTTCGCGGCTCCCGAAGAGCCAGTGGCTTTGGGCGTGTCCTTCTCCGATGTGGCCACTAAAAACGATGGCTCGTTCGTGATAACCGTTGCTGGCAACCGTTGTCATGTTACCCAGGACTACAACCCGCCGCTTTACCAGGCTGTTGTCGACTATCTGGACGCCGGTGGCCACGCTACCGAGTACGCCGAGGACATCGTTGTCCAGGCCGACCCGGCGTTGCTGGCCAAGCTCTGGGTGGAGCTGCGTTTGAAAGTCTCGGACAACTTGGTATCGCAGTACCGCGATGCTCGCGATCTGGGCGGTGAACTGCCTATCACACCCGAGCAGTTCACCCAGTTGCTGACCTGGCGGCAGGCAGTGCGTGAATGGCCGCAGGTGTCTGGCTACCCAAAGGAAACCACGCAGCCGGTTACACCGGACTGGATCGAAGCGGTCGTGCTCGATGGCGAATGAATGGGCACCGATCAAACTGCAATGGCCGGTGCAGGCCACTCAGTGGATGGATCAGATGGCGGACGCTCGGGAGTTGATCCAGAGTGAAATGGTCATCACCGGCCAGCGCGTATCGACGCTGGCCGATATCGCCACCACCAGTCCTGGTCTGATCGCAGGGGCTGCGAAGTCGGCCATCAGCGCCGGACGCGATGCGTTGGTCGCACAGTTTGAAAACGTCCCGTCGTGCATTGTCGTGACGCCGTTTCAGTACGGTGTAGGGCAGGGCAGCGGTGGTCACCAGCGCTTTCTGTCTGCGCCGAACCTGCTGCAGCTGCTGGCCGACAAGCTGACCGACACCACCGACGCCGTCCGTCCGCAAGGTCAGCAAAGCGCCCTGGTACTGATATTCCTCGCCACGCGTCTGGACCAGCTCGCGGCGACGCTGGGCCGGTTCAACGTGGTGTTGCCTATGCCTGACCTGGTGCGCGCCGAGCGCCGTGCCGAACACCTGGCCAAGCTGGAGGTGGAAAAGTGGGTCATGCCGATCGCCGGGCAAATGCCGCTCTGGAGCCAGTTGCCGCTGCAGCGGTGCCCGATCACCAAGCTGGCCAGCCAGTCCATGGCCGGTCAGCTGGCGATGCTTGAGGGCTATGCCGCCGACAGCTCGCCGATGGCGGACCTTGCAGATCTGCAGGCACGAAAGAAGGCGCAGGCCCAGGAGCGCGATCAGCAGCTGGCCGACCTGAAAGCTCAGTTCACCAACAGTGCCGACGACGGTTCGATACAGTCCCGGATGCTGGGACCGGGTGACTTGGGCCAGCTGCGCCGCGAACTGCTCGAGGGCGAAGCACCGGGCCATGAATGGCCGCTGTGTGCCGGCGCGCTGCTGGTGGGATCTGCAGAGAGCCTGAGCTTTGTCCAGGAACTGGTGGGCCTATGACGCTGCTACTCAACGGCGAGCAGATCATCGGCCACCGGATGAAGCTGACGGCCAACCTCAAGATCGAGGCCGACGAGCTGGGCGGTCAGACATCGGGCACCGATAAGTCACACAAGGGTTTCAAGCCCAAGACGCTGACCGTAGCCCTGACGATCCCTTACAAGTCGCTCGATAACCTGCGCACTATCATGCGCCTGGCCGAGGCGACTGCAGGCGGTGGCCAACTGCAGACCTACCGCATCGTCAATGACACGGCCAAGGCCTTTGGCATCCGGCAGGTGACGTTCTCAGATGGGGTCAGCGCCCGTGAGGACGACACACTGGCCCAATGGATAGTCCAGTTCACTCTGAGCGAGAAGCTATCCAACCCGGAGAAGGTCGAGAACCGGCGCGCCGGCAACGGCGTCACGTCCCAGTCAGCACCAGGTGATGGTGTTGCAGGCAGCGGATCGGGCACGCCCGAAGAGCTGACAGGCTTTGAAGCGGTGCTCAAGAAAGTGGACACCTACCTGGGCAGCACGCCATGAGCATGAAGCTGCACAAGGTGCTGACGATCGGCGGCGTGACTATGCCGCTTATCAACGACGATGTTCGTCTGGACCTCAAGAGTCCGGGCCGTGCCACGTTCACGATCAAGATAGGTGCCACCGTCAAAGGTTTGGTCACGTTCGATATCGGCTACAACGAAGCGGTCCTACAGCGTCATTTCATTGGCTATGTCGAGCGCTGCACTGCCACCAACGGCATCGAGCAGGTGGTGCTGTGCCGCGAGTTAGCCGCGGTGCTGGCCAACCCGTTGCCCATGAACCTGCGCCATGTAGATTTGCGCGCGGTACTGGCCGATATCGGCAGCAAGACCGGCCTGCGTTTCCGGGTTCCGGATCAGGCCTACACACGCGTCAAGACGCCGTTTTTCTACAACCTGGCCGCTGGATACCAGGCGCTGGACAGCATGGCGCGGGTGTTCGGCATCAAGGACTTTATCTGGCAGCAACAGGGCGACGGCGAGATCTACGTCGGTGCCTGGGCTGACAGTTTCTTCGGCGCTCGATCGCCGTTGCAGTTGCCGGTGAACCTTTTCGACGGTTACCAGGGCAGCCAGAGCGCAATGATCGCGGCCTTGCCAGGCCTGCGACCAGGCGTATCAATCAACCAAGGCGAGCGCATCACGAACGTGACGCTGGCCGGCACACAGATGGCCATCAAATGGACGACGCAATCAAGCGCAGCGTAGAACGACAATTCCCTGAACTCACCGGCGGCTATCACTTGCCGCGCTTCGCCAAGGTGGTGGCCGTGGCGGATGCGCCGGCCAGTGCTGGACTGTGTGACGACTTCCGTCCGCGCTTCTCGGTCGACCTGCAGGTGATGGGGCCAGATGGCGAGATAGACACGACGTTGCCGGTACTGGCCGGCGTGCCGCTGCCCATGCCGGTGGGCGGCGATGAGATGGGATTCTTTGCCTTTCCGGAGGAGGGCACCAGCGTGGTGGTGTGCTTCGCTTATGGCCTGCCGCACAAGCCCTACATTCAAACCATCCTGCCGCACGGCCTGACATTGCCGAAGGTACCCAAGGGTGACCAGGTGTGGCAGCACAGTGACGCCGTGCAGCAGCGCGTCGACGCGGACGGTAACTGGCTGCGCAAGACTGACGGCAAGATCCAGGACCAGGCGATCGAGCGCGAAGTCGACGCCATGACGAACACTGAAAGCTTCCAGAGCCACACCAGAACAGTGGATGACCATTCGACTGAGTCAGTGGGTGGGGTTAAGAAGATCGAGGCCCTGGGCGCGCTCAAGCTGCTGTCCGGCGGATCCGCGAGTCTGGCGGCAGTGGACGACCTGCACCAGGCAACCGGTCGTGACCTAAACCTGGTGGTCGGGCAGAAGCATAACGCCACAGTGGGTGGCGATATGCACGAACGGATTCAGGGTCTGCGTGAGAGCATCACCAGTAAGAGCCAGCGTTTGCAGGCTCCGAAAAACTGGGTTGGATCGGGCGGTGTGAACATCTTTCAGGTCGTGTGTGACCTGCTCGATCTGGTTCAGGACATGAACACCCAGCTCGCTGCACATACCCATGGGCCGACGCCGGTGCCTGGCAACGCGGCTGCGTTTACTGCGGATGCAACGAAGGCAGCGGTACTGTCAGTGAAGCTCAAGACAGTAACGCTCTGATACAGGCTACTGCTCTGTTTTGTTGACCAGGGTGCGACCCCTTCCTTTACCTAGGACCTTGGATACGACGTTGCGAACACCGTTATCGAGTACTCCGAGCAACCGACGTCCGGTTTCCCCTGGACGACCGCTGAAAGATGTCACATGGAAGTAGTCGTGATCGTCCGGCGAGACCTCGGAAAAATAGTAATTCGAGACGCAGCAACGGGCCGTGCTTACGGATACTGGACTGACTGAATGCCAGGAATCCTTATTCGTTTCCATCACCACCAGACGGTTGAACGTAGACACAATGGTCTTTTGGTTCTTCACCTGATGGTCCCACAGCTCAAAGTTGCCGCCATTTTCGAGTGACCAGTTCGGCGTCACGTAATACAACAGGTTGAGCCGGCGATAGAGGTTGCGGGTTCCGTCGTGGCTGTTGTCGATGTGAGGATTGAGGAAATCCCCCTCAAACATCATCGACAGCCCAGCAGCGTAAAGTGACGGGTCGGGAGTAATCCGCTCGAAGCCGACCAGTTCTGAAACCTTGGCCACCACATCCGGATGCTGAATCGCGTAGGTGATGTTGCTTAGGATCTCGGGGAAGTGACTCAGATCCGTCATCGTTTTTTTCTTCTCGCGGAACGACTTGCGATCGAAAAAACCGTCGGCTGCTTTTGGAAAAGCATCGTAGATGGCTTGGGCCATGTCATCTGTCAGAAGGTCGTCTACGAAGAAATGGCGGGTGTGGGTACCTTGCGGGCTGGACCATTGCTGTCGGATGTCGTGCTGCAGGCCGTCAAGTCTTTTGACCAGCATTGCAGCGATATTGGGGATGTCCATCGCTATTCCTTAGGGCGAAGCAAAGTTCTTCAAGTCATTCATTGTCTTGCATACAGCGACCACGTGTCCAGTTACGTATCCAGAAACGCGCCCAGAAACGCGTCCATGTGTGTCAATTAATGTGTCAACTTACGTGTCAAGTAATGCGTCCGATTATGCGTCTACGTATCCGATTACTTGTCAATTAACGTGTCAATTTACTTGTCAATTTACTTGTCATGTTACGTGTCCAGTTAAGTGTTCAGTCATCTATTTGCTTTTTAGGTTTTTCGTTTTTCTGTTGGTCGTGATAGGTCGCTGGGCAAACTGTTTACAGTGTTTACATTTTTTGGGTTTATCTAAACCGTCTGTCGGGTAAATACCTTAAATATACCTCTAATAACTCGCTGTCGTGGCTGATCAAATTTGATCAATGCCCAAGCGTTATAAGGTTTTGACCGGTGAGTAGAGGTTTTTTGGAGGACGGAAAAGGAGCAGGCCCGCGCGGTGGCGGGCCTGACAAGGTGGTTTCGGGACTGATTTCTTATGCTACGATCTTCCCGTCACCGTACAGCCATGCATCTTGAAACGTCAGAAGCTTCGAGGGTATGGCTAGCGCATCGATGCGTCAACAGCCGATTACGCATTCCTCATGCGTAATTTGATTTAACAGCTTTGAACGAGCACGCGATCGATATCATAAATATCTGCGAAAGTTCTCTGTGCGCGCGGACGGTGACGATTTCAATAGAGGGCAAAACGATGTTCCGTTGCTATCCATTCATACAGAGGCAGTCCATATGATGAAGCGTTTCTTCCACGAAGACCTGATCCGAACTCTACAAGCCCTATACTGGACACTGCGACTGTACGGAGTCATAAGGCAGCTCTGATAAATAGGGGGCAGAGGTCGCTTCTCTGCCCCCTCTGATTTATCAATTACTCAATCCGCCTCAGTTGGTCCAATGGGGTAGTGTAGCCTTGACCCATTCGTTCCCTACGTATTACCAGTTACGCATAGCATCTGTCGGCCAAGCGTCGGCCTTACTGGTATTTGCACCACCAGGACTGGGCGTAGGCACAGCCCTCGATGTATTCAATACCACTGAGTACAAACCCGTTGTGGGCCATTGTGGCCAACGTGACGTCCAGCAGCTCTGGTAGCCGCTGTTCCTCTTTTGGCATGCCTGCCTCAAGCCAAGCAATTTTTGCATGCCTGCCTAAATATTCGCAGTGAATCGATCGGACTATCACGTTCCCTTGTATCGCTTCGTAACGCTCCCTCTCTCTCGGTTCCAACGCTACGCCCTTGCGCCTCATTGGAATGACCAAGACCTGCATCAGGCTGCACTTTCTGATGCGGGGAGGTACAACTGCTCCTCAATTGCATAGGCGAGCGCTCCGTCAGCGAGTTCCAGCATGTCGCTGTACTCCTCTGCGTTCACGATTTTCGATGCATACAGAGCGCAAGCACGTTGCAGCAACAGTTTGTGATGGACTCCGGGACAAGCGAGCAACGCGGTGCTGTCCTCAAGCAGCGCGACCCATGTATCAACCTCTGTTTTTTTCTCTGTGCTCACCACTACCATGACTATTCATCCTCCGAATTTAGCTGTATGTGCGTACAGTACATTCGCGTGCTTTGGCTTCGCCACAACTCTCCGATGGAAGGACTGAGTCACAGCTGAGCCGGGCTTGTGGAAAATTGGCCTGGGAATAAAAAAACGCAAGGAAAAGCACTTATCCCCCTCCCGCCGACGGCCTTCATGTCTCTTTTTTGTGCAAAGGTGGTATGGGGTGCAATCAGTGTTTCAAGCCAAGCCATCCGCGGGCTTGCGCAGGCAAGCGACGATTACACCAAGTGCAAGGTTTTGCGAAGAAATGTCAAGTATTTGCATTTCATCTGGCGAGTCTGAACCGCGGGGGTAATTATCGAACTCCCCGGCGTGCTTGGATGAAAAGTCAGAAAACATGTAGATCTGC
This sequence comes from Pseudomonas graminis, assembly GCF_002093745.1. GTDB lineage: Bacteria > Pseudomonadota > Gammaproteobacteria > Pseudomonadales > Pseudomonadaceae > Aquipseudomonas. Next base: position 160,627 of record NZ_MTSB01000012.1, read on the forward strand.
CCCTTTTTACCCTGGTATCGGTCCGCCACTAAACAAATCTGCGCGTGTGCATGGCGACATACACGCGACGCGTAACACGAGTTATCACGCAGGCTTCAGCCCATTATCTTCGATAAGGAGCATTGCAAAAGCAGACATCACAGGAATCCAATGAAACATGGATTATTGCTGTTCATATATACAGTGCTAGCGCTATCGCAGCTTTCTCACACATTCTGAGTGCGTGGGCCGACAGCCTTCTTGTTGGAGGATTGATCCAATTTTTTTGCCGCTTGCGTAAGGGGAAATGCTGGACCCAACGATGCTCCATTCAGTATAAGATGCGGTAAAGTCGCTTTAGCCATGTATGACGTCGTCTGTTAGATAGGGAGATATTTTTTGCCTTGGATCAACGTAGTTTCAGAGTTTTCAGAGGTCGCTATACATAAGGCGCTTTCCAAGTTGTCATGGAAACTGCTAAAGAAGGAGATGGACAAGATTCCTTGGCGAAAGTATCCCGTAGAGTTTCTTGAGCTGATTATGCGATCCGACTCATTGCTGAATAAGCGAAAGAATACGGATAAAGAAAAAAAGCGAGAAGAGTTATTTTCAGAGCTGCTTGCGTATGTTGCGCAAGACTTAGACGCGCAGACTCTAGATTTGTATAAACGTAGGCTGGTTTTCTTTTGGGTGGCTGATGAGTGCTTCAGCGAAATACTGAAATTTGAAGAGGAGATGCTAGCGCTGAAAGATCTTCAGTCTGATAGCCGAGTATGGTCTGCTATGAAATGGTATGTCGGGGATTCGCAGTGTTTACAAAAGCAAGTTGAAGATAGGTTCAAGGGTGAGGCCCCGGTTCTGCTCAACACCTTGTCTATAATAGGAGAGGGTGGAATACCAGTCGATCCGTCGTCTTATCACATTCAGCAAGTTGGGGCACTCGGTTCAGCCATTTTAATGGAGGCTTACCGAAACAGCTGGTTTGACAGTTTAGATGCGGTGGTTATCCCGGATGAGGTTGAAACATCGGACGACGATGTGTACAAGGCAGGTTCGATTTTTTATAACGCTAACGTCTGGGCACTTCTGGATGATTTGCAACAACAAGTACGGTATCTAGGTCGCGACTTTCAATTGCGTGACAAGGACCAGTATGAAAGCCCGCCAGCGGAGTTTAAGTTCGGGGTTGAATTTGGGGCGACTACCGATGCTGAAATATTCGATTTTATCGCAGGTCAGAGAAATTCCAATAGAGAGTCATCAAACTACTTTTCATTCAATAAAGACGCTAAGCTAAATGATTTGCTTGATGCGATAGCAGCCATTACTGGGTCAACGTCTGTGAAGGAGCGTCACGTTTCCGTGTCGTCTCTCGCAGTGCTTTTGAATTATGATGTCGCGAAAGATGATACGCTCTACGAAGGGCTAAATCTTCTAGAGTGGGTTTATGGTTTTTGCGGTTTAAGAGAGTTTTGCAAAAAACTACACTCTAAATCAGCCGAAAAGATATATTTGAGTTCCGAGTTAATAACCTTTGGCAAAGCCCCACTGCTTGAGTATCTGATGTCCACCGGTCTGTCACAGGACAAGTCGGCTTGCTTTATCCATAACGTAACTTTTCATCGAAGATCAAGAGATTTGTTCGATTGTCCGCTGATTAAGACAAGTAGCGGCTATGTTGTTGTGTCTGACATACTTTTACGTTGTGTCGTCAGTCGAGCGGTAGTTTCTAATATTTTGAGTCGCAAATGTGAGTTCAAGAAAAAGGGTAGCGGGCTAGAGGGTGCGGTAAGAGGTATATTTAGTTTAAATAAAATAGAGGTAACGAACTATAAAAAAAAGTTTGCTGGCGCGGAGGGTGAGTATGAGTATGATGCTTTAGTTCTATGGGGTGGAAAGCTTTTCATTATCGAGTGTAAAAACAGATGGCTTTGTGAAGGGCGCTCAGTTGCTATTTTTAATCATTTGAAGCAGGTTCGCGAAGATGTTGCTCAGATCAATAGGCTTGTGGCCGGATTGAAATTGCATCCTGAAATGGTTAATGCAGCGTTCGGCCATACGGTAGCTTACGACCAGATAATTCCTTGTGTGGTTGCAGGACTAACTCATGCCATGTCTCAGAAAATTTCGGGCGTGTATTTTACCGACATATCCATTATCTCCCGATTTTTTTCGGATCGACATTTGGGAGTCGACTATGGGGGTGAAAAGGAGAGCAGTGCTCATATGCTTTATGATCAGTGGGCGGCCGATAAGCCTTCAGTATCAGATTTTATAAAGACACTTGAGCGACCGGTACAAGTGGCACTTGGACTGGGTGGGATTAGCTTTAGGCCAGTCGAGTTAGCGGTAGGAGCCTGTATATGCCTGAAAGCTGAAATTATAACTGGGAAAGATCTCGATTTCGATGGTTATAGGGAGCTAGTGGCGACGTTGTAAGGCGTATTCGAGCTATGGTGATGTATCAATTCGTCGAGCACTTTTCCGCCGGACCGGTCATTACATGGGTTTGCTTCAACAGCGGGCAGCCAATATAGCGATACCGTTGATGCCTTAGGAGACCGATAACGCACGGTCGGCTCTTCAGGCTGGCGTTTAGTAATGGTAATGAGGCCTCCGGTGGCGTTCGAGTATTCGGGAGACGGTTTAAGGGAGGTTAGGGTGCACAGTCCCAATCAGTGGGGTGTAAAAGCCGAGGTATAGAACCGGTTTGCAATATTTTTATGCCTAGTATCAAGGTTTATTTTGGATATCGTTAGGACAACCCAGAGAAACGAATCCGACCTTGGGGGCGGACGGCGTGGTAACGGTGGACATGGCAAACCTCGGCGTGAAGGGCACCTGAACGTGAAGTGCAGGCACCGACTGGGCGCTTGGGGCGCCTCTGATCAAAAAGTGCGCAATTCTAGCGGTGAGCGGGCGTGATGACCAGCGTTTGGGAGAGAATTACGACGAGTGCTTTGAGCATTCTGCCGCTTGCTGCCTGTATACGGGCTTAGTCACATTTCTTGAGCCGAATCACCGAAGGGCAGCAAGTACGTGCTCTGGATCATTGTGAATCGCACGTAACAGAGCACGCGCAGGGCCTTCAGGCTCTCGTCGACCTTGTTCCCAGTTCCTGAGTGTTCCGACAGCAACGTCGATGCGTTTGGCAAAGCTTGCCTGAGAGAGCCCTGTTGCCTGGCGGATTTTCTTGACTTGAATTGCGTCAATGTGAAATTCGCGAGAAGGCTGGCGCTCGTTACGATCAATTTCATCCATCTGCGCCATGCTGTCTACAAGGCGATCAAAAAGATTCTTTTCCATCATTTCCACCCTTTGTTGATTGCCCGAAGCTGACTCTTCTGCTTCGCAGTCAAGGAATCCATGACTCCTTTTCGATAGATCAATAGCATTCGTATCTGATGTGCGGAGCAAAGGTAGTAATAAATAACCCGAACACCGCCGCTCTTGCCTTTTCCATGAGCGTTCCAACGAATTTTCCTTAACCCTCCTGTGTCTTCAAACAGTGAGCCGGCTTCAGGTTGGTCAGCCAGATAAAACTGAAGCGCCCGGTACTCATCATCGTCCAGATGACATCGTAAGTCCGAGGTGAAAACAGGTGTTTCAATGAAGATCATGAGTCCCTTCTATGCGTCATTGGCGTATGGGTAATGCTAGGTGGCAAGCCAAAGGAGCGCAAGACCGTAATGTGTCGCGGGACAAAACAGGCCAATGGAGAGATGCCTTGCGTTTCCGCAAGAATTACGACGAGTGCTGCGTTATGCTTCGCGCCATCGCGGTCGGACGTGTCAATCTTCGGCTGAATCTGAATTGTTACGCGTTGTGAAGTTCTCAGTCTGTTGAACCTCATGTCTGGTTTCCTGGAGTAGTGGATGAGTCAAACAAACAGTCATGCGGAGGCCGGAGGCGCTGCAAAGCCGATAGGGTTGCTGGTTGCCGCCGTCGGCGTGGTTTACGGGGACATCGGCACCAGCCCGCTGTACACCTTGAAGGAGGTGTTTCAGGGCGGTTACGGGGTAGAGGTCACCCATGACGCGATTCTCGGCGTGCTGTCGCTGATCTTCTGGTCGCTGCTCTGGGTCGTGTCGTTCAAATACATGGCGTTTGTTCTGCGTGCGGATAACCAGGGCGAGGGCGGGATCATGGCGCTGATGGCGCTGGCGCGGCGAGCCTCTGCCAAGCACCCTAGGCTGCAAATGATGATGGTGGTGTTCGGTCTGTTCGGTGCCGCGCTGTTCTACGGTGACAGCATGATCACCCCGGCCGTTTCGGTTCTGTCGGCGATGGAGGGGCTGGAGCTGGCCTTCGATGGCCTTGATCACTGGATCGTGCCGATGGCGCTGGTCGTATTGGTGGGGCTGTTCCTCATTCAGCGTCATGGCACGGCGCGCATCGGGGTGCTGTTCGGGCCGGTGATGGTGGTCTGGTTTCTGGTGCTGGGCGCGCTGGGTGTGTACGGCATCATGCAATCGCCTGAAGTGCTGAAAGCGGTCAATCCGGCCTGGGGCGTGCGCTTCTTTATCATTCATCCGGGAATCGGCGTGGCCATTCTGGGGGCGGTGGTGCTGGCGTTGACCGGCGCCGAAGCGCTGTATGCCGACATGGGGCATTTCGGTCGCAAGCCGATCTCGCGTGCCTGGTTCATCCTCGTGCTGCCTGCGTTGCTGCTCAACTATTTCGGCCAGGGCGCGCTGGTGCTGGGCAATCCTGAAGCCGTGCGCAACCCGTTCTACCTGCTGGCGCCGGGGTGGGCATTGTTGCCGCTGATCGGCCTGTCGACGCTGGCGACGATCATCGCGTCTCAGGCAGTGATTTCCGGTGCGTTTTCCATGACGTTGCAGGCGATTCAACTGGGTTACATCCCCAGGATGCACATCCAGCACACCTCCAGCGATGCTCAGGGCCAGATCTATATTGGTGCCGTCAACTGGGCGCTGATGGCGGGTGTGATCATGCTGGTGATCGGCTTCGAGTCGTCCGGCGCGCTGGCATCTGCCTACGGCGTGGCGGTCACCGGGACCATGCTCTGCACCACGATTCTGGTGTCGACGGTCATGCTGATGCTCTGGAAGTGGCCGCCGTTGCTGGCCGTGCCGTTGCTCATCTGCCTGCTGCTGGTGGATGGTCTGTTCTTCGCGGCTAACGTGCCGAAGATTTTTCAGGGCGGTGCCTTTCCGGTGCTCGCGGGTGCGGTGCTGTTTATCCTCATGACCACCTGGAAGCGCGGCAAGCAGCTGCTGGCCGAGCGGATCGACGAAGGCGGGCTGCCCTTGCCGATCTTCATTGGCAGCATTCGTGTCCAGCCGCCCCATCGCGTGCAGGGGACGGCGGTGTTCCTGACAGCCCGCTCGGACGCTGTGCCTCATGCGCTGCTGCACAACATGTTGCATAACCAGGTGCTGCACGAGCAGGTGGTGCTGCTGACGGTGGTGTATGAAGACTCGCCCCGTGTGCCTGCCGCGCAGCGCTTTGAAGTGGAATCCTACGGCGAAGGCTTCTATCGGGTGATTCTGCACTTCGGCTTCATCGACGAACCGGACGTGCCTGCAGCGCTGGCTTTGTGTCACCTGGCCGAGCTGGACTTCAGCCCGATGCGCACTACTTACTTCCTCAGCCGCGAAACGGTCATCCCGTCCAAGATGGATGGCATGGCTCGCTGGCGTGAGGCACTGTTCGCCTTCATGCTCAAGAACGCCAATGGCAACCTGCGCTTCTTCAAGCTGCCGTTCAACCGCGTGATCGAGCTGGGCACGCAGGTAGAGATGTAAACAGACGCTGGCCAGACGCGCGGCGCAGATAAAAAAATCCCGGCCACCTCACGGTGCCGGGATTTTTCATGCCTGCATGACTGCTTCAGGCAATGCTTACTGAGCGGTCGTCTTGCCTTGGCGCTTGTTGATCGCGTCGATCAAGCGCTTGGCCAGTGCCGGATAGTCCTCATCGAAGTGGTGACCGCCTGGCAACTGAACCGCTTCGCCGACAGCGGTGGTGTCGGTGCAGCCACTGTCTTTTTTCTCTTCGATGCCGTAGACGCAAAATACCTTGGCGGCTGGCAGCTTGGCCATTTCCTGCCCGGTAGTGGCTTCTTTGCCCGCATTGCCGAGCCAGCCGTCCACGTGAATCTCGAAGCTGCCGGTACGGGCGAAGGCCAGCAGGATGATTGCGTCGACGCGATTCTGGTCATCGGCTGCCAGGCGGTTGTAGACCGCAGGCATGACGTCTGCACCGAACGAATAGCCCGCCAGAATGAAGCGCTTGGTGCCCCATTTCTGACGGTAGTGGTTCATCAGGTCGGTGAGGTCGGCAGCGGTCTGCTCCGGTGCCTTGTGTTCCCAGTAATAACGCAACACGTCGATGCCCACGACGGGGTAGCCCATCTTGGCCATGTCGCCCGCCACCACTTTGTCCAGATCACGCCAGCCGCCGTCACCGGACATGAACAGCGTGACGGTATCGGAGGGCTTGCTGGCAGGAACTTCCACGACCGGGATGCCCAGGCCGCCGCTGTCGTTTTCACCGAGCAGCAGGTGGCGCAGTTCGGTGTTCAGAACTTGCGGCAGCGGAATATCGTAATCGCTGATGCTGGTGTCAGCGTTGGTCTGATCGCGTACGAACGCTGCGCTCGGATCGTCCGGTGCGTCGTTCCAGGCGGCCAGCCAATGCCCGTGAGCGGCTTTTTGCGGCAGCGGTACGTCGCAGATCTGCGGTGCTGTTTCACCTTCTTCCAGAACCGGCGGCGGGTTCGAACCGTGCTCAAGTGCAAAGCCGACAGAGATGGCTTGTGCCTTGTCGTCAGTCTGTTCGGCCAGCCAGCGCCATGCGAGCGTTGCGCCGGGGCCTATGCCGCCGGCAACGTTGGCCGGGCCGTCAAGCTTCTGCAAGGCGGCCTGAAAGGTCTTCTGTTGCAGAACACAGTCGTCTTTGGGCAGCACGACCTGAATGATGCGCGCCGAGGCGTCCTTGCTGATCGCCAGCAACTGCTTGTCGGTCAGCATTTCTTCAGCGGTGACAGCCAGTGCGATGCGGGTCTTGATGCGGGTGGCCGGGGTCACGCTGGTCAGCGGCGCACCGCCTTCCAGGTCCAGGTGTTCCAGCGATGCAGGCGGAGCGGGGCGGGTCCAGATCCATACCCCGGAAGCCACGATAAAAAGAACAATTGCCAGAGCTGCGAGCAAAAGGCGCCAGGAGCGTCGAATCATCAGCGTTTCACCAATCCAGTCAGACCGCCCGCAATCAGGGCGGCGGTGTCAGCCAGAGCCACGAGCGGATCGAGTCCGGCGGGCACGGCCATATAACGAGGTTCCCAATCGGGCTGGAACTTGTCTTTGAAGCGGCGCAGCCCCTGGAAGTTGTACAGTTGCTCGCCACGGCGGAAGATCATCGAGCCCAGACGCTGGGTGATGGGGGCGCCCCGGCGAGGCTGCAGACCGGACAAAGGCACCATCCCCAGGCTGAAGCGTGCATAACCCTGAGCCTTGTAGTGCAGGATCAGGCCGACCATCATGAATTCCATGGTCAGCTTTGGTGCATCCGGGTGTGAGCGCATCAGGTCCAGGCTGGCCAGTTCCGGGCTGGTGGTTTCCAGCAGGTTGGAAAAAGCCACTGGCTTGCCCTGAAAGTGGACGATGGCGATGCGGAAATACTTCAGGTACTCAGGGCTGAAGCGACCCAGTGAGAAGCCTTTCTCGCGCACGTTCTTGCCGGTCAGCCATGCATCGGAAATCACTTTCAGTTCGTCGATTGGCGCTTGGCCCGGTTCGTAGATTTCCAGCGAAAGCCCGTCGCGACCGCCTCGGTTCCAGGTGTAACGCAGGTCTTTCATCTCCTTGCCTTTGGCATCGATGTCGAAACGGCGCAAGTCTACGCGCGCTTCCTCACCCAGCTTGATGGCGGTCAGGCCGATGTCCATATAGAAAGGCAGATTCTCTGCGCGCACCTGGTAGAACACCGGGCGAGCATGGTGTACATCGCACAGGTCACGGAACTGCCAGATCAGCTCGGCACGCTGTTGAGTCGGTCCGATCGGATCGTAAAGCGCTACAAGGCTGCGTCCGCGATGCGAGTACATCAGAAACGCATTGCCGGCAGGGTGAAACAGAATCGCCTTGTCGCCGGTCAGCACCAGCCCGCCATCGGGCTGGCTGGAAGCTTTGAGAATTTCGGCGGCCTTGTCCAGGTCGGCGGCGTCCGGCAGCTTGATCACCGGTCGGGCAGTGCGCAGCAGCCAGGTCAGGGAAACCACCACCAGCAATACCGCGCTGCCCAGTGCCGAGCGAAGACCGCGCGGGGCGTCGGCATCCAGGGTGAATTGCCACCAGAGCTGGTGGCTGTAGGGCACATCCTGATAGGCGAACAGCAACAGCCAGATCGAGGCACCGACCACGCACACGCTGGCGATCAGATAAAGCGGCGAGAACGGCAGTTCCAGCAGGCGGCTAGGGCGATAGAACGAGCGGCGGAAGGTCAACAGCAGGCAAGCGGTCAGCAACAACAGGCTGGCTTCTTCCCAGTCGAAGCCCTTGAGCATCGACAATACCGCGCCTACCAACAGCAGAATAACGGTCAGCATCCACGCCGCTGACAACCGGCGGCGCAAGCCTTGGGCGAGCAACAGGCACAACACACCTACCAGACTGGCACCAAAGTGCGAGGCATCGATCAGCCGGTGTGGAATCATGAAGCCGACGTTTTCCAGCCGGGTATCGATTTCAGGGGTGGCACCAGAGAAGAGCAGCACCACCCCCGACAAGAAAACCAGCAGTGCCAGAATGGGCGCCGCCAGCCCCGAGGCAACGCGCATGGCTTGCCGTGTCGGCAGCAGGCGCTGGGCTTCGGTGAACAGCAGTGTCAGACAGGCCAGCAGCAGCGGCAGCACCACGTAGATCAGGCGGTACAGCAGTAATGCCGCCGCAAGCGGCGCCGCGCCCAGTTCATTGGCGAAGGCGGCCAGCAGGATGGCTTCGAATACGCCGACGCCACCAGGCACATGACTCAGGACACCCGCCGCGAGCGCCAGCAGGTAAATGAGGATGAATGCGCCGAGAGGCGGAGCATGTGGCAGCAGCAGGTACAGCACCATCGCTGCGGCGGCGACGTCCAGCGCGGTAATCACCAGCTGGATCAGCGTCAGCTTCAGGTCTGGAAGGCGCAGTGTGCGACGACCCAGGCGGACCAGAATATTGTGCGGGATGTCCTGTTCCGGCAAGCGGCGGCGATAGACGAACACGGCCAGCAGCAGGCTGCCCACCAGTACCGCTGTCGCGACAACTGCCAGTACCTCGACGGGCAGTTTGAGTGCCAGCGAGGCGCCGGACAGATTGCTCAGCGTCGCCAGTGCGGCCAGCGGCGGCAATGCGCAGCCCAGTGAGAGGCTGGCGAACACCGTCATGCGGGCAATTTCGATGGCGCCTACGCCATAGCGCGAGTAAAGGCGATAGCGAACCGATCCGCCGGACAGCATCGACAGGCCCACCGCATTGCCGATGGCAAACGATGTAAAGCCGCCGAGTATCAGCGTTTTGACCGGCAGGTCGACATTGGCGTAACGGCTGGCGGACAGTTCATAGCCCATCAGAATGATGTAGCCCACCACCGCGGCCAGCAGCGCGCCGCCCAAAGCGGGCAGGGGAACCGCGAACAGCGAGTCGTGCAGCGCATACCAGTCCATTTCGACCAGCATATGGCGGCAGGCAATCAGGGCCAGGCCGAACAACAGCAGCATCACCGCCAGCCCGATAGGCTGTCGGTATTTGCTCAGCAGCTCCCGCCAGTGCAGGCGCGGTGGGATGCTCGGTTGTTCTGCATTAACTGCTTCATTGGAATCGGACGTGTTGTCGCGCATCAATCACTCCTTGGATCGTGCGCGACAGGATGGAGGTATACAGCCAAGTTACCAATCCCTACGCAAAAAATATTTCAGGATGTTAGCGCGTCAACGCCTAACGAGCGAATAGCGAATCGAGCTGGTTGAAGCTGTTCAGCTACGGTTCAGTCGTGATCAGCTTAGTAACAAGCCTATCGGCAGCGCACGCAAAAACTGTCGTCGGTGAGAGCATTACGTTACAGATGTGATGATAGGGTTTCAAAGGGCCCGGCAAATAGTCTTTTTTGTCAGACAGTTAGCCGTGGGCTGGAATGTTTTTCCGTCGGAAACAAAAAAGGCCACTCTTTCGAGTAGCCTTTTTTGATGTTTGGTTGCGGGAGCCGGATTTGAACCGACGACCTTCGGGTTATGAGCCCGACGAGCTACCAGACTGCTCCATCCCGCGTCTGTGTGGCGGCATTCTACAGCCGAACGCCGGAGTGTCAACCTTTAATGCGTAAATATGACAAATGAGCCGTTTCGGCTCATGCATGAGCGGCAGCAGCGAATCTCGGTTGCGCTCGATGTCGCGCGAAGACTCATCACGGCGCTGCACTGTGCTGTCAGTTTTCGGGTTGTACAAACGGCACTTTCCGAGCGCGCACAAAAAAGGCCACTCTTTCGAGTAGCCTTTTTTGATGTTTGGTTGCGGGAGCCGGATTTGAACCGACGACCTTCGGGTTATGAGCCCGACGAGCTACCAGACTGCTCCATCCCGCGTCTGTGTGTCGGCATTCTACAGAGAGATGGCGGGGTGTCAATGGCTAATGTTCAAAAAATGCTTTTTCTTCAATCGGTTAGCGAGGCAAAGGCGTGGTCTGATCACGCGTTGACGCCCGTATGACAGGGGGATAAGGGCGTACGCGTCGTATTGCCGGCTGTGTGAACAATTTTCAGGCGTCCTTCACATGATTGAGTGTTACTTGTCGACACGGGTGAGATACTGCACAGCCATTGATTTCAAAGTCGCATCAGTTCATGACGCAGCGCAAGATCATCCACATCGACTGTGACTGCTTTTATGCAGCCATTGAAATGCGTGACGAGCCGGACCTCGCTGGAAAGCCGTTGGCGGTGGGCGGCTCGGCGGAGCGGCGCGGTGTGATCGCGACCTGCAACTATGAGGCGCGTGCGTACGGTGTGCGCTCTGCCATGTCTTCTCGCCATGCGCTTACGCTGTGTCCGGACCTGACCATCGTCAAGCCCCGCATGGAAGCCTATAAGGAAGCGTCGCGAGAAATTCACACTATTTTTCGCGATTACACTGACCAGATCGAGCCTTTGTCTCTCGATGAGGCGTTCCTGGATGTGTCCGACGCCGGCCATTTTTCCGGTAGCGCCACACGCATTGCCCAGGACATCCGGCGCCGGGTCTCGAACCAGTTGCATATCACCGTCTCGGCTGGCGTGGCGCCTAACAAGTTTCTGGCCAAGATCGCCAGCGACTGGAAAAAGCCCAACGGCTTGTTCGTGATTACCCCGGATCAAGTCGAAGACTTCGTCGCATCGTTACCCGTCACCAAGCTTCACGGCGTGGGAAAAGTCACCGCAGACAAGCTCGGCCGGCTTGGTATCATGGATTGTGCGGATTTGCGAAGCCGAAACAAGCTTGCCTTGGTGCGTGAATTCGGCAGCTTCGGCGAGCGTCTCTGGAGTCTGGCGCACGGTATAGATGACCGTCCCGTGCAGAACGACAGTCGACGCCAGTCCGTCAGTGTTGAAAATACCTACGACACGGATCTGCCCGATCTGGCCGCGTGCCTCGAAAAACTGCCTGTCCTGTTGGAAACCCTGGGTACCCGGATGCAGAGGATGGAAGGTCAGTACCGGCCGGGCAAACCATTCGTCAAAGTGAAGTTTCATGATTTCACCCAGACAACGCTGGAGCAGTCCGGAGCCGGAAGGGATCTGGGCAGCTACGAACAGCTGTTGTCTCAGGCTTTTGCGCGGGGTGGCAAGCCGGTTCGGCTGCTGGGTGTCGGTGTGCGTTTGCACGACTTGCGTGCCGCGCATGAGCAACTGGAGCTGTTCTCGGAGTAACGGCTGGCTGCAGCGGGCGCCGCAGCCAGGTGCGCTATTCGCTCTGGGCAGGTACCGCGACCAGGCGGCCGGCGTCTCTGGCCAGTGATTTGAGAAACTCGCCTTGCAGTTGGGGATCGTTGCGCGTCAATTCGATCAGGCTTTGTTCCAGCTCGCTGGCTTCCTCTTCCAGGCCCATATCGGACAGGCGTTTGACCCGATGGACCCATTGGCTGACCTCGTCATCCTCAAGGTCGTCATAGATCAGTGCGTGGGCTTCCAGCAGTTTGCCGCGCAGTGAATGACTGATCGGCAAGCTGGCATTGGCGTGCGCACTGTCCTGATCGTCTTCGACATTGATGTAAATGCGCGTGATCCGGCTCAGGTCCTGTTCGGCAAACGGGCTGTCCAGCAGGTTGATGCGCAGGATGCCGTTACGGTCAGTGCTCATCTCATGGGTTTCAGCGCCGGCCTTGACCATGACCGGGCGCTCGTTCCACGGCAATGTGGAGTTCTCGATCCGTTTGTCTTTCTGGACCTCGTCGATGCTCGCTAGATTCTGTTGAGCGCGGCCATGCGACGGGGCGTTCATGAAGGGGTTCAGACCTGCCACGCCGTAGTGAATCCAGTCTTTGGTCATGCTTTCCGGCAAATTGCCCAAGGCAAACACGTTGACCACATTCGCGCCAACGCCAGCCACCACCGCAACGGCACCGAGAGGAATTTCGTAGATCTCCCGCCACGGCTGATAGGGCGTGTAACGGTCGTAGTGACGGGTCACCTCGTAGTCGGTGACCTCGAACGATTTGTGCTCGTGAATCCGCACGCGACGTTGCGGTAATTCCAGCGTCTTGGGTTCGCCAATGTCGACCTGCAGTGTATGTTCGAGCAGTTTGCGTTCGACGCGCTCCTCATGCTCGCTGCGTTGCGACAATTGGTTGGCACAGCCGCCGACGAGGAAAGAGGCGCACAGAACGGCGCTGCCGAGGCTTGAAGTGCTTCGTTTGAACATGAGATCTCTGATGCGGATTGGGCGTGTGATGAGCGGCGCACCCGTACACGGGTGCGCCTTTTGACTCAGCGTTTCACTCGGCCCTGGATGAACGACAGCACATCCGCGACCGCAATGGCTTGCGGCTGCGATTCGGTACGGCTCTTGTATTCCAGATTGCCTTCGGCAAGCCCGCGATCACTGACCACGATGCGATGCGGAATGCCGATCAGCTCCATGTCGGCGAATTTGATGCCCGGGCTGGTTTTCTTGTCCCGGTCATCCAGCAACACCTCAAAACCGGCAGCGGTCAGCTCTGCGTAAAGCGTGTCGGTCGCCTCGCGGACGGCGTCGGTTTCATAGCGAAGCGGAATAAGTGCAATCTGGAACGGCGCCAGCGTGTCGTTCCAGATGATGCCGTTCTCGTCGCTGTTCTGCTCGATGGCTGCAGCCACCACGCGGGAAACACCAATGCCGTAGCAGCCCATTGCCAGGTTGACCGGTTTGCCGTTTTCACCCAGCACCTGGCACTTCATGGCTTCGCTGTACTTGGTGCCCAACTGGAAAATATGGCCCACTTCGATACCGCGCTTGATCTCCAGCGTGCCGTTGCCATCCGGGCTGGGATCGCCCGCAACGACATTGCGCAGGTCCGCAACTGTCGGCACCGGCAGGTCGCGCTCCCAATTGACGCCGAAATAGTGCTTGTCATCAATGTTGGCACCCACACTGAAATCGCTCATCAGTTCGACCGAGCGATCAATGATGCAAGGCAGTGGCAGGTTCAGTGGGCCGAGCGAGCCTGCGCCTGCGCCGATGGCGTCACGCAATTCGGCTTCAGAAGCCATGACCAGCGGGCTGGCCACCTGCGGCTGCTGGCTGGCCTTGATTTCGTTGAGCTCGTGATCGCCGCGAATGATCAGTGCGATCAGCTTGCCTTCTTCGGCCGCATGCACCACCAGCGTTTTGACAGTCTTTTCGATAGGCAGACCAAAGCCTTCGACCAGTTGTGCAATGGTTTTGGCATTCGGGGTATCGACCAGACGCAACTCTTCAGTGGCGGCCGGACGCGTCTTCTCGGCAGGGACTGCCTCGGCTTTTTCGATATTGGCCGCATAGTCGGAGCCATTGCTGAACACGATATCGTCTTCGCCAGACTCGGCCAGTACGTGAAACTCGTGCGAGCCAGCGCCACCAATCGAACCGTTGTCGGCTTCGACCGGGCGGAATTTCAGGCCCAGGCGGCTGAAGATGTTGCTGTACGCAAGGTGCATGCGGTCGTACGTGATCTGCAGCGAAGCGTTGTCGGCATGGAACGAGTAAGCGTCTTTCATGACGAACTCGCGGCCACGCATCAGGCCGAAGCGTGGGCGGATCTCGTCACGGAATTTGGTCTGAATCTGGTACATGTTGATCGGCAGCTGTTTATAGCTGTTCAACTCATTGCGTGCCAGATCGGTAATGACTTCTTCGTGGGTCGGGCCCAGGCAGAACTCACGGTTGTGGCGATCGACCAGGCGCATCAGCTCCGGCCCGTATTGTTCCCAGCGGCCGGACTCTTGCCACAGCTCTGCGGGCTGGATGCCAGGCATCAGGATTTCGAGTGCGCCAGCGGCGTCCATTTCTTCACGGACGATGGCTTCGACCTTGCGCAATACGCGCAGGCCCATAGGTAACCATGTGTAGAGGCCGGATGCCAGTTTGCGGATCATGCCGGCACGCAGCATCAGCTGATGGCTGACCACGACCGCGTCGGAAGGGGTTTCTTTCTGTGTGGCGAGCAAAAATTGACTGGTGCGCATGGTTGGCCGTTGTCGGTTGCTGTGACTGGAAATGACTTGGCATTGTACGGCGGTGTTCCGGTGACGTACAGGGCAGGGCGGGCTTGCGGCGCGTGGGCGCGGGCTTTATGGCGTGAATGAAGAAGCCCGGCATGAGCCGGGCTTCTTCTATTAACGAGTGCTGAGCTGCGATTACAGGATCGAAATCGGGTAATCGACGATCAGGCGGAACTCGTTGACATCGCCTTCGCCCTGATCGGCGTTTGCGCGATGCCATGCTTGACGTGCGCGGAAGGACAGGTTCTTGGCCGGGCCAGTCTGTACGACGTATTTGGCTTCGAGGTTGGTCTCGTGGTGTTCGCCATCTGCACCGTACAAGCCGGCGTAAGCACTGCCAGCAGGCGTTTTGGTGCCGTCGATGTCAGTACCCTTGATGTAGCGGGTCATGAAGCTCAGGCCAGGGACACCGTACGGAGTCATGTTCAGGTCGTAGCGAGCCTGCCAGGATTTTTCGCCCGGACCGTTGAAGTCGGAGTACTGAATCGAGTTGTTCAGGAAGATCGAGTCGCCACCACGGTTGTTGTCACCAATACCGATGTAGTCGAACGGGGTGTCACCGTTGATTTTCTGGAATGCCAGGGTCACGGTGTGTGCAGCAAGGAACGAGTAAGCTGCGGAGCCGGAGAACGCGGTGTTGCTGATCGAGCCGGCTTTCGCGCTGCCTTCGTCTACGGTGCGGTAGATGTTAGCGTCGAAGGCCAGGGATTGATCGTTACCCAGCGGCAGCGCGTAGTTCACGTTACCGTAGTATTGATCCCAGATGTCTTCAAGCTTGGCTGCGTAGAACGCGACGCCCAGGCTGTCGGTGATGGCATATTTGCCGCCAGCGAAGTCAGCGCTATTCGCACGAACGCCTGCGTAGTTGGCGAAGATGCTGCCGTTGTGGCTGGTGTCATCCTGGCTGGTGCCGGAGTAGAAGTGACCCGCTTCAACGTCCAGGCCTTGGAGCTCACTGCTTTGCAGGCTGATACCGCTGGCTGTCTGAGGCAGCAGGCGCGAGCCGCCAACCGCGAACACTGGACTGGTCGGCTGCATGTCGCCCACTTTCAGTTCAGTTTTCGATACGCGGAATTTCACTGCGCCGCCAGCTTTGCTCTGGGTGTCTTCGTTATTGCCAGCGGAATCGGTGATCAGGTTGCCTGAACCCGAATACTTGTCCGGGCCCCAGAGCTTGACGCCGGCGTAAGCGAACGCTTCTACGCCGACCCCGATGGTGCCTTGGGTGTAGCCGGTGCTGAAGTTGGCCCAGATACCTTGAGTCCAGTCACGATCGTCGGCGGCACCGGCTTTCTTGTCACGGTTGTAATAGTAATTGCGCAACTTCAGGTCAAGCGTGCTGCCTTCGACAAAGCCCTTGGCATCAGCCTGATCGCTGACGAAAGGTGCTGCCGTTGCCAACTGGGTACTGGCTGCAGTAACGGCCAGTGCGATTGCGCTCCACTTCATCACTCTCATCGTGATTGCTCCTTTGGTTTTTTAGAAGATTTTGTGCCGTCCCACCTGTTTTTTTATCTGGGCGGCTCTTTCTATTTTTGGTCGGCGGAATCTACATCACGCTGACTTTTGTTGCGATAGATACAGCTCTATCCTTTCAGAATCTTTACGGCGCTTTGCGGACCGAGCCGTTTTCCCTTGATCCTGTCACCCCTGTTTTCCGCCAGAGGTGCCGTGATCATGTGGGTGATAAAGCAACAAGCGTGCTCAAACCAGCCGGAAATGAAAAAATTTTGTGAAAAATCAGAATTCGCATCCGGTTGTTTTCCTAACTCCTTGTTTTTTAAGCAGATAGATAAAATATTAAAATTCATGCCCGTCATGCCCGGTCGAGGCGTGCGGAGCGTCGTGCAGCAAAAGCGTTACCCAGGGATGCGTAGGGTGTGTAGAAAACGAATTCCCGGTGTTGTCACAGCAACAGCTGTGTGTGGTTTTGGTGCAGTCCTGTTCGAGCGTGCCTGAACCTGGAGCGTTGTCCGGGTCATCCCTATGGTGGGGGTTGGATTGTTTCATTTTCATGTACCCGCGACAGACGATTGCCGCCCTGTTGTGGTGTGAGCGCCGTTCTGTCTTTTTTGCTACACCCTGAAACGGCCTCAAATCGGTGCGAAGAGTGTCCTGTCGGCTGCAAGCTGGTGCATCGATCAGTCAGGGGTGAAGCATTGCTCCATCGCGCGTATCCTTCCGGGTATCAAGTGCCAGCTTCATTACGGGGCTGGCCGGGCATCCACCTGGCTATCAGGAGTTCTTATCGTGTTCGTTCTGGACCCTCGTCTGCAGCAAGATACCTTGCTCGTGGGCGACTTCCCTCTGTGTCGTCTGTTGCTGTCCAACGATGCCCATTATCCCTGGTTCATTTTGGTGCCGCGTCGGGCCGATATCAGCGAGGTGTTTCAACTGGAACCCGCTGATCAATTGCAGTTGTGGCACGAGACGAGTGCCCTTGCGAAGGTGCTGAAAGACGTCTTTGATGCAGATAAAATCAACGTCGCCGCGTTGGGCAATATGGTCAGTCAACTGCACATGCACGTCATCGTGCGCAAACGGGACGATATTGCCTGGCCCGCGCCCGTGTGGGGCAAGCATCCTGCCGTCGCTTACACCGACGAGCAGTTCGCAGCGGTCCGCCGGCGACTAAAGCCGGTGTTGGCGAATGATTTCAGATTTGAGGGAGAGCAATCATGAGTCTTGAAAATCGAGTCATGGAACTGGAAAGCCGGATGGCCTTTCAGGATGACACCATCCAGGCGCTCAATGATGTGCTGATCAAGCAGCAGCGCGAAATTGATCATCTGCAGCAGCAAATGGCAGCGATGCTCAAGCGTCAGGAGGAAATGGGCAGTCAGTTCGATACCTTCGAGGAAGATGCGCCGCCTCCTCATTACTGACGGGCTGCTCCCATAAAAAAACCGCGACTTCCGTTGGGAGGTCGCGGTTTTTTATGACACTGGATCTGTATGCGTTTCGCAGCAATCAGCGGCGGGGCAGGGCTGCGATCACGTCTTCGGCCTGCAGGCCTTTGTCGCGATTCATGACAGAGAACTCGACGCGCTGGCCTTCGACCAGTACACGATGACCCTCTCCGCGAATGGCACGAAAATGCACGAAGATATCGTCGCCGGAGTCACGGGAAATGAAGCCGAAACCTTTAGACGTATTGAACCACTTCACGGTGCCTGTATCCCGATTGCTCATGTCGTGATTTTGAGGGGCGGGCGAAGGAGAATAAGACCTGTAAAAGCTGACGCCCAGGTGCAGAACGACAGCGATGACGGCAATGGCCAGGCTCGTCATGATCGCGGGTTGCCCGGCGATGGTCAGTAACGGGACGAGCAAGGCCAGTGTCTGCACGATGACTGCGATGACAAGCAAGGCACTGACCAGGTTTTGCAGGTTATGACGTGGGCCTCGATTCCAGTAAGGGATGACCGGAGCGAGTATCAGGTTAAGCAGGCCGAAGAAAGCCAGATAAAGCGCGTCAGGCTGTTGCAGGTAGGGAGACATGGCCTCGCTACGCAGGCTGGGTATGAAAGAAAGCAGCAGGGCTGCTGCTCCCGTTACCAGGTGGACAATTTTCAACATTTTAAAAAGCTCACATGCAAGAAGGATTACAAGAAATAGCTGGTTACGCCCGGTACGCTTCTGAACAAGATGAGGCGTGATGCACGAGCGGTGGGCCAGCCTATGCGCCGATGCTGGATGGCAACTCATTGGCGACACGCCGTGTATTTAACAGCAAAGCCTGATCCTACTCAAATCAGCAATTGATTACGCTCGCCCTATACGGCCTGCCTTGCCGGTGAGGCACAGGGCAACCCCCCTGAAGAGGCTGAGACAGAGCGCTCGGTCCGGTTTTCGCCTGCTTGCCCCGAGCATGCAGGAATTTCTCGTCGTGATCGCTGCCGCATGGAGGCTCGACGCGGCGTGCTATCCGTCACGGCCCTTGTTCGGCAGTGGCGCTGCCTCAAGGGAAAGCTGCGCCCGTCGGGTTCTCTTGATAGAGTAGCGGTCGTTACTGCTTTTCAATCCTCACTAAAAGGGCATGAAACATGGCAATTGATATTGGTATCAGTGAAGAGGATCGCAAATCGATCGTGGACGGCCTGTCGCACCTGCTGTCGGATACTTATGTGCTTTACCTCAAGACTCATAACTTTCATTGGAACGTCAGCGGGCCTATGTTTCGCACGCTGCACCTGATGTTTGAAGAGCAATACAACGAACTGGCACTGGCGGTCGATTCTATTGCCGAGCGTATTCGTGCTCTGGGCTTTCCGGCGCCGGGCACTTATTCGACCTATGCTCGCCTGTCTTCCATCAAGGAAGAAGAGGGTGTGCCGAGTGCGGAGAATATGATCAAAAGTCTGGTGCAAGGTCAAGAGGCCGTTGTCCGCACTGCGCGTAGTATCTTTCCTCTTCTGGATAAAGTCAGCGATGAACCGACAGCCGATCTGTTGACACAGCGCATGCAGGTTCATGAAAAAACAGCCTGGATGTTGCGTTCGATGCTCGAGCCGAAGTAACGACTGTGTCGAGCGGCCTTGACGGTCGCTCGTCCTTTACGTGCAGGCGCTGCCAGGAATGTGCCGAGCCCCGTTCCATCCGTGGCTGGGCGCGAGGCCGGCCTTGCAGGGTGTCGTGCAATTGAAGGTGGCTGCCATCTGGCGTACGCCACCAGGCAGTCCAGTATTTGTTATTCGCCTTCCATTACCTTTCAGCGTTAAACGATATTCCGCTGATTCCTGTGGCCATGTCCTACAGTGACAGGGTGTGAAGTCGGCTGGTTATAAAGTCTCGAATAATGTTTTATACATCGGGTATTTATTTGTTTTTGAATATTTCTTTCGGTGTTTTAAATTCATGGGTTCGAGGGTGGTAATCGTGATGACAAGAGGGGTTGATCAAGACGTCAAGGTTTTACACAGGGAGGTGGAAATACGCCATGATCCCTTTGTTCAGGATTTCAATATGACGCTGGCACAGCCTCATTCAAAGTCGGTGCGGCTTAATGGGCTGGCGACCTGTCTGCGTCTGGAGAAAGTGTACTGGAACATTTTGTCGGGCATTGCCAGTTCCAATGAGTGTTCCGTTAATGCTGTGTTGTCTTATATCGACAGGGAGGTGCATCTGCGCCACGGCGGCGTCAAGAATTTCAGTGGTTTGATTCGTGTTGTCTGCGTTGCACATTTGCTAAAGGCTGATTGTCTGGAAAATTCCCGCGCCTAGCTTGATCCTCATTCTGCGGGCTCGCTGCGGCGTGCCTGCCTCTCCCGGCTGCGGGCGGCCTGCGCAGCGCTGCGGGGTCGCAATGAACTTATCCGGGCCTGACAGGTTCGTTCGGCTGCACGGTGTCAATTAACTCTATATAATCCCCCGTCTTGCTAGCGGGCGTGACTCTGCGTGGGCCTGGGCTGATATGAGCCCTGTGCCGGTGCCTTGCACCACTGAGCGCAAGCCAGGAGCGAAAGCGCCACCGAATTCGAATTACGAGAAGTGAAAACACCATCATGATGCGCAGCCATTATTGCGGGCAACTGAACGAAAGCCTGGAAGGCCAGGAAATTACCCTTTGCGGATGGGTCCACCGTCGTCGTGACCACGGGGGCGTTATCTTTCTCGATATCCGCGACCGTGAAGGCATGGCTCAAGTGGTGTTCGACCCTGATCGTGCAGACACCTTCGCTGCCGCAGATCGCGTGCGCAGCGAGTACGTGGTCAAGGTCGTGGGCAAGGTTCGTGCTCGTCCGGCCGGTGCCGTGAACGCGAACATGGCATCCGGTGCCATTGAGGTTCTGGGTTACGAACTCGAAGTGCTGAACGAATCCGAGACACCGCCATTCCCGTTGAACGAATACTCCGACGTGGGCGAAGAGACGCGCCTGCGTTACCGCTTCATCGACCTGCGCCGCCCGGAGATGGCCGAAAAGCTGCGTTTGCGTTCGCGCATTACCACCAGCATCCGTCGTTATCTGGATGAAAACGGTTTTCTCGACGTCGAGACACCGATACTGACTCGCGCCACGCCGGAAGGCGCCCGCGACTATCTGGTGCCAAGCCGCACACACCCGGGCAGTTTCTTTGCGTTGCCGCAGTCGCCTCAGTTGTTCAAGCAACTGCTGATGGTCGCCGGCTTCGACCGCTACTACCAGATCGCCAAGTGCTTCCGCGACGAAGACCTGCGTGCCGACCGTCAGCCGGAATTCACCCAGATCGACATCGAGACCAGCTTCCTCAACGAGGAAGACATCATGGGTCTGACCGAGAAGATGGTTCGTCAGCTGTTCAAGGAAGTGCTGGACCTGGAGTTCGGTGATTTCCCGCACATGACGTTCGAAGAGGCCATGCGCCGCTACGGCTCCGACAAGCCAGACCTGCGCAACCCGCTGGAACTGGTGGACGTTGCCGATCAGCTTACCGGTGTGGAATTCAAGGTCTTCAGCGGTCCGGCCAACGATCCGAAAGGGCGTGTTGCCGCATTGCGTGTGCCTGGCGCTGCCAGCATGGCGCGCAGCCAGATCGACGACTACACCAAGTTCGTCAGTATCTACGGCGCCAAAGGCCTGGCTTACATCAAGGTCAACGAGCGCGCGAAGGGGCCGGAAGGTCTGCAGTCGCCGATCGTGAAATTCATTCCGGAAGAAAACCTGAATGTCATCCTTGATCGCGTCGGCGCGGTCGATGGCGATATCGTGTTCTTCGGTGCGGACAAGTTCAAGGTCGTCAGCGAAGCCCTTGGCGCGCTGCGGATCAAGATCGGCAACGACCTCAAGCTGCACACCTGCGAGTGGGCACCGATGTGGGTCGTCGACTTCCCGATGTTCGAAGAGAACGACGACGGCAGCTTCACGGCACTGCACCACCCCTTCACGGCGCCCAAATGCACGCCTGAAGAGCTGGAAGCCAACCCTGCGACGGCGCTGTCCCGTGCCTACGACATGGTGCTCAACGGCACCGAGCTGGGCGGCGGTTCGATCCGTATCCACCGCAAGGACATGCAACAGGCGGTCTTCCGTCTGCTGGGCATCGCCGAGGACGAGCAGCAAGAGAAGTTTGGCTTCCTGCTGGATGCGCTGAAGTACGGTGCGCCACCGCACGGAGGTCTGGCGTTTGGTCTTGACCGTCTGGTCATGCTGATGACCGGCGCGCAGTCCATCCGTGAAGTGATCGCGTTCCCGAAAACCCAGAGTGCCGCCGATGTCATGACTCAGGCACCTGGCGTTGTCGACGCCAAAGCGTTGCGCGAGTTGCACATCCGTCTGCGCGAGCAGCCAAAGGCCGAGTGATGCCGGGCAGGGCGTATCGCTGATACGCCCTGTGTCACCCTTATCGAGTGAAGCTTTTTGCCTGATGGTCTTGGGCGAAAGGTGAAAGTGTTTCAAAAAGAATCTGGAGCGAGAAATGGCAGGTCATTCCAAGTGGGCCAACATCAAGCACCGCAAAGAGCGTCAGGATGCCAAGAAAGGCAAGATTTTCACCAAGTGGATTCGTGAACTGACGGTTGCTGCGCGTCAGGGTGGTGGTGATCCAGGCTCCAATCCGCGTCTTCGTCTGGCGCTGGACAAGGCACTTGGCGCCAACATGACCCGTGACACCATTGATCGTGCCGTGGCGCGGGGTGTGGGGGCATCCGACGGTGATGATGTAGAAGAGCTGGGTTACGAGGGTTATGGTCCGGGCGGTGTGGCGATCATGGTCGAAACCATGACTGACAATCGCAACCGGACTGCCGCAGCGGTGCGCCATGCGTTTACCAAATGCGGTGGCAATCTCGGCACCGACGGCTCTGTTGCCTACCTGTTTGATCGTAAGGGGCAGATTTCCTTTGCGGCCGGCGTGGATGAAGACGCGCTGATTGAAGCCGCTATGGAGGCCGATGCCGACGACGTCGTCACCAACGAAGATGGCTCGATTGATGTCTTTACTTCGTTTTCCGGATTCTATGCAGTGCGTAACGCGTTGGAAGCTGCGGGCTTCAAGGCCGCAGACGCGGAAATCGTCATGTTGCCGACCACCAGTGCGGTGCTTGATCTGGAAACCGCTGAAAAGGTGCTCAAGCTGATCGACATGCTTGAGGACCTGGATGACGTGCAGAACGTCTATTCGAACGCGGAAATCCCGGACGACGTCATGGAGCAACTGGGCTGATCGCCGACAGGTAACACCGTGTCAGAAGCCGGGGGAGCGAAGCTGTGGGTATCACGCAGCTATCGGCCTCCGGCTTCTGCCTTTATGCTGCGCACATTGCCTTTGCGTTACTTTCTCAAGCTGCAGGCGTTATGACTCTTATTCTAGGTATCGATCCCGGCTCGCGAATAACCGGCTATGGCGTAGTGCGTGACACTGGCCGTGGCTGCGTTTACGTGGCTTCGGGGTGTATTCGCACGGGCAGCGGCGAACTGCATGAGCGTTTGCAGATCGTGTATCGCGGTGTGCGTGAGGTCATCAAGACCTACGAGCCTGTGACGATGGGCATCGAAAAGGTCTTCATGGCGCGCAACGCCGACTCAGCGCTCAAGCTGGGTCAGGCCAGGGGTGCGGCTATCGTGGCGGGTGCCGAAGAGGCGCTGGAAATTGCCGAGTACACGGCGACTCAGGTCAAGCAAGCTGTGGCTGGCACCGGTGGTGCGAATAAAGAGCAGGTGATGATGATGGTCATGCATTTGCTCAAGCTGACCCAGAAACCGCAGATCGATGCGTCCGATGCCCTGGCGATTGCGCTGTGTCATGCGCACACGCGTTCCAGCCTGATCCCTCACGGGCTGGGCACTGCACGCAGTCGCGGCGGTCGGTTGCGCCTCTGATGGCATCGCCCGCAGGCCTGTTTTTGAGGATGGATTGTGTTCAATTTCGTCGCACAAGCGACTGGCAACACGAAAGGATCTGAAACGTGATTGGACGTTTACGCGGCGCTATCGCCGAGAAGCAGCCTCCGCATCTGGTGCTGGATGTCAACGGTGTCGGCTATGAGCTGGAAGTGCCGATGACCACGCTGTATCGGCTGCCGCATGTCGGTGAAACCGTGACGCTGTACACCCATCTGGTGGTGCGCGAAGACGCGCACCTGCTCTATGGCTTCTACGAAAAGCGCGAGCGTGAGTTGTTCCGTGAGCTGATTCGTCTCAACGGCGTGGGGCCTAAACTGGCGCTGGCGCTGATGTCTGGCCTGGAAGTCGATGAGCTGGTACGTTGCGTTCAGGCTCAGGACACCTCGGCGTTGACGCGTATTCCGGGGGTGGGCAAGAAAACTGCCGAGCGTTTGCTGGTCGAGCTCAAAGACCGTTTCAAGGCCTGGGAGGCATTGCCCGGCACCTTTGCGCTGGTTTCCAGTGGGCCTAATCAGGCCGAACCCGTTGCGTCGGCCGAATCCGATGCGGTCAGCGCACTGATTTCGCTGGGTTACAAACCACAGGAGGCGAGCAAGGCTGTCTCCGCTATCAAGGAAAAAGATTTGAGCAGTGCAGATCTGATTCGTCGCGCGTTGAAGGGGATGGGTTAAGTGATAGATGCCGACCGCCTGATAACCGCCGTTGGCGGCCGTGATCGTGATGAGCAGATGGACCGCGCGATTCGTCCGCTGAGCCTCGCTGACTACATTGGCCAGCCCACTGTGCGCGAGCAGATGGAGTTGTTCATCCAGGCTGCCCGAGGCCGTAACGAGGCGCTGGACCATACGCTGATCTTCGGCCCGCCCGGTCTGGGCAAGACCACTCTGGCCAATATCATCGCTCAGGAAATGGGCGTGTCGATCAAGAGTACGTCCGGCCCGGTGCTTGAACGGCCCGGTGATCTGGCGGCGATTCTGACCAACCTTGAACCCAATGACGTGCTGTTTATCGACGAAATCCATCGGTTATCACCGATTGTCGAGGAAGTGCTGTACCCGGCGATGGAGGACTTTCAGCTCGACATCATGATCGGTGAAGGGCCTGCGGCACGTTCTATAAAGCTGGACCTGCCGCCCTTTACGCTGGTGGGCGCGACCACTCGCGCGGGCATGCTGACCAATCCTCTGCGTGACCGTTTCGGCATTGTTCAGCGTCTTGAGTTTTACAATATCGCTGATCTCTCGACGATCGTGTCGCGTTCGGCCGGCATTCTGGGTCTGGTTATCGAGCCTCAGGGGGCTTTCGAAATTGCCAGGCGCGCGCGGGGCACGCCGCGTATCGCCAACCGTCTTTTGCGTCGTGTGCGGGATTTCGCCGAAGTTCGTGGCAACGGGCAGATCACCCGGCAGACTGCCGACAAGGCGCTGAACCTGCTGGATGTCGATGAACATGGCTTTGATCATCAGGACCGGCGCCTATTGCTGACCATGATCGAGAAGTTTGACGGTGGTCCGGTAGGCGTCGACAGCCTTGCAGCGGCCATCAGTGAAGAGCGTCACACAATTGAAGACGTGCTGGAGCCCTATTTGATCCAGCAAGGCTATATCATGCGCACACCTCGCGGTCGGGTGGTCACCCGCCATGCGTATCTGCATTTCGGGTTGAATATCCCTTCACGAATGGGTGAGATGCCGGCAGCAGGTGACTTTGTTGATGACGCCGTGGATTTATAGCAATGCGGTGCAATTTATTCCCGGTTCCTGTGGTCACATTGCCAGTCTCGCGGCCGATACCGGTAATAAGCTGTAAAACGTTGAAAAACAGTTGCCTGAGCCGATTGGCAACCTGAGGAGTAAGCACTAGAGTATGCGCGCGCAAAACGGGGTTCAGTCGTTCGCACATCGCTGTCGCGTTTATTACGAGGACACCGATGCTGGCGGCATCGTCTACTACGTCAATTATCTGAAATTCATGGAGCGGGCTCGTACCGAGCGGCTACGGGATCTGGGGTTTGCCCAGTCCGAACTGGCGCAGGAAAACCTTTTATTTGTCGTGCATTCCAGTGAGGCGCGTTATCACAAGCCGGCGCGGCTGGATGACGAGCTGCTTGTCAGTGCAGAAGTAACCGAATTGAACCGCGTCAGCCTGCGTTTTACACAGCAGATCAGGCGGGCGTCAGATGCAACGCTGCTCTGTGAAGGGCAGTTCCTGGTGGCGTGCGTACGCGCCGATAGTTTTAAACCCCGGGCCATTCCCGAAGCTCTGCGAGCGGCCTTTGCCGACCAGGGCGGCGCGGGCATACATTCAGAGCAGGAGATAAAGCGTGGAAGCTAACGTCGTCGACCATTCCTCCATGTGGAGTTTGGTCAGCAATGCCAGCATTGTTGTTCAGTTGGTCATGCTGATTCTGGTGGCCGCTTCGGTCACTTCGTGGATCGTGATTTTTCAGCGCAGCAACATGCTGCGTGCAGGTCGGCGCGCACTGGACAGCTTTGAAGAGCGCTTCTGGTCGGGTATCGACCTGTCCAAGCTGTACCGTCAGGCCGGCAGCAATCCTGATCCGGATTCGGGCGTCGAGCAGATCTTTCGTGCCGGTTTCAAGGAATTTTCCCGCCTGCGTCAGCAGTCCGGTGTCGATCCTGATGCGGTCATGGAAGGTGTGGCGCGTGCCATGCGTGTGGCAATCTCCCGCGAGGAAGAAAAACTCGAAGCCGGTTTGCCGTATCTGGCGACCGTGGGTTCCACCAGTCCGTATGTCGGCCTGTTCGGTACTGTCTGGGGCATCATGAACTCCTTCCGCGGTCTGGCGACCGCGCAGCAGGCGACCCTGGCCACTGTCGCGCCAGGCATTGCCGAAGCACTGATTGCAACGGCCATCGGTCTGTTTGCAGCCATCCCGGCCGTTATTGCCTACAACCGTTTCGCCGCGCGCAGTGAGACCTTGATCAGCCGTTACTACACGTTCGCTGACGAGTTCCAGGCCATCCTGCACCGTAAAGTGCATACCAGCGAAGAGTGAGCAGGTAATTCCCCATGGCTTTAATCGCTCGAGATCGTCGCAGAAAACGCAAGCCGGTCGCCGAAATGAACGTAGTGCCCTACATCGACGTGATGCTGGTGTTGCTCGTGATTTTCATGGTGACGGCTCCCATGATCAACCAGGGCGTGAAGGTCGATTTGCCCAAGGTCTCCAGCGAGGCTTTGCCGCAAGACAACAACAATCAGGTCCTGACCATTTCGATCAAGGCTGACAAGACCTATTACTGGAACCTTGGCAGCGAAGTCGATACCGACAAGCAGATGGACAAGGCAATGACCCTGCCGCAACTGACCGCCGCCGTGACCAAGATCGTCGCCGCCGGTCGTGACGCAGGCAAGCAGACGCAGGTTTTCATTCGTGGTGACAAGACCGTCGATTACGGCTCGGTCATGGGCACGATGGGCGGGCTGCAGAAGGCTGGGGTCGGGAATGTTGGCTTGATTACCGAGGCACCCTGATGCAGCCGATTCGAGAGCCGTCCGCCTCGGAAAGCTACTTCTGGCCCAGTGTCTGGGCCGTGGCATTGCACATTCTGATTTTCGGCATGCTGTTCGTCAGTTTTGCCATGACTCCGGATTTGCCCGAAGCCAAGCCTATCGTTCAGGCAACGCTCTATCAGCTCAAGTCCAAGAGCCAGGCCACTACCCAGACCAACCAGAAGATTGCCGGTGAGGCGAAGAAAACCGCTGCGCGACAAACTGAAGTCGAACAGCTGGAACAGAAAAAGATCGAGCAGTTGAAGCAGGACGCTGTAAAAGCTGCGGAACAAAAGAAAGAAGAGTCGGCTCAAAAAGCCGAAGAGCAGAAAGCAGCCGACGAAGCCAAGAAGGCCGAGCAGAAAGCGGAGGAAGCCAAAAAGGCTGACGATGCCAAGAAAGCCGACGAAGCCAAGAAGGTCGCTGATGCCAAAAAGGCTGAAGATAAGCAACTGGCTGACATAGCCAAGAAGAAGGCTGAAGACGAGGCGAAGAAAAAAGCCGAAGAAGACGCCAAGAAAGCCGCCGCCGAGGAAGCCAAGAAACAGGCTGCTGATGAGGCCAAGAAAAAGGCCGCAGAAGACGCCAAGAAGAAAGCTGCCGAGGACGCGAAGAAAAAGGCTGCCGAAGACGCCAAGAAGAAAGCCGCTGCCGACTCCGCCAAGAAGGCGCAGGAAGCCGCTCGCAAATCCGCTGAAGACAAGAAGGCGCAGGCACTGGCCGATTTGCTGTCCGACAAACCGGAACGGCAACAGGCTCTGGCTGATGAGCGTGGCGATGAAACGGCTGGCAGTTTCGATGACCTGATTCGTGTTCGAGCGTCTGAAGGTTGGAGTCGTCCTCCTTCGGCACGTAACAACATGTCGGTAACGTTGCAGATAGGCATGTTGCCGGACGGTACGATTGCGTCGGTATCGATTGCAAAGTCCAGTGGTGACGGACCGTTCGACAGCTCTGCGGTTGCAGCGGTGAAGAACATTGGACGTTTGACAGAAATGCAGGGTCTGAAGCCGGCTGACTTCGCTCCCTATCGTTCATTCAAGATGACATTCACACCTGGAGATCTAGCCTTGTGATCAACCTTTTTCGAGGACTGCTCGTCGTTCTCTGTTTCGCGTCAGGAATAGTGGCGGCAGAAGAAAAGAACATTCTGGTCACCAGTGGCAGTGACCGCGCGGCTCCAATCGCGGTTGTGCCATTTGGCTGGCAGGGCGGCAGCGTGCTGCCGGAAGACATGGCAGAGATCGTGAGCAACGACCTGCGCAACTCAGGCTACTACGCGCCGATTCCCAAGCAGAACATGATCAGCTTGCCGACCCAGGCCAGCGAAGTCATTTTCCGTGACTGGAAAGCGCTGGGCGCCCAATACGTCATGGTCGGCAACATCACGCCGGCTGGCGGACGTCTGCAGATTCAGTACGCGTTGTTCAACGTGGCGACCGAACAGCAGGTGCTGACCGGCAACGTATCCGGTACCAACGACCAGTTGCGCGACATGGCGCATTACATCGCCGACCAGTCGTTCGAGAAGCTCACCGGTATCAAAGGTGCGTTTTCGACCCGGATGCTGTACGTGACGGCCGAACGCTTTTCGGAGAACAACACGCGTTACACCCTGCAGCGTTCGGATTACGACGGTGCTCGTGCGGTGACGCTGTTGCAATCCCGCGAGCCGATCCTGTCGCCGCGTTTTGCGCCTGACGGCAAGCGTATCGCCTATGTGTCGTTCGAACAGAAGCGTCCGCGCATCTTCGTTCAGCATATCGATACGGGTCGTCGCGAGCAGATCACCAACTTCGAAGGCTTGAACGGCGCGCCTGCATGGTCCCCGGATGGCAACAAGCTGGCCTTTGTTCTGTCCAAGGACGGCAACCCGGAAATCTACGTCATCAACCTGGCGTCGCGTCAATTGAGTCGTGTCACCAACGATTCTGCAATTGATACCGAACCTTTCTTCGGAAAGGACGGGTCTACGCTATACTTCACGTCGGACCGTGGCGGCAAGCCACAGATCTACAAGACGAATATCAATGGCGGCGGTGCCGAACGTGTAACGTTCGTGGGTAACTACAATGCCAACCCGAAATTGTCAGCCGATGAAAAGACGCTGGTAATGATTCACAGGCAGGACGGCTTCACTAATTTCAAGGTAGCAGTGCAGGATTTGGCCCGCGGTAGCGTAAAAATCCTCACAGATAGCAACCTTGATGAGTCGCCTACTGTTGCGCCCAATGGCACCATGGTAATCTACGCCACCCGCCAGCAGGGCCGGGGAGTCTTGATGCTCGTGTCCATTAACGGACGCGTAAGGCTCCCGCTTCCTACCGCTCAAGGCGAAGTCAGAGAACCTTCCTGGTCCCCTTACCTGAACTGACGCGGCGCTACACGTTTTGCTTAACACACTGGGGTTCATTAGGAGTTTCAAGATGGAAATGCTGAAGTTTGGTAAATTTGCTGCGCTGGCTCTGGCCATGGCTGTAGCTGTAGGTTGCTCGTCCAAGGGCGGCGACAACGCCGGCGCTGGCGGTGCTGCTGTTGATCCTAACGCTGGTTACGGCGCTAACTCTGGTGCCGTTGACGGTTCCCTGAGCGAAGAAGCTGCTCTGCGCGCAATCACCACCTTCTACTTCGAATACGACAGTTCGGACCTGAAGCCAGAAGCCATGCGCGCTCTGGACGTTCACGCCAAAGACCTGAAAGCTAACGGCGCTCGCGTTGTTCTGGAAGGCAACACCGACGAACGTGGTACTCGTGAGTACAACATGGCACTGGGCGAGCGTCGTGCGAAAGCCGTTCAGCGCTACCTGGTTCTGCAAGGTGTTTCCCCAGCTCAGCTGGAACTGGTTTCCTACGGCGAAGAGCGTCCAGTTGCTACCGGCAACGACGAGCAGTCGTGGGCTCAGAACCGTCGCGTCGAACTGCGTAAGTAATTTGACATGCGAACGTGCCGACGTGCTCTAACCGTTTTGGCCCTCACTCTTCCGCTTTCAGCGATGGGTGCGGCACCTGTGGTCGATAATAATTCTGGCTCTGGCAGCAGCAGTTATCCGCCAGCGGGTTATGGCACGTCCGGCGCCTACGCCGGGGGAGGGGTTACGGCCCCTGCCTCGGCGCAAGGTCAGCTGTTCATGCAGTTGCAGCAAATGCAGGACGAAATCGCGCGTTTGCGCGGTGTTGTCGAGGTTCAGCAAAACGATATCCAGCGCATGAAGCAGGAAGCTCTGGAGCGTTATCAGGAACTCGATCAACGCATAGCCAGTGGCGCTGCCGCTCCGGCTACCAATAATTCTCAACCTTCTGGTGGCGCTATCGACGCCAGTGGGACGCCTTCGGCCTCAGCGGC
The DNA here is from genome assembly GCF_002093745.1 of Pseudomonas graminis. Classification (GTDB taxonomy): domain Bacteria; phylum Pseudomonadota; class Gammaproteobacteria; order Pseudomonadales; family Pseudomonadaceae; genus Aquipseudomonas. Next base: position 191,000 of record NZ_MTSB01000012.1, read on the forward strand.
CCAGGCACCGGCAGCAGGCACCGAGCCTCCTGACCCGGCGAAGGAAAAGCTTTATTACGAAGCGGCCTTCGATTTGATCAAAGCGAAGGACTTCGATAAAGCCAGTCAGGCGTTTACCGCGTTCCTGCGTAAATACCCGAACAGCTCTTATGCGGGCAATGCCCAGTATTGGCTGGGCGAAGTCAACCTGGCCAAGGGCGACCTTCAGGGTGCCGGTCAGGCGTTTGCCAAAGTCAGCCAGCAGTACCCGAAGCATGCCAAGGTGCCTGATTCGCTGTACAAACTGGCAGATGTCGAGCGTCGTCTGGGTCATAACGACAAGGTAAAAGGTATTTTGCAGCAGGTCGTGGCCCAATATCCGGGTACGTCGGCTGCACAATTGGCGCAACGAGACCTCCAGCGTCTTTGATGCCCTGACCCGCTGATCAAGAAAGCCGCGCCAGTCGCGGCTTTTTTCGTTAGAATCTCGCCCCCGAAATTCCGGTACACCCTACGCTTTTCCGGATTCTGCGATTGCAGGGTCCCTTGAAGTGCCTGACGGAGGCGGACGGCCTGTTTAGCTGTTACGCCCGTGGCTGATATGCAAGACACATTACGCATCACCGAAATCTTTCACTCGTTGCAGGGTGAAACCCGTACGGCTGGCCTGCCCACCGTGTTTGTCCGACTGACCGGCTGCCCGTTGCGCTGTCAGTATTGCGACAGTGCTTACGCGTTCAGCGGTGGCGCCCTCCAGACGCTGGATGACATCCTCGGGCAAGTCGCGTCCTACCGTCCCCGCTATGTCTGTGTGACCGGCGGTGAGCCGCTTGCCCAGCCCAATGCGATTCCATTGCTCAAGCGTCTTTGTGATGCGGGTTACGAGGTGTCGCTGGAAACCAGCGGCGCGCTGGATATCTCTGCTGTGGACCCTCGTGTCAGTCGCGTCGTAGACCTCAAGACCCCCGGGTCGAAGGAAGTCGCACGTAACCGCTACGAGAACATGGAGCTGCTGACGTCGAACGATCAGGTCAAGTTCGTGATTTGCTCGCGGGAGGACTACGACTGGGCTGTTTCCAAGCTGATCCAGTACGGGCTGGACCGTCGCGCGGGCGAGGTGCTGTTTTCGGCCAGCCATCACGAACTCAAGGGTCGTGATCTGGCGGACTGGATCGTCGCGGATAATCTGCCGGTACGCCTGCAGATGCAGTTGCATAAAATTCTTTGGGATGACGAGCCGGGGCGCTGAAATGACTGAATTGACCATGAATAAAAAAAGAGCGGTGATCCTGTTGTCCGGTGGCCTGGACTCCGCCACGGTCGTTGCGATGGCTCGTGCTGAAGGTTACGTCTGCTACACCATGAGCTTCGACTACGGCCAGCGTCATCGCGCCGAGCTGGACGCCGCTGCGCGCGTTGCACGCGATCTGGGGGCGGTCGAACACAAGGTCATTGGCCTGAACCTCAATGGCATTGGCGGCTCGGCGTTGACCGACAGCTCTATCGCGGTGCCTGAGTCTCCATCCGAAGGGATTCCGGTAACTTACGTGCCGGCGCGCAATACCGTATTTCTCTCGCTGGCCCTGGGTTGGGCAGAGGTGCTGGGCGCGCGGGATATCTTCATCGGCGTCAATGCCGTGGACTATTCGGGCTACCCGGATTGCCGTCCCGAGTTCGTCGAGTCTTTCGAGCGTATGGCGAACCTGGCCACCAAGGCCGGTGTGGAAGGGCAGGGCTTCACCATCAGGGCTCCGCTGCAGAACCTGAGCAAGTCGGACATCGTCAAGGCAGGTAGCGCTTTGGGTGTGGATTACTCGCTGACGGTGTCCTGCTATCAGGCCGATGATCAAGGCCGTGCGTGCGGTAAATGCGACAGTTGCCGCTTGCGCGCAGAAGGCTTTGCGGCTGCCGGAATGGCCGACCCGACACGTTATTTTTAAAGTTTTTCAAAATAGGTGTTGAATTACTGATAAAAATCAGTAATATACGCGCCACACAACAGAGGGTCGTTAGCTCAGTTGGTAGAGCAGTTGGCTTTTAACCAATTGGTCGTAGGTTCGAATCCCACACGACCCACCATTTCGAAAATCTGGAAGGCCCATGAAAATGCGGATTTCCAGGTTTTTTTTTGCCTGTCTTTCGGGTGTAAACTTGTTCCTTGCGCTCTGGCGCCTTCAGGTCCCGCGAACATGACACAGATTTCCGAACGTTTTCTGGTGCAGGCTCATCTCGACGCCAAGCAGCCCAAAGCTTTGAGCCCCGATGAGCAGGCGCATTTTCGCGCCGAAATTGCGGCTGAGCTGAAGAAGCAGGACGCGGTCATGGTCGCTCACTATTATTGCGACCCGGAAATTCAGGCGCTGGCCGAAGAAACGGGCGGCTGCGTGGCGGACTCTCTGGAAATGGCCCGTTTCAGCAACAGCCACTCAGCCAGCACCGTGCTGGTGGCCGGGGTGCGTTTCATGGGCGAGACGGCCAAGATTCTCAACCCGGAAAAGCGCGTGTTCATGCCGACGCTGGAAGCCACCTGTTCGCTCGACGTGGGCTGTCCGGTCGATGAGTTTTCCGCGTTTTGCGATCAGCACCCGGAGCGCACCGTTGTGGTCTACGCCAACACATCGGCGGCAGTCAAAGCCCGTGCCGACTGGGTAGTGACTTCCGGTTGCGCACTGGAGATCGTTGAAAGCCTGATGGACAACGGCGAGAAGATCATCTGGGCTCCCGACAAGCATCTTGGGCGCTATATTCAGCGTGAAACCGGTGCCGACATGTTGCTGTGGGACGGTGCCTGCATTGTTCACGAGGAATTCAAATCCAAGCAGCTTGAAGACATGAAAGCCTTGTACCCCGAGGCTGCCATTCTGGTTCACCCGGAGTCGCCCGAAGCCGTGATCGAGCTGGCTGACGTGGTCGGCTCCACCAGTCAGATGATTGCCGCCGCACAGCGATTGCCTAACAAGATGTTCATTGTCGCGACCGACCGGGGCATTTTCTACAAGATGCAGCAGTTGTGTCCTGACAAGATCTTCATCGAGGCCCCTACGGCCGGTAATGGCGCGGCATGCCGTAGCTGCGCGCATTGCCCGTGGATGGCGATGAACACGCTTGAGCGCACCTTGCAGTGCCTGCGTGAAGGCACTCATGAGATAGTCGTTGACCCCGCGCTGATCCCTAACGCGGTTCGTCCGCTGCAGCGCATGCTGGATTTCACCCAGGCGGCGCGTATCAGGCAGGCCGGTAACGCCTGACAGCAAAAAGCCCGACGGCAGGGGCGGGCTTTTTGATTTCCGGACCGGCTCGCCGTGACGTGACGTCGGGTGGGCGGGCCTGATCAGTTCATCATGTCCTTGACCATTCGCTCCTGCTCGACCAGGTCCTTCTGCCGTGCGTCGATGCGCGATGCCAGCTGGAAGTTGTTGGCGGCCCTGCGTTTGGCGAAGTCCAGCTGCTGAATGGCCTGACGGAAGTCACCCACCAGTGCAAAGTACTCGGCGCGGGCCTGATGCAGGCCGATCGTGTTGCCATTCAGGCCGCGGGTTTCTGCCACCACATACCAGATGTCAGGATCGTCCGGACGGGTCTTGAGCAGTGCCTCCAGACTTTTTTCGGCTTCTGCGGTGCGATTCTGCTTGAGCAGCACATCAATGCGCACGTCATTGAGTGGATAGCTGCCTGGGTACAGCGTCAGCATGCGGTCAACGCGTTGCTGAGCATCGGCCAGTCGATTGTTGGTGATGTCCAGATCGATCTGCGACAGGTTGTACGTGATGTCGTTCGGCGCTTTCTCCAGCAGCGGCTTGAGGCTCTCGCGAGCTTCATTGAGCTGGCCGCCCTTGATCTGGGCGATGGCCAGTCCATAGCGTGCGGCATCGGAATTGGGGTTTTCAACCAGTTGGGCGCGGAAGCGTTTAGCCGCGATCCCCGGTGTTTCTTCATAGATCAGTGCAACGCGTGCGCGCATCAGTTGATACAGCAAGCTGTCTTCCTTGCCACCCGGCTTGGCCTGTTCGGCGCGGTTGCGCGTGTCGGCAATCCGCGATTCGCTGACCGGGTGAGTCAGCAGGAACTCGGGAGGCTTGGCGTCGAATCGATACTGGCGCATGAGCCGCTCAAACATGGTCGGCATGTTGCGGGGGTCGTAGCCGGCTTTCTCCAGATTGAGGATGCCGATACGGTCGGCTTCCTGTTCGTTCTGACGCGAAAACCGGCGTTGCTCCTGGATCGCTGCCGCCTGAGAGCCGGCAATGGTTGCGATACCGGCATCACCAGCGCCGGCAGCCGCCATCACGATGCCCGCGAGCATCGCCGCCATCACCGGCACCTGCATGCGTTGCTGGGCTTCAATGCCCCTTGCGAAGTGGCGCTGAGACAAATGCGCCAGCTCGTGAGCCATGACCGACGCGTATTCGCCCTCGGTCTTGGCATTGAGAAACAGGCCGCCGTTGACACCGATAATCCCGCCAGGTGCGGCAAACGCATTGAGCTGCGGGCTGTTGATCAAAATGAATTCCAGACGGCGGTCCTGAACCTGACTGGTTTCGGCCAGGCGATACACCGTGGTCTCGACGTAATCCTTGAGTTGCGGGTCCGACAGTTGACCCACCTGGCTGCGCAGAAGGCCGAGCCAGGCACGGCCGAGACGATGTTCCTGCTCGGGAGAAACGATTGAGGAGCTGGCGTCGCCCAGGGACGGCAGATCATCAGCCATGCCGTGGGTTGCAAACAGGCAGGCGAGGGTGAGCAGTGTAGGACGCAAAAAATTCATGCACGAAGCTCTGGTCAGAAGAACCTGTACTGTAGCTGGCTGAATGGCGTGCTGACCAGAGTGAGGTATTCTTCCCGGCTTGTCCGCTGTGCCTTTTCGGACCTGCTCTTTGTAATTCAATGTGTCCGCCTGGAGAGAAAAGATGTCTGACGCTGTAGCGCCCCCTGACGCCTGTGACGCTGAGCTGGATGCCAGTGGGCTCAACTGCCCGCTGCCGCTGCTGAAAGCCAAGATGGAGCTCAATCGTCTGGCCAGCGGTGCGGTGTTGAAAGTGATCGCAACCGATGCCGGGTCACAGCGGGATTTTCGAACCTTTGCCAGGCTTGCCGGGCATGCGCTTATACATGAAGAGGTCGAGGCGGGTGTTTACCGTTACTGGCTTCGCAAGGCTTGATAGGCCGCCGTTTTTTTCCGAAAAGGATGTTTGATGTTCAATGTGATTCGCAACTGGGTACAACGCTATTTTTCTGACGAGGAGGCGGTGGTCCTGGCGGTTTTGCTGTTTCTGGCGTTCACCCTTGTTCTCACATTGGGCGGAATGCTGGCCCCGGTGCTGGCCGGGCTGGTTCTGGCGTTTCTGATGCACGGGCTGGTCAGCGTCCTGGAGCGCCTGCGCATGCCGGAAATGGCTGCGGTCGGTCTCGTGTTCACGTTGTTCATCGGCGTGCTGCTGTTGTTCTTGCTGGTGCTGGTGCCGCTGCTCTGGCATCAGATGATCACACTGTTCAATGAGGCGCCGGGCATGCTCGCTAAATGGCAATCGGTGCTGTTGCTGTTGCCTGAGCGCTATCCGCACCTGATTTCCGACGAGCAAGTGCTGTTGGCCATCGAAGTCGCTCGCGGCGAAGTGGGCAAGATCGGTCAGTTGGCGCTGACGTTCTCGATTTCCAGCCTGCCGTTGCTGGTCAATCTGATGATCTATCTGGTGCTGGTGCCCATTCTGGTGTTCTTCTTCCTCAAGGACCGGAACATGATTGGCCGCTGGGCGCGTGGTTACCTGCCGCGTGAGCGAGCGTTGCTCAATCGGGTCGCAGATGAAATGAAGCGCCAGATCGCCAATTACATCCGCGGCAAGGTCATCGAGATTTTTATCTGCGGTGGCGTGACGTACATCGCGTTCGTCGCGCTCGGGCTCAATTACGCTGCGCTGCTGGCGATGCTGGTCGGGATATCGGTCGTGGTGCCCTACGTCGGCGCTGTGGTGGTGACGGTGCCGGTGGCGCTGATCGGCCTGTTTCAATGGGGTTGGGGCGATCAGTTCATCTACCTGATGATCGCGCACGGCATCATTCAGGCGCTGGACGGCAACGTACTGGTGCCATTGCTGTTTTCAGAGGCCGTCAACCTGCACCCGGTCGCGATCATCTGCGCCGTGTTGCTGTTCGGCGGGCTGTGGGGCTTCTGGGGGATTTTCTTCGCTATTCCGCTGGCGACCCTGTTCAAGGCCGTACTCGACGCCTGGCCGCGCAATGAGCCGACGGTAGCGCCCTTGCTTTGACAGGCTGGAGTGAATCGCTGCGGCACCTTGCATGCCGCAGCCGGTCTCGGTAATCAGCCTTTGTTCAGGGCTTCGGCTTTGGCCAACACATCAGCCACATGGCCTGGCACCTTCACACCGCGCCACTCGTGACGCAGCACGCCATCCTTGTCGATCAGAAACGTGCTGCGGTCGACGCCCAGGTATTCCTTGCCATACAGCTTTTTCAGCTTGATGACGTCGAACAACTGGCAGAGCGCTTCTTCCTTGTCCGAAATCAGCTCGAACGGGAAGGACTGCTTGGCCTTGAAGTTTTCGTGGGTCTTCAGGCTGTCGCGGGAAACGCCCAGAACAACGGTATTGGCTGCCTGGAACTGCGCAATGTGATCGCGAAAGTCCTGGCCCTGAGTGGTGCAGCCTGGCGTGTTGTCCTTCGGGTAGAAATAAATCACGACCTGCTGACCCTTGAGGGCAGACAGCTCGACCGTCTGCCCGCTGGTAGCGGGTGCCTGAAAGTCGGGAACCGGTTGATCTACTGAAACGGCCATGAGAACTCCTTACATGGGGGCTTGTGGGCGCCAGGGTTCGATCAGCGCGTCGAGATTCAGTGCGTCGGCAAAGTCGAGGAACTGATCACGCAGCCAGCTGATTTGCGTGCCGGCAGGCAATGTCACCGTAAATGTGGCGTTGAGCATGGTGCCGCCGGTCTGCGGTGCCTGGTAGGTATCGCAGATGAGGTTTTCCAGTTCAACGTTGTGATCGATGAAGAACTGGCACAACTCGTTGATGATGTCCGGGCGATAGGCTGAACTGACGTACGCCACGTAGGGCAGGGCTTCGGGGCGATTTTCAAGCGTTGCACTGCGCACGACGCTGGTCGTGAAGGCGTGCTTCTTGGAAAGACCCGGAAGGCCTGTTTCGAGGCGCGCCAGAGCGTCCCACGTGCCGGAGATCTGCAGAATCAATGCGCTGCACTCGCCGTGGCGGGTGAGGCGTGACGTGACGACCGAACAACGGTTTTCATGGCTGGCGCGGCACAGGACGTTGGTCAGCTCCATGGGGTTGGCGCCAAGGGCACTGATGACAAGGAATTGTTCGCGAACTGTGGGGGTGGACGACATGCAGCATTCCTAGACGATGAGCGGTCGGTACTTTTTCGGACTTGCGGGGCTGTTTCGACAATCGATGGCGCGAGATTCCTTCCCGGTCCCCGGAACGTCTGGCTTGCATGAGCGAGCCATGACTGGGCTGGAGTGCGCTGGGGCAGGGCTTCTGGCGACAAATTCGACCGATTGAGCGAGGTACGCAGGTGACCAGTACCGATCAAAGGACAAAGGGTAGCGAAAACCAACGCTCAGGGGAATGCTCAGAGCGCGGTACTTCGCTTGTACAAGGCTGATAGCGCCAGTACCATTACGGCTCTCTTTTTCCGGCAGGAGCGGTTGCATGATTGCGGGCAGTATGGTGGCACTGGTCACACCAATGGATGCACAAGGTCGTCTGGACTGGGACAGCCTGAGCAAACTGGTTGACTTCCACTTGCAAGAGGGCACCCACGCCATTGTTGCCGTCGGCACCACCGGCGAATCGGCGACGCTGGATGTGAATGAACACATCGAAGTCATCCGCCGTGTGGTCGCTCAGGTTGCAGGTCGTATTCCGGTCATCGCCGGTACCGGCGCCAATTCGACGCGCGAAGCCGTCGAACTGACCACCAACGCCAAGACCGCTGGCGCCGATGCGTGCCTGCTGGTCACGCCTTACTACAACAAGCCAACGCAAGAAGGCCTGTTTCAGCATTTCAGCCACATCGCCAATGCCGTCGACATTCCGCAGATTCTCTACAACGTGCCGGGCCGTACCGCCTGCGACATGCTGCCAGAGACAGTTGCGCGTCTGTCGAACGTGAAAAACATCATCGGCATCAAGGAAGCCACCGGCAATCTGCAGCGCGCTCAGGACATTCTGGCCAGCGTCGGCAGCGATTTTCTGGTGTACTCCGGTGACGACGCAACAGCGGTCGAATTGATGTTGCTGGGCGGCAAAGGCAATATTTCCGTCACCGCCAACGTTGCACCGCGCGCCATGAGCGATCTGTGCGTTGCGGCCATGCGTGGCGACGCCGAGACGGCACGAGCGATTCATGAAAAGCTCATGCCGCTCAATAACACCCTGTTCATAGAATCCAACCCTATCCCTGTGAAGTGGGCCTTGCATGAAATGGGTTTGATGCCAGACGGTATCCGTCTGCCGCTTACCTGGCTCAGCGAAGCCTGTCACGAACCGCTGCGTCAGGCCCTGCGCCAGTCCGGCGTCCTGGTTTAATTGAGGAAGTATCACGCAATGAAGCGATTGGCCGGACTTTCCGCACTTGCTCTTATCATCTCCAGCACCAGCGGTTGCGGTTGGCTCTGGGGTGAAGATGGTTACTTCCGTGATCGCGGTAGCGATTACCTCCAGGCAACCCAGACCCCACCCATGCAGGTGCCCGCCGATGTCACAGGCGTCAAGCGTCTGGATCCGTTGCTGCCGATCCCGCGCAACGTGGCCGACAGCACCCAGAAAGACGGCGAATACACGGTTCCTCGTCCTCTGCCGCTGGCCACGACTTCAGAGTCGAGCGACTTTAGCCTGCAGAAAAGCGGCGATGCACACTGGATTCTGGCCCAGCGCCAACCTGCCGAAGTCTGGCCGGTGGCTCACCAGTATTTTGAAGACAACGGTTTCCGCATCGCTGAAGAGCGTCCGCAGACTGGCGAATTCAGCTCCTCGTGGCAGCGTCTGGACGAACTGTCCGCCTCGGTTGCCAAGCGTCTCAGCGCTGCTGGCGTAGCCGCCGATGCGGAAACCCGCGTGCGGGTTCGTATCGAGCCGGGCGTGCAGCGCAATACCAGTGAAGTCTATGTCGTCAGTGTTGAACGTCCTGCCGGCAGCACTGCCGACGTGGCGTTTCCTAATCGCACCACCAATATCGGTCTGGATGCGGCTCTGACGGACGACTTGCTTGCCAGCATGGGTCGCAACGCTGAAAAAGGCGGTTCGATCTCCCTGTTAGCGGCACGTGATTACGACACCCCGAGCCGCGTCGCGCTCAGCGAAGACGGCAGCGGCAACCCGGTGTTGAACCTCGGCGCCGACCTGGACCGTGCATGGTCGAGCGTCGGCCGTGCGCTGGATCAGGGCGACTGGCGCGTCGAGGACGTCAACCGCAGCCTGGGTCTGTATTACATCAACCTGGCCGAGAAGGCGAAAACGCCTGATAACGAGCCTGGCTTCTTCGGTCGGATGTTTGGCAGCAAGTCCACCAAGGAAGAGATCGATGCCCGCGCCGAGCGCTATCAGGTCCGCCTGAGCAAGGTGGGTGACAACGTTCAAGTGACCGTCGAGAAGAACATCAACACTGTTGCGCCTGCGGATGTCGCGCGCCGGGTGTTGAGCGTTATTCAAGACAACCTGGGTTAAGTGCGTTTCGCGGTTCTCGGCAGCGGCAGTCGTGGCAACGGCACGCTGGTCGCCAGCAACGATACGTACGTTCTGGTCGATTGCGGTTTCTCCCTGAGGGAAACCGAGCGACGTCTGGCTCGCCTGGGCGTCGCGGCCAGTCAATTGAGCGCGATTCTGGTGACCCACGAACATGCCGATCATGTGCATGGCGTGGGTCTGCTTTCCCGACGCTACAACGTGCCGGTCTACCTCAGCAGCGGCACCTTGCGCGGGATGCGCAAACCGGTGGAAGTGGCAGGGCTGCTGGCGGGCGGAGAGAGCTTGCGGATCGGCGCGCTGGACATCGATGTGGTGTCTGTTGCCCATGATGCGCTCGAACCGACCCAGTTCGTCTTCAATGACGGCAAGCGTCGTTTTGGCCTGCTGACGGACCTGGGGTCTTACTGTTCCAACGTATTGCAGCGTTATCACGGCCTGGATGCCTTGATGATCGAGGCCAATCACTGTCGCGACATGCTTGCCCGAGGCCAATACCCGGTCTTTCTCAAGCAGCGCGTCGGCTGTGAAACCGGTCATTTGAACAATCACCAGGCCGCCAGCCTGGTGAGCGAACTGGGATGGCAGGACCTTCAGCACCTGGTGCTGGCGCATCTCAGCAGCAAGAACAACCTGCCGCATCTGGCCCGGCAATGTTTTGTCGACACCTTGGGGTGCGACCCGGACTGGCTGCAACTGGCCGATCAAGATTCAGGGCTCGACTGGCGACATATCGCCTAGCCCAACTACTTAGCAAGCGGAGCCCATCATGGAAAAACGTGAAGAACTCTACCGCGGCAAAGCCAAATCGGTTTACAAGACCGACGACGCTGACCGCTTGATCCTGCTGTTCCGTAACGACACCTCGGCGTTCGACGGCAAGCGCATCGAACAACTGGACCGCAAAGGCATGGTGAACAACAAGTTCAACGCCTTCATCATGCAGAAACTCGAAGAAGCGGGCGTTCCCACCCAATTCGACAAGCTGCTGGGCGACAACGAGTGCCTGGTCAAGAAGCTCGACATGATCCCGGTCGAATGCGTCGTGCGTAACTACGCCGCCGGCAGCCTGGTCAAGCGTCTGGGCATCGAAGAGGGCACCAAGCTCAATCCGTACACCTTCGAGCTGTTCCTCAAGGACGACGCCAAAGGCGACCCTTTCATCAACGAATCCCACGTTGTGGCGTTCGGCTGGGGCACCGCCGAGCAACTGGTTCGCATGAAAGAGCTGTCGATCAAGGTCAATGACGTCCTGACCAAACTGTTCGACGACGCTGGCCTGCTGCTGGTCGACTTCAAACTCGAGTTCGGCGTATTCCACGGCGAAATCGTCCTGGGCGACGAATTCAGCCCGGACGGCTGCCGCCTCTGGGACAAAGACACCCGCAAGAAAATGGACAAGGACCGCTTCCGCCAGGGTCTGGGCGACGTCATCGAAGCCTACGAAGAAGTCGCGAAGCGTCTGGGCGTGCCGCTGTAAGCAGAAAAAGCACGCAAGCGCTTGATAGCACGAAAAAAATCAGCGGAAGGGCTTCGCCTTCCGCGCCGATGCTGTTATGATTCGCGCCGTTGGAGAGATGCCAGAGTGGCCGAATGGGACGGATTCGAAATCCGTTGTACCTTCACCGGTACCTAGGGTTCGAATCCCTATCTCTCCGCCATTATTAAAAGCCCTTGTAAATCAATGAGTTACAAGGCAAAAAAACGGTAATTATGTAGCAAAATTCTGTAGCAGTGCCTTTGAAGGCGGTGGAACAGAAAAAGCCTACAGATTGCCGTTTTTTTTCGCCCGCCTTTTTTCTGGGTTGCCTCTCAGTCGCTGAATCACTTTACCTTGCCCTTGGGGTGGCCTTTGGATAGCATCGGTGCTTATCACAAGGATGTTTGACTATGCTTACTCGCTCGTTCAAAGAAACGGTATGGTCCGTGGTGGAGGCTTCTCAGCAGCCTCTGACACCGCAAGAGATCAAAGAGGTCGTAAAGGCCCAATATCCAGAATTCCATGGTACGCCTTCACACCTTCGCAACGTTGAGCGGGGCCACTACACGACCTTAGATCATGCACTGTTAGCTCAGATTTATGGCGTGGTGAAGACCAATGATGAGTTCTTCTGTGACGACTCAACTAAACCTTACAAGGTATCGCTGACCACTGGCGAGCTTGCTGAAGATGCACCTGAGCTAGAAGACTTTGACGTATCCATCGGCAACGTTTACGTGTTGAAAACAGGAACCTATACTCAGCAGGGTCGCGAGATCATCAAAATAGGTTTCACATCTCAAGCTATAGAAAAGCGAATTTTGCAGCTCTACACAACTGGGGTGCCTTTCGAGTTCTCTGTTCATAAGGTTTACTCAACTCGGAATTTTATTGAACTTGAGCAAGCGCTGCACAAGTTGCTGACAGACTTTAGAATTAATAAGTCTCGAGAGTTCTTCACTGATGAGGTGATACCGTTTATTGACGGGGTAGTAGATCTTCATAAATTAATTCAGGCAGAAAAGCTTGATGACTATTTGTGCCCAGACAGGTAAGGAATGTTGATGTATGGGCGGCTTTCGGTTGCAGACGATTATTAAAATACGCTTATTGTACTCTGAGGTGATACATGGCTAAAGAATTACCATACCTTCCTACTTATAAAAATGTGGGTAAGCTATTTGAGGCAATTGAGTCAGCAAAAAAACCAGATATTTTAAATACAAGAGTGCTTGGGGAGACTTTTGGGATAAAGGGGACAGGTGATCGTCCTCTGATAGCTCTTCTTAAAACGCTTGGCTTTTTAGATCAGTCAGGAAGGCCAACAGCTAGTTACGATCTACTTAAAAATAGCGGGCAAGCGCCGCGTGCCATTGCCGAGGGTATACGGCGAGCCTATCAACCATTATTCGAAGCGAATGAATCTGCACACTTACTCGCCGGAGAGAGTTTGCGTGGTTTGATAGCTCAAGTTACTGGGGCGGACAAGGGCGTTACGGGGAAAATTGCCGGTACGTTGAATGCTCTTTTGAAGTTGGCCGATTTTTCGGATGATGACCAACGTCGGGAGAAAAAAACTCCGCAAGCAACGGATGAATTTATAGAGGACGATTTTTAAGAAAAAGAAACTCATAAGAAAAAGAAACCATCCGGGCTTCGTCCGGAGTTCCATTATAATATTCAGGTGCATCTTCCATCTAATGGTTCGGAGGAGACTTATCTAAATATTTTTAATGCTATTAGGAAAACATTTGAATGATCGATGAATCCAGGCTGGCGCTTTTTGTAATGCTCGGTCAGAGTGTCAGTGCCTCTATCGATGAGAAGATCGATCTAATTACACCACCTGCATTGAAAATCTCAGAAAATTACGATCTTTCCGCTGTTATTCCTGACCCCGTAAGGCGCGCATACGAAGCGTCTGAAGCCTATAGGCTGTTTTTTGTCTTTGAAAGCTATCTAAAGGAGTTTGTGACCGGCGCGCTAATTGCCAAAAATGGTGATGAATGGTGGGGTCAAGTTCCCAAAGATATCCAAGATGAAGTTGTAAAGCTGGAGGAAACTGAAGAAGCTAAAAGCTGGATGGCGCTAGGTTCCCGAGATAAATTGTCGCTGATGACATATCCACAGTTATTAAGAGTTATCGACGTCTGTTGGAAAACTCATTTTGAGGAGCTGCTAAGGGATAAGGCTCTTGTTCAGCAGGCTCGACTCATATCTCACTTGCGTAACACGATTTGTCATATGACGAATATATCGGTGGAGGAGTTGGAGCGGATAAGGCAGACGATGAGGGATTGGTTTAGAAGAATTGCACCTTGAGAGTGTTGGTGTTTTCATATAGTGAGTTTCGAGTGTTGGATATTAAAGATTGATACTATTTTAGTTGCTTTTGGTGCGAATTACGCTTCGAGTTTTCATTGGTGATATTTTAAGTTTTATCTTTTTTTAAAGACGTCAATAGTCCTCGTCGGTGCAGACGACGATTTCACGTATTTCTGTAGTAAAAATATGTAGCAAAAAATGTAAAGACCCTTGTAGGTGCTGGCTTTGTAAGCGCTCCATAAACCCCACCGAAATCAAAATGGATAGCGCGCTCAGCTAGGCGATGCGGGTGCGCAGTTCCACGGCAGCAACGCTTCGTAATCCTCAACCGAGGATGCCAGTGGCAAGCACTCAAGTGCGTTGCGCAGCCAAGCATAAGGCTCTTGGCCGTTGGCTTTGGCAGTCGCGACCACGCTGTAAAGTTGAGCACTGGCCGTTGCGCCCGTGGTCGTGTCGCTATACGGCTAGTGCTTTCTTCCGGTCACGAATGGACGGATCGCGCGCTCAACGGCGTTGTTGTCGAGTGGCAGGTAGCCTTCCTCGACGTATCGCTCCAGCTTGCT
>NZ_MTSB01000013.1 GCF_002093745.1 Pseudomonas graminis
ATCATCCACTGCAGCGACGTCACCACAGGTTTCGCCGCACGATTTCCCAGTCAGGCATTGATGAGCAAGTACCTCGCATTCCTGCGCGAGGTACTTCCAGCAAAGACTCAATACACCGAAAAAGCCACGAACTGGTATCAGGGCTGATGCAACTCAGGCTTGAGCCATCCCCCCTCAAGCCCGAGAAAACAATCAGTGCGCGATCGGTACCGTAAAGCGGAACTCGCTGCCCTGGCCGAGCTGGCTGTGTGCGGCCAGTTCGCCGCCGTGGGCCTTGATGATGCCTTGGGAAATATACAGCCCCAGGCCGGTGCCGCCCGGATTGCCTTCCTTGACCGTCCAGTAGCGCTCGAAGATATGCGGCAATTGCTCAGGAGGAATGCCCTCGCCGGAGTCAACCACCGTAAACACGATCTCGTTGCCGTTGGACATTGCCGCCACGCCGATCTTGCCCTGCTTCGGGGTGAACTTGATGGCGTTGCCAATCAGATTGGACAGCACCTGAAACAGGCGCTCCGGGTCCGCGTTGACCTTGATGTCCGGCTCGGCGCTGAAGGAGATCTCGATGGACTTGTCCATCGCCAGCGGTGCCAGCAAGGTGTAGGCCTCTTCGAATATCTGGCTGACTTCCAGCGGTTGCGGCGTGATGGTGTAGCGGCCGGCTTCGATTTTAGAGGTGTCGAGCAGGTCTTCGAGCAGCACGTTCATGCGGCTGGCCGCCTGTTGCATGGTGTCGATGGCCGTAGAAATGCGTCGCGAGGTGTGCGGGCCGTCGGAGCTGAACGATTTCTGCATCATCCCGCAAAGCATGGAAATGACCGTCATCGGGTTACGCAGGTCATGGGACACGACCGCCACCAGCTCGTCGCGGGCACGAACCGCTTGCTGTTCCTTGCTCACTTGCCGGGCAAGGTCATTTTCCAGTGCGGAGCGGCGCAGGTCGTTGGCGGCGAACACGTCGCCGTGGCTCCACTGGGTGGCAATCCCGGTCATTTCGACCTTCCAGATCTCGAACGACGTACGCGGTCGCAGACGCAGGCCCTGCTCCGAGCTTTCCATGTTCAACGGCTTGTTCGGATCACCGCTCCAGCGAACACTTTCCTTGACCTCGGGACGGAACCAGATCACGCCGTTGTCCACCGGTTTGGGCAAGCTCATCGCCAATACACCACTGGCGATCGGCTGATAAGCCTCGGCTGGCGGGTACACACTGGAAAGATGATGACTGGCATACACCGGCTCGCCACTCGCCATCATCCAGGCGTGCAGTGCCCGGATATCGGCAGGCGCTGGACAGTGACCGAAACAATGCGTCTGACGGTCCTCGATGATCGCAACGCCGGTTGCGCCCACCAGATCCATCAACAGTTGCGGTTGCTGCGTCAGCCCATCAAACACGTCTGCGTCAGACGTCGCCATCAAATGATGCAACTGTTGCAGGGTCTGAAGCTTGGTCTCGCGCTGACGGCTGACTTCGAGCGCCTCCATTGCGCTGATCTGCAGCGACAACACCTGGCCAATGGCCTGGCAGGCGCTGCGCAGCTCGTGGGACACGTACAGCGGCGTACGGTGCCCGCAACTGATCAACCCCCACAGCTTGCCGCCCTGGATCAACGACACACTCATCGAAGACAGGACGCCCATGTTCTTCATGTACTGGCAGTGAATAGGAGAAACGCTACGCAGTGTCGAGAAGCTAAGGTCGAGCTGTTCTTGAGTGTCCGGACGCAATTGCGGCACCAAAGGCACCGGTGTGTAATCGGCGTCCGGAATGATGCGCAGCCAATTGCGGCGATACAGTTCGCGCGCCTGCTCGGGAATGTCAGAGGCCGGGAAGAACAGGCCGTTGAACAACTCCATCGATGGCGCCGACGCTTCGGCGATCACCTGGCCGTGGCCTTCTTCCTCGAACCGGTAGATCAGCACCCGGTCGTAACCGGTCATCTTCTGGATTTCGCGGACGCTGACTTCGTAAAGCGTCTGCAAGTCGGTGGCGGCATGCAACTGGCGCAACATGCGGCCCATATTGCCGGTACGCTCGGAATAACTGACGGCCTGAGCAAGCTTGTCCTGAATTTCGAGTTCCAGTACCAGAACATTCTGACTGCGGTGCAGCATGGCTTCAAACTCGACGCCGTTGACCGACATCAGCAGGCGCGGCGCATCGACAAGCGAATCGTGGGCGCTGGCGCTTCTGATCACGTCAGCCCAGCCGGCCCCCAGCACACAGTCCAGCGACTGCCCCGACAGTTGCTCCGGTGCCTGTCCCAACACCGCCTGCACATTGGCACTGACCTGCAAGATCGTCAGTTCCGGCTCTGTCAACGTGAACAGTATGCCGTGCGGCTGAATGGCACCCGGAAACTGGATAGGCTCATCCGCGCAATTGGCCAATAGGACTTCAAAAGAGTCCTTGTCGAGTTGGCTCATAACAGTACCTCTTTACCACCGAGCCAGTGCTCGAAAAATGCAAATGTAGAGTGTGCCGCCTGTGCAGCGGCTTCAGTAAAAACAACATCTCGCGGTACGGTATCAAGGTAGCCTAAAAAAGCTTTCCAGCGAGGCCCCGTCTCGACACCGTACACGTCAAGAAACGCCGCGCCGCTCTGTTCGTCCAGCCCCAGACGCTTGAGCACCTCGCGGCGCAGCACCTGCCCGCCCAGCGTTGCGCCTTCCAGCACGTACATGACGCCCAGACAGGCGCCGGGGGAATCGATGACCGGCAACTGCGGGCAATGCGGAAGTTGTCTGATGTCATGTTCAGACATACCCAGCGTACGCAAGTCCTTTACCAGCACGGACGTTTTGAGGCGCTCATCCGGAACGAGCGAAAACGGCACGAAACCGCTCTCGCGCAATGCCGCTTCAAGGGGCGCATAAAAACCGTAATAAGCCTGTAGCAAACGAAGGTAATGCGCATGGTCCAGAACAGGTGAAAAAAACGGCATGCGTTTTTCGAGTTGAACGTGCAACTGATTCGTTTCAGCGCGAAGTGCATCAAGCAACTTCGGCGGGGTAACACTTGAAGAACATGCCGGCATCCAGGAAGGCTCTTGAGTATGCGATAGACGGATAACGCTTCCGAACAGAAACTGGCGGCCAAAATACAGAGTCAATGCAAAACCTGACAGGTATTTCCTGTCTTAGCGATGAAATGCTCTTTTGCATGACGAAAACAGCCGACGCTCAAAGGCCGGCTATTTCAGTTGTCCGGACCCCGCTGTCAATGATGACGACAGTCCGGAAGGCAACCCTGTACGCGATTCGAACGGTGTCGGATCACATCATACGGCGTTTTAACATCATCCAGTACAATGCGGCCTTCGCGCAAGCACCGCCCCGCTCGGTTTGCACGGTCAGGCGCGAAAGAGCCACGCGCCTGATCAGCGCACATTCTGGTAAAGCATCATCCGCGACGTCTCATGCAGGCCCCGCGTGAGCTCATGCAGGCGCTGGAACTCTTGCGGGTGCTGCCCGGCGACGTTGTCCAGCGGCGTCGGCGAGGCCAGATCGTGAAGGGTTGGCGAGCTGCCGTCGTGCTCCATCTGCAACAGGAAGTGGCGCGTCACGCCACCGATCAGCGGGAAAGTGCCTTCGCGCAGGACCAGCGGGACAACACGTTCGCCCTCGGGTGAAGGCTGCTGGATGTCACGCCCCATCGTACCGCTGATGAACGGCATGCCTGTCATGCCCGCGAGTGTCGGCAGCAAGTCCGCCAGACCGACCGCTTCATCGATCACGCGTGTGCCGAGCAAGCCGGGAGCATGAATCAGCAGCGGGACGTTGTTGCTTTCCAGCCCCAGTTGCTCGAATGCCGGCGCCATGTGCGGGATCTGGCTGATGCGCGTGTTGTGGTCACCGAACAGCACGAAAATCGTGTTCTCGTAGTAGCCGCCCGCTTTGGCCAGCGCTATCAGCCGTCCGATATTGAAATCCAGCAGGCGCACCGCGTTGTATTGCTCGACACTGCGCGAGCCTGCCGCCTGAACCTGTTCCAGCGTCTTGTCGCTGACCTGAAAGCCGTCATTGTCCTTGGGAATGGTAAAAGGCCGGTGGTTGCCTGCGGTTTGCACATACGCGAAAAACGGCTTGTCGGCGGGCAACGCACGCAGAATCCGGTCGCTTTCCTTGAACAGGTCGAGGTCGGAAATGCCCCACACATCTACCTGCGGCGACTTCCAGTCTCGTTCATCGTACAGGCGCACGTCATCGATACTGCGGCGGATCAACGCGTTCATGTTGGCCCAGCCTGAATTGCCGCCAATCATGTACAGCTTCTCGTAGCCCTTGAAGTCATTGATGATCGTGTGCTGACGCGTCAACAACGGGTGACGCGTCGCGGTTTCCTGGCGGGTCACGTCGGGCACCCCGGTGATGCTCGCCCAGACGGTCTTCGCGGTGCCTGTCACGGGCACATAAAAATGCCTGAAGAACCAGCTTTGGGTCGCCAGATGATCCAGATTCGGCGTCGGATTGAGCGGGTTGCCATAAGCGCCGACTGCGCTGGTGCCCAGGGACTCGAGCATCACGAACATCACATTCAGCGGTCGCTCGCCTGCCAGTCGATACGCTTGTTCAGGCTGCTGACGCTTGAAACTCAGCGTCTGTGCATTGGGTTGCTCTACACCGAGGTAGTGCGCGACCACCGGATAATGCTCGCGCACCTGGGCTTCATCGAAGTGTGACTGAGCGACCTTCAACGTGTCGTACAAAAACAGCGCCGGATTGAGTCCGATAGCTGCGACCTGACTGTTGCCGGAAAAAAATGCATCGCTCCAGCGCAACGGCACCGGGTTTTCCAGGTTGAGGTGTTCGACCCGGCCCAGCAACCCGAGAAACGTCGCGCACACCACCACCGCCGACACCCACACCACGGACGCACGTTTGACCGGCCTGGCCTCGCGATCAAGCGTGGCACGTTCCAGCCGCAGTAGCGCCCAGCCCAGAACCGCGACGCTCAACAGCCAGCCGGCGGTGATCCACAGCACCGGGTAGGTCTGCCAGAGCATGTCGCGGGAAATCTGCGCATCTTCCAGGTAGCGCACCACGCTGGCATTCAACCTGACGCCGAGGTAGGCGTAATGACCGAAATCGACAATGTGGATCATCGTCAGCATCGCCAGCGCAATAATCAGGTAACCCCGAGATACCCAGCGCAGGGCCGGCACACTGATCAGGTTCCAGCGCGGCAGCCAGAGCAGCACGGCAACCGGTAGCAGGATCAGCAGCGCCAGACGCCAGTCGAAGCGCAAGCCGATGCCCAGCGTTTGCAACACCTCGGAGCGGTTGAACAACGCACCCGGCTCAAGGCCGGAGAAACCGTAGAAAAACACCAGCCTCAGCAGTGCCGACAACAGGAACACCAACAGGACAGCGCCCAGCCAATAGCGCAGACGTCGCGATTGCAACCCACTCATTCTTGTTCCTCTAGACGTTGCCGGCACGCAGGGCAGCCGAACGGCGCTGTCCTGTTGCACGACGGTATGCAAAACGGACTGCCAGAACCAGCAAAGCCGCACAACAGTAAAGTGCGAGAAGCGGGTCGATCAGGTAGTCCCAATAGTTTTCCGAGGGTTTTATCCGGAACGTGAACGCCAGCGTGGCAGCCGCCAGCATCACCACTGCCAGCGCGTTACGCAGCCAGATCAGCCCCAGCGCGATGACCGCCACGATGATGATCATCGGTCTCGGGTTGTAGCCCCAGCGGTAAGGATCGAAGTAGGTCAGGCCAAGCGTAGCCGGGTACAGCGTGAGGGCCAGGGCCGCAAAGACCAGCAACGCCATCAGGCGCGTCGAAGCGGCCAGCGGTTGCAGGACACCCAGCCGTTGCAGCGCCAGCCAGCCCAGCAACACCAGACTGCTGATCGCCAGATCATCGGTCAGACTGCGGGCGTAGGCCGCCATCGACAAGCCGTCAACCGAGACGACGCTCAACAGCGACGTGGCTGCCAACAGACCGCAGCGCCACCACAGTGATGAAGTCAGCGGTGCCAGCAAGACAAACAGTCCCCAGGCAAACGCCAGATGAGCCAATCCCAAAGCGATCATAAAAGCTGCTCCGCCAGCCAGGCCTCGTTGAAGCTGACATGCTTGATGAACGTGTTATTCCACGAATAGACCAGGTGATAAAGGCCGTCAGGGCTGCGGATGAAATACGGGTATTCGTACTCGAAATCACAGCCTTGCGGTGAACAGACGCGCTGATCCAGATTGCTCAGGAATTCCGCTTCCATCGGCTGACGACGTGCGCCGCTGGAGGCACGAAACCCTTCGCCGATGACTTCCTTGTAAGCGTCCAGAGAGAACGGCATGCCTGACGGGTCAGGCGACTTGTCGAAGTCCATCAGCGGTCGCCAGACGTCCATCTGCTCGTCAGTCCCATACAGGCTCAGCTTGAAGCGGCCTTCGCGCAGATCGTTGAGCGCGACCAGCAAGCCTTTGCCTGGCACGCCGACCGCCGCCAGCGAAGAGTTGGGGTTGCTGGGGGTCAACGGATACGGCTCGCTCCAGGTCTGCCCGCCGTCTTCGGTGCGGCTGGCCAGTACCCGGTGGAAGGTTTCACCGGCATAACGCAATAACGCCACGCCGCGCTGTGCATCCAGCGGCACCACGGTCGGTTGCAGGGAATTGTTACCGCGGCTGATGCGAAACTTGTCGATCACCTCGCCATTCGCGCTGAGGTACAGGTACTCGGCAAACTTGCCGAGAAACTCGTGGTACACCGGCAGGCCGATCGAGCCGTCGGCATGAAACACCGGCGCGCCGCGAACCAGCGTGCTGATGTTCAGAAACGGCGAGGTCACCAGTTGACGCGGCGGTGACCAACTGGCGCCCAGATCGCTGGAGACCATCGCATTGACCGAACTGCCCGCCCAGCCGCCCACCGAAACCGACACGTAGAACAGCCACAAGCGGTTGTCCGGGGCCAGCGCAATCACCGGATTGCCCAGTTTGCGGATGTACTTGCCGGTGCCGGTCTGGGTGGATTCACGGGTCGCCAGAACCTGCTCGCCGCCCCACTCTTCGGTCTGCGCATCGAATCGCGAGGTGCGAATCTCGACATCCCCCGCGCCTTCGCGGGAACCGGCAAACCACACCGACATCAGGTCGCCGCCGGGCAATGCCGTCACGGCAGAGGAATGCACAAAGTCGTCCAGGTCCGAGGAAGCGAACCGCGAGCTGTAAGACGCTTTG
This sequence comes from Pseudomonas graminis, assembly GCF_002093745.1. Taxonomy (GTDB): domain Bacteria; phylum Pseudomonadota; class Gammaproteobacteria; order Pseudomonadales; family Pseudomonadaceae; genus Aquipseudomonas. The sequence continues at coordinate 7,195 of NZ_MTSB01000013.1, forward strand.
GGCGCAATGCTTTCAGCGCCGACGGGCGCCGGGGTTACCGCAAAGCCGGAAATCCGGTGCAGCGGATGGCTGAGCCAGGCGCTGACAAAAATCGCTACAACAATCAGGCCTGCGCTCCATGCAGTCAGGTTTCGGGAAATAGCACGCATCGGGAGGCATCACCGTGGTGAGAGACAAGAAGGGGAACTCAGCGAGGGGTATCGTCAGGCAGCGGACGTCGCTTTCCTGTCAGCATCGACAGCGGCAGGTTGTCACGCACCTGAACACTCTCGAAGACGGCCGCAGCCATGTGCAGCACCACCAAGGCGCACAGCGTGTTGGCGAGCACCTGATGGGCCTGCAATGGCCAGTCGGCGCCCCACAAGGCATCGACCTCTTCCATCAGAAAACCGGTCACGCCCATGCCGAAGATCAACGTCATCATCAGCACCATGACCAGCGCACCCAGCGGCGAATGGCCCAGGCGATGCATCGGCTGACGCTTGATCAACGATTGCACGTGAGACCGCAGACGCGCCGGGCTCGGCCAGAAATCGCGCCAGCGGGCGCTGGTCGGCCCGATGAATCCCCACACCACTCGCACCGCCAGCCAGGCAACCGCGTAATAACCCAGCCAGACGTGCCAGTCGTCGCCCGCTTCATTGAAGAAGTAATTGGCCACGAAAACACCCGCGATCGAGACGTGAAACAGCCTGACCAGCGGATCCCACAGGCGCAAGGAAGCGCGGTTCATTACTTGATCTCGGTCTTGACCGCCTTGCCGCTGACCGGATCGTGATAGATCTCGACCTTGCGCTTGTCCTTGTCGAAGCCGTAGATCTCGTAGCAGTTGCCGTCAGTCACCTTGAACTTGCTGATCTCGTAACCTTGAGCCTTCAGTTGCTCCTGGAATTTGGCCTGATCCTGCCATTGGGATTTTTCGGCGGTGGTGCATTGCGGGCCGGCGAGCGCCAACGGGCTGGCCAACAACAGGGAAACCAGCAGGACTTTACGCATGGCAGATGCTCTCGGGCAGTGAAGGAGCGCCTACTGTGCGAAACCAGTCTTAGGAAAAGCTTAATGTGCAACAGCTCGTAACATCTTCCCGGACACACGGCACTTCGCGGCACTGCAGGCTGACGGCATCATGGCGCCCTTCTCCCCCACTATCATTGGTCCACACCTATGCGCTTGCTGCTTGTCGAGGATGATCGTGCGATTGGCCAAGGTATCCGTGTGGCCCTGAACACCGAAGGGTATACCCTTGACTGGCTCGAAGACGGAGTGAGCGCGCTGCATGCCCTGCGCAGTGAACCCTTCGACCTGTTGCTGCTCGACCTCGGCCTGCCGCGCATGGACGGCTTCGACCTGCTGCGCCAGTTGCGCGCTGAAGCACTTGCCCTGCCGGTGCTGATCCTGACCGCCCGCGACGGCACTGCCGACCGCATCGCCGGGCTGGATGCGGGTGCTGACGATTACCTGGTCAAGCCGTTCGATGTCGATGAACTGAAAGCCCGGGTGCGCGCCCTGCTGCGGCGCAGTCAGGGGCGTGCGCAACCGCTGCTGGAGCACGCCGGAATCAGCCTCGACCCGGCTTCGCAGCACGTCAGCTTTCACGGCAGCGATGTTCAGATGACGCCGATGGAATATCAATTGCTGCATCAACTGATGATCCGCCCGGGCAAAGTGGTGACCCGCGAACGCCTGTCCAACACCCTGTACGGCTGGCAGGACAAGGTGGAAAGCAACACCCTGGAAGTGCTGATTCACAACCTGCGCAAGAAACTGTCCACCGAGCTGATCCGCACCGTGCGCGGCGTCGGCTACCTGCTGGAGCTCAAGGCATGACCTCGGTACGCGCACGAATTCTGGTCCCGGTATTGCTGCTGTTGCTGCTCGGCGACCTGTCCATCAGCCTGCTCGCCCTGCGCGACAGCCATCATGAAATCGAAGAAGTCTACGACGCCCAACTGGCCCAGAGCGCCCGTTTGCTGCAAGGCGTTCTAAGCCAGCGGGCAGCCGGCGAACAGGATCTGGACAAGCTCTATCAGGCGTTCGATCAGGCCATGAGTCGGGTCGGCACCAGCGGCGTTGCTCACCCCTATGAAACCCGGCTGACCTTTCAGGTCTGGCGCACCTCGGGCGAGCTGTTGGTGCGCTCGGCCGAAGCGCCACTGCTCAGCGCCCCGCCCGCCGAAGAAGGCTCCCATGACCTGATCGAGAACGGTCACGAGTGGTGCGGTTTTCTGTTGGCCGATCCACAGCAGGGTTTTCTGATCTGGGTCGGCGAGCGCGACGATGTCCGCCAAGACCTGATCCAGCGCATCGTCAGTCATACTTTGTGGCCGACACTGATCGGCGTGCCGTTGTTGGTGGTAGCGATCTGGCTGGCCATTGGCTGGGGCCTGCGTCCGCTGCAGTCGATGGCCCGGGTTATCCGCAAACGCGATGCCGAAAGCCTCGAACCCCTCGACGTGACGCCGCTGCCCAAGGAACTGGAACCCATGCAGCACGCGCTCAATCGCCTGCTGACCCAGATCGAAAGCGTGCTGGAACGCGAACGACGCTTTATCGCCGATGCCGCCCATGAACTGCGCACACCGCTGACCATCCTGCGCATTCATGCCCAGAACGCTCGCCAGGCGGAGAGCCCGGAGCAACGTCTGGAAGCACTGGATTTTCTGGTGCATGGTGTGGACCGCGCGGCCCGTCTGGCCAGTCAATTGCTGACGATGGCGCGGCTTGAGCCGCGCCTTGAAGTCAGCCAGTTACACACCTTCGAACTGAACACGCTGGTGCGCGAGGAAATGGCCGAGCTGACACCGCTGGCGCTGGAGAAGCGTGTCGATCTGGTGTTCGAAGCCGGTGAGGATTGCGTGATCCACAGCGACCCGGCGGCCATCACCATTGCGTTGCAGAACCTGCTGACCAACGCGCTCAACTTCGCCCCGCCCGCCAGTGAAATTCGCGTGATGCTCAACCGTCAGGAAGACGGCAGCGCGCACCTGTCAGTCGAAGACGCAGGACCGGGGATCGACGAGAAACAGAAGGCACGCCTCTTCGAACGTTTTTACAGCCAGGGCCACAGCAATGGCTCGGGACTCGGGCTGGCGATTGTCGACATGATCGTGCGCAAACTGGAAAGCAGCCTGCACCTGCGCAAGTCGGCGCAGGGCGGGCTGTGTGCAGAGTTGAGGCTCAAGAGCCAAACGGCCTGACGCCGGTTTGCTTCAGAGTACGACGCGCAGGCACTGTCCGGCGTGGTACAGGGTGAAACCGGCGTCATAGGCCAGGGCGCGCAGGCCGTTGGCCGACACTTTCTTGCTGCTGGAAAAGCCTACCGGCAGCGCCGCCTCGTCGTCGGTCAGCACATAATCGGCAAAGCACTTGCCCACCAGCGTTCCGGTGGTCACGCCGCGGCCATTGAAACCGGTCGCCGCCAGCAAGCCGGGCGCAGGTTCGAACAGGCGCAACAGGTGGTCTGGCGTAAAGCCGATCCGGCCGGTCCAGGTACTTTCCCATTCGACCCGGCCCAACTGCGGAAAGTAATGCTGCTGGACCCGATCAGCCCACTGGCGAATGAACCAAAGCGGATAGTTGCCGGCATTGCCGAGGCTGCCCAGCAGCAGTCGCCCGTGCGCATCGCGGCGGATATTGCTGAGCACGGTGCGTGTATCCCATGAGCCCTGCCCGCCACGCAGAATATCCGCCTGCGCCGCACCACTGAGGGGCTGCGACGCAACCTGATAGTAATAGCCCGCGAAAATGTGGTCCTTGATGTCGGTCCACTCGCCTTCGGTATAGGCGTTGGAAGCAATGATCACTTTCTCGGCACGAACGCTGCCGGTCTTGGTGGACACCTTCCAGCCATCAGCGGTGCGCTGCAGCCCGTTGACCGGGGATTCGCCATACAACTGACCGCCCCGCGCCACGACATTGAGCGCCATGCCGGAGACATAGGCCATCGGGTTCACCGTACCCGCGCGATGGTCAAGCAACGCGCCGCTGACCTTGTCAGTGCCACAGGCGTCTTCGCAGGGTTTGCCGGTCAGCAATTCGACGTTGGCACCGCGCCGTTGCCATTGCTCGGCACGGCTTTGTAAATCCGCCAGGCCCTTGGCGTTGTGCGCCATGTGCAGGTTGCCGGTGCGGGTGTCCTGACAGTCGATGCGGTACTGGTCGATGGTCGCGAACACCAGCGCTGGCGCTGCCCCCAATGCAGTATTGAGGCGACTGGCCTCAACGCTGCCCAGTACTTTTTCCAAGGCATCAGGCGCGACCCAGGTCCCGGCATTGACCAGGCCGACGTTGCGCCCCGAACCGCCGTGACCCACTTGATGGGCCTCGACCACGCAGACTGACTTGCCGCCCTCCAGCAATCGAAGGGCAGCCGACAGTCCGGTGAACCCTGCGCCGATAATGCACACGTCGGCACTTTGCTCACCGGTCAACGCCGGGCTCACCGGACGTTGCGGAGTCAATTGTTCCCACAGACAGCCTTGAGCAAACTGCACCATCGAAAAACTCCAGCAATGTCGGTCAAAAGCGCCCGTTCAGATCAGTCGAAAACGATGCCCTGCGCCAGTGGCAGCTCGCGGGAATAGTTAACCGTGTTGGTTTGCCGACGCATGTAGGCGCGCCACGAATCGGAACCGGACTCACGACCGCCACCGGTTTCTTTCTCGCCACCAAACGCACCACCGATCTCTGCACCGCTGGTGCCGATGTTGACGTTGGCGATGCCGCAATCGCTGCCCGCTGCACTCTGGAACGCCTCGGCTTCGCGCAGGTCCGTGGTGAAAATGCACGACGACAGGCCCTGCGGCACTTCGTTGTTCAGGCGCAAGGCCTCTTCAAAATCGTCGTAAGCCAACACGTAAAGAATCGGCGCGAAGGTTTCGTGACGCACCACCTCGCTCTGGCCCGGCATTTCGGCGATGGCTGGCGTGACGTAATAGCCGTTCGGGTATTTGTCCTGCAACTGACGCTCGCCACCGAACACCTGACCGCCCTCGTCGCGGGCTTTGGTCAGTGCGTTCTGCATGGCCGAGAACGCATGCTGGTCGATCAGCGGGCCGATCAGATTGCCTTCGCGCGGATCACCGACACGCACTTTGGCGTAGGCCGCTTTCACGCGGGTGACGACTTCATCCTTGATCGAACGATGCACGATCAGACGACGCAGCGTGGTGCAGCGTTGACCGGCGGTGCCCACAGCGCTGAACAGAATGCCGCGCACGGCCAGGTCCAGGTCGGCGCTCGGGGCCAGAATCATTGCGTTGTTGCCGCCCAGTTCCAGAATGCTGCGGCCGAAACGTGCGGCCACACGCGGACCGACTTCGCGGCCCATGCGGGTGCTGCCGGTGGCGCTGATCAGCGGTACACGCGGGTCATCGACCAGCGCTTCACCCGCGTCACGATCACCGATCACCAACTGCGCCAGCGCGGCGGGGGCATCCCCGAAAATCTTCAGCGCCTTGTCGAACAGCGCCTGACACGCCAGCGCGGTCAGCGGGGTCTTTTCAGACGGTTTCCAGATCACCGGGTTGCCGCAGACCAGCGCCAGGGTGGTGTTCCAGGCCCAGACCGCCACCGGGAAGTTGAACGCGCTGATCACACCCACCACGCCCAGCGGGTGCCAGGTTTCACGCATGTGGTGGCCGGGACGCTCGGAGGCGATGGTCAGGCCGTATAACTGCCGCGACAGGCCGACGGCGAAGTCGCAGATGTCGATCATCTCCTGCACTTCACCCAGACCTTCCTGAGTGATCTTGCCGGCTTCGACCGACACCAACTCGCCGAGGTCAGCTTTGTGCTCACGCAGCACTTCACCAAAGATCCGCACCAGCTCGCCACGGCGCGGGGCCGGGACGGTGCGCCATTGCAGAAAGGCGGCGTGGGCGGCGTCGATGCGCGCCACGACCTGCGCCTTGTCTTCGAGCGTGACCGAGGCAATCCGGCTGCCATCAATCGGGGTGTAAACCGGATAGTCCCCTTGGGTGTGGGCACTGTTCGCCACGCCCAGACGTGCTAATAACTCGGCAACCATGTTGATGCTCCTGTCATGGACTGAAAATCACTGATGACCGCAGTATCGACCCGGATGCTGCCGGTCCACAAACGACGATTTTGAAAAACATGATTCCTTTTAGGAATGAACTTTTGTGTTTTAAAGGCGTTAAGTGCGCCCACTTCGGGAATTATTGGAATGACCCGGTGATTTTATTTCGTTTGCGGGCGAAGTCTGATGTTTGCTTGGATAGCGCCATCATGATCACCCGCAGGCAAGGCCCGGCCGATGAGCGAATACATCAGCGAATCTATTTCCTTTGTCCACAGCATGACCCTGTCCCACGGCCGCAACGCTGAAGTCTGGGACACCACCGGCACGCGCTATATCGACTTCGTCGGCGGCATCGGCGTGCTCAATCTGGGGCATTGCAACCCGCTGGTGGTCAAGGCGATTCAGGACCAGGCGACGAAACTCACCCATTACTGTTTCAACGCCACACCGCACGATCCGTACATCCGGTTCATGCAGCAACTGACGCACTTCATGCCCGTGAGCTACCCGCTCAGCGGCATGCTCACCAACAGCGGTGCGGAAGCGGCGGAAAACGCCCTGAAGATCGTGCGCGGTGCCACCGGCCGCACTGCGGTTGTTGCCTTTGACGGCGGCTTTCACGGTCGCACGCTGGCGACCCTGAACCTCAACGGCAAGGTCGCGCCCTACAAACAGAAAGTCGGCGTGCTGCCTGGCCCGGTGTTTCACATTCCGTACCCCAGCAAAGACAACGACGTGACCACCGAGCAGGCGCTCAAGGCGCTGGATCGGCTGTTCAGCGTCGAGATAGACGTCAACGACGTGGCCTGCTTCATCTTCGAACCTGTACAGGGTGAAGGTGGCTTTCTGGCGATGGAGCCGGATTTCGCGCAGGCGCTGCGAAGCTTTTGTGATGAACACGGCATCGTGCTGATTGCCGATGAAATCCAGTCCGGTTTCGGCCGCACCGGGCAGCGCTTTGCGTTCACCCGGCTGGGCATTGAGCCGGACCTGATTCTGCTCGGCAAAAGTATTGCCGGGGGTATTCCGCTGGGTGCTGTGGTCGGTCGCAAGTCGCTGATCGACAACCTGCCCAAGGGCGGACTGGGCGGCACCTATTCCGGCAACCCGATTGGCTGCGCGGCGGGCCTCGCTTCGCTGGCGCAGATGACCGATGAAAACCTGTCCGCGTGGGGCGAACAGCAGGAAAACGCGATTGTTTCGCGCTACAACAGTTGGCGGGCGAACGGGCTGTCGCCGTACTTGGGCAGGCTGACTGGCGTTGGCTGCATGCGCGGTATCGAGCTGGTGACGCCGGACGGCAAACCCGGCACCCGACAGCTTGCCGAACTGCTGAACGCCACCAGAGACGCCGGGCTGTTGCTGATGCCCAGCGGCAAGTCGCGGCACATCATCCGATTGTTGATCCCGCTGACCATAGAGCCCGACATCCTGAACGAAGGGCTGGATATTTTCGAGCGTTGCCTGGCAGCGCTGGCTTGAACCTGTACGGAGAAAACACCCTGATGAGCACTGCACGCTTTGCCGACCCGGACAGTATTCGCGCCGGTTTCTCCAGCGCCATGTCGCACATGTACCAGCAGGAAGTGCCGCTGTACGGCACGCTCATGGCGCTGGTCAGCGAGATCAACGAGCAGGTCATGAGCCGCGACAGCAATGTGCTGAACAGCCTGCGCCAGACCGGCGAACTACAGCGTCTGGACAAGGAGCGCCACGGCGCGATTCGCGTCGGTACGGCACAGGAACTCGCCACCCTCGCCCGCCTGTTTGCGGTGATGGGCATGCAGCCGGTCGGTTATTACGACCTGACCGCAGCCGGTGTGCCGGTTCACTCCACAGCCTTTCGGGCGGTGCATGAACACGCTCTGCAGGCCAGCCCGTTTCGGGTATTCACCTCATTGCTGCGTCTGGAACTGATCGAGAGCGACAGCCTGCGCGAATTCGCCGGTCAGGTGCTTGCCCGACGCACGATCTTCACTTCCAAGGCCCTGGAGCTGATCGGGAAGAACGAGGCGGACGGCGGCTTGAGTGAGCCTGACGCAGCCGAGTTCATCCAGCAGGCGCTGGAAACCTTTCGCTGGCACAACACGGCGACCGTCTCGCTCGACGAATACCGACAGTTGAATGCTCAGCATCGCTTGATCGCCGATGTGGTGGCGTTCCGTGGCCCGCACATCAATCACCTGACCCCGCGCACGCTGGACATCGACGCCGTACAGAGCGGCATGCCTGACAAGGGCATTACGCCCAAGGCCGTGGTCGAAGGCCCTCCGCGTCGCGAGTGCCCGATTCTGCTGCGTCAGACCAGCTTCAAGGCGCTGGAAGAGCCGATCAGCTTCACCGGTCAGGGCAACACTCATTCAGGCAGCCACTCGGCACGTTTCGGCGAGATCGAACAGCGTGGCGCGGCACTGACGCCCAAAGGCCGCGCGTTGTACGACCGGCTGTTGAATGAAGCGCGCGACGAGCTGGGGGAGTTTCCCAATGAAGCCAATGCCGTGCGCTATGCAGGGCTGCTGGAGAAGGCCTTCAAGGCGTTTCCGGACAGCCATGATGAAATGCGTGCGCAGGGGCTGGCGTATTTTCGCTATTTTCCGACTGAATCGGGCGTTGCGGCCAGAGACTCTGGCAGCCTGGATGAGTTGATTCAAGCAGGCCACGTGCGTTTCGAACCGCTGGTTTACGAGGACTTTCTGCCGGTCAGCGCGGCAGGTATTTTCCAGTCCAACCTGGGTGACAACGCGCAGGCGCATTATGAAACCCATTCGAACCGGCAGGATTTCGAACGGGCACTGGGCTGCGAGACGCTTGATGAACTGGCGCTGTACGCCGACACCCAGCGGCGCTCGCTGGAAGCGTGTGCCGGGGCGTTGGGGCTGAAAGCACTGGGCTGATCTGATCTTGAATGCCATACCTTGTGGGAGCTTGCTCGCGAAGAAGCCGGTACAGTCGGTAACATTATCGTTCCTCACGCTCCAGCGTAGGAATGCAGTGCGCGACGCTCTGCGTGGCAAGAGGACGCGGAGCGTCCCGAACGGCATGCGACGCGGAGCGTCGCACGATAGTTAGATTGTCGTTCCCTACGCTCTAGCGCAGGAATGCAGTGCGCGACGTTCTGCGTCGCACGACAGTTAGATTATCGTTCCCTACGCTCCAGCGTAGGAATGCAGTGCGTGACGCTCTGCGTCGCACGACAGTTAGATTATCGTTCCCTACGCTCCAGCGTGGGAATGCAGGTCGCGACGCTCTGCGTCGCTAAAAAGGACGCGGAGCGTCCTGAACGGCATGCGACGCGCAGCGTCGCAAAACAGTCATAGCCGGATCATTTCACGCCCTTTCTGTGTTCTGTTTAACGCAACGATAAATAAAATTCGCAATATTGGTGTGCAACCCTCGGCTATGCATACTGCGATGGCGAGTGGACAGCAACGTGCCGTATTCAAAGGTTCATCCCTGCAAACAGGGCACGTGATGATCCCTCGCAAAAGGCTCGAAGCAGCCTGGTCCGGCTCACGCCAGACACTATAAAAAGACTCGGCCGGATACCGGTCTCCATGACGTCATGGACTTCAACGCTGCCCTGGCGCTTCACTGCGCCGACCTGAAAACAGAATAACGATTGATAAGGCCTGAAAAAGGCCATTCAGCAGGCAAGGGGATCATCATGCAAGACTCACACGCTGCAGTGTCGGGCGACAATCAGGCGGTTTCATCGATGGTGAAACTGTACGTCTGGGCCGCCGTTATCCTCATCATTGCCGAAACCATCGGTGCCATCAGTATTCCCCTCGGGCCTGGCAAGGTGGTGTTGCTGCCGATGGTATGGGCGCTGGTGTTAGGTGCGGTGATCGGCATCGCCAGCCGTCGTTTACCCGGCACCATCGGTATCGATCATGGCACCCAGCTGCGCTCGGCTTCGATCCTGCAACCTGCCCTGCTGATCTTCATCGCCAAGCTTGGCCTGGTGGTCGGCGGCTCGCTGCCGGTGGTGTTCGCCTCGGGATGGGCACTGGTGTTTCAGGAATTCGGTCACTTCGTCGGCACCGTGATGCTCGGTCTGCCAGTGGCGCTGATGCTGGGCATCAAGCGCGAAGCCATCGGCGCGACCTTCTCGGTCGGGCGCGAGCCAAGCCTGGCGATCATCGGCGAGCGCTACGGCATGGACTCCCCGGAAGGCCGCGGTGTACTTGCCGAATACCTGACCGGCACGCTGTTTGGTGCGCTGTTCATCGCCATCGTCGCCGGCTATATCGCCAGCCTGGGGATTTTCCATCCCAACTCGCTGGCGATGGGTTCGGGCATCGGTTCGGGCAGCATGATGGCGGCCGCAGCAGGTGCGATTGCCGCCCAGCAGACGCCGGAAGTGGCCAAGGAAGTCATGACCCTGGCGGCGGCGTCCAATCTGATCACCACCACCATCGGCACCTACTTCACCCTCTTTATTTCCTTGCCGCTGGCGGTGTGGGGCTATCGGGTGCTCGAACCGCTGATCGGTCGCACCACCAAAGCGTCCATGAGCGATGAAGGCGTCAGCCAGAGCGATGTGTCGCTGGAGGTTCCGGAACTGGGCTGGCCGGGCAAGATCAGCGCGTGGCTGGCAGCCGGTGCGCTGGCACTGATTGCCAACTATGTCGGCTACAAGACCCTGTCGGCCGACGCCTTTACCGGCATGGGCATCATGATCTTCTGTGCCTTTGTCGGTGAAGCGCTGTGCAGCCTGATCGGTCGCAAGATCCCGGCGGTGTGTACGGTTTCGCTGGTGGCTATGTTCCTGACGTCCCCTGCTTGCCCGTGGGCCACCGAGATCGCTCGGCTGACCAGTTCGATCAACATGCTGGCAGTCATCACCCCGATGCTGACCTTCGCCGGTCTGTCGATCGCCAAAGACCTGCCGGCTTTCCGCCGCCTGGGCTGGCGCATTGTGCTGGTGTCGTTCCTGGCCAACTTCGGCACGTTCATCGGTGCCGTATTGATTGCCGAGCTGTTTCATTGATACGGATTGACTGATCCGGATCAAGCTACCCCAGCGCCTCGCTCACCAGCCAGTCATGCACGGCGCGGCGTGCCGGGGTGCTGAGCGCACCTTCGCGGTAGGCCAGGACGTATTTCTTCCTGGCCTTGATCGGATGACCGAACGGTACGATCAGCAAGCCCTGCTCAAGCTCATCGGTGATCAGCGCCTTGCGGGCGATGGCCACGCCCATGCCCATGCGCGCGGCATCGATGGTCAGGTGGTTGCGGTTGAAGGTGTGGCCGCGGCGCACGTCGATACCGGCCGCCCCAATGGCCGTCAGGTAAAACTCCCACTCAGCGTATTCATAACTGCCGCGCCAGGCGGTGATGTCGTGCAGCAGCGGAAAATGCACCAGCTGGCTCGGCGTATCCAGCGGCGGCTTGCCCTCCAGCAGGCTTGGCGAGCAGACCGGGAACAGCTCTTCTTCCAGCAACGGCGTGGTCGACAGCCCCGGATAACTGCCGTCGTTCAGGTCGATGGCCAGGTCGAAATCATCATCACGCAACGACCCGCTGCTGTCCTCGGCGATGATCCGGAATTGAATGTCCGGAAACGCTTCCTGCAAACGCGGCAGGCGCGGCATCAGCCATTTACTCAGAAAAGACGGGATGCACCGCAGTTTGAACACCCCGCCGATACGCCCGGAATACAACAGTCGCAGTTCTTCGCTGATGCGGCTCTGCACCTCGTTGGCAACCAACGCCAGACGCTGCCCCTCTGCTGTCAGCTCAAGCCCGCGCCCGACGCGATGAAACAGCGCAAAGCCCAGGCGCTCTTCGAGCTGGCGCATCTGCTGGCTGATCGCGCCGGGGGTGACGTGCAGCTCTTCCGCACAGCGGGTGAAAGAAAGATGTCGGGCTGCACAGGCGAAAACCTGTAACCAGGCGTGCATCTGTGCGTTGAAGATTCTGCTCATTGAAGAGTTCCGCTAAAGCGTTGCATAGCAACAATCGTTTGTCGTTTCGAACGTCGAAGCCAAAGATAAGGACCAGAAAAAGGGGAATACCGAATTCCCGTGCATCATCTCACTTGAAGGACCTCCGTGATGGCCATCAGCGTCTTCGACATGTTCAAAATCGGCATTGGGCCGTCCAGTTCCCATACCGTCGGGCCTATGCGCGCCGGCGTACTGTTCGTGACCGAGCTGCGCAACCAGGACCGGTTGCACAGCGTAGAACGTATCGAGGTGCGATTGTACGGCTCTCTTTCGGCCACGGGCATCGGTCATGGCAGCGATCGTGCGACTGTCATGGGTTTGATGGGCGAGTGGCCTGACCAGATCGACCCCAGTCAGGTCAATCAGCGCATCGACGCGTTGCGCGCCGATAACCAGCTGATGCTGGCGGGCGAGCACGCCATCACCTTCGTCTGGGAGCGGGACATGTGCCTGCTCGATGAAAGCCTGCCCTATCACCCCAACGGCATGACCCTGTGCGCCTACGGCAAGTCCGGGGAAATTTACGAGCAAACCTATTATTCCGTGGGCGGCGGTTTTGTGATCGACGCCGAACAGGCCGCCAGTGGCGTGCTGGACAATGACACCACCGTCCTGCCCTACGACTTTTTCAGCGGTGCGCAGTTGCTGAGACTGTGCAAGACACACGGCATGAGCATTTCAGAGCTGATGATGGCCAACGAAAAGGTCTGGCGCAGCGAAGAGGAAATTCGCGAAAAAATCATGGTCATCTGGGCGGCGATGCGCGCCTGTGTCGACAAGGGCCTGCTTGAAACCGGCATCCTGCCCGGCGGGTTGAACGTGCGGCGACGCGCTTACCGGCTGCACCAGAACCTGCAGAACCTCGACAACCCGAACGTGATCGGCTCGACCCTGAGCGCTATGGAATGGGTCAACCTGTTCGCCCTGGCGGTCAACGAGGAAAACGCAGCGGGCGGGCGCATGGTGACCGCACCGACCAACGGTGCCGCCGGCATTGTGCCCGCAGTGCTGCATTACTTCATGAAATTCAAACCCACGGCCAATGACGACGACGTGGTGCGGTTCTTTCTGAGTGCCGCAGCGGTCGGCATCCTGTGCAAGAAAAATGCGTCGATTTCCGGTGCGGAAGTGGGCTGTCAGGGTGAAGTCGGTTCGGCCTGCGCAATGGCTGCCGCAGGCTTGGCAGAGATTCTTGGCGCAACCCCCGAGCAGGTTGAAAACGCCGCCGAGATCGGCCTGGAACATAACCTGGGGCTGACCTGCGATCCGGTCGGCGGGCTGGTGCAGATCCCCTGCATCGAACGCAACGCGATTGCCGCCGTGAAGGCCATCAACGCTGCACAAATGGCCCTGCGCGGCGACGGCGCTCACCACATCTCGCTGGACCACGCCATCCGCACCATGCGCGACACCGGCGCGGACATGCACGACAAATACAAGGAAACCTCACGCGGCGGGCTGGCGGTGAACCTGATCGAGTGCTGACAGGCAATCCATGACGCCTGACGCGCTCACCCTCGAGCGCGCAGGCCGGCGACTCAATCCACCGGCAGACACTGCTCCACCAGCGACGTCCAGACGGCTACGCCCGGCTCGATGACCTGGTCGTTGAAGTCGTAATACGGGTTGTGCAGTGCCGCCGAGGGTTTATCGCCATCGACGCCCATCCAGATATACGCACCCGGGCAGGCATGCAGCATGAAGGCGAAGTCTTCAGACGCCATCGAAGGGTTGCAGCCCCATTGCACATTGGTTTCACCCACGGCCGCGACCGCTGCACGACGAATCGTGGCGGCGGCTTCGGGGTCGTTTTCGGTGACCGGATAGCCCACGTTATAGACCAGTTCACCACGCACGCCGAATGCCGTCGGCAGGCGCTCGACGAATTCGCCGATCAAGTGCTGGACCTTCTCGCGAACCGGCGTCTGCAGGCAACGCACCGTTCCTTTTAACGTGGCGGTTTCCGGAATCACGTTGATGGCCTCGCCAGCATTGAACTGGGTGATGCTGACCACCGCCGAATCCAGGGGCGAGAGACGCCGGGAGACAATGGTCTGCAGCCCGAGTACCAGTTCGGCAGCCGCCACAATCGGGTCGTTGCCCTTGTCCGGCATGGCCGCGTGACTGCCCTTGCCGGTCAGGGTGATTTCGAATGTATCCAGCGACGCCATCATTGGCCCCGGGTTGATCACGACCTTGCCTGCCGGCACGCCCGGCCAGTTGTGCAGACCGTAAATGGCGTCCATCGGGAAGCGTTCGAACAGGCCGTCTTCGATCATGCGTTGCGCACCGCCCAGGTTTTCCTCGGCAGGCTGGAAGACAACATGCACCGTGCCGCGAAACCGGCGGGTTTCCGACAGGTGCCGGGCGGTGGCCAGCAGAATCGCAGTGTGGCCGTCATGCCCGCAGGCATGCATGCAGCCGGCGTGTGCCGACTTGTGCCCGCTGTCGCCCAGCTCCTGAATCGGCAAGGCGTCCATGTCCGCACGAATGCCGATGGTCGGGCCGTCGCCGGTACGCAGGGTGCCGACCACGCCAGTGCCACCCAGCCCGCGATGCACCTCGAGGCCGAAACCGGTGAGCAGATCAGCCACCTTGTCCGAGGTGTGCAGTTCCTGAAACCCCAGCTCCGGCGCGGCGTGGATCGTGCGGCGCCACACGGTTGCTTCGTCAATCAATGTCTTTGAAATAGGCATGTGTTTACTCCAGGCTCGCGCCGTAGCCAAAACTGGCTGCGGGCTTGGCGGCAGTTTCGACCCAGACGCTTTTCACTTCGCTGTACTCGCGCAGCGCATCCAGGCCCGATGAGCGGCCATAACCGCTTTCACCATAGCCGCCAAACGGCGAGCTGACGTGGATGGTCTTGTAACCGTTGACCCAGAATGTCCCGGCACGCACCTGTTTGGCAACCCGGTGGGCGCGGCCCACATCGCGGGTCCAGACGCCACCGGCCAGGCCGAAGCGGCTGTCGTTGGCGATGCGGATCGCGTCTTCTTCATCCTTGAAAGGAATCGCCACCACCACCGGGCCGAAGATTTCTTCCTGGGCGCAATGCAGCTCGTTGGTGCCCGCCAGCACGGTCGGATTGACGTAATAACCCGGCTTGTCCGGGATCGGATCAGCCTGCTCGCCGACCAGCCTGGCGCCGTCTTTCAACGCGCGCTCGACCATGCTTTTCACATGGTTGTACTGTTTGGCGTTGTTGATCGGGCCGATCTGGGTTTCCGGGTCGCTCGGGTCGCCGACCTTGAATTGCGTCGCCGCGACGGCCAGCGCATGGGTGAATTTCTCAAAGATCGATTCCTGCACCAGCAGACGCGAACCGGACACGCAGCTTTGCCCGGCGCCGGAGAAAATAGCGGCCTGAGCGCCGCGCAAAGCGACGTCCAGGTCGGCATCTTCAAATACGATATTGGCCGACTTGCCGCCCAGCTCCAGTACTGCCGGAATGCAGCGCTGCGCCGCCGCCACCGCAATGTGCCGACCGGTTGCCGGCGAACCGACAAACACCACTTTGCGGATATCGGCCTTGGCAATGAACGCCTGACCGATGGAATGACCGAAACCGGCAATCACATTGACCAGCCCTTTCGGCACGCCTGCGCGTTCGATCAGCACACCGACGACCAGCGAGCTGAGCGGCGTCAGTTCCGACGGTTTGAGGATGACAGCGTTACCCGCCGCAATCGCCGGGGCGATCTGCCAGCCGCAGGTGAAGATCGGCGCGTTCCACGGGGTGATCTGCAACACCGTGCCCAACGGCTCGTAGGTCACGTAGTTGAGGTGCGTGGTCGGCACCGGAATGATTTCGCCGTGCAGTTTGTCCGCCCAACCGGCGTAATACTCGAACATCTCGGCCACTTTGAGCACTTCGACGCGGGCATCGCGGATTGGCTTGTTGGCAGTCAGCGATTCGATCTGCGCGAGGTTTTCCTGCGCTTCACGAATCAGATTGCCCACCTGGTACATGGCACGCCCACGCACCTGGGCGGTCAGCGCCCACCACTGTTGTTGCGCCGTTTTGGCAGCCTTGTCGGCGGCGTCGACCAGAGACTCGTCGGCATCCGGAAAGCTCAGCAACAGGCTGTCGTCGTGGGCATTGCGCACATCGACCGGCGCGCCGTGGCCTTCGATGAACTGGCCGCCGACGTAGCTGGCGATGACACTGCGATCGCCCCAGTAAGGGCGCATCAGTTCAAGGATTTTTGCAGTGCTCATCATTTATTCTCCGTGACCGTAAAGTTTGGCGTCAGTGCGCTGCACGATGGCGCAGAAGTCTTCGTTGTCCGCCAGGGTCTGGCTGCTGGCTTGCCACAATTGCGCGACCACACGCGACAACGGCAGGTCCATGTCGAGGCTGTCCGCCAGATCGCTGGCCAGCCCAACGTCCTTGCGCATCAAACCCATGGTGAAGCCCGAGTCATAGGCCTTGTTCAGCACCCAAGTGGGGAACATGACCTGCGTTGCACCGCTGCGACCGGAACCGGCATTCAGGCCCTGCAGGAGTTTTTCCGGATCGACACCGGCACGTGCGGCCATCGCGACGGCTTCGGCGGTACTGATCAGGTGGCAGGCGGCGAGCATGTTGTTGGCGATCTTGGCCACATTGCCCGCGCCGCACTGCCCGACATGCACCCGTGTGCCGCTCATGCCTTCCAGCACCGGCATGGCGCGGGCCAGGTCTGCGTCTTCAGCGCCGATGACCATCGACATGGTGCCGGTGGCCGCGCCTTTCGGGCCGCCTGACACCGGGGCGTCGATGAATGCGATACCGGCTTTAGCCAGCTCAGCGGCCACCTTGCGGCTCATTTCCGGCGTCGAGGTGGTGGTGTCGACCACGATCAGCCCCTGGCGACCGAACTCGCGGATGCCTCCCTCACCGAGGCAGACCGACTCCACATGCTCGGCCTTGGGCAGCGACAGGATCAGAATGTCGACGCTCTGAATCAGTTGCTTGCGGTCGGCAACCGGCTTGACGCCTTTGCTTTCGGCCTGGGCCAGCGCGGCTTGCGACAGGTCAAAGCCACTGACGTCAAAGCCCTTGCCGGCCAGCGTGGCAGCCATGCCGCCGCCCATGTTGCCCAATCCGATCACACCTGCTTTCAAAGTCATGTCTGCATCTCGATTAAAGGTTTTGTATGCGTTCGAAAATGACGCTGCCAGCCGCTGTCGCCAGCCCTGTGCCGATGATTCGAGTATGGACAGCGCTTTCCCCTCTCAGCAATAATCCGAAAATCGAATTTATGTTGCCTTTAGCGCAACACAGGTGCCCCCCATGAGCCTCGTGCAAGATCGTCGCATCCTGTACTTCTTCGAAGCCGTCAGGCTGGGCAGCGGCCGGGCTGCCGCTGTCTTCCTGAACGTCGCGCCGTCGGCGGTCAGCCGCCAGATTGCTCAACTGGAACAGGAGCTCGGCTCGCCCCTGCTGGAGCGGCACCGGCGCGGGGTCAAACCGACCGAGGCGGGTGACAAGGTGCTGGCTTATTACCGCCAGCGATTGACTCAGCAGGAAGTGCTGCTGGATTCGATCCAGGCACTGAAAGGCCTGCACAGCGGCTCGGTGACGCTGGTGTCCGGCGAAGGTTTTCTCGAAAGCCTGGCGCAGCCGCTGGCGCGGTTTTCCGAGCTGTACCCCAGAATCGAGTTGATCGTGAACGTCTGTGGCAGCAACGAAGTGATCCGTCAGGTGGTCGAGGACGAAGCGCACATCGGGCTGGTCTTCAATCCGGCTGCCGACCCGAAAATCCGCTCGCACGCGCATCAGCGTCAGCCCGTCTGCGTGATCACCGGGCCTGATCATCCGCTGGCTCAAGAGCAAAACCCTGTCGAGCTTCGGACACTCGATCAGTATCGCGTGGCGCTTCCCGCAGTCTCCTACGGCATCCGCCAGATTCTGCTGCAAGCCGAACACCAATTGGGCATCACGGTGCAGCCGACGCTGACCTGCAGCACCTTCGCGATGCTCAAGCATTTCGCCATGCAGGGCGGCGTCACCTTGCTGCCGACCTTCGTTGTGGAAGAGGAGATCAAAGCCGGCACTTTACGTGCCCTGCCCTTGCAGCATGAAGTGTTCAGCAGCCCGCAAACCCACCTGATCAGCCGCCTGGGCCGTCAGCTCAGCGTGGGTGCCAGTCGTTTGATGGGCATGCTGCTGCAGGACATGACGGCGTTTCGCAATTGAGATAAACGGAGCCGGCCGGCATACCGTTAGTCCCACCTGAAACAATCGCGCTGAACCATCAAAATCCTCATGGTTCCTCTTTAGTAACGGATCAGAACGTCTGCTGCTATCGAGGATTAATCATGCGAGCTTTGACTTACCACGGCGCCAAAGATGTAAAAGTCGACACCGTGCCAGACCCGGAAATACAAGAAGCCGACGACATCATCCTGAAAGTCACCGCAACAGCCATCTGCGGCTCCGACTTGCACCTGTATCGTGGCAAGATTCCGACCGTGGAACACGGTGACATCTTCGGCCACGAGTTCATGGGCATCGTGGAAGAAACAGGTTCGGCGGTCTCCGCTGTGAAGAAAGGTGATCGCGTCGTGATCCCTTTTGTGATTGCCTGCGGCAGCTGCTTTTTCTGCAATATCGATCTGTTCGCCGCCTGCGAGACCACCAATACCGGGCGTGGCGCGATCATGAACAAGAAGTCGATTCCGCCAGGCGCAGCGTTGTTTGGTTTTAGCCATTTGTACGGCGGCATTCCCGGCGGGCAGGCTGAATACGTGCGCGTACCCAAGGCCAACACCGGCCCATTCAAAGTCCCCGGCACGCTGTCTGACGAGAAAGTGCTGTTCCTCTCCGACATTCTGCCCACGGCCTGGCAGGCCGTGACCAACGCCGGGGTCGGCAAGGGTTCGAGCGTTGCCATCTACGGCGCTGGCCCGGTCGGGCTGATGAGCGCGGCGTGCGCGAAAATGCTCGGTGCAGAGAAGATCTTCATGGTCGATCACCACCCGTATCGCCTGGCTTACGCGCAGAAAACCTATGGCGTGATCCCGATCAATTTCGACGAAGACGATGATCCGGCTGACACCATCATTCGCCAGACGCCTGGCATGCGTGGCGTGGACGGCGTGATCGATGCAGTGGGTTTCGAGGCCAAGGGCAGCACGACCGAAACCATTCTGGCCACCCTGAAACTGGAAGGCAGCAGCGGCAAAGCCTTGCGCCAATGCATCGCGGCGGTCAGACGTGGTGGCGTGGTGAGCGTACCGGGGGTTTATGCCGGGTTCATCCACGGCTTCATGTTCGGCGACGCGTTCGACAAAGGCCTGACCTTCAAGATGGGCCAGACCCACGTACACCGCTTTCTGCCTGAGCTACTTGGGCACATCGAAGCCGGTCGCCTTGAACCCGAAGCGATCATCACCCATCGCATGTCGCTGGAGGACGCGGCCAAAGGTTACAAGCTGTTCGACAAGAAGGAGGAAGACTGCCGCAAGGTCATTCTGACGCCGGGCAATAATACCCTTGCCGTGCCAGACACGGACACCGAAGCACTGGTGGGTGTGGGTGTGCCGGCAATGTGACAGCCGCGAGCTTGTTGTTCCTCACGCTGAAGTGGGAATGCCTCCGGTGAGGCTCTGCGTCATCTAGTTGAGCAGCGCTGCCGGCTCAATGTTCAACGGCTCAGATAGGCAAATCGTCCCTTGAACGGCTTGCCTATCGGGTCGGCCAGGTCGCCGTGCTTGCTGGTGGTCAGCCCCAGGTCCACCAGCGATTCCGCCAGCTTCACCGCTGCTGCAACGCCATCAATGACGGGCAGACCTATCGCTTCGCTGAGTTGCCTGGTCAGATCAGCCATTCCGCCACACCCCAGCACGATGGCGCCGGCACCCTCCTGATCGCGGGCAACAATGGCCTGCTCGGCCATCAGCTCGATGAGCTCCGGGCCGCTGTCTTCAAGTGCCAGCACCGGCAGATCGATACAGCGCACCGATGTACACAACTCACTGAAGCCATAACGCTGCAACAGGTGCTCGGCGATGATTCGGGTGCGGGTCAGCGTCGTCACCACTGCAAAACGGGTGGAGATCAGGCTGGCCATGTGAAAGGCCGCTTCGGCAATGCCGATCACCGGCGCGCTGGCGTATTCACGGGCGGCCAGCAAACCAGGGTCACCGAAGCAGGCAATGATGTGCGCATCTACCTGTTGCTCTCGGCCTTTGCGTATTTCCTCAAGCACGCCGAGGGTGGCAATGGCTTCGTCAAAGTGCCCTTCGATGGACACCGGGCCATCGTCCGGACTGCAGGCAACGATTTGAGTGCCTGGGCGTGCGATGGCTTGCGCCGCCAGTCCGATCTTGCGGGTCATGGCTTCGCTGGTGTTGGGGTTGATCACTTGAATACGCACTGGAACTCCCTCAGCGTCGTTTGAAGATGCTATGAAAATCGACTGTTTCGCTGACCGGCTCGTCCACGTTCAGGCTGGCCCGGATACGACGCAGGTGCTCGGCCATCCATTCCCGGGCCTGCTCGCCCTGCCCGGCCTCGAGCAACGCCAGCAGGTCCACGTGCTGACCACAGTCGCAGCCGACACTGCGCCGCGAACCGTACACGGCAACAATCAGGGATGAACGCGTGGTGAGTTGCGCAACCTGCTCGGTCAACACCTGATTACCCGCCAACGCACACAGCTGCACATGAAAGCGCGCCGACAGTTGAATGGCTTCGCTGTGGCGACCCGCCTGCTGGGCGTCGTGTTCCTGATTGCAGAGCGCACGTAACGAGTCCAGTCGCTGGCCGCTGGCCCGCGCAGCGATGTCGGCCATCAGCGCGGGTTC
Source organism: Pseudomonas graminis (assembly GCF_002093745.1). Classification (GTDB taxonomy): domain Bacteria; phylum Pseudomonadota; class Gammaproteobacteria; order Pseudomonadales; family Pseudomonadaceae; genus Aquipseudomonas. Next base: position 27,982 of record NZ_MTSB01000013.1, read on the forward strand.
TATCAGCTGTCTGGCGCCAAGAACATCCTGAGCTTCTTGTGCAGACGGTTGCGCCACTTCAGCACCGCGCTTGGGCCGTAGCGTGACAAGCCGCTCCAGCGCCAGACGTTGCAACACCTTGCGAATGCCAGTCCGGCTGATTTCGAAAACTTCGGCCAACGCGTCCTCGGGCAGACGCGTGCCTGGGGCCAGACGGTGCTCGACGATGGCCTCCAGCACATGCTGATAGATCTGCTCGTCACGGCCTTTTTCATCAGTTGCGGGGGTGAGGAACAGCGGAGCGCTGGCAGGTCGGGTCATGATTGAAACCACTTTTTCAGTGCAGATCGTATACAGGAATAGTGCCCGATGTATCGCTGGATGAGTAGCGCTATCTAGAAGGCATCATCTGAGCCCTGAGCGCGCAATACATGACGCGCACCGTAACTGCGCAAAAGCGCCCTGTTTACGTGCGGTTTCTGCACGGGCACCCCGCCGCTCAAACCAACGACCTTCAGTCATAAGATCGCCACCCTGCACAGCTTTCATCAACTTCAATGACGCAGAAAAACCTGTGGCACAGCTTTTGCGTACAGGATCGTATACAAAAAAATCATCGATCGTACTCTGATCTCATCCCCACTCGACGAGGGAGTTTCGCAATGACAGATCAACGCCCGGCCGGATACAGCCCGCGCCTGCATAACCATGATCTGGGGCCGGTGCCGCAGAAATGGACCTGGTACAACATCCTGGCGTTCTGGATGAGCGACGTACACAGCGTCGGTGGCTATGTTTTCGCCGCCAGCCTGTTTGCCCTCGGGCTGGCCAGTTGGCAAGTGCTGATCGCCTTGCTGGTCGGCATCTGCATCATTCAGGTGATCGCAAACCTGGTCGCCAGACCCAGCCAGCAGGCCGCCGTGCCCTACCCGGTCATCTGCCGACTGGCCTTCGGCGTTTTCGGCGCCAATATCCCCGCAATCATTCGCGGGCTGATAGCAGTGGCCTGGTACGGCATACAGACTTACCTGGCCTCCAGTGCGCTGGTCATTGTGGTGCTGCGTTTCTTCCCGGAGCTGGCCGCCTACCAAAATGTGACCTTTCTTGGCTTGTCCTGGCTCGGCTGGTTCGGCTTCCTGGCGCTGTGGGTGGTGCAGGCTGCCGTGTTCTGGACCGGCATGGAGTCGATCAGACGCTTCATCGACTGGGCCGGCCCCGCGGTCTATGCCGTGATGTTCGCCCTGGCGGGCTGGATCGTCTGGCGTGCCGGCTGGGACAACATCAGCTTTACCCTGGCTGAAAAAGAGTTGTCTGGCTGGGCGGCGTTCGGTCAGGTGGTCATGGCCATTGCGCTGGTGGTTTCGTACTTCTCCGGCCCGACCCTGAATTTCGGCGATTTCAGCCGCTATTGCCGCAGCATGGCAGACGTACGCCGCGGTAACTTCTGGGGGTTGCCGGTAAACTTTCTGGCGTTCTCGCTGGTGACCGTGGTGATTGTTTCCGGCACCCTGCCAATCTTCGGCGAGATGATCCACGACCCTATCGCCACCGTGGCACGCATCGATAACACCACGGCGGTGCTGCTCGGCGCGTTCACCTTTGTGACGGCCACCGTCGGTATCAACATCGTCGCCAACTTCGTTTCGCCAGCCTTCGACTTTGCCAACGTGGCCCCCAGCCGCATCAGCTGGCGTGCGGGAGGCATGATCGCCGCCGTGGCGTCGATTTTCATCACGCCGTGGAACCTGTTCAACAACCCCGAAGTGATCCACTACACGCTGGACGTGCTCGCCGCCTGCATCGGCCCGCTGTTCGGCATTTTGCTGGTGGACTACTACCTGATCAAGAAACAGCAGATTGATGTCGATGCCTTGTTCAATGACACGCCGAGCGGCCGTTACTGGTACACCAATGGCGTGAACTGGATTGCGGTCAAGGCGTTGTTGCTGACTGCACTGGTCGGCCTGTGCTTTACCTTTATCGACTGGTTCAAGCCCATTGCCAACTTCGCGTGGTTCACCGGGTGCATCCTGGGCGGCGCCGTGTTCTATGCGATGACCCGCTGGTCGCCAGAGCAGGCGGCGAACGTGCCGGCAGCGCTCGGCCAGCACTGAATAACAGCGTCAGACGCCGGAGACGGGCATCCGTCGTCGGCGCCTGAAGGCTGTAGTACCTTCAGGCCATATGCTATTGATGCAACCCCTCCCGGGCCGATCGCTCTGAAACGCCCGCTCCAGGCAGCCCCTGCAAATTATTGCGCAAACAAGATGATATTAATTTAACATCACGCATAGTATGAAGTCATTGGATGATCAAGTGTTACTGACTCCTTGCACGAACGGATGCACAAAATAGAATAAATTTTGTACAACTTTCAGGCCGCCGCGCTGCCCTATGACTGAGGCTTTGCGAACCAGGCGTTCAAGTGGGTTGATAGTGATGAGCAATGATGTTTCTGGCGGCAGGCCGTTCGCCCCCCGATTACTCCACACCTCGGCGCAGGAAGCTGCCGAGCGGCTGCAACTCGCGCTTGATTCAGGCGCGGTGGTGGGCACGTGGGTGTGGGACATCGTTGCTGATCGCCTGACCGGCGATGAGCGATTCGCCCGGACATTCGGCCTGTGCCCGAAACTGTGTGCCAAAGGGCTGCCTCTGCACACCGTGGTGGCCTCCATCCACCCTGATGACGCACGCACGGTCAATAAAAGCATTCAAGACGCGCTGTCCAGTGGCGACACCTATCGATTTGAATATCGGGTGCTGCACAAGGACGGTGTCTATCGCTGGGTTGAAGCCAGTGGAAGGATTGAACGCGACGTTGGAGGCAAGCCGCTTCGCAGTCCGGGCATACTGCTGGATATCGACAGCCGACGTACCGCCGAAGCCGAGCGCGACCGACTTAACGAACTGCTGAAAATATTCACGTCAGCCGTGCCCGGCGTCGTCTACGCCAAGGACCTCGAGGGCAGAATGCTGGTCGCGAACCGGGGCACAGCCGAACTGATCGGCAAACCGCCCGAGTTCTTCATTGGCAAGACCGATCTCGAGTTTCTGGATGACAAGGATCAGGCACGTACCCTCATGGAGAACGACCGCCGGATCATGCACGGCAACGTCAGCGAGCAGATAGAGGAACAGGTCAATCTGGCCGATGGCTCCGCGGCCATATGGCTGTCCAGCAAGGCGCCACTGCTGGACGGCAGTGGCAAGGTGATCGGTCTGATCGGCTCATCTGTCGACGTGACGGCACGAAAGCAGGCTGAAGAAGCGGTCAGGGAGCTCAATCAGACCCTTGAGCAGCGTATCGAACAAGCCGTTTTCGAACGGGAGCAAATCGAGGACGCTCTGCGTCATTCGCAGAAGATGGACGCCGTCGGGCAATTGACCGGTGGCATTGCACACGACTTCAATAATCTGCTGGCGGGTATTTCGGGCAGCCTGGAACTGATCACCAAGCGTCTTGATCAGGGACGCGTAGGTGATGTCGACCGCTATGTGTCAGTCGCTCAAGGCGCCGTGCGCCGCGCGGCTTCTCTGACTCATCGCCTGCTGGCGTTTTCAAGGCGCCAGACCCTGTCCCCGAGAGTCACCGATGTCAACGCGCTGATCGAGGACATGGAAGAGTTGATCGCGCGCACGGTTGGCCCGGCCATAGACATCAAAGTGCTTGCCAGTGACGATCTATGGCCTGCATTGATCGATCACGCTCAACTGGAAAGCTCGTTGCTGAACCTGTGCCTGAACGCCCGAGACGCCATGCCCAACGGCGGGCGCATCGTCATCGAGACCGCCAATGCGTCCCTCGAAGAGTGCGTTGACCCGGATCACGGCATTCCGGCCGGCGAGCATCTCAGCATCCGTGTCACCGACACCGGCAGTGGCATGAGCCCGGAGATCGTTACCAAGGCGTTCGAACCCTTTTTCACCACCAAGCCCATCGGCGCGGGCACGGGCCTGGGGCTGTCGATGGTCTACGGCTTCGTGCGCCAGTCCGGCGGGCAGATCCGGGTTGAGTCGGTCGAAGGCCAAGGCACCAGCGTGGTGATGCATTTGCCGCGTCACCTAGCTCAAAGCGCCCCTCGCACCGACGAGCCTGAAGCCGTGGAAGAGTCGACGCCTCACACTGGCGAAACGGTGCTGGTCGTTGACGATGAGCCCTCGGTCAGAATGCTCGTCGCCGAAGTGATCACCGGCCTGGGCTATCACTGCCTGGAAGCAGCCGACGCCCAGTCTGGCCTGGAGATCCTTCAATCAGACGCGCGTATCGACCTGCTGATCAGCGACATTGGCTTGCCGGGCGGCATGAACGGTCGGGAAATGGCTGACGCTGCCGGCCATCGCCGCCCTGGGCTGCCCACCCTGTTCATCACCGGCTACGCCAAGACTTCAGTGCTGGACGACTGCCACCTGCGGCCTTGCACACAGGTACTGACCAAACCGTTCGGCCTGGAAGCGCTCGCCGGGCGGGTAACCGGGCTGATCGGGGCTGATGCGATTGCCCGGGGTTATCCTTAACGTGCATCCAACGACGCCCGACGGTAGGTACTTTGTGGTCAAAGGCCAGCTGTGGCGTTGCTCGGATCCCTCATTGAGCGAAGACGTTCGTCAACAACGGGTTGACGAACTGATGGCTGCGCGACGCAACGTCAAAGCGGCCAAGGCTTCTGAGAATGCCGAGGCGCTGAAGGCCGCCCGAGCGGAAGTCGACAAGGCCAAGGTTGCGCTCGGAGAGCGCGGAAAAGTCTGGTGGACAGACGGAGCAGCGGACTTCAATCGGCGAAACGTTGAAAACACACCGTACGCGCAATGGTTTAAAGATCTGGACAGCCTTCAGCCCTGAAAGAGCACCTCATGATTTTCTGGCGTCGAGGGCAGAAGCGGACTCGCCGATCAGGTGTAAAAAAGGGTCGACCTGAGCGCTTTGCACTTCCAGTGCGGCCTCACCTATTTCGGTCAGGCCTGAAATAATATGCTGCACGTAAGGAAACGAGACGTCGTGATCCAGCACGGCGGCTGAAACCAAAAGACCTTCTTTCACTAGATCATCAATCATCGCCATAAAAGTCCCGATGGCCGGCACCTCAGACTGAAGACGTATCAAGGCCAGATACAGTTGGCCGGAGGTCAACTTTCGGGGACGAATGAAGTGAGCGCTGCGCACGATTTCCAGCACAGCCAGTTCATGGGATAACGGATTAAAACCCACAGCAGCCTCCCGCGTCTAAAGCCCCCGCCCCGCCTGTTCAGGCGTGTCAGGATCTTTAAATGAAGCACAGCTCGTGATGATCGGAAACACATCTGGTTTCCGTTACTCATCTTATGGTTCAACGAGCCAGGTCCTGCTGGCAGGCACGGATTTTATGACGTTGCGTGTCAACGCCCGAGAGGAATAACGGAGGCAATACGCTCGATGTTCATGCGCGGCCGGAGGTCATTGATGGCTGTCCGGTTTCAGAAATCTCATGGCTTCAGCCATCACCGACGGGTGATCGATCAACCGATTGTGACCCAGCCCTTCCGTGGTAAAGAGACGTGCTCCCGGCCACAGTTTTGCAAACAGGGCACCCTTTTCCCACGGTGTTTCACGGTCACGCCGGTCATGGATAATCAGCGCAGGACGATCAAACACGTGCAGCCGCGTACTGGCGTCGAAGTCCGCAAAGCGGTGCCCGGTCAGCGAATGCAAGACGCCTTCAAAGGGTTTGAATACCTTATGTGAAACACCGACCGTATCGAACAGTTGCAGCACGCTGTCGGTGGGTGCCAGGAACGGCGCGATCAACACAAACCGCTCGGGACGCCATTGTTCTTCTTGAGCAAAGACGATGGATGAAGCGCCCAGTGAGTGCGCAATCACCGCTGCCGGCTTTCCGAAATGACGCCCCACGCGCTGTTGCACGTCGACGAATTGAGTCATGTGGCTGATGCTGCCTGCGCTCAATCCATGTGCGGGCTGATCGAAGCCCACCACGGCGTACCCCATTGAACGCAACATCGGCACCCACCCGACAAATCGCATCGCATAGCTTGACCAGCCGTGCGCCAGCAGCACATAGGGTTGGCTCGAAGGGTCTCCCCACACGTAGGTGGAAATCTTGATGCCGTCCAGTTCCAGGGTACTCGTTTGCACATCCGGCGATGCGCCAAGGGCTGCCGCTGCCTGGGCACGTCCGGCCGGCTGGGGCGTAATGAAACGTCGAGCGAGATATCTTCCGGTGACGCCCGGTACAATACGGCTGGCCAGCGCGAAGAGGCCCCGTAGCGTCGATAGTCGAAGCGTATTGATAACCTTGCTCATCGGTATTCTCCGCCAGTCAAATGACTTGGGGGGCATTAAAACAGCCTATCTTGTCACTGACAAGATAGGCTGTGCGACGGGCACATAACTTTTATTTCATGATAGGGAGCCTTCCATGTCGACGTCAGACACCCCGCGGACCTACCACCACGGCAATCTGCCAGCCGTCTTGCGCCAGGCAGCCTGGGACATTGTGGGGGAAGCGGGCGTGCGCGGCATGTCGCTACGCGAGTGCGCCAGACGGGCGAATGTTTCCCACGCAGCCCCTGCTCATCATTTCGGCTCTCTGGAAAACCTGTTGGCGGAAGTGGTGGCAGACGGTTATGAGCGCTTGGCCGAGTCCATCATTACCGCGCAACAGGCGCTTGACGACACCCTCCTAGGCTGCGGCGTCGGCTATGTCAATTTCGCCAGAAGCTACCCGGAGCATTTTCGGCTGATGTTTGGCTCTGCCGTCAATCGCACGCTGCCCAGACTTATCGAGTCGGGTGAACGTGCGCTGCAAGTGCTCAGCCAATCGATACGCAACGCATGGATAGCGAAATACGGCAGCGAACCCGACCCGGCAGTGCTTGAACAACGCACCTTTCTCGCCTGGAGCACTGCACACGGCTACGCATCACTGACGATCGACAGGAAGACAGACCAACCGCCCATTCCCACCGCCGAGTCGATATTTCAATTGATGACGAACTTCGTGCTCGCGCCAGAAGCCTGAAAACAGGCGCACCCTCCCCCCGTCAGACCCCTATGCAAAACGCCGTCATGACCGTGCTTTTGAAGGCACGCGTCCAACGGCGTGCGCGCAATGTGGCAGCGACTTTTCTGACGACTTCCTTCATCGCCCCCTGCGAACGATGAACACGATCGCCCCTTTTGATGCCGATCAACATCAATAAATTGACATTTTAGATTTAGATCGTAATCATAAACGCCGACTCCACTTCCAGAAGCAGACACCATGTCCGAGAAAGCGCTTTTTGAAACGACAACGCCCTCCACTGTGCTGATCACCGGCGCCTCCAGCGGCATCGGTGCCGTCTATGCCGAGCGATTCGCCCGTCGCGGTCATAGCCTGGTGCTTGTCGCCCGAGACAAGGCACGCCTTGAGGCGTTGGCCGTGCGCTTGCGGGCAGAAAACGACGTTGCTGTCGAAGTGCTGCAGGCCGACTTGACAGATCCTGCCGACCTGACCGCGCTTGAAACCCGTCTTCGCGACGACGCCCGCATCGGCGTGCTGATCAACAACGCCGGCATGGCTCAATCCGGAGGGATCGCTCAGCAAAGCGCCGAGGCCATCGACAAGTTGATCACCCTCAACGTCGTTGCCCTGACCCGGCTCTCGGCAGTCGTGGCCCCGCGCTTTTCGCAGTCAGGCACAGGCGCCATCGTCAATATCGGCTCGGTGGTGGGCTTTGCGCCGGAATTCGGCATGACCGTTTACGGCGCTACCAAAGCATTCGTGCTGTACCTGTCCCAAGGCATGCACCTGGAATTGTCTCCTAAAGGTGTCTACGTCCAGGCGGTACTGCCGGCAGCCACCCGCACCGAAATCTGGGAGCGCGCCGGCATCGACCTCAACACCCTTTCCGAGGTGATGGACGTTGAAGAACTGGTCGATGCGGCACTGATCGGCTTTGATCGCCGCGAGTTGGTGACCATTCCGCCCCTGCACGTTGCGGAGCGTTGGGATTCGCTGGACGAAGCGCGCCAAGGATTACTGTCGGACATTCGACAGGCCCGCGCCGCTGAGCGCTACCGGCCACAAGTCTGAAATCAGGGTATCGGTCATGAGCAGCTCAAACCTGGCACAGTCATTTATCCAGGCACCCAATAAAATCGCGACAGTCGGCGGCATTGCCTTCGCCTATCGCGAATCAGGTTTGCGCAGTGGCGTGCCGGTTTTCCTGCTCAACTATTGGGGCGCAGTTCTGGACGATTTCGACCCGCGCATAGTCGACGGTCTTGCCGCTGAACATCACGTTATCGCGATCAACTACCGAGGCGTCGGTTTATCCGGCGGCACCTCGCCAGTGACGATAGACGAGATGGCTCGGGACACCGTCGAGCTTATCCGGGCATTGGGCTACAAACAGGTTGATCTGGTCGGTTTTTCAATGGGCGGTTTTGTGGCCCAGGATGTGGCGTCAAAGGCGCCAGGTCTGGTGCGCAGGCTCATCCTGGCAAGCACTGGCCCGGCAGGCAGTAAGGGCATCGATCAAATCGGCGCCATGTCCTGGCCGCTTATTCTCAAGAGTCTGCTGACGCTGCGCGACCCCAAGGCCTCTATGTTTTTCACCTCGACACTCAACGGCCGACATGCTGCCAGAGACTATTTGATGAGGGTGAAGGAGCGCACGGTTGCCCGCGACAAAGGGCCGACGCCGGGTCTGTTTTTTCGTCAACTCAACGCCATAAAGGCCTGGGGCAGACAGCAACCGCAAGACCTTGCACGCCTGCGCATACCTGTACTTATCGCCGCTGGGGACAGCGACATCATCGTCGCGAGCGAGCTGAGCCGTGACATGGCCCGACGTATCCCGCTGGCGCAACTGGTGATCTACCCGGACGCCGGGCACGGCGGCGTATTTCAGTATCACGCTGACTTCGTATCTAAGGCTCTGGTGTTCCTGAAGTAACGCATTCCACGTTCAGCCGCAAAGATGTTCATACAGCAATCCCATCATTGTTTTGACGCCCCTGGAAAACGAGCGACATGAAAGCACTGACATTTGAAAGCTATGGCAAGTCGCCTGAAATAGCGATTACGCATGTTCCTCGGCCGACACTCAAACCCGACGAGCTGTTGGTGGAAGTGTATGCCGCCGGTTTGAACCCGATTGACAACATGATCACAACAGGCGCGTTCAAACCGGTCTTGAAGTACGAACTGCCTGCCATTATGGGCAGCGATCTGGCCGGCGTGGTCATAGAGGTGGGCAGTGCGGTGACCCGCTTCAAAGTCGGTGACGCCATTTTTGCCAGCCTCTTCGACCTTGGCAGAGGGTCTATCGCCGAACTCGTCGCCGTGCCGGAGCACACGGCTGCGTTGAAGCCGGCCAACCTGGACTTCGTGCAAGCGGCCTCTATCCCAATGGTCGGGCTTACGTCGTGGCAAGCCTTGAAAGAGCGCGCCAATCTTCGACCCGGCCAGAAGGTATTCATCCCTGCCGGCTCTGGCGGCATCGGCACCTTCGCCATTCAACTGGCAAAACACCTGGGTGCCAAAGTCGCCACAACCACCAGCGCCGGAAATGTACCGCTGGTTCGCAGCCTGGGTGCAGATGAGGTTGTGGACTACAAGAAGCAGGCGTTCGAGCAGGTGGTGCGAGACTGCGACCTGGTACTTGGCACCACCCGAGGCGACACGATTAAAAAGGCCATTGGCGTCCTCAAGCCCGGTGGCTTGATCGTCTCCCTCGTCGGCCCGCTGGACAAAGCATTTGCTCAGGCTCGCCGAATGAATGTTTTCTTCGCCTTTCTATTCGGGCTGATGAGCCGCTCGATCATCCGCCGTGCGAGAAAAAACAAGGTCACGTACTCGTTTTTGTTCGTGCGACCGGACGGCGCTCAACTGGGGAACATTGCCGAGCTGCTTGAACGCGGACAGATCAAACCCGTGATTGACAGGGTCTTTCCGTTTCAACAAGCCAGAGAGGGCCTTGAGTATCTGGCCAAAGGTCGCGCTAAAGGCAAGGTTGTCGTGACGATCAAGTAAGTGTCGATGGCCAGCCTGGTCGTCTATCCGCATCACTCACGTGTTGGTATGCCACTTTTTGAGCATCGGAGTATTTCATGAGCACCACTTCCAGAAAAACCGCCATTGTCACCGGCGCATCCTCCGGCATTGGCCGCGCGACAGCCGAGGCGCTGGTGCAGTCGGGCTATACCGTGTTCGGCACGAGCCGCAAGATCGGCGACGGTTTAGCGCAGATGTCCATGCTGACGTGCGACGTTACAAACGATGAATCTGTGCGCACGCTGGTTTCCACCGTGCTCGCGCAGACCGGGCGAATAGACCTGTTGGTCAACAATGCCGGCATCGGACTGCTGGGTGGCGCAGAAGAGTTCTCGATCCCGCAGGTGCAGGCGCTGTTCGATGTCAACCTGTTCGGCGTGATCCGCATGACCAACGCGGTATTACCGTCGATGCGCCAACGTGGCGAAGGGCGCATCATCAATATCGGATCAATTCTGGGCTTGGTGCCCGCACCCTACTCGTCTCATTATTCGGCGGCCAAGCACGCGCTGGAAGGCTATTCGGAATCGCTCGATCACGAAGTTCGCGCTTTCAATGTTCGCGTCTCGGTCATCGAACCGGCATTTGTACGAACCGTCTTCGACCAAAACGGCATCGAGCCGGATTCGCGCTTGAAGGAATACGACCAGGCCCGGGTCGGGTTCAAGGCTCTGTTGGCCGATGTGATGCCAACAGCCGACCTGCCGGATGTCGTAGCGGCTGTCGTGCTGAAGGCGGCGAGCGATGCACGACCGAAACGTCGTTATACGGCTGGCAAGGCCGCGCGACAGATCAGCATGCTGCGTCGTTTTGCACCTGCAGGGCTGTTTGACAAGAACCTGCGCAAGCAATTTCGTTTGCCGGTGTGAGGTGTGGGGCACGGGTCATGGCCGGTTTGTCAGCGCTTCGTCCCATATCCGTCGACAATAAAAAACAATGCCAGCAAGGCACCACTGATTCCCAGGGTGGCGGGTGCTCCCAGTGCCGCGGCACAGAGCCCCGCCAACAGTCCGCCGATGGCTTCGAAACCAAACCTCATTGCAATGTAGAACGCGATGATACGCCCGCGAAGCTCTGAGGGTGCCTGGCTTTGCAGCAGCATGTTGGTGCTGACGTTACTGGCGGTAATCCCGAAACCCACCAGTGCCAGCAGCCCCAACGCCACGGTCAGCGGAAGACTGAAGCCCAGCCCGAGCATCGCAGCTGAACAACACACGACGGCCATCGAAATGAATACGTGAAGCCGGTCAAGCGTCCCGCCTAACGCAAGCATCAACGTAGCGATAAACGCGCCAGCGCCGGCAGCGCCCCACAACCACCCCAATGTCTGAGCGTCACCGGCATAGTCGGTCTTTGCCAGGATGGGCAGCAACACCGCGTAGTTTGAGGCCAGCAGGTTCACTGCCACCACGCTGATGATCAAGCGACGGACACTCACTGTGCGCCATATATAGCTCAACCCCTCCTTGAACATCTGACCGGTAGAACCGATTGCCCTCGCGACAGGCGCTATTTTCGTTCTGCTCAGGCTGACCAGCAAAAGCGTGAATGCGATGGAAGTCATGAGAAAGCATGCCCCCTCGCCACTGACCGTAATCAGTACACCTGCCAGGGGCGGGCCAATGAAGCGAGCTGCATTGATGAGCATGGCATTGAGCGCCAAGGCATTTGGAAGGTCAGCCGGGTCCGGTACAAAGCTCCCGATGAGTGCCTGACGAAGAGGCGTTTCTACCGCATTCAGCAGCCCGAGGATCAATGCCATGACGATGATTGCGACGTCCGTCATCCATCCTGTCCAGGCCAGCACGGCCAGGGAAAACGACTGGATGGCCAACAATCCTTGAGCCAGGATCAGCAGCCGACGCTTGTCATGACGGTCGATCCAGGCACCTGCCAACGGGCCGACCACCAACTGCGGCGCCAGTGTGAGAAACGTCAGCAGCCCCAATAACAGTGCAGAGGATGTCAGGTGGTAGGCCAGCCAGGATAGCGCCACCTGCTGCACCCACTTGCCGAGGGTAGAGATGGCCTGACCCGCAAAATAAATCTGGAAATTTCGATGCGCCAAGGCCCGCACCGGAGCGGGCCAACGCGTTGGAACTGAATCAGGGGACGATTGCATGGAGCCCTCACCTAAGGCCCTTCGCGTTCACCCCTGGCAAGCTGGAGATCGTGCGCGAAAGGCACGATTACGCCAGCTCATTCTGGAAGCTGACAGCCTTTTTTCTTCAGTGACTCGAGTACCCAGGAGCGATCATTTTCACCGTTGGCGATCTGCTCCAATTGCTTTTGCTCTGCATGGTGCTTGGCTGCTGCCCGGTCATAGACCTCGGCAACCTGGTCGTAAGGAACGCACAGCAAGCCGTCGTCGTCCCCAATCACCAGATCTCCCGCCTCGATGACCATGCCATCAATGGCGATCGGCACATTGATTTCACCTGGCCCGTCTTTATAAGGCCCCCGGTGCGAAACGCCCGCTGCAAACATCGGAAAGTCGCCTGCACCGATGCTGGCGGCATCACGGATTGCCCCGTTGATGACGATGCCCGCCACCCCCCGTTTTACAGCATAAGCCACCATCATTTCGCCGATCAGCGCATTCGTCAGGTCTCCCCCCGCATCCACCACGATCACATCACCCGGCTGTGCGATGTCAATGGCGTAATGCAGCATCAGGTTGTCGCCCGGGCGGGCTTTAACCGTCAAGGCCGGGCCGGCGAGAACACCGGCACGGTGCATGGGTCGCAGTTGCGATCCGCCAGCGGTCATCCGGTTCATCGAGTCACTGACATTGGCCACCGGGACATCGCGGTAGCGTGCGACCCATTCCGGGCTGACTTTGCGGGCTGCATCGAGAACTCTGAATCCGATCGTCATGTGGCTTTTCTCTCTTGAAATTATTGGATGCCGACAGGTCACAAGAACCTTATAACAGAATGTCATTTCATTTTAATACGTTCAAGAGGCGAAATTCTCAACGAAGCGCCGCTCGTCAAGATTATTTATCCGATTATATTGCAACGTCATTTCATTATGGTAGGGTTCAGTCAAGTGCTGATGACCTCTGGCCAACCGCGCACGAACCCTATAAGAACAAGGTATTGATCATGAATCGGAAGATCCTGCTGACAGGCCCCGAACTGGCGGCCGATGCGATGGCGTACGCTGCGTCCCAAGGCATCACCATCATCCCCACCACGCCCTACATGCCCGCCGAAGCGCTGACTGCAAAGATCCGTGATGAACAGCCTCATGCGATCATCGTGCGTCAGGGCAAGCTGACCAGGGACATGATCCAGGCCTCAAGCAATCTGAAGATCATCGCCAAGCATGGCGTGGGTTACGACACCATCGACATACAGGCGGCGGCTGACAGCAACGTTCCCGTGACCATCGCATTCGGTGCCAATGCCCAGTCGGTGGCAGAGCATGCCTTTGCGCTGATGTTCAGCGTGGCGCGCCAGACCGCCGCACTCGATGCCCGGATGCGGGCGGGCCACTGGGACAAGGCCACCGCCAACGGGGTCGAGCTTTTTGGCAAGACGCTGGGCCTGGTGGGCCTGGGTTCCATCGGCAGCATCCTGATGGACCTGGTCGCCCCGTTGCGCATGAACGTAAAAGTCTTCGACCCTTACCTCAAAACACTCCCTGATCGCGATTACGTCGCGCGTGAAACCGACTTCAATCGGCTGCTGGCTACCAGCGATGTCATCAGCCTTCACTGCCCTCTTACCGACGAGAACGGCAACCTCTTCGGCCGCGAACAGTTCGAGCGCATGCGACCCACCAGCATTCTGATCAATACTGCACGCGGCGAGCTTGTCGACACGGCAGCGCTGGTCGAAGCCTTGAAGACAGGTCAGATCCTCGGAGCCGGGCTGGACACTTTCAACCCTGAACCACCTTCCGCGGACAGCCCTTTGTGGAGCCTTGGGAATCTGGTGGCGACACCTCACGTCGGCGCCAACACCACCGACTCCCGCGACCGGGTCGGACTGCTGGCTGTTCAGCAGATCGTGATGGCGTGGGAAGGCGGTCATCTTGACCCCCGCAGCATCGTCAACCGACGCTTGCTATCGGCTGAAGCCTGACGTTTCACGACCGGATCGGCACACCCGAGCCCGCGATAACCTGCACACCGATTCTCCAGAAAAATAAGCATAGGAGAGCATCATGGCCGTAGCCCCAGCCTCACCCGGCATCAGTGAATTAGAACGTCTGACGATGAAACGCGTGGCCTGGCGCCTGCTTCCCTTTCTGATTATCTGCTACCTGATCGCTATCATCGATCGCGGCAACATCGGGATGGCATCGCTGCAAATGAACCATGATCTGGGCCTGAGCCCGGCCATTTTCGGGTTTGCCAGCAGTCTGTTTTTCGTTTCATATTTTCTGGTCGAAGTACCCAGCAACCTGGCCCTGCAAAAATTCGGCGCACGGGTATGGATCGCCAGAATCATGATCACCTGGGGCATCGTCTCCGCGGGCACTGCGTTTGTTCAGGGTGCGAACTCCCTGTACGTCATGCGCTTTCTACTGGGCGCGGCGGAAGCCGGCTTTTTCCCGGGCGTTCTGCTCTACCTCACTTACTGGCTGCCGGCAGCTTATCGGGCACGCATGGTCGCCATCTTCATGGTCGCGATCCCGGGCGCTAACTTTATTGGCTCGCCGTTATCCGGGTTGCTGCTCAGTCTGGATGGCTGGATGGGGATGCGAGGCTGGCATTGGCTGTTCATTCTGGAAGGCATTCCGGCGGTATTGCTGGGTATTGCCTGCCTGTTTGTACTGACGGATCGTCCTGAACAAGCGAAGTGGCTGACTGACCAACAACGCCATTGGCTCACCGGAAGGCTCGCGGAGGAGCGTGCGAAGAAAACCAACATCGGGCATATCTCGCTTTGGAAGCTGCTCAAGCACAAAGATATCTGGGTGCTTGCACTGATCTACTCCGGAGCCTCCGCAGCGGGCAGTACCATGAGCGTCTGGGCGCCGCAGCTGTTGAAAACCTTCGGCCTGTCCAACCTGGAAATAGGCCTGGTCAATGCCATCCCCTATGGCATTGCCTCGGTGGCGATGATCATTTGGGGCCGTAGCTCCGACCGCACCAACGAGCGCCGCTGGCACACCTCGCTGACCTTGCTGCTGATTACCGCAGGCCTGCTGCTGGCACTGGTGACGTCCTCGCTTGCCGCGACCGTCTTCCTGCTCACGATGGTGCTGATCGGTGCCTACTCGATGAAAGGCCCCTTCTGGGCACTGGTGTCTGGCTGGCTGTCTTCGTCCACCGCGGCCGCCGGCCTGGCCGCAATCGGCGCACTTGCCAACCTGATAGGCGGCGGGTTGATGGTCAACGCTTATGGCGCCATTCATGAAGCCACCGGCAGCTATGCCATTGCCATGCTGCCATTGGCTGCACTGTGTGCGACAGGCGGAATCATGGTGCTGATCATGGGCCGCAAGCGTCAGAAAGAAGCGTCTTCCTGCCCAGACCTTTCGAAAGCAAACTGACGCGTTCTCTGCGCAACGCCATTGGCATTGAAGATGCCAATGGCGTTGACGCTGGCACCCTGGACCTGTTGATCCAATGGGTTCCGAAGAGAAGGATCACCGCCGAACGCTTCGCGACAACCCTCTCGAACTCTACGGTTTCAGTTAACCGCGTCGGCTTTCAGAGCATCCTTTGAAAGCGGATCGGCCCGATGCTGTTTGCCGCCCAGGCTGCGCGTCAGGTCATCAGCAACGTCAGAGAACACTTTCCCCAATCGCTGGGCATGCTCTTCCGTCAAGCGGCTGGCCGGCCCGGAAATAACCAAGGCCCCGACCAGCTCATTCAATGGCCCGAACACAGGCAGCGCCATCGAGGCCGCATGAGGATCGGTGGCGCCGCACGAATAGATAGGCTCCATTCCCTCCACAGCGTCTGTGACGCGCAACGCCTGCGCACCCGCCGCCCGGTCCATCGGCCGCATATCACCGGGTTGAAGGTGGAGCCGAAGCGGATGAGGCGAATTCACGCGGTACTGACACAGCCGATAGGCGCCATGCCGGACATAAAAAGAAGCGGTCTCCCCGGTTTCATCGGTCAGGCGTTGCAGCCTTGGCAACACATGCCGCTCCAGGTCCAGTGCTTCCTGATAAACAGCGTTAAGCCGCATCACTTCACTGGCCAGCATGTAGCGACCATCCGACAAGCGCGTCACAAAACCATGATTCTCCAGGGACACCATGAGGCGCATGATCGTGCTTTTTATCAGGCCTGTGCGCTCGGTAAGCTCCACCAGATTCAGGGCCGTGTCCCCCACCTGAAACGCGGTCAGAACGGTCAGCACACGATCAGCAGACGCAACACCACTGACGGCTGGCCTTGGACGCGTTTTAACCATTGAATAGATGCTCCACTTGTCATGTGTCGTTCAGCGGTGACTGAACCTGTGGACGTCATTATCCGTTAGCCGCGCCTTGATCGCCATGAGTCAGTTGGGGGCTTCTGACTGAACGGGTTATGCCTGAGCGTCAAAGTGGATCAATCTGATAGGCCCACATGAACACGCCAACGGAAGACGTTGCCTCAACAGGATTTATCTCCCGCCAGCCATCTCCTGACACCCTCGAGGGCAGGACGTTTCGTGCCAACCGCACTCAGTCCTTTTAGGGTGTAAAGCCTGATCAGTGTCGAGGCCCCAGATACTGGGGCGATGTCGATTATGGAGAGATTCAATCGCACGCCTTGGGCGATCATCCGCTGGGTAATTCGACCCTCACGAATCTCTGAGTCGAACTCGTTCTCCACGGTCACGGGGGTGCCCATAGGTGAGTGCTCCAAGCAGAGACGGCTTGCGTCCCGAAGATTTCGATACGCTGCCGCAGCACTCAAATCTGTGTGGATCTCACCGTCAAAACTCCTGGAGTCGGTAAGCAGATCGGTAGCGCTGTTTGTGCAACCGACGAGCAAAATTGACGCAGCAAGAATTTCTGAAAGCTTCACGGATTTTCCTTAGGCAGGACGGATGACTAGACTCTAGACCGACAGCAAGGTAGTTGATAGTGGTGCAGCGGTCTTGAATATCAGATTGGCCTGGCGGGTATCGACACTACACTGATTGCCCGCTTTTACCACCTGTTGTCGCTGGACGTACATCAGTTGTGGGCATATTTGAGGCTCGGTTTTTGGCTGATTGCTGGGTTGTGGAAGCAGCAAAACCATGTAGCCACTCACCAACCCCACGACCAAAGTAAGCAGCGCATTTTTTAGCTCTTTTTTATTCATCATTGCCCACCTCTTTTTTTAAGGGCAACAGTTGGAATAACGGCAGATTTTTTTCTGACCAGGTTTGCTTACTATTTACTGGGGGGTGGTCATCGCGGTCTCGCTCGCTGTGTGATTTCTTGATCGTGCTGTCACGACCCATTGCAGGCGATATTTTCACTGGAGTTTTGCTGTGTCATCGGCAGGGGTTTGCATGGTTTTCGCAAATCCTGAAACCCGAATTTGCGAAGTCAGCTGGACGCGAACAGCCATTATGCGCACGTTGGTTATGTCGAATCGATCCGTTGTCATCGCGACTGGCGACTATGTCGAGATAGCGCAGAGAGGAACCGTCGTCATGGACAACCAGACAGGCTCTGATCGCTGTGCTGCAATCTTGAGTTCAACGTAATGGGGAGAGTCAGCCTTGGCCTCTCGAGCGTGATATCAACATCGATGCGCCAGCAGAAAACCGTCACTGGAAAACTTGAAAACTTTTAAAGCACGATCATATCTTCGATGGCTGCCTCATAGGCATACCTCTCAAATATGAAGGGGCCAATTCCAGCTATGATTTGAGGCTCTTCATAGCCGTTTTCGTAAGCAAATAAAGCCCACGTGAAACATTCATCACTTTGACGAACACATACTGAATAGGCGCCACAGCCCATGTCGCCGCACTCCGGACACATGTAAAGTAGAACACGATCACTTTCTATTTCTGTGTGTTCGCGTAGAAGCAAACGAGACTTGGACACGCTGTTTGACTCCGTAAAGCCCTTGACAAAACAGCCCATAAAATCTGAGTGACCGCCCGCAGCAGACACAAGAGCATCGAGAAGTGAACATTCATTAATGAGGAAATCAATGGAGAGTCGCTCGACCGCGGAGCAACCGTTCAAGGAGCTTCCCGGACGAAATAAACGCTGAGATGAGAGCGAGCTAATGTCCATGCCTGCGAACCATTTTATGCACTGAATACCCGAGGCATTAGATGCATTATCGAAAAAGGAGCCAGCCAGAAAAGACGATTGAGGAGGCAGATCCTAAACGCGCCAATCCTTTGATTATATGGTGTCCCAAGCGAGGTTCGAACCATTAACTGCAGTGACCAACTTATAATCAATCGTATAAAACACATATGGCATTGATTCTTATAGATTTTTTTAAAACATCAATGGCGCACCCAGGCGCGCTTTTGAAGGTACGCAAGTATTCTTTCCAATACAGACTTGCACTTCATCACTTGAAGGAAACCAGACACAAGCCGATATGACATGGTTGAAACCGAAGGTTTCAACCATGTCGGCATGTGACAAAATTGATATCGTTGAGATGCGTGAAAATGACTGAGGCACCGCTCACGAACAGCTTTGGTTAATCTGAGAGGGGCACTACAAGCTAAGCGGCGGGAAGCTGAAGCTCACCGTCGATGTAGG
This sequence comes from Pseudomonas graminis, assembly GCF_002093745.1. Classification (GTDB taxonomy): domain Bacteria; phylum Pseudomonadota; class Gammaproteobacteria; order Pseudomonadales; family Pseudomonadaceae; genus Aquipseudomonas. The sequence goes on from NZ_MTSB01000013.1 coordinate 46,683, forward strand.
AGATGGATTAAGAGGATGCTGGCACCCTCATCAAGTGCTTAAAAGGCACGTAAAGTGGAGCCTGTACGTAGAGCCCTCACGAACCAACCCCAATCTCTCTCGCGTCAAGCTTCTTGTCAGAATGTCCTAAAGTGGGCACTCAGACCTCCTAGTCTTGAGATTTCGGAATACTGACCTAGAATACCATCATTATGCTACCATGCACGGTTTGCAGCTGACGTCGAAGCGTTCAGAATTTATAGCCACTACGGATGAAAACTAGCATGGATGATCACGCATCAACCTCTCCTCAAACGCCCCCTGAAGCAGAGGCACCAAAGCCTGACGTGAAACCGCTCGTTGTGCTGAACGCATGTGCAGCGAAGTTTTTCAAGAAGACGCTTGGCGGCCTGACGTTCTACGATAGCAACAAGGGAAGCAACTGGAACCTGAAATCCCCAGTGTGCGTTGATTTCGTCAATTTTATCGGTAAAAAATTTTCCAAGAGCGGGAGGATCTACGGATACGTGGACTCTAATATGCTCTCGGCTGCTGCCAACTTTTCAAAATATGCCAGCGATCTGAAATTCGATGCTTTCGTTAATGGTGTCATGACGCAACTGTGCGACGAGGCAAACGACCCCGCACGGCGCTCGCTGAGTGAAGGCTACGTAATATTTTCACACTACCAAGACCACAGGCAGGTGGATCATCTCTTAATCGTTATGCTGGGTAAAAAAGCTGGTTATGACTTCGACGATGACAACAACCTCAACCCGAAAGACACAGAAAGCCTGAACCTTCAGGATTTCCGCCAAGCTGCTTGCATGGATTTGACCGAGTTCAGAAAAGGCTTCCCGCTGAATACGGGTGATTCCTACCTTTACTTTATTAAAGGGAATTCAAAGAGCGAGTTCTTCACTGCTGCTTTGGGCTGCTCAGACTCGATTGCGGGAAAGGTGTGTATCGACAACTTGAAAAACGCCATAGGTGCGTATTTCCAAGAAGAGGCGAGCTCCCTGACAACAACAGAGCGACGCACAATCCACAAGCGCGTCGTTGAATATATTGAAAATAAAGCAGGTGAACGCATACACTTGTCAGAAATTCAGCACGTCATTAACAAATGCCTTAAAGAAGACTCGTCTCACCACGGCGGCCTCATAAAATTCATCTCGGAAAATTTTGAACGTTTCAAAGTGAGCGAAGAGTTCCAGCCCTCGGGTGTCACCGCCAAAAGCATAGCTTATGTTGATCTCAAGCTTCCATCAGGGGAGTTTGCGGGCCGTTTCAAGCTGGGTGCCGTAGCCGTCGACAAAAGTGATGCGGACCTGAGCGTCGACAAAGATTTCGTATATCTAAAGGTTAAGCTTCCAATTGAAGTATCGAACCAACTGAGAAGCATTAACGTTGACAATCCGTCTTCGGGCTCAAAAGATGTTTGATCGCATCTTGCTGGATGACGGCCAGCTCATTTTAAACACGCAGTCGCTCGATATAGGAGAGGTGCATGCGTTTCTCAAAACCTACGGCTGTCATAAACGGGCAGGATGGCAAGGCAAACAGCGAGCAATCACATTCCTGGGTAATTTGTGGGATCGTCACGATGCAGAGCAGAAAGAACCAGGCTCGCGCATCAGGTCGTTGAGGAATTGGGAGCAACGTAGAAAGGGACGACCAAAATTCCAAACCTTCTGCAGCCTGGCGAATGCAGTGACGGTGGAACAGGCGCTGCTTGCAGGTGAGTCCGCAGAAGGTCGAGATTACGACACTTGGATGCAAGCTGTAATTCTTCGCATAGGGGAAACGCTTACTGAGACCCTATACGCACTCAACACACTCGGTGTCGAAGCAACTCACATCGTGGGGATCATGGATGCCTATAGGCAGGAGTATCGCATTGCCCGCGAGGCGCTTGGAAAACCTATGAGTCAGCTCTGAGACCGAGACTGCATCTGTGCAGCCTCGATATCTGGTGAACATCAATCAAGAGCCTTTACGGCCACCTTGATTCGGATTCAGTTGCTTGCCGCGATTCCCTTGCGCCTTATCCCAGACTGCATTCGTTCCTGGTGTACCACGATTAGGATTCTTCCGATCAGAGTTAGCATCTTTAGGCGATTTAGGTGTGTTGGCCATCTCAGTTTTCCTCCTCAGAACGATCTTCCCAATCTTCTGGGCGCTCGTCGTAGCCGCGTGATTGCCAGTACGCGTCGTTGTTGTCGTTGAGCTGATTGGCGCGGTTGTCATCGTCGCTTTTGGTGCTCATAGTTTTGCCTCGTAAGCTTAGTTAACCCTTATGGCGGCTGCCTTGGAACGACTTCATTCTTCAAGGGTTGACCGCAAACCAATAGGGAACTGGGAAGGAAATTTTCTTACCCGAGCGTCAGTTCGCTCGAAATCCGCACCAGCTTGCTCCCCTCAGAGAGGGCTAGTGGCTCGGCAGGCTCAGCATCCGCACTGCGCCATGCGATGCTAGAATCAGTCCCGCGACATCCCTTCCTGCGAGAAACCTCATGAACACAGATTTGACCGAAGAAGAGATGCGCCAAGCCCTCTACGACAGCCCTGCGCCAGCGACACAAGTGACTATATCCCCAGCATCGACACCGATCCTTGATATAGCGGCACCACCGGCAAAACCGCTGACGAAACGCAAGGCCGCGAAGGCGTTCACTCCCCGCCAGCGAGTGACGATGCAGGTAGGCAACGAGTTTGAGGGCAAAACCTACGAGCTGATCCACGAGGCCGACACCTTGAGCACGCTCCTAGCAGAGCAGGAAGCGGTCAAGGTGGCCCGGAGTAAGTACCGCTACGTGGAAGTGATTTCAGAGAAGTCAATGTAAAGCCTGCTGCTCTGAAACTCGAACCGTCACGTTCTTCCACAAATGCTTAGCTCCCCCTCTCACCAGAGGTCTGTCAGCTCCAGAACCCTCCATAGCAACACACTAGCCTATCCATCCGATACGCGGCATGGCTAACTTGCCGATATCTTTCGTATGCACAGGCCCCCTATGGACACTCGACTTGCTACGCTCATCGACGATTACACACAGGCTGTTCGGACTGCTCTGACGCTGATGAAGAAGTCAGGAATCCCTCTTCCATACACCACCTCGGAGTGGAGTAGAACCAACCTGTCAGGGATCAAAAGCTTAATTGATGGAATCAAGTACACGAGCCACGGGAATGGATGCCTGGTGGAGCTACCAGACGGCGATGTAGATTTTGATTTCGGACAGCTGGGAGAAATTTGCGGATTTGATGATTGGCGGATTGCAAATTTTGCGAAGGCCAGACACTCCACCTATGGCTTCGCAACAGACGCAGAGCTGCGCGAATGCTTTAATCATGCAGTAGCAACTAAATCTATCCTCCCCATGGAGAGCCAGCTTTTCCGCCTTGCTGACAGGCCAGTGGAGAATGGTTCCTGCATCGACACTCGGCAAGCGGGCGACCTGCTTCCTTCAAGAGACCGAGATCAGGTGCTTACCCTTCAGGTACACCATTTTCACGCTGCTGACCTGATGCTTGAGCACTATGATTCGCTACTCGCGAAATGGAACAAAACACAGAGACTTAGTCGCGATGATCAATCCGACTTCAGGGTGTACATGAGTTCGTGGCTGGGATTCCTCGCTGTGACATGCGAAGGTTTCAGAAAGCTAAAAATGTATCTACTCCTAAACGATCACCGGCCAGTTGAGTATCAAGAGCTTCTTCCCGAATGTAATAAGCTGAACCGTGCCATCAATGCGCATTTTGACAGCTTACGGAAGTATAGAAACAATGTCTTTCATCTTCGCGACACTGCGGTCGATACCCTAGATTTCCTCGCTCCCAATGCTGGACGTCTTGGTTGGGCGAAGTCAATTCACGCTGACCTCAAGCAGTTTTTCTCTAACTATCGAATTTTGTGCGAATGCCATTACCTGGAAAACGAGAGGGAAAGTGAGTCCGAGTTCGGCCCAAAAGTTCATTGAAACGCAGTGCGTTAACACCCAGATTGTCGGCGCTGATTAAAAACCGGCCCACCTTGCCGGTTGAAAAATTACCCAGGGCAAATTGCCGATTTGTTATAAGCAATTGTGGATTAGGGTAGCAGCCCAGTCCGACAAGTCTCTGACCCAAGCGCCGGCGCGCTCCGCTTGCACTTTCAACAGAGCATTGAATGCGAGCCTGCTCAGATGGCCCCGTATTGAGGTTCCGTGCCCTTGTTGACGGTGGGGCTGCCGGCCAGGCAGTTCCTTCTGATGAACGAGCCCTCGCGCAGATCCTCTCCTGCGGTTGCGCCCGCCCCACTCCGCACATCCGCTGCGAGCTGACATTGCCGGATACTTGCGGGGTCACCAACCAAGGGACATCAGGACTCCTAACTTAGATCCTGGCTCTACCTGCACGGCTCAACGCCCCCCCCTATACGACCTTGGATGACAGCCGTACACTTCAATCGAAGCAGCGAACACGTCACAAGAATGTACGAAGATATAAAGCCATCCACTAACTCAGCGCAATAGGAAAGAAATGCAACAGCTAGAAAACATGATTGATGAGCTTTTTGATGAAAACCCCATCCTAAAGCTGCCATTTCCATACATTTACAACCAGTTCTGCCAAATTGTCACGCATAGCCTTCTTGATACCAAGGAAGTGCCATTCAGCACCCTAATACCCTACGCCTTTATATTCAATAAAGTCACAAACTTCACTAACCACACCCTAGAATCATGCACCGACTCAATGTATGAAATTAACCAGGAAGACTTCAAACATCTTTTTGCCTGCGCCAACCTAAACATAGTATTCCCCTTTATTCGACATGAAATCTACAGCCTGACACAAAAAGGTGAAACTGAATGGTACATTGACTATACCAGCAACGACGCTGAAACCCACGAACTAAACGACATCATAGTTACCCAGCTATCACTACCGGTAATCCCCGCACTTGAGCGCAGCCCAAAAACCTTGGCGGAAAACATTAGACACCGGCTAATCAGGGGAGAATCGATGGATCCATTAGCTTATCGTGAATACATAGCCGCGATGTACACTAACCCGAAAAACACTTTTATCGAAGCGGACATCGTCCCGGACGAGTTCTATACGCATATTGGTTTTTCGTCAGCAGAAGAATTCAAAAGAATCAGAAACGCGTTCGTGTGCGTTGGCCAAACCTACATTGACGTGTCGATCATGGTCAACATGCACCTAGCGGCAAACGAGATCTACGACAGCCCTCTAGGCAATCAGCTGTGGCAAGGCCTAGCTATGGCCAAACTCAAGAACTCCGTACTCAAAGAGCATATCCTGGATCTAACCAAGTCATCCGATGAGGATTACGAGAAATTCTCCGAATTTTTCTTTTGTGGCGCAGGCGAAAACACCGAACTGCACAACAAGTTTATACCTCCCTTCTGGCAAATTGAAGACGAGATCTACTTCTGCCCTGCCATAGTCCCAACTCTCTTGGGCGCCCGAAATCTTCTTATCTCCATTCAAAACAACAAAATCAAAAAGAAGAAATACAAATATGACAATATGATTTCCAAGCTATTTGAGCCTGCACTGCTAAGAAGAGCAAAAAGTCACTTTGAAGCGCACGGCTTCGAAACAGCTTTTGAGAAGAATTTCGAAGGTGGAGAAATTGACCTCCTAGCGTACTGCAAGAAATCTCACTCCATCATCACAATCCAAGCAAAAGCGACACTTTATGCCGAATCTGCCCGTATGGCCATAAGGCTGGGCGACAGAGTATTGGAAGGTATTGATCAAACAATTCGCTTCGACATGCTAGATAAAAACTCCAAGGAAGCACTTTACAAAAAAGCATTCCCTGAAATCAAAAATACAGAAGGGGTTAATCACCTCCGCGCTATTCTCACCAACTCCGGATTTGGAACCACTTTTAGCTGGGAGAAATTGGAAGAACATAACATCACCCCAATAAACTGCAATATTCTCAGAAACATTCTCCCACACTGCGAATCTCTACCTGACCTCCCCCAGAAGGTAAGCCAGTTCATTCAAAGGGCCAAGGCTGAAATTGAGTTTGATGAAACCACAAAGTTATTCGACCTGCCTGGACACACCATCTACCAAAGACATGTTGAGCCGTTAGGTATGAAAAAACTGTTCGATGCTCAGTATTGGGGCGAATAGTTAGAAACGACATCATCTAGGCCTTATACAGAGGCCTCGAGATCGCTCCGGGTAAGTGATCAGTGCCGACAGCGGTGCTGAGAGACCACTGGCCAATGCGGGCATCAACGCCATGGTGGCGGCATATAGGCCTACACAGAGCGCAGCGTGCTCCGGAAGATTCTTCTTCACCAAGGGTACATTCAGCACGTTTGCTGTGGCGATGCCCGTACCGATAAGCAACGGGCGGGTGTCTGCAGCGATCTGTGACGGCGTCCTTGGTTGCAAACCATTCATCATTGATTAGATATGGCACTGTCTTCCCTCAGGTAATGTCTCTCGCAAATTATTCGGTATGGCGGGGAGAGTTAACTACCTCCTTTATAGGTCAAGCTTCGAAAAAAACACGGCAGGCGTTCATCAAAGCAGTTGCGTCATTTGAAGCTCGGTGGTGCCTGGTTGTCGGCAGTAGTCGATAAATATCGCTGGCAGCCTGCCGCCCCACGAACACCTCCAAAGGCTTCAACTCGAAGGTAGGTCTCACATCTGCTGCCTCATAAAGGACGTCGAACCAAAACACGTCTTGAGGTGAGTCGCTGCAAAGCAGCTGCCCTGAAAACAGCTGATTCATTCGTTCCGCCACGGTGTGTGGATTATCACCTTCCTGAAGCAAATGATCCGGAGTGAGACCATGCATGTCTTGCGCATCGAACGACCAGTGCGTCCAGTACCGGACTGGCTTGATAAGCGAGCTAAAGGAGGTCTCACTCGACACGACAGCGACTTCGATAGGATAGCTGTCAGGCGCTATTCCAGAGGCTTCAAAATCAATAAAAAAAGAAGGCCGTTCCACCTTGCTGCTCCTGTTTGAGACTGCGATTTTCAGCGGATACAACGACCGCTTGTGTGCTTGCCCCGCCATCGCTCGAGCCAGCCGTTCTGGCTGGTAGGAGCTTGTGCAGCTCGGTGATTTTTCAGATGCTGCATCTCACGCTGCCATTCAGTCAGAAACTTCTTCCAGTCACGCGCATATGGCCCCTCAGGGAGTCGCGTAGAGCGCATGCCTGATAGCGTTGCCTTGGTGAAGATCCACGACCGTGATGGTTATCACTGCAGATTTTGTGGAGTGCCGGTTATCCGCAAAGAGGTACGCACGTTGCTAAGCAAATGCTACCCAAATGCCTTACGTTGGGAGCGCACGAACCTAGGACAACACGCTGCTTTCCAGGCTATGTGGGCACAGTACGATCACGTCTTGGCCCATGCACGAGGCGGTGATAACAGTATCGACAACACGATCCTCACTTGCGCGCCCTGCAACTTTGGCAAGATGAACTACACGCTGGAGGAGCTGAATCTCGTGGATCCTAGAGTTCGCCCGCCAGTAGCAAGCTCATGGGATGGTCTAGAACGGCTACTTAAAACGGAGTCGGTTTCTCGCCGTTACGACGAGATATCCGGGTGCAAGATATAGGATCGCCAAACCGCCGTCTGTTCCTGGGTACGGACGTCCGGCGTACCTATGCGGATGCACATCGCAGCTCCTGGCTCTCCAGCAAAGCGAGAGTCGTTCTGCCTTCGAATCGGTTGGAGAATTACATTCCACCTGACCAGGCGTTTGCATCGGACTTGACCCGCAAATTTCGTGTCCTTGACCGGCAGAAATCGGCCAGAAGCGGTCATTCGACTTGGTTTCCGTTCTGATTGAAATACCATAGGTCTCAGGCGATGCCCATATATAGGTATGGCACCCGGAGGCCATCATGTTCGTCTCATCATTGAAGAACGATGTGACTACAGCTACATATTCCGTATATGCTGGATATGCTGGATATGCTGGATATGCTGGCCAGATAGCGACTTCCTTTCCTGTCCACCACTAAATATTACAACTCGGATAGCCTAACTATCATTTTGTGAGCGTCTTCACGAGCAATCGGGGTTACTGATCGATGAAGAATGATTCCTTCAATCAAAGCATCTAGCGCGACTGCTGACAAGGGGGAGAAATAGAGTTTGAGTGTTCCTCTGATTTCAAGCATCCAGTCTTTCATAACATTCTTCATGACAGGGTTACGACCCGCAAAAATATAGAGCTCGCAAGTCAGCTGGATCGTTCTAGTGCCGAATGTGGATTTTTCAAAGATAACATCCACTATTGCATGGCAAGCGTCTTCTTTAGTCTTTGCTTTTCGAATTACTGCTGCAAATCGAGTAGATACGGACTGAGCCAACAGCTGAAATGCCTCCAGCAGCAGCTCCTGCATGCTCGGGAAGTAGTGTGTAAGTGAACCGAGAGGCACGCCCGACAGTTCGGAAATTTTTCGGTACGTTGTGCATGCAACCCCGTGCAGCTCGATGCAGTCTAGGGTTGCCTTGAGGATATGCTCCCTACGATGAGGGTCTTGCTGCCAAGTCTTCCGTTTCTCGTTCGTCATGCATGCTCCCATCTCAGTCAGCTGACACTAGCATAAGACGTAAAATCGTACAAATGTACGATTTCATTGACCTTGATCAGCGCTCACAGTAGGATAGAAATCGTACATCTGTACGGTTTCTACTGCTGAGCAAGAGACCGAGCCAAATAGTTGCTGTGATAGGAAACTTTGGGATGAACAAATTGACCGGTGTTGTTGATGGTTTTTTGTATGACGCGAATTTCGACAAATCGCTTATTGGTTTGAGGAAGAACCCGTACCAGATTGCTTGAAGAGATTTTATGAAAGCACTGAATACAGCAACTCAAGCATCGTTTCTTAGGCTGACATTCGGTAACAGTCGGTGCAGGGCATCGCTGATTGTCATGGTGACAGTTGACCCCTCCGGGCACAGAGCGGCTGCGCGCTGAAGCGTATTGCCCAAGATGCCGACGAAAACTTGGCTACTCACCAGACGTCTTCACTGTCGAGTGCTACATCCATAAGAAATGAGCCTAGCTGTTAAGGTCGCATGCATCATGCCAAGTTTTTTACTATCGGTCTGCAACATAAGTTACGGGCGTAGTGTCCATTTGCCAACAACAGGCTTTAGTAGATGAATAGTACGGAACAAGCTTTTTTTACCTCTAATACGCTACCTGCTTCCAGATATGCATTCTTCCTGGCCGGATGTGGCATGGGCGCATGGGCACCTTTGGTGCCATTTGCTAAGGAAAGGGCGCAAATAGGTGAGGCGGAACTTGGTCTGCTCCTCCTGGGCCTTGGTACCGGAGCAATGTGCATGATGCCGTTTGTGGCCCGTTTAGCGAATCGAGTTGGCTGCAGAAGTACGGTCTATCTTGCAAGCGCTTTTACCGCTGTCGGCTTGGTTGGCCTGGCAACAGCCACCTCATACTGGGTGCTCTTGGCTTTTCTGCTTCTGTTTGGGGCCGCCATCGCTACAGCCGATGTAAACATGAACCTTCAAGGCTCGCTTGTTGAGCGCCACCACGGCAAGCAGATGATGTCTGGCTTTCATGGGCTGTTCAGCGTCGGGAATATTTTCAGCGCGGGCACGATTAGCTTGCTGCTCTGGCTCGGCCTCAATCCCATACAGTCAATCGTTATATTGGCTCTTGGATTGGGCATGGCGCTCTTGTATTTTGGTCGTTACATGCTCCCGTTCGCGGAGCTGGAGGGGGCGCCAGCCAAGACGAAGCCAACCAAGCTGGTGTTGCTACTGGGGGCGCTGTGCTTCATCGCTTTTCTGGTTGAAGGTTCAATGCTCGACTGGAGCGCCGTCTATCTGACTTCGAACCGAGATATGGAGCCTAGTATCGCGGGCATCGGTTACGCCGCGTTTTCCGTAACTATGGCAGTAGGGAGACTGTTAGGCGATTGGATCGTAAGCAAGCTCGGATCGCGAGCAGTGCTACTTGTAGGAAGTGTACTGGCAATGGGCGGCATGGCCTTGGCGGTGGGCATCGACCATTGGATAGTTTCGGTTTTGGGGTTCGTACTCGTCGGATTAGGAATTTCGAATCTCGTTCCGATATTTTGTTCCAAGGCCGGGCATCAGACTGCTATGCCCGTCGCTCAAGCTCTGGCAATCATCAATGCGATTGGCTACCTAGGCATACTGATGGGGCCGGCTGCGATTGGATTTATCGCTCATGCTACGTCCCTAAGCCTCTCTTTGCTCTTAACCTCTGCGTCACTGATCCTCGTCCTCTGCAGCGCTAAGATCGCATCATACAAATAGCATTGGGCCTGGCAGGTGGTCGCCATCTCGGGGCACAGATGGCGATTACCTTTATCTTCCTGGATTACCCTGCTGCCGCGCTGGAGGGGGGAGATTCTCTCGCCCTGATACTTTCCCACTCCATAAGCGCCCAGCGTAAAAGTAGCACCCGATCCTTGGAGAAGAAATATCCAGCGAGCATCTTCCTTAGCGGCGTACTCGGCACCTTCACTCGTTTTTTATACCACTTCGCTACAAGGCTACATGGATGTCTACGCACCGTAAGCGTCTGCCGAAATCACCTTGCATGGCTCAGGCAAATACGCCCGAAAGGATAGTTGGGGGATCTCGTTCCGCCTCGATAATGGGTGAACGGAAACTCTACAAAAAGGATCTGCAAATGGTCATTGGCAAGGCAATGTTTGTTGATCCCCCTCGTAGAGATTTGAGGCTCCGAGTTAACTTACCAGCCATGGTGTTCATGATTGCCAATGCCCTCTCACTAAATTATTCTAGGTCTTTCTGGGTACCGCTGACATAAAGTTCTTGGCAAGGCATTCGGTATAAATGTCTTCCTTGGGGACAGCTATGTCATACCGAACCTTTTGGTCTATCGCGCTTTTACTGGTCACGGCTGTATGGGGCTGGAGCTTTGTAGCTAAGCACGAAACGTTGGCAGTCATGGCTCCATCCACGCTTAACGCATGGATGTTCACCTTAGCGGCTTTAGCGCTTCTTCCATTTTCAATCCGCTCATTTCGACATCTGAAGCCGCGTGACTGGGCGAATGCAGTATTTGCTGGAATAGTCCTCTTTGCCGCGTTCTCACTGCAGACTTCAGGGACAGCCCTCACAACGCCCTCCAATGCCGGGTTCATCACGGGCTTGTGCACAGTCTTCACTCCGCTGTTTGTTTATTTTATAGGTAGAGGACGCCCAAGCCCTAAACAGGCAGCAGGAACAGTGATTGCCGTATTTGGGCTCGCTCTACTGAGCCTTGACGGATTCGCGCTGCACTACGGTGATCTATTGATTTTGGGGTGTGCTGCATGCTTCGCATTACACATCGTGATCGTCTCAACGTTCGCAACACCCGCCATTTCCATGGCATCAACTTCAATCCAGCTAGGGCTGGTTGGCTCGCTTTCTTTGATATGGAGCTTGGCCGGTAACCAGTTTTCTTTTCCCAGCGCGCTCCCTTCGACAGTTACCATCCTTTCGCTCGCGCTGTTCGCTACTGCCTTGGCTTACGCCATTCAAAATCGCGCTCAGACTGTGCTAGCTCCTGAAAAAGTCGCCCTAATACTTATTTGCGAACCCGTGTTTAGTGGGGTTTTTGGTTATTTTCTCGCTGGAGATCGTTTCCCCCCTGAAAGACTTGCAGGGGCGGCGCTAATCCTTCTGGGCATTGCAGTCACCGAGCTTAGAATCGCGCGTACGGAAGGGAGACCAAACCGTCCTGCGGGACGATGCGCAGATGGCTTGCGATCAGAGGCAAGCGAGGCGCGCAACCCGGCCAGACGAACCTAAGAGTTCACATAGAACCGAAAGTCGCGAAGCAGCCTCTCATGCTTACCGGAGGCGACCTCGATGACACGTGCACCGTTCGCCTTTGGCTTGCCCGCCGGCGAAGAGTATTGCCATACCCTGAACTGGATTCGCCTTATGTCTCGGTTGGGACTGTAATCGCCTTTGAAATTTCAATTATTGAGTACACATGATGCAGTTTAGCGAAAGTAGCGATATAACGCTGGTGGTCACCAGTTGCGGACGGTTCGACCTGTTGACGCGCACGCTTGAAACGTTTGACCAGTTCAACTCCGCACCGATTCGCGCCGTGCTGATCACCGAAGATTCTGGGGATGCTCAGGTTGAAGCCTGTATTCCCGAGCATTGGCGCCCGTTCACCCGCTTTATCATTAACAACCCCAAGTTGGGGCAGATGCGTTCGGTGGATGCCGCTTATGCGCTGATCCAGACATCCTGGGTATTCCACTGCGAGGACGACTGGGATTTTTACCGCCCAGGTTTTGTTGAAGAGTCCATGACTCTGCTGGAAAACGACCGTCAGGCATTGCAAGTCTGGCTGCGCAGCTACAACCATGATCTTCGGGTGCATAGCCCTTACCTGTACCTCAATGCCCGGGAGGTAGTGCAGGGCATCGCCTTCTACAAGCTGGGCTCGCACAAGCCCGAGTGGCAGGGTTTTTCATTTAATCCTGGCCTGCGGCGCCTGGCTGACTATAAAGAACATGCCCCCTATGCCGCGCACAGCGGCGAAAAGAAGCTGGCGGGCATTTATGCAGCGCATAACCGTTACGCGTTGATTCTTGAAAACGACGCGGTCTTGCACACTGGCTTCGACAACCATGTCGAGCTCCCTCAGGAACGCGTTAACAAGCAGCGGCGTAAGCTTCGTGATCGCATTAAATTGCTCGCGGTACTGGTTGTCGGGGTAATGGTAGGTTGGGCTTTCAGTAATGTTGGCTGACAAGCTGAACACAGACTCGGGCAAAGATCGCCGCTTGCTTCAGGGCAGCTTTGGTTGCCTGTATTGTGAGCTACATCCTTTGGGATTCGGCCAAGTCCACCAATAACCTGTTTTACGCATTGATCGCTTTGCCAGGGCAGGTCTTCCTGATGCCCGTTGAGGACAGCCGCTTGTTACCTCCGATCAGCCATTGGCGATCCTGCTCGTAACGCAGCACGTGCTTGAAGTTGCGCAGGGGGCGGTGGAAGGTTTTCATGTCGGATATGTCGATCAGACCGAGTGTACCGTCCGGGGTGAGGATCACGTTGGCCAGATGCATTGAGCGAAAATAGATCCCTTTTTCATGCAGGTCGATTTCATCCCTACCCAACGAGACGAATGCCCATATTTTTTCGCGACTTTCAGGAAGTAGGCATACCTGACGACTGAGGGGGCAGCCAAGCGGCTGCTTTTGGCCGATTTCTGCCGGTCAAGAACACGAAGTGCGCGGGTCAAATCCGATGAAAACGCTTGGTCGGCGTCGAATGCAAATGACTGGTCACGTCCATGAATTACGCAGCGGTCAGCGGGCGGCGGCGATCAGGAGTCCAATCCAGTAGATGCGCCTGGATGGGCATGTCCAGTATTCTCACCGGCAGGATGTTTCCACGTGCCTGCCTACGCAGCGCGCCAGTGAGATTAACGGGCTGCGGCTGCAGACGTGGTCTGCACGTTTAAACAGACATTGCCTGTCCCCTTGTTTGACGATATCCATATATATTGCCCTTGCACGTGTGTGCATGGAGGCTGGCTTTGCTTAGGAAAATAGTAAACCGTGTACTAGCGCTTTTAGGGGTTGTAATCGTCTCTATCGCGCTCATAAGAGTGCTGGTGGATGCCAGCCATTCACCATCCTATAGCGTGCCGCTCGAAATCTATCGCCCCGTCAGCAAGACCAACTTATCGGTACGTGTAAGCAAATCTGATACCTACACGGTTTCTCTGAGCTACCCCTACATCGACGGTGGCCAACGGGAAAAAGCTTGGACGCTTGCAGGAGGTGGATCACTCAACGGCGGCTCAAGGCAAGAGCCGGGTTCTCCATTTACTTTTCAAATCCGCATTAATGAAATCCCAAGCGGAAAAGAGATGTTGAATCAGGAAGTCACCCACCCAAAATTGACCTCGTGGGGCAGCAGAAATTTAAACGCTGACTTGGTTCGTGTAAAACTTGAACGTGGTCGTTATCAAGTGTTTGTGCAGCGCTCTGGTAGCTTGGCCGAAGCGCCCCCCGCCGAACTCCAGCTTCAGTTTCATAGGGCACATCAAGGAAAGTGACGTTGGCTTACTGAGTCGACCGCATGCGTTAGATAGCAGCTCTTTTCTATCGTCAGATTCAGTCCAACAGCGAAGCTTCCATGAGCAGATCAGATAGCCCCTCAGGGACTAATCGGGAAGTGGCAGTGAAACTGGAACTGTTATGCCACGAAGCTCTGAACGATGCACCGTCACTTTCACAGCCGTCTAGCCAAGGTTTCTCATAGACCGTTACGTCGTCAAATCTTGCGTCGTATATCTGAACGATCTCGTGTCCAGTCTTACCCTCGTAGATGAAAATACTTTCCAAGGTGCCAATCAATCGGACGTCGCTGATCGAAAGGCCCAGCTCCTCCTGCACCTCTCGGGCAATGGCATCGATACTCCGTTCACCAAATTCAATACCTCCACCTACAGGACGAAAAAGAGTCTGCCCTCCAGCAGCGTCATGGAACTGGTTGACCAGTATTTTTCCGTGATGATGAAAGATGCAAAGCGCGAGTGGGCGAATGCGCGGCTCTGGCATGAGTGAAACTCCCTTTAGATTGTCGAGCAGTCGGTACTGCCTCCCAGGCTAGGGGTCAGTGGCCGCCAGATGGCGGAGCATGATACTCCATCTGTGAACATGGAATTTCAGGCATTGACCTTCCTCAGTAGCGCAATCCTGCACTGCAGAAAGCCACAGGACGGCAACTATCATTACGTGCATTACGGTTATTTCGAATCGATCCTATGCGTTCCCTGCTTCCGACTATGTTGAGATAGAACATGGAGGAAACCGTCATCATGGACAGTCAAGCAAGAGAAGCCAGAGAGGCTCTGATCGCTGTGCTAAGCACTGCAGCGTCTATGGGCATCGACATAGATCAGCTATGCCATCTGTCCGCAGAAGAACTGTCGTGTGAAGACGTCCGGGAGGATGTGAAGCCCTACGTCGCTGGTGCGATTTACCAGCTAGCGGTTTGCATGAACTACGTCGTTGATCCCGGTTGATCTGGATTGTCAGCGACCACCCTCGGGGGTGATCAGTGGTTAGATTATCGACGTTTTAGAGTTGGTAATCCTGCTGCTCACAATGCCTTCCCGATCCGACGCCTGAGCTTGACGGAGCTGTCTGGAATACTCACCTACCCAGCTCCAACAATTACAGGTCGATCCCACGATTATGGTGCCATGGGTCTGGAAAGCGGTATCCAGACATCCAAGTAACCACTGCCTTTAGACGGTTCGAAATCGGAACTGTGCTGTTCGAACTCAGAGGCATCGGCAAGCTCATAACGAGAT
This sequence comes from Pseudomonas graminis, assembly GCF_002093745.1. Lineage (GTDB taxonomy): Bacteria > Pseudomonadota > Gammaproteobacteria > Pseudomonadales > Pseudomonadaceae > Aquipseudomonas. The sequence goes on from NZ_MTSB01000013.1 coordinate 62,032, forward strand.
CTAGGAATCCAGTGGTTGAAAATGGTGAAAAATGTTTTATGGATTGCCGAGATGTGCCCTAGGTGTCGGAACGCAGCATAGTTTTGCGTTGGAACTTTGAAGTACCTAACTAAGCCCAAGCTTTTAGCTGTAGCAGTCGGCTTGTCTTAGTAAACCCACGACATCAAACCTAATCAATAACCAAGCGTGTAACTGACACCCAAGGGTATATCGCCGGTTTTACGATACTGAAGTATATTACGCGCGACTATTAACGAAGCGGTCTTAGTGTTGGTTGTCGCTGCGCAGTGAGGTAGAACTGAAACCTTGGTGTGGAGCCACTGCCACGCATCTGCGGGTAGCGGCTCGATATTGAACACATCTAGCACCGCATGCCCCAGGTGTCCGCTGTCCAGTGCGCTTTTCAAGGCGTTCTCATCAAAAATGGCCCCGCGACCAAAGTTGATCACGCTGGCACCGACTGGTAACCGCGCGAGCTGGTGGGCGTCCATCAACCCCGTAGTCTGGGCAGTGAGCGGCAACAAGCAGATCAAGATATCTGTTGCTTTCAACATCTGCTGCAACCCTTCCGGCCCGGAAAAACATGTAACTCCAGGGATGTCTTTGAGCAGGCGACTCCATCCTTGAACCTTGAAGCCCAAGGTAAGCAGTAGTTTTATCGAGGCTAAGCCCATCTCGCCCATCCCCATGATACTAACTGTCCTCGCCTGAGCCGCAACATATGGTCGCGCAGACCATATTTGCTGCCTTTGCTGGCTAGTGTATAGCGGTACGTGTCGGTGGAGATGCAGTGTCCAGGTTAGTACGGCTTCGCCCATAGCAGCGGCGAGGTGAGGGTCAACCAATCGCACAATCGTGACTGCTGCAGGGTCAACGTTCGAGACTAGCTGCTCCACGCCAGCCCAGACGCTTTGGATCCAGCGCAGATTCGGAAATTTTGCTAGATCTGCGGGATCTGGGTTTGCGACGATTGCGAAACTGCAGTCCTCAAGGTCAGTATTAGACAGTAGAGAAAAAGGCACGACACGTTCATCTGGCATGGCGCGTACCAGCGGGCCGATCCAGTGATCTACCTGCTCAGGCGCTGCGATGAAAGGAATGACATGTTTCATATAGCATATACCTGGTCGGCGTCATCAAAGCCCTTGATCTCGATGGCGTTTCCGGAGGGATCCTTTATAAACAGTGTGGCCTGCTCTCCAGGTTCACCTTCGAAGCGAGTCGTGGGTTCCAACATGAACTCCGTGCCATGGTCTCTAAGTCGCTGAACAACCGACCGCCAGCCCGCCATAGGTAGGATGACACCAAAATGCGGCATCGGTACCTGGTGGGAACCGACCAGACCTGTGTTTTCTGTTGCAAACGGCTTACCTAAGTGAAGGGAAATCTGATGCCCGTATAAATCGAAGTCGATCCATGTTTCCGCACTTCGCCCCTCCCGGCATCCCAGCGCCGTAGAATAAAACTCTCGCGCCGCAGCTAAATCAGAGACGTGGTAAGCCAAATGGAATAGCGATCTCATGGGAGCTTCCTCTAGTTTCGTTCGTTGACGCGAATGTATCGGGGAAGCAGCGAAAGTGATAACTTGTAATTATTGAGGTGAGCATTAGGAAAACTTTTGGATAGCCGTTATCTTGCGAGCTTGATCAAGGTGGTAGAGAAAGGCTCGATTGCAGAAGCAGCCAGGCTGGAGCACCTGACGGCGGCGGCCGTCAGTCAGCGAATACAGACCCTCGAACGCACCCTTGGAATTGCTTTGTTGATCCGTACGGGTCACTCGGTAAAGGCATCGGAGGCATGCTTGGCATTGTTGCCACGTGCACGGCATATCGTGCAATCAATGGCATTGCTGGCAAACGACGCAGATTCCAGCGGACTTTTAGGCCCCCTGAGGGTCGGAACGATTTCAACCGCCTTGACTGGTTTGCTACCTTCTGTGCTGCGCCAGCTAGTCATCACGGCACCACAGGCCAAGCCATTGATACTGCCCGGTACTTCGCGGGAGCTTTATGCTGCTCTGTTGAATGACGAACTGGACGCAATCATTGTGGTCGCACCGCCTTTTGAACTGCATGCCTCGCTTAGGCGCGTCGATTTGCGCAAGGAACCCTTAGTGCTGTTGACCAACGCTAAACCGCACTTGTCGATAAGAAATGTCCTGCAAACAGAGCCATACATTCGATATGACCCAAACGCGTGGGGGGGACGCTTCGCAGAGCACTATCTCAAAGATCAAGCCATTGAGACTCGGCCTTTGTTTGATCTGGACGGGCTTGAGGCTATTGCGAGCCTGGTTTCGGACGGGTTGGGGGTTAGTCTTGTCCCCTACTGGACGGGGTTGGAGAGCATAACAAAAGACTGTTTCACTACCGTGATTGACGACAGTGCCTATGAGCGCGAGTTAGTCATGCTGTATAGGCATAACACCGGCCGCCCCAAGTTGGTTGCCATCCTGCAGTCAGCGTTGCAAGGCGCTTAGGCTCTGTAAAAAATGATGCTGCACACCGCAAGGTGCGAGCTAGCGAGACCATGGCTCAAAGGTGACTTCACTGAACTCTTGCGATGGGATACCCTTCCGAGATGACCAAGGTTGTGCCTCAGAAGCCACCGAGTTTTTCCAATCGACCTCAAGGCTCAAGTGCCCGAACAGTCGAGCTAGCGACACCAAAAACAGAGAGGCGCACTTGGACTACCTAGCAGCACTGACCGCTTTCGTAGAGTCTGCCAATGGGAATAGCTTCTCCAAAGCAGCAGAGCGTTTGGGGATAAAAGCTTCTACGGTGTCGCGTTACATCAAAGATTTAGAGCAAGATCTTGGCATTGCACTTTTCAATCGATCAACACGAAAACTTGTATTGACGGAGGGTGGGCAAACGTTCTTGTACCATGCCCAAAAAGTTCTCTTTGAATTGTCAGAAGCCAGGGCGGCAACGTCCGCTCTCAACCAAAATCCCCGAGGGAGATTGAAGGTTAGTCTTCCGCCTGCTTTTGCGCGTCATCATATACTCCCTGTAGTGGGCGAGTTTATGGAGCGTTACCCAGACATCACGCTAGATCTATGCATTGAGGATTCACAAGTCGATTTGATCGCCACTGGAATCGATCTTGCGATTCGCATTGGCAGGTTAGCCAACTCCAATCTCAAGGCGAGAAAGCTGGCAGAGGTAAAGACTTTCCTATGTGTGAGTCCAGAATTTGCCACTCGTTATCCTCAACCGGATTCCCCTGATCAACTGCCCGTCGACATGATGATCATTGGACGCCAGTGCCCGGAGGCGTTGATATGGGCCAACGACAACGAGCAGGTTTCGTTGCCCATTGGTGCTGTACTTTGGATAAATGACCTCGACGCTCAGCTAATCGCGGTGAGCAGCGGGTTGGGAATGGCATTGCTCCCAGATTGGCTTGCCAGCGCCAGTTTGCGCGATGGTCGACTGGTGCGTTGGCTGCCTGATTGGGAGGTCAAGGCCTCACATGAATCTGGCGCCATCTGGTTTGTATATCCGCCGAAGCGAATCGTTTCTTCGAAGGTGCGATGCTTCATTGATTTCATTGCTGAGCGCGTGGTTGACCCGCCCACGTGGCAGCGATAATTCCCGGTATGAGCCAGTCATACCGGGAGTCCATTTAGCTGAACCTAATATCGAGTGATCGCAGATATGTCTGTAGACCTGCATCCTGAATCGGGATCAGAAATGCTTCGCGATCCGACTCGTTGAAGTGAGCATGCCAGTAGCCAGGCGGTGTAACGAACGCAAGCCCTGGTGTCCAATCTACGCGTTTTGGATTGCGAATATGGCCATTTTCGTCCAGTTCAGTACCCACGAGCGAATAGCATCCAGTTGGGCAATCAATGATGAAGTCCAGGGCGATGGATTGGTGCCGGTGGGGTTTTTGGATTGAGCCGGCTGGGAGGATGCCGTACATAGCCCACAGCACATGGGTCACTGTGCGTGTCTGAGGGAAGTGACTGTTACCCAGCAGAACGCTGATGCGGCTGCGATCCTGTGCACGTGGATCATCAGCGGCTTCACGAAGCTTTGCAGATGCGACAGCCGCAGGGTAGAGAGTCGGGGTGAAGCGGTCTTCACTTCTGCTTACGCCTAAGTAGCGAAGAAGAGGCTCATCATGTACCCAGTAGAATCGTGCGTCCGCCGATGCCTTGAGAATTGTGCTGTTCATCCCTGGCAGGGCGATAAAACAACCTTTCGTCCATTCAAATGCTGTTTCACCGTACGCAAGGCTGCCGCTACCATCGATTACATACAAGACCTGTGAGGTCGCGTTGGGCGCCAATGTGACGTCATCGCCAGCGTTCAGTCGAATAAAACTAGCGCAAAGACCTGGGCCGGTTGCGGGGCCTTCACACTCTAGTTTTTCGCTCAAATCGAGAGCAACTGTTCGAGATGTGCCCGAATCATAGAGCGAAGCAGGGAAAATCTGGTACGGGATGCGGGTGATCAAGTTTGCGCTGATCGGATTTGCCGCTTTGCTGTACTCGAAGTATTCGGCATCGATCTCATGTGGAGATACTTCCAGATTTGAATGCGGTTGAATTGCACTGTTCATAATGTGGTCTCGTTTTGGGGTCTCATCATCAGCACGCTGCAGGAGCCAGCACGCCACGGTGGATTCAATATACGAGTCTGGTACGGCGCCATGAAGAACCGAACCGGCACATCACTTGTGTGTAAAGGGGTGTTTACCTCAGTAATGAAGTAGACGATGCGCTAGAAATGGCTGAGCAAACAGAGGTATGACAAGACATGCACGCCGAAAGTTCTTCGACTTGCACGCGACCAACAAGAGCCAGATCGCCGGAAAAGCGCTGCACTACATCGCGGCCTTGTATGAAGTTGAACGAGAGGCACGCGAGCTGGAACCCCGTGATCGGCAGCGAATACGGCGAGAAAAAGCAGCGCCAATCATTGAGGCACTTCATGCCTGGATGATTGCCCAGAAACAGCTTGTGCCTGAAGGATCGGCCATCGCCAAAGCCCTGGATTACAGCCTCAGACGCTGGATACCGCTGACGCGTTATCTCGATGACGGGGCCGTCCCCATTGACAATAATTGGTGCGAGAACCAAATCCGGCCGTGGGCACTTGGGCGCTCGAACTGGTTGTTTGCGGGCTCGTTACGCAGCGGAAAACGTGCGGCTGCGATCATGAGTTTGATCCAGTCGGCGCGGCTCAACGGGCATGATCCGTATGCTTACCTGAAAGACGTTTTGATGCGTTTACCGACGCAGCGGGCGAGTGAAATTACCGAGTTGCTGCCTCATAAGTGGGTATCAATTTAGCCAGGGTGGCTGGATTAGCTTGAGGCATCACAATGATGCTCTACTGACCGGCATTATTTACTCGCTTCAGGATCCTGTGATGCCATCACCTGCCCATACTCCGATTATCGTAGCAACGCGGAATACTTATGTGGAACGCATCCACTGGGGATCACTCGCCGTGGTGGATGCCACAGGCGCATCAGTTGTGCATGTCGGAGCCCCTGACACCTACGTATTTTCGCGCTCGACATTGAAGCCTTTTCAGGCGGTACCACTGGTAAGGGATGGGGGGCACCATCACTTTGGATTCTCTGCGGCAGAGCTAGCCATTACCTGTGGCAGTCACTCGGGCGAAGATTTTCACGTGATAGCAATCACCCGGCTGCTTGAAAAAATTTCCAAGTCAGAAGCTGACCTGCGTTGCGGATGCCATCTACCGATCCAATACGGTGAACACAACCTTCCACCGCTTGGGAGCACGTTCGATCAGAGACATAACAACTGCTCAGGTAAACATGCGGGATTTCTAGGTTACTGTTCTTTACATGGACATAACCAAAATTACCTTGATCCGGATCACCCTCTCCAAGTAGATATCCGTCAAGGCATTGCGAGGCTGGCAAACCTCCCGTCAAACCAGCTTTGGTCTGGAATAGACGGTTGCAGTGCTCCAAACTAGGGCATGTCTTTGTCGCGCCTTGCGTTGCTCTGGGCGCGTCTTGCCACTGGCGAGTCGGGCATCGATAGTGATCACGATAATGCATTGTCTTCGATTGCTTCCGCGATGGCTTCCCACCCCGAGATGGTGTCAGGTACGGGTCGTTGTGATCAGGCCATAGCGCTAGCATCTAACGGCGATTGCATTGCTAAGGTCGGCGCAGATGGTGTCTACACGGTTGGGATTCGTAGTCGCGGCCTGGGTAAAGCTATTAAAATTGCAGACGGAAGCCTAGGGCCGCTTTACACGACTGCTGTCAGCGTACTACTACAGCTGGGCTTGATTCGCGAACATGAGCTTCTAAAGCCATGGATTGATCCAGCTGTGAGGAGCATTGCGGGTGAGTGCGTAGGTCAATTGCAGACAAGATTGAAGCTAGCCAAGCTCTGAGATCGGCCACACGATCCCGATAACCAAGCTGCTCCACGGTATGCTCGTTACAAAGCCGCAAGGTGGGTTCGCCAGACGCTTACCGACTTCGAGTGTAGGATGGGCGGCGGATAGATAACTTCGCCGGACGGTTACGGATCAGCGGCAAAGCGTCGTGATTTTTGGATAAGTCAAATGGGCTCTATAGCAAGATGGCATGCTTAGACCGTTACGATTATTTGGCTAGCCATCGCCTTTGAGCGAAAATTTACCTTGCATGATAGTCACGCATTCGCCGGAGATTCTGACCTCTTCCGCACTATCGTAGGTGTACCGCACATTGATAACGCTCGGCCTTCCTACACTTACTCCTTGCATCACACGAGCTGTCATTGTCTTCTTTGAGTACAACCTCGCGAGTAGCGCAACGGCTGCAGCTGTTGCGCTACCAGTTCCAGGATCTTCGGTCATACGATTAGTGAAGGTACGAGCCTCCAGATTGACATCAGCGGTGTCATGCAAGCCCCCCGAGACTTTCGTGTACGCGTAAATCGAGGTAGCTCCACTGACAGGTACCGTAAGCTTGTACTCCGTTAGATTCGGGACGCATTGTCTTAACGCTTCCTGACTCTTTAGCTCGACAATAATGAATGGTAAACCCACGGATGCAACCTGGGGTGCATGAGTGGCGACCTCTATTTCGTCAGCACTCAAAGACAGGCACGCTGCTATCTGCTTTAGCTCGACTGTTGCAAGCCTAGATAGCTGCTCTGGCGCAACCAACTCAGCTCCAATAGGCTTGCCTGCTTCAAAGAGAATCCGTATGCGAACCAGGCCCGCAGCCTCTTCGAAAATCATGGTTTTAGGTGGCAAGCTCCCAGCGTTATACATCTCCATAGCAAGGACGTACGCAGTTCCGATGTTGGGGTGCCCGGCGAAAGGAAATTCCTTTGAAGGAGAAAAGATTCGTACCCATGCTGAGTTTTCAGGATTTTTCGGCGGCAATAAAAAAGTAGTTTCGCTGTACCCGAATTCAGCTGCAATACGTTGCATTTGCTCGCTCGAAAGACTATCAGCATCCAACACCACAGCCACTGGATTGCCCTGAAACGCTAAGGATGAGAAGACATCCGCAGTTACGTATCGACGTTCCATCTGAAGATCTCGTCTTAAAATTGTTATGATACTTGGTGTTGCGCGTTAGAGAAATGCATTGAGCAGTCAGTCAGGCGCCCACTGCATCGTCCCTTATCATGTAGCCACGGCCCGAGGTACACGGTAAATGCGAGGGCTGTGGGGGTTCGTAAGATGACTTGGCCGGACGCTTACTATACTCTCGCTCCGATAGCTGCTTCAACATACCTTTTGCAGCGGCGTGTAAACGCTCAATCGAGCAACCTCTTTTGAGGGGGCTCCACAGACTGGTCGCTAAGAGTCGAAAGCGGCCAGCTACGAAGGCAGCTTTCGGCCAATCTCAGAAGGTCATACCGCCAGCGACATCAAGCGTGGTACCCGTTACCCAGCCTGCATCTTCCGATACGGCATACGCTACCGCTGCTGCAATGTCTTGAGGCTTGCCTACGCGACCCAGCGGGGTCTTGGCGATGAAAAACTCATCCATGCCTCGTGCAGAGTCCGCGTTTCCTTCTGTATGAACAAACCCCGGTGCTATGCCCATAACACGAATGCCCCGAGGGCCTAGCTCCATGCCCAGGGAGCGGGTCAGCGTGTTCACCGCTCCTTTTGTTGCGCAATACACGTGCACCTGCGGATAAGGACTGTGGGCCAGGCCTGAACTGATATTAACGATGACTGAGCCGGCATTCATTACCCGAGCAGCTGCTTGTGTGGTGAGCAACAGCCCGCGTACGTTTAGGTTGAAATGCTCGTCGAAACTGTCAGCACTCAACTCGTCGAGTGAGTCAGGTTTATATATGCCAGCGTTATTCACCAGAATATCCAGCCTGCCAAACGCTTGAACAGCCGAGTCGATCAAAGGCCCGATATCTGCGGGACGAGAGATGTCAGCCTTGAACGCGATGGCTTCACCGCCAGCGTCGACAATGCGCTTTACCACACGATTGGCGTCTGCGACGCTTCGTGAATAGTTGATGATAACTTTTGCACCGTCTGCCGCCAGCCGCTCGGCAATACCTGCACCGATGCCTTTTGAAGATCCTGTCACGATGGCAACTTTCCCTTCTAACTTACCCATGAATAGCGCTCCTGTGAATGTAGGCGCCATGTTAGGCTTGATCACTCCTTTTATTAATAGGCGCAATCGGCATGCAATATGAAGCTTTGCTTCACAATAATGCTATTCGCCCAGACCTCTTATCCGGTATCGCTGCCTTCGCTCAGGTCGCAAAATACGGGAGCTTTACCAAAGCGGCTGCAGTAATGGGTATCTCGCCATCGGCTCTTTCACAAACCCTGCGCACACTAGAGAGCCGGCTGGGCGTGCGGCTGCTCGAGCGCTCCACGCGAAAAGTCGGTTTGACCGAACTTGGTCAACGTTTTTTGGGATACGCGCAGCCGGGGCTTGCGACCCTTGCATCAGCCATCGAAGATGTAAACGAACTACGAGATAAACCTACCGGCCTTTTGCGACTCAATGTGTCTCGCACTGCTGCCGACATTGTCCTGGCGCCTCACTTGGCGGCGTTCATGGACGCCTATCCTGACATCACTCTGGATATCCATTGCGACAACGCACTGCTGGATCTGGTGGCAGGCGGCTTTGATGCCGGCATCAGGGTCGGCGAAAACCTTGCACAGGACGTAGTCGCGTTACCCATGGGAGGCAGTCATCGTATAGCTACCGTATCTGCAGGTTCTGATCCCGGATTTCATTCACCGACAGCTGGATGCCTTCAAAGCTTTCACGTGCGCTTCCAATGGAGGAAACGCTGGCGCGTGACAGCTCCAGGCAACTCTCCATCTTCTGCGACACTTCCTGAGTCTTGCTACCGAGCGCGCTGAGCAACTGATCGATTTCCCCAGTGGAATCCGAGGTACGCTTGGCCAGCGCGCGCACTTCATCAGCGACGACCGCAAACCCTCGGCCCTGGTCACCGGCACGCGCCGCTTCGATTGCCGCGTTCAGTGCCAGCAGGTTGGTCTGCTCAGCGATGGCGCGGATGGTGCCCAAAATCTGGTTGATACTGCGGCTACCCTCCTCCAGCTCCACCATGGCCTGCGAAGACTCACTAAGGCGATGGCCCAGGCGATTGACGTTGTCGGTGGTCAACTCGATCTGCTCTTTGCCTTCGGCGACACGATGATGGCCACTCTCGGCGGAGTTGGCCGCTGCACTACACGAGCGCGCCACTTCATTGGCAGTCGCGACCATTTCATTGAACGCCGTGGACACCAGCTCCACCGCCTCACGTTGACGTCCAGCCGCCTGATTCATGTTATTGGCCACCTCACTATTCACGCGTGAAGCATCCTGCAGGTTGGTCGATGCCGCGCCGATGCTCTGAATCAACTGGCGTATTGCAGCGAGAAACTTGTTGAACCAGCCTGCCAGCTCTGCCGTTTCGTCTTTGCCCTGCACCTTAAGATCATGGCGCAAGTCGCCCTCACCTTCAGCAATCGACTGCAACCCACTGCTGACTTGGCCGATAGGCTTGACGATCACCTTAGCAAAAGCCGCCGCCAGCAGTGCAAAAAGCAGCACCAACACCACGACAATAGCGACCGTCAGGTAGGTCATGCGCGTGGCCTCGGCCATGACTTCGCTGTACTCGATCAACCCCACGTAGCGCCAGCCCATGCCCGGCGATGTCCATACATTGGCCATGTACCGGACGCCGTTGATTTGCACCTCAGTGGAACCCTGCGCAGTGGCTGCCAATTTGGCATAAGGCTCACCCAGATCCTTGAGCTGCTTGAAACTGTGCCCGGCATCACGCGGGTCAACCAGTACGACGCCGTCCTCAATGAGCATCACGTAACCGCTTTCGCCAAGCTTGATGCTTTTGACCAGTTCGGTGAGGTTGGTCAGCGATACGCTCACCACAAACACACCCTTGGGCTTGCCTGCCTCATCGAGCATGGCCCTGGCGCTACCGACCAGTGCCACGGCGTCCTTGTCATAATAATACGCAGCGGTTCTTACTGCTTTGCCGGGGCTTGCCATCGCGGCCTTGTACCACGGGCGCGCACGCGGGTCGTATTTTGACAACTGCGGGTCATCCGGCCATTTCGCGTAACTGCCGTCTTCCAGGCCAATGGACAGGATTGCCGCTGCCGGATGCGTCGCGCCATACCGCGCGAACGCATCGATGACTTGTCGGGCTGCCGCAGGCAAAGGCTGGCTGGCTGCATCGGCAGCCTCGTAGTGTTTGAGGCTGGCAACCGATGTGTAGAAGGGGTCTGTGGCCATTTGATCGACGTTTTGCTGCGTGCCATCAAAAAACTGCCGGATATTACCGTCGATCTGGCGTATTTCTCGGGTGCTGCCATCCATGAACTGGTTGACCGCTTCAGACCGGGTATTGAGCACAGAGATCACGGCCACCAGACTTACGGGGATGAACGCAACGAGTACAAAAGCCAGGACGAGCTTGTTTTTTATTTTCATTTTGCAAATCCCTACCTGTAATAAGTGAGCTAACGCACCCGGAGCAACCCTGCTGGACGCGAGTCGCCGCAAAAGCGATGTCGGCCTGCGTCGCGCAATCTTTACAGTCATCTACGCGAATGCCGTTTGGAACGTAGCGCATAATAAAAGTGGCTGTGAGCCCTGCAGATGTCGCTGCCCTCAAATGATCACGAGGACAAAGGACTGCATTCCGTACCTCAAGAGCTGCGAAGCACCTTACCGGCTGCGTCATAGGCAGTCAGCGATATGGGAACTTCGAGCTCATCAGTGAGTGCATTGGCCAGCGCAACCGACACTCCCGAGAAAACTGCAGTCTTCTCGTCAAGCTTCGCCAGAACAGGGTTGCCGAGATTGATTGCAACCCACAAGGCTCCATGTGGAGCGATATCCTTTCCTACAGCGGCAAGATCGAATTCCACGGTTATTCGCTCCTTAGGGTTTCGGATTTATCACCGGTAGCTTCATTCCAGAGGACGTCAGGAACTCGTACCCAGCCTTCCATCAGCCGGCGAGCACTGCGGCTCATCACAGCCTTTTCCACACTCCAGCCACCCTCTTCCAGCACGGGAGTCTACCCCACGTAGGGCTTCGCAACTCGCGCATCCTCCTCCCCACTGTCGTCCAGCGCTTTGGCAATGAGTCCGCTGCGCAGACAGCCATTTATGAAGTTCTGAACGTACTCAGCAGCAAGCGCTCTGCCTTTCGGAATAGCCATCGCCTGACGAATTTCCGTAAAGTTGTCACTCAACACTCTGACGCCTGTCGTACTTCGGGCGAAGCGCTCCAGAGGCTGACGAACTCCTGCAGCTGCATCGAGGCCTAGCTTCAAGAACTCATCAACGGCGACGGCTGAAGTGGTCGCTCGAACCAACTCGGCATGTTTCAACGTCCGGGACAAGAACAGGTCATAGGCCGCTCCCCTACCCACTGCGATCCTGCAACCGCCAGCGTCTAAGGCAGAAGCGAGATTAAACTTGCTTTCCGTTCGCACCAGATAGGTTCCATCGATGTAGACGTAGGGGCTTGAGAAGGAAATTTTCTCAGCCCTGACTGGCTCAATGGCTAGAAACGCAAGATCCCAAGCTCCTTCCTCAAGTGCTGCGAAGACCTTGCCGGCGGCGTCATAGGAGGTCAGTGAAATAGCAATTTCAAGCTCATCAGCGAGTGCATTGGCCAACACGACCGACACGCCAGAGAAAACTTGGGTCTTCTCGTCAAGCTTCGCCAGTACAGGATTACCGAGATTGATTGCGACCCGCAGCTTTCCCTTTGGAGCGATATCTTTTCGTATGGCGGCAAGATCAAATTCCACGGCTACTCACTCCTCTCTGTTTCTGATTTCTTACCCGCAGTTGCATTCGAACTGACAATGCATTTTCCGATGATCAATACCATTGCCACGCCAACGATGCCGGCACCGTAATGAGCCCAGGCCGGTACCGCCGGCAGGCTTATATCAGTGATCGCCATACTGCCCGCGATCCAACCGAGCAATGCAGCTCCAAGGGTGATGACAATCGGATATCGATCCATGAAATGCAGTACCAACTTGCTGCCCCAGATGATGATCGGGATGCTGATCACGATGCCAAAGATCACCAGCTCAATCTGCCCGCCGGATGCCCCTGCTACTGCGACCACGTTATCCAGGCTCATTACCGCATCGGCAACGATGATGGTCTTGATCGCCCCCCAAAGCTTTGGGCTCGTCGACATGTTCTCGTGTGCGTCCTCACCCTCAGGAACCATCAGCTTGATACCAATCCAGAGGAGCAATACGGCACCCATCAGTTTAAGGAAAGGCAATTCCAACAGCTGAAGTGCGAAGAAGATCATTCCTATCCGCAATAGGATCGCGCCCAGCGCGCCGCCAATAATGGCGCGATTACGCTGTGCTTCAGGGAGCTTGCGACACGCCAGCGCGATGACAACCGCGTTGTCACCACCCAGCAAAATATCGATGGCGATGATTTGCATCACGGCCAGCCAGAACCCTGGCGAGTTTATGAGTTCGATCAAAATGAGCTCTCCAGGCCGTCAGCGAACTTCAGGAACCCGTACCCAGCCTTCCATCAGCCGGCGAGCACTGCGGCTCATCACAGCCTTGTCCACACTCCAGCCACCCTCCTCCAGCACGGTTTTCGCGCCTACTGCAACGCTGCCGGCGGTATGCCCCATACGAACCTGGCGATCCCCGATGTCGCCAACGATACGATTTACCAGCGTGCCATCGAGAGCAGCCGCGACGGCGACAGCGACAGCGCCAGTACCCGTTATCGCGTGGTGCAGCTTACCCATCGACAGGATCCGCGCGATCACGTCGATATCATCTGGTTCGACAAACTTGCCACCCGCAGCCTGATAGCGCTGAGGCTTGGCCACAAAGCAAAGCTTGGGCGTATGCGGACGCAGACGAGTTGCCTCTTCGGCGGTTGCGGCCAACCCCATCGCAACAGTGCAATGAGCACGGATGGTTTCACAGCGCGCCAGCAGCTCGGCATCGCTATTGACCTGATCCTGAGTCTCGGTGCCCTTCAGCCCTACTCTGTCAGCGTCGAGAAAGATGGTGGGGTTGCCGGCGTTCAATAGCGTGACAGACAGGTTGCCGACGCCAGGGATGTCCAGCTCATCAATGGCGTTACCGGTGGGCAGAATGCTGCCGTCCGTCCCGCCAGGCTTGAGAAACTCCAGCACGATCTCAGCCGCCGGAAACGCCACACCATCGAGTACGAAGTCACCCTCCTCCTGAACCTCACCGTTGCGCATCGGCACATGGGCGATGATTCGTTTCTGTATATTGGCCTGCCAGATACGGACAACGGCGATGCCATCACGAGGAGCATCCAACAAGCCTTCAGAGATCGCATACGGGCCAACCGCCGAGCTCAGGTTGCCGCAGTTGCCCGACCAGTCGATAACTGGCGTCTCGATGGCGGGAGCCCCGAACAGGTAATCAACGTCGCAATCTTCACGACTGGATTTACCGATGATCACCACCTTGCTGGTACTGGAGGTCGCACCACCCATTCCGTCGATCTGCTTGCCGTACACATCTGGACTGCCGATCACACGGAGCAGGATGGCATCTCGCTCCTGGCCAGCAGGCGGCAGATCCTTGTCGAGAAAGAACACGCCCTTACTGGAGCCGCCACGCATGTAAACGGCTGGGATACGTCTTTGAGTCATTTGATATCTCCTACGACAAATCAGCGGCGCATCAGTTAGCGGATGCGTTCTTCATACTTTCGATCAGCAACTGCGGCAACAAACCACCGCTGCGGAAGTAACGAACATCCTCGAAGGTATCCAGGCGGCTCACGACGCTGACGCGCTCGGTTTCGCCGTTTTCACGCTCAACCACCAGAGTGACCTTGGCGCCTGGCTGGAAGTCATCGGTGATGCCTTCAACGCTGAAGGTTTCGCGGCCATTGAGAACCAGACTTTGACGCGAGACACCTTGCTCGAACTGCAGCGGGAGAATGCCGAGACCCGCCAGGTTGGTACGGTGGATACGCTCGAAGCTCTCAGCTACTACCACGCGCACACCCAGCAGGCGTGGGCCTTTAGCCGCCCAGTCACGAGACGAACCGCTGCCATACTCTTTGCCAGCGACAACGATCAGGGATTGCTTGCGATCTGCGTAGATCTCGGCAGCCTGGAAGATCGTTGTGACCTCCTTCTCAGGCAGCAGCAGCGTCCATGGGCCTTCGCGACCATCTTCGAGCAGCTCGTTCTTCAGGCGTGGGCTGGCGAAGGTGGCGCGCTGCGCAGCCTCGTGGTTGCCGCGACGTGTGCCATAGGAGTTGAAGTCAGGCACCGCGATACCGTGCGATTGCAGGTATTGGCCAGCATCGCTTTCCGGCAGGATCGCACCCGATGGAGAAATGTGGTCGGTGGTGATGTTGTCCGACAGCATGGCGAGGACGCGCATGTTGCTCAGGTCTTTGCTGGTGTCGGTGGCCGTCACCGCATCGCTCCAGTACGGAGGTTTGCGGATGTAGGTGCTTTTCTCTTGCCATGCGTACTGGTCGCTGACCCCGGCGCGCAGGTCGCTGGCAATCAAACCTGCTTCACGAGGAACATCTTCATAGGCCTTTTCGAAGAGGTCTGCGGTCAGGTTGTCCGCTTCGATCCGAGTTAGTTCTTCGTCACTTGGCCACAGCTCGTGCAGGTAAACAGGTACGCCATTCTCATCCAGGCCCAGAGCATCTTTCTCCGGATCGATCAGGTAGGTACCCGCAATCGCGTAGGCAACGATCAGCGGCGGCGACATGATGAATACTTCGCGAGCCAGCGGATGAACCCGACCTTCGAAGTTACGGTTACCAGAGGTCGCAGCTACAGTTTCCAGCTTACGGGTGCGGATCTCTTCTTCGATCTCTGGGCTAAGCAGTGGGCCGGACATACCGTTGCAGGTGGTGCAGCCGTAACCGACCAAGTTGAAGCCCAAGGCGTCGAGATCTTCGTTAAGCCCGGAACGTTCAAGGTAATCAGTCACAACCATCGAGCCTGGTGCGAAGGACGTCTTGACCCAGGGAGCGCGCTTCAAGCCGCGTTTGCGTGCGTTTCGAGCAACAAGGCCGGCGGCGATCACACCGCGTGGGTTAGAGGTGTTAGTGCAACTGGTGATAGCCGCGAGGACTACCGAACCGTTGTCCAAGCCAACTGGAAGGTTGGTCGCTGGTGCTTTTTGACCCAATACAATTCGTTGGTGTGGTTGCTTGGGCCCCGCAATTGAACGCGCCACAGAGCTGAGATTCAGCGTTACGACGCGGTTGTACTCAGCCTCACCCAAGCTGTCATGCCACAGGCCTTGAGCGCGAGCATAAGCCTCAGTCAGGCCGGAAATCTGACCGCCACGACCCGTCATACGCAAGTAATGCAGCGTGCGATCATCAATCGCGAACATCGCCGCGGTTGCGCCGAACTCAGGCGCCATATTGGACAACGTGCCACGATCAGCCAGCGACAGTTGCGGTACGCCAGGGCCGAAGAACTCCAGATATGAACCGATTACGCCCGCCTTGCGCAGTTGCTCAGTCAGAGCCAGTGCGATGTCCGTTGCCAAGTAGCCTTGAGGCAGCGTTCCTTCCAGACAGACGCCGACAATTTCCGGCAGACGCAGCATCAGCGATTTACCCAGCATTGCCGCTTCAGCTTCGATACCGCCTACACCCCAGCCCAGCACGCCAATGGCATTGATCATAGTGGTATGGCTGTCGGTACCGACCAATGTATCCGGAAATGCCCACAGCTCGCCGTCACGGCGTTGAGTCCCCACGACCGTAGTCAGCCGCTCCAGGTTGATCTGGTGAAGGATGCCTTTGCCCGAAGGAATGATCGACAGGTTGCTGAATGCCTTGTTGCACCAGTCCAGGAACTGAAAACGTTCGGCATTACGTTCACGCTCGATGGCTTCGTTATCGGCAAGTGCGCTGGCATCGCCCCATCGCTCTACGTTGAGCGAGTGATCCACCACCAGGTGGGTCGGCGTGACCGGGTTGACCAGGCGTGGATTGCCACCTCTCTCGGCAACCGCATCACGCAGCCCGGCGAGGTCGACCAACGCGGGCGTACCGAGCAGATCCTGCAGGACGACACGGGCGGGTCGAAAAGGGATATCGAATTCTTGGGAGCGGGCGCAGATGACTTTGAGCGCCGCTTCAGGGTCTGCCTCCCCGCGCAAAACGTTCTCGGCGAGGATTCGCAAGCTATAGGGCAGCTTTGCGTAATCACCGCCCAGGTCAGTCACGACCCCACGAATGTCGCTGACACGGTAATCGATTCCGTTGGCGGAAACGGTTTGACCCTTTGACTCAGGCATTGGCTAATCCTCACAGGCTGTACAGGCAATGTTTTTGTGAGGCTGATATTGCACTTTGTAATGATATAGGTCAATGTTGATTCATCCGATCCGTTCAGCCACTGAGATCGGGCGTACCCCTTTTGGCAGCGTGCCAGGCCGGTACAGCAGAAAAATAAACATAAGAAAATGAGGCCCTCCATGATCCAGCTTTCACACTCCGAATCCGTTCGACCTCCCGTCCGCATCGAGCCTGTCTCGACCTGAGCCACGCTGGCTACTTTGCAGCTGTCAGGCTGCCAGACGCCCCACAAATTCAAGAAAAAAGGGAGTTCGACCGTGCTAACAGTCCTTGGCTTTTCAATGGTCATTTGCTTCATGTACCTGATCATGACAAAGCGCCTTTCGGCGCTGGTCGCATTGATCCTGATCCCCATCCTGTTTGCCCTGATCGGCGGACATTACGCTGGCTTAGGAGCCATGATGCTTGACGGCGTCAAGACCCTTGCCCCTACAGGGGTGATGTTGACGTTCTCGATTCTTTACTTTGGCGTCATGATTGACGCAGGGCTCTTTGATGGGCTGGTGCGTTTCATTTTGAAGGTCGTGAAAGGCGACCCCCTGAAAGTGTCGGTAGGCACAGCGGTGTTGACGATGCTTGTCTCTTTAGACGGTGACAGTTCGACAACCTACATGATTGCCTGTGCTGCCTTTCTGCCGCTCTACCAGCGACTTGGCATGAGCGTGTTAGGAATGACCTGCCTCGTGAACATCGCCAGCGGCATCATGAACATCTCGCCGTGGGGCGGCCCTACAGCACGTGCCGCCGCTGCACTGCATGTGGACGCCATGGAGATATTTCTGCCGATGATCCCTGCCATGTTGATGGGCGCCGGATGCTTGATTCTCACTGCCGTTGTCATTGGCCGTAAAGAACGCGCGCGTCTTGGCATTCTCCATCTAGATGATTTCCACAAAGGCTCAATGGCGCTGGGCAACGGCTCTGCCGAAGAGTGCGATGAAAATCGTCGCCCTAAGATGTTCTGGCCGAACCTAATTCTGACTCTGGTGCTGATTGCCTGCCTGATCGTGGGCGCAATGCCGATCCAAATCCTATTCATGGTCGGCTTCGCGATTGCTATCATGCTGAACTATCCGAGGATCGAAGAACAAAAAGCGCGTATTGCCGCTCATGCCACCAACGTACTGGCAGTGACCGCAGTGATTTTCGCCGCTGGTATCTTCACCGGCATTCTTTCAGGTACTGGCATGGTCGATTCCATGGCTAAGAGCCTTCTGCATGTGATCCCGCCTAGCTTTGGCCCATTCCTGGCTGTTTTCACGGCACTTGTTAGCCTGCCATTTACCTTCTTCATGTCCAATGACGCCTTCTATTTCGGCATCCTGCCTGTGATTGCGCAAACTGCTGCGCAGTACGGGATAACGCCGCTGGAAATAGCCCGAGCATCGGTCGTGGGGCAGCCGGTTCACCTACTTAGCCCATTGGTACCCTCGCTGTATCTGCTCGTTGCTTTGGCGAAAGTGGATCTCGGTGATCACCAACGTTTCGCGCTTAAGTGGGCCATTTTGGCAAGCTTCGGTCTATTGGTAGGTGGACTTCTCTTTGGGGCGTTCCCCTTTTATCAAGTCCGCTAATGGAAGCTTGAGGCGTCGGGCAACTACGGCAGAGTCTAGAAATGGTCTCTGCCGTTAATCTTACCGACACGCTAGAATGGGAGTTCCATGGTCAGCTCTATTCGGTTCTCGATCCAATGCCTCTAAGTCCTCTTCAAGCACGCATAGCGCGTGACATTGTTTCTCACGTGCGTCGTGAGCGCTTCGATATTGGACATCACCTGGTCGAGTCTCAGCTGGCGGCAACGCTCAATGTCTCCCGCACTCCCGTCAAATTTGCCATGGGCCATTTGGTCGAAAAGGGCATGCTTACCTACGACCGTAATCGGGGCTTTTTCCTAGCCCGTTCCAGCGACGATCTGGTAGATATTGCTTTGGAAGTCATGGAGGGCAGTGATGATCCGCTGTACCTGAAATTTGCCGAACTACGTCTTAGCAGACAGCTTCCTGAGCTCTTTACCGAGATCGAGTTCATGCGTCAGTTTGATGTGTCTCGGGCAGCATTGAGGGCGGTGCTGTCGCGTATTCAGCAGGAAGGATGGATCGAACAGCGTGCAGGTCAAGGATGGCGATTACTGCCCATGATCGACTCGGTTGAAGCGTATGAAGAAAGCTATGCATTCCGAGCGACTATTGAGCCCTCCGGGCTGCTATCTCCAACATTTCAAATAGACCGTGAAACGCTGGCAGCCTGTCGTAGACAGCAGCAGTTCATAGCCAACGGTGGTTACCTGACCATGACTCCCCAAGAGTTGTTTGAGGCAAACTCACTGTTTCACGAGACGCTCGCTGCTTGCTCCGGCAATCGCTTCCTCCAGCAAACTGTTCGTCGTCTCGACCAATTGCGTCGGCTTGTGGAATACCGCCAAGCCAGCACGCGGGCTCCACGTAAAGGCCAGGCAGAGGAGCATCTCGCTATCCTCGATTGTCTGGAACAAGGAGATCGGCTCGCCGCAGCAGACCAGATGCGCAAACACCTGGAACAAGCGCGACGTAAGAAAGTAGATCCCGCGCTGTTCGAATAACAGCTACCCACCTCGATTTTTCCCAGCGCGTCCTCTCGGGTAATGAATGCTCGCTCGCCCCTGCCATTTCTTCGCAAGCGATATAGCCCCAAGCTAATCTTCGACCTGATGCCCCCCCACAAAAATCCACAATTGATTTATATCGCAACAAAGCTCACCTTAACTCAGGCAGATCGAGTGCTGCCTGACGTCCGACTGAACACCACCTATACGAGCGAAGGCTAAATTACGAGCAGTGTCAGAGATCGTCCTTCTCTTCTCTAATTTCGAACTCACCCCATGTGCCCAAATAAATGCTCTTACACAGCACTTTACTGATGAGGCCTTGTTCCAGGAGCTGTCTCGGGATGTCTCTCATCAGATCAAATATCTCCCGTTGCTCCGCAGTCGGAGGCATCACCCTTTCAACAAATAAATTCAAGTCAAAGTCCTGCGTTGCAACAAATGGCCCCACGCGGTCGTACTGCTCAAACACACATGATGCTAAGCAGATGTGGCATCAAAACATTACCGACTGACGGAAGAAGACTGCGTTCTATCAATCGCCAGCATCATCGAAGCTACTGCCCCATCTTTAAATAAGACGTGATCGCTAAGCAGCCTATTCCTGAACGACGGAAGGGAAACTTCCTCCGACGGCAACCTTGTGGTGCCTCGGCCCAAACACCCTCAAGACCGTCTTCTAGCTGATGGAGCTTTGTGATGGGAACGGTAGCGACTGAAGAAGGACGCATGGTGTGCGCAGTGCGCGTAGCTTGTTGCCAGATGAGTAGCAAAAGACTTGGGAAGGGAAGGAAAGCAAATGCGGATGATGTGTCCCCTGCTGGAATCGAACCAGCATCTAGCCCTTAGGAGGGGCTCGTTCTATCCGTTGAACTAAGAGGACATTGAGCTCGATATCTTACGTAAAACCATGCACTTAGGAAAGCTCATCCCCCTTTCCATACCCTATCATTACCAGAATTTCAGCTTCTCGCTTAGGGGCGGATGACGACTTATCTCAACAGGAGACTAGATCCCACCCCAGATAAGAACTGCCAACCTTCCCCTTAGGAGGGGGATGCTCTATCCAATTGAGCTACTGAGACACTGCGTGCCGGCACACCGATTGGTGCCAGCGAGGACGGCGTGCATCTTAGCGAGATGACGAGCGTTTGTCATGTCGTCATTGCCCTTCAAGCCTGTAGCCGATGTCCGTTCGAAACACCGCCGAATAAACCAATCATGCAATTTGCAATACCGCAAAAAGCCATCATTGCAAAACGCATTGGATGGCTCTTTTTTTAGTTTTGTAACTAACTGATTTTTATAGGATTTTTCTCAATTTAAGCTTGGCATGCAGACTGCATTATCAGTATCAGTGAACACATCTCATCCCAAACGGTCGGGCACAGGTACTGGAAAATGAACAAGACTCTCTCAGTGTTGAATGCGGCAGCTCTGGTGGCTCTGGTGGCGTTTCATTTTCAGGATTCTGGCGCTCAAAGCGAGCAGGCCACTGCGCCGGTTCGTATTCATCACCAGATCAGCCAGGCTCCCCAGCTGGCGATCATGACGGACCGTAAATCCAGCGCGATGGTGCTGGCAAATGATGGCGATGACACGCTTCAAATGCCTCACGCCGATCAGCGTTGGGTTTTCTGACAGCGCCTTCATCAACCGGCTTCAAGCCCCTACCATTTTTGAGAAAGTAGCCATGTCAAAATCTGCACTGTCATTTCTGGTCCTGGCACTGATGGCTGTGATCGTTGATATGCTCTTGCCTGTTCAGGCACACGCCATGAGCATTGCAGCCAACATTTGCGCCGGGGTGTTTGCCAGCCTGTTCGTGGTCGCATTGTTCGTCGGTCGGCGCTTCAAGTTTGATCCCGTGCTTCGCTGAGGTTCGTCAGATCACGTAACACCTCCCCTGGCGCGCTCGCGCCCGTGAAAGCTTTTCCAAAAAAGCTGCGCATGCCCCACCCTTCCCGAAGCTCCCCCGAAGACCCTCGGTCGGCTCGCCTCCGTTTGTTTTGAATTCGCACCTAAGCTGAGAATCAGACGAAAATGATGGCAAATAGCACTCAGGCGATGTCTGAATTTTCTGAAGGCAAAGGCGCTGACTTTGCAAATTCGTTCGCATTTCCGACAATTAGTACTGGCTAAACGCCTCCACCTGAGTCAATATTTGTCACAGAATTGACGCCAAGGATTCGACGTATTGCGGCATTATGTTGGCCCTTGGATTCGCGGTTGAACATTTGACCAAAACGACTGTCTGACAATGACAATCTTGCGGCCACTTGCTAGAACCGCTCCCCCTGAACTAACCGGTTAAATATATGAGCCCTATGAAACAGGCTACTTATTCCAGCCGCACGGCTGACAAGTTCGTCGTTCGCCTACCAGACGGCATGCGTAATCGCGTGCAAGAGGTAGCCAAGAATCATCACCGCAGCATGAACTCGGAGATCATTGCCCGTCTCGAACAAAGTCTGATTCAGGAAGGTGCTCTCGGCGACGAGCCAAGCCTGCGCCTTGACAGTCCTGAGCTGTCCCTGCACGAACGCGAACTGCTGCAACGTTTTCGTCAGCTGTCGCATCGTCAACAGAACGCCCTTGTTTCGCTGATTGCCCACGACACGGAACTCGCTTCCGAAGAGTCTTGAGATTTAGCGTAAACGACCAAAGGCCAGCGAAAGCTGGCCTTTTTTTGTTGTAGTATTTTTCTTACTTAACGGTAGGTTTTGTTAACGAGTGCAGTAATACAATGATGTGTCCGGGAATAAAAAACCGCCTGTTTATGGCGGTTTTTTAGTTTAAAGGGTTTTAAAAGCCGACTTAGAGCAAGAAGATTGTCGCCAGCCCGAGAAAGATGAAGAACCCGCCACTGTCGGTCATCGCCGTAATCATGACGCTTGCGCCCATTGCAGGGTCCCGCCCCAAGCGCGCCAGCGCCATCGGAATCGAGACACCCATCAGCGCAGCCAGCAGCAGATTGAGCGTCATGGCCGCCGTCATCACGACGCCAAGCGACCAACTGCCATACAGCATGTAGGCGACAACACCAATCACCCCACCCCATAGCAAGCCATTGATCAGGCCGACCGCCAGCTCCTTGCGCAGCAACCGGGCGGTATTACCTGTATTGACCTGATCAAGCGCCATCGCGCGCACGATCATGGTGATGGTCTGATTACCGGAGTTACCACCGATGCCGGCCACGATCGGCATCAGCGCAGCGAGTGCCACCAGCTTCTCGATGGACCCTTCGAACAGACCGATAACCCGCGACGCTAGGAATGCGGTGACCAGGTTGACCGCCAGCCAGGCCCAACGGTTACGCAGCGAGCGCCATACAGAAGCGAAGATGTCTTCTTCTTCCCGCAGACCCGCCATGTTGAGGACTTCGTTTTCGCTTTCCTCACGAATCAGGTCGACGATTTCATCGATGGTCAGACGGCCGATCAGCTTGCCATTCTTGTCCACGACGGGCGTGGAGATCAGGTCGTAACGCTCGAAGGCCTGCGCGGCGTCATAAGCATCATCTTCAGGGTGGAAGCTGACCGGGTCGCTGGCCATGACTTCGCCGACCTGTTTTTCCGGGTCGTTGACCAGCAGACGCTTGATCGGCAGCACGCCCTTGAGCACGCCCTCGGAATCAACCACGAACAGTTTGTCGGTATGACCGGGCAGCTCTTTGAGCCTGCGCAGGTAACGTAATACGACCTCAAGGCTGACATCCTCACGGATCGTCACCATCTCGAAGTCCATGAGTGCGCCGACCTGGTCTTCGTCGTAAGACAAGGCAGACCGCACACGCTCGCGCTGTTGGGAATCCAGCGCTTCCATCAGTTCATGAACGACGTCGCGGGGCAACTCGGGAGCCAGGTCAGCCAGTTCGTCGGCGTCCATGTCCCGTGCCGCCGCGAGCAACTCATGATCATCCATGTCGGCGATCAGGGTTTCACGAACGGAATCGGATACTTCAAGCAGAATGTCGCCGTCGCGATCGGCCTTGACCAGTTGCCAGACGGTCAGACGGTCTTCCAGAGGCAAGGCTTCGAGGATATAAGCGACGTCAGCAGAGTGGAGGTCTTCGAGCTTGCGCTGCAGCTCGACGAGGTTCTGCCGGTGGACCAGGTTTTCTACGCGGTCCTGATGCTGACCTTCCTGACGGTGGGTCAGGTCTTCAACAATACGCTGGCGCTGCAGCAGATCAACAACCTGAGCCAGGCGATCCTGCAAGCTTTCCTGCGTCTTCTTTACTTCTCTTTCGGTCATAGGCGAACTCCACTCCCAGCAGCAGAGCACGCCGGGAGATCAATCAGTTAATTCATGATTGTCAAAAAACACTATTGAGTTACGACTGGGTAAGTCCATGGAGGTATTCCACAAGCCCCGGCGGGGCTGACGGGCGCAATGATACACCGCTTTGAGCGAAGCGCACGCGAGAAATTCAGCTTATAACAACCGTTTGCAGCGCAAAGTTGCAAGCTTGCGTGAAGCGACGAGGGCTCGACGTCACATCCAGCCAACAAATCACGCTGGTTCCGGCAAAAGGCCGCCGCTAGGCTCTCACGACACTCAGTCATGGAGGACCTGATCATGCGCGCCATCATTCATTTACCATTATGGAGCACCCTGCTTTGCCTGCCGGCCCACGTCACCGCCAATAGCGTTCAACGCTGCGAGGATGCAGCCGGAAAGATTACATTCACCACCCTGGGCTGCCCGGCAGGCCAAACCAGCCGAATACAGAACGCCTTCAATGCGCCGCCCGGAAGCCACATCGACTTACTTCCGCCAGGAAACACCCGGGAGCCTGCGCGTCGAAAATCAGCAGAAAAGGAATTGGTGGTGGTCGGCACACGTGACGACGGCTGCGGTAATCGCCTGAGCGCAGAACAGCGCCGAGCAGCCATCATCAATCAGCGCACACCGCCCGGCATGACACAGCGTGATGTCGAAAGCCTGCTGGGGCGCCCGGACAAAGTCACCAACCGCAATGGCGAGCTGCATTACGAGTACCACCTGAAGAAAGGCCGCAGCAACAAAGTGACGTTCGACGAAAACGGATGCGTTAAAGGAAAACGCTAGAAAGCAAAAAGCCCACATCTTTCGATGTGGGCTTTTCGTTGTATGGTGCACTCGACAGGATTCGAACCTGTGACCGCTCGGTTCGTAGCCGAGTACTCTATCCAGCTGAGCTACGAGTGCATGGGTATTTTTAGACCAGATCACTTCTGGTTGAAGCCAGTTATCGGAAACCTTGTAATTGCTTACAGTGATTCAAACAACTTTAAATGGTGCACTCGACAGGATTCGAACCTGTGACCGCTCGGTTCGTAGCCGAGTACTCTATCCAGCTGAGCTACGAGTGCATGTGTTGGTGCCGCGCATTATAGGTCGTCAAATTGCTTTGTCAATCACTTTTTCTAGTAAATTCAACAACTTACCGATCAAGCTCAATCTGACGCACTACATAAATAATGGCGGAGAACGGGGGATTCGAACCCCCGACACCCTTTTGAGGTGTACTCCCTTAGCAGGGGAGCGCCTTCGGCCACTCGGCCAGCTCTCCGCAACACGGGGCGTATAATAACCACCCTTTTCCCCGTTTGCAAACCAAAAATTCAATAAAAATTAATGGCTTGGTTCTTCGTCCTTCTCTTTCTTGATGCGAAGGTAGATCTCTTCACGGTGGACAGCGACTTCCTTGGGCGCATTGACACCAATTCGCACCTGATTACCCTTTACACCGAGCACGGTGACGGTGATTTCACCGTCACCGATGATCAGGCTTTCCGCGCACCGACGAGTCAGAATCAGCATACTTTTCTCCTTACGCCTTTATTCAGGGACAACAGTCTGCAAAACCTATGGGCAATGGCCAGTAGCAAAACGCCATAACCATTACCTGTGTATCGACTTACGCAAAGAAAACATCAGCCTTTCTGCGCAGTACCCGAAAGGCGCGGTCAGACCGCGCCCTTCGACGGCAGCATCACTCACCCTGCCGAGGAGCATCCAGCTCAAACGCCGTGTGCAAAGCGCGCACAGCCAACTCCAGATACTTTTCTTCAATGACCACGGAAACCTTGATCTCGGACGTGGAGATCATCTGAATATTGATGCTCTCCTTGGCCAGGGCTTCGAACATGCGGCTGGCAACACCTGCGTGTGAACGCATGCCGACACCGACGATGGACACCTTGGCGATCTTGGTGTCGCCGGAAACTTCACGTGCGCTGATCTCGCGCGCGGTTGTTTCAAGCACCTGCAAGGCCGCCTGGTAATCGTTGCGGTGGATCGTGAAGGTAAAATCGGTGGTGTTATCGTGCGAGACATTCTGCACGATCATGTCCACTTCGATATTCGCCGCACTGATCGGGCCGAGAATCTTGAACGCCACGCCGGGGGTGTCTGGCACGCCACGGATGGTCAGCTTGGCTTCATCGCGATTGAAAGCGATGCCGGAAATGATCGGCTGTTCCATGGATTCCTCTTCATCAATGGTAATGAGGGTGCCCGGCCCCTCTTTGAAGCTGTGCAGAACGCGCAGCGGGACATTGTATTTGCCGGCGAACTCGACCGCACGGATCTGCAACACCTTGGAGCCGAGGCTGGCCATTTCCAGCATCTCTTCGAAGGTGATCTTGTCCAGACGCTGAGCCTGCGACACCACACGCGGGTCGGTGGTGTAGACACCGTCGACGTCGGTGTAGATCTGGCACTCGTCAGCCTTCAGCGCAGCCGCCAGCGCCACACCCGTGGTGTCAGAGCCGCCACGCCCCAGCGTTGTGATGTTGCCGTTCTCATCGACGCCCTGGAAACCGGCGACCACCACCACCCGACCCGCTTTCAGGTCGGAGCGGATCTTCTGGTCGTCGATCTGCAGAATGCGCGCCTTGTTGTGCGCGCTGTCGGTGAGAATACGCACCTGATTACCGGTGTAGGACACCGCAGGCACGCCGCGCTTCATCAGCGCCATCGCCAGCAACGCGATGGTCACCTGTTCACCCGTGGAAACGATCACATCCAGCTCACGGGGAACCGGCTGGTCGCTGATCTGCCTCGCCAGCTCGATCAAACGGTTGGTTTCGCCGCTCATGGCAGACAGGACGACCACCAGATCGTCACCCGCCTCGCGGAATTTCTTGACCTTGTCAGCCACCTGCTCGATGCGCTCGACAGAGCCCACGGAGGTGCCTCCAAATTTCTGTACGATTAAAGCCATCTCAAAGCCGCCTCAAAACCCGTTAAGAGCACCCATTGACATTCGAACCCTCTGGCAGCGCCCGCCGTCAATCGACGGGCCTGCGGATTCGACTCAGATTCCCTGCGCTACAAAAGGAACGGCCAGTGCCAATGCTGCATCCAGCGCGCCTGCATCGACACCACCGCCTTGAGCCATATCAGGACGACCGCCGCCTTTACCACCGACAGCGGCGGCCGCCTGTTTCATCAAATCACCGGCTTTGAGTTGGCCAGTCAGGTCCTTGGTCACGCCTGCGACCAAGACAACCTTGTCTTCATGAACACTGCCGAGCAGGATCACTGCGCGGCCGAGCTTGTTCTTCAACTGGTCGACAAGCGCCAATAGCGCCTTGCCGTCCTGACCATCCAGGCGCGTGGCCAGAACCTTGACCCCTTTGACATCCTGCGCGGCAGACGACAGGTCGTCACCGGCTGCGCTGGCTGCCTTGGCTTGCAGTTGTTCCAGTTGCTTTTCCAGCAGACGGTTGCGCTCAAGCACCGCCGTCAGCTTGTCCAGCAGGTTGTCGCGATTGCCTTTGACCAGCGTCGCGGCTTCCTTGAGTTGATCTTCGGCCGAATTCAGCCAGGCCAGCGCGGCTGCACCGGTGACTGCTTCAATACGGCGCACGCCAGCAGCAACGCCGCCTTCACTGACGATCTTGAACAGCGAAATGTCACCCGTGCGTTTGGCATGAATGCCACCACACAGCTCGACGGAGAACTCGCCGCCCATGCTCAGTACCCGAACGCTGTCGCCGTACTTCTCGCCAAACAGCGCCATTGCGCCTTTCTTTTTGGCGGTTTCGATGTCGGTTTCTTCAGTCACCACCGGCGTGTTTCTGCGAATCTCGGCGTTGACGATATCTTCCAGCGCACGCAGTTGGTCAGGCTTGATCGCCTCGAAATGGCTGAAGTCAAAGCGCAGACGCTGACTGTCGACCAGCGAGCCTTTCTGTTGAACGTGATCGCCCAGCACCTGACGCAGTGCTGCGTGCAGCAAATGAGTGGCCGAATGGTTCAATGCGGTTGCATTGCGCACCTCGTCGGACACCTGAGTGTCCACCTGCACGCCGACGCTCAGGCTGCCGGACGCCACAACGCCGTGGTGCAGAAATGCACCGCCGGTCTTGGTGGTGTCGCTGACGTCGAAGCGCACGTCACCGGCCAGCAGGAAACCGCTGTCGCCGATCTGGCCGCCCGACTCCGCATAGAACGGCGTGGTGTCGAGGATCACGACGCCCTCTTCGCCTTCGTTCAGGTGCGTGACCGATTGACCTTCTTTATACAAGGCAACAACGCTGGCGCTGCCCGTGGTCGCCGAGTAACCCGTGAACTGAGTGGCCACATCCACTTTGACCAGACTGTTGTAGTCCATACCGAACGAACTGGCGGAACGGGCGCGCACACGCTGGGCGTTCATTTCGCGCTCAAAGCCCTCTTCGTCCAGCGTCAGATTACGCTCGCGGGCGATGTCGCCGGTCAGGTCCATCGGAAAACCGTAGGTGTCGTACAGCTTGAACACGACTTCGCCAGGAACCACGGTGCCCTTCAGATCCGCCAGGTCCTGTTCAAGGATTTTCAGCCCCTGCTCGAGGGTCTTGGCGAACTGCTCTTCTTCGCCTTTCAGCACGCGCTCGATGTGCGACTGCTGTTGCACCAGCTCGGGGAACGCAGAACCCATCTCGGCAACCAGCGCGGCCACGATCTGATAGAAGAAGCTGCCTTTGGCACCGAGCTTGTTGCCGTGACGGCACGCGCGACGAATGATGCGGCGCAACACGTAGCCACGGCCTTCGTTGGACGGCAGCACACCGTCGGCGATCAGGAAACCGCACGAGCGGATATGGTCCGCCACAACTTTCAGCGAAGCCTGATTGTCGTTGCTGCAACCAATGGCCTTGGCCGACGCAGTCAGCAGGCTCTGGAACAGGTCGATTTCGTAGTTGGAATGCACGTGCTGCAGAACGGCACTGACACGCTCAAGGCCCATGCCGGTATCCACCGACGGCGCCGGCAGCGGGTGCAGCACGCCATCGGCAGTGCGGTTGAACTGCATGAAAACGTTGTTCCAGATTTCAATGTAACGGTCGCCGTCTTCTTCCGGCGAACCCGGTGGGCCGCCCCAGATTTCCGGGCCATGATCGAAGAATATCTCGCTGCAAGGACCGCAAGGGCCGGTATCGCCCATGGTCCAGAAGTTGTCGGACGCATAAGGTGCGCCCTTGTTGTCGCCGATACGGACCATACGCTCGGCAGGCACGCCGATCTCTTTGGTCCAGATGTCGTAGGCTTCGTCATCGGTGGCGTAAACAGTGACCCAGAGTTTTTCCTTGGGCAGGTTCAGCCACTTCTCGGAGGTCAGGAAGGTCCAGGCGTAGGTGATGGCATCACGCTTGAAGTAGTCACCGAAGCTGAAGTTGCCCAGCATTTCAAAAAAAGTATGGTGACGAGCGGTGTAGCCGACGTTTTCCAGGTCGTTGTGCTTGCCGCCGGCACGCACGCATTTCTGACTGGTCACGGCACGGGTGTAAGCGCGCTTTTCCTGGCCCAGGAAGCAATCCTTGAACTGGTTCATGCCTGCGTTGGTGAACAGCAGGGTCGGGTCATTGCCCGGGATCAAGGAGCTCGACGCGACACGGGTGTGGCCTTGCTCTTCGAAGAAGCCAAGGAAGGCTTCACGGATTTCTGCGCTTTTCATAGGTTCTTCCACGGAGACTGCGGCCAGAGGCAATTGCATACCGTCATACTGACGTTGCGACGGCAAAGGGCCGCATTATATAGGCGTTGCGCCCTCGGTACAGTGTGTTTGTGCGATAGAAACAAGTAACTTGACGCCCGGCCTGTCATGAGCGGTCGAACGCTGCGAACGCATCGACGACCTGCTCCACCTGCGCACGCGAAATATTCAGGTGGGTGACCATGCGCAGCCGGGACGCAGCGGTCAGCACGATGCCGCGTTCGGCGCAGAACGCCTTGAGTGACGCGGCATGATCACCGACCTGCACATAGACCATGTTGGTCTGAACAGGCTCGACGCTATAGCCCAGCCCGCTCAGCCCCTCGGCAAGGAGCGCCGCATTCGCATGATCGTCGGCCAGCCGCGCGACCTGATGATCCAGCGCATACAGCCCGGCTGCTGCCAGGCCGCCCGCCTGACGCATGCCGCCACCGACCATTTTGCGCAAGCGGCGAGCCTTGGCGATCAGCGGCTGCGAACCGCATAGCACCGAACCAATCGGCGCACCCAGGCCTTTGGACAGGCACACCGAGACGGAATCGAAGTGTCGGGTAATCTCCCGCGCCTCGACGCCCAGCTTGACCACTGCGTTGAAAAGACGGGCGCCATCCAGGTGCAACGCCAGGCCTTTTTCCAGCGTCAACGTGCGCGCCGCGGCCAGGTACTCCAGCGGCAAGACTCTGCCCTGCATGGTGTTTTCAAGTGCCAGCAAACGCGTGCGGGCAAAGTGAAAGTCATCCGGCTTGATGGTGTCGAGTACCTGCTGCAGGCTCAGCGAACCGTCTGCCTGCACGTCCAGCGGCTGAGGCTGGATCGAACCGAGAACGGCCGCGCCGCCGCCCTCGTATTTATAGGTATGGGCCAGTTGACCAACAATGTATTCGTCACCGCGCTCACAGTGCGCCATCAGCGCCAACAGATTGCTCATGGTGCCGGACGGAACAAACAAGGCGGCGTCGAACCCGAGGCGCTCGGCAAGCGTCGCCTCAAGCAGATTGACCGTCGGGTCCTCACCGTAAACATCATCGCCCACAGGCGCATGCGCCATGGCGTCGAGCATGCCTACCGTGGGCAGAGTCACTGTGTCGCTGCGCAAATCGATGACAGTCACAAAAAAGCTCCCTGAAATTCGAAGATCGATAATGCATGCAACCTTTGGCTTGCAACAAGGCATTACTGAGGCTGAGGCACATGATAATCAAGCGCCGTCGCTCTCGATACTCCGCGTCCTTATAAGAAAAAGGCAGGAGTACCGTACGAAAGTGTCCATGCATGATCAGAAGATCTGTGATAAAAATCCCGCGCCGGCCACGAAATGTGACGGCAACGTTCTCAGGGCGGGGTGCAATTCCCCACCGGCGGTAATGGCGCGCAATGCGTCTAGCCCGCGAGCGCTTGGGGGTCGAGGCTTTGGCTGACGACCTGCAAGGTCAGCAGACCCGGTGTGATTCCGGGGCCGACGGTCATAGTCCGGATGAAGAGAGAGCGGGATTGGTGTCAACAAGAACGTCTGTAAAACCTCCCCATGAACGACCTCGTTCAGGAGGCTTTCCTACGCGACTTGAATCCCTTTCGATCCAAATGCCCTGTTTTTTTCATAAACAGGAGTCAGAACACGTGCAACCCACCGCAATCGACAGCAAGAGCAAAAGCCATCCAAACGAACGCGTCGCTTTTATCCAGGCCTGCTGGCACAAGGATATTGTCGATCAGAGCCGTAAAGGGTTCATCGCCGAAATGGCCAACCACGGCTACGCCGAAAGTGACATCGACATCTTTGAAGTGGGCGGCGCCTTTGAAATCCCGCTGCATGCAAAACTGCTGGCCAATACCGGCCGCTACGCCGGTATTGTCGGCGCTGCGCTGGTGGTGGACGGTGGCATTTATCGCCACGAATTCGTCGCGCAGTCAGTGGTCAGCGCGTTGATGCAGGTCCAACTGGAAACCGAAGTACCGGTTTTCTCGGTGGTCCTGACACCGCACCACTTCCATGCGGGCGA
Source organism: Pseudomonas graminis (assembly GCF_002093745.1). GTDB lineage: Bacteria > Pseudomonadota > Gammaproteobacteria > Pseudomonadales > Pseudomonadaceae > Aquipseudomonas. The sequence continues at coordinate 93,451 of NZ_MTSB01000013.1, forward strand.
AGAGCACCAGAAGTTCTTCTTCGATCACTTTTCGCACAAGGGCGAAGAAGCGGCCAAGACCTGCGCGGACACCCTGAACAAGGTCCGCAGCCTGCGCCGCCTGGATGCACAACAAAAAGCGGCCTGCTGAAACACGTAGCAGCGGCACGGGAGGTGTTCGTCAGAACGACTCTCGTTCCGCACGTTGTAAAGAGGACGCGGAGCTTCGCACGCTAGTTGCAGCGCACTGGCTCGCCAAGTCAGCCAAGCCCCTCAGCATCAGCCGGCACAATCAGAATCCCCGCCCGCAGGCCGTTTTTGACCTTCGGGTTGGGGAAGATGATTCTTGCGCCCTCTTCTTCCACCACCCAGCGTGAATCACTCACGTCTTCAGCCAGCACGTAGCCTTTTTCCAGTTCAGAGAAGTTCTCGACGTCATCCGCCAGGTTGAAACTGAATGCATCGCTGCGCTTGATGACTTCCCGCGCCACGCTGAACAGTTGCAGGCCTTCCAGTTGCTCATCCAGTTCAGGCTCGGTGCCTTCGATGATCTGCTCCAGACGCAAACGCAACGGCGCGAGGTTCACCTGCTGGTTGTGGCCGAACGGCCTGGCCTTGCCGAGTTCAAGCGTGAAAGCCTCGGCCCCCAATTGTTCATAAGTGTAGGCGCTGAACACAATGGATGGCTTGTTCTGCAGCAGCACCGCACTCATGCCCGCAGCACGCAACCGGGCCAGTTCGCGACGCGAGTGCTGACGGCCTTGTTTCCACGGGTACAGCGCAAATTGCTCGATCTTCGAGCCACGAATCGCGGTGTGCAGATCGTAATGCAGGCGATAGCGGTCCGGCACGCTGAAGAAGCTGGCGGCCAGCCGTTCCAGCTCGCATGCGCGCAACGCTTCCACACCGCCACTTTGCTCGTGACGACCGTTGAACAGTCGGTTGACATCCTGCTCGACAAAGCGCGTGCCGCGGCGCATGGCATCAGGGTTGCCGAACAGGAACAGAATACGGGCGCGCGGTTTCAGATCGCCACGCGCGAGGCTGCGGATCAGCTCATCCAGCAGCTCGATGGGCGCCGTCTCGTTGCCGTGAATACCGGCGGACAACAGCAGATCAGTGCCATTGTCCCGCGCCTCTGGCGGACGGACTTCAAGAGCCCCTTCGCTCAGCCATCGCATGCGCACGCCTTCGACGGTCAGTTGAGTCTTTTCCGCCGGCTCACGCCCGGCCAGGGTCAGTTCAAGCAGTTTGCCGAGGGCGAGCATGGCGGGCGTCCTCAGTGGTTGCAGTCAGGGCCGTGAACGTGACCGTCTTCTTCAGCGCCGATGTCGGCCGGCTCCATTTCCAGTTGCAGGCTGACCAGATTGGTCGCCAGCGGACGCAGCAGCAGGTTGGCGTATTCGGCATCGTCTTCTTCGACGTCAACGCCGATCAGCAGCTGGCCACGGCCATCCTGCTGAATCCACAGTTCCTTGCCCTGCCAGATCACGGCAACGCGGGTGCAGGACGTTTCCAGCTGGGTGCCGTCGGTGTCTTCAAGGATCAGTTGCAGGGCGTCGCTCATGTTGGAATGCTCTCTCTAAAGGAAATCGTGCGTCGGGCGTTTGCCCGGCGCGCAAGGTGTTTCAATTCAGTTGAAAGGGATAAACAGCGCCCAGTTTAAGGATTTGCGTCAGTTCATCCAATGCTGTCCGGCACTCGGTCAGCAATTGCGGATCGGCCAGGTCGTTTTCACTCATGCGATCACGGTAATGCCTGTCGACCCATTGCGTCAGTGTTTCATAAAGCGGAGCCGTCATGATCACGCCCGGATTCACCGCCGCCAGCTCGGCTTCCTTGAGTGCCACACGCAAACGCAGGCATGCCGGGCCACCGCCGTTCTGCATGCTTTGCTTGAGGTCGAACACCTTGACCTCGACCACCGGGCCCTGGTCGGCGATGAGCCGCTGCAAGTACCCCCAGACGTTCGCATTGGCCTGGCACTCCTGAGGCACGATCAGCACCATCGAGCCATCGGGGCGTGACAGTAATTGACTGTTGAACAGGTACGAGCGCACCGCGTCCTGAACCGAAACGTCGGCACGCGGCACGCAGACAGGCCGTAATTGCCCGCCCGCTCGGCCCAGCTTTTCGCGCAGTTCGCCGAGCAGCCGCTCGGTATGGAGGAAGGCGTCCTCGTGATAAAACAGCACCTCGCCATTACCGACCGCAATCACGTCGTTGTGAAACACGCCCTGATCGATCACGGCAGGATTTTGTTGCCCGTAGACGACGCCCTCTTCACTCAGGCCGTGCAGACGGGCAACGGCTCGTGACGCCTCAAGGGTCTGGCGGGCCGGGTATTTCTGTGGCGCCGGGTAGCGGGTGTCGAAGGCGCTGCGCCCAAACACAAAGAACTCCACACCGGCCTGGCCGTAATCCGCGCAGAAACGGGTGTGGTTGGCTGCCCCTTCGTCACCGAACTGCGCGACTGGGGGCAACGCCGGATGATGAGCAAAGTGCTTCGCATCAGCAAACATCGCTTCCAGCACACGACGGGTGGTCGGGTGTTCGATGCTGCGGTGGTATTTGCAATTGAGGTTGGCCGCGGTGAAATGCACACGACCGTCAGCGGTGTCGGCACTGGGGCTGACCGTCGCCGCGTTGGCCACCCACATGCTCGACGCCGAACAGCTGGCAACCAGCAGCGGCATGTCCTGGCGGGCAGCCTTTTCGATCACCTGCGCGTCGCTGCCGGTGAAACCCAATTGCCGCAGACCGGCAACGTCAGGACGTTCCTGAGGCGCGAGCACACCTTGAGTAAAACCCAGGTCCATCAGCGCTTTCATTTTCGCCAGACCCTGCAGCGCCGCTTCACGCGGGTTCGCGCACTGCTGGCTGTTGCTTTGAGAGGCAACGTTACCGTAGGACAACCCGCCATAGTTGTGGGTTGGCCCGACCAGACCGTCAAAATTCACTTCACAGGACTTCATCGGTAAGGCTCCGTGGATCTGTTTTTATAAGCAATCGTGGCGCACACGGTCAGTTCAGTCGGAGGCCGGGCGTCAATGCCGCCGGCAAGGTCAGGCTGCCGGTTTCCAGCGAAGCAACCGGGTACGCGCAGTAATCAGCGGCGTAATAAGCGCTGGCCCGGTGATTCCCCGACGCCCCGACGCCGCCGAACGGCGCGCTGCTGGCGGCTCCGGTCAACGGCTTGTTCCAGTTGACGATACCGGCGCGGCTTTGCAGCCAGAACTGTTGATAGCGCGCGTCTGAATCAGACAGCAAACCCGCCGCCAGACCGTACCGTGTAGCGTTGGCTTCAACGATGGCTGCATCGAAATCGGCGTAGCGAATCACTTGTAACAACGGGCCGAACAGCTCTTCGTCCGGCCTGTCCGGCACAGCGCTGACATCGACAATCCCCGGCGTCAGCAGCGCCGCGCCGGGTTGCGGCTGGCGCATTTCCAGCAACGTCACGGCACCATTGCCCAGCAGACTGCGCTGGGCGTCAAGCAAGGCACGCGCCGCCTCGAGCGAAATCACCGAGCCCATGAACGGTGCTGGCTGTTGATCGAAAGGGCCGACTTCAAGGGTCGCGCTGACAGCCACCAGGCGAGCCAGCAAGGCATCACCCCAGTCGCCTTCCGGCACCAGCAGGCGACGCGCACAGGTGCAACGCTGGCCTGCGGAAATGAATGCCGACTGAATGATCGCGTAGACCGCAGCGTCGATGTCCTGAACCTGATCGACCACTAGCGGATTGTTGCCGCCCATTTCCAGCGCAAGGATCTTGTCCGGATGCCCGGCAAACTGGTGGTGCAGCGCATTGCCTGTACGGCTCGAACCGGTGAAGAACAGCCCGTCGATGCCGGGATTGGCCGCCAGTGCGATACCGGTTTCACGACCACCTTGCAGCAGGTTCAGAACCCCGGCAGGCAGCCCGGCTTCGATCCAGCACTTCACCGTCAGTTCGGCGACTTTCGGCGTCAGTTCGCTGGGCTTGAACAGGACCGTGTTGCCAGCCAGCAACGCCGGGACGATATGACCGTTAGGCAAGTGACCGGGAAAGTTGTATGGCCCGAATACCGCGACCACGCCATGTGGCTTGTGGCGCAGCACCGCCGTGGCATCGCCGAGCGGGCCGCTTTTTTCGCCGGTTCTTTCGCGATAGCTCTGCACTGAAATGGCGATCTTGTTGACCATGCTGGTCACTTCAGTCGCCGATTCCCACAACGGCTTGCCGGTTTCCTCACCGATGCAATGCGCCAGTTCATCTGCATGCTGTTTGAGGCTGGCCGCAAAAGCTTCCAGCACCACAACGCGCTGATCCAGCGAGCGAAGCGTCCAGCCGGGAAACGCCTGACGTGCAGCCTGCACCGCCTGTTCGACCTGTTCTGCCGTGGCACCTTGCCCGGACCACAGCGTGTGCTGGGTCACCGGGTTCAACGAATTGAACAACTCGCCCTGCCCGTCGCACCAGGCACCTGCGATATACAGCGTATTCATCAAACGCCCTCCCGCGCCACAGACAAAGGCACTGCACGGACATTGTCGCCAGCGCTCATGCGCAGGCGCTTGGCGGTTTGCGGGGCCACCACCAGTGTGCCGGCAGCAAAGCGCGCAGCGCCGACGGTGACGCGGCAATCTTCACGTTTGCGGTTGTAGATCAGAAACTGCGGGGCGTCATCGCCCGGGGTGCCGATGGCCAGCACCAATGCCTGACTGTCCTTCACGGCGCGGATCTTGCCGGTTTCGCACTCGATGGCCGGGCCGGCATCGAAGATGTCGACATAACCCTGATACGAAAAGCCCTCACCCTTGAGCATGGTCAGCGCAGGCTCGGTGTCGGCGTGTACGCGCCCGATCACGTTACGTGCGTCTTCGGACAGAAAGCAGCTGTACAGCGGAAACTTGGGCATCAGTTCAGCGATGAACGCTTTGTTGCCCACGCCGGTCAGGTAGTCGGCCTGGCTGAATTCCATTTTGAAGAAGTGTCGCCCGAGACTTTCCCAGAACGGCGAGCGGCCGTTCTCGTCGGACATGCCGCGCATCTCGGCAATGATCTTGTTGCCGAACAGTGCCGGGAATTCAGCGATGAACAACATGCGCGCCTTCGACAGCAGGCGACCGTTGAGGCCGTTGCGCGAATCGCTGTGCAGAAACAGCGAGCACAGTTCGGAATTGCCGGTCAGGTCGTTGGCCAGAAACAGCGTGGGGATTTCCCGGTAGATGTTCAGTTCTTGCGATGCGCTGACCGTGAGGCCCACCCGGTAGTTGTACCAAGGTTCGCGCAGGCCGACCGCCCCGGCGATGGCGGAAATGCCGACCACCCGGCCGTCGTCGTCTTCGAGCACAAACAGATAATCAGCGTCACCGCGCTCGGCTTCGCCGCGAAACGTCTTTTCAGCCCAATCGACACGGTGCGCCAGACGTTGCTCATTGGCAGGCAGCGTCGTCAGACCGGCGCCGGTGCTGCGCGCCAGCTCGATCAACGCGGGCAGGTCGCTGCTGCGTACGGGACGAACGATCATGTTATCTCCTCAGCGGCTCATCGAGAGCCTTGAAACTCGCTAATCAGCAATCGAACGTCTGGCTCAGACCGCGACGATCCGCACACTGGCACCTTCACCCACGCCCAGCGCATCGGCGGCCTGCACACTCAGCACCACCGGCCGGCCCGGCGCCCAATCCAGTTCCAGCAATACTGCGCGGTAATCCTGCAGCAGCCCGTTGGCAACCAGATACAGCCGCCCGCCTGTACCGACATCGCTGCTGTTCGCTGTCTCGACCTTGACCGGCACCAGACGGCTCTGGGCGATAGAACGAATGCCGGACACCTTGGCATGCAAGGTCGGGCCACCGTCGAAAATATCGATGTAGTGATCGGTTTCAAAGCCTTCGCGCATCAGGATATCGAAGGTGATCTGCGCCCGAGGATGCACCTGGCCCATCGCCTCCTGCGCAGCATCGGGCAGCAAGGGCACGTAGATCGGGTAATGCGGCATCAGCTCGGCGAGGAAGGTCCGGCTTTTCAGCCCGCACAGGCGCTCGGCGGCGGCATAGTTGAGGTCGAAGAAGTTGCGCCCGATGGCATCCCAGAACGGAGAGTCGCCCTGTTCGTCGCTGTAACCGACAATCTCGGTGACCACCGAATCGGCAAAGCGCTCGGGGTGACTGGCAACAAACAGCAAGCGGCCACGGGAGTTAAGCTCCGACCAGGACGTGCCCACCAGTTCCGGCACCACGTAGAAACTGGTCAACAGGCTGTTGCCGGTCAGGTCGTGGCACTGGGACAGCACATGAATCTTGTTGTGAATCTTCAGTTCGCGGGAAGCATGCACGAAGGTTTCGTTACGAAAGCTGTAGAACGGCTCGGAATAGCCCGCCGAGGCGACGATGCCCGAGCAGCCCACCAGCTTGCCGTTTTCGCTGTCTTCCAGGACGAAGAAATAGGTTTCTTCACCGTTGAAGCTGACCTCGGCGGCGAAAGACGCCTCCGACGAACCGATCTTGTCGGTCAGACGGCCAGCGTCGTCGGGCAAGGACGTGACACCGATAGGGCTGTCGGCAGCGAGGCGTTGAACCTCGGCCAGATCAGCCATTTGCGCAGGGCGCATTACCAGCATGGTGCCACTCCTTGTAGATCGACCGGTGTCTGCGACCGGCTCTGATGAACGCGCCAGGCAGCGTAATGCTGCACAACGCAGGAAAAGGTACGGCGCCGGCCCGTCAGGCCAGCGCCGGAGACAGCACTCGAATCAGGACGTCAGCTTGGCAATGGCACGCTCGAAGCGGTTCAGGCCCTCCTCGATGTCGGCATCTTCGATCACCAGGCTCGGCGCAAAACGAATCACGTCGGGGCCGGCCTGCAGAATCATCAGGTCCTGAGCTTCGGCGGCGTTGAAGATGTCTTTCGCTTTGCCTTTCCAGGCTTCGGACAGCACGCAACCGATCAACAGGCCCAGGCCACGCACTTCGGTGAATACACCGTATTGCTGGCCGATGCTTTCCAGACGGGTCTTGAACTGCTGATGCTTGCGCTGCACGCCAGCCAGCACTTCAGGCGTATTGATGACGTCGATCACCGCCTCACCCACTGCACAGGCCAGCGGGTTACCGCCATACGTGGTGCCGTGGACGCCAACGGCGAAGTGTTTGGCGAGCTTTTCAGTGGTCAGCATGGCTGCCAGCGGGAAGCCGCCGCCGATGCTTTTGGCGCTGGAGAGGATGTCCGGGGTCACGCCGTAATGCATGTACGCAAACAGATGGCCGCTGCGGCCCATGCCGCTCTGCACTTCGTCGAACACCAGCAGTGCGTTGTGCTCGTCACACAGTTTGCGCGCGCCTTGCAGGTATTCCAGCTGGCCCGGCAAAACGCCGCCTTCGCCCTGAATCGGCTCCAGCACCACGGCGCAGGTCTTGTCTGTCACAGCCGCTTTCAATGCTTCAAGGTCGTTGTACGGAACATGACTGATGCCGGTGATCTTCGGCCCGAAACCATCGGAATATTTCGGCTGGCCGCCGACGCTCACGGTGAACAGGGTACGACCGTGGAAGCTGTTGACCGCGGCGATGATTTCGTACTTCTCCGGGCCGTGCAGATCATGCGCCACACGGCGCGCCAGCTTGAAGGCCGCCTCGTTGGCTTCGGCACCCGAATTACAGAAGAACACGCGCTCGGCGAAGGTCGAGTCCACCAGCTTTTTAGCCAGACGCAGGGTGGGCTCGTTGGTGAACACGTTGGACACATGCCAGAGGTTATTGGCCTGCTCGGTCAAGGCACCGACCAGCGCCGGGTGGCAGTGGCCCAGTACATTGACGGCGATCCCGCCCGAGAAATCCACCAGTTCGCGCCCCGCCTGATCCCAGACCCGGGAACCCGCACCGCGCACAGGGATGAACCCGGCCGGGGCGTAATTGGGGACCATTACCTGGTCGAAATCGGCGCGTTGCACCGCAGCATGCTCAACGGACATCGGAGTCTCCTGATGAGGAACGCCTGCCTGAAACTGGCGAGCGATGGGAAGATTGTAAGGACTGAATTCTGTTCGGCCTTGCCGCCAGGCGACAACTTGTTACAGCGCAAAACCGGGTTTTTTCAAGGTTTTCGGCAATGCGACATATTGCGTCACAAAGGCGCAGTTTAAACGGATTGAAGATGAGTGTCTGGACCAGCGCTGTCGGCACAGCACTTGCGTTGTGACAAGACACTCACCCGCGCTCGGCAGGCACCGGTGAAAGCTCGAACGGGCTGCTGCTGCGTCGCTGGTTGCGGTCTTCACGCGGCGTGGCGCCAAAAAAGTTGCGGTAGGCGCTGGAGAAGTGCGGCCCTGACGAAAACCCGCAGGAAAGGCCGATCTGGATGATCGACTTGCTGGTCTGCATCAGCATCTGCCGTGCCTTGTTCAGGCGCAGTTCGAGGTAGTACTGGCTGGGCACGCGATTGAGGTATTGCTTGAAAATCCGCTCCAGTTGACGGCGCGATACGCACACATGCTGGGCGATTTCATCGGTGGTCAGCGGCTCTTCGATATTGGCTTCCATCAACAGCACCGCCTGGGTCAGCTTCGGATGGCTGGAACCCAGGCGATTCTGCAACGGAATGCGCTGACGCTCGCCGCCCTCACGAATGCGCTCGACCACCAGTTCTTCGGAAACCGCACCGGCCAGCTCGGCACCGTGATCGCGAGACAGCACCGCCAGCAACAGGTCGAGCACCGACATGCCGCCACAGGCAGTCAACCGGTCGCGGTCCCAGTCAAACAGATGGCTGGTGGCAATAACCTTCGGGAAGCGCTCGGCGAAATCATCCTGCCAGCGCCAGTGGACGGCGGCGCGGTAGCCGTCCAGCAAGCCCAACTGAGCCAAGGGATAAACGCCGGCAGACAGCCCGCCTATCGAACAGCCGGACCGCACCAGTTGCTTGAGCGCGCTGCTCAGCGCCGGGGCCACGGACGCAGGCGGCTCATCGGCCAGCAGAAACAGCTTCTGCAAACCCTCCAGTTGCCCGGCCCACGGCTCGCCCGGCAATTGCCACCCACCGGCAATCGGGTCAGGTTCGGCCGCTTCGGCCTGCAGAAACGACAATTCGTAGACCACTTCAGGATGTACGCGCTGAGCAACGCGCAAGGCTTCCTCGGCAAGCGCCAGGGTCAGGGCTTTGGTGCCAGGCCAGACGAGGAAACCTATTCGATGGGCAGTCATTGGGACATCCGTTACGTATTGCCGCAAAAGCCGGGCCTCGGGAAAAAGGCTCGATCTGGAACATCCAGGTCATGTCGCGCGTCGCGCAGCATGACCTGTTCTGCCATAAAAGGGCATCGCTATGCGATGCCGATCGTCACTTGAGGCTGCCGGACAAAAACTGCTGCAAGCGCTCGGTCTGCGGATTGGCCAGCACTTCGCGCGGGTTGCCACGCTCCAGCGCGACACCCTGGTGCAGGAAAACCAGCTGGTTGGAAACTTCACGGGCGAAGCCCATTTCATGAGTGACCACCACCATGGTCCGGCCCTCTTGAGCCAGCCCCTGCATGACCTTGAGCACATCGCCGACGAGCTCAGGGTCGAGTGCCGAGGTCGGCTCGTCAAACAGCATCACTTCGGGTTCCATCGCCAACGCGCGGGCGATTGCCACACGCTGCTGTTCGCCACCGGACATGTGACCAGGGTAGGCGTCCTTGCGATGGGAAACACCAACTTTGGCCAGGTAGTGTTCGGCCTTTTCCAGCGCTTCCTTTTTCGAGACGCCCAGCACATGAACCGGCGCTTCGATGATGTTCTGCAAGGCCGTCATGTGCGACCACAGGTTGAAGTGCTGAAACACCATCGACAACCGCGAGCGCATGCGCTGCAGTTGTCTGGCGTCCGCAGCCTTCAGGCCGCCCTCTTTGTTCGGCACCAGCTTCAACTCTTCATTGTTGAGCAGGATCTTGCCGGCATGGGGCTGTTCGAGCAGGTTGATGCAGCGCAGGAAGGTGCTTTTCCCGGAGCCGCTGGAGCCGATGATGCTGATCACATCGCCCGCTTTGGCGGTCAGGGAAACACCCTTGATCACTTCGTGACTGCCATAGCGCTTGTGCAGATCCTGCACTTCCAGTTTGTTCATGCTTTCGGTTCCCACAGAACGGTCAATCACTGAGCAGACGTCCGTGACGCAGCGCGGTGCGCCCCGCCACTTTGGCCAGCCAGAAGCCGGGTTGAGCGTAACGAAGCCGCTCGATAGCGAACAGCACACCGGCCGTCTTCGCACACAGGGTACTGACCTGATCGGACAGCGGATCGATGACTTCGAACACCGGCTCGCCCACCTCGACCCAGTCACCTGCGGCCCGCAGAAAAGTCACCACGCCGGGATGCGGCGCGTAAATCAGTTCGGTGCCTTCGAACGGCATGCCTTCGCAGGCGTCGTGAGCGGGCTGCGGCCAGTCGCCACTGATGAAACCCTGCTCGGCCAAAAACGCCAGAATACCTTCAGCGTGCGCTTCGGCCTGCGGTTTGCCGGTGTCGGCCTGACCACCCAGTTCAATAGTGGTGGAGAGACAGGCCAGCGGGATTTGTGCCTGCGGAAAGATCCGCGACAGGCGCAGCCAAGGCAGCGAGCAGGCCTCATCGAAGGAACTGCCGCCGGAATCCTCGGCCAGCAGCGCCACTTGAATATTCAGGTGCGCCGACAGCGAGCGCCACTGCGGCCAGTGTTGCGGCAACGCGTACATGTGCAGCGCGGCATCGGCATCGCAATGCAGATCCAGCACGACGTCAGCAATGCAGGCGTGCTTGAGCAGGATGCGCTGCATGCCCTGCAATTCGGATTGCGCGGCGGGCAAACGGTCCAGTGCAGTGGTCATCGCCTGACGAATCAACTGGGTATTGGCACGCGGATCATCGCCCAACTGACCTTCCAGCAACTCGGCGACCGGCTCGCTCAGTTCGGTGAAATCACGATTGAAATTCTTGCCGCTGCCAAACTCGAAACGGCCTTGATGCGCACCTTGCAACAACTGCCCCAGGCCCAGCGGGTTGGCAACTGGCACCAGCTCGACAACGCCTTTGAGCGCGCCCTGCTGCTCCAGCTGAGTCAGGCGTTTTTTCAGTTCCCACGCGGTGCGCATGCCCGGCAGCTCGTCCGCGTGCAGGCTGGCCTGAATATAGGCCTTGCGCTCGCCAGTGCCGAAGCGAAAGACACTGAGCGTGCGTTCGGTGCCGAGGGTGCTCCACGGCAATACATGATCGATTCGTTGCATTTCAGGCCTTCCGTGGGGCGAGATAGCCCAGCCAGCGACGTTCGGCGATCTTGAACAGTCGCACCAGAATGAATGTCAGGCACAGGTAGAAAACGCCTGCGGTGATATAGGCCTCGAAAGGCAGGTAGAACTGCGCGTTGACCGTGCGGGCCGCACCGGTGATGTCGATCAGCGTGACAATGGAAGCGAGGCTGGTGGTCTGCAGCATCATGATCACCTCGTTGCTGTATTGCGGCAGCGCGCGGCGCAACGCCGACGGCAGCAGGATGCGTCGGTACATTTTGGCCTTCGACATGCCCATCGCCCGGGCCGCCTCGATTTCGCCAGCTGGCGTGGCCTTCAGGCTCCCGGCGATGATCTCGGCGGTGTAGGCGCTGGTGTTGATCGTAAACGCCAGACAGGCACAGAACGTCGCACTGGACAGCCAGGGCCACAGGAAGCTCTCGCGCACCGCGTCGAACTGCGCCAGCCCGTAATAGATCAGAAACAGCTGAACCAGCATCGGCGTGCCGCGAATCACGTACGTGTACAGCCAGGCCGGCATGTTCACCCACGGATTTTTCGACACCCGCATCAGGCCCAGTGGCAACGCCGCAAGCAGCCCGAAGAAGAGGGAAATCGCCAGCAACTTCAGGGTGGTCAGCAAACCGCCGAAGTACAGCGGCAGGTTTTCCCAGATCATGTTGTAGTCGAAGATCATAGGTCAGCCGCCCTGACGCCTACCGAGTAGCGTTTTTCGAGATAACGCAAAGCGAGCAGCGACACGCTGGTGATCACCAGGTACATCGCCGCAACCGCCAGAAAGAAAGTGAAGGGTTCGCGGGTGGCATCGGCCGCCTGCTTGGCCTTGAACATCATGTCCTGCAGGCCGACCACGGAAATCAGCGCGGTGGCCTTGGTCAGCACCAGCCAGTTATTGGTGAAGCCGGGTATCGCCAGACGAATCATCTGCGGCACCAGAATGCGGAAGAACACCTTGCCGCTGCTCAGGCCATACGCCATGCCCGCCTCGGCCTGCCCTTTGGGGATCGCCATGAACGCACCGCGAAAGGTCTCCGAAAGGTACGCGCCAAAGATGAAGCCCAAGGTGCAGATACCGGCCAGCAGCGGGTCGAGGTCGATGTAGTCGTCGAAGCCCAGCAGCGGCGCGACGCGGTTGAGCAGGTCCTGACCGCCATAAAAGATCAGCAGGATCAGCACCAGGTCGGGAATGCCGCGAATCACCGTGCTGTACAGATCGCCCAGCCAGGCGATCCAGCGCACCGGAGAGAGGCGCAGTGCCACGCCGATCAGACCGAGAACGATCGCCAGAGCCATCGACGACAGGGCCAGCTGCAACGTCAGCCAGGCACCTTCGAGGATGACAGCTCCGTAACCTTTCAACATGATGTGCGGTCCTCAAGCGTGGAATAAAAAATGGCGCAAGCCAGGGTCTGTCCCGTTTCATCGCGAGCCGCGCTGCCGGGCCTGTTTGCGCCATCTCGTGACGGTGAATTACTTGCCGTAGATGTCGAAGTCGAAGTACTTGTCCTGAATGGCCTTGTACTTGCCGTTGGCGCGGATCGCGGCGATGGCAGCGTTGAGGCGATCGAGGTTGGCCTTGTCACCCTTGCGCACGGCGATACCGATGCCGTCACCGAAATATTTCGGGTCAGTGAACGATGGCCCTACAAACGCGTAGCCCTTGCCGGAGTCGGTTTTCAGGAAACCGTCCTGCAGCAGCGTTGCGTCGGCCACCGTGCCGTCCAGACGGCCTGCGCCGATGTCCAGGTAGATTTCGTTCTGCGAACCGTACGGCGTCACGATCACGCCTTCCGGGGCCAGAACCTCACGAGCAAAACGCTCATGGATCGAGCCGCGCTGCACGCCGATCTTCTTGCCCTTGAGTTCGGCGAGGCTGTCGCTGACCGTGGTGCCTTCCTTCATCACCAGGCGCGCTGGCGAGTTGTAGTACTTGCCAGTGAAATCCACTGACTTCTTGCGGTCGTCGGTGATGGACATCGACGACAGGATTGCGTCGATCTTGCGTACTTTCAGTGCCGGGATCAGGCCGTCGAATTCCTGCTCGACCCACGTACACTTGACCTTCATTTCTTCACACAGCGCATTGCCGATGTCGTAGTCAAAACCGACGATACTGCCGTCCGGTGCCTTGGAAGCGAACGGAGGGTAAGCCGCTTCGATACCGATTTTCAGCGGTTTTTCGTCAGCGAAGATCGGCTGCGCGAGGACGGACAGCGCCATCGCACCAATAAGCATGAGCTTTTTCATTTCCAGGACTCCATCGGTAAAGCACGACAAGTGGCAAAGTGAGCAAGCGCCCACTGTGCGAAAGGACAATCTCGGGGAAAGCGACGTCAAGCGCGTGACACCGCTTTGGCGGCTCACAGACCTTTGGCGAATGACGGGCATTTTAACGACAGGCTCGAAGTCGATATTTCTTCAATGCGACAACTAGTTACAGAAGCACATGAAAAGCCGCTCCACGCTATTGACGGAGCATCTTTCTGCTGATCCAGCCAGGCAGGTTCAACCTGTCAGCGCAGCAAAAAGCGCGCCCATTATTGGCAAACCCTTCTAATCCGGCAAGCCCAGCGTTCCACATGACTGATGAAACACGCAGATGCGTCGTCTTTTCCTACAAAAGCCTGAAGAACGTCCCCCGATGAAGCACCCGGCGTGTAAACCCGTAACAACTCGATATATATCCCGTTTCACACACATAAATCCGCCCGAAAACAACAGCGCCCCGCCCGGCTTTCACCGGACGGGGCGCGCTTGATACCAGGCGGTCAGGCCGCGTTCATGGTCTTGTGGGTGTCGATCAGGTGCTGCACCACACCCGGATCAGCCAGGGTGGAGATGTCGCCCAACGCATCGTATTCGGCGGTCGCGATCTTGCGCAGGATCCGGCGCATGATCTTGCCCGAACGTGTCTTCGGCAGGCCGGGCGCCCACTGGATGAAATCCGGCGAGGCAATCGGCCCGATTTCCTTGCGCACCCAATTGCGCAGTTCGGTGCGCAGCGCGTCGCTTGGCTCCTCACCGGCATTGAGGGTGACGTAAACGTAGATGCCCTGCCCTTTCAAATCGTGCGGCACGCCGACCACCGCAGCTTCGGCGACTTTCGGGTGCGCAACCATCGCACTTTCGATTTCAGCCGTGCCCATGCGGTGGCCGGAGACGTTGAGCACATCGTCCACACGTCCGGTGATCCAGTAGTAGCCGTCTTCGTCGCGACGGGCGCCGTCCCCGGTGAAATACATGCCCCGGAACGTCTTGAAGTAGGTGTCGACAAAACGATCATGGTCGCCGTACAGCGTGCGCGACTGGCCCGGCCAGGAATCGAGGATCACCAGATTGCCCTCGGCCGCGCCTTCGATCAGGTTGCCCAGGTTGTCCACCAGCGCGGGGATCACGCCGAAGAACGGACGCGTGGCCGAACCTGGCTTCAAGGCTGTGGCGCCCGGCAACGGGCTGATCAGAATGCCGCCGGTCTCGGTCTGCCACCAGGTATCGACGATCGGGCAGTTCTGCTTGCCGACGGTGTTGTAATACCAGCCCCAGGCCTCGGGATTGATCGGCTCGCCGACCGAACCCAGCAGGCGCAGGCTTGAACCGTCAGCACCTTCGACCGACTTGGTGCCTTCGGCCATCATGGCGCGAATCGCGGTCGGGGCGGTGTAGAGAATGTTGACCTTGTGCTTGTCGATGATTTTCGACACGCGGGTGATGTCCGGATAGTTCGGCACGCCTTCGAACAGCAGCGTGGTCGCGCCATTGGCCAGCGGTCCATAGACGATGTAACTGTGCCCGGTGACCCAGCCGACGTCAGCGGTACACCAGTAGATTTCACCCGGTTTGTAGTCGAACACGCGCTCGTGGGTCAGCGCCGCGTAGAGCAGGTAACCCGCTGTGGTGTGCAACACGCCCTTGGGTTTGCCGGTCGAGCCGGAGGTGTAGAGGATGAACAGCGACTCTTCGGCACCCATCTCTTTCGGCGCGCACGTGCTGGACGCCACTTCCAGAAGCGAGTGGTACCAGATATCGCGATGACGGTTCCATTCGATCTCGCCACCGGTGCGTTTGCAGACGATGACCTTCTGCACGCTGCTGGTTTCCGGGTTGGTCAGGGCGCGGTCGACGTTAGCCTTGAGCGCGGTCTTCTTGCCGCCACGCAGCCCCTCGTCCGCAGTGATGACGACCTTCGAGCTGCAATCGATGATACGGCCCGCCAGTGCTTCCGGCGAAAAGCCGCCGAACACGACCGAGTGAATGGCACCGATCCGGGCGCACGCCAGCATGGCGACCACAGCCTCGGGGATCATCGGCATATAAATAGTGACAACGTCGCCACGGTGTACGTCCTGACCACGCAGGGCGTTGGCGAATTTGCAGACTTCTTCGTGCAGTTCGCGGTAGGTGATTTCGCGATGCTCGGAAGGATCGTCGCCTTCCCAGATAATGGCGAGGCTGTCGCCGCGTTCGGCCAGGTGGCGGTCCAGGCAGTTATAGGCCACGTTCAACGTGCCATCGGCGAACCATTTGATATCGACACGGTGATCGTCGAAGGAAGTCTGTTTGACGACGCTGAAGGGCTTGATCCAGTCGAGTCGCTGAGCCTGTTCACGCCAGAAGCCATCCGGGTTGACCACCGACTGCTGGTACATGGCCTTGTAGGTCGCTTCATCCGTCAGCGTCGTCGCTGCGACTTCTGGACGTACGGGGTACAGGGAAGCTGCACTCATCTTGGTTACCTCGGTGGATAGTTGTTGTTTTATACACCCGTTGTATCCCGCCACACCCGGAGGAACCATTCGACGTTGGTATTACCGGCGGACCGGAGCGGCTGACGTTGAGCCACAAGCCGCGCGCGTGACGCTCAACGCGTGTCGCGGCTTTAGATTATTACCATTTTGATAAAAGCGCTTATCCAAAGCCTTTATATATGTGGCCTCGCAACAGGCCTAGAATTCGCTCCGCCAGCAAGGCAAACATCAGCTGCCCCCACGCAGCGTTGTTCTGATCAGGAAACCACTTCATCAGCGCTCGCCCATGACGTCAAAAGCGTGATGCGGACGCGCTCACTTTCAAAAAGGTAAACCGCAATGAAAGCTTCATTAATAATGGCATTGGCACTGTGCGGTATCAGCAGCATTGCCGTGGCCGAAGAATCACAGACCAAAGTTGCCGCACAACAGGCCCGTGTCGAGCAATACACCTACGGCACCCATCTGGACATCGCCAAGGTGATCTCCATCAGCCAGATTCCCAATGTCTGCGAAGTGGTGCCCGCGCGCATGGTCTACGAAGACTCCGAAGGCGCACGGCACGTCATGAGCTATCAGGTGATGGGCAATGGCTGCAGCAACGGCTGATGGTCAGCGCTGTTGTCACGTATGCAAACGCCTCGCCTGTTTGACGGCGAGGCGCATGCAGCCGTGGATTGGCCTGTACTCGACTGACCATCGCTACTCGGCTGTAGACCCTTTGCTTATTTGATGATCACGCAACTTATTGGCGACCGTTGTATGTGAAACACCCAGACGTTTTGCCAATTGGCGACTGCTGGGATATTGCACATACAGTTGCTCCAGCACCGATTTTTCAAAGCGCCCGATAATGGCGTCCAGGCCACCTTCCAGAGCGCCCTCGGTCAAGTCATGGCGCCCACCATAATCGGGCAACCGAATATGCTCGGCCTGCACTTTGCTGCCTTCGCACAGCGACACGGCCTGAAACAACACGTTTTCCAGTTGCCGGACATTGCCGGGCCAATGGTATTGGCTCAGGCGCTTGAGCGCCGCAGGCGACAGGCCGGGCAACGGACAGCCGATCTGACGGCTGGCGTGATCGAGGAAATGTTCCACCAGCGGCTCAAGACCGTCCAGGCAGTCACGCAGCGGCGGAATGTGCAGCGACAATACGTTCAGCCGATGGTAAAGATCCTGCCTGAACGCCCCGGCGGCGCACAGCTCGGACAGATCGACCTGCGTCGAACACATGACGCGCACATCAAGGAACATGTCTTCATCGCTGCCGACCCGACGAAAGCTGCCGTCCTGAATGAAGCGCAGCAGCTTGGCCTGCATACGCGCACTCAGCTCGCCTACACCGTCCAGAAACAGTGTTCCGCCCGCCGTCAGCTCCAGCAACCCGAGCCGGCCTTCTACCCGCGCCCCTTCGAATGCGCCGGGGTCGTAGCCGAACAGCTCGATCTCGGCCATCGATTCCGACAGCCCGGCACAATTGAGTGCCATCAACGGCGACTGGCCACGCGGGCTGGCGAGGTGACAGGCGCGGGCCAGCAGTTCCTTGCCGGTGCCGGTTTCGCCTTCGATCAGCAACGGAGCATCCAGCGGGGCCATGCGTCGCGCCTCACGAACGACTGCGGCCATGACCTTCGAACTCTGGAAAATGCTGTCGAAGCCGCGCAGCTCCTGCTTGCGCACATGGTAGATGCGCTCGCCGACCCGATCAGCCCGATGCAGGGTCAATACCGCGCCGGCCATCGCTTCGCTGTCATCGTGTTCGGATTGCAGCGGCGCGATGTCGGCCAAAAACACATCGCCGCGCACCTTGACCCGCAGGCCATTGATGCGTGACTGGCTGGCCCGCACCAGTTCAGGCAGGTCGAAATCCTCGGCGTAGCGCGACAGCGGGATACCCGGTACTTCATCGACACGCACGCCCAGCAACTGCGCAGCGGCGCGGTTGGCGGCCACGATGGCGCCGGACATGTCGATGGAGAGCACCGGAAACTCCAGCGCTCCAAGCAGGGCATTCAGTTCCATGTGGCGGCGTTCACTGGGCATCAGCCCGACCCGTTTGACGCCGAACACGCCGGTAATCGCCTCGAATTTCGGACGCAACGCCTGAAACTGCAGATTGATCAGGTTCGGACAGTGCAGATAGATCGCGTCGCCATGCTCGCCGCCTACTTCACCGCGTGCCACGTTTACGCCATAGGCGACCAGCAGATCGAGAATGTCGCGAAGGATGCCGA
Source organism: Pseudomonas graminis (assembly GCF_002093745.1). GTDB lineage: Bacteria > Pseudomonadota > Gammaproteobacteria > Pseudomonadales > Pseudomonadaceae > Aquipseudomonas. Next base: position 111,661 of record NZ_MTSB01000013.1, read on the forward strand.
TGCGGTTCTGGCAATGCACCTTGATGCGCATGAGTGGTCCATCCTGTGAGCTTCGATTTTTATGAATTGGCTAACTTGCCCGTCAACAATACGTTACAGCAAGACGCTTGCCGAGCGTGCAGGACGCGCAATCCAGAGCGCAATCAGGCCATTCGTAAAGTTTTCGTTACGAAACACCTGAAAACAAGACGAGATGGCGCCTCACAGGTCGCTGACTTTGCCGTAAAACCGGGTTATTCCTGCACACAGAGACGTGACAATAACAACAGCCTTCCGAGGGGATCAGCATGACCCAGACGCACTACGTTGCCCGTGAGCCGGATGCTTCGGGCTTCATTGATTACCCCGCAGCCGAACACGCCGTCTGGAACACCCTGATCACTCGACAGCTGAAGGTCATCGAAGGCCGTGCCTGCCAGGAATACCTGGACGGAATCGAGCAACTGAACCTCCCCCACGACCGGATTCCACAGCTGGGCGAGATCAACAAGGTGCTGGGTGAGACCACTGGCTGGCAAGTTGAGCGCGTGCCTGCACTGATCCCCTTCCAGACCTTTTTCGAATTGCTGGCCAGCAAGCGGTTTCCGGTAGCGACGTTCATTCGCACCGAAGAAGAGCTGGATTACCTGCAGGAGCCCGACATCTTCCACGAGATATTTGGCCACTGTCCGCTGCTGACCAACCCGTGGTTTGCCGAATTCACCCACACTTACGGCACACTCGGTCTGAGCGCGAGCAAAGAGCAGCGCGTCTATCTTGCCCGGCTGTACTGGATGACCATCGAGTTCGGGCTGGTCGATACGCCACAAGGTCGGCGAATCTATGGCGGCGGTATTCTTTCCTCGCCCAAAGAAGCGGTTTACAGCCTGTCGTCAGCCCCGGAGCACCAACCTTTCGACGCGCTTGAAGCGATGCGCACGCCTTACCGGATCGATATTCTGCAACCGCTGTACTTTGTCTTGCCGAACCTCAAGCGGTTGTTCGATCTGGCCCAGGAAGACATCATGGCGCTGGTCGAGCAAGGCATGCAGTTGGGGTTGCATGCGCCAAAATTCCCACCCAAACCTAAAAGCAACGCGGCCTGACCGCGGCCAGGTATCTGAAAGAGGAACGCCTGTTTATGACCACTTTGAATCAAGCCCATTGCGAAGCCTGCCGCGCCGACGCCCCACAGGTCAGCGAAGCCGAACTGCCGGAATTGCTCAGGCAGATCCCTGACTGGAACATCGAAGTTCGCGACAGCGTGATGCAGCTGGAAAAAGTCTTTCTGTTCAAGAATTTCAAATTCGCCCTGGCGTTCACCAACGCAGTCGGTGAAATCGCCGAAGCCGAAGGCCATCATCCGGGGCTGCTGACTGAATGGGGCAAAGTGACTGTCACCTGGTGGAGCCACTCGATCAAAGGGCTGCATCGCAACGATTTCATCATGGCTGCACGTACCGATGAAGTGGCCAAAGGTGCAGAAGGCCGTAAATAAATTCTGGCGGGCAAACGGGCAGCGGCAATGCCGTTGCGACCCGTAAAACGGCGCGGTCTGACGCTCGCAAGGCGAAGCCGGAGACAGTAAAAAAGCGATTTTGTTTCGCAGGATGGCCATTGAGGGTAAAAAAATATCCTGATTGTCATTTTCAGTGGGTTATCCTGCGCATGCTTTTTTGAAGCACGGTTCTATCTGCAACCCCTTGCGAGGAGCGATCACGATGCATGAGATTCCAAACTTCCCACCAGGCCAACAGGAACCGCAGCAGTCGACTCTGGCTCAACAAGAGCTTGGTCAACCTGTCGCAATGAAAGCAGCACCCTCGGCTCAAGAGAGCCAGAAAGCCGGAAGCAAAGACTGAAGGCGATTGTTTTCAGGCGTATCGAAAAAGGGTTTTGCCGATTTTCAATACGCCTGAAAAACCAGCAACAGGCAGACACTGATTCATGAGTGATTTCACCGAAACCCAAGCCAGCGCACTGATCGGCACCGCCGAGAAGATGATCGAGATCTGGTCAAGGCTCAGCCCCGAAAAACAGAGCGCCCTGCTCGCCCGCTTCGGTTCTCAGGAAAACGCACTGGCCGCCCTCGTGACCACTCAACTTGTAGCGCCCGAGAACAAATAACCCTTCATTGGCTGTTTATTTCAATCTGTTGCACCTGCATCGCCAGATGCGTCGGTATGATGAGCACTTCGAGAGCTTGCTAAGGGTTTTCCCTGCCCGCTCGAACGCCACGCCCGAACAGAATGAAAGCCTGCCCCATGCCCGAGACACAACACACCACGCCGCAAACCCCGATGGCCGTCACCCTGACAGTCGTGTCCATTGTGATGTTCACCTTCATTGGTTACCTGAACATCGGTATTCCCCTTGCCGTTCTGCCCGGCTATGTCCACAGCGATCTGGGTTTTGGCGCGGTGATCGCCGGGCTGGTGATCAGCGTGCAATACCTGGCAACGCTGATCAGCCGACCGTGGACGAGCCGCATCATCGACAATCTGGGCAGCAAGAAGGCGGTGCAGATCGGCCTGACAGGGTGTGGCGTGAGCGGCGTGTTCATGCTGGTGCCGGTCTGGCTCGACGACTGGCCGATGACGAGCCTGGTGATTCTGCTGATGGGCCGGGTAATCCTCGGCAGCGCGGAAAGCCTGGTGGGTTCTGGCTCGATTGGCTGGGGGATCGGCCGGGTCGGCGCACAGAACACCGCCAAAGTGATTTCCTGGAACGGCATCGCCAGCTACGGCGCATTGGCCATCGGCGCGCCTCTCGGCGTGTGGATGGTCGACTCACTGGGCCTCTGGACCGTGGGCGTGAGCATCATGCTGCTGTGCGCGCTGGGGTTATACCTGACCTGGCACAAGCAGGCCGCGCCGATTGTGCAAGGCGAACGACTGCCCTTCATGCATGTGCTGGGACGGGTCTTTCCGCACGGCATGGGGCTTGCGCTGGGCGGCATCGGCTTCGGCACCATCGCGACCTTCATTACCCTGTACTACGCGAGCAATCACTGGCCGAATGCGGCGTTGTGCCTGACGGTGTTTGGCGGCAGCTTCATCGCGGCGCGCTTATTGTTCGGCAACCTGATCAACCGCCTGGGCGGCTTTCGGGTGGCCATCGTCTGCCTGTCGGTAGAAAGTCTGGGGTTATTGCTGCTGTGGATCGCCCCGACGCCTGAGCTGGCGCTGGCAGGTGCGGCGCTGACCGGTTTCGGTTTCTCGCTGGTGTTTCCGGCGCTCGGCGTGGAAGCGGTGAATCTGGTCCCGGCCTCCAGTCGCGGCGCTGCGGTGGGCGCCTATTCGCTGTTCATCGACCTGTCAATCGGCATCACCGGGCCACTGGCAGGCGCGATTGCCGCAGGCTTTGGCTTTGTCTCGATCTTCTTGTTTGCAGCGCTCGCGTCCCTCACCGGGCTGGGGCTGAGTGTTTATCTGTACAAGCAGGCACAGGCGTTGCGCCAGTGATGCCTCCCGCTCCCAGCGCTTGGCGTTACATCCAAGTCTTGAATAGCCCGAAAACCTGGCTTTTGTGGGAGCGGACTTGTCCGCGAAGATGGTAGGTCAAACGATGCATTTTTGAGCGTGGTGAGGCTCTACGTCGTCAAGAGGACGCGGAGCGCCACACGATAGTTGCGATGATCGTTCCCGCGCTCCAGCGTGGGAATGCAGGTCGCGACGCTCTACGTCGTCAAGAGGACGCGGAGCGTCCGGAACGGCATGCGACGCGGAGCGCCGCACGATAGTTGCGATGATCGTTCCCGCGCTCCAGCGTGGTAACGCCGTTCTGGACGCTCTGCGTCCGATCTTGAAGGGCCGGTCGTACTCAGAAATCCACTTTTCCGCGCCCGGCCTTGATCGAGCCGCGTTTGCTCTTGGACTCCAGCCGGCGGGTTTTAGAGCCCAGGGTCGGTCGGGTCGGGCGGCGTTTCTTCTCGACTTTGGCGGCGTTGACGATCAGCTCGCTCAGGCGCAGCAACGCGTCGGCACGGTTCTGCTCTTGCGTGCGGTATTGCTGGGCCTTGATCACGATCACCCCATCGCTGGTGATCCGGCTGTCATTCAACGCCAACAGCCGTTCCTTGTAGAACGGCGGCAACGAAGAGGCGTTGATGTCGAAGCGCAAATGCATGGCGCTGGATACCTTGTTGACGTTCTGCCCGCCCGCACCCTGGGCACGGATGGCAGTCAACTCGATCTCGGCGTCCGGCAGATGGACATTGTTGGAAATCACCAGCATCACGGCATCTTCTTTTCTGGAATAGGCACGTTTACTTGCCAGTATCGGCATTCACGACAACGCTACGCCTGTTTTTGGCCCGATAACACACCCACATCACCGCCAGCCACACCGGAATCGCGTAGACCGAGATCTGGATGCCGGGGATCATCAGCATGATGCCAAGGATAAACACCACAAACGCCAGGCAGACGTAGTTGCCATAGGGATACCACAGCGCCTTGAACAGCGGCACTTGCCCGGTTAGGTTCATGTGCTGGCGGAATTTCAGGTGCGAGTAGCTGATCATCGCCCAGTTGATGACCAGCGTGGCCACCACCAGCGACATCAACAACTCCAGTGCCTGTTGCGGCACGAAGTAGTTGAGCAGCACCGCCACCAGCGTGACAGCGGCAGACGCGAAGATGGCCTTGACCGGCACGCCGCGCTTGTCGACCTGGGCCAGCGCTTTGGGCGCATCACCTTGTTCGGCCATGCCCACCAGCATCCGGCTGTTGCAATAGGTGCCGCTGTTGTAAACCGACAGCGCTGCGGTCAGTACCACGAAGTTGAGGATGTGCGCCGCCGTGTCGCTGCCCAGCATCGAGAACACCTGCACGAACGGGCTGCCGCTGTAGGAATCGCCCGAGGCGTTGAGGCTGGCCAGCAGGCTGTCCCACGGCGTCAACGACAACAGCACCACCAATGCGCCGATGTAGAAAATCAGGATGCGATAGATGACCTGATTGATCGCCTTGGGGATCACGGTCTTGGGCTGTTCGGCCTCGGCAGCGGTAAAGCCAAGCATTTCCAGGCCACCGAACGAAAACATGATGATCGCCAAAGCCATCACTAACCCGCCGACGCCATTGGGGAAAAACCCGCCATGCTCCCAGAGGTTGCTGACCGACGCCTGCGGGCCACCGCTGCCGCTGACCAGCATGTAGCTGCCCAGCGCGATCATGCCGATAATCGCCACCACCTTGATGATCGCGAACCAGAACTCGGTCTCGCCGAAGACCTTGACGTTGGTCAGGTTGATGGCATTGATCAGAACGAAAAAGGCCGCAGCCGACACCCAGCTCGGGATATCCGGCAACCAGTAATGAATGTATTTGCCGACGGCGGTCAGCTCGGACATGCCGACCAGAATGTACAGCAGCCAGCAGTTCCAGCCCGACAGGAAACCGGCGAAACCGCCCCAGTAGTTATGGGCAAAATGGCTGAACGAACCGGCCACCGGCTCTTCGACGATCATCTCGCCCAGCTGGCGCATGATCATGAACGCGATGAAGCCGCAAATGGCATAGCCGAGAATCATCGAGGGGCCAGCGGATTTCAATACGCCAGCCGAACCCAGGAACAGGCCGGTGCCGATGGCGCCGCCGAGCGCGATCAACTGGATGTGCCGATTCTTCAGACCGCGTTTCAATTCGCCTGACGGGGCGGTTGTTTCACTCATTCGATAGCCACCTGGTTGTTCTTGTTCTGTGACGAAAAAGGACCTGTCGCGCTTGTGGCGCAACAGAACTGCAGCGCACTGAGCGCGTGGCCCAGCGTCTTGAACAGCAATGATTCACAGAAAAAAGCGCAGCATTGTACACCTGCGGTCAGGCATAGGTTCAAAACAGGAAAATGATGCCTGCAGGCTGTGTGACAACGTTTTACACACGTCCAGAAACAACAACGCCAGCCCCAAGGGGCTGGCGTTGCCGTGCAGTCACATCCCGCAATCACTCAGGCTTGCGGCGACCGAAGCCAGGGCGCTGACCTGAACCTGCCGGTGGGCCACGACGCTTGCCGGAGGGCGCATCGTCGTTGACCAGCTTGATGCCGACACGCTTCGGTCCAGGCTTGGCCGGACGCTTGTTCATGTCACTCGGGCGCTCGGCGACCGGTGTGCCACGGCTGTTGTCGGCCGGGCGCGGCGCACGCGAACCGGGCTTGCCCGAGTCCTTGCGCGGCGACGGACGCTGAGTGGAATCACCACCACGCGGACGATCACGCTCGCTGCCGGTAATCTGCGGCTGACGCGGTGCGCGGTCGCCGGTCGGGGCGCCAACAGCAGGACGCAGGGTACGAACAACGCGCTCGCCCTTGCCCAACGGGCGGGACGATTGGCGCTGCAGACGCTCCATCTTGTCCTTGGTCTTGGCGTTCATCTGCGGCTGAGCCACAGGCTGTAGACCGACTTCGGCAGCCAGAATGTCGACTTCGTACTGGCTCATTTCGCGCCAGCGACCCATCGGCAGGTCGGAGTTGAGGAACACCGGCCCGTAACGCACGCGCTTCAGGCGGCTGACCACCAGCCCTTGGGATTCCCAAAGACGACGCACTTCGCGGTTACGGCCTTCCATCACCACGCAGTGATACCAGTGGTTGAAACCTTCGCCGCCCGGTGCCTGCTGGATATCGGTGAAACGGGCAGGACCGTCTTCGAGGATCACGCCGTTCTTGAGACGCAGCAGCATGTCGTCATCGACTTCGCCACGCACACGAACCGCGTACTCACGGTCCATCTCGAACGAGGGGTGCATCAATCGGTTGGCGAGTTCACCGTCGGTGGTGAACATCAGCAGCCCGGTGGTCTTGATGTCGAGACGACCGATGTTGATCCAGCGGCCTTCTTTAGGGCGCGGCAGACGATCAAACACGGTCGGACGGCCTTCCGGGTCGTCACGGGTGCAGATTTCGCCATCGGGTTTGTTGTACATGATCACGCGGCGAACCGTTTCGGCGGCTTCTTCGCGCTTGATGACGCGACCATCGACACTGATGGCGTCATGCAGGTCGACGCGTTGACCGAGGGTCGCGTCCTTGCCGTTGACCTTGATACGGCCTTGGGTAATCCAGGCTTCTACGTCACGGCGCGAACCCACGCCAATGCGCGCCAGAACCTTCTGCAGCTTTTCGCCTGCGGGTCCGATTTCCTGGCTGTCCTGCTTGTCTTTTTCACTCATCTGGGCACCTCCCGGTGTGTCGAATCAGGGCTGGCCGAGAACCGGCGAGACCTGTGCCCGGCGCGCGGTGGAGCGCGGCAAGGCGAAATACTTGATAGCCCGGGCGATCACTGATCGCCGACGGTCGACCATCATACGCCTCCGCGGCGGATTAAGCATCCAGCGGCAGCGGTAATAGCCGGCATCACTTCTTCTTTTTACGACCGGCGGTCTTGAGCTTCGCCAAGCGCTTGGCCGACTCTTCGAGCACCGTGCGCTTGTCGTCCTTTTCCAGCTTCTTCCAGGCCTTGATTTCCCGCTTGCTGCGACCACAGCCCAGGCAAATGTCATCATCGAATTTGCACAGGCTGATGCAGGGGTTCTTGGTCGAACTCATCGGCAGCGGCTCTCATGGCGTGGGGTATCAGATGTGACCGTGGGGTGGCGAACGAATTCGACCGATGTTCACGAAGCATTGACACGACCGTCAGAGAATATCGTTCGGCACGCCCCGGCGCTCAGTCCATACACACGTCTGTTTTTTATTCTGGCCGAAGGCCGTGGCAGCGAACCGGGCGACGCTTCGCTTGTTCGCGAAGACGGTGTTTCAGACGACGCATTTTCGGCGATCATGCCGGCCTCTTCGCGAACAAGTTCGCTCCCACAGGATTTATGTACGGCGCGGGAGTGAGCCTCTCACAAGGTTTATGTACAGTGTGGGAATGAGCCTCTCACAAGGTTTATGTGCGGTGTGGGAGTGAGCTTGCTCACGAAGAGGCCCGTATGGCCGCCAATGATCTATGTCCTGTCAGTCCAGCCTCCCACAGGTTTTATGTATGGTGTGGGAGATTCTCACGGGGTCTATGTACAGTGTGGGAGTGAGCTTGCTCACGAAGAGGCCCGTATGGGCGCCGATGATTTATGTCAGCCTTCGCGAGCCAGGTCCCTATGCCCCGCGCCGCTCTACGGGCCTCTTGAGACGTGTGTGTAACACTGGAGCGCAGGCACGAGAATCAGACCTCGCCGTCCTCATCCTCAGCCTCTGGCTCCGCGCGCAACAGGTCGTCGAAGTCGGTCTTGAGGCCCTGTTCCATCGAATCGAGTTCCACCAACAGGCTGCGAAAACTGGTTTCGTCGCGCGGGGCTTCAGGGGCTTCGTCCGGGTCGAGGCTGGCGTCGGCCAGGGCTTGCAGGTGCGCAGGCACGGGGGCTTCTTCGAAGTCCATGACCGGCTCGGTTTCCATCTCCCGCAGGTCAGCCAGCGGCGGCAGTTCGTCCAGGCTCTTGAGGTTGAAGTGGTCGAGAAAGCCTTTGGTGGTGGCGAACATTGCCGGTTTGCCCGGCACATCGCGATAGCCCACGACCCGAATCCACTCGCGCTCCAGCAGCGTCTTCACGATATGGCTGTTGACCGCAACCCCACGCACGTCTTCGATCTCTCCACGGGTGATGGGCTGGCGATAGGCGATCAACGCCAGGGTTTCCAGCATGGCGCGAGAGTAACGCTGCGGACGCTCTTCCCATAACCGTCCGACCCACGGCGAAAACCGGTCACGAATCTGCAGACGATAACCCGAGGCCACCTCCTTGAGTTCGAAGGCTCGGCCCTCGCAGGACTTGCGCAGCACTTCCAGCGCCTTCTTGAACACCGGCGGCTCGGGCCGCTCACCCTCCTCGAACAGCTCGTAAAGCCGTTCAAGCGTCTGCGGTTTTCCGGAGGCCAGCAGAAATGCTTCAAGCAACGGGGCCAGTTCGCGAGGTTCGTTGAGGTTCATGGGTGTGTTCTTGCTCTACTCGGCTCGCGCCCGGACATGGATCGCCGCAAAGGGCTCGTTTTGGACCAGTTCGACAAGGGACTCCTTGACCAGCTCAAGCACGGCCATGAATGTCACGACCACCCCCAGACGCCCTTCTTCTGCGGTGAACAGCTCGGCAAACGGCACGAAACCGCCGCCTTTGAGCCGTTCCAGCACATCGCTCATGCGTTCGCGGGTGGACAACGCCTCGCGGCTGACCTGATGGCTTTCGAACATGTCGCCCCGGTGCAGCACTTCGGCCATGGACATCAGCACTTCTTCAAGGCTGACATCCGGCAACAACTTGCGCGCACGGGCTTCGGGTGCGTCGAGTTTCGGTACGATCACATCGCGCCCCACCCGTTTCAAAGCGTCGATGCCTTCGGCTGCCGCCTTGAAACGCTCGTACTCCTGCAGCCGGCGAATCAGTTCGGCGCGCGGGTCGCCCTCTTCCTCTTCGATTTCCGCCGAGCGCGGCAGCAGCATACGGGACTTGATCTCGGCCAGCATCGCGGCCATGACCAGGTACTCGGCAGCCAGCTCCAGGCGCACGGTTTTCATCAGCTCGACGTAACCCATGTATTGCTTGGTGATTTCCGCCACCGGGATGTCGAGGATGTCGATGTTCTGTTTACGAATCAGGTACAGCAGCAGGTCGAGCGGCCCCTCGAACGCTTCGAGGAAGACCTCGAGCGCGTCCGGCGGGATGTACAGGTCCAGCGGCATTTGCGTGACCGCGCGACCATAGACCAACGCGAACGGCAATTCCTGCTGGGCGTCGGCCTGGCTGTCTGCGGCCTCGACAACCGTCATTAAGCGCGTTCACCGAACGGGGTGGGATCACCGCAGCCGACCCGCACGATCTGCGGCTCGCCCTCGGACAGGTTGATAACCGTGGACGCGGAGATGCCACCTATCCCGCCGTCGATAATCAGGTCCACATGGTGTTCGAGCACCTGGCGCATTTCGTACGGATCGCTCAGCGGCACAGTATCACCAGGCATGATCAGACTGACGCTCATCAGCGGTTCGCCCAGTTGCTCCAGCAATGCCTGGGCGATGGGATGACTCGGCACCCGCAGGCCGATGGTGCGCCGCTTGGGGTGCAGGACCAGACGCGGCACTTCGCGGGTGGCGTTGAGAATAAAGGTATACGGCCCGGGCGTGTGCGCCTTGAGCGCGCGGAAGGCGCCCGTGTCGACTTTGGCAAACAGCCCCAGTTGTGACAAGTCGCAGCACATCAGGGTGAAGTTGTGCTTGTCGTCCAGTTGGCGCAAACGACGAATACGCTCGATAGCGCTCTTGTCGCCGATCTGGCAGCCCAGCGCGTACGACGAGTCTGTCGGGTAGACCACCAGCCCGCCGGCCTTGATGATTTCCGCAGCCTGTTTGATCAGGCGCGGTTGCGGGTTTTCCGGATGGACCTGGAAAAATTGACTCACGGTAACTTCCTGTTCAGACGGCGGCAGTAGGCTGTTCATGTTTGAATCTGCACCACAAAGGCGGCAGATCCTCCGGCACGGGACGGTAGGTGCCGATCTCGCCCCAGGCACCCGGACCGTGGAAGTCGCTGCCGGCAGAGACCAGCAGACCGAACTCGCGGGCGAGGATGGCCAGGGTTCCGACCTGATCGGCAGGCTGCATGCCATTGACCACTTCGATGGCATGACCACCGGCCTGGACGAAATCGCCGACCAGTTTACGCCGTTTACTGCGGGTAAAGTCATAATGCGAAGGATGCGCGAGGCTGACCCAGGCCCCCGAAGCGCGTAACGTCGCCACGGTCTCTTCCAGCGTGGGCCAGTGCTGCTTGACGTCACCCAGCTTGCCCGCCCCCAGCCATTTGCGAAACGCCTCGGCGCGGTCCTTGACGTAACCGCCCCGCACCAGAAAGTCGGCAAAGTGCGGACGCGCAGGCGCATTACCGCTGTCGCCGAGTTCCTGCTGGATCGCCCGTGCGCCTTCCAGCGCGCCAGGCATACCTTTGATCGCCAATTTACGGCTGATTTCTTCGGCCCGCAGCCAGCGTCCGTCATGCAGACGAGCGATGGCGTCGGTCAGCGCCGGGGCCTGAATGTCGAACCCGTACCCCAGCACATGAATGGTCGCGCCCCCCCAGACACAGGACAGCTCGACCCCGTTGACCAGTTGCATGCCCAGTGAATGCGCCGCCGTACGGGCTTCTTCAAGCCCTTCGAGGGTGTCGTGGTCGGTCAGTGAAAGGACGCGCACGCCGTTTTCATGAGCACGGGCTACCAGCGCCGTGGGCGAGAGCGCCCCGTCGGAAGCGGTGCTGTGGCAATGCAGGTCAACATTCATAGTGGTGCTTTCGTGTTCATTGATGTTTGTTATTATGCCGCCACATCCTGCTTCTGGCTGCCATTGTGAAACAATTCATCGACTTCATCCCGCTGCTCCTGTTTTTCATCGTGTATAAAACCGAGCCGCGCGCCGTGGATATCCTCGGCAATACCTATATGGTAGGCGGCATTTTCAGTGCAACGGCGATGCTGATCATCAGTTCGGTGGTGGTTTACGGCATTCTCTACATCAAACAGCGCAAGCTGGAAAAAAGCCAGTGGCTGACGCTGGTCGCCTGCCTGGTGTTCGGCAGCCTGACATTGGCGTTCCACAGCGAAACCTTCCTTAAATGGAAAGCACCGGTGGTCAACTGGCTGTTTGCAGTCGCCTTCGCCGGCAGCCACTTCATCGGTGACCGCCCGCTGATCCAGCGCATCATGGGCCATGCACTGACCTTGCCGGCCGCCATCTGGACCCGGCTGAACATCGCCTGGATCATCTTCTTCCTGTTCTGCGGCGCAGCCAACCTGTATGTGGCGTTCACTTATCAAGAGTTCTGGGTCGACTTCAAGGTATTCGGCAGCCTCGGCATGACCCTGCTGTTCCTTGTCGGCCAGGGGATCTACCTGTCACGCCACCTGCACGACACCGCTCCCAATACGACCAAATCCGAGGACTGACATGCTCTACGCCATCATCGCCACTGACGTCGACAACTCGCTGGAAAAACGTTTGAGCGTTCGTCCTGCCCACCTTGATCGCCTGAATGCGCTCAAGGATGCAGGCCGTCTGGTCCTGGCCGGCCCGCACCCTGCGGTCGACAGCAACGACCCCGGCGCTGCCGGTTTCAGCGGCAGCCTGATAGTGGCCGAGTTTGAATCACTGAGCGCCGCCAAGGCCTGGGCCGACGCGGACCCGTACATTGCAGCAGGCGTCTACGCCGCTGTCGTGGTCAAGCCGTTCAAGCAGGTTTTGCCCTGATCCGCGCCCTGACCCCATCGTCTGCAGCGCTGGTTCCCGATGAATGCAGAGCTGCGTCCCGGCAGAGCCTATATTGAGTGAGTCATGAGCGAGCTGTTATTGATCGATGATGACCAGGAGCTGTGCGAGCTGCTGAGCAGTTGGCTGAGCCAGGAAGGCTTTCAGGTTCGCGCCTGCCACGACGGCACCAGCGCGCGCCAGGCGCTGGCCGAAGCGGCCCCGGCTGCCGTGGTGCTGGATGTCATGCTGCCCGATGGCAGCGGGCTGGAGCTGCTCAAGCAATTGCGCGCCGATCACCCCGACCTGCCGGTGGTCATGCTCTCGGCACGCGGCGAACCGCTGGACCGCATTCTGGGCCTTGAGCTGGGTGCCGATGATTACCTGGCGAAACCCTGCGACCCCCGCGAACTCACGGCCCGGCTACGCGCCGTGCTGCGCCGCAGCCATCCGGTTGCGTCGTCTACCCAGCTTGAGCTGGGCGACCTGACCTTCAGCCCGATGCGTGGCGTGGTCAGCGTCGATGAAAAGGAACTGACCCTTACGGTTTCCGAGAGCCGCTTGCTGGAAGCGCTGATGCGTCAACCTGGCGAGCCATTGGACAAACAGGAACTGGCGCAACTGGCGCTGGGCCGCAAGCTGACCCTGTACGACCGCAGCCTGGACATGCACGTCAGCAACCTGCGCAAGAAGATCGGACCGCACGCCGATGGCCGGCCACGCATCGTCGCTCTGCGCAGTCGCGGGTACTATTACTCTCTTTAATCGGCTTCAAGCGGCAAGTCACAGCACGCACTTGAAGCTTGCGACGGCTTTTCCCTTACACAAGCTTTACCAAGCGCTGACCGCGCTTGACCTTGATCTCCCTAGACTGGGCTCATCGGCATCGAGCCGCACTAGAGACAAGGAGATACACCATGCGCAAGACCCTGATCGCTTTGATGTTCGCAACTGCTCTGCCTACCGTTGTGATGGCCGCGCCACCGCCGCCTCCACCAGGCGGCCCTGACGCTGACGCACCCGCCATGCGTCTTGATCGTGATGACCGTGGCCCAGGTCCGGAAATGCGTCGGGGCCCAGGCCCGATGGGCCCCATGGCCGAGCTGGACCTGACCCGCGAGCAGCGTCAGCAGATCGACCGTTTGATGCGCGAGCAGAAACATGAGCGCCGCGAAATCACTCAAAGCTACCTGGACAAGATGCCTGCTGCGGACCAGAAGGCAATGCGGGACGAAATCGAAGCCAAGCGCTCCAAGACAGACAGCGAGGTTCGCGCCCTGCTTCGCCCTGATCAGCAGAAGCAGTTCGACGAAATCAAGAAGCGAGAAGATGAGCGCCGCGCCGAATGGGCTGAATTCAAGGCCTGGAAAGCGGCAAAAGCAGCAAAAGCACTATAACCGTCGAGCCCTCTGGCCCGGTGGGTTGAAACGAACCCGGCATGCACACGCATGCCGGGCTTCTTTTATTCAGATCGAGGAAATCCGGTGCGTTCATTGTTCTGGCGAATCCTGGCCAGTTTCTGGCTGGCCATTGCTCTGGTGGGAGGCCTGTCGATACTCGTAGGGCACATGCTCAATCAGGACGCATGGATCCTCAATCGTCATCCGGTGCTCAACACGCTGCCGGAACAGTGGACGCAACGCTTCGAGGAAAAGGGCGCGGATAACGCGCAGGAATTTCTGCAGGACATCAAACGCCGTAACCGCATTGACGTGCAGGTACTGAGCGACAGCGGCGAACCCGTGGTGCGTGGCACTTTCCCGCCACGCGCCGCAGCGCTGGAAGCCCGGCAACAGGCCGACGAGGATCAAGGGCGCAAATTACCCTGGCGGCGTCTGGCCACCGAATACAGCAGCCCGAAGACCGGCGAGACCTATCTGTTTATCTACCGCGTGCCGCACCCGGAACTTGATGCCTGGCATCGCCAAAGCCTGATGTGGCCACTGAGCGCCCTGGGTATCGCGCTGGTGGTCCTGACCCTGTTCAGCCTGTTTGTAACGCTGTCGATCACTCGCCCGCTGAACCGCCTGCGCGGCGCGGTGCATGATCTGGGGCAGACCAGCTATCAACAGCAAAGCCTTGGGCAACTGGCCAATCGTCGGGATGAATTCGGCGTGCTGGCCACCGATTTCAACCGCATGGGCGCGCGTCTGCAAAGTCTGATTGGCAGTCAACGTCAGTTGTTGCGCGACGTGTCTCATGAACTGCGTTCACCGCTGGCCCGACTGCGAATTGCGCTGGCGCTGGCCGAACGTGCAGAACCTGCCGAGCGTGAGCGGCTGTGGCCGCGCCTGGGCCGTGAATGCGACAGGCTGGAAGCGCTGATCAGTGAAATTCTGGCCTTGGCGCGGCTGGATGCGGATTTCGGCGGCCCGGAGCCTGTGGACTTGAACGCGCTGTTGCAGCGGCTCAAGAACGACACGCACCTGGACGGTGTCGAGCAGAACATTCAGGTCGAGGTTCAGAACGCGCTGCAACTGCGCGGCTGGCCGGACATGATCGAGCGGGCGCTGGATAACCTGTTACGCAACGCCCTGCGCTTCAATGCGCCAGGGCAGAGCATTGAGTTGCAGGCGGTTCAGGTTGGCAACCATGTGCGCCTGAGTGTTCGCGATCACGGCCCGGGCGTTGCAGAAGAACACCTTTCACAACTGGGCGAACCGTTTTATCGCGCCCCCGGACAGACCGCGCCGGGTCATGGCCTGGGCCTGGCCATTGCCAAGCGCGCGGCCGAACGGCACGGCGGCAGTCTGATTCTGGGCAATCACCCTGAGGGCGGTTTCATCGCGACGCTCGACCTGCCGCTCGAACCGGTCAATTCTGCGTCGGTTTAACCCTGCCACTCGCTGACGAACTCACCGGCATCAACCTTCGGGGCCTGACGCGGTGGGTTCAGCGGGGTGCCCAAGTACAGAAAACCGATCACTTCTTCGCCCGCTTCAAGCCCGAAGCCCTTGGCAACCTGCGGCGCATAAGACAGCTCACCCGTCCGCCAGACCGCACCGACACCCAGCGCATACGCAGCCAGTAGCACGCCGTGGGCCGCACAACCGGCGGTGATTAACTGTTCAGAACGCGGAACCTTGAAATGGTCCTGCAAACGGGCGATCACCACCACCACGAGCGGCGCACGCAGCGGCCCCAGACGGGCTTTTTCCAGCGCCTGCGGGGTGACTTCGTTGCCGCTTTGCTGCAGCGCTTCAACCAGTAACTCGCCCATGCGCTCGCGGGCCGAGCCTTCGACAGTCAGAAAACGATACGGCTTCAACTGGCCATGATCGGGCGAACGCAAGGCGGCACCAAACATGATTTCCCGCTGCGCCGCGTCCGGGGCCGGGTCGATCAGTCGTGGCACCGATACGCGATTGAGCAAAACGTCGAGCGCCTGCATGGACGGTCTCCTTGAAAAGTGATCTGACAGTTTAGAGTCTGTTTACGGTCAATAACGAGCATAACAGGCAAATCCTTACCCTCCGTGTCGAGCTTTCCGCCCGCCAGTGCCGGTTTACATGGCACAAAGCACAGGTAGAATGGCGCCTTTCCTTGATACCTGCCCGAGCCATTCATGTCGTTGCCGACCCTTCGCATCATCGGTTTCATTATCGGCATCTTCCTGATTACCCTGGCTGTGGCCATGATCGTGCCGATGGTGACGCTGGTCATCTATGACCGTTTCGAAGACCTGCGCGAGTTTCTGTGGGCCAGCGCCATTACCTTTATCGCCGGGCTGGCGCTGGTGGTGCCCGGACGCCCCGACAACGTCCAGCTGCGCCCGCGGGACATGTACATGCTCACGGTTTCCAGCTGGATCGTGGTGTGCATCTTCGCCGCCCTGCCCTTTCTGCTGACCCAGCACATCAGCTACACAGACTCCTTCTTCGAAAGCATGTCTGGCATTACCGCCACTGGCTCGACCGTGCTCAGCCATCTGGACAGCATGTCGCCGGGCATTCTCATCTGGCGCTCGATGCTCCACTGGCTCGGAGGAATCGGCTTCATCGGTATGGCGGTGGCCATTCTCCCGTTACTGCGTATCGGGGGCATGCGCCTGTTCCAGACCGAATCTTCCGACCGCTCGGAAAAAGTCATGCCGCGCTCGCACATGGTGGCCAAGTTCATTGTCCTGGCCTACGTCGGGTTTACCGCGCTGGGCAGTCTGGCCTTCTGGGCGGCAGGCATGAGCCTGTTCGATGCGATCAACCACGCGATGTCGGCGATTTCCACGGGCGGTTTTTCCACCTCCGACCTGTCGCTGGCGAAATGGCCGCAGCCGGCCGTGCATTGGGTCGCCATTGTCGTGATGATCCTCGGCAGCCTACCGTTTACGCTGTATGTCGCCACCCTGCGCGGTAACCGCAAGGCGCTGATCAAGGATGAGCAGGTGCAGGGGCTGATCGGGCTGTTGCTGATCACCTGGCTGGTGATGACAGTCTGGTACGCCAACACCACCGACCTGCCGTGGACCGAGGCATTGCGCCATGTCGCACTGAACGTCACGTCGGTGGTGACGACCACAGGCTTCGCACTTGGCGACTACAGCCTGTGGGGCAACTTCTCGCTGATGCTGTTCTTCTATCTGGGTTTCATTGGCGGGTGTTCCGGCTCGACGGCAGGCGGCGTGAAGATTTTCCGTTTCCAGGTGGCCTATATTCTGCTCAAGACCAACCTCAATCAGTTGATCCATCCGCGTGCAGTGATGAAGCAGAAGTACAACGGCCACCGTCTGGACGACGAAATTGTCCGCTCGATCCTGACCTTTTCGTTCTTTTTCACCATCACCATTTGCCTGATCGCACTGATGCTGTCGCTGCTCGGGCTGGACTGGATGACCGCGCTGACCGGCGCTGCCAGCACTGTGTCTGGCGTAGGGCCAGGGCTGGGCGAAGTAATCGGTCCGGCGGGCAACTTCTCTACGCTGCCGGATGCAGCCAAGTGGATTCTGTCAGGCGGCATGCTGCTGGGGCGGCTGGAAATCATTACCGTGCTGGTGCTGTGCGTACCGGCGTTCTGGCGGCATTGAGGTCTGGCTTGGCGCGGGAGCGGACCGGGCGACGCTTTTATCGTTCCCACGCTCCGCGTGGTAATGCATGTCGTGACGCTCTGCGTCACACAGTTCTGCGACTCAGTGAGATTCAGACTCGACTTGAGTCATTTTTTCGCCCCTCGGCGAGTGACTTTGATGGGGCTAAAGCAGGCAAACCCCTGGGCTCCGTTTTCGGCCCGACTTCGTCGGGTTCCTTCGCCCTGTCACTGATCCGGGGGTCGCGTCGTCAGTGCCATCGCGTTCGAAAAGCACTTCGTTGGCAGCGGCTGCGGGCAAGGCTTGAGATTGTTTTGCACGGGAGATTTGTGACGCAGAGCGTCACGAACTGCATGCCAACGCGGAGCATTGGCACGATAGTCGTCAATATGAGCACGACTCGAATACTCCACATCGGCACGACGATCGGCTAAATTTGTGTATAACAACAAGAACAAACACGAGAGTGTGCGCCGTGGATACCATCAAGCGTTTCTCAAGCTTTGCCGAGTTTTATCCCTTCTACCTGGCTGAACACAGCAGCAGTACCAGCCGGCGCCTGCATTTTGTGGGCACGTCGCTGGTGATTTTTCTGTTGGCGTTCGGTGTGGGCAGTGGCCGTTGGGGGTTGTTGTGGTTGTTGCCGGTCGCGGGATACGGTTTTGCCTGGGCCGGGCATTTCTTTTTCGAGAAAAACCGGCCGGCCACGTTCAGGCATCCGTTCTACAGCCTGCTCGGCGACTTCGTGATGTACCGTGACATGTTGCTCGGCAAAGTCTCTTTTTAAAGAGCATCTGCTTAACGCCGTCCGGCTCAGGCGACCGGCTCGCTGAGCGGTTCCTGCTCGGCTACCTGCTGCGCCTTCAAGTGCGCATCGGCCAGGCGGAACAGTTCGATGTTGCCGTCCAGGTGCTCGATCAGGGCCGTGCAGGATTCGACCCAGTCGCCGCAGTTGAGGTATTCCACACCGCCCACCTGACGGATTTCAGCGTGGTGAATATGCCCGCACACCACGCCGTCCAGCCCGCGCTTCACGCACTCGTGGGCGATGGCTTCCTCGAAGTCGCTGATGAAGTTCACGGCGCTTTTGACCTTGTGTTTCAGGTACGCCGACAACGACCAGTAGCCGTAGCCATACCTGGCGCGCCAGTGATTCAGCCAGCGATTGAGGGTCAGGGTGAATTCGTAGGCTGAATCGCCCAGAAACGCCAGCCAGCGGTGATAACGGGTGATCACGTCGAACTGGTCGCCGTGGATGACCAGAAAGCGTCGGCCGTCGGCGGTCAGGTGTTCGACTTCGTCCACCAGTTGTATGTTGCCCAGCACCAGCTTCGAGTAACGGCGCAGAAACTCGTCGTGATTGCCGGTGACGTAGATGACCTCGGTGCCGCGCTTGCTCATGGTCAGCAGGCGGCGGATCACGTTGGTATGGGCCTGAGGCCAGTACATGCCACCGCGCAGCTTCCAGCCGTCGATGATGTCGCCCACCAGGTACACCTTGTCAGCCTGATAGCGCTTGAGAAACGCCGACAAGTGCTCGGCCTGGCAATCGCGCGTGCCAAGGTGAACGTCGGAGATCCATAACGTCCGCACACGTTGTTTGCGACTGGGTGTGGCGAGCTGGGCACTGCTCATGGGACGACCTCCGGCATGGTTTTGAAGAGAGTGGAGCATGCCGGTTAACTGAATGTGACACGCGCATGGCGATGTCGTGACAGCGACGCCTATGACTGAGGGCTGTCGGGTGTGCGTCGGTCGTTATGGCCGAGGTCACGTGCCGGGTCGATCTGGTCACGGACGCGCTGCTTGAGCACTTTGGCCTCGGGAAAACCGCCATCGGCTTTGCGCTCCCAAAGCTGCACACCGTCGCAGGTGATGCGAAACGCGCCCCCGGTGCCCGGCTGCAGAGACACCTTGCCAAGGTCGTCGCTGAAAGTGCTGAGCAATTCCTGAGCCAGCCAGGCCGCGCGCAGCAACCACTGACACTGAATGCAATAGGTGATGATGACTTCGGGCTTTTCGGCAGTCATGAACGTCCTCTCCAGCAAATACCCCACATCATACTCGCCACGCACCGGATCAACGAGCAGGAGTGGTGCGCTGTAGCCACTCAGTATCGCCGCATTAAACTTTAATTATCAACCCGCCAGATAATGCATATTTTTTATAATTAACTTAGACCGAAATCGAATTTCACAGCGCCTGCTCATTGCCTTTATGGTGCCTGTCAACACGGTCGAACGGACCTCAACCCTTGGCAGGAGTTTTCATGAGCATCGAATTCATTGGCTATATTGCCACGCAACCCGGTTCTGAAATCCATCCACGCAGTGGCGCAACCATTCAGCCCGACTACGTGCAGAAGGTGGCCAAGGCTCATGAAGACGCCGGCTTTGATCGGGCGCTGATCGCTTACCACTCCAACAGCCCGGACAGCACGCTGGTGGCTGCGCATGCCGCCAGCGTCACCCACACGCTGAAATTTCTCGTCGCGCATCGCCCCGGCTTTATCTCTCCGACGGTCGCCGCGCGGCAGTTTGCCACGCTGGATGTCTTCAATGGCGGGCGCACCGCGGTACATATCATCACCGGCGGGGATGACAAAGAGCTGCGTGCTGACGGCAGTCACATCGGCAAGGACGAGCGCTATGCCCGCAGCGACGAATACCTCAGCGTGGTGCGTCAGGAGTGGACCCGCGACACGCCGTTCGATCACACGGGCACTTACTACCAGTTCGAAGGCGCCCACTCGCTGGTCAAATCCCCGCAACAGCCGCATATCCCGCTGTATTTCGGCGGGTCATCGGCCGCGGCGATTGCCGTGGCAGGCAAGCATGCGGATGTGTACGCGCTGTGGGGCGAGACTTACGAGCAAGTGCGTGATGTGGTGAAACAGGTCCGTGCCGAAGCCGCCAGGCATGGTCGGACCATTCGTTTCAGCCTGTCGTTGCGACCGATCCTGGCGGACACCGAAGCGCAAGCCTGGGCCCGTGCCGACAGCATTCTGGAAAAAGCCAGGGCATTGGCCGAGAGCAACGGCTTTGTGCGCCGTGAACCGCCCAACGAAGGATCACGTCGTCTGCTGGCCGCCGCCGCACAGGGTTCACGCCTGGACAAACGCCTGTGGACCGGTATCGCCGGGCTGCTCGGTGCCCAAGGCAATTCCACGTCGCTGGTCGGCACCCCGGAGCAGGTGGCGGAAGCGCTGCTGGATTACTATGACTTGGGCATCACCACGTTCCTGATCCGCGGTTTCGACCCACTGGAAGATGCCATTGATTACGGTAAAAAGCTGATCCCGCTGACTCGCCAACTGGTCGCCCAGCGTGTGCAGCAGGCCCGTGAACAGGTCGCCTGACAGAACGCGCAGGCGGGCAGCGAGCGCCTCGATCAGGGACAACCTGCCCGCGACGACACCGTCAAGCCGCCGCTGAAACCGGCTTGAGGGATCGGGCCACCAACGCACCGAAGGCGTCCACCGGCACTTGCAGGTTGCCCAGAAAGCGCGGGTAAAACAGCCACAGGTCCATGACCGGTTTGAAGTCTTTCAGCGGCAGCACCGCCAGTTGCTCACGATGGACGCTGCGCTCCAGAAGCGGCCTCGGCACCAGGCCAAGCCCCATGCCGTCAGCCACCAGCCCTAATTGCAGCTCGGTGCCGAAGGTTTCCAGGTTGACCTTCATGCTCAACCCCTGATCGGTCAGCGTGCGTTGCAGACCGGCACGAAACCCACAGCCATCAGGGTTGAGTACCCAGCCTTGCTCGTAACAGTCAGCCAGCTTGCCGGGCTTTTTCGGCACAGAACCGTTGGCACAGACCACCACCAGCTCCATCTTGCCGATGGACTGCCCCATGATGTTTTCCGGGAAGATCTTGCCCGCCGGGAATAAGGCTGCCGCGGCATCCAGCTCACCGTTTTCGATCTTGCCAATCAGGTGGCTGCCCCAGCCAGTGCTGACCTGCGCACGCAAGTCAGGGAATTCGCCGCGCAACTGCTTGAGCGCATCCAGCAACACCACATCGCCAATGGTCTGTGGCACGCCAAGGCGCAACAGGCCGCTGGGCGGGGTGTCGCTGGCCACCAGTTCACGCAGCGAATCCATCTCGCGCAGGATCGCCAGGCATTTCTGATAGACCTGATGACCCATCGGGGTCGGCTTGAGCGGCTTGGTGTGACGGTCGAACAGCTCCACACCGAGGGCCTGCTCGAAATTCTGCACCCGGCGCGTGATGGCCGGCTGGGTCAGATCCAGTGACTCAGCCGCATGGCTGATCGACTGACAGCGAATGACTGCAACGAACGCATCGATATCATCAATTTTCATTCGGACCGCACATAAAAATAAGAGGGCAACATAGGCAAAAAGCATAGTACCAGCGGGCGTCGATTAATAGCCCGGTACAAGATTCGCTGCGTCCACGAAAAAAAGCAAAAGACGTTTTTGTTATAACCTAATCATTAAAAAATAGCATATTAAATAGCAATATTATGCTTATATCGAGCCATTACCCGATCAGGAAATGGACATGACCCGGCGAAGACTCCCTGAACAACACCCCGAGCGGCTCGGGGCCTTCATTGATGCGCTGGCGCAACTGATCGGCAGCGAGCCACACGAAAGCGATCTGTTGCGGCGAGGCGGCAAGCTGCTGGCGCAACTGGTCAGCCACAATGACTGGTTACCCACAGAGTTCGCCGTCCCCTCCTCCCAGCGCTATCAACAATTTCTGCTGCATGCCGACGCACAGCAGCGCTTTTCGGTGGTGAGTTTTGTCTGGGGGCCAGGCCAGAGCACACCGATTCACGACCACCGCGTCTGGGGCCTGATCGGGATGCTGCGCGGCGCAGAGCATTCACAGGGGTATGCCCGCACGCCCGAAGGGGGTTTCGTGGCCAGCGGCCCGGCAGTCCGCTTGCAGCCCGGACAGGTCGAGGCATTGTCGCCACTCAGCAACGATGTTCACCAGGTCAGCAACGCGTTCGACGATCAAGTGTCGATCAGCATTCATGTCTACGGCGCCGATATCGGCACCGTGAAGCGCGCCGTCTACGCACTCGACGGCAGCGAAAAACCGTTTATTTCCGGCTACTCCAATGCCGTTGCCACGGCCCGTCAGGATCAGCCCACAGGGAGCGTTACCCCATGACCACATCCGCAGTCCGATCTTTCGTCGAGATTCGTCAGGCGTTGCTGGACCGCCAGGAACTGGCGCTGGTGGATGTCCGCGAGGAAGCGCCATTCGCCGAAGCCCATCCCTTGTTTGCGGTGAACATTCCGCTGTCGAAACTGGAGTTGGAGGTGTTCGCGCGAATTCCCCGTCGCGACACTGCCGTCACGCTGTATGACAACGGCGAAGGACTGGCGCAGATCGCCCGGCAACGCCTGCAATCATGGGGCTACAGCGACGTGACACTGCTCGACGGTGGCTTGCAGGGCTGGCGCGAAGCAGGGGGCGAGCTGTTCATTGATGTCAACGTGCCAAGCAAGGCGTTTGGCGAACTGGTGGAACATCACCGCGCCACGCCCTCGCTGACCGCCGAAGAGGTCAAGGCGTTGCTCGACAGCCATGCCGACGTGGTGGTGCTGGATGCCCGACGTTATGATGAATACCAGACCATGAGCATACCGGGCGGCATCAGTGTGCCGGGCGCCGAACTGGTGCTGCGCGCGCGCGAGCTGGCACCGGAGCCGAATACCCGGATCATCGTCAATTGCGCCGGCCGCACGCGCAGCATCATTGGCACTCAATCCCTGGTCAATGCAGGCCTTCCCAATCAGGTTCACGCCTTGCGCAACGGCACGATCGGCTGGCTGCTGGCCGGCCAGACGCTAGACCACGGCCAGAACCGGCGCTTCGCGGCGGTCAGCGACGACACTCGTGAAACCGCCAGCGCCGATGCTCGCCGGGTCGCCGACCGGGCAAAGGTCAAGCGTGCCGGCCGCGACGAACTGCACCGCTGGCAAGCCGAGGCGTCGCGCACCACTTACCTGTTCGACGTGCGCACCCCGGAAGAGTTTGCCAAGGGCCATTGGCCTGGCGCGCGCTCCACGCCGGGCGGCCAACTGGTGCAGGAAACCGATCATTTCGCCAGCGTACGCGGCGCACGCATTGCGCTGCTGGATGATGATGGCGTTCGCGCCAACATGACAGCGTCCTGGCTGGCACAGCTGGGCTGGGACGTGTGGGCCATCGATGATCTCAACGCGGCAGACTTCAGCGAGTCTGGCGACTGGAGCGCGCCCGCACCTGTTGCGCCACAAGTAGAGGCGATCAGCGTCGAAACCCTTGCCAACTGGCTGACGCACGGCGAGGTCGCGGTGCTGGATTTCACGGCCAGCGCCAATCACGTCAAGCAGCACATCCCCGGCGCCTGGTGGACCCTGCGCGCAGACCTCAAGACCGCGTTGGCAAAACTGCCTGCCGCCGAGCGCTATGTACTGACCTGCGCAAGCAGTCGTCTGGCGCGTTTCGCCGTGGCCGACGTCGAAGCGCTGACCGACAAGCCGGTGTTCCTGCTCGAAGGCGGCACCGCCAGCTGGATCAAGGCCGGCCTGCCCGTGGAGCACGGCGAACAGCGCCTGGCCTCGCCCCGCATCGACCGCTACCGCCGCCCTTATGAAGGCACCGATGCGCCCCGCGAAGCCATGCAGGCGTATCTGGACTGGGAATATGGTCTGGTGGACCAGTTGGGCCGGGACGGGACACACGGTTTTAACGTGATTTGAAGTGGCAGGACGGTGCCGATGCTCGCGTTGGCACGCATTGATGGACACACGGAGCGTCACCCAAGGCACTTCCACGCAGGCGCGTGAGGAACGTCAAGTGTCTGGCCAACAATCAACTTAATGGAGACACCTGATAATGCTGCCTTTTTTCAAATCACCTTTACCGCTCAAAAGCCTGCTGCTGGGCGCACTGCTCAGCCTGCTGACAGGTCAACAGATGCTGGCTGCCGAGCTGGCGCCTCTGTTGGTGGCCAATCAGAAATCGCTGCTGAAAACATTGTTGCAGGTCTCCGGCGAGCTCAAGGATGTGCCTTATGAGATTCAGTTCTCGGAGTTCCCTTCCGCCGCGCCTCTGGGTGAGGCGCTGAATGCCGAGGCCGTGGACATCGGCGCGCTGGGCGATGCGCCCTACGTGTTCGCCCTCGGCGCAGGCGCGCCCTTGAAAGTGGTCAGCATCACCCATGCGCAAGGTCGTTTCACCACCGCCGTGCTGGTGCCGAAAGACTCGCCGATCAAGACCGTGGCCGATCTGAAAGGCAAGCGCATTGTCACTGGACGCGGTTCCATTGGTCATTACCTTGCAATCCGCGCCCTGCAACAGGCCGGGTTGAAGACCCGCGATGTCACCTTCATCAACCTGCTGCCCAGCGAGTCACGCCTGGTGCTGGTCAACGGCGATGCCGATGCCTGGGCCACGTGGGACCCGTACACCACAATTGCCATCAGCCAGAGCAATGATCGCGTACTGGTCAGCGGCAATGAGCTGCTCAGCAACCACCTGTACCTCGCTGCAACCAGCAAAGCCATCGAAGGCAAACGCGTCCAGCTGGATGATTTCGTTGCCAGGGTCGAACGTGCGTTCGACTGGTCCAATACGCACCCCGAGGAGTATGCCGCCGCACAGGCGAAAGTCACTGGCCTGCCGTTGGAGGTCCATCTGGCCGTTGCCAAGGCAACGAACATGCAACGCACGCCGATTGACGACACCATTATTCAGGGCTTGCAAAACACCGCAGACACTTACCTGGCCGAAGGCATTCTGACCAGGCAGGTCGATGTGTCGACAGGCTTCGATAAAAGCTTCAATGCTGCGCGCGCGCAGGTTGCCCAGGCGACTGCCCCCTGATGGTTCGATAACCGCCTGAGACCCGTTGCGAAAAGGAACCCGCATGAAACTTTCCCCGCTTCGTCAGCACTCTGAACCACCGGAATCAGCCGAAGACTTCACTGCCCGGCTGGCAGGCCTGACCGCAGCACTGGCTGAAACCGCCGAACAGTACGATGTCAGCGCAGCATTTCCTCATGCCAATTTCAGGTTGCTGCACAGCCACGGCTTGCTTGGCCTGACGGTGCCGGCAGAACTGGGCGGTGGCGGTGCCGACCTGGTGCGGGCGCAGCAAGTCGTCAGCGCAGTGGCCAAAGGCGAGCCTTCGACCGCGTTGATTCTGGTCATGCAGTATCTGCAGCACTCACGCCTGCAAGAGAACCGCAACTGGCCGAGCCATCTGCGCGAGCAGGTTGCTGAAGAGGCGGTACGTGACGGCGCGCTGATCAACGCCTTGCGCGTCGAGCCGGACCTGGGCACACCTGCCCGTGGCGGCCTGCCGGGCACCCTCGCCCGCCGCACCCGCGAAGGCTGGCGAATCAGCGGCAGCAAGGTCTATTCCACCGGCAGCCACGGCCTGACCTGGTTCGCCGTGTGGGCACGCAGCGATGATGCCGACCCGCTGGTCGGCAGCTGGCTGGTTCACAAGGACACGCCGGGCATTACCATTATCGAAGACTGGGACCATCTGGGCATGCGCGCCACCTGCAGCCATGAGGTCAGATTCGACAACGTGCTGGTGCCGCTCGAACAGGCCGTCAGCGTCAGCCCGTGGAGCGCTCCCCATGCCGAGCTGGACGGCTCGGGCATGCTCTGGATGGCGGTGCTGCTGTCCTCGGTCTACGACGGCATCGCACATTCCGCCCGCGACTGGCTGGTGCAATGGCTGGAACAGCGCACACCGTCCAATCTCGGGGCTGCCCTCTCGACCCTGCCGCGCTTTCAGGAAACGGTCGGGCATATCGACACCCTGCTGTTCGCCAACCAGAGCCTGCTGCAAGCCGCGGCACAGGGCCACACGTGCGCCAGTCATGCCGCACAGATCAAGTTTCTGGTAACCGGCAATGCGATACGCGCCGTGGAACTGGCCATCGAAGCCTCAGGCAACCCGGGCCTGTCACGCAACAACCCGCTGCAGCGGCATTACCGCAACGTTGTGTGCGGCCGGGTGCATACGCCGCAGAACGACGCCGTGCTGACCAACGCAGGCAAGGCGGCTTTTGCCAGGCGCAGCACAGCGTGAGGTGCGCCTGCGGATCAGCTCTTCCGGTCACCCGGCTCGATATTTGAATCAAGACGCTCACGCAGAAACTCGATAAACGCCTGCACCGGCCGCGAGGCCTGACGGTGTTGCGGGTAGACCGCCGACAGCGTCAGCGGCTCAGGCCGAAGATCGTCCAGCACGCGGACCAGACTGCCGTCATGCAGCGCCGCACTGACAATAAAGGTCGGCAGGTAGGTGACACCCAGCCCGGCGACGGCTGCATCCTTGAGCAACTCGCCGTTATTGGCGCGCATTCGGCCACTGACGCTCAGACTCGACGCCTTGCCCACGCCCTGAAAACGCCACTGCACCTGACGAGCGTGGCCATAAGGCAGGCAGTCATGACCGTGCAAGTCTTCAGGTGTCTGGGGCGTGCCACGTTCGGCCAGATAAGCCGGGCTGGCGCAGTAGACCCGATCAATCGACGCAATGCGTCGCGCAATCAGGCTGGAGTCTTCCAGCACACCGATGCGCAGCACCAGGTCATAGCCTTCGCTGATCACGTCCACCGGACGGTCGCTCAAATCGACCTCTACCGCCACATCGCGATAACGCTGTAAAAACTGCGGCAGCAGACAGCCCAAGTGGGCGACCGCAAACGACAACGGCGCACTCAGGCGCAACGTGCCCCGTGGCTCGTTGTTCTGCCCGGTAATCCCCTGCTCGACCTGTTCGACCTCGGCCAGCAAGCGCTGGGCCGATTCATAATAACTCTGGCCCAGCGGCGTCACATCCAGACGTCGCGTCGAGCGATTGAGCAGGCGCACACCCAGCCGGTCTTCCAGTTGCATCAGGCGGCGACTGACAAATTGCTTGGACAGGCCGAGCTTGTCGGACGCCGCCGTGAAGCTGCCAGACTCCATGACCTGGCAGAAAATACGCATGTCTTCAAAAGGGTTCATGGTCGCGGCCCGAAGGTGAGCAGAAAAGTATTCTGCATGGAGCGTAACGCGCAGCCCGATACTGTCAACCTCAGCGAGACAGTGATTCATCTTTCAGCTACTTATTGCGACAGTCGATAAGCCGTAACCTTCGTCTCACTTGATCGATCGCTGAATGTGCAGCGTCGATACCCGATGGAGAATGAATCATGCTCGATGTTCGCAAAGCTTCCGACCGTGGCGCGGCCGATCATGGCTGGTTGAAATCCTTCCATACCTTTTCCTTTGCCGGCTACAGCGACCCGCAGGAACAGGGTTTTTCCGATCTGCTGGTGATCAATGACGACCGGGTAACCGCAGGCAAGGGTTTCGGCCAGCACCCGCACCGCAACATGGAAATCTTTTCCTACGTGCTGGAAGGTGCGCTGGAGCACAAGGACACGCTGGGCACCGGATCAGTGATTCGTCCTGGCGACGTGCAGTTGATGAGTGCCGGCAGTGGCGTTTCGCACAGCGAGTTCAACCACTCGCAGACCGAGGGCGTGCATTTTCTGCAGATATGGATTGTGCCGAATGTCGTGGGGGCAGCCCCGAAATACCGTCAGACGCACTTCGCCCCGGAACAGAAACGTGGCCGTCTGCAGTTGATCATCTCCCCGGAAGGTGAGAACGGATCCCTTGAGGTCCGTCAGGACGCTCGTGTGTACGCCGGTCTGTTCGATGGCGACGAAACGGCCACGCTCGAACTGGCAGCAGACCGTTACGCCTACGTGCATGTTGCGCGTGGCAGTGTGGTGCTCAATGGCAAGCCACTGGGTGAAGGGGACGGTGTACGTGTTCGTAGCGAACAGCGGATCAGCCTGAGCAAAGGGGTTGGCGCCGAAGTGCTGGTATTCGATATGCGGCCCAATGAACAACCGCAAATGCCTTGAAGGTTGGCACTGAATAACGCCGCTCAAATAAGTGGCGTTGTTTATAAGCCGATCAATAAAACGCACAAACAAAAACGCCGCTCTAGTGAGCGGCGTTTTTGTGAATTTGGAGCGGGAAACGAGACTCGAACTCGCGACCCCGACCTTGGCAAGGTCGTGCTCTACCAACTGAGCTATTCCCGCATATGGCGTCCCCTAGGGGACTCGAACCCCTGTTACCGCCGTGAAAGGGCGGTGTCCTAGGCCACTAGACGAAGGGGACACTGCCTGAAACACAATGGTGTGTGTTTCAGTTCCAGACATCATCCGGAGATGTGTGCTGGTTTCACTCAACACCGCCCTTGAGCAATGCTGCTTAAAACTGGAGCGGGAAACGAGACTCGAACTCGCGACCCCGACCTTGGCAAGGTCGTGCTCTACCAACTGAGCTATTCCCGCATATGGCGTCCCCTAGGGGACTCGAACCCCTGTTACCGCCGTGAAAGGGCGGTGTCCTAGGCCACTAGACGAAGGGGACACACGTACAACATTCACTACTTATTTGCGCTACGCTGTGTGCTTTACGCTGTAAGTGGCGCGCATTCTATGGATGGTTTGGGGGGTCGTCAACCCCAATCTGAAAATTTATTGAAATCAATAACTTCGATGCCGTTCAGACGCTGACCGATGGTCACCGAGGGTTCGGCAGCCTGACCTATATCGTTCACCTGCCTAATCTATATAGAAGAGATGCCGACAAACTCCCAAAGGGACATCTATGCGCAGTAGTGCTTAGCCACTACACTCGCACTAAAACTAATTGCACAAATGAGGTTTGCACAGTGACTCCACTCATGATCACGCTGATGGTAGTAGCAGGCATCGCACTGCTGATCGCGATCGGCTACCTGAATCACGTCGCTGAAAACGGCAAACTGGAAAAAGCCCGTACCAAGGTCGAACTCGGTGATCGTCTGCGTCGTTGCAGCGAAATCACAGAGGTATTCCCCGGCCAGTTGATGTCCCCCGCATTGAAGCTGCTGCTGGCACGACTGGAACTCAATGTCGTGCAGCGCATGCTTAATATGGAAAAAGGCAACGCTCAGCTCAAGCACCGCATCGGAGAACTGGAAGGGCAGATTGCGAAGGGGGAAGGCATTGAAATACCCAACCCGGTCACGCCGATCCAGACCGAAGCCAAGGCCAAGGACGTCCGCTTTCTGCTGGAGGCCCTGCATGGCCAGGTGACGCGGGCGGCGCATGACGGTTTTCTGCAGACCAGCGAAGCCAAACACTGGATCCGTGAAATACGCACCATTCTGGTGACGCTGCACATCGAGTTTTTCAACAACCTTGGTCAGACCGCCCTCTCGCAGGACCAGCCAGGTCAGGCACGCCTGGCCTTTGAGCGTGGCGTGCAGTATTTGCGCAATCAGCCGGACCCGGTGACCTATCAGCAGCAACTGCTGGCAATGGAAAAACAATTGGCCCGCGCCAATTCGATGGTTCTGACCAACACGGCGCCAACCGAAGACGACGATAACGCACTCACCGAAGGCCTCAAGCAGGACGACACCGAATCGGAATGGAAGAAGAAAGTCATCTACGATTGATGACTGCCTCGCCGCCGCTGGAGCCTGACTCCAGACGGCGGCCGGTCGACCGGCTCAGCAGTCGGTCGATGCCAGAAAGATCGCCGCCAGACGCTCGATACCTGCCTGATCCTCTTCCTTGAAACGCCCCACACTCGGACTGTCCAGGTCCAGCACGCCAATCAGACGCCCTTCTTTGACCAACGGCACGACCAGTTCGCTGTTCGACGCGCTGTCGCAGGCGATGTGTCCGGGAAACGCGTGTACGTCCTGAACACGTTGAGTTTGCCGGGTGTGCGCTGCCGCACCGCAGACCCCGCGACCGAAGGGGATGCGCACGCAGGCGATCTGCCCCTGAAACGGCCCAAGCACCAACTCTTCGTCACGGTTGAGGTAGAAACCGGCCCAGTTCAAATCCTCGATCTGGGTATAGAGAAACGCCGAGAACTGCGCCGCGTTGGCAATGAAATCCCGCTCATCGGCCAACAACGCCTCAAGCTGCGCGGCCAGTAGACCATAGCCTTCCTGCCCTGCTCCGGTGTTTTGCAAATCAATCATGTCTGTAGCTCCAACAATTCAAGTCCTACCCAATAACGCGCAAACTGATAAGCGCAGCGGCCATTGCGATTGCCCCGGGCGGTTGCCCAGCGGATCGCCGCCTTGTCCAGATGTTCATCGCGCTGCCAGTGCAACCCGGCCTTTTGGGCCAGTTGCGTGATCCAGTGCTCGACCACGTTCAGGTAATGCTCCTGGGTGAACGGATAGAACGACAGCCACAGCCCGAACCGGTCAGACAAGGCAATCTTGTCTTCCACGGCCTCACTGGGGTGCAACTCCCCGTCAACGTGCTGCCAATTGGCGTTGTCGCTCTCTTTTTCCGGCACCAGGTGCCGGCGATTGGAGGTGGCGTAGAGCAGCACGTTATCCGGCGCCTGCTCCAGCGAACCGTCAAGCACGCTTTTCAGCACTCGGTAATCGCCCTCCCCCGACTCGAACGACAAGTCATCGCAGAACAGCACAAAACGCTGCGGCAGTTTTTGCAGTTGCTCGACCACGCGGGGCAGATCCCCCAAATGGTCACGTTCGATTTCGATCAGGCGCAAGCCTGCCGACGCGTACTCGGCCAGTAGCGCCCGGATCAGCGACGATTTGCCGGTGCCACGCGACCCCCACAGCAAGGCGTGGTTGGCGGGCAACCGCTCAATGAACTGACGCGTATTGCGCCCTAGCTGATCACGCTGCCGGTCAACGCCGACCAGGTCGGTCAGGCGCGTCTCCAGACTCACCTGCAACGGCATCAGGTAGCCACTGCGCCCCTCGCGCACCCAACGGGCTGCCAGTGTTGCGGCCCAGTCGACCGGTTCACGCAGGGCGGGCAACAAGGGCTCCAGACGGGCCAGCACCGCATCTGCGCGTTGCAGAAAAGCATCCAAACGAGAATCCACGGGATCTCCTCACTATTTAACTGATTGGTCACGGGTGCCGATCAGCTATGCTTGACCCGCACCGGGCACCAGAAGTGACAGTTATTACTCATGGATATATCGCTCAAAAACAGGCTTTCATTCAAACAGGCGCGTCTTGCCGTTCTGATCGGCTTTGCGCTTGGAACCCTGTTGAGCGTGGCGCAGATTGCGATTGATTATGCCAGCGAAGATGCGTCCATCAATCGGGAAATCAAATCACTGCTGGAAATCATCCAGAATCCTGCATCGCGTATTGCCTATAACATCGATGCCGAACTGGCTCAGGAGCTCACCCTCGGGCTGCTGCACTCCCCTGCGGTGGTCAGTGCCAGGCTGACCGACAACAATGACACCGTGCTCGCCAGCGTCGAGCGACCGACGGCCACAGGCCGTTACCGGGTACTCAGCGACTGGCTGTTCGGCGAAAGCCGGCAGTTTCAAGAGAAGCTGCACCTCGATCACCTGCCAAGCGAAACCATCGGCACACTGTACCTCACCGTCGACACCTTCGCGTTTGGCAGTCACTTCCTGCAACGTGCCGAAATCACCCTGCTCAACGGGTTCGTGCGCAGCCTGGCGCTGGCCGGCATCCTGACCATTCTGTTTTACGCCACCCTGACCAAACCACTGGTAAGGGTCATACGCGAATTGAGCAGCCGCGACCCGCGCAGCCCTGATCAGGCGCAAATCACCTGCCCGCCGCACCACGAGCAAGATGAAATCGGCGTCCTGGTCGCGACGTTCAATCGCCAGTTCGAAACCGTGAGCACCGAATTCTCCAGACGGCGCGCGGCCGAAGACCGACTTAACGACCACCTCAACGAGCTGGAAAACATCGTTTCGGCGCGCACCACCGAGCTCAAGGCCAGCAACATGCGCCTGCGCGAATCCAACGAAGAGCTGCAAATAGCGCGCAGCACTGCACTCGACATGGCCCACGCGCGCGCCGCCTTTCTGGCACACATGAGCCACGAAATCCGCACACCGCTCAACGGTTTGCTGGGCATGCTGGCGTTGTCGCTGGACAGCCCGCTCGGCGCCGAACAGCGTCAGCAGCTGATGATTGCCCACGACTCGGGCAAGGTTCTGGTGGAGTTGCTCAACGATATTCTCGACATGTCCAAATTCGACGCCGGCCATCTGGAGATCGAGCGCATTCCTTTCGATCTGGGCGCCTTGATCGAGGACACCGCCAACCTGCTGTCGCAGAACGCGGCGCCCAGTGTCGAACTGACCTGCCTGATCGCGCCGGACTTCCCGGCCATGATCACCGGCGACCCGACCCGGGTGCGGCAAATCGTCAGCAATTTGCTGTCCAACGCCCTCAAGTTCACCCGGTTTGGGCGCGTAGATGTGCGCCTTTCACACCACCTGGACGCTGCCTCCGGAGAGAATCGCATCCGTATCGAAGTGCGCGACACCGGCATAGGGATCGCGCAGGATGCCCAGACCAGAATCT
Organism: Pseudomonas graminis; assembly: GCF_002093745.1. Taxonomy (GTDB): domain Bacteria; phylum Pseudomonadota; class Gammaproteobacteria; order Pseudomonadales; family Pseudomonadaceae; genus Aquipseudomonas. The sequence goes on from NZ_MTSB01000013.1 coordinate 144,295, forward strand.
TCCAGCCGTTTACTCAGGCAGAAACCGCCATCACCCGCCAGTACGGCGGCACCGGACTGGGTCTGGCACTGACCAATAACTTGTGCGAAGCCATGAATGGCACGCTGAGCATTCAGTCGCTGTCCGGTTTCGGCAGTCAGTTCTGTGCCGAATTGCCATTACCGGTTCACGTGCCCGCCGTCGCCCAGACCCCGCTCACAGGACGCGTCACCGTGATCAGCTCGGCGGGCAGCGGCCTGGTCGAGCTGCTCGGCAATCTGCTGCCGTACTGGGGCGTGGACCTCAAGCGACGCAGCGCGGATAACCTTGACCCGGACGACACTCCGGACCTGGTGATCACCGATTGCCCGGAGTGCCTGTTCGCGATCCGCCCGATGACGCCCGTGCCGATATTACTGGTCACCGCCTACGGCAACTTCATGCCAGGTGAACAGGTGGCCGCCCTCGCCCCGCTTCAACAGCAGGCACGCCCCTTGGCCCGCAACGCGCTTTACCACACGTTGCGGCGAATCCTGAACCATGAAGAAACGAGCGCCAAAGACGCAACAGCGCGGGAAAAGACAACGCAGCGCCTGGCGCGCGTGCTGCTGGTGGAGGACAACCCGGTCAATCAACTGGTTGCCAAAAGCATACTGGCCAAACTGGGCTGCGAAGTGGTCATCAGCAGTCATGGTGGCGAAGCGCTGGAACAATTGGAGAAAGGCCATTTCGACCTGGTTTTGATGGACTGCAATATGCCGGTCATGGACGGCTATGAGGCGAGCCGCCAGATCCGCAGCAGCGGCCGCTGGCCCAACCTGCCGATTGTCGCCCTGACCGCCAACGCCATGCCCGACGAACGCGAGCGCTGCAAGGCGGCAGGCATGAACGACTATCTGGCCAAGCCGTTCAGACGTGCCGAACTGATCGGCATTCTGGACCAATGGATACCGCTTGCCGAGAACAGCTGAACACGCTTAACGCAACAGCGCCTCGATTTCACCCTTCAACTCTTCGGGCTTGGTCAAGGGCGCGAAACGCTTGACCTGCTTACCGTCCTTGCCAATCAGGAATTTGGTGAAGTTCCACTTGATACGCTCGGTGCCCAATACACCGGGCGCCTGCTGCTTGAGCTCTACGAACAAGGGATGAGCCTGCGCGCCATTCACCTCCACCTTTTTGAACAGGGGGAAGCTGACCCCGTAGTTCAGCTCGCAAAAACCGGAAATAGCCCCTTCATCGCCCGGCTCCTGTTTACCGAACTGGTTACAAGGAAAGCCGAGCACCACCAGCCCCCGGTCCTTATAGTCTTGCCAGAGTTTTTCCAGCCCCTGATATTGAGGCGTAAAGCCGCACTTGCTGGCCGTATTGACCACCAGCACTGCCTTGCCGGCGAAATCAGCGAGGGTTTTCTGTTCTCCCTTGATCGTGGTGACCGGGATGTTCAGCAGGTTTTCACTCATGAAAAAGAGGCCTCGGCGCTAGGGTTGGGTCAAACGTAAGCGTTGACGTTAGCGTGCTATTGAACAGCACGCACGCCAATTTCCGGGATTGATGCAGGTCAATAAACGCACACGCGCTATTGGCGAGGTTCCAGCGTCAGGCACACCGAGTTGATGCAGTAACGCAACCCGGTCGGCGGTGGGCCATCGGGAAACACATGACCCAGATGAGCATCGCATTTGGCGCAGACGACTTCCGTACGAATCATGCCATGGCTGATATCGCGCACTTCGACCACCGCACTGCCTTCCAGCGGCGCGTAAAAACTCGGCCAGCCGCAGCCCGAATCGAACTTGGTTTGCGAGTCGAACAGCGCCTCATTGCAACAGATGCAGTGGTAGACGCCTGCTGTTTTCGTGTCGTTGTATTGGCCGGAAAACGGCCGCTCGGTGCCTTTCAGGCGACACACGTTGTATTGCTCCGGGTCGAGCATCTGCTTCCACTCTTCAAGCGTTTTCTGCAACTTGTCCACAGGTACACCTCCAAACTCGAAAAAGCCCGATCTGTACCTTTTCCGCAGATCAGGTGGCACGTATGATTGCGCCCATTCAGACCCCAGTCTGTCACCCGTGTTTGTCGCATACAAACCCATTTTCATGGCGAACGTGCAGCAACCTTCATTGCAGGCCGGTAACACCTCGTCCATTTTCGGGATCATCACCATGCAGTTCAACAAATCGAACAAGCTCGCAAACGTCTGCTACGACATTCGCGGGCCAGTGCTCAAGCACGCCAAACGCCTGGAAGAGGAAGGTCATCGCATCCTCAAGCTGAACATCGGCAACCCGGCACCGTTTGGTTTCGAGGCGCCGGACGAAATCCTGCAGGACGTGATCCGCAACCTGCCGACCGCTCAGGGCTACAGTGACTCCAAAGGTCTGTTCAGCGCCCGCAAGGCGGTCATGCAGTACTACCAGCAAAAGCAGGTAGAAGGTGTCGGTATCGAGGACATCTACCTGGGCAACGGCGTTTCCGAACTGATCGTGATGTCGATGCAGGCGTTGCTCAACAATGGCGACGAAGTGCTGGTTCCTGCCCCCGACTATCCCTTGTGGACAGCAGCCGTTGCCCTGTCCGGTGGCAGCCCGGTGCATTACCTGTGCGACGAGCAGGCCAACTGGTGGCCGGACCTTGAAGACATCAAGGCCAAGATCACCCCGAACACCAAGGCCATGGTCATCATCAACCCGAACAACCCGACCGGGGCCGTGTATTCCCGCGAGGTGCTGCTGGGGATGCTGGAACTGGCTCGCCAGCACAATCTGGTGGTGTTCTCCGATGAAATCTACGACAAGATCCTCTACGACGACGCCGTACACATCTGCACCGCCTCGCTGGCTCCGGACCTGCTGTGCCTGACGTTCAACGGCCTGTCCAAGTCCTACCGGGTGGCGGGCTTCCGGTCCGGCTGGATTGCCATTTCCGGGCCGAAACACAATGCGCAGAGCTATATCGAAGGCATCGATATCCTGGCCAACATGCGCCTGTGCGCCAACGTGCCCAGCCAGCATGCGATCCAGACCGCTTTGGGTGGCTACCAGAGCATCAACGACCTGATTCTGCCACCCGGCCGCCTGCTGGAGCAGCGCAACCGTACGTGGGAACTGCTCAACGACATTCCCGGCGTCAGTTGCGTGAAGCCGATGGGGGCGTTGTATGCGTTCCCGCGCATCGACCCTAAGGTCTGCCCGATCTTTAACGACGAAAAGTTCGTCCTCGACCTGCTGCTGTCGGAAAAACTGCTGGTGGTTCAGGGCACTGCGTTCAACTGGCCGTACCCTGATCACTTCCGCGTCGTGACCCTGCCGCGGGTCGACGAACTGGAGCAGGCCATTGGCCGTATCGGTAACTTCCTGAAAGGTTATCGCCAGTAACCCAGCGCCTCGCTATCGTTACTCCTGACTGCCCCGACCCGTTCGGGGCCGTTTATTTCCACCCCGCCAAAATAGCCGCCAGGCACTGCGTCAAACCCTTCAGGCATCGAATGCTCTGGCTCAGGCGCCGTTCAGCTTCCCGGGATTACCATCGATTGTGACCAGAGGACACAGTTTGAAATAGTCCCTGTGTTGAATAGCGACGGGCATCACCTTATATACCCGGCATCGAGTTACATATTTACCTGAGGAGTACGTTTCGACCATGATGCGCATTTTGCTGTTTTTGGCCACTAACCTTGCGGTCGTGCTGATTGCCAGCATCACCTTGAGCCTTTTTGGCTTCAACGGGTTCATGGCGGCCAACGGGGTTGATCTGAACCTCAATCAGCTGCTGGTTTTCTGCGCTGTGTTCGGTTTCGCGGGCTCACTGTTTTCGCTGTTCATCTCCAAGTGGATGGCGAAAATGAGCACCGGCACTCAGATCATTACCCAGCCTCGCACTCGCCATGAGCAATGGTTGCTGCAGACCGTTGAACAACTGTCACGCGACGCGGGCATCAAGATGCCGGAAGTCGGTATCTTCCCGGCCTATGAGGCCAACGCGTTCGCCACGGGCTGGAACAAGAACGATGCACTGGTAGCGGTAAGCCAGGGCTTGCTCGAGCGCTTTTCGCCGGATGAGGTGAAAGCCGTACTGGCGCACGAAATCGGCCACGTTGCCAATGGCGACATGGTCACCCTGGCGCTGGTGCAGGGTGTAGTGAACACCTTTGTGATGTTCTTCGCCCGCATCATCGGCAATTTCGTCGACAAGGTGATCTTCAAGAGCGAGAACGGTCAGGGCATTGCCTATTACATCACGACGATCTTTGCCGAGCTGGTACTGGGTTTTCTGGCAAGCGCCATCGTCATGTGGTTCTCGCGCAAGCGTGAATTCCGCGCTGACGACGCCGGTGCCCGCCTGGCCGGCACGGACGCGATGATCGGGGCACTGCAACGCCTGCGCTCCGAACAAGGCGTGCCGGTGAACATGCCTGACAGCCTGACCGCGTTCGGTATCAACGCCGGCCTGTTCATGAGCCACCCGCCGCTGGAACAACGCATCGAGGCCCTGCGCCGCCGCGGTTGATGGCACCCGCCACCCGCCGTTGATTATCGTCCCCACGTTCGCGTGGGGACGTCGTAGGCGGCACCGGCAAATCAAGACACAGAGCATCACGACCTGAAGGCCAACGCTGAGCATTGGCAAGAACGTTAAAACATCTGAAAACCCGATCAAAAAGCGCCAGAACTTATATTAGATTCAGATCATGAGAATGATCGACTATGGATCATTCTCATGTTCTGGAGCTTCGGAATGTTTCCCAGCCTGTTTATTTCCCACGGCTCTCCCATGCTGGCACTGGAGCCGGGCGAGAGCGGCCCTGCCCTGGCGCAGTTGGCAGCCAGCATGCCCAGGCCTCGCGCCATCGTCATGGTATCGGCCCACTGGGAAAGCCATGAGCTTACCGTAAACGGCAACCCTCAGCCGGAGACATGGCATGACTTCGGCGGCTTTCCAGCCGAATTGTTTGCAGTGCAGTACCCGGCGCAAGGGCTGCCGGAATTGACGCGCACGATGGTTGATCTGCTTGCCGCCAGCGACCTGCCCGCACGCATCGACAGCAGACGTCCGTTCGACCACGGCGTATGGGTGCCGTTGTCGCTGATGTACCCGGACGCCGATATTCCGGTGGTGCAGGTTTCGCTGCCCAGCCGCCAGGGACCGGAATTACAGACTCGTGTGGGCCGGGCACTGGCCAGCTTGCGCGAACAGGGCGTACTGATCATTGGCTCAGGCAGCATCACGCATAACCTGCGCGATCTGGACTGGAACGCAGGGCCAGAAAAGTCCGAGCCTTGGGCCGAGCGCTTTCGCAGCTGGATGATCGACGCACTGCAGCGCGACGATGAAGACGCCCTGCACCACTACCGCAGCCTCGCTCCCCACGCCGCACACGCCCACCCGAGCGACGAACACCTGCTGCCACTGTACTTTGCTCGTGGCGCAGGCGGCGTGTTCAGCATTGCCTATCAGGGCTTCACGATGGGCGCACTCGGGATGGACATCTATCGGTTCGACTGACCCCGACAAGGGCCGCCGCCCTGAATCCGGAACAAAAAAATCCCCGAACCAGTCGGGGATTTTTTATTGGCCGATCAGCTCAAGAGCCGATCAGTCTTCGCGATAGCGACGCAGCTTGAGCTGCTTGCCGGCAACGCGGGTGTCCTTGAGCTTGGTCAACAGACGCTCAAGACCATCTTCCGGCAGCTCGACCAGGCTGAAGCTGTCACGGACCTGGATACGGCCGATGGCTTCGCGGGCCAGGCCGCCTTCGTTGAGGATGGCACCCAGCAGGTTCTTGGCGGCGATACCGTCACGCGCACCCAGCGCGGTACGGCAACGGGCACGACCTTCGGCCAACGGAACCGGCGCACGACGCTCACGCTCAGGACGGTCACCACGATCACTGCTGCTGCGCTCTGGACGATCACCACGAGGGGCGTTGTTCGGAACCAGTGGACGCTCGCGTTCGATGGCTGCCAGGGTCAGTGCCTGACCGTTGGTAGCCTTGCGCAGCAGTGCGGCAGCAAGGGCGCGAGGGCTGCAACCGATGTCGGCAGTCAGGCGATCCAGCAGATCACCATGAGTCGACTCGGCGTCAGCAACCAGCGGCGACAGGCTGTTGGTCAGTTTCTTGATGCGGGCATCCAGAACGGCCTGGGCATCCGGCAGGCGGACTTCCGCAACCTTCTGACCGGTGACACGCTCGATCACTTGCAGCATGCGGCGCTCGCGAGGCGTTACCAGCAGCAATGCACGACCTTCGCGACCTGCACGGCCGGTACGGCCGATACGGTGAACGTAGGATTCCGGATCGTAAGGCATGTCCACGTTGAAAACGTGGGTGATACGCGGAACGTCAAGACCACGGGCAGCAACGTCAGTCGCCACAACGATGTCCAGACGGCCATCCTTGAGGGATTCGATGACGCGCTCACGCTGGTTCTGGGCGATGTCGCCGTTCAGTGCAGCAGCCTTGTAGCCTTTGGCTTCAAGGGCGCTGGCCAGATCAAGGGTCGCCTGCTTGGTGCGGACGAACATGATCAGCGCGTCGAAATCTTCGACTTCCAGCAGGCTCAATACAGCCGAGGTCTTCTGGTCAGCGTGAACCAGCAGGTGAGCCTGCTCGATCGCGGTAACGGTCTGGGTCTTGGTCTGGATCTTGACGTGCTTCGGATCGCGCAGGTGGCGTTCGGCGATGGCACGGATCGACTGTGGCAAGGTGGCCGAGAACAGTACGGTCTGGCGGGTTTCAGGCATGGCCTTGAAGATGACTTCGAGGTCGTCCATGAAGCCCAGTTTGAGCATTTCGTCCGCTTCGTCGAGAACCAGATGGTTCACGGTCGCCAGGACTTTCTCGTCGCGACGCAGGTGGTCGCAGAGACGGCCCGGGGTGGCGACAACGATCTGTGCGCCATTGCGGATGGCCTTGAGCTGAGGGCCCATTGGCGCGCCGCCGTAGACCGCTACAACGGTCACGCCCGGCATTTGTTTTGCGTAGGTCTCGAACGCGGTGGCAACCTGAAGTGCCAGCTCGCGGGTCGGGGCCAGGATAAGTGCTTGCGGCTCGCGCTTGCTCGGGTCAATACGATGCAGGATAGGCAGTGCGAACGCGGCGGTTTTACCCGTACCGGTTTGCGCCTGACCAATCATGTCGTGACCGGCGAGAATAATCGGGATCGACTGCTGCTGAATGGCCGAAGGCTCTTCGTAGCCAGTGGCGACGACAGCTGCAACGATATTGGGATGAAGTTCGAGAGCGGCGAAGCCGCCGATTTCCTGGGTCATGGGTCTGCCTCTAGTGCATCCGCAAAGACCCATGCTTCAAAGCTGCGCGTGCCGTGTACGACCTTGAGGTCACCCTGGCTGCTTTGTCGGCGGGGATTTGCGAAAACGTTTGATGAATGGATCGTCCAGGCTAGTCCGCTATGCGAACAAGCGACCGAAGCTGGCTTCGGGGAACTGCAATACCTCGACGAGGGCCGTGTTAAGGCCGGCGCGCACTATACCGGAAATACGCACCTGAGTGAGTCTTTTTTTATGAAACATCGCACTCTGCCGGCGTAAAAGCAGGCATCAGACATCGCCGGAACACGACTTGGCCAGGGCGCGGTCCCGAGATTACGGGCATTACCGCTTAAACGTTTAATCTATTCCTGCAGATGACCGGTATCGCGCCCTGCGAGGTGTGGCGAATTGTCTCACCCTGATTTCGGCCTGACTCACGCATGCCCTGCCCGCTCAGGTCGCCGAACGAACCGCCCGGATCAACGGCGCCAGCGAGTACCCCAGACGTGGCGCAAGGGCTTCGGCGCGCACGCTCAGCGCTTCGATATCAAGCGTCTGATCCAGATCGGCGGGCACAATCAGAATGACGTTGCCCTCCTTCACCGGCAGCTCCCAGTAATGGCGGTGGTACAGGCCGCGCAGCAGCGCAGCGCCTAGCGGTTTGCCATCGTCGGTCGCCCACTGATTGATGATCAGCCAGCCGCCGGGTGTGAGGCGTTGCTGACAGCCTTGCAGGAAATTCCAGGCCAGATGCCCCACGCCAGGCCCGACGTCGGTGTAGAGGTCGACAAAAATCAGGTCGGCAGGCTCGGCGCTGCCCAGCAGGTCCAGCGCATCGCCGATCCGGATGTAAAGACGCGGGTCATCATCAAGCCCCATGAATTCCATTGCGAGCCGTGGCACATCCGGACGCAGCTCGATGACCTCCACGTCTTCCAGCGGCAGAAACTTCATGCAGGCCTGGGTCAGCGTCCCGGCTCCCAGCCCCAGAAACAACGCGCTTTCAGGCGCGTCGTGGCACAAGGCGCCGATCAACATCGCTCGGGTGTAGTCGTACTCCAGCCAGCTCGGGTCAGCAGTAAAAGTGCAACTCTGTTCAATCGCATCGCCGAACTCGAGGAAGCGGTAATCCTCCACTTCCAGCACGCGGATCATGCCGAAGTCGTCGTGGACCTCGGCCAGCAGTCGTTCTACGCGCTCACGCTCTTCCGTCATCACCGTTCCTGGTCCTGGCTGCGCCGAGCGCAAAACGCGAATTGTCGGGCAAGCGCGCTGTTTTGTCACACTTTGCAAGCCGCAACTCCCGTCCGGTGGTCTGCGCCACGCTGGCAGCGCCACAACGAACTGCTAACATGCCGGTCCGATTGCGCAATCAAGAGCCAATAATGAGCCAACCCTGGAGCCCCGACAGCTGGCGGGCAATGCCGATTCAGCAGCAACCTCACTACCCTGACACCGCGCATCTGTTGAAGGTCGAGCAGACGCTGGCCAGCTACCCGCCGCTGGTGTTCGCAGGCGAAGCCCGAGAGTTGCGCCGCCAGTTTGCCGAGGTCACTCAAGGCCGGGCGTTCCTGTTGCAGGGCGGCGATTGCGCAGAAAGTTTCATGGAGTTCTCTGCGGCCAAGATTCGCGACACCTTCAAGGTGCTGCTGCAGATGGCAATCGTCATGACCTTCGCCGCAGGCTGCCCGGTGGTCAAGGTCGGGCGCATGGCCGGGCAATTCGCCAAACCGCGTTCAGCCAACGATGAAACCATCGACGGCGTGACCTTCCCGGCGTATAGGGGCGACATCGTCAACGGCATCGGTTTCGACGAAAAAAGCCGTGTCCCGGACCCGGAACGTCTGCTCCAGGCCTATAACCAGTCCACTGCGACCCTGAACCTGCTGCGCGCCTTCGCTCAGGGCGGGTTCGCCGACCTGCATCAGGTGCATAAGTGGAACCTGGACTTCATCGCCAACTCGGCACTGGCCGACAAGTACAGCCAGTTGGCGGATCGTATCGACGAAACCCTGGCGTTCATGCGCGCGTGTGGAATGGACAGTTCACCGCAACTGCGCGAAACCAGCTTTTTCACCGCTCACGAGGCGTTGCTGCTCAATTACGAAGAAGCCTTCGTGCGGCGCGACAGCCTGACCAATGATTATTACGACTGCTCGGCGCACATGCTGTGGATCGGCGACCGCACCCGGCAACTGGACGGCGCACACGTTGAGTTCTTGCGTGGGGTGAACAACCCGATTGGCGTGAAAGTCGGCCCAAGCATGAACACGGACGACCTGATCCGTCTGATCGACATCCTCAACCCGGATAACGACCCGGGACGGTTGAACCTGATTGCGCGCATGGGCGCCAACAAGGTCGGCGATCACCTGCCGCAACTGATTCGCGCCGTCGAACGCGAGGGTCGCAAGGTGCTGTGGAGCTCCGACCCGATGCACGGCAACACCATCAAGGCCAGCAGCGGCTACAAGACCCGCGACTTTGCGCAGATCCTCGGCGAAGTGAAGCAGTTCTTTCAGGTGCATGAGGCCGAAGGCACCTACGCTGGCGGCATCCACATCGAGATGACCGGCCAGAACGTCACCGAATGCATCGGCGGCGCTCGCCCGATCACTGAAGATGGCCTGTCGGATCGCTATCACACGCATTGCGACCCCCGCATGAACGCCGACCAGTCACTGGAGCTGGCGTTTCTGATTGCCGAAACCCTGAAACAGGTCAGGCGCTAATCAGAGCAGACCGCTTCAACAGCCCGCTCAGCGCTTGAGCGGGTCGTCCCAGAAAGGCCCTGCTGAATGTCGGCCCGACTCAAGCCCAGATCCTTCAGCATCCCGTCGCTCATCTGTGCCAGAAAGCGGCGTTGGCGATGCAGCTCCCACCAACGCTGAATAGGCCGTTTGAACGCGATCAGCGATTTGGCAATCCGCGAATGCCCGGCAGGCCTTGCAACCAGTACACAACTTTCCTGACCTTTCATCATCTTGCCCTCCAAGTGGGATGACTAAAGTCTCGCGCCAAGAGTAGGATCAATCCAACGAATGTTTCTTATGCAGTCCATCTGGGAGATTGATGTATTGGCCAACTATCCGGGCATCGATACCGAGCTGCTGCGCACGTTCGTGGCAATTGCCGATCACGGCGGATTCACCCGCGCAGGCGAAGCGGTCAATCGCACGCAGTCGGCGGTCAGCATGCAGATGAAGCGTCTGGAAGAAGATGTCGTGCAACGCCAGTTGTTCCAGCGTGATGGCCGTACACTGAACCTGACGGCCGAGGGTCAAGTATTGCTCGGCTACGCACGGCGCATCCTCAAGCTGCACAGCGAAGTGTTCAACACGCTGCGCGAGCCGCACATGGTGGGCGTGGTGAAAATCGGCTCACCCGACGATTACGTGATGCGCTTTCTGCCCGGCATTCTGTCGCAGTTCGCTCAGGCTTACCCGCTGGTGCAGGTGGAGGTGCATTGCGAGCCTTCGGACCTGCTGTTGCAGCGTCACGACCTGGACCTGACCATCGTGACGCGCAAGCCCGGCACCGAAATCGGCACACTGTTGCGCCAGGAACGTCTGGTCTGGATAGAAGCTGTCGGCTTTGCCCCTCACGAGCAGAATCCGATACCGCTGGCGATGTTCAATACCCATTGTTTTTGTCGTGACTGGGCCTGTAACGCGCTGGACAGCGTGGAGCGCGATTACCGCATCGCCTACAGCAGCTCCAGCATGGCGGCCATCACCGCAGTGGTGAGCGCCGGTCTGGCCGTCACCGCGCAGTTGCAAAGTCTGGTGACGCCAGATTTGCGCATCCTGGGTGAGGCCGAACAATTGCCGCAACTGCCCACCGCCAGCATCGTGCTGCTGCGCAATCCGAAAACGCCCTCGCCCATTACCGAATGCATGGCCGACTACATCGTCGACGGGTTCAGACTTTGAGCGCGAGAATCACCGCACACAGCACCAGAAACACGCAGAACATCAGCCGCAGCGTTCGCTCCGGCAAGGCGTGCGCCAGCTTGACGCCCCAACTGATACTGGCCAGGCCGCCAATGGCCAGCGGAATGCCCATCGACCAGTTGACGTGATCGTGCAGCGCGTAGGTGACCAGCGTGATCCCGGTGCTCGGGGCTGCAAGCGACAGCGCCAGTCCTTGCGCCACCACCTGCGTTGCGCCGAACACACTGGTCAGAACGGGGGTCGCTACCACACCTCCGCCCACACCGAACAAGCCGCCGGTTATACCGGAGCCGACGCCCAGCAACCACAACCACTTTTCATGACGCAGCCCGGTGCCGGCCTGATTGCTGCGCCAGTACATCTGCGCGACGTTGAACACTGTCAGGACCACCAGAAACGCGATAAAACCCAGGCGCATGCCTTGAGGGTCTATCCGCACGGCCAGCAGCGACGTGAGCCAAGCCAGAAAGAAACTGGGGATAATCAGCATCAGCGCATTGCGCAGCAAGATCCGGTTACGCTGGTTGTAGCGCCACAACGCGAGCAACACATTGGGCAGCACCATCAACAGTGCGGTGCCCTGAGCCAGTTGCTGATCCAGCCCGAACAGCACCCCCAATGCCGGAATCGCCACCAGACCGCCGCCAATCCCGAACAAGCCACCCAGGGTGCCCATTGCAGCACCCAACAACACGAACATCACAATTTCAATCACACTGCATCCCCAACCATCCAATGGCCAAATGCTACGCAGTCCTGCCCGCGATCAACAGCCGGTAATGTCTGTTTTTTCACATGCAGCGCATGATGGCATTGCCGCCAGCCTTGCAGGCATGGAAATTATCCGTCGCGTTAACAGCGCAACACTGAGTTAAACTCGTTTCACCGAGTACGAGGATCCGACATGAGTGCAGACAAGAGCCCGACCCACCTTGAATCCGCGGATTGCGACTCGTTGCTGCTGGATAACCAATTGTGTTTCGCCCTCTACTCCACCTCGCTGATGATGACCAAGGTCTACAAACCCTTGCTTCAGGCATTGGGCCTCACTTATCCGCAATACCTCGCCATGATGGTGCTGTGGGAAAAAGATGGCTTGACCGTAGGCGATGTCAGCACACGCCTGCTGACCGATCCTGGCTCGCTGACACCGTTGCTCAAGCGCCTGGAAGGCGAAGGCTTCATCAGCCGCACCCGCAGCAAGGAAGACGAGCGTGTGGTGTTGCTGCACCTGACCGAACAAGGTCGAGCATTACAGCACAAGGCACTGACCGTGCCCGGCTGCATCCTCTCGACCAGCGGCCTGACCATGGACAAGCTTCGCGAGCTGCAAGATCAACTGCTGGACTTGCGTGGCCACCTGCACCAAAGCCTGTAAACCGGGCCGACCCCAGCGCCTCACCTCTCGTGAAATTTAACTTGCGCGCTAAGCAATTGAAGATTACCTTTGCCGTGTAATTAGTTTGCGCGCAAGTATATTGCATACAAAAACCATTTCATGAGCCGAGGAAATACTATGGACACGCTTTACACCGCAGTTGCAACCGCCACCGGCGGCCGTGATGGTCGTGCTGTTTCCAGCGACAAGATTCTGGACGTGAAGCTGGCGACCCCGAAGGCACTCGGCGGCGCAGGCGGCGAAGCCACCAACCCTGAACAGCTGTTCGCTGCGGGCTACTCCGCCTGTTTCATCGGCGCACTCAAATTCGTGGCGGGTCAGAACAAGCGCAGCATCCCGGCAGACACCGCGATCACCGCTCACGTGGGCATCGGTCAGATCCCCGGCGGTTTCGGTCTGGACATCGACCTGCATGTCAGCCTGCCAGGTCTGGAACAGGCCGACGCTCAGCAACTGGTCGAAGCAGCGCATCAGGTCTGCCCTTACTCCAACGCCACCCGTGGCAACGTTGACGTACGCCTGCATGTAACGGTGTGAATCTGTTCGAAGCCTGAGTACAAACGATCCGTCTGGATTCCAGGCATAAAAAAACCCGCAGCGATGCGGGTTTTTTGCGTAACGGGGTTACAAAAGCATGCTTATTTTGCACGGCCTTTGTAGGAACCGCCTTCACGGGTATCGATTTCGATCATGTCGCCGATCTCGATGAAATCAGCAACGCTCAGCTCGGTACCGTTTTTCAGTTTGGCAGGTTTCATGACCTTGCCCGAGGTGTCGCCGCGCGCAGAACCTTCGGTGTAGTCAACCTGACGCACGATGGTGGTCGGCAGCTCTACGGAAACCAGACGCTCTTCGAAGAACACGGCTTCGCAGACGTCGGTCATGCCTTCTTCAACGAATGGCAGAACGCTTTCAAGGTCTTCAGCGTTCAGCTCGTACATGGTGTAGTCAGTGGTGTCCATGAACGTGTAGGTGTCACCGCTGATGAACGACAGCGTGGCTTCCTTGCGATCCAGGATCACGTCGTCCAGTTTGTCGTCAGCGCTGTAAACGATCTCGGTCTTGTAACCGGTCAGCAGGTTTTTCAGCTTGGTTTTCATGATCGCGCTGTTACGACCAGACTTGGTGAATTCAGCTTTCTGAACCAGCCAAGGATCGTTTTCGAGACGGATCACAGTACCGGGTTTCAGCTCTTTACCAGTTTTCATTGCATATATCCGAATTTGGATGAATTAACCAAAGGCTCTGTACGAGAAATAGCCTGCACAGGCACTTTTCGTACAGAGCCTGATATCAAGGCCGCGTATCATAGCGAATTTCCATAAAACTGCACCAGCGCCGTGGCAAGATCAGTCCGTGCGGCGTGTTGCAGGCACCAGCGTTCGGCGTGCCTTTCGATTTCCGGCCAATGCATCATCAATGCTTTCCAGTCCTCGGCAATATTCCCGCCGACGCTCCAACCCTGCCAAAGCCGGCTTAAAGCTTGCCCGGCAGGCGGTGTAAGCCCATCCACATAGAGCGCCAGAAAAGCCTCAAGCTTGGGCAGATGCGCATCGTCCTCCTGCTGATAGATGTGCCAGAGCATCGGGCGCCCCGCCCATTGCGCACGCACGAACGAGTCCTCGCCACGCACGACGTTGAAATCGCAGCTCCATAACAGCAGGTCATACTGCGCCTGACTGACGAACGGCAAGACCTGCACCGTCAACGCGCCTCTTGTCCGGGTCATGCCGACCGACAATTCACTGCCCAGCCAACGCTGCAAGTCCCCGAGGATGCGCCCGTCCGGCACCAGCATGTGTGTAGGCCGCTCGTCGTTGGCCAGCACGTCAAGCCAACTGCCCAACCCCGGGTTTTCATAGGCAAACACCGACACCAGCCGGGCATCGTCCAGTGGCTCGATGCCCAATCCCCGAAGAAACACTCGTTGTGCGACCTCATCACACTGAAAGGCCTGACGCCTTTCGACAAGACCCCGTTCGCGCAGCAAACCGCCTGTGGCATCGGAAAAACCAGGAAAGAAAAAGAACTTCTTCAGCCCGTTCGATTGCGGTGACGGCAGGCCATGACACCCGGACACCCATTCTTCGGCACTCAGGTAATCAAGGTTCACCCACAGCGGCCTTGGCGAGCGTTGCAGCATCGCTTCGGTGTACAACGGCGGCAATCGACAGGCGAAGGCTTCGATCACAGCGTCAGGAACGACGGTGTCTGTCCATTGCACCGGCCACTGACAGACGCTGACACCCTCGTGCCGTTGCTGTACAGCAGCCGGATCGGCATCCGGGCACAGACGAGCGAACGCCGACAGATCATCCGTCCATAAACGAACCTGCAACCCATGTTCGGCAACCAATTGACGCGCCAGACGCCAGGTCACGCCTGCGTCACCGTAGTTGTCGACTACGCTGCAGAAAATGTCCCAAGAGGCTTTCATCCTGCTCCCTGAAGCTGGAGGGTAAAAAGCTGATTGTCGTTCAGAACGGCCTGTTGCGACCAGCCTGGCAACCAGGCTCTGCAAGAAAAACCGGCGAGCGCAGCCACTTTTCGTACAGTCCAGGGAACGCACAGCACGATGTTCATGCACCGCCGTCAGGCGTGGCACAATTGCACCTGTTGCCCTGAAAGGAGTTCAGCCATGCCAGCCACACCCCGCCGTCGCGACCTGTACGTGTCGTTGAAGTTGATTGTCTGTATTGCGCTGGGCATCTGGCTGGGTGCAATGGCCGTGTTCCTCACGGGCCTGCTGTACGTCAAGAGCTTGCCGCCCGCGCAAAGCCAGGCACTGGAAAATGCCGCCACACAGCTCTCCAGGCCGCCAGCGAAAGCAACGGTGTCCGAGCCCGACACTGAAATGTTTCGCAAGTACGAGCAAAGCCTGCGCGAAAGCGAGGCCCGACAGGCCCGAGAGCAGGCCCAGGAACAACAGCAGCGTACGTTCAGCCGCTCCAAATGCGATTTCTGGTTACAGCAGGATCGCACGGCGCCCAGTGAGAAAAGTCGGGCGAGCATCAATCAATACTGTGGATAAATCATGAACAAGCAGGACGTGTTGCAACTGATCATCGATAAACTGGAAATCGATCTGGATGTTGCACAGCGGGCGGCCCAGACCGCTTACGAAACGGCCACTCACGAAGAAAACATCGCCGAAAACAAATACGACACGCTGGGGCTGGAGGCTTCTTATCTGGCAGCAGGCCAGGCGCGACGGGTCGAGGAAATACGCCAGTCGCTGGCGCTCTATCGAAACTGGTCGCTCAAACCGTTCGATGAATCACGGGGCATTCAGACCGGTGATCTGGTGATTGTCGAAGCTCAGGGTGGACAGACCCAGGCGCTTTTCCTGGGGCCTGATGCGGCGGGCCTGAAGGTCAGCGCGGGCGACCAATTGATCACGGTGATTACCGCACGGGCGCCGCTTGGGCAAAGCCTGCTGGGCAGATTCGAAGAAGATGCCGTACAGATTGTCATCAATGGCAGCGGACAATCTTACGAGATCACACAAACGTTGTGACACAGCCGCCATCTACAGGGTTGATCACGCCGACTTTTTATGGGTAAGGTGACCCGTCGCTACAACCACCGCAACCGGGGCTACATCAAAGCAAACAAGGACTAAAACCCAAGGAGATTTTTCATGACGAACGTCATCGCTTTTCCTGACGCCCATGAACGTGATCGCCTGAAGTCCAGTCAAGATCCGGCGTTGAGATACCTGAACAAGAAAGAGCGACAACTGATCGACCAACTGCGTTCGACCAGTCATGCGGGACGGCAGTACGTTTACGACTACGCAAGCATCATGCACCTGTCCAGGCCGTTGTACCCTGAACCGGTGGATTGACTGCACACCGTAAAGCCTGACTGTGAGCTGCACCGGCACACCGGCGCAGCTCACAGGGGTCAGCGTGTCAGCGAAAAGATCAACGCTGAGATAGCCACCAGACCGGCGCCAATCACAAAGTAGTTGGACCACGCGCCTGCATATTTGCGCATGGCTGGTACTTTGTAGATCGCATACATCGGCATCAGGAACAGCAACGCTGAAATGACCGGCCCACCCAGGGTTTCGATCATCCCCAGAATGCTCGGATTGAGCGTTGCCACCAGCCAGCACACCACCAGCATGAATACCGCTGTCATCCGGTCCAGCACCTTCGGTGCAGGACGACGGCCGGCTTTCACGACCAGCCCCTTCAGGCCTTCGCTGGCTCCGATGTAATGCCCGAGGAACGACTTGGAGATGGCCACGAACGCAATCAGCGGCGCGACAAAGGCGATGGTCGGATTATTGAAGTGATTGGCCAGGTAGGACAGGATCGAAATGTTCTGTGCCTTGGCTTCAGCGAGTTGAGCTGGCGAAAGCGTCAGCACGCAACTGAACACGAAGAACAGCACCATCACCACCATCAAACCATGCGCGCGGGCCAGAATCTGCGAACTGCGCACCTCGGCGTTCTCGCCGTACTGACGCTTCTGGTCTACCGCAAAAGCGGAGATGATCGGCGTGTGGTTGAAGGAAAACACCATCACCGGAATCGCCAGCCATAAGGTAGGCAGAAATGCCGACGGCTCAGGCAAGGTGGTTGCGGTGCTCAGGATGCCGCCGGTCCAGTGCGGAATCAGGAATACCGCAAGGAACAGCAAGGCGACAATGAACGGATAGACCATCAGGCTCATGGCCTTGACGATGAATCGCTCGCCACACCGCACCACTGCCAGCAAGCCCATGATCAGCACAAAGGCCAGCACAGCGCGTGGGGGCGGCGCTATGTGCAACTGGTGCTCGAGAAAACTGCCTACCGTGTTGGTGAGCGCAACGCTGTAGATCAGCAGAATCGGAAAGATTGCAAAGAAGTACAGCAAGGTGATCATCGCCCCGGCGCTTTTGCCGAAATGTTGCTCGACCACCTCGGTGATATCAGCGCCTTCGCGACCGGACAGCACGAAACGGGTCAGGCCTCGGTGCGCGTAGAAGGTCATCGGAAACGCCAGCAGCGCCAACGCCATCAGAGGCCAGAAACCGCCAATGCCTGCGTTGATGGGCAAGAACAGCGTACCGGCGCCAATCGCGGTGCCGAACAATCCGAGCATCCAGGTGGTGTCATTGCGATTCCAAGCGGCGATGCTCTCGGGAGCTACATCCAGACGTTCTACGACGCCATTTGCCTGATCATTCATCCGGTCGACTCTCCGTGGCCGGTTTATCAAAAAGGGAAACGCGTCGAAAAAGCGGGCAGTTCAGCGTCTCCCTCGAAAACAGCGGGGCAGATTCTCCGGGATTGCCGACAGAAGTCAAAGACTTGTAGGACAGTTCTCATGACAAAGGGGGGTCAACGGGCTCCTAATAGATTGTTTTTCATACAGAAAAAGCTATCGTCCAGCAGGCCGACACGCGAGGTTTGCCGGGCCGGGACTGACCCTCACTGCCCTGCAAAGACGGGTACCAGTTCGCATAACCATGATCCGGGCACGCACAACCCGCGAAAGCCTGCTGCATCGATTCACCTATCCATGTATAAATGCCCTGACACATTGGTCATCTTTGGAGACTCAGCGCATGCGTTACGCGCTCGATCATAAGGCCCAAACCCACCAACGCATCGTCAAGGAAGCGTCCATGCGCTTTCGACGCGACGGCATTGGTGCTACGGGCTTACAACCTTTGATGAAAGCACTAGGCTTGACCCATGGCGGTTTTTACGCGCATTTCAAATCCAAGGATGATCTGGTCGAACAGGCATTGAATCACGCCCTCGACGAGGTAAAGGGAATCACCAGCGAAGTTTTCGCCAGGCAGGACTCGCTCAGTGAATTCATTGATCTCTACCTTTCCCTAGATAGTCGCGACGCGCCGGATGGCGGATGCCCGCTACCGAGCATGTGTCTGGAACTGGGGCATCGCGACCAACCCAGCGAGGTGACAGACAAGATCATTCTTCATCTGCTGGAGCTGTTCGACAAAGCGCCCTCCGGCCACGAATCCAGAAGCCTGCCGATATTGTCTACTCTGGTAGGTGGCCTGGTGCTGGCACGCAGCGCTTTCAACGACGAGTTGTCGAAACGCATCCTTGACGAGACACGGGACTTTCTCAAACAGGAGATAAGAAAAACCGCAAATTGATACGCTGAAGAAAGGAGGTTTTCTCTGGATTACATTTCCCTTTGAACGCTGTATTAAAAACAGGCCGATCAGTGATCGGCCTGTTTCTTTTCAACGTTGCCATTCCTCAGTCAATGGACAACTTGTCGCGGTTCTTGTCCAGCAGGGCTTTGCCAATGCCTTTCACTTCAATCAGTTCATCAACCGACGTGAATGCGCCGTTAGCGTCTCTGTAAGCCACTATGGCATCGGCCTTGTTCTTGCCAATACCTGCCAGTTGCTTTTGGAGGGTTTCGGCGTCAGCCGTGTTGAGATTGACCCGGTCGCTACGTGGCTCATGGACGACAGCTGGCGCTGCGCTTTGAGTGGGCGGCGGGGACACCTGTGCAGCGTTGACCGCAACCGAGGTAGTGGTCAACAAGGCAAAGACCAGAGCGCTGAAAAGAGTGGTTCGCATAGATAAAGCTCCATAGCAGTTCAAGGCAGCATTCCAAATGCTGTACCTGAAACTTAAACCACGGTTTCTCCCGAGAGAAGAAACGGAGCGTTGCGGCCTGTTTCCACATCAAACAGCGTGTGTCTGCGCGTGATCAGCCTCAATAAAAACAGCGGCCATCAGGTTTCACCGCTGCGTTCCTGATACATCCAGTCAACGATCTCACCTTCCGGCGTATACCCGTTGACGGTCTCACGCAGCAACTGACGAACCGTGTTGTAATCGTCCCGATCAACAGCATCCAGCAGTTTTGTAAGACGCCCCTTCAGCACATCCCATTGCAGGTAGTCTTCATTCGCACTCATGATCATCGGGTGTTCGGTGGCCACGACGTTGTCGCCGATCAGCAGTTCTTCATAGAGTTTCTCGCCTGGACGCAACCCGGTGAACTCGATGGAGATGTCGCCGTGGGGGTTTTTCTCGGACCGAATGGCCAGACCGGAGAGGTGAATCATCTTCTCCGCCAGCTCGATGATCCTGACCGGCTCGCCCATGTCCAGAACGAATACGTCACCGCCATGGCCCATTGATCCGGCCTGAATGACCAGTTGAGCGGCCTCCGGGATGGTCATGAAATAGCGGGTAATCTTGGGATGAGTAACCGTCACCGGTCCGCCTGACTGAATCTGTTTGTGAAACAGCGGGATCACCGACCCCGAAGAGCCAAGCACATTGCCGAAGCGAACCATCGTGAAGCGGGTCTTGTTGACCTGATACACATTGGCCTTGTCCCCGAAAATCACCGGTGCCGTTTCGCGGCTCAACGCTTGCAGTATCAGCTCGGCGAGACGCTTGGTACTGCCCATCACATTGGTCGGCCTGACCGCCTTGTCGGTGGAGATCAGGACAAAGTTGGAAACCCCCGCCTGCAAGGCCGCCTGGGCAGTATTGAGCGTACCGACAACGTTATTGATCACGCCCTCGGCAATGTTGTGTTCGACCATCGGCACATGCTTGTAGGCAGCCGCATGGTAAACCGTGTCGACCTTCCAGGTTTTCATGATCGACAGCAGTTTCGGATGGTTGCGCACCGAACCGAGAATAGGCAGCAATTTGACCGAAAGCGATTCGCGGGCCGAACGCTGCTCCAGCTCGGAGAGGATGCTGTAAAGATTGAACTCACTGTGGTCCAGCAACAGCAGTTGCGTTGGCTGCAGCAGCAATATTTGCCGACACAACTCGGAACCGATCGAACCACCGGCCCCCGTAACCAGAACCGTCTTGCCCTTGATGCAATGCTCCAGCAGATTTTCCCGGGCAGGCACCGAATCGCGCCCCAGAAGGTCAGCGATATCGACTTCCTGAAGGTCGTCCACCTTCACCCTTCCGGCCGCCAGGTCCATGAAACCGGGAACGCTTCGTACGTGGAGCGGGAAGCCTTCCAGAAAGCCGAGAATTTCCCGACGGCGCCCACGCGACGACGACGGAATCGCCAGAAGGATCTCCTGAGCGCCGGTTGAATCGATCATTCGCTGGATGTTTCGTGGCTTGTAGACCTGAAGACCTGAAATCACCCGGTTGGAGATCGACTCGTCATCATCGATGAACGCCACGGGGTGCATCAGGCGCCCCATGCGCAAGGCAGCGACCAACTGGTTGCCAGCAGCGCCAGCACCGTAGATGGCCACTTTTTGCAGGCCATTGTCGCTTTTGGCAAAGGGCACATGCTGCGCTGCCGCAAACCAGTCACCGAGAAAATATTGACGCATGGCCAGACGCAGACCGCCGATCATGACCAGACTCAACCACCAATAGTTGAAGATGACCGAGCGCGGGACCAGTTGCTGATGATTGCTGTAGACGTAAACCATGCACCCCAGGATCAGGGATGACATCGTGACAGCCTTGATGATCGCGATCAGGGCGTCGTTGCCGAAATACCGCATGACCGCACGGTACATGCCAAAACGGATGAACAACGGGATAGCGGCAAGCGGCGCGCTGATGAACAGCCAGGTGTGTTTCTCCAGCGGATTGATCAGCTCGTCGATACCCAGTCGCACGACAAACGCCATCCACAGGGCCAGCCAGACGAGAAGCACATCGGCAGCCACCTGAATTATCCGTTTTTTACGGCGGGGTAACGCCAGCAAACTGGACCGCAACCTGCTCATCAATTATTTAATGCTCCGTTATGCTACCGGTTGAACATCGCTGGAAACCGGCATCTGAAAACCCACTACGTTTCTGAGACAGCCGGAAAACCGCTTCGTTACATCCTTTCCGCCTCACCCGCCCTGAACCTGAGGGCCAGGATAATCAGCGGTACGTAGGCAATTGCCGTCCATGTCAGCCCGTCTCCTCCCATCAGCGCCACCCACATTGCAACAGGCAGGAGCCAGAACAGATTGATCGCTCCGACGGCCAGGGTGACGGGCGAGTGCCTGCCATAATCCCGTGAAGCGAACTGATAAGCGTGACTCCGATGGGCTTCATAGACCTTCTCTCCACGCAGCAGTCGGCGTATCAGCGTCAGGGTCGCATCGACGATAAAGACCCCCAGCAGGATCAGCCAGCACCAGAATAGCTGAGGTGACGCCCAGGAACCCTGAATGGATAGCAATCCGAGGACGATGCCCAGAAAGCCACTGCCGGCATCACCCATGAATATTTTTGCCGGAGGGAAGTTCCAGCAGAGAAAACCGGCGGCAGCGGCGGCCAGCAGCAGCGATTCCCAGGACAATCCGATATGACCGCTTAACGCATAGATGACGCTCATGCCCAGGCACACGGTCACAGCCTCTACGCCCGCTATTCCGTCGATGCCATCCATGAAGTTGTAGAGGTTCAACATCCACACCAGATAGAACGCGGCAAGCACCTGACCGATTGGCCCCGGGTTGAAGCTCCAGCCCATGATAGTGAGCGGAGCAAGCCCGTCCAGCCAGAACAAGGCCCAGCCGGCAGCCAAAAAATGGCCCAGAAGGCGCCAGCGTGCAGCGATATGCCCATGATCGTCCATGAAACCGACCACTGCGACCAAGCCTCCCGAGCCAATGATGGCAATCAGGGACGCCGCCGACAGATGCCCGACCCATGCCAGTATCGACACGGCCACGAGAAAGGCGATGACAATGGCAACGCCTCCCCCACGGGGGGTGGGAATGGAATGCGAACTGCGTGCATTGGGCACATCCATCAAGCTTCTGGCCAGGGCGTACTTGCGCAGCAACGCCGTCAGGACCAGAGAAAGGAGCACAATGACAATGACTGACAACCCTTCAATCATGCTTGTCATGTTCCAGATAATAGCGAGCCGTGTCGTGCATGGCGTGTTCAACACTCACAGGTGGATGCCAATCCAGCATCGTACAGGTTTTACGGATGTCGACCTGCAATGAGCTGCATAAACGTCGTGAAAACGCACGCTTGCCAAGCAATGCCGCCGCCCCTTTCAATACGCTGACGGGAACAGGCAACAAGCGGGCCGGCTTTCCGAGGGCCTTGGCCATCTCGCGCAAGAGCCGACTGGTGGACAGATCGTCACCGTCACTCACCAGGAATGTTTGCCCCGCCGCCGCAGGGTGATCGACACAACGCGTCACCAGATCAGCCAGATTTTCCACGGCCACCAGGCTGCGGCGATTATCAATGGCGCCGAGCGGCAACGGTAAACCCTTGTCGAGCCATCGCATCATGCTCTTGAAGTTGGCCTTGACCCCGGGGCCATAGACCAGAACCGGACGAATGATCACAACTTCCATGCCGGTACGGTCAGACAACGCCCGCAGCCCTTCCTCGGCTTTTTGCTTGGAAACGCCATAGGCATCCAGCGGATTGCAAGCGTCGTCGGCCCTGAACGGCGCATGCGCAAGTGTCATCTCACCATTGGCCTTGATGGAGCTGAGGAAGATGAACCGCTTCACTCCCGCCGCTGCAGCTTGCTCCGCCAGATTCAAGGTGGCGGTAACATTGGCACGAAAGTACTCTTGGTCTGCCTCGGAGGCGGTTTCATTGAGCACATGAACGCGAGCGGCACAATGAATGACAACCTGCGCACCCCTGACAAAGTCCGTCCATTGATTATCCGGCGCCAGAGACGCCACCTGGACGACGTCAATACGCTGCGCAGGGCGTTCATATACGCTTGCACGCCGCACGGCGACCCTCATCAGATAATCGGTACGCTCAATCAATTGACGAACCACCGCGCTGCCCACGAAACCCGTCGCACCTGTTATTGCAACCAATGCAACATTACCGCTCATGCAAGAACGCCTTTCCAAATCGGGCAAATATTCCTTATGCGACGCTTTTTGACAACTAAAATATTTTCAACCTGTTTGAGTACTTCTCTCGCTGCATGTTTCACAACACCGCTGCACAGGCACTGAACGATTAAACCCCTCGGCATGCTCACTCAATAACCAAGTACGCCAGACTATAAAGAAACCTGTCAGGGGATGATGAGTTCCACGGTTTGTTTTTCAAGGGCGTATTTGCGAGCCAGAATATTCCCCAGCACCTTTTTGGCACTGGCTTCGCCATGCACCAGACGGAGCTGCGCGGGCCACTCTTTCATGCCCGTGACAAACTCGACAAGCTCGGCCTGATCAGCATGAGCTGAATAACCTTTGGCAGTATGAATGCCGGCACGAATATCAAAACGCTCGCGATCCAGTTCGACATACCCCCCCAGCGGACCGTGCGCCTGAATGGCCGCGCCTGGCGTCCCCTTGCTCTGGTAACCGACGAACACCACATTATGCCGACGGTCGCCCAGCATGGCTTTCAGGTAATTGACGATCCGGCCTCCTGCACACATACCGTTGCCGGCAATGACGATAGCGGGACGTGCCGTGCTGGCGAGGTAATTGACGGTGCGCAGGTGCTGTTCATGGGTATCGATACCGATCAACTGGTCGAAGCCCAGCGGTTTTCTTCCGACGCCAGACCGAAGCCGGGCATCGTCGTCCCAATAGTCTTCAAATGCCTGGTAGACCTTCGTGAAACGACTGGCCAGCGGTGAATCGAGAATGATCGGCAACCGCGACCAGTCCCCAGGCAGAACGTCGCCACCGTCAGGGCCTGCAGAACCCTCGTCAGCATGATTCAGCAGCATCTTGCGGCGCAGAATGTCCTCCAGCTCATAGAGCAATTCCTGGGTGCGACCGATGCTGAACGCCGGAATCAGAACCGTGCCATTGTCTTCCAGCGCCTTGTCTATGATGCGCTCGAGCCCTTGCTGGCGGGTGCTGCGATCTTCATGGAGACGATCGCCATACGTGCTTTCCAGAACCAGGATGTCCGCGCGCTCGGGAGGCTTTGGCGCAGGCAGGAATGGCGTATGACTGGCGCCCAGATCTCCGGAAAAAACCACGCGTGTGGAACGCCCCTCCAGCGGGTAATGCAGATCGCATTCCACGTACGCAGAACCCAGAATGTGCCCCGCCCGCTGCAAGCGAACCTTGCAATGCAGCGATTCGCGGTCGATCAGGCTGAACCAGTTATCGAACGGCAGCGCAATGATCCGCTTGTTGATGATGTCCAGGTAACGCCCGATCCGTTCGGGATCATGAGCGAAACCGATTTTCAGCATGTCTTCCATGACCAACGGCAGCAGATGAGCACTGGGCTCGCTGCACAGTATCGGCCCCTTGTAACCCGATGCCAGCAACTCGGGAATGCGCCCGACATGATCGACGCGTACATGTGTCACCAGAAGCGCCCTGATGACCTCTGGATCGAATGCAAACGACACTGCCTCACCACGCCCTCCACGCTCCTGAACCGCGCCGCAGTCGATCAACAGACTGCTCGACACATCCATCCGCAGTTGATGACACGAACCCGTGACCGTATCGATGGCGCCGTGGTGAATGATTTCAGGATAAGACATGCAAGTACCTTTTGTTGCCATCCTGAATCGGGTGATTGCCACAATCCGGCATCAGGTCTGGACCGTAAATTTCGGCGCATTCTGAACGCGAACAACTTATTTTCAAGACTTGACACAGCGCTGTTACAGCAACTGAAATTGTGGCCGAGCATCAATATAACCGGATACGCCTTTAGAACGGGCACCCTGCTTTAGAAAGGGAATATTCCTACACATCACAGTAAAATCTACCCATCTAACATAGGAATAGACCTACAGTATTATAAGTAAGATTTTGGAATAAACAGGAGACGATATTGTTGGAAAGCAGCCTGACACGAAAGTGCCACATGCCGTTCTATCGAGAGGAGGAGAAATCGAAAAGATGCAAGATCACGTCGTCAGGTCTGCAACCGACGACGCCTGACCGGCTCGGCTCAGATGGAACGAGCGGAAGACGTACGTTTTTTACGAAAGCTTGCGATCCACGCCAAAAACGGACCGATAAGCATGCCCAAGAGCAGCGCAAGCACCACGGGCAAAGCCAAAGGGAGCTCGGGCGCCGACCAGCCAAACAGGTTCACGGCAACAGATTGCCGGTTTTCAAGTACAAACACGGTTGTTGCCAAAGCAACGAACAAAACGGCGACGATCAAAATGACTCGTTTGAAGATACGCATCTGATAACCCTTTGGTGGACGGCTTTAAAAGCCCTCTTCTTCGTCTTCGTTAACCCGGTCTCGCAGCTCTTTGCCCGGCTTGAAATGCGGGACAAACTTGCCGTCAAGGCTGACTGACTGCCCGGTCTTCGGGTTACGCCCTACCCGCGGTGCGCGGTAATGCAGAGAGAAGCTGCCGAAACCCCGAATCTCGATTCGGTCACCGGTTGCAAGGCACTGAGACATTTGTTCAAGCATGGTCTTGATAGCCAGCTCTACATCCTTGGATGAGAGCAGCCCTTGATGGGTGACAATTCGTTCGATCAACTCCGACTTCGTCATATTTTTCCCTTCTTTTTCAAGCAGCTAGATCAGCGCTCCGAAGGTTTTAGCATGACCGGATGAATTTGAACAGCCCATGTATTGACTTATGTTCAGAGGTCCCAACCAGGCACAAAGCGTTTACAGCCATGTTACAGCCAAGAAACGCCTGACCCTGCAATGAACTGACAAGGCCTGAGAGGCTGCTGGAGGGGTTTTACAACCAAAGTGGTAGGCGACAAAGCGGCGAGATTGAAGACCGCGAGGCGTGAAGGACGGGCATAAAAAAGGGCGACCGAAGTCGCCCTTTTTGTGGTCAAGCAGAACTTAGTTCTGTTTTTCCATTTGCGCGCGCAGCAGGTCACCAATGGTGGTTGGACCAGTGCTTTCAGCAACTTCAGGCTTGCTACGCAGGCTCTGGATTGCTTCTTTCTCGTCTTCAACGTCTTTCGACTTGATGGACAAGCTGATTACGCGGCTCTTGCGGTCAACGCTGATGATCTTGGCTTCGATCTCTTCGCCTTCTTTCAGAACGTTACGCGCGTCTTCAACGCGGTCACGGCTGATTTCGGAGGCTTTGAGGGTCGCTTCGATGTCGTCGGCCAGGGTGATGATGGCGCCTTTGGCGTCAACTTCTTTAACGATACCGCGAACGATAGCGCCCTTGTCATTGACAGTGACGTACTCGGAGAACGGATCGCTTTCCAGCTGCTTGATACCCAGCGAGATACGCTCACGCTCAGGATCAACCGACAGGATCACAGTGTCGAGCTCGTCGCCCTTCTTGAAGCGACGTACGGCTTCTTCGCCCACTTCGTTCCAGGAGATGTCGGACAGGTGAACCAGACCGTCGATGCCGCCGTCCAGACCAATGAAGATACCGAAATCGGTGATCGACTTGATGGTGCCGGAGATTTTATCGCCCTTGTTGAACTGGCCAGAGAAATCTTCCCATGGGTTGGATTTGCACTGTTTGATGCCGAGGGAGATACGACGACGCTCTTCGTCGATGTCCAGAACCATGACTTCCACTTCGTCGCCAACCTGAACGACTTTCGAAGGGTGGATGTTCTTGTTGGTCCAGTCCATTTCGGAAACGTGTACCAGGCCTTCCACGCCTTCTTCCAGCTCTGCGAAGCAGCCGTAGTCGGTCAAGTTGGTTACACGCGCGGTGACGCGAGTGCTTTCCGGGTAACGAGCCTTGATAGCGACCCACGGGTCTTCACCCAGTTGCTTCAGACCCAGGGAAACACGATTGCGCTCGCGATCGTACTTCAGGACCTTTACATCGATCTCATCGCCAACGTTGACGATTTCCGATGGATGCTTGATACGCTTCCAGGCCATGTCGGTGATGTGCAGCAGGCCATCGACGCCACCCAGATCGACGAATGCGCCGTAATCGGTGAGGTTCTTGACGATACCTTTGACTTGCTGGCCTTCCTGCAGGGACTCGAGCAGAGCTTCGCGCTCGGCACTGTTCTCGGCTTCCAGGACGCTGCGACGGGAAACGACAACGTTGTTGCGCTTCTGGTCCAGCTTGATGACCTTGAACTCGAGCTCTTTGCCTTCCAGGTGAGTCGTGTCACGCACAGGGCGGACGTCAACCAGAGAACCAGGCAAGAACGCACGGATGCCGTTAACGTCGACAGTGAAGCCGCCTTTAACCTTACCGTTGATAACGCCCTTGACCACTTCTTCAGCTGCGAAAGCCGCTTCCAGAACGATCCAGCACTCGGCACGCTTGGCTTTTTCGCGGGACAGCTTGGTTTCGCCAAAGCCATCTTCGACCGCGTCCAGCGCAACGTGAACTTCATCGCCGATCTTGATGGTCAGCTCGCCAGCGTCGTTGTGGAACTGTTCCAGCGGGATGAGGCCTTCAGATTTCAGACCGGCGTGAACCGTAACCCAACCAGCCTGGTAGTCGATATCCACGATGATAGCGGTGATGATCGAACCGGCCTGAAGGTTGAGGGTCTTTAGGCTTTCTTCAAAAAGTTCTGCAAAGCTTTCGCTCATTTTAATTCCTGTTGATCAAGGGCGAAGAATACGCCCATCTGCCACGCTCCAGACAACGTGGGTTTCGTTCAAGTAAAAGAAAGCCTGCGGGACTATGACTGGTCTCCCACATGCTTCTTCGTCACCCGGCAATATCGCGGAGTGCGATTTCGCTCAGAATGCGTTCAAGCACCTGCTCGATGGACAACTCGGTGGAATCCAGCTGTATGGCGTCATGCGCCGGCTTCAGCGGTGCTACCGCTCGCTGGGTGTCGCGCTCGTCGCGCGCACATATCTCATCTAGCAGACTCGACAGACTAACATCATCACCCTTGGCCTTCAACTGCAAGTAACGTCGACGCGCACGTTCCTCGGCACTCGCGGTGAGGAATACCTTCAGCGGTGCGTCCGGAAACACGACCGTTCCCATGTCGCGACCGTCGGCGACAAGGCCGGGCTCTTCCTGAAAAGCGCGCTGGCGCAACAGCAGGGCATCGCGTACAGCCGGCAATGAAGCCACTTGCGAAGCGCCGCTGCCGATCAGTTCATTGCGAATGGCCTGAGTGACGTCTTCACCCTCAAGGATGATGCGCTGCCCCTGCCCTTCTTTAGTCGCCTCGAACTGAACATCCAGATGAGCGGCAAGGAGCTTGAGTGCTTCCTCGTTGGTCAGGTCCACACCGTGATTGCGCGCGGCGAAGGCCAGCAAGCGATAAAGGGCACCGGAATCAAGCAGGCACCAACCAAGCTTTCTGGCCAGCAATCCGGCAACGGTGCCTTTTCCCGAACCGCTAGGTCCGTCGATGGTAATAACCGGGGGTTTGATCTTCACTTTTTGTCCTCTTGCGCTACACGCATGCCGACTTGAGCGCACAGCGCCAGAAAATGGGGAAACACTGTGGCGGCATCCGCACCGTTCTGAATACGGATGGGCGCCGAAGCCCGCAACGATGCAACACGAAACGCCATGACGATACGCTGATCACCGCGAGCATCAACCTCGCCGCCACCGGGCATACCGCCTTCGATAATAATGCCATCCAGCACCGGCTCGACCTCCAGGCCGAGGGCCAGCAACCCGTCGGCCATGAGCCTGATGCATTCTGTCTCACCAGCTTGCAGCGCCTGTGCGCCGCGCAGAATGGTACGCCCTTCCGCGCACGCTGCGGCAACCATAAGCACAGGAAACGTGTCGATCGCCAGCGGCACCAGCGCTTCCGGCACATCGACACCTTTCAGCCTGGCCGAACGCACATGCAGGTCCGCAACCGTTTCGCCCGCCAGGACACGAACATTTTGCAGGACGATGTCCCCGCCCATCAGGCGCAGGATATCAATGGCACCCTCACACGCAGCGCTGACGCCGACATCCTCCAGCAACAAGTCACACCCTTCGCTGATCGACGTGGCGACCAGAAACAGTACCGCGGACGTAACATCGACCGGGCCTTTTATACGGTGACTGACGCCATCCCCGGACCTGATGCGGACATCCTGCTGATCGCCAGGCACGGTATCTACGCGAGCCCGGTTGGCGAGAATCCTGCCGAAATGCTCGCGAGCCGCACGGGCACGCGTGAAGACGTCCAGCAACTGCGGACCATCGCCTGCATCCACCGCATCGCGCAGGGCATCAAGGTCACTGCGAAAGGTGTCCAGCGTGCGCAGTACCGCCTCGCGGTTGGCCATGAAGATGTCATGCCACATGGTCGGATCACTGCCTGCAATCCGTGTGAAGTCACGAAAGCCGCCCGCAGCGTACCTGAATATATCGAGGTTTTCGTTACGCTTTGCCAGCGACTCCACCAGACCGAACGCCAGCAGGTGCGGGAGATGGCTGGTCGCAGCCAGCACTTCGTCGTGACGCTCGACCTGCATGTGCTCAACGTCGGCGCCCAGCACGGACCACAACTGATCGACGACGGCCACCGCGTGCGGATCGGTTTCAGCCAACGGGGTCAGAATGACCTTGTGCCGCCGGAACAAGGCAGCATTGGAGGCTTCGACACCGCTCTGCTCGGACCCGGCTATCGGATGCCCCGGCACAAAGCGCGACGGCATCCGACCGAACGCCTGGCGCGCAGCGCGGACCACATTGCCCTTGGCGCTGCCGACATCGGTCAGGATGGCGCTGCCCAGGTCCAGTGGCGCGAGCAGTGCGAGCAACTTTTCCATCGCCAGAATCGGCACGGCCAGCTGAATCACGTCAGCACCGCAACAGGCCACCGCCAGATCGGCCTCGCAGCGATCTACAACACCCAGTTCGACTGCCAGCCTGCGCGACTGCGGATCAAGGTCAACGCCGACCACTTCACGGCACAGACCACTCTCGCGCACGCCTTTGGCAAAGGAGCCGCCGATCAACCCGAGACCTACCACCACCAGCCGACCGATCACCGGCCGGGCAGGCTGTTCTGAAATCACATCAACCACGCGAACACACCTGACAGCCCGGCTGGGCAGAAAACGAACGGATCATGTGCCACACCCTCAAAGCACCGCTTTCGGGTAAGAACCCAGCACCTTCAAGGCCACGGCTTCACTGCTGATTTTCTCCAGCACGGCCTTGACCAGCGGATCCTGGTGATGCCCTACAAAGTCGATGAAGAACACGTAGGTCCACTTGCCACTGCGCGACGGGCGGGTTTCGATACGGGTCAGGTCCAGACCGCTTTCGTGGAACGGCACCAGTAATTCATGCAGCGCGCCCGGCTTGTTGCTCATCGAGACAATGATCGAGGTCTTGTCATCGCCGGTAGGCGGGACTTCCTGATTACCGATGATGAGGAAGCGCGTGGAGTTGTCCGGGCGGTCTTCGATTTTTTCCGCCAGCCGGGTCAGACCATACAGACCTGCGGCCATGTCGCCGGCGATAGCCGCCGAGTTCCACTCGCCCTTTACCCGCTTGGCCGCCTCGGCATTGCTGGCAACGGCAACCCGCTCGACGTTCGGATAGTGAGCATCCAGCCATTTGCGGCACTGGGCCAACGACTGGGCATGGGAGTAGATACGCGAGATGCTTTGCGTCTTGGTGCTCTCGCCCACCAGCAAGTGGTGGTGAATGCGCAGCTCGACTTCGCCACAGATGACCATGTCGTGCTCAAGAAAGCTGTCCAGCGTGTGGTTGACTGCGCCTTCGGTGGAGTTTTCCACCGGGACCACGCCAAAATTCACGGCACCGGCGACCACTTCGCGGAACACTTCGTCGATGGCCGCCATCGGCAGACTGATGACCGCATGCCCGAAGTGCTTCATGGCCGCAGCCTGAGTAAACGTGCCTTCCGGGCCGAGGTAAGCCACTTTCAGCGGCTGCTCAAGAGCCAGACAGGAAGACATGATCTCGCGGAACAGACGCGCCATTTCCTCGTTGCTCAACGGCCCACGGTTACGCTCCATGACGCGTTTGAGGACCGCTGCCTCACGCTCCGGACGATAGAACACCGGCACTTCGCCCTCGGCCAGCGAGGACATTTTCACCCTGGCCACTTCCTGGGCGCAGCGGGCACGCTCGCTGATCAGTTCCAGGACCTTTTCATCGAGGCTGTCGATACGGACGCGAAGCGCCTTGAGTTCTTGCTCGGACATCAGCCGTGCTCCTTCTCGAAGTCTTTCATGTAGGCCACCAATGCATTGACCGCATTGATATCGACCGCGTTGTAGATGGAGGCGCGCATGCCACCGACCGAACGATGGCCTTTCAGGTTGAGCAGGCCATTCGCGTCGGCGCCCGCCAGGAAAGGCTTGTCGAGGCGGTCGTCGGCCAGGCGGAACGGCACGTTCATCCACGAACGGTCCGGCTTGTTGATCGGGTTGCTGTACAGCCCGCTGGCGTCGATGAAGTCATACAGCGTGCGCTGCTTGATGTCATTGAGCTTGCCAATCGCCTCGACGCCGCCCTGCTCCTTCAGCCATTCGAAGACCAGCCCTGACAGGTACCAGGCCAGGGTTGGCGGCGTGTTGTACATCGAGCCGTTGTCGGCAGCGACCTTGTAGTTGAGCATGGTCGGGCACAACGATCGCGCACGACCCAGCAGGTCCTCGCGAATGATCACGACCACAATACCGCTCGGCCCGATGTTTTTCTGGGCACCGGCGTAGATCATGCCGAAGCGTGAAATGTCCACTGGACGCGAGAGGATGTCCGAAGACATGTCGGCGACCAGCGGCACGTCACCGGTTTCCGGAATCCAGTTGAATTCCAGGCCACCGATGGTCTCGTTCGGCGCGTAGTGAACGTAGGCCGCGTCTTTGGACAGCTTCCATTCGTTCTGGCCGGGGATGGCGAAGTAATCATAGGCCTTGGCGCTGGCGGCAACGTTGACTGCGCCATAACGCGACGCTTCTTCAATAGCCTTCTGCGACCAGATACCGGTGTCGATGTAGTCGGCCT
Source organism: Pseudomonas graminis (assembly GCF_002093745.1). Lineage (GTDB taxonomy): Bacteria > Pseudomonadota > Gammaproteobacteria > Pseudomonadales > Pseudomonadaceae > Aquipseudomonas. The sequence goes on from NZ_MTSB01000013.1 coordinate 176,686, forward strand.
TGCCGCCTTCGGGCAGCAGGTTCAAGGCAATCTGTGCGAACTGCTGGCTGGCGCCGCCTTGCAGGAACAACACCTTGTAATTAGAAGGAATGGACAGCAGGTCGCGCAGATCCTGCTCGGCCTTGGTGGCGATGGAGACGAACTCGTCACTGCGGTGACTCATCTCCATGACAGACAGGCCTTTGCCGTGCCAGTCGAGGAGCTCCGCCTGGGCACGCAGCAGAACAGCTTCAGGAAGCGCAGCAGGACCTGCGCAGAAGTTAAAGGCTCGCTTGCTCATATCCACTCTCGTCAAATACGTTGGGTCTGTACGCGCTTGTTTCTGGATGCTGCATCACGGGCTGAGCGCCCGTGACAGGAATTCCGATCCGACTCAGGCGGGCCGAATGCCGCAAGGGCTGGACTTGCCGGCGATGCAGATGCAATCACAGACGAGCCAGCCCTTACCTGATTGACGTTACCACTCAGTTCTGCGAGTCGTCTTCATCCGGCGCAGCATCGGCCTGCAGGTCTTCACCTGCCTCGTCGACGTCCGCATCGATGACACCTGCGGTCAAGCCGTCAACAGCTTCTTCACCCTCCAGCTCTTCGCCTTCGACTTCCGATGGTTCCTGAACACGCTCAAGCCCGACCAGTTTCTCGTCGCTGGCCAGCTTGATCAGGGTCACGCCCTGAGTGTTACGGCCCAGACTGGAGACCTCACCGACGCGGGTTCGTACCAGTGTGCCCTGGTCGGAGATCAGCATGATTTCCTCGCCATCAAGCACCTGAACCGCGCCGACCAGACGACCGTTCCGCTCGTTGCTGACCATCGCGATGACACCCTGACCGCCGCGCTTGTACTCCGGGAACTCGGAAATAGCCGTGCGCTTGCCATAGCCGCGCTCGGAAGCGGTGAGGATCTGGCTGCCTTCTTCGGGGATCAGCATCGAAATCAGCTTCTGCCCTTCCGGCAGACGCATGCCGCGCACGCCGCGAGCGGTACGACCCATGGCGCGAACGTCGGACTCCTTGAAACGGGTCACTTTGCCGCCGTCGGAGAACAGCATGATTTCCTGTTCGCCGTCGGTGATGGCGGCCGAAATCAGGATGTCGCCTTCGTCCAGCTCAAGTGCAATCAGGCCGACACTGCGCTGACGGCTGAACGCCACCAGCGGGGTCTTCTTGACGGTGCCGTTGGCGGTGGACATGAAGATGAACGGAGCCTTCTTCTTGTCGGCGGCCTTGATGCGGGCCTTACGCTCTTCTTCGGTTTCGTTGCTGTTTTCCGCGTCGTCCAGCTCGCCCTCAAGGGCTTCGCCTTCTTCGTCGGCACGCTTGCGCATGGCTTCGAGATCGACAGGCAGCATGGTGGTGATGTACTCACCGTCGCTCAACGGCAACAGATTGACCAACGGACGACCACGGGCAGCGCGGGACGCTTCCGGAATCTCGTAGGTCTTGAGCCAGTACACCTTGCCCTTGCTGGAGAACATCAGCAGCGTGGTATGGCTGTTGGCGACCAGCAGGTGAGCGATGTAGTCCTCATCCTTGATGCCGGTGGCCGACTTGCCCTTGCCGCCGCGACGCTGCGCCTGATAGACCGCCAATGGCTGGGTCTTGGCATAGCCGCCGTGGGAAATAGTCACGACGCGCTCTTCTTCGGTGATCAGATCACCCAGCGTCAGGTCCAGGCGCGCATCGAGAATCTCGGTGCGACGCGCATCGCCGTATTCGGAGCGAATCAGTTCCAGCTCTTCGCGGATCACTTCCATCAGGCGCGTGGCGCTGTTGAGGATGCGGATCAGCTCGCCGATCTGGGTCAGGATTTCCTGATATTCGCCCAGCAGCTTTTCATGCTCCAGACCGGTCAGACGGTGCAGACGCAGTTCCAGAATCGCCTGAGCCTGTTCCGGCGACAGGAAATACTTGCCGTCACGCAAGCCGTATTGCGGATCGAGGTTCTCGGGGCGGCACGAATCGGCACCGGCACGCTCGACCATTTCGACCACGGCGCTGGATTCCCAAGGCGTCTTGATCAACGCTTCCTTGGCTTCGGCAGGCGTCGGCGAGGCCTTGATCAGGGCAATGACCGGGTCGATGTTGGACAACGCAACGGCCTGGCCTTCAAGGATATGCCCACGCTCACGCGCCTTGCGCAGCTCGAACACGGTACGGCGGGTGACCACTTCGCGGCGGTGACGGACGAACGCTTCCAGCAGATCCTTGAGGTTCAGGATACGGGGGCGACCGTCGATCAGGGCAACGATGTTGATACCGAAAACGCTTTGCAGCTGGGTCTGGGCATAGAGGTTGTTGAGAATGACCTCAGGCACTTCGCCACGACGCAGCTCGATGACCACGCGCATACCGTCCTTGTCGGACTCGTCGCGCAGCTCGGTGATACCTTCGAGTTTCTTTTCCTTGACCAGCTCGGCGATCTTTTCGATCAGACGCGCCTTGTTCAACTGGTAAGGCAGCTCGGTAATGACGATCTGCTGGCGGCCGCCGACCTTGTCGATGTCCTCGACGATGGAGCGGGCACGCATGTAAATGCGTCCACGACCGGTGCGGTAGGCTTCGATGATGCCGGCGCGACCGTTGATGATCGCCGCCGTCGGGAAGTCCGGGCCAGGGATGTATTGCATCAGTTCGTCGATCGTCAACTCGGGGTTGTCGATCAGCGCCAGGCAACCGTCGATGACTTCACCGAGGTTGTGCGGCGGGATGTTGGTCGCCATGCCCACGGCGATACCGCTGGAGCCGTTGACCAGCAGGTTGGGAATACGGGTCGGCATGACCGCAGGGATCATTTCGGTGCCGTCGTAGTTCGGCACCCAGTCGACGGTTTCCTTGTGCAGGTCGGCCAGCAGCTCGTGAGCCAGTTTGGTCATGCGCACTTCGGTGTATCGCATGGCCGCCGCATTGTCGCCGTCGACCGAACCGAAGTTGCCCTGACCGTCTACCAGCAGATAGCGCAGCGAAAAAGGCTGAGCCATCCGGACGATGGTGTCATACACGGCCGTGTCGCCGTGCGGGTGATACTTACCGATCACGTCACCAACCACACGGGCGGATTTCTTGTACGGCTTGTTCCAGTCGTTACCCAGCTCGCTCATTGCGAACAACACGCGCCGATGCACGGGCTTCAAGCCGTCGCGCGCATCGGGCAGTGCTCGACCGACGATTACGCTCATTGCGTAGTCGAGGTAGGACTGCTTCAGCTCGTCTTCGATATTGACCGGGAGGATTTCTTTGGCCAGTTCGCCCATGAGAAGCCTGATTCCTTTTTCTGGTGAAACCTCGTAAACCCATTCGGGGTGTACGAAGCTCGCCGCTGCCAGCATTTGCAGGGCAGCGACTTACGACAAATCAACGAGTTATGCCATGAATCTACGCAGCGTGGGCGACCACTGTCAGTGTCCCCGGAAACCGCCGGATGTTACCACAATCGCCGAGGCGCTCACATCCTTTGCAGGCGCTGAAAGCGAGCCACCGACGCATAAGTCGCCTGAGAGACGCTTACAGGCCCGCGCAGCCGCTTTGGCCACACGGCGGCGCACACGGTGCGTTGATCAATGAAGGTGTTTGCGGCTCATCAATTGCGCCATGCGCGCCGTGTCAGGTCGCTCGACAATGCCTTTTTCGGTCACGATGGCGTCGATCAGGTCTGCCGGCGTCACATCGAATACCGGATTGAAGGCCTCGACTTCGGCACCGACACGCTGACCGCCGACCTCAAGCAGTTCGCGACCGTCGCGCTCTTCAATGATGATGTCATCGCCACTGGCCATTTCCATGTCGATGGTCGAACTCGGCGCCACCACCATGAAACGTACGCCGTGATGCATGGCGGCCACGGCGAGCTGATACGTGCCGATCTTGTTCGCCACGTCGCCATTGGCGGTGATGCGATCCGCGCCGACGATCACCCAGGTGATGCCTTTGGTGCGCATCAGGTGCGCGGCGGCGGAGTCTGCATTAAGGGTGACGGGAATGCCTTCATTGGCCAGCTCCCAGGCCGTGAGCCGCGAACCCTGTAGCCAGGGCCGGGTTTCATCGGCGTAGACCCGCTCGATCATGCCTTCAAGGTGCGCAGCGCGGATCACGCCCAGCGCCGTGCCGAAGCCGCCTGTGGCCAGTGCCCCGGTATTGCAGTGGGTCAGCACGGTCTGAAGGTTGCCCTGATGCCTGCGAATCAGGTCAGCACCCAATTGCGCCATGGTCAGGTTGGCTTCGCGGTCGCTCAAATGAATGGCCACGGCCTCGGCCTCCAGCGCCACCAGAGGGTTGTCCCCGTCCTTGACCCGCATCAGCCGGTCCCGCATCCGGTTCAATGCCCAGAACAGGTTGACCGCAGTCGGCCGCGAATCGGCCAGCAATTGCAGGTCTTCTTCCAGCGCCGGGTACCAGTCGCCACCTTCTTCAATACGCGCGCGGGCACCCAGTACAGCGCCATAGGCGGCACTGATACCGATAGCCGGCGCACCCCGCACCACCATCGTGCGGATCGCTTCGGCGACCCCGGCAGCGGTGGTGTAACGGTGCCAGACTTCCTCGAACGGCAGCACCCGCTGATCCAGCAGGTACAGAGCGTCGTCCCGCCAATCGATGGCCTTCACTTTCTCCGCAGCCAACAGTCGATCGCGCATCGCCAACTCCATCTTGAACATCCGAAACCCAGCATCAAAAGCTGCTGATTATAGCGAGCCGTCTGCGAAGACGCTCGGGTATACTTCGTCATCAACGTAATAAGCTCTGGAAACCTTCTCATGCCGAACGCCACGCCACCGCTCGACCTGTTGCTCCTGCCCACCTGGCTGGTGCCGGTCGAGCCCGCAGGCGTGGTACTCAAGGACCACGGCATCGGCATTCGCGACGGCTGCATCGCCTACATCGGCCCGCGGGCCGAGGCATTGCGCCACGAAGCCTTGCAGGTGCAAGAGCTGCCCGGCATGTTGCTCAGCCCCGGCCTGATCAACGCCCACGGCCACGCCGCAATGACGCTGTTTCGCGGGCTGGCCGACGATCTGCCGCTGATGACCTGGCTGCAGGGTCACATCTGGCCCGCCGAAGGCAAATGGGTCGATGCCGACTTCGTGCGCGACGGCACCGATCTGGCCATCGCCGAGCAGCTCAAGGGCGGCATTACCTGTTTCTCCGACATGTATTTCTACCCGAAGGTCGCCGCGGACCGCGTCCACCTCAGCGGCATGCGCGCGCAAATCACCGTACCTGTGCTGGACTTTCCGATTCCGGGCGCCCGAACCGCCGATGAAGCGCTGCATAACGGTATCGAACTGTTCAACGACCTGGCCCATCATCCGCGTATCAAGATTGCCTTCGGCCCCCATGCCCCCTACACCGTAGGCGATGAAAACCTGGAAAAGATCCGGGTCATCGCCGACGAACTGGACGCCATGATCCAGATGCATGTCCACGAAACGGCCTTTGAGGTCGAACAAGCCGTCGAGCAGCATCAGGAACGCCCCCTCGCCCGGCTCAATCGCCTGGGCATGCTTGGCCCGCGCTTTCAGGCCGTACACATGACGCAGATCAGCGATGACGACCTGGAACTGCTGGTGGAAAGCAACTCCAGCGTCATTCATTGCCCCGAATCCAACCTCAAGCTGGCCAGCGGCTTCTGCCCGGTGGAACGACTCTGGCAGGCCGGTGTGAACGTTGCAGTGGGCACCGATGGCGCGGCCAGCAACAACGACCTGGATCTGCTCGGCGAAACCCGTACGGCGGCGCTGCTGGCCAAAGCGGTCGCCGGGTCGGCCACCGCACTGGATGCCCACAGGGCCTTGCGCATGGCCACCCTGAACGGCGCCCGCGCGCTGGGCTTGCAGGACGAGACCGGCTCGCTGGAACTCGGCAAGGCGGCGGACATGGTCGCCTTCGACTTGTCCAGGCTGGCCCAGCAACCGATCTATGACCCGGTGTCACAGCTTATATATGCCACTGGCCGCGATTGCGTGAGCCATGTCTGGGTGGCGGGCAAACCATTGCTCGACAACGGCCGCCTGACCCGAATGGACGAGCACGCGCTGCGCGATACCGCCATTGCTTGGGGTCAGCGTATTTCCGGTAAGGCCGAATAATTCAATCCGGACCGAACACATGCCGGTCTGGTTTATCTATAACCAGACTGATGAAAACGAATATTGAGTTCAAGAGGGACATCCATGAGCAACGTCGACCGTGCAGAAATCGCCAAATTCGAGGCCCTTGCCCATCGCTGGTGGGACCGCGAAAGCGAATTCAAGCCGCTGCATGACATCAACCCGTTGCGCGTCAACTGGATTGACGAGCGTGCCAGCCTGGCGGGCAAGAAGGTGCTGGACGTCGGTTGCGGCGGCGGCATTCTGAGCGAGGCGATGGCGCTGCGCGGGGCTACGGTCACCGGCATCGACATGGGCGAAGCGCCCCTGGCTGTGGCGCAGTTGCACCAACTGGAGTCAGGCGTCAGCGTCGAGTATCGACAGATCACCGCCGAAGACATGGCCGAAGAAATGCCCGAGCAGTTCGATGTCGTGACCTGCCTTGAAATGCTTGAGCACGTGCCGGACCCTTCCTCGGTCATTCGTGCCTGCTACCGCATGGTCAAGCCGGGTGGTCAGGTGTTTTTCTCGACCATCAACCGCAACCCGAAAGCCTACCTGTTCGCCGTGATCGGTGCCGAATACATTCTCGGCCTGCTGCCGCGCGGCACCCACGACTTCAAGAAATTCATCCGCCCTTCCGAGCTGGGCGCCTGGAGCCGTGACGCAGGTCTGCAGGTCAAGGACATCATCGGCCTGACCTACAACCCGCTGACCAAGCATTACAAACTGGCCTCCGATGTCGACGTCAACTACATGATCCACACCCTGCGGGAGGCATAAAACATGCGCTTGAGAGCAGTTTTGTTCGACATGGATGGCACCCTGCTCGACACCGCGCCGGATTTCATCGCCATTGCCCAGGCGATGCTGGCAGACCGCGACCTGCCTGCCGTGCCGGACAAACTGATCCGCGATGAAATCTCGGGCGGCGCCAGAGCGATGGTCGCAGCGGCCTTCGCCCTGTCGCCCGACGCCCCGCCATTCGAAGCGTTGCGCGTGGAGTTTCTGGAGCGTTATCAGCGCGACTGCGCGACCCACAGCAAGCTGTTCGACGGCATGGACGAGTTACTGGCCGACATCGAGAAAGCCGGCCTGATCTGGGGCGTGGTGACCAACAAGCCGGTTCGCTTCGCAGAACCGATCATGCAACAGCTCGGACTGGCCGAACGCTCGGCCGTGCTGATCTGCCCGGACCACGTCACGCACAGCAAGCCGCACCCGGAACCGATGATTCTGGCCTGCAAGATGCTGGACCTGGACCCGGCCAGCGTCCTGTTCGTGGGTGACGACCTGCGCGATATCGAGTCCGGACGGGACGCAGGCACCAAAACCGCCGCCGTTCGCTACGGCTACATCCACCCCGACGACAACCCCGATCACTGGGGCGCCGACGTTGTGGTCGATCACCCGCTGGAGTTGCGCAAGGTGCTGGACAGCGCCTTGTGCAGTTGCTGACCCCACCACCGCTGAAAGAGGCCCTTCATGTTTGATTATTCCGCTCGCCCGGATCTGCTCAAAGGCCGGATCGTCCTGGTTACCGGCGCCGGTCGCGGCATTGGCGCGGCGGCTGCCAGAAGCTACGCCGCTCATGGGGCGACTGTCCTGCTGCTGGGCAGGACCGAAACCAGCCTTTCCGAGGTGTACGACCAGATCGAAGCGGCGGGCCAGCCAAAACCGGTGGTCATACCGTTCGATCTGGAAATCGCCGGCCCCCGTCATTATCAGGAGCTGGCGAACATGATCGAGAACGAGTTCGGTCGTCTCGACGGCCTGCTGCACAACGCATCGATCATCGGTCCTCGTACACCGCTTGAGCAGCTGTCCGGCAAAGACTTCATGCAGGTCATGCACGTCAACGTCAACGCCACCTTCATGCTGACCCATGCAATGCTGCCGCTGCTCAAACGCTCGGAAGACGCCTCGGTGGCCTTCACCTCCAGCAGCGTCGGTCGCAAGGGGCGCGCGCAATGGGGCGCCTACGGTGTATCGAAATTCGCCACCGAAGGCCTGATGCAAACCCTGGCAGATGAACTTGAAGGTGTGACGGCCGTGCGCGCCAACAGCATCAACCCCGGCGCCACGCGCACCGGCATGCGCGCCCAGGCGTACCCCGCCGAAAACCCTCTGGACAACCCCACGCCCGAGGACATCATGCCGGTCTACCTGTATCTCATGGGGGCTGACAGCAAGGGCATCAATGGCCAGGCACTGAACGCCCAATGAGCTGAAACCTTCCGGTGCTTTCGTGACAGAAAACTGTCACGAGCATCGTTTTCGGCCCCTCTTAAAGCCAAGTATTTGCCGAAAATTCATCACTGTCAGAGAGCTGACGTCAGCTAAACCACTGATTTTAATATGTCTGGTCAAAAATGAACCGAATGGCAACACGTCCCCTCTAACCCAGCCAAGCCAGCAATATGTGCTGAGGAGCGAAGAGATGAATTTTCCTACCCAGACCCATGCAATCGATTTCGATACGGCTGAATTGCAACGCCTTGGCTTTCGAAATCGACCCGACGCTGTACTTCCACCCCCGTCACTGCCCGAGCTGGTTTATCAGCTTGGGCGTCAACTGCAGACCAGCCTGGAAGCAGAGCGGATACTGACCCTGTTCTTTCAGGGCGTGCAGCGGTTCCTGCCATTGAGCGGTCTGATTTATCGGCACGTCGAGAGTGACTTGCACCTGCGACTGGGCGAAATGTCATCCAACAGCGCCAGTTTCCACCTGCGCCACGAAGGCACATTCATCGGCGAGCTGGAGTTTCAATGCGCCCGGCCTTTCGACACCCGGCAGCTGAGCGACCTTGAATCCTTGCTGGTCTGCCTGCTGTACCCGCTGCTCAATGCATTGCTGTACCGCATCGCCACTCAAAGCGCACTTCGCGACTCGTTGACCAATACCGGCAACCGTATCGCGATGGATCAGAGTCTGGCCCGGGAAATAGAAGTCTCGCGGCGCCACAAACAGCCGCTTTCGCTGCTCATGCTGGACATCGATCACTTCAAGAAAGTGAATGATGAATACGGGCATTACACTGGCGATGACGTGCTGAAAACCGTCGCACAGAGCCTGAAAGTGCAATTGCGCAATATTGACCGGGTGTTCCGCTACGGCGGGGAAGAGTTCGTCGTGATTCTTTCGAATACCGGCGCCGATGCCGCTGAGCTGATCGGCGAGCGCTTGCGTCAAGCGGTACGGAATCTTGAGTTCCAGGAACTCGATCCAACGCTGACCATGACCGTCAGCCTGGGCTGTTCGACGCTGCTGTCGACAGAAACCGCCGACAGCCTGCTGCGCCGGGCTGACAATGCGCTATACGTCGCAAAGCGCCAAGGCCGTAATCGCCTCGCCATGGCCAGCTAGCTGCCCGACTCCCCTGCCTTCCTAAGCTTCCAGTGCCGCAACCCGCTCGCGCGGAGCCTTGGCCTTGTCGAGCTGCATGCAGCGCTCCAGGAAAAGGTACATGTAGTCATAGCTTTTGGTAACGGCCTGACGCAGCTCAGCCTGCAACTGTAGGCTCGGCTTGTTACCCACCAGCGTACAAATGATCTCCAGCGCCTCCCAAGGGTGCGCATCATCGTACTGTGCGTGCATTTTGAGCCACTTCATGGCTTTCTTGCGGGTCTCTTCAGGGAACGCTTCAGCGTACGCACCGGACGAACAGACCACCGCCGACCACTCTCCTGTTGCGCCTTCGATGGCATAGTTGGTAGCCGCCATCGCCACCGCCAGCGAATCCGAAGAACTGGTCTGCCAGCACCAGTGGCTCAGGGCGTGCAACTCGGGGGCTACCCGCTGATCATGAAGATCTTCAAGCGCGACGCCATGAGCGGCACACCAGTTCACCCAGTAATCGGCGTGGTTGAGTTCGACGCGAATATTGCGCATGAGCCAACGGCGCGCCATGTCTTCGCCAGGATGACGGCCAAAGCGGGTCTTGGTCAGGTTTTTGGCCATGTACACCGCGAACTGCTCAACGACGGGCCAGCCACCGATCAGATAATGGCGCATGATCTGCGGGCTAAGCCTGGCATCACGCATCTGCTGATACAACTCGTGTTCGACGACCCGCGCTTTTGCAGCGCTGCAATCCTTGATCAACTGTTGCGCCCAGGCCGGGTAGCTGCTGGCTTCCATGAGCGGACCGGTTCTCTCGAAAGTGTCGATCACTGGGTATCTCCTTATAAGGTTTCGACTGATTACCGTAGCGTTCCTGGCGCGCCGAACATCAGGGGGTCAGGCCGTACGGGCTGAATGTACAGACTCTCACAAGTGAACAATTCAGGACGAGAAATCAGATAGCCTTGTGCAAAATCCACGCCCATTTCCTGCAGTGCAGACTCAATCTGCGGCGTCTCGACGAACTCGGCGATGGTGCGCTTGCCCATCACATGGCCGATGTTATTGATGACTTCGACCATGGCCTTGTTGATCGGATTGTCGAGCATGTCCTTTACAAAACTGCCATCAATTTTCAAAAAGTCTACCGGCAAATGCTTCAGGTACGCAAAAGACGACATACCGGAACAGAAGTCATCGAGGGAAAACCGGCACCCCAGCGCCTTCAATTCGTTGATGAACCTGATGGCACTTTCCAGATCGGCAATAGCGCTGGTTTCAGTGATCTCGAAGCAGATCATCTCAGGCGCCACATCGAAAGCCGTGAACTGCTGCTTCAGGTACTCGAGAAACGTGTCGTCTCCGATACTGGAACCCGACAAATTTATAGCACATAGCGCCTGAGGCGTTTGATGCCTGTCATCACTCTGGCATTGCGCGATGACTTTGAACACGTTCTGCACCACCCAGCGATCCAGCGTGGTCATCAGCCCGTACCGCTCGGCGGCCGGAATGAAATTGTCCGGGACCACCATGCGCCCGGACTCGTCTCGCAGGCGCAGGAGGATCTCGATGTGCCGCACCTCGTTACCCTCCCCGTTCATCGCGGCGATTTCCTGCGCATAAAGACAGAACCGGTTTTCATCCATCGCCATGTGCAATCGCTGAATCCAGGCCATCTCACCGAAACGCACCGACAAGGTCAGGTCGTCGGCACTGTAGACCTGAACCCGGTTGCGGCCCTTTTCCTTGGCCATGTAACAGGCCATATCGGCGGAAGACAGTGACGCTTCCAGCGTCGCAGGCGCATCACCCAGAAGCACCAGACCAATACTGACGGTGGTCATGAATGGCCGGCCTTTCCACATGAAATGCAGGCTCTGCACGATTGCGCGCAAGGCCTCGGCAATATCGTGAGCGGTGTCGGGAGAGCAGTCGACCAGCAGAACGCCGAACTCGTCACCGCCCAGCCGTGCCAGCGTGTCACCGTCGCGCAAGCCCCGCGGCAACGCCCGGCACAACTGGCGCAACAGCTCATCGCCCGCTGCATGGCCACCGGTGTCGTTGACCAGTTTGAACTGGTCGAGGTCGAGGAACATCAGGCAATGGGTGCCCGGACTGTCACCGCTCGCATCGAGCACGTGTTGCAGGCGTCGCTCGAACTCACTGCGATTGACCAGCCCGGTCAGCGGGTCGTGAGCAGCCTGCCACGACAGGTCGGCAATGTACTGGCGCTCCTGAGTCATGTCATGCAGCACCAGGACTGCACCACTCACCACGCCTGCGGTGTGGATCGGCGTCCCGACCAGCGCGACCGAAACCGTGCTGCCATCAAGGCGCTGGATCAGCTTGCTGCTGGCACTGCCACCCTTGAGTTGGCCGCTGGCGATCTGGTCGATCAACGTCGAGTTGTCCTTCTGGTCGTTTTCATCCAGCAGGTTGAACAGCGCGGCCAGAGGAAGCCCGCTGGCCTGCGCGCTCTTCCAGTGGGTCAGCCCTTCGGCTGCGGGATTCATGTACACAATGGTGCCAGCAACATCAATGGTGATCACCCCGTCGCCGATCGACTCCAGGGTAATTTGCGCACGTTCTTTTTCCAGCTGCAGGGCATCGGCAAACAGCCGCCGCTGAACAATCAGGCGGCGCACGCGCAGCAACGCCAGGGCAATCAGCACAACGGCAGTGACCAGATTGACCGCTATCAACAGGTTGAGAATGAACCTGGAGCCTTCGCCCAGGGCATCACTGAACGCCTTGGCCGCCGGCGTTACACCTTCATTGATGAAGTTGATCTGCACCCGCCACCGCTCGACGTCGGCAGGGGTTACGTCACCCTGAATGACACGCTCGTGGATGTGCTGCGCAAGCTCATTGAGCTGCATCAGGTAGCCGTCACCGACTTCCCAGAAATGAATGGCCTGCTTCATGAAGCTGAAGTTATGGAAGTTCAGATACATCCAGATGATGCCATTGGCATCGTCAGGGTGATTGCCACCCTGGATGATGCCGGCCCGGGCATCCGACAACGACGGAATAGGCTCGTCAAGCGCCTTGCGCAAAGCGTGACCGCCCTGCGGCACGGCGAAGGCGCGCTGATACTTCAAGTAATCGCTTTCATCGTGCGTATTGGCGTACAGACTCAGGTAATGGATAGCGTCCTTCTGTCCCTTTGACCAGAGACTCTCGCCCGCAACGTAACTGCGCACGGCAGACATGGTGTAAAGACTGACGCACCCCAACAGAGCCTGAAACAGCGCGACGGCAATAAAAGGCCATACGATGCCCAGCAGACGGGGCTTGGAGAAGGTCCATGGTTGCTTCATGGGTTTCACGTCACCACATGCCTGAATAAACGTCTAGCGCAGAGACTAGGCTAAATTCGGCCATGATGGCAGTTGATTCTCCCGGAATCGAGCCAACCTGTGCGCTGATAGAGACAAAGCACCTCAAATTTGCTGTAAATGCCCGTACAGTTTCGCGTACAGACCTCCATCGGCAATCAGCTGTTGATGGTCACCGTCTTCCACGATTCGCCCGCCGTCAAACACCAGCACCCGGTCAGCCTGCTTAACGGCTGACAGACGATGCGCGATGATCAGTGTCGTGCGGCTGCGCAGAAACCTCGCCAGCGCCTGATGGAGGTTGTATTCGGTGGCGGCATCCAGCGCGGAGGTCGCCTCATCGAGAATCACCACTTTCGGATCGGACAACACCATGCGTGCGATAGCCAGGCGCTGGCGCTGACCGCCCGACAGGCGCACGCCCGAACGACCCAATACGCTGTCCAGGCCCTTGGGCATGTCGCGAATGGCAGATTCCAGCTGCGCCACTGCCAGCGCACGCCAGCAGGCCTCATCGCTGCAGTGACGGCCCATCGTCAGGTTGGCGCGTACCGTATCGTTGAACAAGGCCGGATGCTGCAGAACCACGGCGACATTCTCGCGCACCGTTTCCAGGCCGATGTCCTGCTGGCTGACGCCGCCAAAGCGAATGACTCCGGTCCGGGCCGTGTACAGGCCCAACAGCAATTGCACCAAGGTACTCTTGCCGCCGCCGCTTGCGCCAACAACCGCGACTTTCTCTCCCGGCGCGATGTTCAGGTTCAACTGGTCCAGCACCAGCTCATCGCCATAGCCGAAGCTCAGGCCGCGCACTTCGATGCCCACGGTTTCCTGCCCCTCGAAAGGGTCTGTGCCCCCGGGATACTGTGGCTCGTCGGCGCGTGCCAGCAGCTCGTTGATTCGCGTCAGGGCACCACCCGCGGCGTAGTAGGCATATTGCAGGTTCAGCAGTTGCTCCACCGGCGTCATCATGAACCACAGGTAACTGAAGACCGCGAGCATCTGCCCGATGGACAGGTCCGAGAACAGCACGGTCAACATGGCCGCCGCGCGAAAGATATCGATACCGAACTGAAACAACAGCCCGCTGGCACGCCCCGAGGCGTCGCTTTTCCATTGCGAATTGACAGCGTAATCGCGGACTTCCTGCGCTTTCGCTCCAAGACGCCCCAGAAAGAACCCCTGACGGTTACCGGCCCGCACTTCCTGAATCGAATCCAGGGTTTCGCTCAACGCCTGGGTAAAGCGCGAAGTGCTGTCGTTCTCCAGCTTCTTGAGGTGTTTGACGCGCTTGCCGAGCTTTACCGTGAGCAGAATCACCAACGGGTTGAACAGCATGATGAGCAGCGCCAGCTTCCAGTGCATCCACATCAGGATGCCGGCTGTGCCCGCCAGTGTCAGGGTCGCCACCAGCAGGCGACTGAGGGTTTCGCCGACAAACTTGTCCAGCGTGTCCAGGTCGGTCACCAGGTGCGTGGTCACGGTTCCGCTGCCAAGGCTTTCGTATTCGCGCAGGGAAATACGCTTGAGGCGCTCGATCAGGCGCAGCCGGATACGGTAGACGATGTCCTTGGCCAGCCCGGCAAACAACCGCGCCTGCAACACGTTGAAAACCAGCGCCCCCACGCGCAGCACCAAGGTCAGCAACAGCATCAGGCCGATATAGCCCACCGCCTTCTGCAGGCTGTCAGGCAGCAGGTGATTCATCACCTTCAGCGCCGCGTCGCCCCGGCCCAGCAGCACTTCGTCGACCAGCAATGGCAGCAGTAACGGGATGGGCACGCTGCACAGGGTCGCCAGAACCGCGACACCGTTGGCCAGCCACAAGGCTTTTTTGTGGCGCAGCGCGAGACGACGGATTTCGGCCCAACTCAACGCATCGCCCAGACCGGCCTGTGCCTGTCGGGGAGCGTCGGGCGAATCGTCACGCACTGACTGCACGCTCCAGCCATCGACCCAATAGCGGTGAAAGACTGCTCAGCGGCTGGTAACCGTTGGTCAGCAACGCCAGTTGGCCGTTGCGTTCGGCAAGCAGGGTCGGAAACCCGGCGATGCCCAGGTCCTGCGCCCACGCGAAATCAGCAGCCGTGGCCGCCTGTCGCTCGGGGCTGTCAAACTCATCGGCGAATGCCTGACGCGTCAGACCGGCTTGCCCGGCCAGTTCAGCCAGCACCGAAGGACGCGTCACATCGCGGCCCTCGGTGTAAAACGCCTGCTGGATCAACCCCACCAGCACCCAGGCCCGCTCCGGGTCAAGATGCCGTGCAGCGGCCACCGCCAGACAGGCTGGCGTGGTGTCGTAGACAAAACCTTCCGGCAGCGCATCTTCATGATTAAACGCCTGCCCGGTGGCCTCTTCGACCGCCTGCCAATGTTCGAGGATGTAACGGCGCTTGGCCGGTTCCAGTGCGGTACGCTCGGAACGCAGACCGCCCATGACCAGGTGCAACGGCACGCCCGCCTCTTGGGCCTGCTTTACCAGCGCATCGGCAACCGGGGCAAAACCCCAGCACCACGAACACATAGGGTCCATGACATAGATCAGGCGGGCGGACATGGTTCAGGCCTCGGAGGGTGAACGATAGTTACGACCGATTGGATGAGGCTGGTTACGCGCCTTGGCCAATTCGATCTGTTTTTGCCGGTCGATGGCGCTGCGACGGGTTTTCTCGCTCAGCGAATCCCAGCAATGCGGACAACTGACACCCGGCGAATAATGCTCGCTGGCGCGGTCCTCGGCACTGATCGGCGTGCGACAGGCGTGGCACTGATCGTAATCGCCTTCAGTCAGGTCATGGCGCACCGTAACCCGGTTGTCGAAGACGAAGCACTCACCGCGCCATTGGCTTTGCTGCTCGGGAACCTCTTCCAGGTATTTGAGAATACCGCCCTTGAGGTGATAAACCTCTTCGAACCCCTCGCCCAGCATATAGCTCGACGCTTTTTCGCAACGAATGCCGCCTGTGCAGAACATGGCGACCTTCTTGTGAACGGCCGGGTCGAAATGCGCCTTGATGTAATCCGGAAACTCACGAAACGATGTGGTCTTGGGATCGATGGCGCCTTCGAAAGTGCCAATCGATACTTCGTAATCGTTGCGGGTGTCGATCAACAGCACTTCAGGGTCGGTGATCAGGTCGTTCCAGTCTTTTGGCTCGACGTACGTTCCTACGCTCTTGTTGGGGTCCACGCCCTCCACGCCCAGGGTCACGATCTCTTTCTTGAGCTTGACCTTGGTGCGGTAGAACGGCTGCTCGTCGCAGTAGGATTCCTTGTGATCGATATCGATCAGGCGCGAATCGCTCTTCAGCCAGGCCATCAGGCCGTCGATGCCTTCGCGGCTGCCCGACACCGTGCCGTTAATGCCTTCATCGGCGATCAACAACGTGCCCTTGATGCCGTTATCGATCATCGCTTGCAACAGCGGTTCGCGCAGTGCCACGTAATCGCTGAGGGTCACGAATTTGTATAGCGCAGCCACGACGATCGGCTGAGTCATCGGCTCTTGAGTCATGCATCTCTCCAGTGGCGACCCTCGCAAAGGGCCTACCGGGTAAAAAATTCCGGACAAAAAAACGCACCGGCCAGGCGGCGCGGTGCGGATTCTAGCAAAAGCCGGCGTACAGCAGGTCGCTGGCGGATCATTTGCCCCGGTAAAAAGGCAAGATCAGCCGGACAATCCGGTCAATGACCGCCGGCACAGGTCGGTGAAGCAGGCGCGGCACCGGTCTTCGCCCATTCTTCAGGCGTGTAGGTGTGCAGCGCCAGCGCATGGAACTCACCCATCAGGGCACCCAGCGTGGCGTAGACCTTCTGGTGCCGCTTGACCTGGCTCAAGCCCTGAAACTGATCACTGACCAGCACGGCCTTGTAATGCGTCTGCTGGCCACGACTGTGCATGTGGCTCTCATCGAGCACTTGCTGATGGTGCGGTTGCAGCAGCGCAAGCGCCGACTCGATTCGTTGTTGCATGGTCATGGCATGACTCGCCGATCAGGGCTTTTTGGCCGGAGCTGCTGCGGGTGCGGCGGCTTTGGCAGGTTCCAGCTCGGCAGTCATGTCAGCCAGCAGCTTGTTGACGACCGGCACAGCGCTTTCCAGTTTGCTCTGGGTCAGTTGCGCGGATTGCTGGGCCAGTTCAGGCATCTTGGTCATCACTTTCTTGCCCAGTGGAGACTGGTAGAACGCAACCAGGTCTTTCAACTCGCTTTCAGTGAAGTTGGCGGTGTAGAGCTTGACCATTTCAGGCTTGAGCTTGTTCCAGCCAATGGCCTGATCAAGCGCGGTGTTGGCTTTGGCCTGATAGGTTTCAAGCAGGGCCTTTTTCGAGGCAGGTGCCTTGGTCTCGGCGAAGCGCTGGGCAAACATCTGCTGAACCTGCGCATAGACCGGAGCGCCCAGACGATCGGCGTTGGCAAGCTTCAGGAATGTTTCGGCGCTCGCATTGTGACTGGCGGTGTCGGCAAAGACCTGACCACTGGCACACACCAGTGCTACCGCGGTACAAATGGCACGAAGACGGGTCATCGAGTTTCCTTATCTAGCAAACGAGGCATTACCCCAGGGCCGACCATTCTGCGCTTATGTGGGCTTTTGTCTCAACCCCCGGTTCACCGAGCGGTTAAAAACCAGTACTCGGGAACCCTGTCTGCTTATGGCGACCTAACCCTGCAACGTACTTAAAGGAGTAAGACCTGTGAGCCGTACCGAAACCGACAGCATCGGCCCGATCGAAGTCCCCGAAGAAGCCTACTGGGGGGCGCAGACCCAACGCTCACTGATCAACTTCGCGATTGGCGACCAGCGTATGCCGCTGCCCGTCCTGCACGCCCTGACACTGATCAAAAAAGCCGCTGCACGCGTCAACAGCCGCAACGGCGACTTGCCTGCCGACATTGCGCGCCTGATCGAACAGGCCGCCGATGAAGTGCTCGACGGCCAGCATGATGCGCAGTTTCCGCTGGTGGTCTGGCAGACCGGCAGCGGCACGCAAAGCAACATGAACGTCAACGAGGTGATCGCCGGTCGCGCCAATGAACTCGCTGGCCAGGGCCGTGGCGGCAAATCGCCAGTCCACCCCAACGATCACGTCAATCGCTCGCAAAGCTCCAACGACTGCTTCCCCACAGCCATGCACATCGCCACGGCTCAAGCGGTCAAGGAGCATCTGCTGCCGGCCGTTGCCGAGCTGTCTGCCGGACTGGCCGAGCAGGCTGCGCGCCACATGAAACTGGTCAAGACCGGACGCACGCACATGATGGACGCGACGCCGATCACCTTTGGTCAGGAGCTTTCAGGTTTCGTCGCGCAACTGGATTACGCCGAAAAAGCTATTCGCGCCGCCCTGCCCGCCGTCTATGAACTGGCGCAAGGCGGTACGGCAGTCGGCACCGGCCTCAACTCGCCAAAAGGTTTCGCCGAGGCCATTGCCGCAGAACTGGCCGCGCTGTCCGGCCTGCCATTTGTCACCGCGCCAAACAAATTTGCGGCGCTGGCGGGTCACGAACCCTTGGCAGCCCTGTCTGGCGCGCTGAAGACGCTGGCCGGAACACTGATGAAGATCGCCAACGACCTGCGCCTGCTGGGTTCCGGCCCGCGTGCCGGGCTGGCGGAAGTCAGGTTGCCGGCCAATGAACCCGGCAGTTCGATCATGCCTGGCAAGGTCAACCCGACTCAATGCGAGGCGCTGTCCATGCTGGCCTGCCAGGTCATGGGCAACGATGTAACCATCGGCTTCGCCGCCAGCCAGGGTCACCTGCAGTTGAACGTTTACAAGCCAGTGATCATTCACAATGTGCTGCAATCGATTCGCCTGCTGGCCGACGGCTGCAGCAACTTCAATGAACACTGCATCGCCGGCATGGAGCCGGATGCCGAGAAAATGGCCGAACATCTGGAACGCGGCCTGATGCTGGTCACCGCGCTCAACCCGCATATCGGCTACGACAAGTCCGCGCAGATTGCCAAGAAAGCCTACACCGAGGGCTTGACCCTGCGTGAAGCGGCGCTTGCGCTGGGTTATCTGACCGATGAAGAGTTCGACGCCTGGGTGCGCCCGGACAAAATGCTGGAGGCGGGCAGCAATGGCTGACGCCAGAACCGGCGCAACACCACTGGAAGGCAACGGCAAGCGAATCCTGATGGTTTACGGCACGCCGAAAACCATCAGCCTTTGCCACGCGTTGGGTAATGCCTACGCCCAGGCCGCACGAAGTGAAGGCCACGTGGTGCGCATCCTCAAGCTGGGCGAGCTGGATTTCGATCCGGTGTTGCACAGTGGCTACGACCAGACTCAGACGCTGGAGCCTGACCTGCTCGAAGCCCAGCGCCAGATTCACTGGGCCGAGCACCTGGTGTTCGTTTACCCCGTCTGGTGGGGCGGCCTGCCGGCCCTGCTGACGGGATTCTTTGACCGGGTGTTGATGCCGGGCTTTGCCTTCAAGGCTCACGGCCGCAAACACCGCGCCAACGAGCTGCTCAAAGGCCGCACGGCAGAACTGCTGGTCACGATGGACACCCCGCCGCGCTACTTTCACTGGATCTACGGCGCACCGGCCCACCGACAGATGGTCCGCACCATCCTGGGTTTTTGCGGGATCAAAACGAAGCGCCTGAGCGAATTTGCACCCGTACACAGTGCCACCGAGCAACAGCGGCAGGAATGGATTCTTCAGGCCCAGGCGCTGGGCAAGCGTTGAACGGTAACGCGCTCCGTTCAAAACACCTTCAGGCCTGCGCCAGCCGTGCCTTTCTCGCCCTCAGACCGGCGATCAGTGAAGGGCCGAGCGCGGTCAACGCCGACCCCGAAACCACCAGCAACGCGCCGCCATAGCCCAACAGGTTCAGTTCTTCAGCCTGCACGTAATCCGGCCACAACCACGCAGCGCCAGCCACGGCCGCTAGTGTGACAAGCGGCGTCAGCGCGAGGGTCGCACTCACGCGCGACGCCTCCCAGTGCGCCAGCGCTTCGGCGAACGCGCCGTACGCCACCAGCGTATTCAGGCAGCAGGCAAGCAGCAGCCAGCCTTGCAACGGGCTCAACAGCAACGCTTCGGCAGGATGCGCCCAAGGCGTGAGCAACAACGCGCAGAACAGATAGATCACCATCATGACCTGCAGCGAATTCCACACCGTCAGCAACTGCTTCTGGCTCAGCCCGTAAAAGGTCCAGACCGTCGAAGCCAGCAGCACGATCAGCACGCCAGTGGTGTAATCACCCAGCGAAGTGAACAGTTCCACCAGACGCTGATTGAAGAAAAAGCCAAAGCCGATCAACAGCACCAGCAAGCCGATGCCCTGCCCCACGCTGAAACGCTCCTTGAACAGAAAAATACTGCTGATCAACAGAAAGATCGGACCGACCTGAACCAGCAGTTGCGTGGTGCCGGGGCTTAGCAAGCGCAAGCCGATCAGGTAGAGCACGTAATTGCCGACCAGCCCGAACACGGCCAGCAGCACCAGCACCTTGCCCTTGCGCCCCAGCCTCTTGAAGCTGGGCAGGCGCTTGACCGACGCCAGCCAGATGAACAGCAGTACACCGGAAACAAACAGCCGAAACCAGGTCACGGTGACCGGGTCCATGACCTGCAGGACTTGTTTGAGCTTGATCGGCAGAATGCCCCAGAGCAGCGCAGTCAACAGTGACAGACAGAGGCCATAGACCCAGCGACCAGACGAGATGTGCATGGCAATTCCGCGAAAGATGGAACAAGCCACTCATTCTAGGCGCTGTCCTGAAAAGCAACAGCTACAGCTGGCTGCGCTTATGGGTGCAAAGTGTTTTATGGCACTTGGCCGCCGTGATTACGCTGGTATGTTTCGCTGCCCATTGCCTGAATCTGACCGTCAATCAGTGCATCGAAAGGTTTGAGCAACGCCTCGAACGAGCGAGGTGCTTCCAGCGCCTGCAAACTGTGGACAATGGCTTCCAGCGTCGATAAAGCCTCGGGGCCTGGTGCCTTGCGCAGGCGGTAACGCGACTCGGGCACCGCACCCAGGCTGACGCGTGGCAAAGCCGCCAGCAAGGGATTGAGGTGCAGCAGCTTGCGCGCCTTGCGCCAGGTGCCGTCCGGCACGACCAGCAGCAGGGGCAACGAATCCGCACTGTAAGGGTTCAAGACCTCGGCGTCTTCACCAGGAAACAGCAGCCGCGCCTGGTAGCCGGGCGGGTTCAACAGTGTTTGCAGATCCTCGAACACCTCCCCGACGCGCAACTGCGCATTGACCAGCCCCAACGCTGCCAGTCGCGCGGTATTCAGTGCATGACTGACTTCATCAGGGTGCTGAAGGATCAGCACGCGTGTACGACTGTCGACCTGCGGGATCAAGGCGCAGAGACAATGCGCGGCAGGACGCAGGCAACGTTTACAACGGGCGCGGGGCATCGATTCTCACTCGGGTGGCGTCCTGCCGTGAAACCGAAACGGCACGTCGACACGGCAGCAGAGACAGTGGCCCGGTCATGTCCCGCGCCGCCTGTCGAACAATCGCGCAGTTTAAACAACTTCTCACCCTCGCGCCGGGGCAATGCGCAGCCAGGCAGACTATTTGAGCTAGCCTTTATAGTCCGAGCTGGTGACATGAAGTACGCCTGCCCATCCTGACAAGATCAACATCAGGAGTACTCATGAATCGCGAGGCAATCACACAGATCGTGTTCAACGAGCTGGGGATCATTCTGGTCGACAAAAGCGGAATTCACGAAGACGCCACGTTCAGTGAGCTGAGGCTGGATGATGTCGACATTCAGACGCTGTTCGGCAGGCTGGAAGAAGCATTCAACTTCACCGTTCCGCGCTTCATGCACATCCACGCCATACAAAGGCCGGAGGGCCTTGCCTTGAAAATGGTGGTTGAACTGATTGTGCTGATGGGACAGGAGACAGTGCCGGACGACGGCAAAAAAAGCGGATCAGGCAACGAGCCTGGACATCATCGCTGAAAAACGCGAGCACCTTGCGTCGGGACGACCTTTACGCCCCGATGTGATGGCTGGGTGGTTAAGCACCTGCTTCCCTGCCAACAGGGTCAAGCGTCAGGCTTACCGGCGTGGACGACGACGATCATCGTTGGCACGAACCGGGATGGGCTGCAGCTTTGGTCGTTCGATAAGACCCAGTGCAACGCCTAGATCATGGAGCCATTCTTGCAACTTGCTATTCATAGAGCCCCCTTGAGGGAAAAACCCGATCTGTACTCATCACTCACTAACGATCATAGAAGCAAATGAACGTTTAGCCGAGTGCTACGGAAACAATTTTTTCCGATGCAACCAATGTGACAGTTGTGCAGGCTTGCTTCTAGTCTTTACGACGGACGGCCTGTTACTGAACGTTGCCTAAATGCCAAAGAAGAATCAGTCAGGCTGACGAATCAACCCCTCAGTGTCGGTCATGGCCCTTTCCAGCAGGTCGGCAGGCAGGCTTTTGCTGGCACGCGCGCCCAGCAACTTGAGCTGCTCGCTGCGACTGATCAGGTTGCCGCGTCCTTCGGTCAGTTTGTTGCGTGCTGCCGAATAAGCCTTGTCCAGTTGCTGCAAGCGGTTGCCAACTTCGTCCAGATCCTGAATGAACAGCACGAACTTGTCGTACAGCCAACCCGCCCGCTCGGCAATTTCCCGAGCGTTCTGGCTCTGACGCTCTTGCTTCCACAGACTGTCGATCACACGCAATGTCGCGAGCAGCGTTGTCGGGCTGACAATCACGATGTTGCGATCGAACGCCTCCTGAAACAGATTGGGCTCAGCCTGCAACGCAGCTGAAAACGCAGCCTCGATGGGCACGAACAACAGAACGAAATCCAGGCTGTGCAGACCTTCAAGGCGTTTGTAATCCTTGCCGGAAAGGCCTTTGACGTGATTGCGCAGCGATAGCACGTGCTGCTTGAGCGCCGCCTGACCGATGACATCGTCGTCGGCAGACACGTATTGCTGATAGGCCGTCAGACTGACCTTGGCATCGACCACCACCTGCTTGTCACCCGGCAACATGATCAATACGTCAGGCTGGAAGCGCTCACCATCCGGCCCCTTGAGATTGACCTGAGTCTGATACTCACGGCCTTTTTCCAGCCCGGCATGTTCAAGCACACGCTCAAGGATCAGCTCGCCCCAGTTGCCCTGGGTTTTCTGCCCTTTCAAAGCGCGCGTCAGGTTGGTGGCCTCATCACTCAAGCGCTGGTTCAACTGCTGCAGACGCTCAAGCTCCTTGGCCAGCGAAAAACGCTCACGGGCTTCGTTCTGGTAGCTTTCTTCGACGCGCTTCTCGAACGACTGAATACGTTCCTTGAGTGGCGTGAGCAATTGCCCCAGTTGCTGCTGGCTGGTTTCGGCAAAACGCTGCTCACGCTCGTCGAAAATCTTGCCCGCCAGCTCGGCGAACTGCGCCCGCAGCTCATCTCGGGAGCCCTGCAGATCATCGAGGCGCTGCTGATGGCTGTCCTGCTGCTCGCGAAGCTCGGCGCTCAACGCGGCGCACTGAGCATCCAGACGGCGCAGCTCGGCTTCTCGGCCTGCACGCTCGACATTCCAGCCCTGCGCCATTTCGCGGGCGTTGTCACTTTCCTCCCGCAGCAATTCGACTTCACGACGCAGCGCTGCGAGATCAGCCTGCTTGGCGGAGTTGGCCTGCCCCAGATCGCTGACTTCATCACGGCAGGCGTCCAGCTGGGCGTTAAGGCCTTCCTGGGCCATTTGCGCCATGCTCAGCCGCTCATCCAGCAACGCACTTTCAGCCTGGCGCAAGGCCAGACGACGCTGCATCTGCCAGAGCATTGCCAACAATGGCAATGCGGCTGCAGCAAGCCCCAATAACAGGCTGTTCAGGTCCAGTGCCATAAAGACTCCATGCAGGCTGAATCATCGCCAGCGGCAGTGTGGGTAGAAACGTGAATAGTGCAGCAGAAACGGCGTCTCTAGCGAGGCGATATCAACAGGCGGGGGCAAATCGGGGGGACGGATTCTACGCACTTTTACACGTTCGCACAGCCCCCATTACCGGGACATCTCAGACGGGACAATCCACAGAAGCTGTGGATAACTCAGTGGACAACCCTCCTTTAACTTCCGCAAACGTAGACAGGATGGGGCCTGCACTCAAACTGACGATTTTTTCACCAGCAAAAAAAAGCGATGTTTTTCATTGACTTAATAATTCACCATCATAAATCAAACCCTTAGCAACACTTGTGACAGTGATCTGACAGCTTGTGACGCTAATGTGTACAACGTGTGCGCCGGTTTTTTTTCGAGCGTTTCAAACATCATATAATCCTTGCCTGATTGCACTGGATTCTCAATGAACACGGGCCTGCGGCGGTTTTTTCCTCTGAGAAAAGCCGTGCGCAAACGGCTTTTTCTGCACTGCACTGTCCCTGAAAATCGTGCCAGACGATAAACTGCGCCCGCTGCGGCAAGAGCCGCCTCGAAAATCGACTGTCGCCAGCCCAAAATGAGTCAGTGAAGGAATCCATGAGGGAGATACTGAAGTTCTTCGTGCTGTTGATCGCCGTTTGCGTCATCGCGCTCGCGACCAGCCTGTGGCTGCCTTCACCGGACGGTGTGGTGTTCGCGTGCAGCGTGCTGCTGTCGGCCATCGCCGTGAACCTGATCATCTGCAGAGACCTGAGCAAGGGCCGCATCAACCAGACGGGCGACATCATGCGCGCCATCGAACGGCGTGACTCGCTTCGCCTGACCGTCGCCGCTTATCTGCTGGGGTGTTCGATGGTCGCCTCGACGACGGTGCTGCTCTACCGGCTGATCACACACTGAACATTATTTTCGGCGACCTGTTGCATTACTCATTCCTCATCGGTAGTATTGCCGCCGTTAGTACCAAGCTGAAAATCAATTCCGGTCGACAAGTCCCCCGACAGACACTCCTCCATGCGACGAGAATGTTGGCAACAAGGGATCGACCACCTCGATGGTTTCCAGACATGAACCTTCTCGCTGAAGCACCATAGAGGTGTCAGTGCAGTAACGGCTCTCATGGTCTGCCTCAACCAGCCTGCAATTGATCAGGATCTTCACCCGGAGCGTAGAACCTTTGCTCCTGTTGTGTTGCCTGCCCTCCTAAGTACCTACCGGTCAGCTAGAGCGCCATACGATAAAGCGCGCTTCAACTGCCTGTCTTGTTCCAGTCAGGTTCTCCGCCCAGCCAGGCTTTTTTATCAAATGTCGGCCCGCGTTTACTGGAATCTTTATTTATGCACGGTATTGTTCCGTGTTGCTTCAGGAAACACCTTGAATATGAATACTCAAACTCAGCACGCGATTCACACGCTTACCCACGCTTTTGCCCCAATGAACTGCCTGATCATGGCCGCTCGCAAAGGCTGCTTCAGCTTTACCATCGTCAACGAACATGGCATCGCCCGTCACAGCGAACGCCTGTACCCCGATCAGTACGCCAGCGCTGAACCGCTGCAGGCCGTGATCGAGCGTACCCGTCAGGCCCTCATCGCCTGACGATAACGATAGACCGCAAGCCCGAAGCCCTGCCCTACACGGCGGGGCTTTTTAATGCGCGTCATAAAATGACAAGCCTGACCGGCAAGTGCGACACCGGAACTTCGTAAAAAGTGCAGCTCCTACTACTTTTTCAGGATTGTCCTACAAGAATAGCTCTAAATCGGGCTCTTCAGGCTATAGCGCGCCGTCCAAAATGTTGGTAATTTCCGACCGGTGAACAACAAGGAGTTCTAATAATGAAAATAATGACAAAAGCACTGAACCGGACAACGCTCGGACTCGCTCTGGGTCTGGCTTCTACTCAATTGCTCGCTGCCGGCTTCGCCCTTAATGAACAAAGCATCAGCGGCATGGGCACCGGTTTCGCAGGTCGCTCCTCCTCTGCAGATGATGCAAGTACCGTTTTCGGCAACCCTGCCGGCATGTCCCGCCTCAAACGCGAAGAAATCAGCGTAGGCGCGGCCGCCGTCATCGCCAAGACCGACATCGATAACGGTCGTGGCACCTTTGGCGGCAGCAACGACGGTGACATGGTTCCCGTGGTCGGCGTGCCAATGGGCTACTACGTCAAACCGATCGATGATCACTGGGCATTCGGTCTGGGCGTGTACGTACCGTTCGGCCTGGTCACGGATTACGAAAAAGGCTTCGCCGGCCGTTACTGGGGTGACAAGAGTCACGTCCAGGTCGTGACCTTCCAGCCGACAGTCAGCTATGCCTTCAATGACAAGGTTTCGATTGGTTTCGGTCCGACCCTCAACCGCATTGACGGTGAACTGACCTCCGCCACGCTGAATGCCGCCACGCCGGGCCGTAACGACGGCAAGGTGAAGATCGAAGGGGATGACACCGCAATCGGCTTCAATGCGGGCATTTTGGTGCAGGCTACCGACACCACTCGTCTGGGCCTGACCTATCATTCCAAAGTCGATTACAAGCTCAAAGGCAAGACCAAGATCGAAGGGTCTGGTTTCGGGCCGTTTGGCGGTCAGAAGTATGACGCCTCGCTGGATATTTCCACGCCGGAGTCGGTGGACTTCTCCATCACCCAGCAAATCGATGAAAACTGGACCGTTTACGCAGGCAGCACCTGGACTCGCTGGAGCCGTCTGCAGGACATCACCGTCAACAACGACGGCGTTCCAGCCCTTCTGGGCGGCTCTGCCGGCCCTATCGGCACCATTTCCGAAGAGCAGAACTGGCACGACACTTGGGCACACGCCATCGGTGCATCGTACAAGGTCAACAAAGAGTGGACGTTGCGTACCGGTTTCTCCGTTGACCAGTCGCCAACCAACAACACCAACCGCTCTCCGCGCATCCCGACGGGCGATCGCAAGATCATCAGCTTCGGTGCAGGCTGGAGCCCGACCGACGACCTGACCATCGACGTGGCGTATTCGTATCTGCGTGAAGACGAAACCAAGATCCGCGACAGCAGCGCGACCAAGGGTTCTTACAGCGCCGACTACCGCAACACCGCTCACGGCCTGGGCACTTCGGTTACCTATCGCTTCTGATAAGTCACTGCCAAGCTGAAAAAAAGCCCGCACCTTCACAGGTTGCGGGCTTTTTATTGCGCGTTATTGCGCGCGTGGTGCGCTTATCGTTATGACCATCGTGCCGACGCTCCGCGTCGGCATGCAGTTCTGGACGCTCTGCGTCCTCTTTGTGGCGCTCCGCGTCACACAAGGGTTGCGATGTCAGTGATGTCTGTTTACGGCTCAGGTCACCTTTGCGCCCTTACGGCGCCTCACTTTGAAGGATCAAAGTAAGCAAAATCCTGGCTCCGTTTCCGGCCCGACTTCGTCGGGTTCCTTCGCCCTGTCACTGATCCGGGGGTCGCCGCAACGGGCCATCCTTGGCCCGGTGCGGCTTGCTCGGCGTCCTGCCTCGCATCCCCCGGATCAGCGCCAGGACTCAGCCGTCACTTACGTCGCACTCTGCGTCGTCAGCGCCATCGCGATAAAAAAGCTTTTTTATGACCATCGTGCCGACGCTCCGCGTCGGTATGCAGTTCTGGACGCTCTGCGTCCTCTTTGTGGCGCTCCGCGTCACACAAGGGTTGCGATGTCAGTGATGTCTGTTTACGGCTCAGGTCACCTTTGCGCCCTTACGGCGCCTCACTTTGAAGGATCAAAGTAAGCAAAATCCTGGCTCCGTTTCCGGCCCGACTTCGTCGGGTTCCTTCGCCCTGTCACTGATCCGGGGGTCGCCGCAACGGGCCATCCTTGGCCCGGTGCGGCTTGCTCGGCGTCCTGCCTCGCATCCCCCGGATCAGCGCCAGGACTCAGCCGTCACTTACGTCGCACTCTGCGTCGTCAGCGCCATCGCGATAAAAAAGCT
>NZ_MTSB01000014.1 GCF_002093745.1 Pseudomonas graminis
GTCGAGGCGCGGGGCATTGTCAGGCGTCTGAGCGCCTGGTTCCGAATCATTCATAACGCTCCCTGCCAACATGCCTCAAGCACGGGCAAATCTAATCAGATGGTCAATAAGTGTAATGACCCACTTTTGTAGGTTTGACGCCTGCACAGCCAACGTCGCCAGGCCACTGAAACTTCCGATAAGCGACGTCAGAACCTCAACTGCCCGGCGGCAAAAAATCGCGGGCCGGGTCGTAGTCCTGTTTCAAGTAATGCGCGAGTGCGTTCAAATCATCGGGACCGAGGGTGCCCGCAGCCTGTTTCAGCTTGAGCGTGTCGAGAATATAGTCATAACGGGCATCGTTATAATCGCGCACGGCCGCATACAGCTGGCGCTGCGCATTGAGTACGTCTGCAATGTTGCGCGACCCCACGTCAACGCCGACCTGATTGGCTTCCACCGACTTCTGCCCGGAAACAATGCTCTGACGGCGGGCCGAGATCTGCTCTATGCCGGCGTTGATACCGCGAAACGCATTACGCGTGTTCAGTACTACTTCGCGGCGGCGGTCTTCCTGTTCGTCCTGAGTTTGATAAAGACGCTCGGTGGACTCCTTGATCTGGGAGTGGGTCATTCCGCCCGAGTAAAGAGGGATATTGAGTTCAATGCCGATGCTGCTTTGCGCAACCCGGTCGCGATAACCATTACTGCCAAAGTCAGTCGGGTTGCTGTAACCAAAGCTGTCATTGTCCCCCTTTCGATAGGACGCCACTGCGTCGATCGTGGGGGCATGACCGGACTTTCGCTGACTGAGCGTGTGTGTCGCCGCGCTGACCGCGTATTCGCTGGCCTGAAGTTCCAGATTTTGCCGAATAGCGGTATCCACCCAGACGCGAGCGTCATTAGGCACAGGCGCTTCGATCGGTAGTTGATGCCCCATGCCGGCAATCGAGGTGTAAGTGTGCCGGGTCAGACGCTCTAATGCTTCATAAGCGTCATCCACTTTGCGCTGAAACTGTTGTCGATTGGCGCGCGCATTGTCATAAGCAGCCTGGGCGTCATACACGTCGGTAATACTTGAGGCGCCGTCTTCAAGGCGCCCCTGCGCCTGATCACGTTGGCGCAGCAACGCAGCCTCTTCCGCTTGAGCGGCAGCATAAGCATCCAGTTGCCTGAGCGTTTCAAAATAGGCTTGAGCAGCCGTCAGCACCAGCGTTTGCTCTTGGGCGGAAAGCTCAAGCTCCGCTTGGCTCACACTCGATTGCGCAGCCTTCAGTTGAAACCAGCGATCGATACGAAACAACGGCTGACTGAGATTTGCACGAACCGTTGTCCCGCTGCGCTCGCGGCTCAGAGCAGGCTCATCACGCTTCAGGTTGGTGACTTCCGTTGTGGCGCCGGCAGTTACGTTCGGCAAAAGACCGGCGCGTGCCTGAGGGACTGCCTCGCGCTCCGCTTTGTAAGCATGGCGCGCAGCAGACAGTCGCGCATCATTGTAAGAGGCAGCCTCATATACGCTTAAAAGATCCGCGCGCGACGTTGTCGTATCCTGCCGCTGGCGAGCACGGTCCAGCGCACTTGATGTATCAACCTGGGCAGAGGCTGCAGACAAGGGCGCAGCGATAACAGCGAACGAGAGCAGCAGCACCGTTTTGAAAGCAGGTAAGTACACAGCGCATCCTTGCAGTAGCATATCGACATCAAAAAGGTGAGAAATATTAGATCGCCATCACGTTGGCGTCAAATAATTGTATCGACCGTGTATCCGGTTTATTGAACTTTATTTAACAACTAATCGCTGCCCTATTCCCTCTCCTCCTGCTCCTTCAATCCCGGCCTATCTCATCAAAAAAACAGATAGGCCCGCACGGCAAACACAACTAATATTTGCCAATGATCAAAGAACTGAAAACCCTCATCGCCGTTGCCCGGGAAGGCACGTTTGCCGCTGCCGGTGACCGCATCGGTTTGACCCAGGCGGCGGTCAGCGCGCAGATGCAGCGCCTTGAAGCGGAACTGGGTGTCGAACTGTTCGACCGCAAGGGACGTTCGGCGCAGTTGAACCGGATGGGCCAGCAAGTGCTGCTGCAAGGTCAGGAACTGGTGCGGCTTTACGGCAACCTGGGCAGTGCCGCCGTCGGCTTCGCCCCCGATGTGCTGGTGACGCTCGGGGCCATTGCATCGGTGCAGCGCTCGTTCCTGCCGGACGCGCTGGCGCTGTTTCATCAGCAATGCCCGCAGTGCCGGACGCGCGTCGTTCCTGGCCTGTCAATGGACCTGGTCAATCAGGTGGACGCCGGCGAAATCGATCTGGCGGCGATCATTCGTCCACCCTTTTCGCTGCACAGCGACCTGCGCTGGACCACCCTGACACGCGAACCCTATTGCCTCATCGTCCCGGCCGATGTGCAGGGAGACGACTGGTCAGCGCTGATCTCGAATCAGCCCTTCATCCGTTACGACCGGTCATCGTTCGGCGGGCGGCAAGTCGATCGCTTTTTGCGTCAGACGCACGTTTCGTTACGTGAGGTGTGCGAGCTGGATGAGCTGGACGCGATCGTCAAACTGGTCGCCAACGGCGTAGGCGTTGCACTGGTGCCGGAAACGGCCACCCTTCAGGCATGGCCCGCCGGGGTGCGGGCTGTGGGCCTGGGGCCGCATACGTTTCATCGGGATATCGGCCTGGTGCATCGGGCACGCCGAAGCCTCGCGGAACCGGTGAAAATCCTCGCCCGGCTGCTGACGGCACAGGTTCAGGAAGCGCAGTGACCGAGGTCACTGCGGGCACGTGAAAATCATTTGGCGAACAGCTGGCTCATGTCCTTGAATGCCTTGAACTCAAGCGCATTGCCGCACGGGTCAAACAAAAACATGGTGGCCTGCTCGCCAACCTGCCCTTTGAAACGAATGTAAGGTTCGATCACGAACTGAGTGCCGAATGACTTCAACCGCTCGGCCAGCGCCTCCCACTGTGCCCACTCCAGAATGATGCCGAAATGCGGGACGGGTACGTCATGCCCATCCACCGGATTGCTGTGAACGCTTTCCTGGGAGTGGGTCTTGGGATGCTCGTGGATGACCAGTTGATGGCCGTAGAAATCGAAATCGACCCATTGCGCACTGGAACGGCCTTCGGCGAGCCCAAACACTTCACCGTAGAACGTGCGGGCGGCGGCCAGGTCATAGACGGGAATGGCCAGATGGAAAGGAGAAAGGCTCATCAGAACTCCGGGGGCATTTTTATGGGAGGCGGACGTCGAAGCGCCGCTGTTGCGCTGCAACCACCCGCTTGATCTGTCGCCATCCTAGAGTCGGCGAGTGAAAAATAAAATCAACATGTTTTATTGAGAAGCACAAATAATATTTGTGCTTCTCAGGCATCAGCCGTTCAGGCCTGGCACGTCAAGGTTGACCGGAAAGCTTCATGATCATCCGCGACAGCAGGTAGATCCGCGGTGCCACGCTGCCCACTTCGGCATACTCTTCAGGCGTGTGGATATTGCCGCCGACAATGCCGAAGCCGTCCAGCGTTGGTGTGCCCACGCTGGCAGACAGGCTTGAGTCCGCCGCGCCGCCGCTGCCTTCGATGGTCAGCGTACGGCCTAATTCGCCATAGATGCCCTGCGCCATCGCAACCAGCGCATCGGACTTCGCCGTTTGTGGCATCGGCGGCAGGCCGCGCACCAGGCTGGTCTTGACCTGAGTATCAGGCACCAGCTTATTGGCAGATACTTTGGCGAGGTCTTGCTCGATCCGGTCGAACTCCTCCGGCACCGCTGCGCGAACGTCGGCTTTGGCGCTGGCCTGATCCGGAATCACATTGGTGCGATCACCCGCCTTGAGCACCGTGAAGTTGATGGTGGTTTTCTTCTCTTCATCACCCAGCTTGCCGAGTTGCAGGATCTGATGCGCCACTTCGGTGGCCGCGTTGCGACCCAGCTCCGGCGCGACGCCGGCGTGCGAGGCCTTGCCGGTGACTTCGACCAGCGCGGTGGCAGAGCCTTTGCGCCATACCACCAGCCCGTCCGCTGGGCGACCTGGCTCCAGGTTCAGCGTGACATCGTGTTCTTTGGCCGTTTTCTTGATCAGTTCGGTCGCGACCACCGAGCCGGTTTCTTCACTGGCGTCGAGCAGTACGGTGATTTGCGCGTAGTCGGTGAACTTCAGGTTGTGCAAAACCTTCAGCGCGTAGATCGCGGCGACGATGCCGCCCTTGTCGTCCATTACGCCGGGGCCGTAAGCGCGGCCGTCCTTGATATGAAACGGCCGCTCTGCCGCCGTACCTTCCTTGAAGACGGTGTCCATGTGCGCCATCAACAGGATTTTCGCCTTGCCGGTGCCCTTCAGGGTGGCGATGACATGATGACTGGCTTCAGGCGTGTTCGGAACGAGTTCGATGCTTGCACCGAGCTTTTTCAGCTCTTCGATAGCGATATCGCTGACCTTGGTCAGGCCCGGCACGTAGCCGGAACCCGAATCGATATTCACCAGCCGCTCCAGCAGTTTCAAGGCGTCGTCCTGGTAGTGCTCGGCATCCGCCTGAATCGCTTTGTGAGGCTCGGCCATCGCCATCGGTGCCGACGCAGTCAACGCCAGGGCCAAGGCCAACCGGGCAGCCAGTGGCGAGCGGAGAAATGAGCGCATGGTTATCTATCCTTGCTTGAATGAGCGGGCTTTTCAGGACCATACCCTACCGCGCTATCAGCCGTCATGAGTGCGATGCGTCTACACCGCACACTCAACCCCCCTTCAGGTCCGGTCACGTCCGCGCTCAAGCTTTTCGAACAGCAGCCAGTAAAGGATGGGAATCAGGCCCAGCGTCACCAGCGTGCCCAACGCCAGCCCGCCCATAATAGTGATTGCCATGCCTTCCCAGAGCGGACCGGCGAACAGCATCAGCGGGATCAGACCGATGATGCAGGTCAGTTTGGTCATCACGATTGGCCGCAGTCGCTTGATCGCTGCCGTGACCACGGACTCACGCACCGAATGCCCGTTTTCGCGCTCGACCTCGATACGCTCCAGCAGCAGTACCGCGTTATTGACAATGATCCCCGCCAGCGACAGCAGCCCGAACGTGGCCATGAAACCGAACGGATACCCGGTGAGTACCAGCGCCAATGCCACGCCGATCAGCACAAAGGGCACGCTGGAAATGACAATCAGCAATTTGCGAAACGAATTGAATTGCCAGATAAACAACAGCAGCATCGCCACCAGCGCGTGGGGCATGTATTGCAGCAGCGCCTGGTTGGCTTCAGCCGAGTCTTCTATCTCGCCCCCCAATTCAATGCGATAACCCGCTGGCACGTTGAGCGCAGCCACTTGCGGTGCCAGTTGCTCTACGATGGACGTCGCCGTCAGCGACGGATTGTGTCCGACCACGGTGATGGCCCGCTCCAGATTGCGGCGCTGAATGGTCGACGCTTCGGCCTTGGGCTCGACAGTGGCAATGGCGGACAACATCAGCGGCGCAGCCCCTGAAGACGGATAGATCAGCGTGCCGTCCAGATCGTCGGCCGGCATGCCCGGTGTCCCCTGCTCTCGAGCCACAATGGCCACCGCCGTTTCGCCATCCTGCAGCGAGGACACTGTCAACCCGTCATTTCTCAGCTGCAACGCCTGCGCAATGTCCTGAGTGGAAACACCGGCCTGCAATGCCTTGTACGGGTCCACCGCCACGTCATACCGCAGCAGCCGGGTACGCCAGTCATCGCGTACGTCCAGCGTCCCCGGTAACGCCGATAACGCCTGCTCGATCCTGCGGGCAATATTTCGCAGGACCTTTTCGTCCGGGCCAATCACCCGGTAGATCGCGACACCCGCCTCGGTGGTTCCCAGTGAGAACCGTTTGGGCTGTGCTTCGATTTCGGGGTGCTGTGACAGAAGAAAATGCCGGGTTCGCTCAATCACCGCATCGACGTCGGCACTTTCGCGCACGCTGACCGTGAAATAGGCAATGTCAGGGGCAGACAACGGCGGGTTGAGGCCCAGAACGATTCGTGGACCGCCGTCGGCCACATAGCCGATGCTGTCTTTGACATCCTTGTCGTTGCTCAGCCACTGACTGATATCGCGCACCGCCCGTGACGTCGCGCGCGAACTGCTGCCGGGTTCCAGCACCAGCGGAATCTGGAACTGCATGCGGTCCGACTTCGGCAGAAAGTCGTAGGGCACGTGAGTCAGCACCAGGACGGCGATTGCCAACAACCCCATCATGCTGGCGATAAAGATCAGGTAATGATTCAGCAGCCCCTCGATAATCTTCCGATAGCCGCGGTAAAAACCGGAGGCATATTCATCGGCCGCAGGCGCCACGGCAACGGTCGGAGACCGGGCGAAGTAGAAACACAACAGGGGCGTTACCGTCACGCTGAGCAGCCAGGAACTGATCAGCGTGGTCGCCAGTACGATCGCCAGTGAACGCAGGTACTCATTGGTACTGGTCTGGCCCAGAAAGAATGGCGAAAACGCCAGCACGATGACCAGTGACGAGGTCAGCAAAGGGATCATCAGCGTGCGCCCCGCCTCCTCACAGGCGCGTCGTCGATCTTCTCCGGCATGCAATCGCCGTTCGATGTCCTCGGCGATGACAATACCGTTGTCCACCAGCAACCCCAGGGCCAGGATGATCGCGGCAATCGACACCGTCTGCAGCTCGATGCCCAGCGCACGCATGACAAGCAGCGTACTGAGGATGGTCAACGGCACAATCACCCCGACCACCAGCCCGGTACGCCAGCCGAGGAACAGCATGACCACGCACATCACGATCACCACCGTTTCAGCCATGACGTGGTACATCTTGCCCATCTCGTGCTGAACCACGTCGGACTGGAATGTCACGATGTGCAGGGTAAAACCGGCCGGAAGTTGTTGTTCGAGTTCACCGAGTCGTTTGCGCAACGCGCTGCCGAAGGTCTGAACATTGAGGCCTGGCTGCATGGAAACCGCCAGTACGACGGCGTCCTGACCTTGGTAGACGGCTTCGGTGTCCGGTGGATCGACGGCGGCCACTGACACGCGGCTAAGGCTGTGCAACGCAACCTTCTGACCGTCGGCCAGTTGCACGGGAAACTGGCGCAATTGCTCCAGCGAAAGGATTTCGCCACTGACCGAGAGTGTGGTGCTTTGCTGACCGATAACCGGATTGCCTCCCGGCGCGATCACATTTCTGGCCTGCAATTGCTGTAACAACTGTTGAGGCGACAGTCCGGCAGCGGCCAGCGTCTGATGATTGAAATCCAGGTAGATACGCTCATCCTGCAAGCCGTACAGCTCGACCTGATCGACGCCTTTAAGCGCGTAAAGCTGATTGCGCAGCCGTTTTATCGGGCTGCGCATTTCGCTCATGCTGAAACCCGGAGCGGTGACCGCAACGGATGCCACCGCAACCCGACCAAAATCGTCATTCACGAAGGGACCTTGGGTGCCCGGCGGAAAAACACCACTCGTTTCGCCCACCTTGGC
Source organism: Pseudomonas graminis (assembly GCF_002093745.1). Taxonomy (GTDB): domain Bacteria; phylum Pseudomonadota; class Gammaproteobacteria; order Pseudomonadales; family Pseudomonadaceae; genus Aquipseudomonas. The sequence goes on from NZ_MTSB01000014.1 coordinate 7,450, forward strand.
GCGCAGTCTCTGCCACAAGAGCCCGAGGTCCTTGACGCTGTCGTACGCCGTTACCTGCACGATCACCCGGCCCGGCTTGACCGTGGTGACCACGTTCCTGATCTCCGCCAGTTCGCGGATTTTCTCTTCGAGCGGCCTGGCAAGCAGCTCCTCGGTGCGTTCTGCGGAGAGCCCGGGCAGAGCGACACTGACCAACGCGTCCCGGACGGTCACCGAAGGTTCTTCCTGAGAAGGGAAACCCAGAAAAGTGGCAACACCGGCCAGCAAAATCAGGCAGGCAGCAAACAGGGTCAGGCGACTTGCGCCCATTGCTCGGTGGGTAAGGTTCATGGCGCACTTCCGTCCAGACGGGTTTCAGGCTGAAACAAACTGACGGTCTGCCCGTCCTGCAGAAAAGCGGCCCCGGCGGTCACCACTCGCTCACCGACTGTCAGCCCGCTGGCAATGACCGCTCGCCCTTCCCTGACCGCCCCCAGAGAAACCGAGCGGATCGACACCGTTCCACCGGGCTGATAGACAAACACCTCGGCGGTGTCGTGGCCAGCCCCCATCCACAGCGCCTGAACAGAAATCGACAGAGGTTGCGGGCCTGAATCAGGGTGTATCTGCACGAGCAGCGTGATGCCGCTGGGCAGTCGGCTGGCTGGACGCAACACACGAAACACTGCCGTTCTGACCAGACCGTCATCGGCTCGCGGGGAGATCCCCTCAAGCGCCAGATCGAAGCCGGACGTATTGTCGGCCGCGCTTGACGCGCGGGCGAGATCACCGGGTTTGAGTGCCTCGGCAAGTGCCACCGGCACAGCCGCCACCACCTGTTGCCCCTCGCCAGACTCGATGTCCAGCACCGCCTGCCCGGCAGGCAATACGCTGCGCGGTTCTGCGCGACGTGCCACCACTCGCCCGGCAAAAGGTGCGAGCAATTGGGCGTGACTCAGTTCACGACGCGCCAGTTCCAGTTCGGCTTGTGCGCGAACCTGCTCGCCCCGAGCCTGCTCGCGGGAAGACAGCGCCGACTCGACCACGCTTTGCGCCACACTGCCTGCCGCGAACAGGCGCTGCTGGCGCTGATAGTTTTGCTCACGCTCGACCGCTTGCGCGGTGGCCAGGCGGGCGCTGGCCTGCGCCTGCTGCACGCGCAATGTGGCGGGCTGCCGATCAAGGCTGGCGAGTACCTGCCCTTTCTCCACGGCATCGCCGACATCGACCCGCAGCTCGGCCAAAGTGCCTGCCGATTCAAATGCCAGACTGGCGCGCTCCTGCTGCCGAACGGTGCCGATAAAACGCACCGTGGCCCCCTCGCCTGCACGCACCGCCTCAACCTTGACGGCACGAACGGCAGCAACGCTGGCCGGATGTTTATCGCTGCATCCACCGACCAGCAAGGCGATCAGTGCAAGGCTGCAAGCCTGTGCAACACATCGGCGTGAAACAGAAAACGCGTCAGGATGAAATCGCATGGCAGGCGTCCACTCGTCAGAAGGCGTAGTTCAAGGCAAGCAGGCCGCTGCCTTCCGCATCGGTCTCGATCAGCGGGCTGCCACGGGTCTGGTCGGTGTAGTGAGTCACCCCGACGCTGGCAACGGTTGACCAGTGCGCGTCGAAGGTGTGCTGCCAGGCGAGCGCCGCCGAGTAGGCGTAAATGCCGCTGTCTGCGGTGAATCTGGAAAAGCCGGTGCGCTGGCTCTGAAACGGGCTGACCCCGAAGTACGTCTGGTTGTAACGGCTGTCACCGGCATGCGCATCAATGTCGAGCGTCACCGTATCGGTCTGACTGTGGTAGGCAATGCCCTCGAAACCAAGGCGGTAGCGGTTGCCACGCTTTTCACCTGCGACCCGTAATTCGGCCTCGGCACTGGCCGACAACCAGGGCGTGAGCTGCTGAGAGACCATGAAGTCGCCAACGGTTGCGCCCTCGACGGTGCCCATGCCCCTGAGTTCGTTGGAGCCAGGGCGATTCGTACTGTTTTTCTCGGTACGGCCGAAGTCGTAATTGAGCGCCGCGCTGGCACCGAATCCGGACGCTGATTGAAACTGAAGCCCGACACCGCGCGTGGTGTCAGCGAAGAAGATCCCGCGCTGGATCGTGAGCATTGGCAGCACCTGACTGCGGTATTCATCCGCGCCCATGTAGCGAGGCAACACGGCCATGCCCAGACCGAAATTGACGTTGAACCTGTCACCTAGAATGGACGAGGTGCCGGCAGAGTCGCCCTCCTGGGCATAGACGTGCCCCATCAAGGTCATCGCCGCGGATGCGATCAACACGTTGAGCAACGGCTTGAGCACAGCGGTTCGTGCAGGGGAATGGGAGAGGTCATGGTTCATGGTGATACTCCGGTCAGTCAGGATTTCGAGAGGGTGGTGGGTTCTGCGCCGTGAAGCGCCCGGAACAGATCGATCCGGTTCTGCTGCCATTCATCAACGGACTTGCGACATGCCGCATCGGCTTCGGCGATGCGAATGCTGGAAGCCAGCAATGCCGTACGGTCGGCGGCACCGGCATTCAGTTCAAAGGACAGACGCCGCACTTTTTCCTGAATCAGCGCGACGCGTTCGATCTCGTTCCGGGCATGGGCCAGCGCCTGCTGACGTCGGCTCAGCACTCCGGACATTTCGCGAAAAGCGTTCTGGACAGCCTTCTCGTATTCGGCGACAGCGATCTGCTGGCGCACATGGGCAAGGTCCAGATTGGACTGATTGCGCCCGCCGTCGAACAGCGGCAGGTTCAGTTGCGGGCTGAACAGCCAGGCACCGCTGCCGCCGCTGAACAGAGTGCGCAGGCTGTCGCTCTGGAGGCCGACGCCGGTGCTGAGTTTTATGGACGGAAAGAACGCCGCGCGCGCAGCCCCGATATTGGCATTGCTGGCTTTGAGCGCTTCCTCGCGCTGGCGGATGTCGAATCGCTCCAGCAGACGCTGTGACGGCAGATTCGCCAGCCAGGCGGGCGTGTCCAGCAGCGCGCCGGTCAGCGCAGGCGCCTCCGCTGGTGTGGTCGGCAGTGCTGTCGAGTAGCCCGTCAGCAACAGCAACGCCTGCGCTGCGTTCGCATGTTCGCTGACGGCATCCTGCGCCTGCTGCTGCGCACTCAACGCCTCCATGCGCTGCGCCAGCAGGTCATCCAGAGAGACAGCGCCTTGACGCTGCTGCTCTTCGACCGCGTTCACCCACATCTGCCGGGCGTCACGAACAGCCTGGGCATCCTGCTGCAAAGCAGCGCTCAGGCGCTCCGCCAGCCAGGCGCGCGCCACTTCCGCGACCAGCGCACTTCGCGCGGCCTGCTGACCATAAACGCTGGCCAGATAATCATGCCGCGCCGCTTCGGACAGGCTGCGCACACGGCCAAAGAAGTCCAGCTCGAAGTCGGAAATACCCAGCGAGGCAATGGCGATGTCCTGGCCATATCGCTCGTCCGCAGCGGCATTGTCGAAGTGCTGACGGTCACGCTCGACGCCTGCGGCAATGGTTGGAAAACGGTCGGCGCGGCTGATACCGCGCATGGCTCTGGCCTCGTCCACGCGCAGTGCCGCCATACGAAAGTCGCGATTGAACGCCAGAGACGACGTCAACAACGCCCGCAACTCGCCGTTGGGAGACAGCTCGGTCACCAGCGCCTCTTCGTCTGCGCTCAATACGACATCAAGGGCTTTCCGGCTAGCAGGCGCCACACTTGAGGAGAGGTCCGCAGGGACCGGCGGCGCCGGGCGCTGGTAGTCCGGAATCAGCGAACAGGCAGAAACAGTCAGGCTCAGAAGCACTGCCAGGCAACGGCATCCGGGGTTGCAGATACGCTTGGACAGCGGTGTACTCATCGGCATAGGATCTGTCCGCGACAGTGGGGTCTGGACGCCATCCTGAACGCCGACTTTCAATAAACCGTTCGCGAATTATCAAGATTTGATCAAGAGGCACTCTCGTGTCAGGAAAACGCATTCTTATCGTCGAAGACGATGCCGACAGCGCCAGCATTCTGGAGGCCTATCTGCGTCGTGATGGCTTCACCGTAGGACTGGCGGAAAACGGCCAGCGCGGCATCGACATGCACCGTCAATGGAAGCCCGACCTGATGCTGCTGGACGTGATGCTGCCGCTGGTCAGCGGCACCGACGTGCTGTCGGCGGTCAGGCGCTGCAGCGATACGCCAGTGATCATGGTGACGGCCATGGGCGACGAGCCGGAAAAGCTCGGTGCCCTGCGCTACGGCGCCGACGATTACGTGGTCAAACCCTACAACCCTAAAGAAGTGGTCGCCCGGGTGCATGCGGTGCTCAGGCGCTCCCAGCAAAATGGCAATAACGACCGTCACCTGCGTCATCAGCAATTGCTGGTGGACCTCGAATCGGTGACCGCCGTGATCGAAAACGCCGATACCGCAGACACCGTACTCGACCTCACGCCCACCGAATTCAAGATTCTCTCCACCCTGCTGAAAACCCCGTCCAAGGCTTTCACCCGCGAAGAACTGCTTGAGATCTGTCTGCCCGACAGCGAGGCGCTGGCCAGAGTGGTCGATGCACACGTGCATAACCTGCGACGCAAACTCGAAATTCATGGCGTGGATAACGTGCTGGTGACAGTGCGTTCGGTCGGCTATCGGTTCAGGTAAATCCCATGCGACCTTTTTCCCGGCACAGGCAGCAACCGTTGTGGCATTGGGTCGGCATGCGCATGAGCATGCTGGCGGTCGGTGCCGTCATCGTCATCGCGTTTTGCATGTGGCTGCACGTGACCGTGTCTGACTGGATGACGGTGCAGGCCATGCCGGTCGAGGTGCGCAGTGAACTCCTGCGGTTACAGACCGAGCCCGAAGCCAACATTGCCAGACTTCGCGAACTGTTCGTTCAGTACTACCCCGTCGAATACCTCCTGCCGGGCATAGCCAACAAAGAGTGGTGGGTCTTGGCGGGGCTGGTGATGGCGGCCATTCCCATCGTCATCTTTTTCGGGTTTCTGTTCTCACGCCCGCTTTCCAGTCAGTTCTCTTCGATTGCCAGAGGCGCGCGACGCGTGGCTCAGGGCGACTTCAAGACCCGACTGCCGATGGATGCCAACGGGCCGGACGAACTTCAGGCGTTGGTCAGCGACTTCAACACCATGACCACGCAACTGGGCCGTTACGAACTGGAGGTCAGCGAGTCCAGCGCGATGATCGCTCATGAACTGAGAACCCCGCTGAACGCCGCCATGGGCCGCGTTCAGGGCATGATCGATGAAGTCTTCCCGCGCGATCTCGCCCAATTGGAGATGGTCCATCGGCAGCTTCACCAACTGAACAAACTGGTCAGCGACCTGCACCTGCTGTCACTGGCCAGTGCCGGCCAGTTGACGCTGGACAAGTCAGCGTTCTCCCTGCAGAAACTGGTGGCCGAACGCTTGAGCTGGTTCGCCACGCCACTTGACGAAGCAAACATCCGCGTGGCCATCGACATACCGCAAGGGTTGGCCATTACGGCAGACCGGGACCGTATCGGCCAGGTGGTCAATATCCTCGTGGATAACGCGCTGCGCTATTCGGCGCTGGGCGGCGAGCTGCTGATAGTGGCCAGAGCAACCGCCCGGAATGTCGAGCTGACCTTCTCGGACCGCGGCCCCGGTTTCGGCTCGGAAAACCTTGAGCAGGTGTTCGACCGTTTCTGGCGTGCAGAACGTTCGCGGGCACGCTATTCAGGTGGCAGCGGCCTTGGACTGTCCATCGCCCGCGCCATATGTGTCGAACACGGTGCGCGCATCGAGGTGCAGGACAGGCCCGGCGGCGGGTCAATCATCCGGATTGAAATGCCGGAGTGATCCGGCCATGCGGATATCAATGCCCCATCAATGAATCAATGCCGTCCGGTTTGTCATGCACGCCAAACCGGTCCACCAGTGTCGCCGTGGCGCGGTTCATGCCGACCACGTCCACACTGACGCCGGCCTTTCTCAGCTTCAACACCACCTTGTCCAGCGCAGCCACCGCCGTGATGTCCCAGAAATGCGCCTCGCGCAGGTCGATGGCCAGTGTGTCGAGGTTTTCCCGCAGATCGAATGACGCCATGAAGCGGTCGGAGGAAGCGAAGAACACCTGGCCGGTGACGTAGTAAGTGCGGTGGCTGTGGAAGGGATCACGGTGCGACGTCACATCAAGGTAGTGGGCGATTTTGCTGGCAAAGAACATCGCGGCCAGCAAAGAGCCGACCAGCACGCCATACGCCAGGTTGTGGGTCGCCACGACCACCACCACGGTGACGACCATCACGATGTTGGTCGAGAGCGGGTACTCTTTGAGGTGGCGGATCGACGCCCAACTGAAGGTGCTGATGGATACCATGATCATGACCGCCACCAGCGCAGCCATCGGAATGCGCGCCAGCCAGTCACCCAGAAACAGCATCATGATCAACAGCAGCACACCCGCACTGAGCGTTGAAAGGCGCGTCTTGCCGCCGGACTTCACGTTGATCATCGACTGACCGATCATCGCGCAGCCGGCCATCCCGCCAATCAACCCACTGACGATGTTGGCAATGCCCTGCCCTTTGCACTCACGATTACGGTCACTGGGGGTATCGGTCAGGTCATCAACAATGGTTGCGGTCATCATGGACTCAAGCAGGCCCACCACCGCCAGCGCGGCGGAATACGGCAGGATGATCAGCAGCGTGTCGAGATTCAGCGGCACGTCCGGCCACATAAACGTCGGCAGACTGTCAGGCATCGCGCCCATGTCGCCCACTGTCCGGACATGAAGCCCCATGTACATGGAGATCGCGGTGAGCACCAGAATGCACACCAGCGGCGAAGGCAGCAGCTTGCCCACTGCCGGCACGCGCGGGAACAGATAGATGATTGCCAGGCCTGCGGCGGTCATCGCATAAACCGGCCAGGTCACATGCGTCAGCTCCGGCAACTGAGCCATGAAGATCAGGATCGCCAAGGCGTTCACAAAACCGGTGACAACTGATCGCGACACAAAGCGCATCAACTGCCCCAGCCGCAGGTACCCGGCAATGATCTGCAACACACCGCACAGCAACGAGGCCGCCAGTAAATACTGAAGACCATGCTCTTTCACCAGGTTCACCATCAACAGAGCCATCGCCCCCGTAGCAGCGGAGATCATGGCCGGACGGCCACCCACCAACGCGATGATCGTGCAGATACAGAACGACGCGTACAGCCCGACTTTCGGGTCCACGCCGGTAATGATCGAGAACGCAATGGCCTCTGGAATCAGCGCCAGGGCAACGACCAGCCCGGCCAGAACATCGGCCCGGACATTGGAAAACCACGCAGTTTTGATTTTTTCGAGCATAGAAATACCTGTGACAGACGCAGCAGGACGCACAGCAGCGAGTGCCGGACGAGCAAGAGCATCAGTTTTCGATTGATTGATAAGGGGCGTGGCAGCGACCGTAAAACGGACACAGCAACAGGCGACCGCAACCAGTGGCAGTCAGGGTGTGGCGAGGGGGCGTAGCGCTAAGGCGGCGTAGGCAGCCAGTTGGAACGGGGCACGAATACTTCCTTACAGGGATGGAAGGACGGCCGCATGATAGACCCATCCGTTTGAGGGGTTCAAGCAGGTTTGCCCGCCTGATCGCCTGTGCTGACGGATGGTTCAGCGCCTGTACCGGTCAGCAAACATCATCTGATACGGCTTTTTGCGTAGATGTTGCCTCTGTTCGCCAAGGCTTCTTTCACTCATGATGCCTGCATCACTCAACCGACGCCGATCATGAAGCGCTACGAACAATTTGCCGCCGACATCTCGGAAATGATTCGCAGCGGCGTGCTGCCCGCCGGTGAAAAAATCCCCTCTGTCAGGGTCGCGAGTCGTACCTGGTCGGTCAGCCCGGCCACTGTCTTCAAGGCGTATTACCTGCTGGAAGACAAGGGGCTGATTCAGGCCCGCGCACGCTCCGGCTATTACGTGCGAGAACATGCCACCCATGCACTGACCGAACCTGAACTGGTCCGGCATGCCAGCGAAGGCACCGATCTGGGGGTCAGTGACCTGATCTTTTCGGTGCTGGGGTCACTCAAGGACCCTGAAACGGTGCCTTTCGGTTCGGCGTTTCCCAGCCCGCATTTGTATCCATTGCCCCGTCTGGCGAAGTCGATGGCCTCCGCCGTACGAGCAATGACGCCCGCCGGCATCGTCAGTGACATGACCACCGGAAATGCCGAACTGCGCCGACAGATCGCCCTGCGTTACATGATCAGCGGCTCGCGCCTGTCTGCCGATGAGCTGGTGATTACCAACGGCGCGATGGAAGCCCTGAACCTGTGCCTGCAATGCGTCACCGAACCCGGCGATCTGGTCGCCATCGAAGCTCCGGCGTTTTACGCCTGCCTGCAAGTGCTCGAGCGGCTCAAGCTCAAAGCCGTCGAGATTCCCGTGCATCCGCGTGACGGTGTGGACCTGGACTCGTTGCAGGACAGCCTCGCGCGATTGCCGATCAAGGCCTGCTGGTTCATGAGCAGCTTCCAGAACCCGCTGGGCGCGAGCATGAATCAGGAGAAAAAAGTCAGGCTCTATGACCTGCTTGAGCGGCAGCAGATACCGTTGATTGAAGACGATGTATACGCCGAGCTTTACTACGGTGCCAAAGCGCCCCACCCGATCAAGAGCCTGGATCGCAGCGGGCTGGTCATGCACTGCAGCTCATTCTCCAAAACCCTCGCCCCCGGCTACCGGGTGGGCTGGGTCGCTGGCGGACGTTATACCGGGCAGATTGACCGTCTGAAACTGATGACCACCCTTTCACCTTCTGTGCCCGCTCAGGCCGCCATTGCCGATTACCTCAAGCACGGCGGCTACGACCGGCACCTGCGCAAACTGCGCGACACCCTTGAACTCCAGCAAGGCGCAATGCTGGCCGCTGCCGCCCGTTACTTTCCGTCCGGAACGCGCGTGACGAAACCGGTTGGCGGCTATTTTCTGTGGTTTGAATTCCCCGAGCAGGTGGATTCGTTGCAGCTGTTCCAGTTGGCGCTGGCACAAGGCATCAGCCTCGCGCCCGGCCCGATTTTCTCGGCCTCGCACCGGTTCAAAAACTGCGCACGCCTGAATTACGGCACACCGTGGGATGAACGCAGCGAACAAGCGATGGCGATGCTCGGGCGGATTATCGCGTCGTTTTAAACGCTGAAAAAACCTGGCTTTCCGACAACTGATCCGTATTTTTCATTTCTTTCTGAATCTGTACCAGAAATTGATCGCATCGGATAATAGCAGCGTATTCAAATGCGCAGCCCACCGCCATTGACTGGCGTCTGCGGCCTGCGATTTCACACTGCAGCGGGAGACGCTCATGGGCAAGCTCGGACTTTCATTGATAGGCTTTTTGTTATTGGCGATTGGGGTGGGCCTGCTAGGGACTATTTCGCCGTATTGATAAGCCGCAGAAACAGGCCCGGATCGCAGTAACGCTCGCCACGGCACTCTGCGCCCGCGTTATGACTGAAACGAAAAAACCCGCCAAAAGGCGGGTTTTTTTCAGGGTTCAGACGCTTTTAAAACCGCCTCTGAACCCGCATATGGCTCCACGACCTGGACTCGAACCAGGGACCCAGTGATTAACAGTCACTTGCTCTACCAACTGAGCTATCGCGGAATGAGCGCTATGTTACTGATTCGGAAAAGGAAGTCAAGCAAGGCCTGAAAAATTTTCGGCGCTGAGGCTCGAGGGATATCAGGCGTGTTCAAGGTTCGGACTTCACCCCTGCCAGCGGTTCGGCATCGAGCTGATGCGATGCGCTGTCGGCTCAATGTGAAGCAGCGCGTCACGAACTGCTTGCCGACGCGGAGCCATCGACACGATAGTCATCCAAAGCCCCGTAGATGACGGTCAGCGTGCATAACGGGAGCTTTGTCACTTCGTACTGAAGTTGGCACTTATGTCACATCAAGAAACACTTTCGCCAGCCGACATCAGACCTAGACAGCTCCCTTTCCACGGCTCAGGTATAACAAAAAAATGGCCTCGCTCAAGACAGTTCAAGCTCGCTACACCGCCACCTTCGTGGGGTTCATGGCCTTGGTGATCGTTCTGACGGTTTATGGCATCGGTCAGTTCGTCTCCCCCAGGCTCACCGCCAACGATGAAAACATGCTGACCGTCAAGGCAGCGGACATCAGTAACGAGATCAAGACCGAGCTGGCCCGCGTACAGGCGCAGGCGCGGGTGATTACCGAACTGGTGCCACAGCTTTCCAGCGACGATATTGATCGCCTGCTGCCCTTCATGGTCAACCAGTACGGTGAGGCCAAGGTATTCGGTGGCGGTATCTGGCCTTTGCCGAACGTGCGCACGCCCGGTCGCGCCAAGCACAGCACCTTTTACCACCGCGATGCGTCGGGCAAGTTGATCGTCAACACCCACTGGAACTCGCCTGAGTCGCTCAATTATTTCGAACAGGGCTGGCACAAAGGCGGTTTGAACGCCCCTGCCGGTCAATGCGCCTGGGCGCCGGCCTATCAGGACGCCGCCAGCCCGGAACCGCGCACCAACTGCGCCATGGCCATCGTCAAGGACGGCCAGCCGTGGGGCGTGTCGACCATCGACGTGACGCTGGGCTTCTTCAACAAGCTGGTTGAAGCCAAAGAGCAGGAAGTCCACGGCCGGATCATGATCATCGAAGCAGATGGCAAGATTCTGTCCAACGTGCCAGGCAGCAGCGACAAGATCGTGTTGCGCAATGTCTCCGAACTGGCCGCGCAGTCGCCGTTCATCAATGGCATCAAGTCGGCGCTGGCCGCTAAAGGTGCAGGCACTTCGCGCCTGACTTACCAGAACAGCGATGGCGAGGAGTCGACCCTGTTTATGATGCCGATCGCAGGCACGCCCTGGCTATTGGCGGTCGCGCAAAATACCGATTTGCTGAAAAGCCAGAGCGAGACGGTCCTCAAGACCCTGGCCTGGCTGCAGATCCCGATGGTTCTGGTCCTGCTGATACTGATGATCGTCGCGCTGCGCACGCTGATGAATCGCCTGAGCGTACTCAAAGTCAATATCGACACGCTGTCGGCTGGCGATGCCGACCTGACTCGGCGCATTGCCGTCAAAGGGCATGATGAAGTCGATCAGGTGGGCGAGTCGGTCAACAGCTTCATTGCCTATTTGCAACGCATGATGCTCGACGTCAGCAGTTCCACCAGTGAGATTGCCAGCGGTATCGAACAATTGCGCAGTCAGGCAGGCGTGACCAATGCGATTCTGATCCGTCACGCCAACGAGACTGATCAGGCCGTCACGGCGATCACCGAGATGTCCTCCACCGCTGACGAAGTGGCCCGCAGCGCAGCGCAGACCGCAAGCTTCACTCAGTCGGCCAACGAAAACGCGCAGGTATCGAAAACCGTGGTTGCGCAGGCGTCGGACAGCGTGAATGCACTGATCAGCGAAGTCGACTCGGCGACCGTCAAAGTGCAATCAATGGAGCAGGACGCCAAGCGCATCAACGCGGTGCTGGCGGTGATCGGCGAAATCGCCGGGCAGACCAACCTGCTGGCGCTCAATGCGGCCATCGAAGCGGCGCGTGCCGGTGAACAGGGTCGCGGTTTTGCGGTGGTCGCCGATGAGGTCCGCGCCCTCGCCGCCCGAACCCAAGCCAGTACGTCAGAAATCAACGAAATGCTCAGCAGCCTGCAGCAGGGCGTCAGCGCTGCCGTTGCGGCAATGGAAAAAACCCGTCAAAGCTGCCAGGCCACAGCGGGCAAGACCACCGCCGTGACCACCGGGCTGGACGACATGACCCGCTCGGTTCTGCAGATCAACGACCTGAGCACGCAAATCGCCACGGCGGCCGAAGAGCAAAGCGCGGTGTCAGAGGAAATCAGCCGCAACATCATCGCCGTGCGCCACATCGTCGAGGAACTGGTCGAAGGTGGCTCCAGCAACGAGCGAAGCACGGCGGCACTGTCCGAGTCCAATACCCGTCTGATTGCGCTGGTACGACGCTTCAAAGTCAGTTGAGGCGTGTGCGGGCCTGACGCGCCTTGCGTCAGGTCCGCTTGCTACTTGATCCGGTAATGAAACGTGTTCTTCACCCCGGACACCGTCACGGCCCTGCCCTCGATAATCCTTGGCTGATAACGAAACGTTTCTGCTGCGGCCAGTGACGGGCGGATAAACAGGGGATGGCAGGTGCCTTGTACTTGCGGGTTGACCACATTGCCTTGCGGCGACACGTCGTAGACCACCGTGCAATCGCCCTCGATGCCTTTGTCCAGTGCCCGCTCCGGGTAGTCCGGGGCTTCTTTGCTCAGCGGCTGGTATTGGCTGCTGTCCGCGGCGGCTTGTTGCCGGGTTTGCGGTGGTGTCTGTTGCTGCGTCTGCGATTGGCGAGCCTGCTCGGCGGCCTGACGTTGCAGCTCAAGCTGAGCCTGTTGACGCTGCTGTTCTTGCCGCTTTTGCTGCTCGGCGTCCCGTGTTCTTTGGGCATTCTGGCGCTGTTCCAGATCACGCTCGCGCTTTTGGTCATCCACACGCTTGCGCGCCAGAGCCGCCTGCTCCACCTTGCGCTGGGGATCGGCCTGCGGGCGCGGTGTTTCAAGCGGTTTGGCCACAGGTGCTGGCGCGGGGACTGGCGCTTGAACGGGTTCGGTTACCGCCGCCAATGCTGCTGGCTGCGGTGCGGGCGCGGGCGGCAGGATCAGCAACTGAGTGGTCAGGGTTCTGACGGGTTCAGGCAGTTTCTCCCGCACACTCCAACCCGGCATCAGTAACCCGCCCAGCAGCACGCCATGCAGCGCCAGCGCGACAGCAGCCGCCAGGCCGTTGCTGCGCAGCCAGGGCCAGCTCACCCCTTCGCGGTCAGGCCGGGCACAGTCGAGGGTCATGCTGCTCATTGCGGCGCCTCGGTCACCAACCCCAGTTGCGTGACACCGCTGCGTTGCAGCGCGGCCATGGCAGCGACCACCCGACCATAATCGGCTTTGTCATCGGCCCGAATGAACACTTGAGTGTCTTTTCGCTCGGCCACCAGTTGCGCAATGCGCCCCTGCATGTCTTCCAGGCTGGCGGCCTGATCGGTTTGCGACTGCGTGTCGACCGTGTCGCCCAGGTTCCAGGAATAACCGCCCTGCGCCTTGACTGACAACGTAACGATGCGTTGCCGGGTATCGCTGGCGAGGGCTTCGCTGGCGACTTTCGGCAACTCGATCTTCACGCCCTGAGTGAGCATCGGCGCGGTGACCATGAAAATCACCAGCAGCACCAGCATCACGTCGATATAGGGCACGACGTTCATTTCGGCTTTCGGACCGTGTTTGCGTTGCGGTTTGACCAACATGGCGAGTCCTCAGGCCGCAGCGGCCAGGTTGCGTGGCAGGCCTTGCAGCGTGCGGTTCAGGCGCACCTGCAGTTCGTTGCCGAAGGTGTAGTAACGCGCGGTCAGGGTCTGGCCACGTGCGGCAAAGCGGTTGTAGGCGATGACCGCTGGTATGGCGGCAAACAGGCCGATGGCGGTGGCAATCAAGGCTTCGGCAATGCCCGGCGCAACCGTTGACAACGTGGCCTGCTGCACCTGCGACAAGCCGATGAAAGAGTTCATGATCCCCCAGACAGTGCCGAACAGGCCGATGTAGGGGCTGACCGAGCCGACCGTGGCGAGAAACTGCAAGCCCTTTTCCAGTTGCAGCTCCTGCTCGCTGATGGCGACCTGCAACGAGCGCTCGACGCCCGACAGCACGACATCAGGCTCGATGCCCGGACGCTGTTTGAGCTGCACATACTCGGCATAGCCGGCCTGGAACACCTGCCCGACTCCGCCTGCCTCGTTGCGGGCTGCGCTCACCTGCGCGTGCAGCGCTGCCAGTTCGCCTTCGCTGCGAAAGCGCTGCTGAAAGGCATCCATCGCGCGCTCGTAATGGCGCAGGGCAAGGCTGCGCTGGACGATCAGAAACCAGCTGACCAGCGACGCGAGCAGCAGAAGCAGCATCACGGCCTTGACCAGCAGGCTGGCGTCGCTGATCAGGCCCCACAGGGTCATGTGTTCGAGGGTGGCGTGCATCGGGGTATTCCTCTGTGTTGAACGAATGATTAGCACCGCTTGATGACAAACGACTTACGGCAGCGACAGGGTTTTCACCACCTCGCTCCACGGCACAAACTTGAAGTTTTGCGCCTGCTCCGGCATGCGCTTGCGCCCGTCCTGAACCACCAGTATGCCGGTGCTCCAGGGCCCGCCCAGGTTCAAGGACGTCACGTCGATGCCGTCGGTCTCCGACGTGCCGTCAATCCCGGCCTCTGCGTTCAGACCGACCCGAAAGGCGCCGCGCAAGGCATACGGCGGCTCGGCGTCGACCACCACGTAGCTGTCATTGCCCTGGCTGGAGATCACCAGATAGTCGTGCTTGTCGCTCTGATAGAGCGCCAGCCCCTCGACATCGGCATGCACGGCCTCGCCGACTTTGATCACGCTGGACAGCGTCGCTGGCTGATCGGCACGCGCATCGACTTCCCACACGCCCACGTCCTCTTCGCCAAGGAACAGGCGCTGACGCTGGTCGTCGGCAACGCAGCCTTCGGGTTGGGTATCGACCTTGAAGCGGCGCACCAGCTCGCCGCGGGCCTTGCCGTCCGGCGCACTGAGCCGGTACTGCAGAAAGTTGCCATCCTTGCCGTTGGCGAAGGCATACAGTTCGCCGCTGGCCGGCTTGAACAGGCACACACCGTAGATGTCCGCCAATGGCGTGGGAATTTCGCCGGCTTCGCGGACCACGCCACTGGTGCGGTCGATGCTGAACAGGCTCAGGCTGTTGTGATCGCGATTGCTGGCCACCGCCAGATCGACCTTTTTCTTGCCCAGCATGAAACCGGGCCGCACATCGACGTTGTTCAGGCGCCCGACCGGCAGTTCCTGCAATTGCTTGCCACTCAGGTCGTAAGCCAGCAGGCCCTGTTTCTTGTTGGTGCCCAGCACCCGGCTGTGCGCAGGATTCTGCGGGTTGACCCAGATCGCCGGATCATCGGCCGCGTCACCCTGGCGACCCACCGGCTGGCTCTGGCTGACCGGCAGGACACTCGGCAGCGGCGCAGCGATGGCCACCGGTGTGGGCGTCCAGCTCAACTCGCCCTGATACAGCCGCTCGCCGTCGTTGTCGTTGACCAGCAGCTGCAAGCCAGCCTTGTCTTCACGTGCAGACAGGCCTTCGGGCTTTTTCAGGTTCATCAGGGACAGGTCAGCGACCGGCGTCCAGCCCTGCGCAGGCCCTTGTTGCTGATAAAGGTGCAAAGACTTGCCTTTCGGGTCCAGCGCCAGCAGCCCGCCCGGAACAACGGCCATCGCACCTGCCGCCTGTTTCAGCTCGCCGAACGGTTCGCGCAAGGCCACCGGCTGGCGAGCGACATCGGCTTCGGGGTGCGCCGGGTAAGCCCACCAACCGATATTTTTTTCGTTGACGAACAAACGGTGCGCAGCGTCGTCCACCTGACAGAACTCGGCGTTGGGCGGCAGCGGCAGATGGCGAACCAGACGCGGTGCTTTATTGAGCCTGTCGCCCGCACCGACCAGCCATTGCTCGCCCTTGCCCTCCTCGCCGACCAGAAACACGAACAGGTTGCTGGCGTCGTCGCGGTACAGGCACAGACCGGCCACCGAGTAATCGCGAGCGGGCAGATACACGGGCTTCGACCACTGCGCGTTCACCGGGTCGAGCAGTGTCAGCATCGCCTGCTGGCGGTCGTTGTCCAGTGTCGCCACCAGCACACTGGCACCTGTCAGGCGACTGTCGAGCCCTTGAAAAGACCCCGGCAGGTTCGCCAGTTCGCGGCCCTGATCGTCCAGCATCAACAGCCCGGCCTTGACGCTGGCGGCCAGGCGTCGCGTTCCATCGCTGCCAGGCATGAAGGCCGCAGATTGTGCCTTGAACGGCATGTTCTCGGCCCAGCGCGTCAGGTTCAGGTCGGTGGGCGGTGAAGCCTGGACAACCCCGGCGATGAGGCTCAGCCACAGCAACAGACGAGCCGGTTTGGGCGATAACGAAATCATCATGAACGGTTGAATCCTTGAATGAGCGCTTCAGGTCGATCAGAAATGGGTGAAGGTCAGGCCGACTTTGTAGGTCGGGCCGTACTCTTCGTACTGGCCGTTGTAGGCGCGATGGCCGCTGTAGAAGAAGTACGGCTGATCAGTAAGGTTCTGTGCCTCGAAGCTGACCTTGAGGTTCTTGGTCAGCGAGTAGCGCGCGCTGAAATCGACGAAGGTCTGCGCGTCTACGTATTGGTCATGGTCCTTGTCGCCGATGGCCGCCAGCTCATAGAGATAGGCCGACTTGTAGTTGGCCGACAGACGCAGGCTCAGCTTTTCGTTTTCCCAGCCGAGCATGACGTTGCCGACGGTTTTCGACTGGCTGGGCAGGTCGATGTCACGCTTGCGGTCAGTGCCGGTGCTCTGATCAAAACCGTTGATGCTCGCGTCGGAGCGGCTCAACGTGGCGTTGGCCCCCAACAGCAACCCGTTCCAGGGCGACGGCAGCCAGTCGAGCTTCTGTGAATAGGCCAGTTCCAGCCCATACAGCTTGGCCTTGTCGCCGTTGGCATAGGTGTTGGCTTCGGAGAAGTTCGCCCACTGGCCGGTGCCCGCCAGGTCGGTGTTGTAGACGAAGTTCTGAATGTCCTTGTAGAACACGAACGCCGACACCGTGCCCGCACGGCCCATGAAATGTTCGATGCCCAGGTCCAGATTGCTGGATTCCAGCGGCTTCAGAGTGGGGTTGCCAAAGGACGCTTCGTCGTCATCGATCACAAACCCCGGCGCCAGTTGCCCGAAGGTCGGGCGCACCACGGTCTTGGTCCAGGCAGCGCGTACTTGGGTGCTCTTGTCGATCTGGTAACGGGCATGCAGCCCGGGCAACCAGTGGTGATACCGGCGTTGGGTAACATCGGACTCGAAAGCACCGTCGCGCACGCCCGTGCCCTTGGCGTCCATTTCCGTCCCCTCGTAGCGCAGGCCGGCGATGAAACGCCACTTGTCGACATCCAGGGTGTTCATGAAATAGCCGGCGTTGATGTCTTCGCTGATCTTGAAGTCGTTGGCGCGGGACTCGGCCTGATCATAGGCATCGGCGGCGTTCAGCCCGCCTATCAGCCCCTTGACCGCACCAGGACGGATGCCGCTGCCGAAATCGCCCAACCGGTAATCGATGCTGCCTTTCTGGAACCGGGTCAGGTTCAGTTGCTCGTCACTGAGCCCCAGCTCATCGAAGTCCTCGTACTTCCAGACTTCCAGGTCGTTGCTCTTATCGCGGCGACTGACCTTGCCGCCAAACTTGAACTGCGAGGCGTAACCCTTGAAGTCGTAGTCGCGGGCCAGGTCCAGCCGCAGGTTCTTTTCGGTGTCCTGGGTGTACTGCTTCTCCCAGTCGACCTTGTCCAGGGTGAAATTCGAATTGTCGTAGAACGAAGCGCCGACGATCGGCCTGGGCTTGTCGCGGTCGTAGAATCCGGTGTCGGTAAAGTCATCGTTGCCGACAAACGTGGCGCCTGCGATATGGCCGGGGCTGTCTTCGCTGGATTGGCTGTAACCGGCCTGGCCGCTGAGGGTCCACAGGCCAACCATGCGCTCGCCGCCGAAGACGTAGGACTGGATTTCCTGGGTTTCAGTGCGCGCCTTGAGTTTGCGTGTGCCCTCGGCATCGCCGGTCTCGCCTGCGGCTTGCGCGTCGGCAAACTCGAAACCGTTGGTGGTGCGGACTTCGTCGTCCTTGAAGCGGCTGTACAGGGTGCGCAGGTAATATTGGCTGACGTCATCGGGCTTGTAATCAAAGTTCAAACCGCCACCTGCGCGCTCGCGGCTGATGCCGTAGTCGCGCTGCTCGAATGATTGCAGGCGCGCACCGTCCCAGTCACCGCCGGTTTCGACGTTGTCGGAGCCGAAGTCGCGTTTTTGCCAGCTCAGCGCTGCTGCCACGCCGAAGTTGTCGACACCGTCGCCCAGGCTGAAGCGATTGCTCGCCGCGCCGGAGAACTTGGGGCTGGTCTGGCGGGTGTTCTTGTCGTAGCTGGCTTCGCTGCTGCCGGTGTAGAACAGGCCTTTGTGGTCGAAGGCCGACAGGCTCTCGACATCGATCGTACCGCCCAGCGAGTTGGCGTCCATGTCCGGGGTGAGGGTCTTGATCACTGACAGCGACTGCACCAGTTCGGCAGGCAGAACGTCCAGTGCCACAGCGCGGCGACCGCTTTCCGGGGCGGGCACCAGCGTGCCATTGATGGTCACGCTGTTGAGGTCGGGGGCCAGGCCACGAACCGTGACAAAGCGCCCCTCGCCCTGATCGCGCTCGACGCTGACGCCTGGCAGGCGCTGCACCGCTTCGGCGACGTTCTGGTCCGGTAACTGCGCGACGCCATCGGCGTGAACGACGCTTTTGATGCTGTCGGCACTGCGCTGTTCCTTGAGTGCGCTGTCGATACTCGCCGCCTGCCCGACCACTTGAACGTGTTCGGTGGCGTTGGCATCGGCAGCCTGCAGTCGTTCGCTGGCGATGGCCAACGCCAGTGAACCGAGTGTGAAGCCGACCAGTTGAGCCTTGCTGCGACGCCTGTGCATGTAAGTCCTCCCCCATAATCTCGACAGGCCAGGCAAATGGCCCGGCAACTGGAGGCGCACGCTAGAGTCGTGCAATGACGGTTCTGTGACAGGTCACGGGCGCGGGGGCTGAAACCAGCGGGTTTGAGGGGGATCGGGCAGGTAAATGAGCTGATTTGACTTTAGGGTGACGCTGGCCGGAATCAAAAGCCGACGTGTGACGCGGAGCGTCACGAACGGCGTGCCCACGCAGAGCGTCGGCACGATAATCAACAATCTCATGCCGTGCCCGCCGTTGCTGCCAACGCAGTGCTTTTCGAACGCGATGGCACTGGCGACGCAGAGTGCGACGTAAGTGACGGCTGAGTCCTGGCGCTGATCCGGGGGTAGCCTGGCAGGACGCCAGGCTAGCCGCACCGGGCCATGGATGGCCCGTTGCGGCGACCCCCGGATCAGTGTCAGGACGAAGTCGGGCCGGAAACGGAGCCAAGGGCTTTGGTTACTTTGGCCCCATCAAAGTAACTCGCCGAGGGGCGAAAAGGTGACCTGAGTCGAACCTTGATCTACCTGAAGCCGCAGAACCGCTGTGTGACGCAGAGCGTCACGAACTGCATGTGTTCGGCACGCGAACCAGCCGGGATGTCCCTCAGGCCCTTAGAAAAACCTGCAACACAGGTGAGCTGATTCGACCTTCGGTCATTCGTGCGACCCGTCACCCAAACGTCATGTGCATCTGTTCTGCTGGCCGACAGTCAGCACATCAGGAGCCGTCTTTTCATGTTCAGGATCATCCAACCTCATCGCTGGAAGCTCGCCGTGCTGATGATTGCCGCCAATCTGGGGCTGCTGGCTTTTCTGGCATTCGGCAATATCAAGCCGGTCAGTGAATGGCAATGGCTCGACATCGTCGGCGAAGGCGGCTCGGCGCTGCTGTCGCTGGTCTGGCTGTTTCTGGTGTTCAAGAGCCGCCCTGCCGGGCGAGTGACCAATTACCTGTCGGTGGGCCTGAGCTGTGTGTTTTTTTCTTGGTGGATCGACGCGCTGGATGAATTCATTCGCCTGCCCGCCGCTATCGAATGGGACCACTGGCTGGAGTCCGGCCCCATGCCGGTCGGGCTTATTTTGCTGACCCTTGGCATCTACCACTGGCACCGCGAGCAACTGGCGATCAGCGCGCAGATGGAAAAGCGCGAACGCGGCTTTCGTGAGCATCGGCTGTACGACAAGCTCACGCCACTGGGCAGCGCCGATTACCTGAAACGCCAACTGGTGGTGGGCATGGAGCAAAGCGTCTGCGAGCAGCAACCGCTGTCGTTGCTGGCGCTGGACGTGGACAATTTCAGCGCCATCAATAACGCCTTCGGCCACGCCGAGGGAGACGAAGTGCTGTCCGCGCTGAGCCATCTGCTGGTGCTCAACCTGCGACGTCACGACCTGCTCTGTCGTCTGGCGGGCGACCGGTTTGTGGTGCTGCTGCCGAATACCGGCGAGAGCCAGGCAAAAATGCTGGCACTTGAGCTGCAGCAAGCCGTCGCCAGCCTCGCACACAAGACCCGGCAACAAGGGGAACGCCTTCACCTGTCGGCCAGTGTGGCGGTGGTGATGGCGCTCAATGAAACGCCAGACAACCTGCTGCGGCGCCTCAATCTGTCGCTGGCACGCGCCCGGCGTCCGCTGACGCGCACTGCCTGAGCCGCGGCCGTGACCATCAAGAGCGCCTGGTACGAGGCCGACAGCCGCTTCATACCCGGCCACTACCAGCCCGCCACGTTGATCGACCTGGCCTTGTCACGCGGGATCGACAGCCATCACCTGCTCAAAGGCACCCGCCTGTTCTACGAAGACATTGTGGCCGGCAAGGCACGGCTCAGCCCGCAGCAGTTTTTCGCCCTGATCGGTAATACGCAACGCCAGATGGACGCCGATGACACCAGCTTTCTGTTCGGTCAGCGGCTGTTTCCCGGCCACTATGGCGCGGCCAGTCATGCCTTGCGCCATGCGCAGAATCTGCATCAGGCTCTGGAGATTCTGATCCGTCAGCACGCTTTGCTCAGCCCGCTGCTGACCCCGCGTCTGGAGCTGGACGAACACTTCGCCTACCTCTACTGGAGGGACAATTGCGGCGCAGGCGAACAGCAGCGCTTCCTTCTGGAAGCGAGCATGACCGCGCTGGTCGCGATGAGCCAGCTACTGGGCGGCGAGCGCCTGCCGTGGGAGTGCAGTTTTTGTCACGAAGAGCCGCGCTACATCGAGCAATACTGGGTTCATCTGGGTGAAAATACGGTATTCAATCGCCCGCTGGACATGATGCGTCTGCCCCGGCATTGCCTCACGCACCCGTGGCCGGGCGAATCGCCCATTGCTGCGCAGGTGGCCCGGCAGGAAGCCGCTGCGCAACTGGCCGCGCTGGGCATGCAGGCCAGCCTGCTGGATCGGCTGCATGAGCATTTGCTCGCTCACGTGCGTGACGTCACCGGCCTTGAACAGGTGGCGCAGGCGTTCGCCATGAGCCCGGCCACGCTCAAGCGCAAGTTGCAGAAACACGGCACCTGCTTTCAGGCCCAGCATGACCTGGCGCGCAAACAAGTGGCGCTGTACCTGTATCAGATCAAGGGAATGAGCAACGAAGCGGTGGCCGATTACCTGAATTTCAACGACCCGGCCAACTTTCGCCGCGCGTTCAAGCGCTGGACCGGCAGCACACCCACGCTGATCCAGCGACTATTCAACTTCAACTGAGGCCTGTCAACGCTGTACGCACAGCTTGTAGCCAAGCCCGTGGGCAGTGTGCAACAGCGGCGTCTCATGGCCGCTGTCCAGCGTGCGTCTGAGGATGTGAATACTGCTGCGCAGGCTGCTGGTGTTCGGAGCATCGTGTCCCCAAAGCGCTTTTTCCAGCTCGACGTGCTTCACAATGTGCGGGCTTTTGCGCATCAACAATTCCAGCAGTTTCATGCTGGTGGGGTTGAGCTTCAATAACGTGCCATTACGGGTCACCTCGAGGGTGTCCAGGTCAAACCGCAGGTCGGCGACCATCAGCACCCGGCTGTCCTTGCGCTGCCGCCGACCCACCACCGCTTCGATCCGGGCCAGTACTTCGGACATCGCAAAAGGCTTGGTGATGTAGTCATCCGCACCGACCTTGAAACCGGTCAGACGATCATCCAGTTCATCGCGAGCGCTGAGCATGACAATCGCCACTTCCGACTTCGAATACTGGCGCAGGCTTCGGCAAATCTGATTGCCGTCAATGCCAGGCAACATGATGTCGAGAAGGATTGCATCAAAGCGTTTCGAGGCAGCCAGGTGCAGCCCGCTCAACCCGTCCAGCGCACCTTCGACCGCGTGCCCCCGGAGTTCGAAAAACTCCAGAAGGTTGTCGTGGATATCGCGGTGGTCTTCAATCACCAGAATGTTCATTGCAGCATCTTCCTGTTTTCCTATCCGACCGACCGGGACACCGCAGTTGGGGCCTTCAGAGGGGCGGCGACAGGCCGGTCGCTGCCGAGCGACCGCGATGCCTTGCGGATCGGCTGTTGCAGCCGGGCCCGACCGTAGAAGCACAAGGCAACCAGCAATGAACTCAACCACACCACGATGCCCGCCCAGAACGTGTGCGACATAAAGTGCCAGCCCTGCAGCACCCGTGTCGTGCCGTAGATCATGCCCAGCAGCAAAATCCCGGCCAGCAACAGGTTCGAATGCCGCCAGGCATAGCGTCGCGCCACGAAGTACAAGGCCAGCAGGCTGAATGCACTGGACGCATGACCGCCCGGCCAGCAACGTCCGGCACCCGCTTCATGCAGCAGGTTGAAGTTCCTGAACCATTCAACATGCGCCTGAGTGCCGCCGTACAACGTTGTTTCAACCGGGCAATACACGCTGGTGTGGCTTTTCAGGTAATGAATCATGCCTGTGCTGAGCGCGAACGCGACCGTCACAAAGAAGAAATCGAGGCGATGCCTGCGGGCAAACCGCAAAGGGGTTTCAAGCCGTGCTCGTAGTGCAAGCCGTGTCAGGGCCGAGTCACGACGCTTCTCCAGCAGTGGCCACACGAACGACACGATGGCGCCGATGATCGCCAGTTCGCCGGTGAGGTTGGGAATGATCCTGGCCCATTTGTGGGTGATGGTCTCGAACAAATGAATCTGCCCGATAGGAAATACACCGGCTGCCGAGTCAAACAGCATGTCACTCAATTGCCGGTCGACAGTGGTCAGGTCGAACGTCACGAAGACCAGTAACGCCAAGAACACCGGCACCCCCAGGTTGATGCCGTAAAACCGCAGTCTGGCACTGTTCGTTGTCATCAATTGAATTGCTCGCTGTTGAGGTTTGCCCATTGTTCGGCGTTCAGGGAGCCGAGCAGCCTGGGTCGATGGTGATCATCCATCTGCACGAAAAACGCTTCGGCGTAGTCACTCGAGCGCTCGCCGCCCGGCACACCGATCTTGCGTTCAAACTGGTCGATGCAACCACTGTGGGTGACCAGTACCAGGTTTTCACCGCTGACTTTGTGAGCCTGCACCGCTTTCAGGAAGCCGCTGTCGCAGTCGTTGATCCAGTCCTGCCCGCCGACCGCATGCCCTGCCAGCAGTTCTGCTGTCTGTTGGGTGCGAACCTTCGGGCTGGCGATCATCCGGGCATGGGCCATGCCCATCTTCTGCATACCGGCACCGACCGCCAGCGCCGCGTCCCGGCCTTTGGAAGTGATGCCTTCGGCACTGGCCATGCAAGGGTTGCTCGAGCGGTCACAGCGTTCGGCGTGGCGAATCATCACCACCACGTCGCCGTGCAACCAGTGCTCTCGCAAACCGGACGTCTTCAGATTGTTACCGAAACCAAGATCCACTACATGCACGCCTGAAAACGAGGTGTAACACCACGCACAAAGCGCTGCCAGAACGACCACCACGGACAACGAAGCGATGTGCTGATGCATTTTGAAACGCTGGCGAATACCCGCATCGGGAAGCAGATTCTTGTTATTGATTAGCGTGTCAGCCAAGTGACCACTCCTACACTGAGCCTATGTGTGGCGGTGACCCGGAACGCACCCAAAGTCGTTACCGCCCCTGCGGAGCAAACATAGGTTCAGCATGGTGTCGAAGCGGTGAAGAAGATGTGAAAACCGTGTTGTAAGCGAACACCCCGATTCCCTCTGAACGCCATGTAACACGTGGCTTCCGGGATTTTCGGCGTTCGAACATGAAGATAATTTAAGCGTTTTCACGCACCTTGAGCGTTACGGAACCGGCTCGCGTGCTGCGGGCGTGTGCTTTTCCGCCAGAACCCCGCCTGTTGACGCAAAGCATTAGCCACTAAAACCCTTATCGTTTACCATGCCGGCCGTCGGTTTCCGAGAGGAACTAACAGGGAATTCGCAGCCTTTGTTTCTACAAGGCCAAAACGAAACTGCCCCCGCAACTGTAGGCATCGAGCCAGCTCCATGACTGCCACTGGATTGATCTCCGGGAAGGCCGGAGCCCGGCGATGACATGCCAGTCAGGAGACCTGCCGACCCGATTCAACCTAACTAACCGGCGGGGTGTCCGGGAAGGACATCCGCACGCGTCGGCGATTCTCTGCCGTGCCCGGTCTTTTTTGACAGGTCGGGGATGTGTTTTCCTGATGTGCATTGCGCCTTGGCACCTGCCCCAATGGAGACCGCATTTCATGTCGCTGCCCCGCCTCGCCGCCTTCGCCGCCTGCCTCACCCTGTCTGCGCTGACCTTCGCCGCACCCACGTCGTACCCGCTGACGCTGGAGAACTGTGGCTCGACCCTGACCTTCGCCCAGGCGCCCACCAAGGCCGTGACCATCGGCCAGGCCGGTACCGAAATGCTGTATGAGCTGGGCCTGGGCGACACACTGGTGGGTACTTCACTGTGGTTCAACAACGTGCTGCCTCGTTTCAAGGCGCAGAACGACAAGGTAGAGCGCCTGGCCGACAACGACCCCAGCTTTGAAGCGGTGATCGGCAAACGCCCTGAACTGGTGGTGGTGCAACTGGAGTGGATGGTCGGCAAACAGGGCGTGGTCGGCACCCGCGAGCAGTTTCATGACCTGAAGATACCCACTTATATTCTGCCGTCCGATTGCGAAGGCAAAAACAACCTGGTCGGCGCCGATGGCACGCGCATCGAGCCGTTTCGCATTGAAACCATCTACAAGAGCATTGAACAACTGGCGCAGATTTTCGACGTGCAGGAGCGCGGCGAAAAGCTGGTCACTGACCTCAAGGCGCGCTTGAGCGCGGCGATTGCCAACGTCAGGCAGAACCAGGCAAACGATGTCTCGGCGCTGTTCTGGTTCTCCAGCTCCGATCTCGCCAGCGACCCGTTTGTGGCGGGCCGCAAAGGCATCCCGGACTTCATGCTCAACAGCCTGGGCATGCGCAACATCGTGCAGTCCGACGAAGAATGGCCGACCGTGGGCTGGGAAACCATTGCCAAGGCCAACCCGAGCATTCTGGTGATTGCACGCATGGATCGCCGCCGCTTTCCGGCCGACGACTACCTGAAGAAAATCGAATTCCTCAAGACCGACCCGGTCACGCGCAACATGGACGCGGTCAAGCATGACCGCATCGTGATCATTGATGCCGAGGGCATGCAGGCGGGCCTGCGCCTGTTCACTGGTTTCGAAGAACTGGCTGACGCCGCCAACCGTTTCAACGCCGCACAATGAAGCTGACTGCGGCGCTGGGCCACACCCTTTGGGTTTCAGCTGTGCTGGTGCTGGCCATTATGATCGGCGCTGCGATTGGCGAGACCTCGATCAGCCTGCCAGTGGTTTTTCAGGTGCTGGCCAACAAATTGTGGGCAGCCGGTTATGTGCTCGACCCCATCGATGAAGGCATCGTCTGGAATTACCGGCTGACCCGCGCCATCGTCGCGGCAGCCTGTGGGGCGGGTCTGGCGATCTGCGGCGTGGTGCTGCAATCGTTGCTGCGCAATCCGCTCGCCGATCCTTATTTGCTGGGCATTTCCGCCGGGGCCTCGACCGGCGCGGTACTGGTTGCCATTCTGGGTTTCGGCGCTGGCGCGATTTCCATGTCTGCCGGCGCCTTCGCCGGGGCTGTGGCGGCGTTTTCGCTGGTTGCCCTGCTGGCGCATTCATCACGGGGCACCACCGCAGCCGGGCAAATCATTCTGGCCGGCATCGCCGGTTCACAATTGTTCAACGCGCTGACCTCCTTTCTGATCACCAAATCCGCCAGCTCGGAGCAAGCGCGCGGCATCATGTTCTGGCTGTTGGGCAACCTCAGTGGCGTGCGCTGGCACTCGGTATGGCTGGCGGTGCCGACGGTATTGGTCGGTCTGCTGGTCTGCCTGTGGTACCGACGTGCGCTGGACGCGTTCACTTTCGGCAGCGATTCTGCCGCTTCGCTCGGCATTGCGGTGCGACGTGTGCAGATCATCCTGATTGCCACGGCAGCGCTGGTCACGGCGGTGATGGTCTCGATTGTCGGCTCCATCGGTTTTGTCGGGCTGGTCATCCCCCACGCCGTGCGCATGCTGGTCGGCGTACGTCACGCACGGCTGGTGCCGTTGAGTGCCTTGAGCGGCGCGCTGTTTCTGATCGCCGCCGACATCCTCTCGCGCACCCTGATCAAGGGGCAAGCGCTGCCGATCGGGGTGATCACCGCGCTGATTGGCGCACCGGTCTTTGCATTGATTCTCATCCGGGGCAACAGCACACGATGAACGCCTTTCCTCATCTGTCCGGCGCGCCGGTACTCGGTTGTTCCGGGCTGGGCTACTCGGTACGTGGCACCACGCTACTGCGGGATGTCGACCTGAGCATCACCAAGGGCGAAACACTGGCGGTGGTCGGCCCGAACGGTTCGGGCAAATCCACCCTGCTCAAGCTGCTGGCCGGCATTCAGAAGCCGGTCAGCGGTGCGGTCACGCTGGGCAAGCAGCCACTTGCCACCATGAGCCGCAGGGACGTCGCACGCCTGCTGGCGGTGGTCGAGCAACAGGCCGAAACCAGTGACGCCGTCACGGTGCAGGATGCGGTGGAGCTGGGGCGCACGCCCTGGCTGTCGGCGCTGGAGCCGTGGAGCGCCGAAGACGACGCCATTGTTCGCCAGGCCTTGCAGGACGTGGACATGCTGCACATGCAAAAGCGTGCCTGGCACACGTTATCCGGAGGTGAGCGGCAACGCGTCCATATCGCCCGAGCGCTGGCACAACGGCCACAAATTCTGCTGCTGGACGAACCGACCAACCATCTGGATATCCAGCATCAACTGACCATCCTCGGACTGGTCAGGGCATTGCCGGTGACCACGGTGATTGCCCTGCACGACCTGAATCAGGCGCTGGATTGCGACCGGGTGGCGGTCATGGAAAAAGGCCGGCTGGTGGCGCTGGGCGCGCCGGTGGACGTCCTGACCCCGGAACGCCTGCTGAGTACCTTTGGTGTCGTGGCGCATTGGCTGACCGACCCGTACGACGGCGCGAAAATCCTGCGCTTGCGTTCCCGCTGAAGAAGCGCCGACGGTCAGCCCGTGCGCCGTCGGCATCGTCAACAGGTGCGCCGCGCGGCCTGTCGCACTACAATGCGCGCTTTGCTCGCCGCCGGATCCCGTAGCCATGTCGTTACCCAAGCACCACCTGGAATTGCTCAGCCCTGCCCGGGACGTGACCATCGCCCGTGAAGCCATCCTGCATGGCGCCGACGCGGTGTACATCGGCGGGCCCAGCTTTGGTGCGCGGCACAACGCCTGCAACGAGGTCAGCGACATTGCCGAGCTGGTGACATTCGCCCATCGCTATCACGCGCGAATCTTCACCACGATCAACACCATCCTGCATGACGACGAGCTGGAGCCAGCCCGCAAGCTGATCCACCAGCTCTACGACGCAGGCGTGGACGCACTGATCGTGCAGGACCTCGGGGTAATGGAGCTGGATATTCCGCCCATCGAACTGCACGCCAGCACGCAGACCGACATCCGCACCCTGGGCCGGGCCAAATTTCTCGATCAGGCCGGGTTCTCGCAGCTGGTGCTGGCCCGCGAGCTGAACCTCCAGGAAATTCGTGAAATCGCCCGTGAAACCGATGCCGCCATCGAGTTTTTCATTCACGGCGCGCTGTGCGTGGCGTTCTCCGGCCAGTGCAACATTTCCCACGCGCAAAATGGCCGCAGCGCCAACCGTGGCGATTGCTCGCAAGCCTGCCGCCTGCCCTACACGCTCAAGGATGACCAAGGCCGTGTTGTCGCGTTCGAAAAGCATTTGCTGTCGATGAAAGACAATAACCAGAGCGCCAACTTGCGCGACCTGGTGGATGCCGGCGTGCGCTCGTTCAAGATCGAAGGCCGTTACAAAGACGCGGGTTACGTCAAAAACATTACGGCCTATTACCGCCAGCGTCTGGACGAGATTCTTGAAGACCGTCCGGACCTGGCGCGTGCGTCCAGCGGCCGCACTGCGCACTTCTTCGTCCCGGACCCGGAGAAGACGTTTCACCGTGGCAGCACCGATTACTTCGTCAGCGACCGCAAGATCGACATCGGCGCATTCGACACGCCGACGTTTACCGGTCTGGCAGTGGGCACCGTCGAAAAACTCGGCAAGCGGGACCTGATCGTTGTCGCCCACGAGCCGCTGTCCAACGGTGACGGCCTCAATGTGCAGATCAAGCGCGAAGTGGTGGGCTTCCGGGCCAACATCGCCGAGCTCAAGGGCGAGTTTGAAGAGGACGGTCAGAAGCGCTGGCGCTATCGCGTAGAGCCGAACGAAATGCCGGCAGGCCTTTCCCGCGTGCGCCCGAACCATCCGCTGAACCGCAACCTGGACCACAACTGGCAGCAGGCGCTGCTCAAGACTTCTGCCGAACGCCGCATCGGCATTCAGTGGCAGGTGATGCTGCGTGAAGATCGCCTGAGCCTGAACGCCATCAGCGAAGAAGGCGTGAGCGTGACGGTCGGGCTGGACGGCCCGTTCGGGGCAGCCAACAAACCCGAGCAGGCGCTGGATCAGCTGCGTGACCTGCTGACTCA
Organism: Pseudomonas graminis; assembly: GCF_002093745.1. GTDB lineage: Bacteria > Pseudomonadota > Gammaproteobacteria > Pseudomonadales > Pseudomonadaceae > Aquipseudomonas. The sequence continues at coordinate 35,975 of NZ_MTSB01000014.1, forward strand.
ACTGGGCACCACGATCTATCACGCTCAGGACGTCAGACTGGATGCGCCTCAGGCGTTTTTCGTGCCGAACTCGCAGCTCAAGACCCTGCGCCGCGACGCCATCGAAGCGCTGACAGAAGCCCGGGTCAAGGCGCACCCGCGCGGCGGGCGCAAGGCCGAGACCACCCCGCCACCGGTTTACCCTGAGTCACACCTGTCTTTTCTGGCCAACGTCTATAACCAGAAGGCCCGTGATTTCTACCACCGTCACGGCGTGCAGTTGATTGATGCGGCGTACGAGGCTCACGAGGAAACCGGCGAGGTGCCGGTGATGATCACCAAACACTGCCTGCGCTTCTCCTTCAACCTGTGCCCGAAACAGGCCAAAGGCGTGACGGGCGTGCGCACCAAGGTCGCGCCGATGCAACTGGTGCAGGGTGATGAAGTGCTGACCCTGAAGTTCGACTGCAAGCCTTGTGAAATGCACGTCATCGGCAAGATGAAAGGCCACATCCTCGACCTGCCGCTGCCCGGTAGCGCTGCGGCCAAGTCAGTGGTCGGGCACATCACGCCCGAAGACCTGCTCAAGACCGCCCGCCAGCGTCATCCACGCTGATCGGTTAAAGGGGGCCGGCTCGCCCCCGCCCTCTTACGTGTTACAGCACGCGCTCCATGTGCGTGGTGTTCCACACCGGGTCGCTTTCCACGTCGGTCACGGCAAAGCCCTGCTTTTCCCAAAAGCGGATGGCGCCGGGTAAAAACGGGTGGGTGTGCAGGTACAAAACCTCGATATCATCCGCCTCGGCATGCACCCAAAGCGCCTGACACAGGCGACTGGCCAGCCCGTCACCGCGAAACTCAGGCATGACGTACAGCCTCACGATCTCCACGGTCCTGCGGCCCGAGTAGTCGAGCTGCGGGAAGCGATGGTCGAACGGCAGATAGCCCACGGCAGCGATGATTTGCTCGTCACAGCGGGCAATCAGAAACTTTCCGTCCTTGCCACTCAGATAAACCTGCTCGAAACCGGCCAGGTCAGGCGGCACGGTCACGGTGTCGAGCAAAGGAAATATCTCGGCGCGGGCGCGCATGACGAAATCGACGGTTTGCGGGATGTCGGCGGGCTGTACTTCGGTGATGCTGATCTTCATGGCTACTGGCCTGGCTGAGTTGACGCAGGGTAATACAAAAGTTGCGCCAGACTGGAGTGAGCCAGCTGACTCTCGCTACTGCTCTGTTTTACAAAATCCCCGATGCCCTCGTGAAACGGTACTCAGACCTCGACGAATCTCGTTCCCACGCTCCGCGTGGTATTGCATTTCGTGACGCTCCGCGTCACACAGCGGTTCTGCGATGTCAGTGATGTTCGTTCACGGCTCAAGGCACCTTTTCGCCCCTCGGCGACTCACTTTGAAGGGGCCAAAGTGAGCAAAGCCCCTGGCTCCGTTTCCGGCCCGACTTCGTCGGGTTCCTTCGCCCTGCCACTGATCCGGGGGTCGCCGCAACGGGCCATCCATGGCCCGGTGCGGCTAGCCTGGCGTCCTGCCAGGCTACCCCCGGATCAGCGCCAGGACTCAGCCGTCACTTACGTCGCACTCTGCGTCGTCAGTGCCATCGCGATAAAAAAGCGCTTTGACTATCGTGCCGACGCTCTGCGTCGGTACGCCCTTCTGGACGCTCTGCGTCCGATCTTGAGTGTGCCTGACGCGGGGCGTGATCTCGACCGCATTTGAAGCAGCGAACAGGCCATACGCACCAATCCAAGGCAATAACCGGAGCGGACTGTCCCGGCATGTTGCCCCGCAAACACCGCTATACCGCAGCCAGAAGGCCCCAACCACAAACTGGCACATCCTCTGCATAACCCTGAATAGCCCCACCATGAATGTGGTCGGGCTTGCCCCGGCGGATCGAAGCAGATCGCTAGTCTCGCAGAGACCGAAGGGCGACTCAGGTGCATCCGGCAACGTGGCTCGATGGCACCCCGAACACCCCATAAGAGAACAGGCAAAGGCGCCTGGAACCGAAAGGTTCCGGGCGCTTTTTTTTTGCTTTGAAAACCTGATTGGCCTCGGCCGGGACTCGCTATGAACACAGTCTTCCCCCTCAACGATGTAAAAACCCTGATCGTCGTCGGCAACGGAATGGTCGGGCATCATTGCGTCGAGCAGTTGATCGCAGGCGGCGCCCTTGAGCGCTATCGCATTCATGTGTTCGGCGAAGAAGCACAGCGTGCCTATGACCGCGTGCATCTGTCCGAATACTTCACCGGCCGCGATGCCGAATCGCTGGCCATGAGCGAAATGTCTGTCTACGAGCAGGCAGGCCTGACCTTGCACCTCGGCGTTCCTGTGCTGGAGATTGACCGCGACCGTCACGAGATCATCACCGCCGAAGGTTGCTTCAGCTACGACAAGCTGATCCTCGCCACCGGTTCCTACCCTTTCGTGCCGCCGATTGAAGGCGCACAGGGCAACTCGCGGCTGGTCTATCGCACACTCGAAGACCTGGACAACATCCGTTACGCCGCCACCAAGGCACGGCGCGGCGTGGTGGTCGGTGGTGGTTTACTGGGGCTGGAAGCGGCCAACGCCCTGAAGTCTCTCGGGCTTGAAGCGCACGTGGTCGAGTTCGCCCCGCGCCTGATGCCGGTGCAGTTGGACGATCATGGCGGTGCCGCGTTGAAGGCGCGCATCGAAGCGCTGGGCGTCGGCGTGCATCTGTCACGCGCCACACAGTCGATCAGTGACGGCAAGCAATATCGCTACCGCATGAACTTTGCCAATGACGAATTTCTTGAAACCGATTTGATCGTGTTTTCTGCCGGCATCCGCCCGCAGGATGCGCTGGCTCGTCAGTGCGAACTGCAACTGGGCCCACGCGGCGGTGTTGAGATCGACGAACACTGCCGCACCAGCGACGCCGACATCTACGCGATTGGCGAGTGCGCGGCGTGGAACGGCAGCGTGTTCGGCCTCGTGGCACCCGGCTATCAAATGGCCCGTGGCGTGGCAGCGCAATTGTGCGAAAAAGACACCGAACCGTTCTTCGGCGCCGACATGTCCACCAAGCTCAAACTGCTGGGCGTGGATGTCGGCTCCATCGGTGACGCGCATGGCGCACTGGCCGGTGCAGTGAGCTATCGCTACATCGACGAAGCCACCGCCAGCTACCGCCGACTGGTCGTTTCGGCCGACGGAAAACAGGTACTCGGTGCCGTGCTGGTCGGCGACAACAGCTATTACGACACGCTGCTGCAATACGCTCAGAACGGCATCACCCTGCCCGCCGATCCCTCGAGTCTGATCCTGCCGCGCGGCGAAGGCGCGCCAACGCTGGGCGTCGATGCGTTGCCTGCGACCGCGACGGTGTGTTCCTGCCACAACGTCAGCAAAGGCTCGATCTGTTCGGCCATCGATAACGGCTGCACCGACCTCGCCGGCATCAAGGCCTGCACCAAGGCCGCGACCGGTTGCGGCGGTTGCACGGCGTTGCTCAAGCAGGTTTTCGAGCACGAACTTGTCGCCCGAGGCGTCGCGGTCGACAAGAGCCTGTGCGAACACTTTGCCTACACCCGCCAGGAGCTTTACTCGATGGTGCGCGTCGAGGGCATCGAAACCTTCGAGGCACTGCTGACCCGTCACGGCAAAGGCGCCCACGGCTGCGACATCTGCAAGCCTGCAGTCGGCTCGATTCTCGCGTCGTGCTGGAACCGTCCGATCACCGAGCCTTCGCTGGTGCCGTTGCAGGACACCAATGACACGTTCATGGCCAACATGCAGAAGAACGGCACCTACTCGGTGGTGCCGCGCATTCCGGGCGGCGAAATCACCCCGGACGGGCTGATCGCAATCGGTGCAGTGGCCAAGAAATACGACCTGTACACCAAAATCACCGGTGGTCAGCGCATCGACCTGTTCGGTGCGCAACTGCATGAACTGCCGGACATCTGGAGCGAACTGATCGCCGCCGGTTTCGAGACCGGTCATGCCTACGGCAAATCGACCCGCACCGTGAAGTCCTGCGTCGGCAGCACCTGGTGCCGCTATGGCGTGCAGGACAGCGTCGCGATGGCATTGCGCATTGAGGACCGCTACAAGGGCTTGCGCTCGCCGCACAAGCTCAAGTTTGCGGTGTCCGGTTGCACCCGCGAATGCGCTGAAGCACAGAGCAAAGACGTCGGTGTCATCGCCACCGAGAACGGCTGGAACCTGTACCTGTGCGGCAACGGCGGCATGCGCCCGCGTCATGCCGAACTGTTTGCCACCGACCTGGATGACGAAACGCTGATCCGCTACATCGACCGCTTCCTGATGCTCTACATCCGCACCGCCGACAAGCTGCAACGCACATCAGTCTGGCGAGAAACACTGGAAGGCGGCCTGGACTACCTCAAGGCGGTGATCCTCGACGACAGTCTGGGCCTGGCCGAAGAGCTGGAAGCGCAGATGCAACTGGTGGTCGACCGCTACGAATGCGAATGGGCCAATGCGCTCAAGGACCCGGAGAAACTCAAGCGTTTCCGCACATTCGTCAACGATGGCCGAAGCGATCCCGACGTGCAGTTCGTCAAGGAGCGCGCCCAGCGGCGCCCGGCAAAACCTGAAGAACTGGCGCTTATTCCGTTGTTCAAGGAGGTGGTGTAATGAACTCGACCGAAACAGCATTCGCTGAACAAAACGCATGCGCTGTACAGCATCAACACTGGAACGCCTTGTGCGCACGCAAGGACCTGGTCGCCAACTCAGGTGTTGTGGCCTGGCTGGACGGCAAGCAGATCGCGCTCATCTACCTGCCTGAGGCAGCAGAGGGCGAACAGCTCTTTGCCATCGACAACCGCGACCCGAAATCCGGGGCCAATGTGATCGGGCGCGGGCTGATCGGCCAGATCGGCGGTGAGCTGGTCATTGCGTCGCCGTTGTACAAGCAGCACTTTCGCCTCCACGACGGCAGCTGCATCGAGTACCCGGAGCAGCGCCTGGACGTCTGGCCGGTGCGCCTGAATGACGAACAGGTCGAGATCGCGGTCTAGCGTGCAGGCCTGTCGGCCACAGCCTGATCGTTGCGGATCAGGTTGTGGCGTTACATGCTTCGCGGCTTACTTGAGTTCGGACACCAGCGAAGCATTGAAGCCTGCCGGGTCTTCCATCTGCGGGGCATGGCCCATGCCTTTGAACTCTACGAGTCTGGCGCCCGGAATCATCTGCGTGACCTGCTTGCCCAACACGTTGTAGTGACCGATCTTCGCCTTGACCTCTGGCGGCGCAATGTCGCTGCCGATGGCGGTGGTGTCGACATCGCCGATCATCAACACCGTTGGCACCTGCAACTTCGGAAATTCGTAGAACACCGGCTGGGTGAAAATCATGTCGTAGATCAGCGCCGAGTTCCAGGCAACGATCTTGTGACCCGGCCCCCTGTTCAGACCGGCCAGCATGTCCACCCACTTGTCATACTCCGGCTTCCAGCGCCCGTCGTAGTAGGTTTTCTGTTCGTAGGCGCGAATGCCTTCGGCGGTGGTCTTCAGTTCGCGCTCATACCATTGATCTACGCTGCGATACGGCACACCCAGCGCCTTCCAGTCTTCCAGACCAATAGGGTTGACCATCACCAGCTTTTCGGTCTGTTTCGGGTACATCAGCGCGTACCGGGTGGCCAGCATCCCGCCGGTGGAATGACCGATCACTGACACCTTGTCGACCCCCAGCTTTTCAAGCAGCGCATGGGTGTTCATCGACAGTTGCTGGAAGCTGTACTGATAGTGCTCCGGTTTGGTCGAAGTGCAGAAACCGATCTGATCCGGCGCAATGACGCGATAGCCCGCCGCACTCAAGCCCTTGATGGTGTCTTCCCACGTGGCGGCGCAGAAGTTCTTGCCATGCATCAAGACCGCGGTGCGGCCGTTGGCTTTGCCTGTGGGTTTCACGTCCATGTAACCCATTTCCAGAGACTGGCCCTGCGAATCGAACGGAAACTTCATCAACGGGTGAGGATAGGCGAAACCTTCCAGTTGCTGACCGTATCCGGGCGTGTCGGCCAGGGCCGTGGCTGACAGTGTCAGAGACATCAACATACCGGCAATCTTTGCAGCCCGCATAAGGGGCACCTCCTGTAAATGGAATCAGATGCTTGAACCGCTGTACTGCATGCGGCAGACCTGCAAGTAGACCCTGTTTCCCACAACAGATTCGCCCCTTTCCTACCAATAGAACCGTAAGCAGACGTTTCGTCATACAGCCCCCGCCAAGGCAAATCGCTGGACGCCTCACGCCGTGCTTGCCTAGACTGAGCCGTCCGTTACGGGCCGTCGTGGCCAGCAGGGTCTGATGCCAAGGAATAGCAATGAACCGAAATGAACTGCGCAAGGCTGACATCAACCTGATGGTGGTCTTCGAGACCTTGATGCAGGAACGTAACGTGACCCGTGCAGCGGAAAAACTGTTTCTTGGCCAACCCACGATCAGCGCGGCGTTGAACCGTCTGCGCAGTCAGCTCAATGACCCGCTGTTCATCCGGGTCGGCCATCGCATGGAGCCGACCGCTCGCGCCCATGAAATCCTCAAGCACCTCACCCCCGCGCTGGACGCCATGTCCACTGCGCTGAGCCTGACCACCGATTTCGAGCCTTCGGTCAGCAAGATGACCTTCCGCATCGGCTTGAGCGATGACGTGGAGTTCGGCTTGCTGCCGGCCATGCTCAAGGCCATTCGCCAGGAAGCACCAGGGGTGGTGATCGTGGTCAAGCACGTCGACTACCTGAATATCTCCGAAGTATTGATGTCCGGCGACATTACCGTCGGCGTCTGCCTGACTCGCGAGCTGCCGGCCAATGCCAAGCGCAAGACGCTGCGCAACGTGCAGCCACGCCTGGTGCGCGCCGACAAACCTTCCGGGCCTATGAGCATGGACGAATACTGCTCACGCCCACACGTGGTGGTGTCGCACGTGGCGAGTGTCAGCAGTTTTGCGGATGAGTGGCTGACCGCACTGGGTCGCAAGCGTCAGGTGGTGCTGTCGGTGCCGCAATTCACGACGCTGCCCGCGCTGATGGCCGGCACTGACCTGATCTCGGGTTTGTCCGACTACGCGGCCAAGGCCATGAGCGCGCTGGGTTTGCTGTATGACGAACCGCTGCCCTTCCCCACACCAGGGCTGGACCTGTCGATGACATGGCTGAGCGTGATGGACAGCGATCCTGCCGAGCGCTGGTTGCGCGACAGGATCGAGGAATTCATGGGCGAGCGCCGTGAGACGCCCGCCCTGACAGGCTGATCAGCCGAAACGACCGGTGATGTAGTCTTCGGTCTGGGTCTTGGAGGGCTTGGTGAAGATGGTGTCGGTGTCGCCGTGTTCGATCAGTTCGCCCATGAACATGAACGCCGTGTAATCCGAGCAACGCGCCGCCTGCTGCATGTTGTGCGTCACGATGATCACGGTGAACTGCTCTTTCAGCTCGGTGATCAGTTGCTCGATACGACCGGTGGAAATCGGGTCGAGCGCAGAAGTCGGCTCATCCAGCAGCAGCACCTGAGGGCGCAACGCGATGGTACGGGCGATGCACAGACGCTGCTGCTGACCGCCGGACAGGCCGGTCGCGCTTTGCTTGAGCTTGTCCTTGACCTCGTCCCACAGCGCGGCACCGCGCAGCGCCTGCTCGACGCGATCTTCCATTTCGCGACGCGACAGCTTTTCGTGGTGCTTGATGGCGTAGGAAATGTTGTCGTAGATCGACATCGGGAACGGTACAGGCTTCTGGAACACCATGCCCACATGACTGCGCAGGCGGTTCATCGAGTAGCCCGGCGCCAGGATGTTCTCGCCATTGAGCAGCACTTCGCCGCGCGCTTCCTGTTTCGGGTACATCGCGTAGATGCGGTTGAACACGCGCAACAGCGTTGATTTACCGCAACCCGACGGGCCGATGATCGCAGTGATGCGCTTCTCGGGAATGGTCATGTCGATGGACTTCAACGACTTCTGGTTGTTATAGAAAAACTCCAGACCGCGTACTTGGATCTTGGTTTTTTCGTTGGCCAGGGAAAGGTTGTTCATCAGGACGCCCTATTGCGCAGAAGAATTAAGCGAGACAGCAGACTCAGTATCAGTACGAACAGCGTCATGACCAGCGCACCGGCCCATGCCAGGGAGTGCCAGTCGTCGAACGGGCTCATGGCGTACTGGAAAACCACCACCGGAACACTGGCGATTGGCTTGAGCAGATCACTGCTCCAGAACTGGTTGCCGAAAGCGGTAAACAGCAACGGCGCGGTTTCGCCGGTGATGCGTGCAAGTGCCAGCAAGATGCCTGTGACCACGCCGGCCTTGGCCGCACGCAGGACAATTTGCAGGGTCAGCTTCCATTGCGGCACACCCAGCGCCAGCGCCGCTTCACGCATGGTCGAAGGCTGCAATTGCATCATTTCGTCGGTGGTGCGCACCACCACCGGGATCACCAGCAGCGCCAGCGCCAAAGCGCCTGCGAGTGCCGAAAAGCCGACCTGATGCCCGGTCACCGCGTTGAGTGGCAATACCACAACGGTGTAGACGAACAGACCAAGCACGATGGAAGGTGCCGACAGCAGGATGTCGTTGATAAAGCGTACGGCATTGCCCAGCTTGGTGTAACGGGCAAACTCGGCCAGCCAGATACCCGCCATCAGACCGATCGGCGTACCGATCAGCAGACCTATGCCAGACATCAGAAGGCTGCCGTAGAACGCGTTGGCCAAACCACCCGGGGTACCCGGCGGCGGGGTCATGCCGGTGAACAGTTGCAGGTTGAGCGCGTCGATGCCTTTGATGATGGTAGTCAGCAGAATCCACACCAGCCACAACAGGCCGAACGCAGTGGCGCCGCAACTGAGCACCATCGCTATTTTGTTTTTAAAGTTGCGAGCCCGATAAATGCGCTCGCTACCCGTCATGTCCTTACTCATAACCCCTCCTTACGCGAAAGGCGCGACAGCATCAGACGTGCGAGGGCCAGCACGATAAAGGTGACGACAAACAACAGGAAGCCCAGAGCGATCAATGCCGAGCGGTGCAAGTCGGTGTAAGCCTCGTTGAACTCGTTAGCGATTACCGAAGCGATGGAGCTGCTCGGCATCATCAGCGACGCCGAAAACTGATGCGAGTTACCCAACACAAAAGTGACTGCCATGGTTTCGCCCAGCGCACGTCCCAAGCCGAGGAAAATGCCACCGACCACTGCCGAACGGGTGTAAGGCAGCACGATGTCCCAGACGACTTCCCAAGTGGTGCCGCCCAATGCGTAGGCAGACTCCTTGAGGGCAACGGGCACGGTGCGAAAAACTTCCTGCATCACCGAGGTAATGAACGGGATGATCATGATCGCCAGAACGATGCCGGCGGTCAGCATCCCGATGCCCAATGGTGGGCCCTGAAACATCGGGCCGATCAGTGGCAGTGCGCCGAGGTTTTCGCTGATCCAGGGGGACAGGTGTTCAGCCATGAACGGGCCGAATACAAACAGCCCCCACATGCCATAGATGATCGAAGGGATACCGGCCAGCAGTTCGATTGCCGAGGCAATCGGCATGCGCAGCCAGGGCGGAGCCACTTCGGTCAGAAAGATTGCGATGCCGAAGCTCACCGGAACGGCGATCAGCAACGCCAGAAAAGAAGTCACCAGGGTGCCGTAGATCGGAACCAGCGCGCCAAACTTGCCAGCGTTCACGTCCCAATCGGTACTGGTCAGAAATTCAAAGCCGAAGGTCTGGAACGCCAGACTGCCGCCCCACAGGGTCGACAAGGCAATACAACCCAGCAAAGCAAGCACCAGCATCGCTGCGGCTTGCAATGAACGCTTGAACCACAGGTCATGACGATGATCCCGTTTGGCGCGCTTCTCGCCCTCGGACTCACCAGCGGAGACATTCGCGGACAGGTATTGGGTGTTTTCAGTCATGTAGAGGCCACTCGCAAGGAAAAGCCCCTGTCACCGAGCCGATATCGCGGCTGGTGACAGGGGTGGTACGGGTTGAATCACTTACTTGGTGAATTCCGTTTTCCAGTACTCTTCCACTTTCGTAACCAGTGATTTCGGCAAAGCGACATAGTCCAGTTTCTCGGCCTGTTGCTGGCCGTTTTCCAGGGACCATTTGAAGAAGTCGAAAGCGGCGACGCTTTTCTCTTCGTTCTTGGCTTTCTTGTACATGATGATCCAGGTCGTCGCCGTGATCGGCCACGCAGTGTCACCCGGAGCATTGGTCATGAGCAGGTTGAAGTCCTTGGCATCTTCCCACTTGGCCGAGTCGGCAGCGGCCGCGAACGCTTTGGCGTCTGGTTTGATGAATTTGCCAGCAGCGTTCTTCAACTGGGTGTAGGACAGCTTGTTGGTAACGGCGTAAGAGTATTCAACGTAACCGATCGCACCCTTGATCTGCTTCACGTAGGCAGAAACACCTTCGTTACCCTTGCCGCCAACGCCGACAGGCCACTTAACGGTTGAACCGAAGTTAAGCTTCTCTTTCCACTCCGGGCTGACCTTGCTCAGGTAGTTGGTGAAGTTGTAGGTGGTGCCCGAGCCGTCAGAGCGTTGAACGACGGTGATCGCGGTGTCCGGAAGTTTCACGCCAGGGTTGAGGTCCACGATTGCCGGGTCGTTCCACTTCTTGATTTCACCCATGAAGATCTTGGCCAGCACAGCGCCATCGAGCTTCAATTCGCCGCTTTCAACGCCTTCGACGTTGACGATCGGCACGATACCGCCGATCACGCTTGGGAACTGGCCCAGGCCGCCTGCTTGCAGGTCTTCAGCGGACATAGGGGCATCGGATGCGCCGAAATCAACGGTCGCTGCCTTGATCTGAGCGATACCACCGCCCGAACCGATCGACTGATAGTTGATACGATTTTTGGCGTCGTTGCTTTTGCTGTAGTCCTGGGACCACGCGGAAATAACCGGGAAAACGAAACTCGAACCAGCGCCTGTGACGTCAGTCGCATGGGCCACACCACTGAGGCACAGCGAAGCAATCAGAAGCGACAAGCGTTTTTTAGTCAGCAGTATCACGGTAATACCTCAGTCCAGGAGATTGTGTGGTGGTCCACTTAAGGAGGCCCGAGGCGGATTTAAAACCTGAAATGTTGCTGTTTAATGACAATCAAACGATTGGTGTCGGATCGGGAACTTTTTTGTCGCATTTTTTTCGAGGCATTTGGGTTGAAAAAACAGGTATCGACCCGTGTTTACAGCGAGATCACGCCTTTCAGAGTGAAATAGCGTATTGCCACCTACAGGCCGATAGCTGAAAGCCATCACCGTTATAAAAGTGTAAGAAAGTGTGCATTTTTAGACCCGATATAAATGACTGATCAGTCACGTTATAGCTAAATTGACTTAAAAACCGGCTTGAGAACGCCCGCACACACAACGTGAAAACGTACGGAAAAGACTGGCTCAGAAATGCGGCTACCACGTCATGTCATGATGGCTGACTTACCGTTCGTCGGGTTGGAGGGCACCTATGGCCACTGGCCAATGACCAACGTGGGTACTTTAAAACAACGGAGCAAACATCATGATCAAGACCAAACTGACTGCCCTCACCCTGGCTGGCCTGATGGCTGTGGCTTCCGGTGCAGCTTTCGCTGAATCGACAACCAGCACCGAGACGCCAATCAACAAGAACGCCACCAAACTGCCGGGCACCAACACCCAGCCAATGGACCGCACCTCGTCCGAAACCCCTGGCGCGCAGACTGACAGCAAGAAAGCGGCTGCCGAAAAGTCGATGAACCACGACAAAGGCGCCCACGGCACCCACGACAAGAGCAACGTTACCGAGAAAACCAAGACTCAGTAATTCGACAGCTCACGCGGACAGGGCGACGCCCTGCCCGCTGGTCGGCTGCCCCTTCGATGTACTGCACCCTGAGCCGCGCTGACCGCCCAATGATGTAGCGACCCCACACATAGAGGTTTTCATCATGATGGATAAACGACTGACGGCACTAAGTCTCGCAGCGCTGTTGGCGTGTGCCAGCGCCAGCGCTATGGCAGGCTCGACCGGCCCTACCCACCCGGACAGCGGTATGCAACCTTTGCCGGGAACCGGTATGGACAAGAATGTAGACGGGTCCAGCACGGGTGCAAAAGGCACCAGCCCCGGCACCAAAGGCATGGACCCTGAGCCTGGCAAGAAAGGCAGCGTAAGTGGCCAGCCACATGATTCAAAGAAAACAACCGACATGGGCGATGACGACGATCAGGATGATGACAAGGCGCCTTGACTGATCGGCTGCTCAGCATTTTTCTGCGCCCACTGCACGTAACACACCTCCACCGGCATGCCATGCTCGGCACAGAAGTCCAGCCAGCGCAGTTGGTTGTCCTGGAGACGGTCGCCCGGACCTTTGACCTCAATCATCCGATAGCGGCGCTGTTCCGGAAAAAACTGGATCAGGTCCGGCATTCCGGTCCGGTTGGCTTTCATATCCTGCAACAAACGACGAAACCAGCGAAGCAAATGCTCCGCCGGCAGGCAATACAGTGCCTGTTCGAGCAGCTCTGGCGTTAATGCGCCCCAGAAAACGAAAGGCGATTGCAGGCCAGCCTTGCTCTGGAAATGCTCACGAATTGTCGCCAGGTACTCATCGGATTCCAGTTGTTTCAGACAGGCATCGAATAATGCGGCTCTGCGCGGGTAGAAATCCGGGCTGTAGAGGTCGCTGGGCGCACTGTGAAACGGGTGGAAGAATGCGCCCGGCAACGGGGCGAAAATGGCCTGCCAGCACAGCAACCCGAACAATGAATTGATCAACGCATTCTCGACGTAATGCACTTCGCCACCCTGCGCCTCTTCAAGGTGCAGGCGTATCAGGCGCTCGACACTGACGCCCGGCAAGGGTGTGATTTCCACGTCCAGACGCGAAACGGTGCGTGCCGCACGCCGTCCCCCGGCGGCCAGGCCGAGCTTGCGCTGCAGCCGTGGCATGACGCGTGACAGGTGCTGGACCTCGGCGTCGTTTTCCGGTGCCAGTCGGGCCTGCTCCGCCAGCGTCAGGGCTTCGACGTACTCAGCGTTGCGCTCCAGCACCCGAATCTGTCGTGAGCGCGCTCCGGGGTAACGGCATTCGCGGTATACCGACATCGCCAAAGGCCAGTCCTGCACGCGCTCGGCCTGTTGTCCGATGCGAAACAACACTTTGGCGCGGCGCATCTGCAGCCAGGGGTTCTGGCACTGAATCGCGAGGGCGCGTTCTGCAAGCTCATGCAGCTCGCTGCAGGTTTCCAGCGCTTCACGGCAGTCGTGCAATTGCACGCAGACATCGATGTCGGCGCGCGCGTTGATCGCCCGCGACGCCAGTGAGAACTCGACCTTTTCGTACCTGTAGATGCCCAGGTCGGCCAGAACGAATTCAGACCACTCCTGATACAGATTGCCGAAATACAATAAACGCAGACGATCACAGAGCGGCATGATCTTCAGGCCAAAAACCGCGTCGGACAATTGCGGGTGCCACTGCTCAAGAGCCTGCGATGACTCGTACAGCGGTTGCAGGCGCGCCCTCCATTCGTGCTTGCGCTCCGGGCCTTTGACCGCATGGCTCTTGAAGCACTGGCTCAGTTCTTCCCTGCGCAGCAGTTGGAACAGTTCGTTCAGGCACAATGGCGGACTCGTATCGACCCAACCGCGCGCCAGCAGTGGTAACACCGCTTCACGGGGGTCGCCAATCTCGACATAACTCAGTTTGCTGGCCCGAAACAGCACCCCTTTGCGCATCACCATGCGCACCAGCAATCCCTGAGCGGAGACCGGCAGTTCAGCAAACTCTCTGATGAATCGACGTTCGGACGCGTCGAGCAAATCATCGTAACGCTGCACGATCCAGTCGAGGACGTGACGGAAGTTTTCGAGGTAATAAAAGGGATTGTCGAGAGGTGACATATTCAAGGCCAGCGTTCACACCGCAGATGAGCAGACCGCATAAGGATACTGGTTATCCGTACAGATTCCAGCGTAAACGCCGAATGATTGCCTGCTGACCGATCAGCGGCGTGTATCCCGGACCACCAGTGCGTCGTAGTATTAGCCGGATTTTATCGGCAGCAGAGAGTCGGATATGCAAGCGCCCCTGGTTTATCTCGCAGGTTTTGACGTGTTCAGGCCGGATGCAGTCGAACACGGTTGCTACCTCAAAGCGCTGTGTACCGCGCATGGGCTTGAGGGTTTGTACCCTTTCGACAATGAGGTCATGCCTGAACGAACGCCTCATGAAACCGCGCAGCAGATCTACGCGATGAACGTTGCGATGATCCACCGCTGCTCCGCAGTGCTTGCCAACCTGAACGTGTTTCGCGGTCTGGAGCCGGATTCAGGAACGGCGTTTGAAATTGGCATGGCGGCTGCCCTGAACAAGCCGGTGTGGGCGTACTTTGATCCCGTGGATTCGTTACGCGAACTGGTGCCTCATGATGAAAACGGTCTGGACCAGGACGGTTTCACGGTTGAAGACTTCGGGTTGCCACGCAACCTGATGCTCGCCTGTAGCTGGACAGGAACCAGCTCGACCGTTGAATTGGGGGCCGAGGCGCTGGCGAAGTACCTGAGTACGCTGTGAAGCTGGCTTATTCCCACCCCAGAAAATCGCCACCGTTATCGCGCAGCATTTGCAACATCCCTTCGGCGGCGGGCGACAGGTAGCCACCCTTGCGCAGGGTCACGCCGATGGTGCGTTTCAGTGTGGTCTGCTCCAGCGGCACCTCACGTAAATGTTGCATGGTCTTGCCAAACTCCAGCGACTCGCGAGCGATGAAGCTCAGCAGGTTGCCTTGAGCAATCAACCCCGGCAGCAGGGAAATCGAGTTAGCTTCGATCTGCACCGTCGGCAACGGCAGGCCGTGAGCAGCAAAGGTTGCGTCCAGCCATTTGCGCGATGAAACGCTGACCGGCGGCAGTACCCAGCGGTACGCACACAGGTCACTCATCTTCAGCGGGGCCTTGAAGATCGGGTGATGCTTGCTGGCAACCACCACGGCTTCGTCCCTGAGAATCGCAAAGCTGGTGACGTCATCGGTGTCGGGGGCCAGGGCGCAAATGATCATGTCCAGTTGACCGGAGCGCAGGGATTCGCGCAACAGGTCATCCTGGCCTATCACCAGCTTGAACGTGACGTCCGGCGTCCGCTGCAACAAGGCCGACGTCAGTTTCGGCATCAGGTATTCCGCCATCGTCGCAGCGCAGCCAACGCGAATATTACCCACCATGCCGCTGGCAAAGTCCCGCACCTCACGCTGCGTCTGAGCCACGCTTTGCTGTAACTCCTTGCCCCGGGCCTGCAGCAGCTCGCCGACAGGGGTCAGTTTGATCCGCCGGCCGTCTCGCTGAAAGAGCTTCGTTCCAAACGATTCTTCCAGGCGCTGAATGCTCTTTGTCAGCGCCGGCTGGCTGCGATTGAGCTTTTCCGCCGCCCGACCGAGGTGGCCCAGCTCAGCAATGGTTTCGAAGTAATTGAGATCGCGCAGGTCCATATTCATCAACCAAAGTTATTAATTCATGATTATTAGAAAATAGACTTGATCGGTTTCGATGTCGATACTGGTGGCCTGAAACTCATACCGCTCAAGGAGACCGTCCTTGTCACAGGCTGCACGCTTTTCGATGTCCACCCTTCCCCCACTCGCCCAATGGGCGGGTCTCATCCTGCTGGCCGGTACTGCCGGACACCTGCTTAAACTGTTCGACATGCCCGCCGCGATGTTCCTCGGCCCCATGCTGGTCGCCATCGGTTTTGGCGTATCGGGTGCCACTATTCGTTTGCACAAAAGAGTGTTTCAACTGGGTCAGGGCACGGTCGGCGTACTCATCGCCCACGCGATGTCGGCCAGCGTACTGCTGACCGCACTGCAATCCTGGCCAGTCATGCTGTTGGCGACGATTCTTACCGTCATGCTCAGCGCAGCAGTCGGTCTGGTATTGGTGCGCTTTGCCGGCATCCCGAGCAACACGGCAGCCTGGGGGACCTCACCGGGCGCCGCGTCGGCGATGGTCGCCATGTCCGAGGATTACGGCGCCGATTCACGCGTCGTGGCAACCATGCAATACGTACGAGTGGTCTGCGTAGTGACCATTGGCGCGCTGGTCAGCCACTTCATCGGCGCAGCGGATTCCGGCGCTGACCTGCACAGCAGCGTCGCCGTCGCACAGAGCCTGAGCCTGCCCGATCTGGGGTTGAGCCTCGCGGTGATTGTCGCAGGCGTGGTACTGGGTTCGCGCTTGCCTGCGGGTGCCTTGCTGGTGCCATTGATGCTGGGCGGCGCACTGCAATTGAGCGGCGTGATGCAAATCACCATTCCGGACTGGCTGCTGCCCATAGGTTACGGCGCAATCGGGTGCTACGTCGGATTGCGCTTCGATCAACCCACCGTGCGGTACGTCTGGAGAAGGCTGCCGATGATGATACTGGCCTCGCTGCTGCTGATCGTGCTTTGCGCGCTGTCGGCCTGGTTGATCGCCGTCATGATGGACAAGGACTACCTCTCGGTGTACTTGGCGACCAGCCCGGGTGGCCTGGATACGATGGCAATCATTGCCATCGACACACACGCCGACGTCGGGTTTGTGCTGGCCATGCAGACCCTGCGCCTGTTCGGTGTGATTCTGACCGGCAGCTTCCTGGCCCGGCAGATCATTCGCCTGACCGACAAGCGCATCCCTGCGCTCTGACACTTATGCCTACAGCGCCCCTTCAGGCGCTGACAGTGCGCTGGCCAGACTGGGCGCAAGAGGCAACACCGGCAATAACGTGGCTTGATACGCGTGATACAAGTCAGGCTTGCCCGGCCAGATATCCTCGCTGGGCTCGTTGCGTTCATTCAGCTCGTGACGCCAACTGCCATGTTCATGGTCGATGAACAGGGTCTCGTTGAACTCCCAGAAACAGCGATACCAGTTTTCATACTGCTGCTCGCCAGTGCGTTGCAACAGGGCAGCGGCAGCAGCGGCAGCTTCACAATGAACCCAGTGAAGGCGGTGGCGAACCACCGGCGCGTTTTGCCAATCGAGGGTGTAGACAACGCCGGGGTTCCCGTCCACATCCCAGCCATAGCGACAGGCGTTGGCGAAAAGCTGCCGGGCATCATCGAGCAACCATTCAGGACTGCTACGCCCTGCACGCCGCCGCGCGGCCTCCAGGTGCAGCACCAGGCGTGCCCACTCGAAGGCGTGGCCAGGCGTGGTGCCAAAAGGTCGAAAACCGTCAGCCGGGTTTTCACGGTTGTAATCGGGCAGCGGTTCCCAGTCTCGGGAAAAATGCTCGATGACCTGAAAGTCATTGGCACCGGCATGTTGATGGATGACCCGCTCAACAATGCTCAGTGCCCGGTCGAGCCATTGCGCATCGCCCGTCACGTCTGCCAGGGCGAGAAACGCTTCGGTGCTGTGCATGTTGCTGTTGGCGCCGCGATAGGACTCTTCACCGCTCCAGTCTTGCGCGAATGACTCGCGCATTGCACCTTCCTGATCACTCCAGAAGCGGGTCTGAATCACATTGATGGCGTCGGACAGCAAGGCTTGCGCGCCAGGGCGCCCGGCGACCACCGCCGAGCTGGCAGCCAGTGCAACAAAGGCATGCAGGTAAGCCTGTTTGTCGGTCCTGCCGCCATCTTCAAGCGCGGCACTGAACCAGCCGTCGTGCTGCGCATCACGCAGCGGCCCCTGTAATGCCGCGATGCCGTGATCGACCAGCGCCGCACAACCGGGTATGCCTTGCGCGTGCGCCATGGCAAAACAATGGGTCATGCGTGCGGTGTTCATGGTTTCGGCCGTGGCGCCCACCATCAGACGGCCATAGTCATCAAGACTGCCAAAACCGTTTTCAAGCCTGGCGGCCTTGGCAAAGGCCAGCAGGCGATTGCCTTCCAGTGCCAGCCACTGCTGATGGGCTGGAGAGCGCAACCAACTGCTGAAGGTATGATTGTTATTGTCCATGACGCGATGCCACCCCCTTCGATAAGGTATGTGCCCAGACTGTACCGGCGGTCATTTTGACCGTGGGCATAATGCGCGCACGGTCGAGCGGCGGCAAGCGGACACAACCTGTATCAATGTAGGGTTTTACACCTTGAAGCGTGAGACCACTTGGTTCAGGTCTGCTGCCAGACGCGACAATTCGTGGCTCGACGCGCTGATCTGGTTGGCGCCCTGAGTCGACTGCATCGACAGATCACGAATGTTGACGATGTTGCGGTCGACCTCTCGCGACACTTGGGCCTGCTCTTCCGCAGCACTGGCAATAACCAGATTGCGCTCGGAAATCTGATTGATCGACGACGTGATTTCACTCAACGACTCGCCCGCCCCCTTGGCCAGCGCCAAGGTCGAATCAGCCCGGTCGCGGCTGGTGTTCATCGAGTCCAGCGCCTGCGCGGAACCGCTGCGCATGGCGTTGACCATCGAATCGATCTCCAGCGTCGACTGTTGAGTACGGTGCGCCAGCGCTCGCACTTCGTCAGCCACCACCGCAAAGCCGCGACCCGACTCACCCGCGCGTGCCGCCTCGATCGCCGCATTGAGCGCCAGCAGGTTGGTTTGTTCAGCGATCGAGCGAATCACGTCCAGCACCTTGCCGATGTCCTGGGACTGGTTGGCGAGGCTCTGTACCAGGGTCGAGGTTGCCTGCACGTTGTCGGTCAGCGTCTGGATCGACTGCACGGTTTCGATCACCCGCGTCTGCCCCGCACGCGCCGACGTGCTGGACTGGTTGGATGCGTCGGAAGTGGACACTGCGTTGCGCGCCACCTCTTCCACTGCGGAGGTCATTTCGTTGATGGCAGTGGCGGCCTGATCAATTTCTGCGTTCTGCTGGTTCAACCCGCGGTAGCTGTCTTCAGTCACGGAGTTGAGTTCAGTGGCGGCCGACGCCAGTTGGGTGGCCGAGCTGCCGATATGGCGCATGGCTTCTCGCAGGTTGACTTGCATCATCGCCAACGCACGCAACAGACGGGTGACTTCGTCATCGCCGTCGACTTCGATGCTGTGGGTCAGGTCACCGTTGGCAACCTGCTCGGCGGCCGTGACGGCACGCTGCAACGGACGAACGATACTGCGAGTCAGCCACAGCGCCAGACCGATGGTGCAGAGTGCTGCGAGGACAACAAAAGCAATCACGATATCGCGCGATTTGTCGTATTGGGCCTCGGCTGACTTGCCTTCCGCATCGACCCTGGTGACATAGAAATCGGCCAGATCATTGAGCTGCTTGCCGGAGCCGTCGACGATCTGTTTCATATCGACCAGCAGCAGCTTGTTCAGCCCGGCACTGTTGCCCTGGCCTGCGAGTGCAAACGAGTTGTCCAGCGCGCTGCGGTATTGGCCCATGGTCACCATGAACTGATCGGTCAGGGATTTTTCTTCAGGGGTGTCAACGAACGTCTTGAGGGTGTCCAGCTTCTTGTTCAGGTCGCCCAGACGCACGTCCATTTGCCCACGATAGGTCGGAATACTCGCCGGATCAGTGTCCAGTGCCATGCGCAGAGAGATGGTACGGATACGCAGCATGATTTCCCGGATATCGTTGACCACCCGCATACTGGGCAGCCAGTTGGTTTCCACCGCCACCTCGCTCTGGCGAATGGTCGACATCTGCGCCAGCGCGAACCAGCCGAGCAACGCCACCAAGAGGGAAATGAGGGTAAAACCCAGACCGGCACGACGAGCGATAGTGAGTTTGCGTAAGTTCATGACCAGGGCTCTTTTGTATTTGGAGGGCGATGCCTGAGGTAAAGTTGTCAGACAACCGACAGCATATCGTCGGTGCCTGACAATTCTTTAGCGCGGTCAGTGAACTTTTAGCTTTTTACTCAAACATGCCCGAGCGCCTCATGGCAGAGGCTGCCATCAGCGTCTGCCCGCAAGCTGCCAAAGCAGCGCCACGTCCCGCGCGCGATCATGCAGCAGGCGACGAGCATCGCGACAGGCTTGCTCAAGGCTCATTGGGCCGCTGGCCAGCGCAAACGCGGCGCTGATGCCGTGAGAGTAAAGCTGCTCGTACCCCTCGCCCAGCGTTCCCGCCAGCACAATGACCGGCACTCCCTGACGCTGCGCGACTCTGGCTACGCCGAGGGGCGTCTTGCCGCGCAGGGTCTGGGCATCGAATCGGCCTTCGCCCGTAATCACCAGATCGGCCCCTGTCAACAAAGGCTCAAGCCCGGTCAGGTCGGCAACCACCTCAACGCCTGCGCGAAACGAAGCATTCAGGTAGGCCTTGGCTGCAAAGCCCATTCCCCCCGCCGCACCGCTGCCGGGGCTGTCGCGCAGGTCCTGGCCAAGGATTTGCGCCGAATGATCGGCGAAGCACCCCAGTGCAGCGTCAAGCGCCATCACCTGTGCCGGCGATGCACCTTTTTGCGGACCGAAGACATGTGACGCGCCATTCGGTCCGCACAGCGGATTATCGACATCGGCGGCAATTTCGACTTGCACGGCAGACAAGCGAGGATCGAAACCGCTCAGGTCGATACGGGCCAGATCGGCCAGGGCCAGCCCGCCGGGCGGCAACGGCGTGTTTTCGACGTCGAGAAAGCGTGCGCCCAATGCCGAGAGCATGCCGCTGCCACCATCGTTGGTGGCGCTGCCGCCGATGGCCAGAATAATTCGTTGGGCACCTGCGTCCAGCGCCGCCAGAATCAACTGCCCGGTGCCTCGCGTGCTGCTCACACACGCGTTGCGCTGCTCAAGCGCCAGCAGCTGCAAGCCACTGGCCATGGCCATTTCAATGATTGCCGTCCGGCTGTCCGCCAACCAGCCCCACCGGGCATCGACCGGATCGCCCAGCGGTCCGCTGACGCTGGCGCTCATGAGTCTGCCGTTGCAGGCCGCCAGCAGTGCTTCTATGGTCCCTTCCCCGCCATCTGCCATCGGGCACTTGATCAGCTCCGCCTCGGGCCAGGCTTCGGCCAGGCCGGTGGCGATGGCATCGGCAACGGCCTGGGCGCTGAGGCTGTCCTTGAACGAGTCGGGGGCGATCACTATTTTCATTGTTGTTCTCCATATCGATGCCCGCATGCTCTCACCCCAAGAGCGGTTTGCCCCTGGGCCTTCGCACAATGATCCTTGATGCTTAACCGGCATTTGACCAAAAAACCGTTTATGCCTGGCGAGTGATCATCTGCGCGCCCAGATAGAGGCGCAGCACGTCATCGGTCTTGTAGGGATCACAGCCGGTCAGTCCGGCAATCTTTTCCAGCCGATAGCGCAAGCTGTTGCGATGGATGCCCAAGGCTTCTGCGCAGGCCTGACTCTCGCCGCTGTGTTCGAACCACTGGCACAAGGTGTCGAGCAGTAGCGCATGGTTGTGCAAACGCCTCATCGGCTCGGCGACCTCCTCGGCCAGCCAGTCATGGCGGTAGCGCCAGAACAGCACCGGCAGGCGGAACGCTTCAAGACGCAGAAGGCGTTGCGCCGGTCGGGCCTGAGCGGCGTACTCCAGCAAGTCCCGCGCCGCTGCGCAGGCATGACGCAAGGCGGCGAGGTCAGCAGACGGCGCGACCGTTGCCATGCGCAGCACCGACCAGCCCTGATCATCAAGTTGCTTGAGCAACAGCCCGTCGTCACGGTCCTTGATCACCGTGCGGCACCAGTACAGCACACCGGGTTCGCGCAGCACGCACCAGCTGTCGGCGTACCGCGCGCCAAGCCAGCTGGCAATCCGGCTGGCGCATGCGCCCTGCGGGTCGACCTGAATCAAGACGGCCTGGCGCCGCACCTGCGGCTGTAGGCCTAATTGCCTGGCCTCGTCCACCAGGCTCTCGGGGCAATCCGGCAACAGCAACCGGGCCAGCAGTTCCTCGCTGCGTTGCGCACGCCACTGCCGGTCAGCCTGCTGACGACGCTGTTCCATGAGCATTTCGGCGGTCATCTTCACCAGTTCGCCATACACGCGAACCTCGTCCGGCTCACCGGTAATCCCGAGTACACCGACCAGTTGATGATCGAGCATCAAAGGCAGATTGACGCCAGGCTTGACGCCACCCAACTGCAACGCCGCCTGAGCGTCGATCTCTACAATCCGACTGCTGGCCAGGACTCTTTGCGCGCCTTCATGCCGAGTACACAGCCGCTCCGGATCACCGCTGCCGATGATGATGCCGAGATAGTCCATGACGTTGACGTTGTAAGGCAGAATGGTCATCGCACGGTCGACGATGTCTTGGGCCAGCGCTCGATCAAGGGCAAACATGAAAGGCTCCCGCCGCCGGGAACGGCTTGCAATGGTGCGACATGGGGTTTCATTTTTATTGAAGTGATTGAGCGCCCGAGTGTGCCTGAAAGTGCTGCGACGCGCGATGTGCGGGCTGGGCAGACCGCTGTGGCGCCCAGGCCCATATCGGGCCGGCAAGACTTGCGCAACGCCTGGCCCCCTACTCCAGCGGCACCAATCGCTCACGACTGTTGCTCAGGTGTGTCCACATGGCGGCGCGGGCCGCGTCCGGGTCCTTGCGGCGAATCGCGCTGAGCAGCGCTTCGTGTTCCAGATTGGCCAGGTAGCCCTGATGCGCCAGGTTGCTGCCGGCCCTTTCGCTTGAGGCGATGCGGCTGCGCGGGATAACCGCACTGCCGAGGTGCTGCATGATTTCCATGAAATACGGGTTGCCGGTCGCTTCGGCAATCAGCATGTGGAAGCGCTTGTCGGCCTCGACACAACTGTCGTCATTGGCCAGCAG
This sequence comes from Pseudomonas graminis, assembly GCF_002093745.1. Lineage (GTDB taxonomy): Bacteria > Pseudomonadota > Gammaproteobacteria > Pseudomonadales > Pseudomonadaceae > Aquipseudomonas. Next base: position 58,641 of record NZ_MTSB01000014.1, read on the forward strand.
GTCCTGATAATCGTCCAGGGCCTGACGCATGGCCGCCAGTTGCTCATCGGTGCGACGCACGGCGGCCAGCGCCACGGCTTGAGTTTCGAGGCCGATGCGAAGCTCGATGATGTCGCGCACTCGCGAAACAGTCTCGACTTTCAGGCGCAGGCCGGTCTGATCGGCGCGTTCCAGCACAAAGGTGCCGATGCCGTGATGGGTCACGACCAACCCCGACGCCTGCAACTTGGAAATCGCTTCGCGCACCACGGTGCGGCTGACGCCGTGCTCGCGGACGATCTGATTTTCGGAGGGCAACTTCTGACCCGGGGCGATCTTGCCCAGCAAGATGCGCTGGCTCAGTTCGGTGACCAGATCCGTGGCCAGACTGTGCTGACGGCGCTTGGGCGCTGCGCTGACGGGTTCCTGCATGGCGAGTGATTCCTGACTTGTCTGATTGTGCAGCCCTGTCCTGCCCGAACGGGCGCGGACATGCCGGTCGGTGCGCTCAATCGCCGGGTTTTACAGCCCTGATGAGTTGTTCAACTTGTATTACAAGTAGCTTGCCACTGTCAAAAACTCTTTTCTCGTCCAAACCTTCACGCTTAACAGCCCAGTAGCGGTAAATCCGCTGAAGCAAGGCTCACCTTTTTTCTGTAATCCTTCCTAAAACCCATGTTCATAGGCATTTTCTTTTATATTGTTACTGTCATACCAGTTGCTCCGGACCTTCCTTACCAACTTGCAAAACGCCCGGTATCTTTCCAATCAACTGCGTTGGGGGGATTGCGCGACAAACTTTTACTTGTATGATGACCGACAATGCAAAGGACACGCTTTGCACATACCCGCATAAAAACAACGAGTGGGAGATTCAACTGTGAGCACATCCAATTCCAGGATGGCCGACGGCTCAGATTCGGTCCTGAGTTCAGCCGTTTCGAAAGTCAAACGTCATGTCCTGCCGCTTTTCGTCATCATGTTCATCGTCAACTACATCGACCGGGTGAACATCGGTTTCGTGCGCTCTCATATGGAACACGACCTGGGGATCGGCGCTGCCGCCTACGGGCTGGGCGCCGGGCTGTTCTTCATCGGCTACGCCCTGTTCGAAGTCCCTTCCAATATCCTGCTGCAAAAAGTTGGCGCGCGCATCTGGCTGACGCGGATCATGCTCACTTGGGGCATCGTGGCCGCCTGCATGGCCTTCATCCAGAACGAAACGCACTTTTACATCCTGCGATTTTTGCTCGGCGTGGCCGAGGCCGGGTTCTTTCCGGGCGTGATCTATTACTTTACGCGCTGGCTGCCAGGCGTTGAGCGCGGCAAGGCCATCGCCATTTTTCTGAGTGGTTCGGCCATCGCCTCGCTGATTTCCGGCCCGCTGTCCGGCCTGCTGCTGCAGATCACGGGGCTCGGCCTGAAAGGCTGGCAATGGATGTACTTCATCGAAGGCATGTTCTCGGTCGGCCTGTGCTTCTTTGTCTGGTTCTGGCTGGACTCCAAACCGCACGATGCCAAGTGGCTGACCCGAGAAGAACAGGACGCGCTGGTCAATGCCATCGATGCCGAGCAAGCCGCCCGTGAAGCAGCAACACCGGTCAAGGCCTCCATCGGCAAACTGCTCAAGGACAGCCAGATCATTCTGTTTTGCCTGATCTACTTCTTCATTCAGTTGACCATCTACGCCGCGACCTTCTGGCTGCCGAGCATCATCAGAAAAATGGGCAACATGACTGACTTTGAAGTCGGCATGTTCAACTCCATTCCGTGGCTGCTGTCAATCATCGGCATGTACGTATTCGCCACGCTCTCAGCCAAATGGAAACGCCAACAGGCCTGGGTCGCGATTGCCCTGCTGATCGCCGCCGCCGGGATGTTCATGTCCACCACCGGCAGCCCGATCTTCGCCTTCGTTGCCATCTGCTTTGCCGCACTGGGTTTCAAGTCCGCCTCTTCGCTGTTCTGGCCTATTCCGCAGGCGTATCTGGACGCGCGAATCGCTGCTGCAGTCATCGCGCTGATCAACTCGGTCGGCAACCTCGGCGGTTTCGTGGCGCCGACCACGTTCGGGTTGCTGGAAGAACACACCGGTTCGATTCAGGGCGGGCTGTATGGCTTGACCGCCACGTCGATCATCGCCGCAATCATCGTCTTCGCGGCACGCAACACACCCAAACCGGGCGCGACGCCGGTGGCCGCCATTCAGACCCCGGCGACTCATTGATACGCGCGCGCAGCGACGCTTTTACAGATCATATTTTTCTACAGGATCAGCCATGAACACTCAGCACTCCAACATCATCGGCAAGGCTCCCGTCATCACTGACATGCAGGTTGTGCCGGTGGCCGGGCATGACGACATGCTGCTCAATCTCAGCGGCGCGCACGGTCCCTACTTCACCCGCAATATTGTGATCCTCAAGGACAACGCCGGGCATGTCGGCGTCGGCGAAGTGCCTGGCGGCGAGCTGATCCGCCAGACCCTGGAAGATGCCCGCTCGCTGGTGGTCGGCAACAGCATCGGCACCTACCAGAAGATTCTCAACGAGGCACGCAAAGCCTTCGCCGATCGCGATTCCGGCGGTCGCGGCCTGCAGACCTTCGACCTGCGCATTGCGATCCACGCGGTGACCGCACTGGAAGCCGCGCTGCTCGACCTGCTGGGCCAGTACCTGGAAGTGCCGGTTGCTGCCTTGCTGGGTGAAGGTCAGCAACGCGATCAGGTCGAGATGCTTGGCTACCTGTTCTATGTCGGCGACCAGCGCAAGACCGATCTGGCCTACCGCAGCGAACCCGACGCGGACAACGACTGGTTCCGCATCCGCCATGAAGAAGCGCTGACCCCGGACGCCGTGGTGCGCCTGGCCGAAGCGGCGCATCAGCGTTATGGTTTTCAGGACTTCAAGCTCAAGGGCGGGGTTTTGAGCGGCGACCAGGAAATCGAAGCCGTCACCGCTCTGGCCGAGCGTTTCCCCGAGGCACGCATCACGCTGGACCCCAACGGCGCCTGGTCGCTCAAGGAAGCCATCCGCCTGTGCCGCGATCAACACCACGTGCTGGCGTATGCCGAAGACCCATGCGGCGCGGAAAACGGCTTTTCCGGTCGCGAAGTCATGGCCGAGTTCCGACGCGCCACCGGCCTTAAGACCGCCACCAACATGATCGCCACCGACTGGCGGGAAATGGGCCATGCCATTCAGTTGCAATCAGTGGACATCCCCCTCGCCGACCCGCACTTCTGGACGATGCAGGGCTCGGTGCGTGTGGCGCAGATGTGCAATGAGTGGGGGCTGACCTGGGGCTCGCATTCCAATAACCATTTCGATATCTCACTGGCCATGTTCACTCATGTGGCTGCCGCTGCACCGGGCAACATCACAGCAATCGATACCCACTGGATCTGGCAGGACGGCCAGCGCCTGACCAAAGCTCCGCTGCAAATCATCGGCGGCAAGGTTGATGTGCCGAAGAAACCGGGGCTGGGCGTCGAACTGGACACGGATCAATTGGCCAAGGCTCACGAACTGTATAAAGGCATGGGCCTGGGCGCCCGCAACGACGCCGTCGCCATGCAGTTTCTGATCGCGGACTGGAAATTCAACAACAAGCAGCCTTGTCTGGTGCGTTGAGCCTGACCGTCATTCATCACTGACTCGCCACACTGCTGGCACACGGCGCGCAACCCCCTTGCGCGCCGTTTTTTTCAAATCGAATGGGGCATGCTCATCTGGCGTGCTACTGTCTTGCAACATCCAGTAACGACTAGACCGCATGCGCCACCTCGCCCGCACCCGTCCTCGCTTGACCCTTGCTGCTTTGGTTGGCGTGATCGCCGGTATCGCCTGGTCCTGGCTTATCCCCCACGCAACACTCACGCAGAGCCTGCTGACGGGCTGGGACACTGGCGTGTGGCTGTACCTGATCCTGATTTTTGTCCGTACGCTGCGCAGTAACGCTGAAGACGTTCGCCGGGTTGCGCTGATGGAAGACGAAAATGCCGGCGTCATTCTGGTCACGGTGTGCGTCGCGGCGCTGGCCAGTCTGGCCGCAATCATTGTTGAAATCGCGGCCAGCAAGGGGCTTTCCAGCGATGCACGCATGCTTCATCACGCGTTTACCGGTGTGACCGTCATCGGTTCCTGGTTGATGATCGGCGTGATCTTCAGCCTGCACTACGCACGCGTGTTCTATACCTGGAAAGGCAAGGAACCGTCGCTGGCCTTTGTCGGCGGTGAGCAGCACCCTGACTACTGGGACTTCCTGTATTTCTCGTTCACCATCAGCGTCGCGGTACAGACCTCCGACGTGGGCGTGGCAACACGTGAAATGCGCAAGGTCGTGCTGGGCCAGTCGTTGATCTGCTTCGTCTTCAACACCGCTATTCTGGGTTTCTCGATCAACATTGCCGCCAGCCTGTTCAACTAGCCTTTTCAGCCAACTCCGCCATGAGGACTGCAGACATGACCCCATTGAACATCGCCGTGCTTGATGACTGGCAGAACGTCGCCAGTGACGTGGTGGACTGGTCGGCACTCGACTCGGTGGGGGAAGTCAGCTTTTTGCACGACTACCCTGCCGACACCGCGACGATGGTGCGGCGCCTGCAGGATTTCGACATTATCTGCGTGATGCGCGAACGAACCCTGTTCGACGAGGCACTGCTCAGTCAACTGCCCCGGCTCAAATTGCTGGTCACTGGCGGTATGCGCAATGCGGCCATTGATACGGCAGCCGCCAAGCGTCAGGGCATTGCCGTATGTGGCACTGAAAGCTACAAAAACGCGGCGCCGGAGCTGACCTGGGCGCTGATCATGGGCATTACCCGCAACCTGGTCAGCGAAGCCAATTCGCTGCGCGCAGGCCACTGGCAAGTCGGGTTGGGCAGTGACCTGCACGGCAAGACGCTTGGCATTCTCGGACTGGGCAGCATCGGCAAGTGGATCGCTCGCTACGGGCAAGCGTTCGGCATGAAGGTCATTGCCTGGAGCCAGAACCTGACCCCCGAAGCCGCTGCCGAAGCGGGCGTTACTTACGTCAGCAAACAGCAATTGTTCGAACAGGCCGACGTGCTGTCCGTGCATCTGGTGCTCAGCGACCGCAGCCGAGGACTGGTAAACGCAGAAGCGCTGGGCTGGATGAAACCGGGCGCTTATCTGATCAACTCGTCGCGCGGCCCGATCATCGATCAGACCGCCCTGATCGAGACGCTGCAACAGCGTAAGATTGCAGGCGCAGCACTGGACGTCTTCGACATCGAGCCGCTGCCCGCCGATCACCCGTTCCGCACGCTGGATAACGTGCTGGCAACGCCGCATATCGGTTACGTTACTGAAAACAACTACCGAACCTTTTACGGGCAGATGATCGAAGACATTCGGGCGTGGCATGCGGGGACGCCGATTCGGGTGTTTGGGTGACGTGTGCTGCCACATGGCGACGCTGCGCCGGCCCCCGGACTCTGCGTCGCCCTGATCATTCAGCTATAGCTGAAAATGCCTCAACCTCTCGTTCAGCCCATTGGCAAGCTCTGCGAGTATCTGACTGGCGCTGGTGGTCTTGTCCGCGCGAGTGGCCGACTGAGCCGCCAAATCCCGAATGCGCACCAGGTTGCTATCGACCTCACGGGCGACTTGCGTTTGCTCTTCGCAGGCGCTGGCGATTACCAGATTACGATCATCAATGATCATCACCGAGCTGGCGATAGAGGCCAGCGCAGCATTGGCCAATTCTGCCTGGGCTTTCGTGCGATGGGCCTGCTCGCGGCTCAGCGACAACGCCGTTACGGTATCCTGGGTGCCTTTCTGTACGTGCTCGATCATGCTCTCGATCTCCCGTGTTGAGTCACTGGTGCGGTGAGCCAACGCACGAACCTCATCCGCAACAACGGCAAACCCTCGACCGGCGTCACCAGCACGGGCAGCTTCAATGGCTGCATTCAAGGCAAGCAGATTCGTCTGTTCGGAAACAGACCTTATAACTTCCAGCACTTTCGAAATTTCCAGCGTGCTGACGGCCAGTAGTTGTGCCTGCCGGGTGGCCTGCTGCACGTCTTCCGTCAGTTGTGTAATCGAACCCACTGTCAGACCGAGTTCACCCTGTCCTTCCCGCGCAGCGCGAGCCGAAGCCCTTGACTCTTCTGAAGTGGAAACAGCATTGCGCGTCACTTCCTGTACCGCTTGGCTCATCTCGGTAACCGCCGCCGCAGACATCTCTATTTCACTGTTTTGAACACGCAGGTCAGCGTTGTTATCACGCATCAGTATGTTCAATTCTTCTGTCGCCGCGAACAATTGCCCCGCCACCTGCCCGACGTGACTCAGCGTGTGCCTTAGGTTTTCGCGCATTCGAACCATCGACTGGAGTAACAGGGCCGCCTCATCGCTGCCCCTGCTGTCGATGTGTTCGATGCGAAGATCGCCTGCAGCGATCATTTCGGATGCCGCCAATGCCTGTCTTATCGGACCCGACAGGCTGACAGTCAGTCGCCAGGCAAGGATCAGGGTCACCATCAGCGCGAACCCCATTGTAAACAACGTGACCCGGTTGGCAGTGGCATAGGTATGACTGGCGCTGGTGCTGGCTTCGACTTGCGAAGCATCATTGAGCTGTTTCAGATCTTCCAATTGCCCCATCAGAGACTTTGCGGTATTTGCCATCTCATTCCAGGCCAGCAGACGGCCTGCGTCCTCCTGTCCTGCCGTGATCATCGCGTGAACCTGTTCGGCATGACCCGCATAGTCCCGGAAAGTCTTCTCCACGCCCTCAACAAGATCACGCTCGCCTGGCGAGTCGATGAATGGCCGATACGCGTCTATGGCTTTTGCGAACGCTGACTCGCGCTGCATCAACTCGTCTCGCGCCTGAACCCGTTGTTCGGCAGTGCGAGCGGATAACATTTTCATCACGTCGTAACGCGTATTCGAAAACGCCAGAGCAATCGCATCGCCCAAGGCTATCCCAGGCAACGAGTCGTTTTCGATTTCAAGCCCTTTGGCACGGATACTGGATAACTGCACGAGATTGAAAACACCCAACCCCAGTACCAGCAACACCATGATTGCAAAGCAGGCCAACGTTCGCGTGGCTATTTTAAAACGTCGCAGGGACATCACACTTCCTCTTGATAGAACGTGCCAGGCACGCACTGACGTACCGCCAACACCCTAAGGGCAGGCAAACAGTTTCCTCACCGAGTTAAATAATTGACGACGCGCCTGACATCACAGGCCACACACCAATACTTTTTAACAACGAGACCAATACTTTCTTGCCCACGAGGGCGAATGAATAAGCGTCCTGCGCAGGGCAATTAATCAGACCCGTGGCGCAACACAAAAATCCCGGCAATTAATCCAGAACTTCCGCCATTAAGCCACTTATTTTTAAGTCCTAAACAACACTCAACACTTTAAAAGTAAGACTATTTATTCGGCCTCCTACACGTAACTTATAATTGCCCATTCACCCTACCCATAACACCCAACACAACAGCACACCTCCGTGCCTTGATCTTATAAAAAAACACTCCACCTCGGCGCCCGCAAAATCAACACGCGCATCCATTTCAACCCCTTACATGAACATTGACATTTAACAATTAACAACCCCGCCCACTGAGCGCTTTTCTTTTTAATGACTTGAAATAAGTAATGGCCACCTCTAGCATCGCCGCGCCCCCTTTAAGAGACAGTTGATGAATATCAATTCAATCCGGTCCTATGACCTCACGATGGCCGCGACAGAACGATCTGCTGCCACCACCAAGACCGTCCTGCCCGTGGACGCTGACAACCGTGATCCCCATACGAACAGGCAGGCAAAACTTGATGTGTACACGCCCTCAGACAGGCACGACTCTTCAGGGAGCTCCACAGAGGCGCCGGAAGCCTTTCCGGTCTATACAAGAACACTGCTCAATCGCAACGCCGAGTTACAAAGGTCAACGGTCTCATCGGAGACTGTTTCGGTCCGCCAACAGAGCTTTGCAACTGCAGCCATAGCAAACGTTCTCCAGGGCAATGTTGCAACGGTCGACGCAAAGACTTCAAACCCGGCCGCCGCTGTCAAAGCGGCGGATACCGGCTCGCAGGGTGGCGCCAATGTTGATCCTGATGACATCGCCACACCTGCTGCTGCAACCAAAATGATTCAAGACCTGAAAGGAATTGGAGGCGGGACTTTACGTATTCAGATGACGCACGATCACCTCCAGAACGCCCAACAGATGGATAAACTCACTGCCTTGATTAATGAAGGGGACAAGCAAGGCGTTAAGGTTCAATTTGCGCTTCGTGACAATGCAAACGGAGGGGGCGGAAGTGTGCTGGCGGGGGACGCGTTGAAACAAGCCTCGACCGATATCAGCAACGTCGTCAAAACGTTCGGCCATCGCCCCAGCCTTGTATTGGACACGTTCAATGAAGGTGGTACAAAAGCCAGTCAGGACTGGGCCGACATGGAAAGTACATTAATCAGATCGGCACGCAGCGCCGGTTATAAAGGAAGTATCGTTGTTGAGGACAGCAACTGGGGAGGCGGTTTGACCGCAGGCCCCGACAGTGGCTTGGTGAAATACGCCGATCAATTAAAGGCCGCCAACGGTAAAGGCAACCCAGGCCTGATTGGCAGCATTCACGAATATGCCAATGATGCAAACGCCTCTGCCCGCTTGGCCAGCGAGATCAAAGCACTGCAAAATGCCGGCTATAAACCTCAAATCGGCGAAGTGGGCAATGCTAACTGGCTGGGGGGAAATAAGTTTGAGGAAAGGGACGGCGCCACTCAAGCAGTGCGGGATAATCTTGCCGCACTTAAAGCGGCGGGAGCAGACATATTGCCTTGGAAGGACCAGTTCCAGGATGGCAAACTTCGCCACCATGTCGGCTTTTCAAAGTCCGATCAATACTGATGATTCAAGGCTCCGAGCGACTGACCGCAGTAGTTCATGACGCACGCCGCCGAACCCGCCCCCGAAAAGGGCGGGCTTTCCATGCAGAACCCGATACCGGCGGCGTCACAACGTATACGCAATCCCCACCTGCACCGTCCGCGGTGCTCCCGGATACGCGTAGACGTTACCAAACGCGCCCTCCTCGTACTCGGTATTGAAAACGTTCTTCAGGTCGAGGTTGAGTTTCACGTTCGGGTTGACCTTGTAGTAGGCCAGCAGGTCAAACACGGTGTAGCTGTCCATCGAAAAGGCGACGTTGGCGGTGCGGCCAGCGCGCTGATCGACATAGCGACCACCGGCGCCCAGCCCCAGACCACGCAAGGCACCGTCCTGAAACTCATAGACATTGAGCAGGCTGAAGGTCTGTTCGGGGATGTTCATCAGGCGTGTGCCGGAGCGCAGCGTGTTGTCCTTGGTCACTTCCGCGTCGACATAGGCGTAGCTGCCCATCATCCGCCACTCGGGGGTCAGGTTGCCGACTGCATTGAGGTCCAGGCCACGGCTGCGCACTTCGCCTGCCGCCACACTGAAGGTGGAATCGACCGGATCGGTGGTCAGCACGTTGCGTTTCTCGATCTGGTAAATCGCCGCATCGACGCTCAACTGTCCCTCCAGTGCCTCCCACTTGGTTCCGATTTCATAAGACTTGCCTTCTTCCGGCTTGAAGCCGCCACCCAAACGGCTGGCACCGCTGTTGGGTTTGAACGAACGCGCCGTGTTGGCGTACACCGCGACGGTGTCGGTCAGGTCATAGCTGAGACCGATCCGTGGCGTGACCGCATTGTCGCTGGCAGTCCAGCTGCTGGTGCCGGGCAGAAAGGAATCGTAATCATGCTCGAAGCGCTCCAGGCGCACGCCGCCCAACAGTTTCAGGCGCTCGGTCAACGCCACCTGATCCTGCACGAAGGCAGCCCAGGTTTTCAGGTTTTCCTTGTCGTGGGTGGTGGTTCGGGTCAGTGCAGGCCGAGCCTGGCCGTAGACCGGGTTGAAAATATCGATGGGGTAGGCACTGACCGCGCCACTGGAGCGCTGGATGATTGATTTGTAGTCGTAGTCTTCGTATTCGACGCCGGTCAGCAGCGTGTGGTCGAAGCCGCCAGCGGAAAAATACCCGGTCAGGTTCAGTTGCACATCGCGGTCAGTCCACTCCAGTTTGCGGTAATTGAAGTTGCGTCCAAGGGTGCGCCCGTCAGCAGCCAGCCCGTTGGCCTCGATGGCGTCGCCCTGCAGCGAGCCGTCGAGTATCTGCACGCCGCCGCCCAGTTTCCAGTCAGCGTTCAGGTCGTGATCGAAGCGCAATTGCGCCATGTTGTTATCGTTATGCAACTTGCCCACGCTCTTCTCGCCGAAGAACGTGTCGCGCGAGGCCGTACTCGTCTGGTTGGCATAGCGCGTCAGGCCTCGGTCCAGCGGCGCATTGTTGCGCATGAAGTCACCCTCGAACGTAATGCGCGTGGCGTCATTGACCTGCCAGCTCAATACCGGTGCAACACCGTAACGCTCGGTGTCGACATGATCCCGAAAGGTATCACCGCCCTCGCCCACGACATTCAGGCGATAAGCGAAGCGCCCCTCGTCATCCAGCGGGCCGGAAGCGTCCAGTGTGCCGCGCTTCATGCCTTGGTCATTGAGCTGGCTGCCCAATGTGACCTTGCGTTCGGCCAACGGCTGTTTTGAGACGACGTTGAACGTGCCTCCGGGATCGCCGCGACCATACAGCGTGGTCGCCGGACCGCGCAGCACTTCAAGGCGTTCGAGGGTGTTGGCGTCCGGCATGTTCGGATAGCCACGGTTGATGGGGAAGCCGTTGCGATAGAACTCGCCAGTGGTAAAACCGCGAACGGTAAACGTCGTCAGGCCCTGGCCGCCGAAATTGTTGGCCCGCCCGACCCCGCCCGCATAATCGAGCGCGTCCTGCAGGCGCGTGGAACCAATGTCTTCTACCGCGTCTCGGGTCATGACGCTGACGGATTGCGGGGTTTCATGCAAAGACGTGTCGGTGCGTGTCGCACTGGCAGAACGTGTGGCCCGATAACCCTCGACCGGCCCCTGCGCCGTCTCGGTGCTGGCGGTGCTCTGGATGTCGATGTTCTGCAATTCCAGTGAAGGCTGCCCGGCAGCAACCTCCTCAGCCCAGGCAGTTTGAGAAATGGCTTGAATGATAAAAAGAGAAACGAGAGTACGACGCATCGACGTGCAGCCCTTGGCAAGAAACCGGGCCTCATAGGACCTGGCAGGATTTTTTTGCGAATAGTACAGATTCGTATTAGTACTTGATACAAATTCCCAAAAATGACACTTCAGGCTACGCATCTTGCTGAGCAAACTCAGGGACAAACAGGCAAACTGACGCCCTGATCAGCCCTCCGCCGAGAAAACCGACAATGCCCCTTTCCAACAAGCCTGCCGACCCTCGCTGCGCCTTGCTGGTGATCGACATGCAATATGACTTCATGCCCGGCGGGCAACTGGCAGTGGCCGATGGCGATGCGTTGTTGCCGCTGATCAACCGCCTGGGTCAACGCTTCGCACAGGTGATCGTCACTCAGGACTGGCACCCGGCCGGGCATATTTCGTTTGCTTCCCGTCACCCGCAACGTGTGCCGTTCGAGAGCATCACCCTGCCCTATGGCCCACAGACCCTGTGGCCAGACCACTGCGTGCAGGGCAGCCACGGCGCGCAATTGCATGCCGACCTCGATCTGCCTCACGCGCAACTGATCCTGCGCAAAGGCTGCAATGCGCATATCGACAGTTATTCAGCCTTTCTGGAAGCCGATCGCACCACGACTACCGGGCTTGCCGGGTATCTGAAGGAGCGCAGTGTCGACACGTTGTTCGTGGTCGGGCTGGCGCTGGACTTCTGCGTCGCGTGGTCGGCGCAAGACGCGCGCAGTGCCGGTTTCACTACGTACGTGATCGAAGATGCCTGTCGCGCCATCGACATGAACGGCTCGCTGGAACAGGCCTGGAAGACCCTGTCGGGCATGGGCGTGGAGCGCGTGCAGAGCGCCGACCTGCTGGGCCAGGCCCAGGAATAACCGGACGTGTTCATACTGCGCTCGATGTGTAAAGCCGTTAGCGAACGACGGCGCGCTACACCTGTCTGAAGCATCGGACTGACGCCACTCGCGCAGGACCATTCATCACTTGCGCTGAGGACGTTGTATGGATCATGAAGTAGACGGCAAGACCCCCGGCCTTTCCGCCGAGGAAGAGCGCGAGATTGACGAGAACCAACCGCCTCGTGCGGCGGTGCTGCACGAGACGATCCGTATTCAGGGCGATCACGAGCTGGAGCGCAGTGTTGCCGCGTTGTGGTGGTCAGCGCTGGCTGCAGGCCTGACCATGGGCCTGTCGCTGATGGCGATGGGGCTGCTGAGTTCTCGCCTCGAAGGCATCCCCGGCAGTCATGTGATCAGCAGCCTGGGCTACTCGGCTGGGTTTCTGGCGGTGATTCTGGCACGCCAGCAACTGTTCACGGAAAACACCATTACCGCTGTGCTGCCCGTCATGAGCAAACTCAACCTGGCCAACATCGGACGGTTGTTTCGGCTGTGGGGTGTGGTGCTGACCGGCAACCTGGTCGGCACACTGCTGGTGGCCTATGTCATGCTCAATCTGCCGATCTTCGATGCCAGCACAGACAAGGCGTTTCTGGAGATCGGCCGCAAGGTCATGGAAAACGACATCAGCCAGATGTTTTCCAAGGGCATCGTGTCCGGCTGGATGATCGCGACCATGGTCTGGATGATTGCCTCCATGGAAAACGCCAAGATCGCCATCATTGTGCTCATTACCTACCTGATGGCGCTCGGAGATTTCACCCACATCGTGGTGGGTTCGGCCGAAGTGTCCTATCTGGTGTTTGCCGGAGAGCTGGGCTGGAAGGACTTCTGGTTTGCCTTCGCTGCGCCTACGCTGGCAGGCAATATCATCGGTGGCAGCTTTATTTTCGCCCTGATCAGCCATGCGCAGATTCGCAGTGAAAAAGACACCACGGCCAGAATGGAACGCGATCGCAAAAACAAGGTGGAAAAACTTCGTCGGGAAAAAGAGCAAAGGCTCAAGGACGCTGATGCCGGGGCAAATAAAGAGATATGATCCCTGTCATTAAACTTTCTTTCAGAAACGGCGCCTTCTTTTAGAGGCAGAATGACGCTTTGAACGCACCTATTCAGGCAGGGACCATGACCCGAATTCTGGCAATCGAAGATGATGCCATCACCGCCAAGGAAATCGTCACAGAACTCAACAGCCACGGGCTGGAAGTGGATTGGGTCGACAATGGCCGTGATGGCCTGGCGCGTGCAGTGAGTGGCGATTACGACCTTATTACCCTGGACCGCATGCTGCCGGAGATGGATGGCCTGACCATCGTCACCCACCTGCGTGCCCAGGGCATTTCGACCCCCATCCTGATGATCAGCGCGTTGTCCGATGTGGACGAACGCGTGCGCGGGTTGCGTGCCGGGGGGGATGATTACCTGCCAAAGCCGTTCGCTTCGGACGAAATGGCGGCGCGCGTCGAAGTGCTGTTGCGTCGCAGCAACCCCGTCAGCGCGGCGAAGACCGTGCTGCAGGTTGCCGACCTCGAACTGAACCTGATCACCCGGGAGGCCTGCCGCGGCGGCGAACCGCTGACCTTGTTGCCCACCGAGTTCAAGCTGTTGGAGTTTCTGATGCGCAACAGCGGGCAGATCATCACGCGAATGATGATCTTTCAGGAAGTCTGGGGCTATCACTTCGATCCGGGCACCAACCTGATCGACGTACACATTGGCCGTCTGCGCAAGAAGATCGACCAACCCGGCACCGCACAGCTTATTCAGACCGTGCGAGGATCGGGTTATGTCATTGCCGAACCCGTCTAAGGGCTGGCGATCTTCAACGAGCCGTCTGCTGGCGCTATACAGTTCTCTCTTCGTCGCCTGGAGCGTCATTCTTCTGGGCGTTCTCTACTGGGAAGTCACGTCCTATCTGGACACCCTCGCCCGCCAGTCACTGACCCATCGGCAGCAACTGTTTTCGCGCTTCGAAGGTCAGGCGCTGGAGGATGCACTGGCCACCAGCATGACGTTCGATTCACGCTCGGTGGATGCTTACGGGCTGTTCGACGAAAACTTCCGCCCTGTGGCCGGGCCGATCAACAGCGTGCCGAGAAACCTGCCTATCGACGGGCAGATCCACGTCCTGAACGATTGCATCGAGTCGGATGATCCCGGCATGCCGCAGGGCAGCTGCGACGCAATCGTCAACCGGACCTCAGACGGGCGCTGGCTGGTACTGGTGCGTGAGAATGGCTCGCTGTTTGCGGTCAGCACCTTGATTCTGCATGCGTTGCTGTGGGGCATCTCGCTGACCATTATTCCGGGCGTTGCCGGCTGGCATCTGCTGCGGCGGCGTCCGTTGCGGCGTATTCGTGCCATTCAGGCCAGTGCCGAGTCGATCATCGCCGGCGACATGGCGGGACGTCTGCCGGTCTCAAACAGGCGTGACGAGCTGGACATGCTGGCGGTGATCGTCAACGCGATGCTCGACCGTATCGAAAAGCTCATGAATGAGGTCAAGGGCGTTTGCGACAATATTGCCCACGACCTTCGCACCCCGCTCACCCGCCTGCGCGCTCAGCTCTATCGCATTCAACAACAATCCGCGCACGATTCGACCCATGCCACCCAGATCGCTCAGGTCATTGGCGAAGCCGACACGCTGATGGCACGCTTCCGCGGGCTGTTGCGCATTTCGGAGCTTGAAGACCGCCAGCGCCGCTCGGCGTTTGTCGAGCTGGAACTTCAGCCTTTGCTGCAAGAGCTGCACGACTTTTACCTGCCGCTGGCAGAGGAAGACCAGATCACCCTGTTACTGGAACTGCGCGATCCGCTGCCAACCCTTGTGGGCGATCGCGCACTGTTGTTCGAAGCGCTGACCAACCTGTTGGGTAACGCGATCAAGTTCACCCCGGCCGGTGGCATCGTGAAAATCAGCGCATTTGCCGGCAAAGAGGGCAATACGCCCTGTATCGAAGTGCAGGATTCGGGACCTGGCATCCCGCTCGTTGAACGGGCAGCCGTCTTTCAGCGCTTCTACCGCAGCGAAGCCGGCAATGAACAGAGCGGCTTCGGCCTGGGTTTGTCCGTCGTCGCCGCCATCGTCAACCTGCACGGCTTTACGCTGCACATCGGCACCAGCGAGTACGGAGGCGCCAGTCTCCTGCTGGAATGTCGGACGGCGAGCACCCTCGCCTGAGACGCTGACCCCGCAGTTCAAGGTGATTGCCAGTCACAAGCGGCTAGCCTCACCTGCGGTCAGAATCAACTCGGACGCGCACGTGGCGATTCCCCTCGAAGACGTTTCTGTGCCTGCTTTTTGACGAGCTTGAAGCGTCTGGCTCAAGGGTTTTAAAGATTAAGATATTAATCTGGCGCACGTTGCCAAGTGCTAAAGTGTAACTTTATGTTTCAAAAATGACGTGGCTTGACCGTTTCAGCGCCAACAGGTTCCGCTCAAGAATCGGGCTTTTATGCCTTGATACTGCACTTTTCCCCGAACAACCCCATCGACCGGTCAATCCGCGATCATCGGCTGTGCGCTTAAAATGTAACGCATCATATATTTTTTGACGCCAATGGCTTGTCGCTGAGCTGGCACTGCGCTATCTATAGCCGGGCAACCAAAGTTCCTGCTGCACAGCATCTGCTGCACCCAAAATAATAACTCACCGGATTCGCCGCTCATCGGGCGAGGCTTTGGCATGGCCGCCAGAGCAGAGGAACGCTGGACTTAATCGTAGGATCGACATCGGCTGGGAGGCTGTTATGGGCGCACAATCAAAGATTTTAAGCGTGGGTGATTACAAGGTTTACACCGAGACTTACTGGAAGAGCAGCGACGCCAAGACCATCTTGCTGGTCAACGGCGCTCTGTCCACCACAGGCTCTTTCGGGCAAACGGTCAAGTACTTGCAGCCCCACTACAACCTGGTGCTGTTCGATCTGCCGTTTTCGGGTCAATCCCGGGCGCACAACTCCGACGACATGATTGTCAGCAAGGAAGATGAAGTACAGATCCTTCTTCAACTGATCGACCTGTATCAGGTCAACTACCTGCTTTCCGTTTCGTGGGGTGGCGTCTCGGCGTTGCTGGCCTTGGCCGAATGCCCTGCATCGGTTGAAAAGGCGATCATCAGCTCGTTCTCGCCGGTGCTTAACGAGCCGATGCTCGACTACATCGACAAGGCGCAGGTCTTTTTGGCCGCGCGCGAAAAACGCAAGATCGGCTCGCTCCTGAACGACACCGTCGGCAAGCACCTGCCGCGTCTTTTCAAGCTCTATAACTATAAGCACCTGATCAGTCTTGCTGAACATGAGTACGGCCAGATCGACTTCCACATCAGTCAGATCCGCCAACTAAGCGCCAGTAACTACGTAGAGCGTTTTTCATCGATCAAGATCCCGGTACTGTTCATCAACGGCGAAAAAGATGAATACACCACGGTTGAAGACGCCCGCATGTTTTCCAACTACATCGCCGAAAGCAGCTTCAACGTCGTTCCCGACACCGGGCACTTTCTCGACCTCGAAAGCAAGGCCGCCTGGCATCACTCCCAAAAGACCGCGTTGACGTTCCTGGGTACCGAAGTCGCCAAACAGGCATGGCCCAGCGTTCCTGCGATGGCATGAAGCACGTTCGTCTGCACCCGGGAAGCTGATCGGCTTTTCCGGTGCGGCGCTGTGATGCATGGACGCTGTTTTACTTCACTGGGCAGTGCTATTTGTTGATGACTTTTTCTTTTACGGCGCCTTTGCGCGCGTTCTGCCGTGTGTCCGGAACCGTCCGGCCGTTACGCTCCATCCCCTTCCAGCCTGCTCTCGTGCTGGGTTTTATCTCGCTGCTCTCGCTCAGCGCATGCTCTGCAGGGAAACCTGCTGAAAAGGCGCTGGTGCGGGTCGAGGTGCAGCCCGTCGCCTTGGCGGATGTCACCGACAGCGTGACGCTGACAGGCGATATCCAGGCACGCAAGGTGACCGAGCACGCCTTTCGCGTGTCAGGCAAGTTGATCAAGCGCTATGTAGACGTCGGCGATCGGGTCCGGGCCCATCAAGTGCTGGCCAGGCTGGACCCACGCGAACAGAAGACCGACCTGGCGTCAGCCAATGCGGAAGTCGCCATGCGCGAATCACGGCTGCACCTGGCCGAACAGAATTACCAGCGTCAGCAGGTCCTGCTGCCCAAGGGCTATACCAACCTCAGCGAATACCAGAAAGCCCGCTCAAACCTGGAGAGCGCGCGCGCCGACCTTGCAGCGCTGCACGCACAACGGGCCAACGCACGTGATCAGGTGACTTACACCGAGCTGTTCGCGATAGCCGACGGTGTCATCACGGCGCGTCATGCTGAAGAAGGCCAGGTGGTGCAGACTGCCACGCCGGTGTTCAGCCTTGCCCATGACGGTGAACGCGAAGCGGTATTTTCCGCGTACGAGTCACTGCTAAGCACCGATCAGACGGGCCGCCAGGTCACGGTCACCGCACTGGGTCAGCCCGGTGTCCCGTTGACCGGCACCATCAGAGAGATCACACCGATGGTCTCCGCCGCGAACGGCACGCTGCGTGTACGCGTTGCGTTGCCGGACAATGCCGCTGCGCCCTCGCTGGGTTCGGTGGTGCGCGCGCGTCTGCAGACACAATCGCAGCGGGCGTTTGCATTGCCCTGGTCGGCATTGAGCCGCACACAGGGTCAACCGGCAGTCTGGCGGGTGGATGCGCAGGCCAGGGTTGCGTTGGTCCGGGTGACCGTGCTGCGCTACGAACAGGGTCAGGTAGTCGTTTCCGAGGGGTTGTCGGAAGGTGATCGCGTGATTTCCCGAGGGCAGCAGTTTCTTTACCCCGGGCAACAGGTGGAAGTGGTCGAGCGCGCACCGCGCGAAAACACTGTTTCGCTGGCGACATCGGAGCGTGCGCAATGAATTCGGCGTCGCGAGAGCCACGACCGAGACACTGCTTTTGGCTTTTCTGCGCGCTGATTCTGGCGCTCCCCGGCTGCCGCGACAAACCGCTTCGCGACGCCGTGGAGCGTCCCGTGCTGTTCACCGAAATAACCGACCCTGGCAGCACCTCCTACGGTCGCTTTGCAGGCAGTATCCAGCCGCAATATGAAGTAGCGCTGGGCTTTCGTGTCGCCGGGCGCCTGATAACCCGGCATGCCGAAACCGGTGCTCAGGTGCGCAAAGGCGATCTGCTCGCCACCCTTGAACCCGGCGACCAACAACACCGACTAAGTGCGCGCCAGGCAGAACTGAGCAAAGCCCTCTCCTCTTGGCAGCAAGTACGTGACGAGCACATACGCTACCTGCAACTGTACGAGCGTGGGGTCGGCTCGCAGGCACGGCTCGATCAGTTGGCCAGCGACCTGCACGGTCAAAGCGCGTTTCTCGACCAGGCCCGCGCCGCCGTGCAACAAGCCCGCGACCATGTCGCTTATACGCGTCTGTCAGCAGAGTTCGACGGGCTGGTCACCGGCTGGCAGGCCGAAGTCGGCCAGGTCATGGCCACTGGACAGGCAGTCGTCAGCCTGGCCCGGCCGGACAGCCGTGAAGCGGTGGTGGACCTGCCGCTCGGGGTCCTCGCCTCGCTGAGTGACGACCGGCAAATCAGGGTGATCTCACAGCTCGACGAGCAGGTATTCGTGACGGCACACGTTCGCCAACTGGCGCCGCAGATCGACGTCGGCACTCGCACGCAGCGCGTTCGCCTGGCCTTGCAAAACAGCCCGGACAGCTTCCGTCTGGGCTCGACGGTCACGGTCGAGATCAGCGGCCACGCAGCGACTTTTCACGAGCTGCCCAACAGTGCCGTACTGGAGCGTGACGGCAAGGCGCAGGTCTGGGTGATTGACCCATCGACATCGACTTTGAGCCCGCGCGCCGTTCAGGTGCTGGCACGTAACGGCGTCAGGGTACAACTCAGCGGCGAGCTGCATGAAGGGGAAAAAGTGGTGATTGCCGGCGTCAATGGCCTGCAAACCGGCCAGAAGATTCGTCTGCAACGCGAGGTCGGTTTGTGAAAGAGCGCTTCAATCTATCGGCCTGGGGGCTGAAGCATCGCACGCTGGTCTGGTACATGAT
The DNA here is from genome assembly GCF_002093745.1 of Pseudomonas graminis. Classification (GTDB taxonomy): domain Bacteria; phylum Pseudomonadota; class Gammaproteobacteria; order Pseudomonadales; family Pseudomonadaceae; genus Aquipseudomonas. The sequence continues at coordinate 77,699 of NZ_MTSB01000014.1, forward strand.
GTTCGTTTCACTGCTGATGGGCAGTTGGTCATTTCTCAATCTGGGGCGAGAGGAAGATCCCTCATTCGCCATCAAAACCATGGTCATCCAGGCCCGCTGGCCAGGTGCAACGCTGCCCGATACCTTGCAGCAGGTCACTGATCGACTGGAAAAGAAGCTCGAAGAAATCGATGCACTGGATTACGTGAAAAGCTACACGCTGGCCGGTGAATCGACCATTTTCGTATTCCTCAAAAGCGAAACCCGTAGCGCCGACATCCCGGCAGCCTGGTATCAGGTGCGCAAGAAGATCAACGACGTGCGCGCCGAGTTACCCAGTGGCATTCAAGGCCCGGCATTCAACGACGAGTTCGGTGATGTATTCGGCAGCATCTATGCGTTTACCACCGACGGTCTGTCGTTTCGCCAGTTGCGCGACTACGTCGAGCAGGTGCGTGCCGATATTCGCAGCGTGCCTGATCTGGGCAAGATCGAGCTGCTGGGGGCCCAGCGCGAAGTCATCTACCTGAATTTCTCCATCCGCAAACTGGCGGCGCTGGGGATCGATCAGCGTCAGGTCCTGCAAAGCTTGCAGGCGCAAAACTCCGTGACGCCCGCAGGCGTGATGGAGGCAGGCCCTGAACGCATCGCGGTGCGCGCCAGCGGTCAGTTCAGCAGCGAAGAAGACCTGATGGCCGTCAACTTGCGCTTCGGTGACCGGTTCTTTCGCCTCAGTGATCTGGCGACCATCGAGCGCCGCTACGCCGACCCGCCCTCTTCGCTGTTCCGCTTCAATGGTCAACCCGCCATCGGCCTTGCGGTCGCCATGAAACAAGGCGGCAATATTCAGGAATTCGGTACCCGGTTGCAGCAGCGCATCGACGACCTGACCACCGAGCTGCCGCTGGGGATCGACGTGCATCGGGTGTCCAGCCAGGCCGAGGTGGTTGACAAGGCCATCGGAGGGTTCACCCATGCGCTGTTCGAGGCGATTCTGATTGTGTTGGTGGTGAGCTTCATCAGCCTCGGGATTCGCGCCGGGCTGGTCGTCGCCTGTTCGATCCCGCTGGTGCTGGCGCTGGTCTTTGTGTTCATGGAATACAGCGGCATCACCATGCAGCGCATCTCGCTCGGCGCACTGATCATCGCCCTCGGGTTGTTGGTGGATGACGCCATGATCACCGTCGAGATGATGGTGACCCGACTGGAAAGTGGCGATTCATTGCCCCAGGCCGCGACGTTCGCCTACACGTCGACCGCCTTTCCGATGCTCACCGGCACGCTGGTGACGGTTGCCGGTTTCGTGCCCATCGGCCTGAACTCCAGCTCGGCAGGCGAATACGTGTTCACCATGTTCGCGGTCATTGCCGTGGCCTTGTTGCTGTCGTGGCTGGTCGCCGTGCTGTTCGCGCCATTGATCGGCGTACACATCCTCAAAGCCTCGGCACAACACGCCGCGCCGGGACGCTGGATGCGCGGCTTCAGTCGTCTTTTGATCAAGACCCTTGAACACCGCTGGTGGGTAATCGGGCTGACCGTGCTGCTGTTCATCGGCTCATTGTTCGCGGGCAAGTTGCTGCAGAACCAGTTCTTCCCGGACTCCGACCGCCCGGAAATCCTGGTGGACATCTACATGCCGCAAAACGGCTCCATCGAAGGCACTCGCCAGACGATGGACCGCTTTGAAGCATCGCTCAAAAATGATCCCGATGTGCTGCGCTGGAGCTCCTACGTCGGTAAGGGCGCCGTGCGCTTCTACCTGCCACTGGACCAGCAATTGAGCAATCCGTTTTATGGACAACTGGTCGTCGTCAGCCAGGGCGGCGCAGCGCGTGATCGCCTGATCGAACGCCTGCGTCAGCGCTTTCGTGATGATTACGTCGGTGTCGGCGGCTACGTCCAGCCCCTGAACATGGGGCCGCCCGTGGGCTGGCCGGTGCAATACCGTGTCAGCGGTCCAGACATCGAACAGGTGCGCAGTCAGGCGATGGCACTGGCCGCTATCCTGGATGCCAACCCCGATATCGGTCAGGTCATTTACGACTGGAACGAGCCGGGAAAAGTGCTGAAGATCGACATCGCTCAGGACAAGGTGCGCCAGTTTGGCCTGTCTTCGGAAGATGTCGCGCAAATCCTCAACAGCCTCGTCAGCGGCACGACCATTACTCAGGTACGGGACAGTACCTATCTGATCGATCTGGTAGGACGCGCCGAAAACGACGAACGCAGTTCGGTGCAGACCCTCAGCAACCTGCAAATCCCTACGCCCAACGGGTCGACGGTACCGCTGCTGGCATTTGCCACCCTGCGCTACGAACAGGAACAGCCGCTGGTCTGGCGTCGCGACCGGCTGCCGACCATCACCCTGAAAGCCAACGTACTGGGCAAGTTGCAACCGGCTGCGCTGGTCAAGCGATTGAAACCTGACGTTGACGCCTTCATCGCCAACCTGCCGCCACGGTATTCGGTTGCCACCGGCGGCGCAGTCGAGGCCAGCGCCCGCTCGCAAGGGCCGATATTGAAAGTCGTGCCGCTGATGCTGCTGTTGGTGGTGAGTTTCCTGATGATCCAGCTGCACAGCGTTAAAAAAATTCTGCTGGTGGTCAGCGTGGTGCCGCTCGGGCTGATCGGCGTGGTCGCCGCGCTGTTGATTTCAGGCTATCCGCTGGGTTTCGTCGCGATTCTGGGCGTGCTGGCGCTGATCGGCATCATCATCCGCAACTCGGTCATTCTGGTGACGCAGATCGATGAGTTCATGGCGGCCGGTGAAAGCGCCTGGTCGTCCGTGGTCAAGGCCACCGAGCACCGTTGCCGCCCTATCCTGCTCACTGCAGCCGCCGCCAGCCTGGGCATGATCCCGATTGCCCGCGAAGTATTCTGGGGACCGATGGCCATCGCCATGATCGGCGGCATCGCCATCGCGACCTTGCTGACGCTGTTTTTCCTGCCGGCGCTGTATGTGGTGAGTTATGGGATCAAGCGGCCGGACTGACTTGCAGGCATTTGCCGAGCGGACCCAAAAGGGTTTGGCTCAGGAGGCCCGCAAAGCCTTGAGACGACGAATCACGTTTACCAGAACGGGAGAAAAGGCCTGAAGCTGTTGTTGGCCATCAGGGATCGATAGCTCGTCATGCAGCAAATCAAGTACGTCATCGCTCTCTAAACCCAGTCCTGACGAGTTCATGCCCTGTGAATACAGCAAATTATCGATCATTGCTTTACGCTCGCTAATCAACCACTTGTTGGAGGCTTGATCACTGCCCAGATTAAGCACCTTGATACAGTCTTGCGCTCGGTCGGTTTTGCCTTTTACCAACCCGGACAGTTCGAACTGTAATTCCGTCTCACACTCGACCATAAATGGCGTCAAACGCAACAACTGGTGACCATGCGCTTTGCCACACCGATCCGGCTGATTGCAACTGGCAACAATATTCTGAAAATCTAGCGTGCGGTCGGGTGCCAGGCGTTGCGCTTCGACGTGTTCATTGTGAGCGCTGTCCTTGAAAGGGGTGATGCTGCGGCAGCAATAGGCACATAAACCATGTTGCTCCCGGACACAAGCATGTCGAATGGCATTCTTGATATCTTCCCGGTTCGCTAAATCCTTATATTGCTTACCCTTGTTCAAGCGCGCCCACCGCTCCAGAACTTCGAGACTTCCCTTCTCAATCTTTCGCACGACGTACTTCCAGCTTGCGGATCAACAAAGACGCTTTGGCCAGTTCTATGTGTCCAGAAGGCAAGTCATTGGCCAGCTTTGTGTAAAGAGAGCGAACCGCCTCCAGATCACCGACCATCAGCAGCTCTTGGAGTCTGTCCAAGCGTTTCTGAACATCAACATTCCGAATATCGGTGTCCATTACACTCAATAGGACTTGATTGGCATCAAGACCATAAAGACTGTCTTGCTCGAGTAGCGCTCCGTCATTCATGACATACACCAGCACATCCTTGCTATCGCTGATGACCAATGGCGAATGCGTGGTCAGGAGGAACTGACAATTGGGGAACGTCGTAGTGAGCTGAGCGATCAGACTGCGTTGCCATTTGGGATGCAGGTGCAGATCAACTTCATCGATCAGCACGATGCCATTGCCGCGCAAAGGATTTTCAAGGGCCGGGTTCATCATGGCGAGGCGTCTGGCAATGTCACCGACGAGCGCCATCATGGATTTTTCACCCTGTGACAGCTGCGATACGTTCAGCGTCTTGCCATCTTTATCGATAGCCATGTGCAGGCGCGGCTTGCGCTTGACACGCAGTTTTGTGAAGCCAGGCATAAACGCCTCAACTGCAGTTCTGACCGCAGTTAGCTGACGGTCACGCGACGAGGCATGCTCCCTGGTCAGTATTTTCCAGAGCTCTGTATCAACCAAGATCTTATGAGACAGTTCGTTAAGCAATTCGGTCGAAATGCCCGTTTCATTCTCGCTGTCTTCGCGCTCCCTGAACCACTCAAAAAATCGCCGAAAATCCACGCCACGGCCCAACGCGTTGTCGTAGCCATCCAGTTGATCAAAGGTGTGTCTGGCATGGACTTTAAGCGGTATCTCAAGCACTGAGCGCTCAACTGGATAGAACGCCAGAAGAGGAAGAGACGAATCACTCTTTTCAGTCAACTGTGACCGATAGCCATCCGCGAGCTTGGTGAGTTCGCCTAAAACTGTCGATGAGGTAGCATTCCGACCTTTCCGGGTAGCGGTTATTCCCCATTCAGATTCAAGTGGATTGACCTCGGAATCCGAAATCAGCACATCCTCTACCCGAATGGTAATTGAGGACGAGGCAGCACCGTTCTGAACCATACCTTCATCAATCCGACTGCCGACACCTTTCGGCGTTCTAACCCTGGCCACCAGCCAACTCAATGACGTAGCAACAGACTTGAGCAGCGTGGTCTTCCCCGCCCCATTGTTCCCGACCAGCACCGTCACCTTCGACGCGTGCTTTTCGGTAGGTGCCAGAGCCACTTCCAGATCCCTGAAACGCCCCACGTTGATGAGCCTGAAGCTTTTGATTTCCATGAAGGTCCCTGAAGGGATTGATCCAGAACAGAATGACGGTCGGCATTATGGCATTCCTGCGCGCCCCGTGAAGACTTCCCTGAGCAACAGCCCATTTCCATCCATCACTCACAGAAATATCCTGTATCAACTCGCCGTGCCTACTTAAACCCTGACAAAACCGTTAGCCTGCTCGCCATCAATCAAAACCTCCGCCTGTTACAGACGCTTCAGACGCCTGACAGGCTTGCGCCCAAGCGAGATGTTCATGTCCAACCCATCCCGAACCCCGCATAACGCCGTGACCATGACGCCCGGTCTGGTGATGCTGTTCGCATTCTGCTGCGGCGCGATTGTCGCCAATATCTACTATGCCCAGCCGATCATCGAGCTTATTGCCCCGGACATCGGGCTGTCGAGCACCGCGGCCAGCCTGATCGTTTCGCTGACGCAGATCGGTTATGCGTTGGGCTTGTTCTTTCTGGTGCCGCTGGGTGATTTGCTGGAGAACCGCCGGTTGATGCTGATCACCACCGTGGTGGCGGTGCTCAGTCTGCTGGGCGCTGCATTTGCCGAGCAGCCGAATCTGTTTTTGCTGGTGTCGTTGCTGGTGGGCTTCAGCTCGGTGTCGGTGCAGATGCTGATTCCGCTGGCGGCGCACCTGGCACCGGAAGAGTCCCGTGGCAGAGTGGTGGGCGGGATCATGGGCGGGTTGCTGTTGGGGATTCTGCTCGCGCGGCCCATCGCCAGTCTGGTGGCGGACCACTTCGGCTGGCGTGCGGTATTCGGCTCCGCTGCCGTGGTGATGATCGGCATCAGCGTGGTGCTGGCGACGACCATGCCGAAACGTGTTCCGGATCATCGCGCCTCTTACGGCCAGTTGCTGTTCTCGCTCTGGACCCTGCTGCGCACCCAGCCCGTGCTGCGCCAGCGTGCCTTTTATCAGGCCTGCATGTTCGCAACGTTCAGCCTGTTCTGGACGGCTGTCCCCCTGGAGCTGTCACGCAACCACGGACTGTCGCAAACCCAGATCGCCCTTTTTGCCCTGATCGGCGCAATTGGTGCAATCGCGGCGCCCATCAGCGGTCGTCTGGCAGACGCTGGTCACACCCGGTCAGCGTCACTGGGCGCTTTACTGCTCGGCGCGCTGAGCTTTCTTCCAGGCCTCGTTCACCCTGTGTACAGCGTGATCGGCCTGGCAATCACGGGGGTCATTCTGGATTTCTGCGTACAGACCAGCATGGTGCTGGGCCAGCGCACCGTTTACGCACTGGATGCCGCGAGCCGCAGCCGGCTTAACGCGTTGTACATGACCAGCATTTTCATTGGCGGTGCCATTGGCTCTGCGGTGGCCAGCCCGTTGTTTGATCATGGCGGCTGGACCTGGGTGCTGATCGCAGGCACGGCATTGCCGCTGATCGCCTTGCTGGCGTTGCTCAAAGACCGGGCCGGTCAGCGCAAAAGCTGATCGCTTCTGAACCTGCGCACACCCGTTCGATGGCTAGCGGGCTGACTGCTGCAACCAGTTTGCCAGGTCCACCACTTCAGCTTCGCTGATGCTGTGACCCAGCCCTTCATACGCGTGAAACTCCGGCTTGAGGCCGAGCGACTTCAACGTAGCGTCGGCTTGCGGACCGCTGGCGAACGCCACCTGGCGGTCCTGTACGCCATGACCGATGAAGACCTTCAGTGCCTTCAGCTCGTCGGTCGGTTTGATCTCGGCTTTCACCACCGGCAACAAGCGGCCGCTCAGTGCCGCAATCCCGCCAACGCGTGTCGGCTGACGCAGGGCGACTTCGTAGCTCATCATTGCGCCTTGGCTGAACCCGACCAGGAACACCTTGTCTGGCTGCGTGTGGAATTTTTCAGTGGCCTGGGTGATAAACGCCGTCAACTGCTTGCCGCTGCTTTTCAGGTCTTCGGTGACACCATCGTAATCCGGCACACCCGGCTTCTGGGCGAACCATTTGTAGCTGTCAGGCTGCAGCGCCACCGGGGCCTGAACCGACAGGTAATTGTAATCGGCTGGAAGGTGTTCCTTGAGTCCGAACAGGTCAGCCGCATTGCTGCCGTATCCGTGGATGAAGATCACCAGCGGTCGGTCAGGTTTTTCGACGTTGACTTGCGCCAGGTAATCCAGCGGCAGATCGGTGTGCAAGGTGTCCTGCGCCTGCGCCATTCCGGCGACGGTAAACAACAAGGCAGCGAAAAATTTCAGCATCTGTTCATGACCTCTGTTTGACGCTGCCGGATGGGCAGCGTCGTGAGCGGAAACCGGCACGCCTCAGTTCTGCATGCTGGTTCGCGAAACCTCGGGCTTGAGCAATTGCATCTGTTGACGGTAATCATCCGTCACCTGACGCGCCTGACTGCTGCTGGTGATGACTCGCGGCGTGATCAGCACGATCAGTTCGGTGCGGTCCTTGGACTTGCTGGTACTGCCGAACAGCCATTTCAGGCCGGGGATGCGCCCAAGATAAGGTACGGCACTGACCGACTCGGCGTTGTCCTGCTTGATCAGGCCGCCCAGCAGTACAGTCTGCCCGCTTTGCGCAGCCACTTGCGTCGCCACAGAACGGGTGGAGATCCGTGGGTTGCCATTGGTGTCGGTGAGCCCGTTATCCGCGTCACTCACCTGCTGCTGAATGTCCATGTACACCAGACCGCCCGGATTGATGCGGGGTACCACGTCGAGAATCACACCGGTCTGCACGTATTCGACGCTGCTCAGCGTCGTCGCGGAAGCGTTGGTGTTGACCGTGGTCTGGCTGATCGGAATGTTGTCGCCGACCTGAATCTGCGCCTGCTGGTTGTTCATCACCACCAGCGACGGCGCTGACAGCACTTGCGTGCGGCCATTGGTCTCCAGCGCACGCAACGCGACCTGCAGGTTATTGCTGACAAAGGAGTAGAAAAACGAGTCCGTGGAAACCAGTGCTGCACCGCCCGCGCCCAGCGCGCCCTGACTGCCTGCGGTGTTGGTGACGTTACCGGTCGTTCCCGCGTTCCCCGCCAGCCGCCCCAGGTACCACTGCACGCCCATGTCCAGTTCGCCGGTCAGTTTGACTTCCAGAATCCGCGTTTCGATCTGCACTTGCAGTGGCGGGTTGTCGAGGCGCTTGATCGCCGATTCGATCTCCTTCCACTGCGCCGGACGCGTGCGGACCAGCAACTGGTTGCTGCTCTTCTGCGCGGTAATACGGGTGCTGGCGTCCAGGGACTTGCCGTTGCCCGTCGAGCCGCTTTCGTCCTGGCTGGTCGAATCGGATTCGCTGCCGCTCTGATCCTCGCCCTCGGCTTCGCTGTCGGCATTGTTCTGGCTGTTGTTCATGCCCTGGCTGTTACCAAAGCCGCCGCCATTGCTCATGCCACCGCTGTTGCCGCCCAGGCCGTTGGAGCTGCTCATGCCGCCCGCACCGCCGCCGGTGGAGTTGAGCGACGACAGCGTAGTGGTGCGCAACCCCGGTGCCACCTTGGCCGGCGAATCGTCCTTGATCGCACCCGTGCCATAGATCTGCCGCAGGTACTTGGCGAGGTCAGTGGCTTTCATGTTTCGCACGTCGTACACGTACATCTGCGGTTCGTTGCCGCCGCCTTCGTCGATGGTATGAATCCACTCGCCCACTTCACGCAGGTACTCGGGCTGCGACGAAATCGCCACCACCGAATTGGTCCGTTCAATCGGCAGAAAACGCACCATGCCTGCCAGCGGCATGCCGCTTTCCGGGCCGAACATCTTCTGCAGTTCAGGCATCAGTTCGCCGACCGAGGCACGTTGCAGTCCGAACACGCCGACCGACATACCTTTCAGCCAGTCCACATCGAAGGTGTCGATGGTGTCCTGATAGTTGGCCAGTTCCTCAGGCGTGCCCGCCAGGCTGAGCACGTTGCGCGCCGGATCGACCAGCAGGAAAGCGTTTTCCCGGGCGAACGGCTTGAGCAGTTTCTGCATTTCGGTGGCCGAGATGTAACGCAGCGGGAACAACCGCGCCGACATGCCTGCCGAGGGTTGCGCCACACGCATTTCCGGCACCAGTTTGCCGGCAACGGCCTGATTCGATGGCAGGATTACATAGCGATTGCCCTGCTTGATCATCGCGTTGTCAGTCCAGGACAGCAGTGTTTCGAGAATCGACAGCGCCTGCTGCTTGTTGACCGGCTTGGACGTCGAGAAGCTCACGTCACCCTTCACGCCTTGGGCGATGCTGTAATTCTCGTGCAGCAGATCACCCATGATGCTGTTGATAACGGCCTGAATCGGCTGATTGGTGAAATTGAAGACAATGTCGCCGGTCTCCCCCGGACGCGCTGCCGGGGCCGCCGCGGGCTGGCGTATGAAGCGCTGATTGCCCTTGATGATCTGGCGTTGCGGCGATGCCGTCGGCTGCTGAGAAGGTGGCTCGACAGGCGGCCGCTCGCTGCGCGGGTCTACCGGCGGGCGTTGTGAACCGGTTCCCTGGAGCGCTTCCTGCAGCATGCCATTGTCGGGGTCGAGTGTGTCTGACTGTGACGCGCAGCCGCCAAGGGCGACGGCGGTGGCCAGGCAAAGCAAGGGTGTGCGCAAGGTAGCGATGGCAGGAACTCCAGAAAAGGTACCCATCACAGGGTGGAATCGTTGGTTAAGGTAATCGGGGGTGTATTCGACGGCGGCGGCAGGCGCAGAGCCGGCAGACGCAGGACTTGCGTACGCTCATCGAGTTTGAACGTGGCTTGCGTGGGCTCCAGGCGATCCAGTGTCCAGCCGTTGGGCAGCCGGTCACCCTGACGGACTTTCAGCGCCGGACCGCTGGCCTGCTTGAGCAAGGCCACACGCAGCGAGCCGTCCATGATCACCCCGGTCAGGGTCAGGCCAGCCAGGCTGGACGCCTGCGCATCCGCTTTGCGGACAGCCGCGTCAGGGCTGCGATCAGGGCTGAACAGCGGCGTCTTCCAGGTGTTGGCCAGGCTGTCCAGGGTTGCCGACGGAGCGCTGTGAATCTGGGTCTTCTGATCGATCAGGTTGCGCGGTGCCTGCTCCGGCAGCCAGTCCGGTGAATGCGCAGCGCCGCTGAAAATCAGCGCGATCAGCGCAGCCAGTACAGCGGCGAAGGCCAGCAAGGCCCACTCCAGCGGGCGTAGTGAACCAATCATTGCTCGCCCTCTCCGACACTGGCCGGTTGCAGGTAGCCACGCACCAACAGGTGAACAACCAGTTTGCCGGCCCCACCGCTGGCGGGCGCATTGGCGTCTCGGCGCATACTCATCTCATCAATGAACAGAAACGGACGCTGGTATTCCAGCGCATGCAGAATGGCAGTCAGCGGCTCGATGGCGCAGTTCAGGGTCAGGCTGACCTTGACTTGCCGATACGGCTCGGCGCTGTCCTGTTCCGGGGTGATCGGCATACGCTGGGTCAGCTCGCAGCCTCCGCCGGTGCTGGCCTGGCTGCTGATCAGATCAGCGATGCGCTGCATCAGGTCCGCCGCCACCGCGCTGGGATCTTCCCCGGGCAGCAGGCTGGTGCTGCTGGCCGGATCGCGGCGCGCCTGTTCGAGTTGCTCACGCAATGAATCGCCCTGCTGCAAAAGCCCGGCGTAACGCTGCTGCTGTTCACGCAATTGCTCGGTCTGCTCGCCGATGTCACGCAACGGTCCGGCGAACCAACTGTCGATCAACAGCCAGTAAGCCAGGCAAAGTACCAGCGCCAGAATAATCAGGGCTGCGCCCCGCCGCTCACGGCTTGTCAGTGGACGGCGCATCGGCGTTCTCCTGATGCTGGTTCTGGTGCAAATGCGCACGCAGGGAATACTGATCCTTGCCGGTCTTGGTGTCGGGCTGAATCACCCCCTGAAACTGTGCATTGTCCAGACTGTGGCAGTCTTTGACGCGCGCAATCAGCGCACTGGCCTTGCCACTCTGCCCCGAAAACGCCACATCGGCGCTGTCGCTGATTTCCAGGTGTTCGATCCAGGTGTCCGAAGGCAGGCAGGCGGTCAGTTCGCTGAGCAATGCCGAGAGCGGCGGTTGCGCCGCCTTGCGCCGCAACAGGTAATTGGCCGCGCCAAGGGTATTGGTCAGTTGCTGGCGCAGTTGTTGAATCTCGCCGACCTGGGCTTTCTGCGCCTTGACGCTGGCCTGCATATCGTCGAGCAGGCTTTGACGATCATTCAGCCACAGCAGCATGGCGCTCAACAGCAGAGCGGCACACAGCCAGGCCAGCCAGCGTTGCAGGCGATGCCCGGTGCGCGATTGTTGCGGGCGCAACGGCATCGGCAGCAGATCGACACCCATTCGCTGACCGTCAGACGCGACGTCGACGGCATCGGGACGCAGACCGCGCTCGGCACACTCGCTGAGTATCGCATCCAGTCGCTCGCGCAATATGGCCACCAGCGTGACCTGCACAAAGCTGGCGTTGCGGCTGTCCTGGCGTGCCACGAAGTACAGTTGGCCGGCGTCGAAGGGCGTGAAGCGGTCCAGCTCGTAACCGACGACCGTGGACAGATTGCGCGCTGCGGCCGCCGGCAGTTGCAAGGTCTGCACCAGCACGGCTGACGCGGGCAGCAGCAGAACCCGCCGCACGTGGGCCGATGCGACGGGCAGCGGCTCGACCAACGGCCAGACGTGCGTCTGCTCGACGGTTTCGCGACCCAGCCAGCGGCGTACACGCAACGGCAGACAGGCGCGCAGTTCCGCGACCCACCATTGCCATGCCTGTTGCGCCGGGCTGCCACGCCACTGCCGGGCAACCTGCTCGCGTAACGCGTACACAGGTGCCAGACGTGCAGAAACTGATGAATTCATTCTTGCCAACGCAATACCCTGTAGGGCTGTGCGCTTCCCTCCGATGGGCTCAATAAAACAGTGGTTTGTAACAAGGCAGTCACTCCGCCCGGTCGTTCTGCGCGTGTATCAATGGCCAGCACCTCGCCAGGATCGGCCCCTGCCGCGCTCTGGTTCGGCAAGTTCAAGGCCCGACGCAGCAGCGCCGAAGCGAATGCCGGATCAGGCCGGTCCAGCCCGCTCCACAATGTAATTTCCGGCAACAGCCGGGCATACAGTGCCTGACTCATGCCGGGCAACTGACGCACTTCCTCGACCACTCGCAACGGCGACTGACCGCCATTGCGCTGGGTTTCCAGCACCTGGGCAATACCGCTGGCCTGATTCCTGGCGGCGCCGCAAGCCTGCAGCAACCGGGATATATCGGCGACCGGCGCGCTGTTGAGGTCCAGCTTGCCGCGCTCGCTCCTGATACTCACAACCAGTTGCGTGTCATCCATACGCAACGACACCAGGCGCCCATCGGCAATCCAGCGTTTGCGCTGCGCAGGATCCAGCAAGCCCTGCACAGCCATATTCATGCCAGCCTCAGCGGCCATCAGCGCCTGCGTATTCTGCCGCAACCAGAGTGCCTGCCGGCTTTCCAGTTGCACCCACCCGGCCAGCCCGCCCAGTAACAGGCTGAGCAGCGCGAGCACCCAAAGCACCACCAGCAGCGCAACGCCACGTTGGTGTCGAGATGAATCGATCATTCGCCGCTCGCTCCACCGGACAAATCCAGACGCAAGGCCACCACCTCGGGGACCCACTTGACCGTCCCCTTGGTCTGCATGTCGATCCGTACCGCGCCCGGCAAACGATTCGGCCAGGGCCATTGGGGCAGCCAGCCTGTCGGCTTGCCCTTCGGGTTCAGCCCCCGATAACTGAACGTCAGTGACTCGACGTTTTGCAGCAACACTTGAGGCTCGCCCCACGGCTTCAGTGAAATGCCGTTTGCGCCGGACTGAACCTGAGCAAAAGACACCTGCAAGGCTCGGTGACCTTCCGGCCCTTTGAGTTCGAGGCTGTGAACCTGAATGCCCCCGCCCAGCTCGCCAGGCAACGTGGCGACAAACCGCAACTGCTGCGCCGCCCCTTCGAAAAAACCGCTGTTGACGTCGTCTTCTGCTGACGTGTCCAGCGGCAGTGCCTGACTGATCGAGCTGCGCAAAAATGCCTGCGCGGCGCGGGTCTCATCCAGGTTGACCGTGTAACGCTCAGCCTTGAGCACCGCGCGATTGGCGCCCAGCAACGCCCCGGCCACCAGCACCAGCAGCACACCCAGCAGGCTGATCACCAGCAGCACTTCCAGCAACGTGAAACCCCGCTGAGCACGCCTCATGATCCGGCCCCGGTAACCGGGCCACGCAACTTCAGCGTGCTGAACTGCGCCTTGCGCTGATGCTCGCTCAGCAGCAGATCAAGGCGAAACAGCCTGGGTTGTCCGTTTGCGCCTGACAACTGACGAATGTCCAGCGTCCAGTCAATGCCGGACAGTGTTCCCTGACGCGTCCCGTTTTCGAGCGGCCCCGTGCTTTCCTGATCCATGAGGGTGCGGGCAGCGTGACTGAGGCGGTCACTGCGTGACACCTGCTGCAGCGAGCGCGCACTTTGACCAAACGCCACCAGCAAAACACCGCTGCAGACCGCCATGACGGTCAATGCAGCCAGCATCTCCAGCAGGGTGAACCCTGACTGCGATGTTTTCATTAAAGCGACCGAACCTGAACGCTACCGGTCAGCCAACCAATGTCGATACGCCAGCGTCGGTCACCGTCGGCGACCAGTACGTTGCCGCCACTGGACCCCCCGTCCGGGTAGAACTCGACGGAAGAGCCCAGGTCCGACGCCGTCTGCATCGTTACGTGCAGATTTTGCGGCCAGTGCATTTCGCGCTTGCCAGGTGCTTTGAACGTCGCCTTGCGCAGATTGAACTCGGTTCGCGCCGGCTGCCCGGTCACAATGGCGCGCACCCGTGTCGCCCTCAGTGCCTCAACCATGTCACCCACCGCGCGGCGCTCGCTGGCCGTACTCAAACCCTGTTGCAGACCGAAACCCACCAGACCGACGGCGATGCTCATCAACACCAGCACCACCAGCATTTCCATGAGGGTAAAACCCCGGCTTGCAACAGACGTTTTCATACCGGTCGTTACTCCCAGTTACCCAGGTCGGCGCTATAGCCTTCACCGCCCGGCTGACCGTCCTGACCATAGAAAATCAGGTCGAAGCTGCCGTGCTGGCCAGGGAAGCGATAGCCGAACGCATGCCCGAACGGATCCTTGAGGTCCGAAGGCTTGGCATAAGGACCATTCCAGTTGGAGGCATTGCCCGGCTTTTCTGTCAGCTGCTGCAAGGTCTTGGGCGGCGAGCCGACATCCAGCGCGTAGCTTTCGATCTTCATGCCCAGGCTTGCCAACTGGGCCTTGCCCGCGCCGTACTTGCCCTTGTCGACGTTGCCGCCCACTTGCCGCACGACGATGGTCGCCACGATGCCCAGCAGGACAATGACCGCCAGCATTTCCAGCAAGGTGAAGCCGCCCTGACGGCGTGCGGGTTTGAAGCGTATGCGGCTAAAGCTCATCGGGATGGTTCCTCATTCATGAATTCAGATATTGCTGGTCAGGCTCATCAGCGGCAGCATGATGGCAAGCATGATCACCGCGACCATGCCCGCCATCACCACGGTCAACGCCGGGACCAGCGCCGCCAGCATCCGGTCGATGCCCCGTTTGGCCTCGACGTCAAAAACGTCGGCGACCTTGAGCAACATGGTGTCCAGTTCGCCAGCCTGTTCGCCGACCTCGATCATTTGCAGAGCCAGGTCCGGCAACAGGGGTTGCGCGCCGAACGCACTGGCCAGCGTTCCACCGCCCTTGACCGATTCGGCTGCCTGCTCGACCTGTGCCTGCAAGGCACGGTTGGTGCAGACCTGGCGAGCGATCACCAACGCCTGAAGCAGCGCCACGCCATTGGTCAAAAGAGTGCCTAGCGTCCGGGTCAGGCGTGCAGCTTCGATACGCTGCAACAACGGGCCTATCACCCGAATACCCAGCAAGCGACGGTCGTGGCGTTCGCGGCGTTGCGGGTCGCGCATGCGGATCGCCGTGCCCCATATCAGCGCAATCAGCCCCGCCAGCACCGCCAGACCGTAGCTGCCGAGAAACTGTCCGAGGTCGAGAATGACCTTGGTGATCAACGGGATCGGCACCCCGAGGTCCTTGAAAATCGGTACGAATTGCGGCACCACATAAGCCAGCAGCAAGGCCAGTGAGCCCAGCACACCGACGACCAGAAACGCCGGGTAGATCAGCGCGTTGATCACTTCGCCACGCAACAACTGGCTACGCTCCAGGTAATCGCTCAACTGACGCAGCGTGCTTTCCAGCGCACCACCGGCTTCACCGGCGCGCACCATGCTTATATAGAGGGGCGAAAACTGGCTGCCCTCTTCTTCCAGCGCAACAGACAACGGCTTACCGGCCTTGACCTGCTCACGAATGCGCTCGATCAACGCCCTGGTCTGAGGTTGTCCGGGCTGTTTGAGCAGAATTCCGAGGGATCGTTCCAGAGGCTGCCCTGCCCCCAGCAAGGTCGCGAGCTGCTGAGTGAAGCTGACCAGCGCTGCGCCGTTCAGCAAGCCACTGCCCAACGCACGGCGCAGCCCGCCGAGACCGGCGGTATCGACCTGCAACACCATCAAACCGCGTTTTTGCAGGGCCGCAATGGCGGCCTCCTGATCCCGAGCCTCCAGCGTGCCATTCTGCGGCGCGCCCTGGGTGTCGAGCGCGCGGTATTTGAACAGGCTCATGTGCCATCACCGCGGGTGACGCGCAACACTTCTTCCAGCGAGGTGACGCCGGCCACGGCCTGACGCAAGCCCTCTTCGTGCAGGGTGCGCAACCCGCCACGGCGGGCAGCCTCTTCCAGCGTCGATGCGTCGGCGTGACGCATCAACAGGCTGCGCAGCTCTTCGTTCATGACCAGCAATTCGGTGATCGCACTGCGCCCGCGATAACCGCCGCCTGGCGCGTCGGCGCGCGGGCGATACAGACGAATCGGGCGTTCGTCGGTGAAACGTTCCAGCCCGTGCTCGGCAATCAGCTCCGGCGGCGCATCAAAGGCTTCGCGCGTGGCCGGGTCCAGACGTCGCACCAGGCGCTGGGCCAGAATGCCGTTGACCGTCGAGGCGATCAAATAGCTCTCGACGCCCATGTCGAGCAACCGGGTGATACTCGCCGCCGCGCTGTTGGTGTGCAGGGTCGACAGCACCAAGTGACCGGTCAGCGAAGACTGGATAGCGATGCGGCAGGTTTCGAGGTCGCGCATCTCACCGATCATGATGACGTCCGGGTCCTGACGCACAATGGAGCGTAGCGCGCCGGCGAAGTCCAGACCGATGGAGGGTTTGACCTGAATCTGGTTGATGCCTTCGAGCTGGTACTCCACCGGGTCTTCTACGGTGATGATCTTGCGCTCGGCGGTGTTGAGCCGCGACAACGCCGTATAAAGGGTGGTGGTCTTGCCGGAGCCGGTCGGCCCGGTGACCAGCAGGATGCCATGCGGCCGTTCCAGCACATCGAGAAATTCGTCCAGGCGCTCGCCATCGAAACCCAGGCTGGGGAAGTCGAAATTAATGGTTTGCCGGTCCAGCAAACGCATCACAACCGATTCGCCGAAACTGGTGGGGACGGTGGACACCCGCAGGTCAAGTTCCTTGCCCTGAATACGCAGCATGATCCGGCCATCCTGAGGCAGACGCCGCTCGGCGATGTCCAGGCGGGCCATGATTTTTACCCGGGAAATGACCGCCGCCGAGGAACTGGACGGAGGCGCTTCGGCTTCGTGCAGCACGCCGTCGATGCGATAACGCACCTTTAACTGGCTCTCGAACGGCTCGATGTGAATGTCCGACGCACGCTGCTCGACCGCGCGCTGCAGGATCAGGTTGACCAGACGAATGACCGGTGCTTCGGAGGCCAGGTCCTTGAGGTGCTCGATGTCTTCCAGCGAGCCGCCTTCATCGTCGAGGTTCTCGATCAAAGTGCCCATCGCCGAGCGGCCCTGCCCGTAATAACGTTCGATGAGGGTTTCCACTTCATTGCGCGGCCCCACGGACATCCGCACCGGCACCTCGCAGGCATAGGCAATGGCCTGAAACGGATACAGCGTGCCGGGATTGGCGCCCAGCACTTGAAGGCCCTGATCGCTCCAGCCTACCGGCACCACCTGGTAGTGGCGCATGAAGCGTTCGGTCAGCGGCGGCAGCGGGTCCAGCATGGGAGGTACGCCATCGGCCAGCAGCAGCGGAGCGTTCAATAAAGCCGCCCAGGCGCGCGCCAGCTCGAATTCCGACACCAGCCCCAGCCGGGTCAACAGGCCGAGCAACTCGGTACCTTCGGACTCCTGTTGCAAACGATGCGCCCGTTCCAGATCGACCGCTTTCAGACCGGCGTTTTCGACCAGCCAGGCGCAAACCTGCTCGGCATCCGGGAGAGCGACTCGGGCTATATCAACGGGAACTGGCGACATGAATGAGGGCATTTTGCTACTTCGGAGGGGCATGTTACAGCACTCTCCGCGAGGAAAGCGCTGCGTTCAAAGGCATCAAACGATCAGTTTGACTGCTTTTGAGGGGTTGCGTTCTGCGGGCGACCGCCTTTTGTCGTCTCGGTCTTTTGTTTTTGCGCCGCTTTGGCGTCCTGGGTCTGGGTCATGACGGTCGAATCGGTGGCACCGGAAGTGGCGTCTGCGTCCGTTGCCTCTTCCGCCAGTGCGGCGCCACTCAGGGCCAGACCTAATACTACAGCTGCACTCATCACAGAAAACTTCATCATGGTAACTCCTCGGGAAAAACAAGTGAACACTGCACTACGCAGGGTCCGTATAAAGACCGGGCAAGAATGAACGCACAGCACACATCTCAACTTGCGAGCTGTCTTTCTTCGTCCTGAAAAATCTTAAACCCATCGACCAGTAGGTTTAAGAAGAGTTCCTCAATTGTAAAGAAAAAAGACAAAAATAAAGAAAAATACGCTTTTGTTTGACATTTATGGCTTGTTTTAGACTTAATTGTAACCGTTCACACACCCGAGGCGCTGTTAAGTAACATCAAAATAGTGGCACCTCAGAGACAGCAAAACATAATAAATTAAAATAAATCGCTAACTAAATTGCCGTTAATCGCCGCCACTAAACAGTGGAAAAGCGCGAAGACGGGCAACGATTGTCTCCAGAATTATTTAACGCCGATGGCAAGTTATAACGCTTTAAACCGGCGCGAAAGCGCGGGCGTACAGTTAATCTAAACGCAGTTGGAGAGCAGCATGAACAAACGAAAGATGATAGGCGCGCACTCGGCCCTCGCCTTGTTGGCCCTGGCCGTTTCGCAGGTATACGCCGCTGACGCGACCGTGCAGCAGGGACGTGAAGATCGCGCCGAAAAAGCCGCGCAAAAGACCCTGGCCAAAATGACCATGGAAGAAAAGCTGGCCTACATCGGCGGCACTGGCGGCTGGGACGTCAAACCGCTGAACAACTACGGCGTTCCACAGATTCACGGCGCTGACGGCGGCGTCGGTGTGCGCTACACCAGCGAAGGCAACGATCAGGGCGTGGTCTACCCGTCCGGCCCTAACCTGGCAGCCACCTGGAACCCGCGTCGCGCCATCGACCTGGGCCGCGCGCTGGGCTATGACACGGCCACCGGCGGCTACCAGTTCATCACGGGTCCGGGTGTCAACCTGTACCGCATGCCGTACGGCGGCCGTGCATTCGAATACCTCTCCGGTGAAGACCCGTTCCTCGGCGCCAGCCTGGCACCGGGCGTCATCAACGGTATCCAGTCTCGCGGTGTATGGGCCAACGCCAAGCACTACGCGGCCAATGACCAGGAAAGCAACCGCTTCAACCTGGACCAGAAGATGAGCGAACGCGTCCTGCGCGAAATGTCGCTGCCTGCGTTCGAATCGTCGTCGAAAAACGGCAACGTTGCGATGATGATGTGCGCCTTCCAGAAAGTGAACGGCGAGTTCGCTTGCGAAAGCGAGCACCTGATCGCGCAAATCCTGAAGAAGGAATGGGGCTACAAAGGCTTCGTGCAGAGCGACTACAACGCTGTGGTTCACGGCTTCAATGCCGCCCGCGCCGGTACCGATCTGGACATGATGGGCTACCAGATGAACAGCTCCGTGCTGAAACCTCATCTGGACGCCGGCGACCTGAGTGCTGCGACCATCGACGACAAGGTCCGCCGCATCCTCAAGCAGATCTACCTGTACAAGTTCGACAGCAAGGCTCCGCTGACCACCCACAACATGAACAGCTCGACCAGCAACAAGGTTGCTCTGAACGCTGCGCGTGAAGGTATCGTGCTGCTGAAGAACCAGGGCAACCTGCTGCCGCTGGACAAGCAGAAAGTCAAGAAAATCGCTGTTGTCGGCACCTTGGCCAAGTACGCGCCACCGACCGGCTTCGGCAGCGCCAACGTCATGGCCAGCCATTACGTCAGCGAACTGAGCGGCCTGCAGCAAATGGCCCCTAACGCCAAGGTCGAGTTCATCGACGGCCTGTCGCTGGACCCGAGCACAAGTGCCTGGACCACCACCGACACCGCTGGCAACGACGTTCAGGGCATGAAAGTCGAGTACTTCAGCAACACCAACTGGTCCGGTGATGCAGCCGTCACCCGCACCGAGAAGCACGTTGACCTGGACTGGGCCAACGACAAGAACCTGCCGTTCGCAAGCAACACGTCGTCGTCCGATCCGTACACCAGCAAAGGTTCGACCGCTGGCGAGCTGAATGGCGATACGTCTTCGACCTCGATTCGCTACACCGGCAAGATCACCCCGACCCAGAGCGGCGAGCAAGTGTTCAAGGTTCGCGCCGACGGTGCCGTGCGCCTGTGGGTTAATGGCAAGAAAATCATCGACAACGGTGACGGCAAGCCACTGCCGGGCAACAGCATTCCGCCGACCATCCCGGAGTTCGCCAAGATCAACCTGGAAGCTGGCCAGTCGTATGACGTGAAGCTTGAATATTCGCGCCGTGCCGGCTACCTGTCGACCATGGGCGGCCTGGTGGGCGTACAGCTGAGCTCGGCTTCGCTGAACGCGCCGCAAGACCTGTCCGGCTATGACGCGGTCGTGGTTGCAGTGGGTAACAGCAGCGAATACGAAGGTGAAGGTTTCGACCACAGCTTCGATCTGCCCGAGTTCCAGAACGAACTGATCCAGTACATCGCCAAGGTCAACCCGAACACCGTGGTGACCATGTATGGCGGTACCGGCCTGAAGATGAGCGACTGGATCGAACAGGTTCCGGTAGCCCTGCACGCCTTCTACCCGGGTCAGAACGGTGGTCAGGCGCTGGCCGAGATTCTGTTCGGCAAGGTCAACCCGTCGGGCAAGCTGCCGATCAGTATCGAACGCAACATCGAAGACAACCCTGTCTACGCGTCTTTCCCGAAATTCGACAACCAGAACACGCTGACCGACATGGATTACAAAGGTGACCTGATGCTGGGTTATCGCGGTTACGAGAAGAAAGGCATCAAGCCTCTCTACCCGTTCGGTTACGGCCTGTCGTACACCACCTTCGGTTACAGCAACATCAAAGTGACGCCAGGTGTCGCAGTGGGCAACACGCCGATCAAGGTGTCGTTCGACCTGACCAACACCGGCAAGGTCGGCGGTTCGGAAGTCGCGCAGCTGTACGTTGGCCAGCAGAACCCGAAAGTCGAGCGTCCGATCAAGGAACTCAAAGGCTACAAGAAGGTGTTCCTCAAGCCGGGTGAAAGCAAGCGTGTGACCATCGAGCTGAATGATCGCTCGCTGGCCTACTTCGACGAGAAGAGCAAGCAGTGGGTGGTCGATGCCGACACCTTCAACATCTCGCTCGGTGCCTCGTCGCAGGACGTTCGCCTGAACGCCAAGCTGGTCAACTCGTTCCGCCAGGAACTGTCGACCACCACCAGCAACCCGCTGCCACGTTCGGCATTGAACTCGGTTCTGGTCGAGAAGCCACCGGTCAAGACCGGCGGTGTGTTCAAGCAGACCGTCGAGTAAGCATCACGCGGACTGACTGAACAACGGACGAACAAAGGCTCAGGGACGAGCCCTTACCGCTGCATCGACCTGCGCAATGTAGGCATCGAAACACTCGACCAGATCCAACTGATCGGGAAAGCGTAACCACTGAATCTGCAAGCCGTCCATCATGGCCAGAATCTGCTGGATCACCTTCGACAAATCCACGTCTTTACGCACTTCCCCCCGCTCTGCCAATTCCGAAAACTGACGCAGCAAGTGCGCGTGAATACGCGCGTAGCGGGTCTGGAACCATTCGTAGGCAGGCTGATTTTCCAGCAGGCTTTCGGCATTCAGAATCGAAAAGGCACGCACGACACCCGGTGCGGTGGCGTTGGAACGATTGATGGCCCGTAACCCGTTGAGCAGGCCGGTCAATGTGTTATCCGTGCGGACTTCGGCGGCAATTCGACCGTTGACCTGATCGCGGCGCTCCAACACGCCCATCAACAACGAGATCTTGCTCGGAAAGTGGTGCAACAATCCGGCGACGGAAATGCCGACGATGGCGGCGACCTTGGCAACAGACGCCCCGGTATAACCCTCAAGGGAAAACACCTGCAAGGCTGCATCCAGCAATTCTTCGCGACGCTTCTCGCCCTTGGGCGCACGACGCTGTCGGATGACTACAGCTCCCGTTTCCGTGGGTTCATGCCGGGTCATATCAGGCTCCTTCTTGAACAGCCGCGTACCCTAACCATTCAGACCGCCTCTGGCAACGCTAATGAAGCGCGATTGTTGGACAATTTTTCGGCGTATTACAGTAGCGCTGGCGCAGAATTGCAAGCAGGTGCCGCCAAGCCTCCAACACCACTGGTCGCCTGGCCCGCAAGCCTTCATGGGGATATCGACCGTCAGATCGTATCGGACGGCACGCTGCAAGAACCATCGCCCAGCGTCCTCTGCATCAAAACCGTGTCCACCCAGCGACCATGCTTGAAGCCGACCGACTCAAAGACCCCAACCCGCCGAAAGCCCATACGCTCGTGCAAACGCAGCGATGCAATGTTTTCGCTATTACCGATCACCGCGATCATCTGCCGCCAGCCGCCCTGCTCGCAGCGCTCGATCAACGCGCTCAGCAGTGTCTGCCCGATGCCCAGCCCGCCCATGCCATTGCGGACGTACACGGAATCTTCCACAGTAAAACGATAAGCCGGACGCGGGCGATACGGTGTGACGTAGCCATAACCCACCACCTCCCCGGCACGCTCCGCGACCAGATAAGGCAGGCCTTTGGCAAGCACGTGCGCACGACGCTGCAACAGTTCGGCGAGGCTGGGTGGCGCCAGCTCGAAGCTGGAAATCCCGTGCAGCACATGGTCGGCGTAAATGGCATGGACAGTACGCATGTCATCGTCGCGGGCATCGCGCAGGATAAAAGTCGGGGGCATGGCAGGCTCTCGTGCAGGTCTCGGTGAATAGACATAATGATGCCGTTCGCCCTGACATTAAAAAAGCTATGATTTGTCATTCACAGCATAAGAAATACTTTGCCATGCGCCGACTCAGTCTGACCCATTTGCACACCTTCTCGCTGGTCATCGCGCATGGCAGTTTTTCCATAGCGGCCAGGCACCTTCATCTGACCCAGCCTGCCGTGAGCCTTCAAGTGCGACAGCTGGAGGATCAGTTGAACCTGCAACTGATCGAGCGCGTGGGCAAACGCCTCAAGCCAACGTCCGCCGGCAAGGCACTGCTGGAGCACATCGTGCGCATTGAAGCCGTGGTCGAGGATGCGCTGCTGGACTTGTCCAGCCATGCCAGCGGCGTTGCCGGGCAAGTTGCCATTGGCACGGGCGCGACCGCCTGCATCCACTTGCTGCCACCGATGTTGCAAGCCTTGCGCCAGCGCTTCCCCGGCCTCGATGTGCGAGTCAGCACCGGCAACACCGACGGCATCCTCAAGGCAGTGGAGGAAAATCGTCTGGACCTTGCGCTGGTCACCCTTCCCGCCACCGGTCGCAGCCTGGACATCAGGCCGCTGCTGGAGGATGAGTTCGTGGCGATCTTTGCCAGTGGCGAACAAATCCCGAAGGCCGGGATGACGCCCGACGGGCTCGACCCGCTGCCACTGGTGGTATTCGAAGCCGGAAGCAGTACACGCCTGGTGATCAGTGAGTGGTTTTTACAATCCGGAATTCGCGTCAAACCCGTCATGGAACTGGGCAGCATCGAGGCCATAAAAGAAATGGTCGCTGCGGGCCTGGGCTACAGCATCGTGCCACGCATGGCCGTTGCTGCCATTCATCATCGGCGCGGGTTGCAGGTGCATTCACTGACGCCCGGATTGAGCCGGACCCTGGGCATCGTCGTGCGCCAGGACAAACCGGTCAGCAAGGCCCTGCGTCAGGTACTGGATGCGTTGTGGTGCCTGAAAGGGTCATAAAGACGGCTCATCCTGAGCGCTGGACCTGGTGGGTGCGCTATAACGACAGTTGCATCGGCAGCGAATCAGGTTGTACGATGACTGCCCACTAATTCACGATAAATGATTGCCGGCCTGCTTTTTTACGCCGCAACACCGTCACCCCGCAAAGCAACTCGGCAACCCATAAGGAGCGCACGGTCCTGACTCATTCGGTGCCCGCCTCCCACTTCAAACAACAGGAGATACCGATGCCTAACATTCTCGGCCAGAACTTCATCGCAGGCGGCCGCAGTGCCCTCGGCCAAAGCCTGCAGAAGAGCCTGGATGCCACCACTGGTGAAGAATTGCCTTACAGCTTTCACCAGGCCACCGATGGCGAAATCGATGCTGCCGCACTGGCTGCCAAATCTGCCTTTCCTGAGTTCCGTCAACTGAGCCCGGCCCGCCGCGCTGACTTCCTTGAAGCAATCGCCGACGAGCTCGATCAACTGGGTGACGATTTCGTTGCCATCGTCTGCCAGGAAACCGCCCTTCCACAGGCACGTATTCAAGGTGAACGCGGTCGCACCAGCGGTCAGATGCGCTTGTTCGCCAAAGTGTTGCGACGCGGTGATTTTGTAGGTGCGCGCATCGACCTCGCCCTGCCGGACCGCAAACCGTTGCCGCGCGTCGATCTGCGTCAGTACCGCATCGGCGTCGGCCCGGTGGCCGTGTTCGGTGCGAGCAACTTCCCGCTGGCCTTTTCCACCGCTGGCGGCGATACCGCTGCCGCACTGGCGGCCGGTTGCCCGGTAGTGTTCAAGGCCCACAGCGGCCACATGGCGACCGCCGACCTGGTCGCCAGTGCCATCATCCGTGCCGCCGAACGCACTCAGATGCCGAAAGGCGTGTTCAACATGATCTTCGGCAACGGTGTGGGCGAAGGTCTGGTCAAACACCCGGCCATTCAGGCCGTCGGCTTTACCGGCTCGCTGAATGGCGGTAACGCGCTCTGCAAAATGGCCGCCGAGCGTCCGCAACCGATTCCGGTGTTTGCCGAGATGTCCAGCATCAACCCGGTGGTGTTGCTGCCCGGCGCGCTTCAGGCCCGTGGCGAAACCGTGGCCAAGGAGCTTGCAGCCTCGGTGGTAATGGGCGCCGGCCAGTTCTGCACCAATCCAGGCGTGGTCATCGGCCTGCGCTCACCGGCGTTTTCGACGTTTGTAGAACAGCTCACTGAACAGATGAGCAGTCAGGCACCTCAGACCATGCTCAATGCAGGCGGCCTGCGCAGTTACAGCAAGGGCGTCGAGCATCTGCTCTCGCACTCGGGCGTGACCCATCTGGCCGGCAAGCCGCAGGAAGGCAAACAGGCTCAGGCCCAGTTGTTCAAGGCGGATGTCAGCCTGTTGCTCAATGGCGATCAGTTGTTGCAGGAAGAAGTCTTCGGACCGACCACGCTGATCATTGAGGTCGCTGACGACGCGCAGCTCAAAGAGGCCTTGCAGGCCTTGCGCGGACAACTGACTGCCACCGTGATCGGCGAGCCTGCCGACTTGAGCCAGTACAGCTGGCTGCAACCGGTACTGGAAGAAAAAGTCGGTCGCATCCTGTTCAACGGTTACCCGACCGGTGTTGAAGTCTGTGAAGCGATGGTTCACGGCGGTCCATACCCGGCAACCTCCGACGCGCGCGGCACGTCAGTGGGCACCCTGGCCATTGATCGTTTCCTGCGTCCGGTCTGCTATCAGAACCTGGCCGACAGCCAGTTGCCCCCAGCCCTGCAGAACGCCAATCCGCTTGGCCTGCGTCGTCTGGTCAACGGCGAGTGGAGTGACCAGCCTGTCGTTTGATGGCTGACCGGTCACAGCAACCATGAAAAGCGGCACCCCCTGATGAAGGGGGTGCCGCTTTTTTTTGGGAAAAAATGGATGAGCCGGTAAAAATATTTCTGTTTTTGTGTGTTCAGTCGCTTCGCGCACGCCTGTTTTTCACCCTGCCCACAGCACCATATGCGTGCGTTTTACAGGCTGTTCATAAATTAACCACACGACTGTAAGCCACGTGCAACAAGGGTTTCAAAAAGTTACCCACAGACATACCCACGATTTCCGTGGACAACTTTTAGCCGGTTTCGGAACTTAAAAACCCTGAGCAGTGCAAGCGTAAATTTTTTGGCGAGCGGCGTAATCGGCACGGCGCACGCCGACTGCCCTTTGACATACGCCCAGCCTTGACTGACTGTGGCTGTCCATCACTCATCCTGCTGAAATGATTGCTTTTTTCGAGGTGCAAGATTCATGGAACAGCATTGCAAGGTAGCCGTACTCGGCCTGGGTGCAATGGGGGCAGCCACGGTCTACCAACTGGCCAAGGCCGGCGTCGACGTGATAGGGATAGATCGTCATGACCCGCCGCACACCTTTGGCTCCAGCCACGGCGACACACGCATCACCCGGTTGTCGGTAGGCGAAGGTGAGCAATACCTGCCACTGGTGCGCAGCTCTCACGCCATCTGGCGCGAACTCGAAGCACTCACCGGTGAATCGCTGTTCGAGCAGTGCGGCGTGCTGGTCATGACTTCCAGCCCGACTTACACCCCTGAGGACGACGAAGACTTCACCCATAAGACCATTGCATTGGCACGGGCCTACGGTGTGGAACACGAGGTGCTGACGGCTGCCGATATTCGCGAGCGGTTTCCGCAGTTCGCTCCGGTGCTGGACAGCGCCATCGGCTACTTTGAACCCGCTGGCGGTTTTGTGCGGCCGGAACGCTGCATCGCCGTGCAGCTCAGGCAGGCCAGGGAACACGGGGCGCGGTTGCTGACCAACGAGACGGTCATGGCCTTGGAAAACCGTGGCGACCGTGTTCGGATCACCACGGATAAAGGCTTGCTTATCGCTGACCGGGTGGTGGTCAGCGCAGGCATGTGGTCGTCCGACTTGCTGGGCGCACCGTTCAACGAGCGGCTCAGGGTCTGTCGTCAGAAGCTGTTCTGGTTTGGACTGCAAGAAGATGCCGTGTTTGCACCGTCATCGCCGAGCTTCATCATGACTCACGGGCCGGGCGACACGGACGTCAGTTACGGCTTCCCGCCTCTGCCCGGCGAAAACAGCATGAAGATCGCCACCGAGCAGTATAAGGACGCTTCGACGGCGAGCGAACTGGATCGTACCGTCACAGCGCAGGAGGCGCAGGATATGTTTCAGACACAGGTGCAAGGCAAGATCGCCGGCTTGACATCAACGGTGGTCAAGTCATCGGTCTGCGCCTACACCGTCACGCCGGACTATCACTTCATCATTGACGAGCACCCGCACCTGAAAAACGTGACGGTGGTGTCGGCCTGCTCCGGTCACGGCTTCAAGCACTCGGCAGGGCTCGGGTTGGCGCTGGCGCAACGCTGCATTCACGGCAAGAGCGAGACAGACCTCTCGGCCTTCTCGCTGCAACGCTTCGCACAGCAGGCTTGACCGGGGTTCTCAGCGCGCCAGCACGAACGCCTCGTCGATACGGGCCAGGTCGGTATCGCGCAGGGTGCCCGCGTAGTAGTGCAGCTTGATCCAGGCCATCAGGTAGTCGTAACGGGCTTTTGCCAGGTCGCGCCGCGTGCTGTAAAGCTGCTGCTCGGCATTGAGCGCGTCCAGGCTGATACGTTCGCCACCCAGAATGCTCTGCCGTGTCGATTCGACCAGCGCCTGCGCCGACACCAGCGCTTTCTGATAAGCACGCAGCTTGCTCACCCCGGAGGCACAGGCATTGAACTGACGCCGCAGCTCGATCAGGGTTTCGCGCGTCTTGCCGTCCAGCTCATATTCAGCCTGCTCACGCTTGCTGTTGGCCTGGCGCACGGAGGCGCTGGTGCCGCCCCCGGCGTACAGCGGCAAACTCAGTTCGATGCCGACGGTGTTGGTGTCGTAACGCTGATTGTAGGTATTGCCGCTGTCAGACTCGTTCTGGCGAATGCTCGCGTAGGCATTGACCGTCGGCAGGTGACCGGCGCGGTTACGCTCGACCTCGTACCGTGCCACTTCCAGCGCCTGACGCTGCGACGCCAGAATCGGACTGTTGGCCATTGCCAGCGCATGCCACTCGGTAAAGCTGGACGGCGCCAGCACCAGAGCCTGGAAGTTGTCTTTCAACGGCTCCAGCTGAGCGACATCAATGCCCGGCTCCCCCAGCAATGCGGCAAGTTCACGCAAGGCCGCGTCCTGCTCATCACTGGCTTCGATCTGTTCGGCAATCGCCAGTTCGTTGCGCGATTCTGCTTCGAGAATATCGGTGCGTGTGCCTTCGCCCTGCTGAAACATCTGCCGGTTCTGTGCAAACTCTCGCTCGAACGCCTGCTGTTTGGCGCGCGCAATGTTGATCTGGTCCTGCGCAAACAACGCCTGGGTATAGAGCGTCAAAACGCGAACCAGCAATTCCTGACTCTTGCTGCGAAAGGTTTCGTCGGCAAACAACGCCTGAGCCAGGCCCTTGCGGTAATTGGCGTAGGCCTCGTAGTCGATCAGCGGCTGCTGGATGGTCAGGCTTGAACCAAAACTGTTGTAGTGGCGGTGGTCCGTGGTGTCGTCTCGGGCGCCTTTGACGGTGGCTTTTGAATCGTTGCGTCCTTTGTTGTAGCTGTACGACACACGAGGCAACAACCCGGCGCGACCAATGACGCGATTTTCAAGGCCTGCATCGCGCTCTTTGAGCGCGCCGAGGTAAGTCGGGTCATTGCGCAGCGCCAGCTCATAGACCTGAAACGGCCCCATCGCATTCGCCTGCGAGGCCGTACCGAGCAGAATGGCCGTCAGCAAAGCGGCTTTCAGCGGATAACGAAACATCCTATTCCTCCGTCAACGCGGAGCCGGCACGGTCCAGCAAAGGTTTGAACAGGTAATTGAGCAACGAGCGTTCGCCTGTTCGCACAAACATTTCAGCGGGCATGCCCGGTTTGATCACCAGACCGTTGAGTTTTTCCAGTGCGGCATCACCCACCGAGGTGCGCAACACGTAGTACGGCTGACCGGTTTTTTCATCCTGCATCTGGTCGGCGGAAATCAGGCTGACCTCCCCGGAAACCCTGGGTGTACGGCTCTGGTTGAACGCGGTAAACAGGATATCCACCGGTAAATGGCTGGCGACCTTGTCGATCAACTGCACCGGCAGACGCCCTTCGACTTCCAGCCGCGTACCTTGCGGGACGATTTCCAGCAGGGTTTCGCCGGCACGCACCACTGCGCCTTCGGTGTGTACGCCCAGGTTGACGGCAATGCCGTCGGCAGGCGCAAGAATGGCGCTGTGTTGCAGGCTGAAACCGGCAGAGGCCAGTTGCTGTTCCAGGGTCAGTGCCTTGACCTGAGCATCGGCCCATTGGCTGCGCACTTCTTTCTGGTACTCCTCGCGCTGTTGCTGAAGACGAAGCCGCGACTCGACGATGCTTTGCTCTATCCGCCCGGTCTCGCCTGCGTTCTGCGCCAGGTTTTGCTGCACTTGAGACAGCTGGCGCTGAAACTCCAGCAGGCGATTGCCCGGAATGAAGCCGTTCTGTGCCAGAGGCTCCAGGTTCTTCAGTTGCTGACGCAGCGAGTCGGCCTGAGCCAGCAGGTCGGAGCGAGCACGACGCATGCCGGCGAGTTGCAGACCGGCACCTTCGATGCTCGCCTGCAAACCGGCCTGCTCACGAGCCAGCGCCTGTCGACGGCTGCTGAACAATTGCCGCTGACCTTCGAGTACCAGGGCCAGCCGCGGATCCGGGCGTTCTCCCTGCCCGGCGGCGATCAGTTCGGCGGGAAAGCGTATCTCGTCCAGGTTATCGCGCTCGCTCTGCCAGCGAGCAAGGCTCGCCCAGGCCATGCGGTACTGAGCGCGCAGCGATTGCACATCCGCTTCCACCTGCGTCTGATCAAGGCGAAACAGTGGCTCGCCTTCTTTGACCTGTTGGCCTTCACTGACGAGGATCTTGCTTACCACGCCCCCATCCAATGACTGCACGGCCTTGCGCTTGCCCGAGACCACCACCGTCCCCTGCACCGCAATGCCTTGGTCCAGCGGCGCCAGACTTGCCCAGAGGAAAAAACTGCCTGCCCCTGCCAGCATGAGGATCCAGCCGGCGCGAACAAAGAATTGCACCCCGCGTTCCTTGCCCGGCACCGCGTAATGATTGTCGAGAGCGCTGCTCATACGTCGGACTGCCTGTTCTGGGTGCCGTATTGACGGCTCATGGAAAGCCCGGCAGGCGCCGGGCGGGGTTGCGGTTGAGGTGCCTGGCCGGATGCCGCCTGACCGGACAGGGCTTGCAGCACCTGAGCGGTAGGGCCGAATGCCTGCATGCGGCCCTCGCTCAGGACCAGCAGCCGATCCGTCTGATTCAAAGAGAGCGTGCGATGAGTGACGAGAACAACCGTACACCCCCGGGCCTTGAGCTCGCCAATCGCCTGGGTCAAGGCCGCTTCACCTGCGGCATCCAGATTGGAGTTGGGCTCGTCCAGCACCACCAGGCGGGGCTCGCCATACAACGCGCGGGCCAACGCAACGCGCTGTTTCTGGCCGCCCGACAAGCCTGCGCCATCATCACTCAGCCGCGTGTCATAGCCTTGCGGCAAGCGCAGAATCAATTCATGCACTCCCGCCAACTGCGCAGCAGCAACCACTGCGCTCGCATCGCCCTCGCGAAAGCGCGCGATATTCTCTGCGACGGTGCCACCGAACAATTCGATGTCCTGCGGCAGATAACCGATACAGGGGCCAAGCGCTTCACGGTCCAGGCGGTGCATGTCAGCGCCGTCCAGTCGCACCGTGCCGCCGAGCGCTGGCCAGACACCGACCAACACGCGAGCCAGGGTCGACTTGCCGGAACCCGAGGCGCCCAGCACGCCGAGCACTTCCCCGGCCTGCAACTGGAAGCTCACTTGCTGCACGGTAGGCGAGGTGTGGCCCGGAGGGGCGGCGCTGACCTGCTCTGCGCTGATCTGACCGCGCGGTGTCGGCAACGCCATACGCGGCGCAGGCTCCGCATAGGTCTTGAGCAACTGGTCAAGACGCCCGTAGGCCAGACGCGCAGAACTCCACTGTTTCCAGACGGCAATAAGCTGGTCGATGGGGCTGAGCACGCGCCCCATCAGAATCGAACCGGCAATCATCATGCCTGCGGTCATCTCACCACGAATCACCAGCAAGGCCCCCAGCCCCAGCACCAGCGATTGCAGGCACAGGCGCAGTGCCTTGCTGATCGAGCTGATCACCGCGCCGGTGTCGCTGGCACGGTTTTGCAACGCGAGAAAACGGCCATGAACAGCGAACCAGCGACGACGCAACGCCTCCAGCATGCCCATGGCCTGAATGGCCTCGGCCTGTTGCAAATGGCGGGTCGCCAGTTGCGCGGATTGCTGCGAATAGCCACTGGCTTCGGCCAGCGGTTTGCGGGTCAGCCACTCGTTCAGGCAGGCCAGCCCCACCAGCAGCACTGTGCCGACACTGGCCAGCACGCCTAGCCAGGGGTCAAAAAGAAAAATGACCGCCAGATAAACAGGAAACCAGGGGGCATCGAAGAACGCGAACAACGCCGGGCCGGTGAGGAACTGCCGAATGAAGGTCAGGTCGCCCAAGGCCTGCCCTGCCTGGCGCTGTCCGGCATGCAGGTTGCTTTCGAACGCGGCCTGATAGACGCGCAGGTTGAAACGTCGCTCCAGCTCGCTGCCGATGCGGATCACCACAAAGCTGCGAATCATCTCCAGCAGCCCGATGAACGCAAAGAAGCCGACCACCATCAGGGTCAGCATGGCCAGCGTGGTCTGGTTCTGTGACGTCAACACGCGGTCATAGACTTGCAGCATGTAAATCGATGGAGCCAGCATCAATACGTTGATCAGCGCGGTGAAACAACCGACTCCGATCAGCGCGCTCTTGTAATCAGCCAGCGCTTTGTAAAGCGGCGGCTGCGCGTTTTTGGGCAACGCACTCATGGTTGTTCCTTGATGGTCTTACTGACGACGGGGTGACATCCCTGGGTTTTATCAAACTACTCGCGTCTGTCCATGAAACGCTTAATCGGCGAGCCGTCCAAGGATCAGCACCTCACCGTCAGGCAGACGCGCCTGGTAGGTCTGCTCCCCCATGTTATTGAGGTGGATCAGGCGATTGCCTTCCTTGTCGGTAAAAGCCAGACCGTCCGGGGTCGGAAACCAGCCGGCGGGTGTTCCGTGCAACCACGTTGCTGCACAGGCAAGATCACCCCCCAGTTGCGGTACTTCGGTATTCAACTGCAGCTCACAGGTATCGCCCGCCTTCCCCTGAAGAGAAAGTCGCCACTTGCCGCTGAGTTCAGCAGGGTCGGGCAGTTTCAAACTCATGGCCATGCTTGCTCCAGAAATCCCCACCAGCAGCGCAAAAGCAACTGGCACGATTCGAACAAAGTGATTCTTCATGATGGGGGTACATTCCAGATCATGGGCGACAGCAGACAGTCGCCCATGATTGTTACAGATTAAACCACGATATCAGTGGCAAACGCTTGACCAACGGTTCCCACGAGGAAGTCACCCAGCCCCTGCCCCGTGAAGTCGATAGCCAGGCTGCCCAGGTTGCTGCTCTGGTTGTAGTTCAGGATCGCTTCGCCAGCATGACCGCTGAACGCGTTGACGAACTGCAACGCATTCAGGGTGGAAATGGCCGATACGTCGATCTTGTCCTGACCGCTGACAAAATCACGAATCGTATCCTGAGCCGCCCGGTTGGAATCGGAACTGGCACCGAACACAAACACGTCGGCACCTGCCCCTCCGGCCAGGCTATCCGCACCCGCACCACCGTAGATGATGTCGTTGCCGGCACCGCCTTTCAGGTCATTGGCAGCCGCATTGCCGATCAACAAATCGTTGCCCGAACCGCCCACTGCATTTTCAACCACGACGCCCTTGGCAATGGAGACGTTACCGACCATGCCGCCGACGTCCGAGAACGAGGCTGCATTGAGGTTGATCTTCTGGTTCTGAGTGAACCCCGAGAAGTCGAGGGTATCCTTGCCCCCGCCATCCCACACCGAGAACACCACCTTGGAAGAGGCGGAGGTGGCGCTGTAGAAATCGCGCCCGGCCGTGGAGTTGAAACCGTACACCGTATCGCCGGCACGGGTGCTCATGTTCGCGCCATAGAGTTGCTGAACGGCAGCAATATCATCCAGCAACGGCGCCGAGGAATACGACGGAGCGCCGCCCTTGACGAAGTTCTGGTCGGTATTGGATTCACTCCAGTAGCTCATGACGCTGTAACCGCGGGTGTCTTCCGCGTAGCTGGCATCCTTGTAGGACGGGTTGCCTTCGCCAGCGTTGTAATCACCGGGATGGGAAAGGCCCAAGGTATGGCCAATTTCGTGGGTCAGGGTCTGACGACCGTAATTGCCATTGTCGGGTGTGGTGTTGACCTTGTAGCTGTTATCGACAAGGTACCAGGACTGGCCGTCAGTACGGCTGTTGCCGCTGGGCAGATAGGCGAAAGCCGCCCCGCCTGCGCTGCCGTTACTGTAGTTGCCGAATGTCATGTGCCCGTCGCCGCCGGAGGCAGCCTGGGTAAAACTGACTTTGGCGACGTCCGCCCAGGACTGCATCGACAGCACGGCTTGAGCTTTCTGTTGCGCGTTGAACGCACTGAAAGTCCCCAGAGAGTTGTCGAACCCGGAAGGTTTGGCGGTCAGGAAGGTGTAAGTGAGGTTGATGGTGCCGTTACCGTCGCGATCCACCCAGGCGGCGTCGTCGCGAAGAATGTAGTCAGCGGCCTGATCAACCGAATACGAAGGCTTGCCATTGATCGTGAGGTTACCGCCACGGTCATAGGCGTGAGCAAACGTATTGATCTGGTCGAAGGAGGTACTGGTAGCGGCGGAGAGTTGAATTGCAGCATTTTCTTTGACTTTCGTCATGACACTTCCTTGTTTGCTGGTAGACAGATTGGTACGACAGGACTCCATCTGTAGCGAGGAAATCCTGTCACTCGCCTTGTGGTGCGTAACAAAGCTGACACATTTTGAAATCTAGTGTCCAGCCCTCTCCGGCGATGTCAATTTGCCTTAATCGGGGAAGTGCCTACAGACGCTAAGGAATCGCCCGATATTTTTTTTCGTGATGGTCAAAGGTCGATAAGCGCCTGAACAGACTGTAACAATCTTGATAAAAATGACTGATCGGTCAATTTTTTTGACTGGCTTTGCGACAGGTCTTCGGGGTCGTAAAACGCAAAAATACAAAAGCCCCGACAAGTCGGGGCTTCTGGTTTGCGCAGCGAGGCCTGAATGTTCAGGCCGTGTTGATCAGTCGTCGCGGCTCATGATGCCGAAGATCTGCAGCAAGCTGATGAACAGGTTGTAGATCGACACATACAGGCTGACGGTCGCCATGATGTAGTTACGCTCGCCACCCTGGATGATCGCGCTGGTCTGGAACAGAATGCAGACCGACGAGAACAGGACGAAGCCTGCGCTGATCGCCAGTTGCAGACCGCTGATCTGGAAAAACATGCTGGCCAGCACTGCACCCAGCAGAACGAAGAAGCCTGCGGTGATAAAGCCACCCAGGAAGCTCATGTCCTTGCGGGTGATCAGTACGTACGCCGACAGACCACCGAATACCAGAGCAGTCATCGCGAAAGCGGAACTGACGACCTCGGCACCGCCAGCCATGCCCAGATAACGGTTGAGGATCGGGCCAAGCAGGAAACCCATGAAACCTGTCAAGGCGAAGGTCGACACCAGGCCCCATGCCGAGTCACGCAGCTTGTTGGTCAGGAAGAACAGACCATAGAAACCGATCAGTACCACGAAAATATTCGGGTAGCCGACGTGCATCTGCTGTGCGACAAATGCCATGACACCGCTGAACGCCAGGGTCAGGGCAAGAAGACCATAAGTGTTGCGCAGGACACGACTAACCTCGAGCTGGTCGGCCTGCATGCCGGTTTTAAGGCTGTAATCCTGTTCGCGCATGGCGAAACTCCTTCCTGTTGAAATGTTGAGTTGCAAAGATCATAACAGAGGCGCTGCAACTGGCTAGTCACAGAGTTTGACAGCTTGTTTCATTCCGGTATTATGGCGCCCGCAACGAAGTGGAGGTATGGCCGAGTGGTTTAAGGCAGCAGTCTTGAAAACTGCCGACTGTAACAGGTCCTAGAGTTCGAATCTCTATGCCTCCGCCATATTTGATAGCACAAAGCCCTGATTTCTCAGGGCTTTGTCGTTTTCGGGGTTTGGCGGGCGCCCCAGTCGATTCACCGGCAAGACAGGGCACACACCCTGCCGGTTTGAAGCGACCTACATATCAAGCACCAGACGGTCCGACGTACATCTCGACACGCAGATCATCATCGTCTTCCCGGAAGCGCGTTCCGAAGCACTGAGAACCGCGTCGCGATGCTCCAGCGCCCCTTCCAGCACACTGACTTCACACGCCCCGCACACCCCTTCCCTGCAGCTATAAGACACGTTGTGCCCTGTGGCGATCAACGTATCAAGCAAGCTGCCCTGGCCATCGTGATGAAGCTGCTTTCCCGAGCGAGAGAGAATCACCTGATGCCCTTTGCCGATCCCTTCCGGGATAGGCGTCACGACGCCAGAAAATCGCTCGGTGTGACTGTGCCTGATCCTAAGCGAAGAACAGGCCTGATCAAACGCAGTCAACATGGGGGCCGGGCCGCAGCAGTAAAAATGCGTGTCGGCTGGAAAACCCTGCATGAACGACTGCAGATCGGGCGGACGCCCCTGCTGATCATCGAAGTGGTAACTCACTCTGCCTGAAAGCCCCTCCAGTTCGTCGCGAAAGGCCATCTCGCCCTCCGAGCGCGCGCAATAGAGCAGCTCGACCGCCGCGCCTCGCTCCTTGAGCTGCCTGGCCATGCCGATAAGCGGTGTGATGCCAATGCCTCCGGCGATGAACACAGCGTGTTTCGCACTGGCCACCGGAAAATTATTGCGAGGCGGCGACACCTTGAGCAGGACGCCTGCACGGAGGTACTGATGGATGAATGCAGACCCGCCACGACTTTGCCGATCATGCAGCACGCCAAGACGGTAGTGGCCTGAATACGCCGAAGTGCCCATCAATGAGTAGCTGCGCACCAACCCGTTGGGCAAATGGACGTCTATGTGTGCGCCCGGATCGAAAGCCTGCAGGCTATCGGAACCGACGGGCGCGAGGTCGATGGAAACAATGCTCGGTGTGTGCCGGGTGATATTCGTCACGCGGACGGTCTGCAGGCCAATGCCCATAGTTACTTTCCTTGTACAGATCAACAGCCGGGCGATGCCCTGCGCACCGCCCACGCAAGAGCCGTCAGGCATCTTGACGCTGACCGACCGGCTCCTTTATTTTGAGTGAATAACACGTACAACCTCACTCTGGATTTTCTATGCCGCTCATGGATGAATGTATAGGGCTGTTGAACGCAGCCAACTCACAGGACTGGTTCAACTGCCTCCTTGTGGCGGCACGCAAACTGGGGTACGGCGAAGTCCTGTATGCGCTGAAACCGACCAAAGAGTCATCCAATGCTGAGGCCGATATTGTCAGCAACTTCCCGTCCGAGTGGCGTCGCCGCTATGACAAAGAGAACTTCGCTTCCATAGACCCTACGGTCTCTCACAGCTTCTCGTCCTCTTTGCCTGTCCACTGGCACGACACGCTTTACAGAACCCGATCAGAAAGCGAGTTCGCTGAAGAAGCCAGAGGCGCAGGCCTCAGCCACGGTATAACCTTGCCCATACACGGCCCACAGGGTCAGGTCGGAATGCTCAGCCTGAGCTGCGACTCAATGCCGGAAACCGAATATTGCAAGATGCTGCGTCACAGTTCCGGGGCGGCAGCGATACTTCGCGACTACACGGTGACCAGTGGCAGTCAGTACCTGATGCAACACTCCAGCTCGAGAACCCCCCACCTCACGTCGCGAGAGCTGGAAGCCCTTCGTTGGGCCTGTGCTGAAAAAACCACATGGGAAATCGGAAAGATCCTGGCTATTTCCGAACCCACGGTGGAGTTTCATTTCAAAAATATCCGGCGAAAACTAAATGTCACGTCGCGAAGACTGGCCGTGGCCAGAGCCATACAACTGGACCTTATCGCACCGTAATAACGGGTTCGTGTTCGCTCGCGCCCCCAGCAGATCGTTATCGTTTATCCGCCCTGCGAAATAAAGACGAAGCAACACGATCAGGCTGGGCGACCCTTTGCCTCCGCACTCCAGCCGGCTCGCCGCCGGCTGACTCAATCCAAACATCCGCCAGAAAACACCCTGGCTCTTGCCCAGCGCCAGCCGCATGGCAACGGCCTGCTGAATTAAGGGTTGCTCAGTCTCCATGTCCACACCTTCGCTCGATACCAGCACCCTAATCGACCGCCGCAGCAGCGCCTACCTATCAGATTGATAGGCTGCCGGTTATCCACATCGGATATATAAAAGTCCCTCTTTCCGAGGTGACGTTCATGACCATAGCCATTGATGCAAGAAGCAACTTCGACAGTGTTCGTCTGCAAAAAATGCATGCGCTGCGGGCGAGAGTCTTTCGCGATAAAAAAGCCTGGGAGGTCAGCGTTATCTGCGGGATGGAAATCGACGGCTACGATGCCTTGAACCCTTATTACATGATTCTTCAGGACGCCGACCGGGAAGAAAGTGTCTCGGGGTGCTGGCGGCTACTGCCCACCACGGGGCCAAACATGCTCGCCGATACCTTTCCGGAACTCCTGGCCGGCTCTCCTGCGCCGTGCGCTGAAGATACCTGGGAACTGAGCCGGTTCGCGATCTGCCAGCAAAGCGGACGCCCGTACGCGTTTTCTGACCAATCCCTCATCGCCATCAGAGCCGTTGTGTATTTCGGTGTAGAGCGAGGCTTGAAGCAGTTCGTGACGGTCACCACCGTGGGTGTCGAGAAACTGCTGATCCGGCTGGGCCTGGATATTCAGCGGCTCGGCCCCGCTCAAAGGGTCGGAGTAGAGCGCGCTGTTGCACTCTCCATTGCGCTCAACCGCAAAACACTGGACGCACTAGCCGAGCAAGGGGGGCAATCCAACCTGTCAAACTGATAGGTTCTCCCAAACGCAGATTGGTAGATGATCTGTACATCGCCTGGCGCCTGTCCCTTCATGCAGACCGGCGATAAGGCTTTACCTCATTTCATAATAACTACAATTGGACTGTGGAGAAGACACATGGAAACCGTGATTGATTCGCCCAAACGTGATGCCGTCGAATTCTCAGGCCCGGAGACCTGGCCGGGGTTCATGACCGCTACTGCACTCCAGGACTACCTCAGTGCAGAAGCCGGGTTACAGACCGCACTTGAACAAGGTTATAGCCACTGGTACATCGACGGTAGCCTGGAAGGCGAGCGTCCGGCCGACTTCACCGCGGCGCGCATTGCTGCGCTGAACGAGATGATCGACGCCACCGGGTTGAAACCGATCTTTCATGGCAACTTC
The DNA here is from genome assembly GCF_002093745.1 of Pseudomonas graminis. GTDB lineage: Bacteria > Pseudomonadota > Gammaproteobacteria > Pseudomonadales > Pseudomonadaceae > Aquipseudomonas. The sequence continues at coordinate 115,377 of NZ_MTSB01000014.1, forward strand.
AAAGCCCCGCTGGGCAGCGACGTCGATGCGCTCGCTGCAGCGGCGCTGGCTTACGTCAAGCAAGAAGTCGATATATGCGCAGCACTCGGCGGCGCGCCTCTTATCGTTCACGGCGGCGGCGTTGTGGAGCCGCGTCTGGTCAAGGAAGCCCGCGAGAAAGGCCTGGAGCGCCTCATTGCAAACCTTCAGGAACTGGTCGCCTACGGCAAAGAGCGCGGTGTGGAGATATGGCTGGAGAACCTGTGTAACTACACCCGTTTTCATCCGTTCTATTACATTTGCACCACGGAAGACGAAGTTGAGCGTGTGCTCAATTCGGTGCCCGGTCTGCACATGTTCCTGGACGTATCACACGCTTACGTGAACGAAGGTGATCCCCTCTCCTTCTTCTGGAAGTTCACCCCTCGGGTGGTCGGCATGTCGTTCAGTGACAACAACGGCGACCGGGATTCACATTTCCCGCTGGGCCGTGGCAACCTTAACTTCACAGGCTTGGTGGATGCCATCCAGTACACCGGCTGGAAGGGCATGGTGGGCTTTGAAACGCGCGGCGGCACCCTGCGCGGCAGCGTCGACTTTCTCAACCAACTCGTAGCGTCCTCCGCTCGATAATATGAAGTGCTGACGACGGGTAACACCGTCGTCGGCGTTGAGGTTTTTTATGGGCAATCCATTATCGTCCACACCGTCATCCGGCAGCCGGCGTCTAAGCCCCCGTAGCTCCTTCGCTGAAGGCTGTGTGGACTCACTCCCCGTGTGCCTGACCTTCATGTTCCTGTTTTTCTCCATTGGTGCAGCCTGTCGGGACGCCGGGTTCAACGGGCTTCAGGCTTTGACCATGACCTTTACGGTGCATGCCGCGCCGCTGCAGGTGTTCATTGCCCAGCATGGCGAAAACCTCACGATCATGTCGATCCTGTTCACCACCCTGGTGGTCAACTTCCGGTTTCTGATCATGTCGTCCGTACTGACAGAGCATTTCAAGGGCGTGCCGCTGTGGAAAGCGTTGCTCTCGGCGCAATTGCTCTCGATTTCAACGTTTACCCTGTCCAATGCCAGAAAAGACAAGATCGCCGACATCTACGACTACTACCTCGGCTGCGGCATCAGCACCCTGACAATCGCAATTATCGCAACCGGTCTCGGGTTCTGGATCAGCGGAGAGCAAAACCCCTTCATGCAGTCGGTCATCAGCGTGATTCTGCCCATCCACTTCACCGTACTTGCTTCACTGGCATGGCCGAAGCTCAAACCGCTGATTGCAACGATTGCTGGCTTCATATTGACCCCTATCGTTGGCAGCTACCTTCACGAATACCAGATCTTCGTGGTCCCTTTTGTGTTGGGTGGCGCGCTGCTGCTCTGGGACGAACTGTTTGAACGGAACGCAAAATGAATAACTGGACGATTATCCTCATCGCGTCGGTCGGGTCCTACGCACTGCGTGCCCTTCCCATCCTGGTCTTTCACAAACTCCAGATAGCGTCCGACGGGCTCATCTACCGCTTTTTGAACTACGCGGCGTTTGGCGTCATGGGCGGCATCATTTACTCCGCGTTGCTGGGCGAAACGTATTACAGCAACTTGATGGGCCATTTCAGCAATCACACGGTGCTGCTCAAGCTGGCAACTCTTTGCCTCGCGGTGTTCATCGCTGCACGGTTCAGAGGCGTATTCAAAACCCTCTTTATCTGCCTTGGCTTTTTCATCGCCATGACCTTTCTTACAGGAGTTTGATACGATGCCCAGCACCTGCCCACCACTGCCTGACCTCCAGACGCTGCAAGAAAAACACACGCGTTTCTGCGAGCGCCTCGACCCCATCAACATGACCCGAGGGCTGCCCTCGCCAGAGCAGATATCCCTGTCGCGAGACTTTCTCAGCCTTCCGGGAACGCATCAGTTTGCATCTGCTGATGGCCAGGACTGGCTTAACTACGGCGGGCTTCAGGGCGTCAAGGAAGTGCGTGACCTCTTCGGCCCCGTCATGCTGAACCTCCCGGGTGATCAGATTGCTATCGGCGAGAATTCCAGCCTGTCATTGATGCACGAAGCCATTGCACATGCATGGATCAAAGGCTTTCCCGGCACATCGCCTTGGGGCAAAGCCGATAAGGTCCGTTTTATCTGCCCGGAGCCTGGCTACGATCGCCACTTTTCAATCTGTGAGTATTACGGGATAGAGATGATCCCCGTCGCCATGAATGAACATGGCCCGGACATGGATGAAGTCGAGCGGATTGTCGCGTCCGACCCCAACGTGCGAGGCATGTGGTGTGTGCCCAGGCATGCCAATCCCAATGGGGCGACCTTCAGCGAGGCGGTGGTCAGCCGACTCGCACGCATGACAACGGCGGCTCGGGACTTCAAGTTATTCTGGGACAACGCCTACGCGGTCCACGATTTTGACATGCCGGGTCCGCAAATAAGCAATATCTACGAAACATGTGTCAGCAATGGCAACCCTGACCGTCCGATCATGTTCTCATCGACGTCGAAAATGGTCGTTCCGAGCGCCGGTATCGCCATGATTGGAGGCAGCCCTGAGACCGTTCGCTGGTGGCTGGCATGCCGTCAACATAAAACCATTGGCCCAGACAAGGTCAATCAGGTCAGGCACCTGATGTTTTTTCAGACGCCAGAAAACCTCATCGCACACATGCAGCGCCATGGCCAGTCTCTCGGCTCAAAGTTTGATCGAGTCTTGCGCACCTTCAGTCGAGAACTTGGGGGTATTTCGGGCGTCAGTTGGTCAACACCGCTTGGCGGCTACTTCATCTCGCTTCTGGTGCCCGAAGGGCTGGCCGGACGCGTGGTTGCGATTGCTGCGCAGGCAGGGGTGAAAATGACCCCGGCGGGAGCGACCCATTGTCACGGCCTGGATACCACAGGACGCCATCTGCGAATCGCGCCCTCCTACCTCAACCTTGCACAGATCGACCAGGCGGCCGAAGTCATCGCCAACTCGGTACTGCTTGCCTGCGCCGAACAGAAGGCTAAAGGCTAGCGCTGCGGCAGGTGTTGCATTTGAAAAGGGCTATCGAGTGCCATTGGTGCAACAGCGGGCCAGAAAACCGGTAGAAGATTGTCGAGCAACGACGGCGACCTGGAGTACCATGCGAGCCTGCTCCCAGCAGGCTTTCCACCAGGAGATACTCGAAATGGACTCATTCATGGACGCTCAGGCCTTACTCGCGCTGACCACACCGTCATCGGCTGCACCCACTGACTGTAGCTGCCTTCAGCGGGATCTCGCGGGCTGGAGCAGTTGGCCAGTGGGCTATCATGAAGAGGCGTTCAAAAAATTGGGAACGCTGGCGCAGTACTCACCTGAAGAAGCGACCATCGATGAATATCACCCCGAGGGCACGCTTTATTGGTCGCCTGACGCTCCGATAGCTCCTCGCTATTACCCTTACAACCAATCCACCGTCTGGCAGTGCGACCAGTGCCGGCGCATCTACCTGCGCCACAACGATGACGGCGCTTATCATGTCGAGCGGCGTATTCGTCTGGTTCAACCGCACCTGATAACAGACGCGCAACATGCCAATGAAGGGCGCGACGCTGGTTGCTGATTGACGCGTTGCGGGGCGTGGCAAACCGGTGGACCGGGCACGTGCCGGGCAAATCTCATCGAGGCCAGACCGGCTCGCTCTGATATATTGATGTTCATCACGTATTAATCATCCGGTCTCGCAATGCCCATCAATTTTGATCTCAACGACCTCCAGGCATTCCGCGCCGTGGTCGAGAATGGCAGCTTCCGCAAGGCAGCGGACACTGTGCAGATCACCCAGCCGGCCCTCAGTCGTCGCATAGAAAAGCTCGAATCCGCACTGAATGTGAAGCTGTTCGAACGCACCACGCGCAAGGTCAGCCTGACCACTGTCGGCCGCGCCTTTCTGCCTCAGGTCGAGCGAATTCTGGACGACCTGGACATCGCCTTGATGACCATCGGCGAGGTCGGCTCCACCCGGATGGGCAATGTCACCATCGCATGCGTGCCGTCAGCGGCTTACTACTTCCTGCCGCAGGTCATCAGCGCGTTCCACGAGCTGTTTCCAAAAATCAGAATCAAGGTCATGGACGCCAGCGCCAACGAGGTCAATAGCGCGGTTGCCTTGGGCGAGGCAGATTTCGGGGTGAGTTTCAGCGGCAACCTGGCGCCGGAGGTCGACTTCGAACTGCTTTTGCAGGAGCACTACGTGATGGCGTGCCGTCGCGATCATCCGCTTGCGACACGGCAAAGTGTCAGTTGGGACGAGATGTACCGCTTCGACTATATAGCCCTGGACATTACTTCAGGTAACCGGCTGGTGCTGGATCAGGCACTGATGTCCTCACGCCCGCAACGGGAAAGCATCTGCGAAACGCGGCATGTCACGACCATGATCGGTCTTGTGGAGGCCGGGCTGGGCGTGGCAGCGGTGCCTTCGATTGCCATGCCGATGACCGCTCACCCGTTTCTGGTGAGCGTGCCATTGGTTGAGCCTGAAGTGGTCCGTAACGTAGGGCTGATCAAACGTCGGGGCCGAACGCTGACACCTGCCGCCCTGGAACTGGAACGGCTGGTCAGAAGAATGCCGTCTCGATCAGTCGGGAACTGAATCCAGACCCGTCGACTGCACGGCGGCCTGCGCTTTGGGCGATGCGAGGTACTCCAGCAAGGCTTTGGCCTGCTTCGGATGCTCCGCATTGACCGGAATGCCTGCCGCGTAACGTGTGATCGACTGGACGTCTTCCGGAATCTTCGCCACGAATGTCACGCCGGGGATCGGCAACAACTCGGCAACCTGCTGAAAGCCCAGTTCGTAGTCCCCTTTGGCAACCACCGAGGCGACCGGAATGCGCTCGATCATTTTGCTTTTCGGCGCAAGCTGTTGCTGAATGCCCAGTTTCTTGAACAGCTCTTTTTCGATGTACATGCCACTGGCGCTGTCCGAGTACGCGACCGACCGGGCCTTGAGCAGCGTGTCTTTCAGCTCGCTGTCGGTTGCGATCGAGGGCTTGGCTGCGCCCTGCTTCACGACCATGCCGATGCGCGAATCAGCCAGTTCGACGCGCGATGCCGGATCCACCTTGCCCTGCTTGATCAGGTCGTCGAGCGCATAACCCACCATGATCACCACATCGGCGTGCTCGCCCCGGGCCAGGCGATTGGGAATAGCCTCGGGTGCCTTGCCCATCGAAGGGCCGAGAATGGTCTCCAGCGTGTCACCGGAAGACGCTGCGTATTGAGGACCGAGCAGCGAATAGGCGGCAGTAAAACCACCGGAGGTCATGACCTTGAGCTCTTCGGCCTGAGCCGCGGCGCTGACTGCAACACAGCCCAGAAACAGCAGTGCCAGTTGATGTTTATGCAATGATTTCATCTTCATTTTCCTTGATTACACAGCCAATTGCGGGCGGGCTGAAATGTGTCGGTACAGCACCAGTGTCGCGCCCAGCGCGCACGCTGCAGCGAACGTCATCCAGTAAGCAGGCGCGGCCTTGTCGCCGGTCAGGTGGATGAGCCAGGTCGATATGGCCGGGGTAAAACCACCAAAAACCGCCGTCGCCAGGCTGTAGGCCAGAGAGAATCCGGCAACACGAACTTCTACCGGCATGATTTCAGCCAGCGCGGGGATCATTGCGCCGTTGTACAAGCCGTAGAGGCACGAGAACCACAGCAATACTTCCAGCATGTGACCGAAGCTGGGCGCCTGAGCGAGGAAGGACAGTGCGGGGTAAGCACTGACGATGGTCAGCAGCGTCATTGCCACCAGCAGTGGCTTGCGCCCGAAACGGTCACTCAGCATGCCGCCGATGGGCAACCAGACAAAATTGGACACACCGACCAGCAAGGTCACCAGCAGCGCATCACCAGTACTCAGGTTCAACACGGTTTTGCCAAACGTGGGTGCGTAGATGGTGATCAGATAGAACGTCGTTGTCGTCATCGCAACCATCAGCATGCCTGCAACCACTACGCGCCAGTTCTGCAAGAGGGTCGCAAACACCTGGCGCATGCTTGGCCGGTGCGTGCGGGTGGCGAACTCTTCGGTTTCCTGAAGGCTGCGACGCAGCAGGAAAATGAACGGAATGATCAGGCAGCCGATGGCGAACGGAATCCTCCAGCCCCAATCGGCCACTGCCGCGGGGGCCATCCACTGATTAAGGGCATACCCCAAGGCAGCAGCAACGACGATAGCCACCTGCTGACTGCCGGATTGCCAGCTGGTGTAGAAGCCTTTGCGACCCGGCGTGGCCATCTCGGCCAGATAAACCGACACCCCACCCAGCTCGGCTCCGGCCGAGAACCCTTGTAGCAAACGCCCTATCAACACCAGCGCCGGTGCCCAGAGCCCGATGCTCGCGTAGCCGGGCACCAACACAATGAGCAGCGTGCCGCTGGCCATGATCGACAGGGTCACGATCAAACCTTTGCGGCGCCCCACGTCATCGATGTAGGCACCGAGAATCAAAGCACCCAGTGGACGCATAAGGAAGCCCGCACCGAAGACTGCAAACGTCATCATCAGCGAGGCGAACTCGCTGGTCGCGGGGAAGAAGACAGCGGCGATTTGAGTGGCGTAAAAGCCAAACAGGAAAAAATCGAACTGCTCGAGGAAGTTGCCTGAGGTGACGCGAAATACCGCGCCGGCCCGGGACCGGGCGGACGCAGTTTTATGAAGGGATGAGCCGTTCATGTTTATTCTCCAGCGATCTTATTAGAGTGCTTGTCAGCGCTTGTGATCGAGGAGTCTGCCGGACACACTTTGAAACGATAAGTGCTATATTTTCATGGATTGATGTTCAACCGTTATATATCAGCCGAACGCTGATCCGCACAGGCTGCTCGCCTCTGCATCTGACCTTGAGCGTGCCGTGCGGCGCATCGGCGCGGGCGCCAGCCAGGCAAACGTCATGCACTTTCGCGGCAAAGCCACACGCACGCTCATGAATTCTTTATCATTGCTCATGTTTTGTTGGCAGAGTCGATCATGAAATTCGCCATTTCGCTTTTTTCCGCCGCGCATGCGCCCTCCTCTCGGCGTGCTCTGCTGTTCGCAAGAGCTGCGCTCGCCGGCGGCCATGAGATTGTCCGGCTGTTTTTTTATCAGGACGGCGTTCACAGCGCTTCGGCCAATGTCGTGACACCACAGGATGAACAGGATATAGCGCTGCAATGGCGTGATTTCATCGCCGAGCACAGCCTGGACGGTGTGGTGTGCATTGCTGCCGCACTGCGTCGTGGCGTGCTCGATAGCCAGGAAACCGAACGTTACCAACGGCCAGCGGCGAATCTGCATGAGCCGTGGGAATTGTCTGGGCTGGGCCAGTTGCACGATGCGGTGCAATCGGCTGATCGCCTTATCTGCTTCGGAGGACCGTGAAATGCCCCGATCATTATTGATTGTCAGCCGGCAGTCGCCGTGGTCCGGTCCCGGCGCCCGTGAAGCGCTGGACATCGTGCTGGCGGGCGGTGCATTCGATCTGCCGGTCGGCCTGCTGTTCATGGATGACGGCGTTTTTCAATTGTTGCCACAACAAGCACCGACAGCCTTGCAGCAGAAGGACCTGACCGCAAACCTGAAGGCCCTGTCGATGTTTGGCGTCGAAGACTTGTATGCCTGCGGGCAAAGCCTTGCAGAGCGCGGTATTGCCACCAGCACCCTGAGTGAGGAGATCAATCAGTTGCCAGCCCGGTCCGGGTTGTCGGCACTTTTTGACCGCTATGACGAGGTGATTACGATCTGATGGCTACCTTGCACGTTCTTTCCCACTCCCCCTTTGACGACAATCGCCTGGACAGCTGCATGAGCCTGCTGGGCGATGAGGACGGTTTGTTGCTGTGTGGCGACGCCACTTATGCACTGCTGTTCTCCGGCGCTCGCTTGCAGACCCTGCAAACGCTGATCGGCTCCGCCAGGTTGTTTGCGCTCGATGAAGACATCAAGGCGCGCAACCTGACGCTTCTGCCTGGCATAGACAGCATCGACTACCCGACTTTCGTGGAACTGTCGCTGCGCTTCGACAAGGTCAATACCTGGTTATGAAACAGTTGATCATTGGAGGACGCAGCATCGAGCTGGACAAGGACGGGTTTCTCAAGGACCTCAACGACTGGTCAATGGACGTTGCTCATGCACTGGCTGCCGAGGAAGGCATTGTCGTGAGCGCCGAACACAGCGAGATTCTGCAGTTGCTGCGGGATTTCTACGACGAGTTTCAGCTTTCGCCCGCCACCCGGCCGCTGATCAAATACACCGCGCTCAAGCTGGGCGTGGAAAAAGGCAACAGCCTGCACCTCAATCGCCTGTTCAATGGCACCCCCGCCAAACTTGCCGCCAAGCTGGCGGGCCTGCCAAAGCCGACCAATTGCATATGACCGATTACGCCCCACTGGTGACCGAAACGCCAGAAGAACATCCCTTTGCCCCTTTCGTCCGCATTCTGGGCAAAGGAAAGCGCGGCGCGCGCAACCTGACCCGCGAAGAAGCACGCGAGGCGATGGGCATGCTGCTTGATGAAAAGGTCGAGGACACGCAGCTCGGCGCATTCCTGATGCTGCTGCGGCACAAGGAAGAAAGCCCCGAGGAACTGGCAGGTTTTACCGAAGCGCTGCGTGAGCGTCTGAATGCCCCGCCCATACCGGTCGACATCGACTGGCCGACCTATGCCGGCAAAAAGCGTCATCTGCCGTGGTACTTGCTGGCCGCAAAATGCCTGGCGCAGAACGGCGTGAAGATCCTCCTGCATGGCGGTGGCGCACACACGGCGGGCCGCCTGTACACCGAGCAGTTGCTGGGTCTGTTGAACATCCCGCTGTGCCGCAACTGGGCATCGGTAGGCACCTCGCTCGAGCAAGGCAACCTGGCGTTCATACCGCTCGCGGACTGGGCACCGCAGTTACAACGCATGATCGACCTGCGCAACACGCTGGGCCTGCGCTCGCCGATCCACTCACTGGCGCGCATTCTCAACCCGTTGCAGGCCCGTTGTGGCCTGCAAAGCATCTTTCATCCGGGCTATCAAAGCGTGCATCGCGATGCCAGCAGTCTGCTGGGCGACAACGCCATCGTGGTCAAGGGTGACGGCGGCGAAATCGAGATCAACCCCGACACCATCAGCCATCTGTACGGCACCACCGGCGGTCAGCCGTGGGACGAGGAGTGGCCAGCGCTCTCCCCGCGTCGCCATGTCAAACCGGCAACGCTGGATCCGCAACAACTGCTAGCATTGTGGCGCGGTGAAACAGAGGACAGCTACCCGCAACTGGCCTTGATCTCGACCATGGCACTTGCCCTGCGCGGTCTGGGCGTCGTCCGTGAGGAGGCGTTTCGGCAGGCGCACGTGTTCTGGGATCGCCGCGACAAAACCCTCTGACTTATCGGCTGCGGCGATGACCAAGGTCCATAATCCTGCGCTTTTCAGATCGAACTGATGCGCCTGAGCTGACCTCCAAGTTTCATCACTCAGCAACGGGAGTCAGACATGGGCCTTCTGGTCGAAGGACGCTGGCAAGACCAGTGGTATGAAAGCAGCAAAGACGGCGCTTTCCAGCGCGAAAATGCTCAGCGCCGCAGTTGGGTGACCGTGGACGGGCAGCCGGGGCCTTCCGGTGAAGGTGGCTTTGCTGCCGAAGCAGGTCGCTACCACCTTTACGTGTCACTGGCGTGCCCTTGGGCCCACCGCACGCTGATTCTGCGCAAGCTGAAAGGCCTGGAAAATCTGATAGATGTTTCAGTTGTCAGTTGGCTGATGCTGGAAAACGGCTGGACCTTCGATCAGCAGAAAGGCTCCAGCGGCGATGCACTGGATGATTTTCAGTTCTTTCACCAGCGCTACACGGCCGATGACCCTCGATACACGGGCCGGGTCACGGTTCCGGTGTTGTGGGACAAACAGCAGCAACGCATCGTCAGCAACGAATCGGCGGAAATCATCCGCATGTTCAATTCCGCGTTCGACGAACTGACCGGCAATACGCTGGATTTCTACCCCCCGGCGTTACAGCCGACCATTGACGAACTCAACGAGCAGATTTACCCGAACGTCAACAACGGCGTGTATCGGGCAGGTTTTGCGACGTCGCAAGGCGCTTATGAAGACGCCTTTGACGATGTATTCGCCGAACTCGATGCGCTGGAAAAGCGCTTGGGTGAGAAGCGTTATCTGGCCGGCGAGCACTTGACCGAGGCCGACATCCGCCTGTTCACCAGCGTGGTTCGCTTTGATGCGGTGTATTACAGCCACTTCAAATGCAACCTGCGGCGCATTGCGGACTATCCAAACCTGAGCAACTGGCTGCGCGAGCTTTACCAATGGCCGGGCATCGCCGAGACGGTGGACTTTGAGCACATCAAAGGCCACTACTACGGCAGCCACCGCACCATCAACCCGACCGGCATCATTCCAAAGGGGCCTGCACTTGACCTGCAAGCCGCTCATGATCGTGAGCGGCTGTCCGGAAAGGGTGTCTGGAGCCAATAGGCGCCTGCCCGCGAAGGCTAATAGCTGGAAAGCCGGATAGCCCTGAACGGGGGCTATCCCCTTCAGGCATCAGAGCGTCGCCTGAGCGCCTTCGAACCAGGCCAGCTTCTCACGTAGCTTGACCACTTCACCGATGATCACCAGCGTGGGCGCATGAACCTCATGCTCGGCAACCATCTGCGGCAAGTTGGCCAAGGTGCCCGTGAACACCCGCTGATTGACGGTAGTGCCCTGCTGAACCAGCGCCGCCGGCGTATCGGCAGAACGACCGTGCCTGATCAGTTCCTCGCAGATGATCGGCAAACCGATCAGCCCCATATAGAACACCAGCGTCTGAGCGGGCGCCACCAGATCAGACCACGGCAGGTCTGTCGTACCGTTTTTCAGGTGGCCGGTGATGAAACGCACAGACTGCGCATGATCACGATGCGTCAGCGGTATGCCCGCGTACGCCGCGCAACCACTGGCAGCGGTAATGCCTGGAACCACCTGAAACGGAATACCGTGCGCGGCCAGCTCTTCGATCTCTTCGCCACCACGACCGAAGATAAAGGGATCGCCACCTTTCAGGCGCACGACCCGTTTGCCTTGTTTGGCCAAGGCAACCAGTTGCTGATTGATCTGTTCCTGAGGAACAGCATGCTCTGCACGACGCTTGCCGACATAGACACGCTCGGCATCGCGACGGCACAGGTCAAGAATGGTCGGTGCCACAAGACGGTCGTACAGCACCACATCGGCTTGCTGCATCAGGCGCAAGGCACGGAAAGTCAGCAGGTCGGGATCACCGGGACCAGCCCCCACGAGATAGACCTCACCGGTTTCCGGAGGCGGCTCACCCGCGATCTTGGCAATCAGCAGACGCTCGGCCTCGGCCCCCTGCCCGGCCAGCTGGCGATCGGCAATGGCCCCCTGAAAAACCTCTTCCCAGAAGGCGCGGCGCTGCTGCACGTTCGGAAACAGGCCTTTGACTTGATGACGAAAACGCGCGGCAAGCCCGGCAAGTTGCCCATAAGTAGAGGGAATCCAGGTCTCCAGCTTGGCACGGATCAAACGCGCGAGAACCGGCGCGTCGCCGCCACTGGACACGGCGATCACCAATGGCGAACGGTCAACAATGGCGGGAAATATCACGGTACACAGCGCCGGAGCATCCACCACATTGACCGGCACGCAACGCAGCCGGGCATCGTGGGAAACCTGAGCGTTGAGTGGTTCGTCGTCCGTCGCGGCAATAATCAGCACGCAGCCATCAAGGTCGCTTTCACTGTAACCACGCAGGATCAACTCACCGCCGCTGCTTGCGACCAGCTCACGCAACTGGGTTTCTATTTCCGGTGCGACCACGCGCAGCACCGCCCCGGCATCAGCGATCAGGCGGGATTTGCGCAGGGCAATCTCACCGCCACCGACCACCAGTACCCGGCTGCCACGCAGGTTATGAAACAGCGGCAGAAACTCCATTTAACCGATGACCTCAAGGCCACCCATGTACGGTTTAAGCACATCCGGCACACGAATCGAGCCGTCGGCCTGCTGGTAGTTTTCCAGCACCGCAACAAGTGTACGGCCCACTGCCAGCCCGGAACCGTTGAGGGTATGGACCAGCTCCGGCTTGCCGGTTTCCGGGTTGCGCCAGCGCGCCTGCATGCGACGCGCCTGGAAATCACCACAGTTGGAGCACGAAGAGATCTCGCGGTACTTGTCCTGACTCGGAATCCACACTTCCAGGTCGTAAGTCTTCACAGCGCTGAAACCCATGTCGCCGGTACACAGCGCCAGCGTACGGTACGGGAGCTCCAGCAACTGCAGAACACGCTCGGCGTTGCCGGTCAGCGATTCCAGGGCGGCCATCGAGTCGTCCGGCGCAACGATCTGGACCATCTCGACCTTGTCGAACTGGTGCTGGCGAATCATCCCGCGCGTGTCACGGCCCGATGCGCCGGCTTCGCTGCGGAAGCATGGCGTGTGGGCAACGAACTTGAGCGGCAGTTGTTTTGCGTCAAGAATTTCACCGGACACAATGTTGGTCAGCGACACTTCAGCCGTCGGGATCAGGTACAGATCGGCTTCACCTTCGCGCGAGATCTTGAACAGGTCTTCCTCGAACTTCGGCAGTTGACCCGTGCCTTGCAGCGCAGGTGCCTGCACCAGATAAGGCGTGTAGGTCTCTTCGTAGCCATGCTCGTTGATGTGCAGGTTGATCATGAACTGCGCCAGTGCGCGGTGCAGGCGCGCGATGGGGCCGCGCAACAAGGCGAAACGCGCGCCGGACAGCTTGGCGGCGGTCTCGAAATCCAGCCAGCCGAACTTTTCGCCCAGCGCGACGTGGTCCTTGACCTCAAAATCGAAGGCGGTCGGCGTGCCCCAGCGACGCACTTCAACGTTGCCTTCTTCATCGGCGCCTACTGGCACTGACTCGTGAGGCAGGTTCGGAATATTCAGCACCAGCGCGTCCAGCTCGGACTGGATCGCGTCCAGCTCGACCTTGCCTTCGCTCAGCTCGTTGCCCATACGCTCGACGTCTGCCATCAACGGTGCCGTGTCTTCGCCCCGTTGCTTGGCCTGACCGATGGACTTGGAACGTGCATTGCGCTCGGCCTGCAACTGTTCGGTGCGGGTCTGCACCACCTTGCGCTGGGCTTCCAGCGATTCAATGCGAGCCACATCCAGTGTAAAGCCACGGGAAGCCAAGCGATCCGCTACGTCCTGAAGTTGAGTACGTAACAGTTTGGAATCGAGCATATCGTTCTCTCGTCTATCAAAGTCTGGTCAGGGACAGGCCAACCCAGGTCGCGAGCAGCCCGCCGAATACACTGATACCGGCATAGCCCAGAGCCAGCGGTACTTGCCCGCTTTCCAACAAGCGCAGCGTATCCAGTGAAAAGGATGAAAAGGTCGTAAGACCGCCTACAAAACCGACGATAAGGCCGGCACGAATTTCGATGGGGACTTCCGGGCGTAACAAAAACAGGCCGTACAGCACACCGATAATCAGACAGCCGACAATGTTGACGGCCAGCGTTGCCGCATAGAAATAACGCGGCCAGTTGGCACTGACCCAGGTGCCGGTGGCGAATCGCAATAATGTACCAGCGATCCCGGCAATCGACACCGCAAGAATGGTTTGAATCATCACTTTCTCCGCTTGCGAGGGCTGGCCTCGTCCAGTGCGCTCAGGTGCCTGAGCTTTTCACCAATCTTCAGCTCGAGGCCGCGAGGCACTGGCTGGTAATACTGACGCGGTGCCAGTTCGTCCGGAAAATAGTCCTCGCCTGCCGCGTAGGCGTCCGGCTCGTCGTGGGCGTATCGGTATTCTTCGCCATAACCGAGTTGCTTCATCAGCTTGGTCGGCGCGTTGCGCAAGTGCAGCGGCACCTCAAGAGACCCGTGCTCGCCGGCTTCGCGCATGGCGGCCTTGAATGCCATGTAGACCGCGTTGCTTTTAGGCGCGCAAGCCAGATAGACAATCGCCTGCGCCACTGCCAGTTCACCTTCGGGGCTGCCAAGGCGCTCCTGAACATCCCACGCCGACATGCACAACGGCAACGCACGCGGGTCGGCATTGCCGATGTCCTCGCTGGCCATGCGCACCACACGACGAGCGAGGTACAGCGGATCGCAGCCACCGTCGATCATCCGCGCGAACCAGTACAGGGCTGCATCGGGGTTCGAACCGCGTATGGATTTGTGCAGCGCCGATATCTGGTCGTAAAACGCTTCGCCCCCCTTGTCGAAGCGACGCCGACTGTCGCCGAGCAGGCTCTGCAACAACTCGATGTCAATCTCACTGCCGTCCTCGGCCAGATCGGATGCATTCTCCAGCAGGTTGAGCATGCGCCGCCCGTCACCGTCAGCGGCTGACATCAGAATCGCAAAGCCTTCGTCACTCAGGGTCAGTTTGCGCTGACCCAGCCCGCGGTCCTCGGTGAGCGCGCGATTGACCAACTTGCGCAGCGCCGCCTCGTCGAGGCTCTTGAGCACGTAGACACGGGCTCGGGACAGCAGGGCGTTATTGAGCTCGAACGAAGGGTTCTCGGTGGTCGCACCAATGAAGATCAGCGTGCCATCTTCAACGTACGGGAGGAACGCATCCTGCTGCGACTTGTTGAAACGGTGGACTTCGTCAACGAACAGGATCGTGCGCTTGCCATACTGGCCGGCCTGCTGCCTGGCAACCTCGACCGCCTGCCGAATCTCCTTGACCCCCGCCAGCACCGCAGAAACAGTCTCGAAATGCGCATCCGACACTTTGGCCAGCAGCCTTGCCAGGGTGGTCTTGCCCACACCCGGCGGCCCCCAGAAAATCATCGAGTGCAAAGCGCCTTGTTCCAGCGCCTCGCGCAAAGGCTTGCCCTGTGCGAGCACGTGCTCCTGACCAACGTATTCGTCCAGATTGGTAGCACGCAAACGTGCAGCCAGAGGCTGAGCTATCGGTTCGCGGCTGAACAGATCCATGATCAGGAATAGGCCCTTTTACTCTTGAATGACATCAGCGCCCTTGGGAATCTGGAACTGAAACTTGCTGGCGGCAATAGGCTCGTTGGCCTTGACGCCTGTGAACAGGATATTGGTTCGCTGACCGACGCTGTCAATCAACTGCATGTCGTTGATGATGCCGTTGCGAAACGACAGGCGAAGGCTGTCAAACAGCGTGTCCTTGGTCTTGGGCTTGAGCACGAAGTCGATCACCCCCCCCGCCTCCTTTGCGGTGATATCGAAGCTTTCGCTGATTTTGGACACATCACCGGACAGCAGCAATGCCGGCGTCTGGGTCAGACGCTGATCGAGTTTCTTGATAGTGACCTGCTCCAGGTCCGGGTCCCACAACGAGACCTTCTTGCCGTCAGAGACCATCAACTGTTCCTGAGGCGCATCGGTGTGCCAGTTGAACAGGCCCGGACGCTGCAACGCCATTTCACCGGTAGTCTCCTGCAATTGAGTCCCGCCACCGTCCAGGGTCAACTGCGAAAAGCGCGCGCTCAGGGTCTGGGACTTTTCCAGCAGTTGCGTCAGACGGGCCACGTCCTTGCTGTCGGCATGGGCGGGGATCACGGAGAAGGTCAGTGCGGTGGCCAACAGCATGCGGATAAGACGCATGGGATTCCTCTTTGGAGTCGATGATGGTACGGCGGCGCGCACTGCACGCCGCCGATGCAATCCGGGGTGATAGAACTCAGTCGCGAACAGGGCCAGGGGCCAGGACTTCACGCGATCCGTTGGTATTCATCGAGGTTACGACACCGGCCATTTCCATTGCCTCGATCATTCGTGCGGCGCGGTTGTAACCGATCTTGAGCTTGCGCTGTACGGCGGAAATCGATGCGCGACGGCTTTCAAGCACGAACTTCACCGCTTCATCGTAAAGCGCGTCGCTCTCGCTGTCCTCACCGCCCTCGCCACTGCCGCCGTCGAAGCCGCTACCGGCCTCTTCCACGCCCGCAAGGATGTCGTCGTTATACTCTGGAGAACCGCGCAGTTTCCAGGCCTCCACCACACGATGCACCTCTTCATCGGAAACGAAGGCACCGTGTACACGGATCGGCAGGCTGGTGCCGGGCGGCATGTAAAGCATGTCACCATGACCCAGCAACTGCTCGGCACCACCCTGATCAATGATGGTCCGGGAGTCGATCTTGCTCGACACCTGAAACGCCATGCGCGTCGGGATGTTGGCCTTGATGAGACCGGTAATGACATCCACCGACGGACGCTGGGTGGCCAGAATCAGGTGGATACCGGCAGCACGGGCTTTCTGGGCAATACGCGCGATGAGTTCTTCGACCTTCTTGCCGACGATCATCATCATGTCGGCGAACTCATCGACCACCACCACGATTGTGGGCAGTTTGGTCAGCAGCGGTGCTTCGTCGTGGATGCTTTCGCGCTTGTACAACGGATCGACCAGCGGCTCTCCGGCATCCTGGGCGTCTTTGACCTTCTGGTTGAAACCAGACAGGTTACGCACGCCCATTTTCGCCATCAGCTTGTAGCGGCGCTCCATCTCGGCGACGCTCCAGCGCAACGCGTTGGCAGCGTCTTTCATGTCGGTTACAACCGGACACAACAAGTGCGGGATGCCTTCGTAGATCGACAGCTCAAGCATCTTCGGGTCGATCATGATCAGCTTGGCGTCTTCCGGGCCGGACTTGAACAGGATCGACAGGATCATCGCGTTCACACCCACCGACTTGCCGGAACCAGTTGTACCTGCCACCAGCAAGTGGGGCATTTTTGCCAGATCAGTAATGACCGGTTTGCCACCGATATCGTGCCCCAGCGCCAGCGTTACCGGCGACTTGGCATTATCGTATTCCGGCGTCGACAGGACCTCGGAAAAACGCACGATCTGGCGGTCTTCGTTCGGGATCTCGATACCTACGGTGGTCTTGCCTGGAATCACCTCAACCACACGCACGCTGGTCACCGCCAGCGAACGCGCAAGGTCTTTGGCCAGATTGGAGATGCGACTGACCTTGACGCCTGCAGCGGGCTGGATTTCGTAGCGCGTAATGACCGGACCCGGGTGAATGGAGTCTACCGACACCTCGACACCGAACTCCTTGAGCTTGATCTCCAGCAAATGCCCGACGGCGGCCAGCGACTCTGGCGAATAGTTGAGCTGCTTCTTTTCTGCCGGGTCGAGAATCGAAATCGGCGGCAAGGTGCCTTCTACTGCGCTGTCAACGAACAGCGGAGCCTGTTTTTCCTTCAGCACGCGCTTGCTGGGTTCCGCTGGCTTCGAAGGTGCCGGAGCAATGACAGCAGGCACGTGCTTTTCGCGCTCGGTCATGTGCTTGCTGAGCGACACTTCGCGCTCCATGAGGCGCTCTTTGGCTTTGGCCTGCTCACGACGATCGGGGGCAACAGGCGCCACCACGTCATGCACCCGCATATCCACCTCACGCAACTGGGCAACCATCTGCTTGCGCTCAGCGCGTGCTGTCCACCAGCGGTTGGCCGCACCTTGAAACAGCTCGAAAAGATCCAGCGTGATCTTGCCGGTGACGTCCATCACCTTGAACCAGGAAAGGTCGGTGAACACCGTCAGACCGAATAGAAACAGAGCGATGAACAACAGGGTGCTGCCCTGAATATTCAGCGCTTTCTTGGCCAGATCACCCAGCACTTCGCCCAGCACACCGCCTGCCGACCCCGGGAAACCGGCCGAAAAATGAAAGTGGATATGCGCCAGTGCCGCGCCCGCCAATATCAGGAACACGAGCCCGATCAGACGCCAGGAGAAAAGCCAGCCGCTCCACTGCCACGGCTCATGGCGGTGCCGGAACACTTGCCAGGCCTTGATGGCCAACAGCAACGGGAATATGTAGGCGAAATAGCCGAGGATCATGAACAGGATATCGGCACAGAACGCACCTGCACGCCCGGCCGCATTCTGAACCTGCGCCGCGTTGCTGCTGGTATGGCTCCAGCCGGGATCGCTCTGATCGTAGGTCAGTAACGCCATCATCAGGTACAGGCACAGAGCGCCAAAGGCGATCAGGGCCCCTTCCTTGAGCCGATAGTGCAATTGCTGCCGCCAAAGCGGGACTGCGCTGGGTGCTGGGGTGGATTTCTTCAAAACGCTTTATTTCCTGCGCTGGAGCGCGAACATCTCGTTGATTGACTAAAAACGCTGGCCGAACGGCAATGGCTGCTCCCGTATGAACAGGGATCGCAGGCACCGGGAAGGCCGCTTGCCAGACGCTTGAATGATAACGCCCAAAAACGGCATTGTACGGCTTTACACCTGCCGGGGTCTGTACGAAAACGCCTCAAACCGACTTGGGACGTATGCCGACCCCCGGAAAGACCGGGCACGCCTTCATGTTTACCGACAGTGTTCAATTTGAGCATGCATTCCGTTTTGTGACAAAGGCTTATGACGTGATTCTGTCAACGGCCCGCAACTTTCAGGGTGACGCCACTTGCGTCGCATATGCGCTCTACCGAAAGCACAGGGTACGCGCCATAATGACAACCGCTTGTGACCACGCCTGCCGAATAGAGTTGCACCGGCAGGCCCGTGCGCCCTCCCCTTCCGCAAAGTCGTGATGCCATGCTGACCTGGTTAAACCGCAACAGCCTTGACTTCCCCACGCTGGACAAAGCCCTCCGCGAGCCGAACGGACTGCTTGCCGCAGGCGGCGACTTGTCGGCAGACCGCCTCATCAAGGCTTATCGACACGGCTGTTTCCCTTGGTTTCAGGAGGGTCAGCCAATCCTGTGGTGGTCGCCAGACCCGCGCACGGTGCTTTTCCCCGAAGAGCTGCATGTTTCCCGCAGCCTCGCCAAGGTTCTGCGCCAGTCTCGCTACAGCGTGACCTTCGACAAGGATTTCGCCAGCGTGATCAGGGCCTGCGCTGCACCGCGCAGCTACGCCAACGAAACCTGGATCACGGGCTCGATGCAGGACGCCTATCTCGAACTGCATCGCCGTGGGCACGCCCACAGTGTCGAAGTCTGGCATCAGGGCGAACTGGTGGGCGGGCTTTACGGCCTGGCAATGGGTCGGTTGTTTTTTGGAGAGTCGATGTTCAGCCGCGCAGACAATGCATCCAAAGTGGGCTTCGCCACGCTGGTGGAGCACCTGACGGCTTGGAGATTTGTGCTGATTGACTGTCAGATGCCCACCGGACACCTGCAAAGCTTTGGCGCACGCTCGATTTCTCGTCAGGATTTTGCAGGCTACCTCACGCAGCATCTGGATCAGCCGACCGACGCGGATTGGTTATCTAGGCGAGTTTGACAGGCTGGCATACACTCATGAGTAGGGATTTACCATTAGGCGGCGATCATGACAGAGCTGGCAAGGCTGAAATTTTATGCCACTCAACCCCACACCTGCAGTTACCTGCCCGAAGAGCAGGCGACGACCCTGTTTCTGGACCCCAGCCAGCCTATGGATGTGCAGGTCTACGCCGACCTGTCGGACATGGGATTTCGCCGCAGTGGCGATCATCTTTACCGCCCACACTGTCAGAATTGCAGCGCCTGCGTGCCGGCTCGCATTCCGGTGAAGCTGTTCGTGCCCGACAGGCAGCAGAAACGCATTCTGAAACGCAATGCCGACGTTGAGGTACACAGTGCAAAGCCGGTGTTCACTCAAGAATATTTTGATCTCTATCAGCGCTATATCGAGCAGCGCCACGCCGACGGCGACATGTTTCCGCCCAGTCGCGAGCAGTTTTCGACCTTTCTGATTCGAGACCTGCCTTTCTCGCGGTTTTACGAATTTCGCGTCGATCAGCGCTTGCTGGCCGTTGCGGTCACGGACGTGCTGCCCAACGGGCTTTCTGCGGTCTACACCTTCTACGAACCTGATGAAGAGCGCCGCAGCCTGGGTCGCTACGCCATCTTGTGGCAGATCGCCGAAGCCGCCAGACTTGAACTGCAGGCGGTGTATCTCGGTTACTGGATAAAGAACTGCAAAAAGATGAATTACAAGACTCAATATCGCCCCATTGAGCTACTGACCAATCAAAGATGGGTCACTCTGTACTGAACCCCTTGGCTTAAACAGGTTTTTTCGGGCACAATGCACGCCGCTTTTGCCTGGCGCCACTTGCACCGGGCCACTCATTTGTATACCGAGGGCTTTACTGCATGTCGAAAGAAGACAGCTTCGAAATGGAAGGCACTGTCGTCGACACCCTGCCCAACACCATGTTTCGCGTGGAGTTGGAAAACGGGCACGTCGTAACCGCGCATATCTCCGGCAAGATGCGCAAGAATTACATCCGTATTCTGACCGGTGACAAGGTTCGTGTAGAACTGACGCCCTATGACCTGAGCAAAGGGCGGATCACCTACCGCGCCCGTTAATCAGGCATTGACGAAAACGCCCGGCATAAGCCGGGCGTTTTTGTTTGCGGGTTTTATCAACCCGTGTTGCCAGTTGCCTGCCCCGCATCAACCACTCATGCGGGGACAGGTTTACAGCGTCAGGCCATTTCTGCCGTCGTTTCAAAGTCGAAGGTAATCTCGCCATCTCTGATGTCGATATGAACCACCCCGCCATGCTCCGACAGTTCGCCGAACAGAATCTCTTCAGCCAGCGGCCGTTTGATCTTGTCCTGAATCAGGCGCGCCATCGGCCTGGCACCCATCGCCGCATCGTAACCGCCCTGCGCCAGCCAGCTTCTCGCTGCCTCCGACACTTCGAGCAATACGCGCTTGTCTTCCAGCTGGGCTTGAAGCTCGGTAAGGAAC
This sequence comes from Pseudomonas graminis, assembly GCF_002093745.1. Taxonomy (GTDB): domain Bacteria; phylum Pseudomonadota; class Gammaproteobacteria; order Pseudomonadales; family Pseudomonadaceae; genus Aquipseudomonas. The sequence continues at coordinate 136,068 of NZ_MTSB01000014.1, forward strand.
TTGTCGACCACGCTCTTGATGACTTCGTGGCTGAGACGGCCAAACTGGATGATGGTATCCAGACGGTTGCGGAACTCGGGCGTAAAACTCTTCTTGATCACTTCCATTGCGTCAGACGAGTGATCCTGATGCGTGAAACCGATCGAAGCACGCGCAGCGGACTCGGCACCGGCGTTGGTGGTCATGATCACGATCACGTTGCGGAAATCCGCCTTGCGCCCGTTGTTATCGGTCAGCGTACCGTGGTCCATGACCTGCAACAGCAGATTGAAGACTTCCGGATGCGCTTTCTCGATTTCATCGAGCAACAGTACGCAATGCGGCTGGCGCGTGATGGCCTCCGTCAACAAACCGCCCTGATCGAAACCGACGTAGCCCGGAGGCGCACCGATCAGACGAGACACCGTATGGCGCTCCATGTACTCGGACATGTCGAAACGAATCAACTCGACACCCAGCGCCTTGGCCAACTGACGCGCCGCCTCTGTCTTACCGACCCCGGTAGGGCCTGCAAACAGAAAAGAACCAACCGGCTTGTCCGGCGATTTGAGACCCGCGCGCGACAGCTTGATGGCGGTCGACAGCGAATCAATCGCAGCATCCTGACCAAAGACGGTGAGCTTGAGATCACGCTCCAGGTTACGCAGCAGTTCCTTGTCGGAGCTGTTGACGTGTTTAGGCGGAATACGCGCAATCTTGGCGACGATGTCTTCAACCTGAGGCACGTCGATGCGCTTGACACGCTTCTCGACCGGCTGCAAGCGCTGATAAGCACCCGCCTCGTCAATCACGTCGATAGCCTTGTCCGGCATATGGCGATCATTGATGTAACGCGAAGCCAGTTCAGCCGCTGCACGCAGGGCCTCATCGCTGTACTCGATGCTGTGATGCTGCTCGAAACGGCTTTTCAGGCCGCGCAGGATACCGATGGTGTCTTCAACCGAAGGCTCGGACACATCGACTTTCTGAAAGCGACGTGCCAAAGCACGGTCTTTCTCGAAAATCCCGCGAAATTCCTGAAAAGTGGTCGAGCCAATGCAGCGAATATCACCTGACGACAGCAACGGCTTGAGCAGATTCGATGCATCCATCACACCACCGGACGCAGCACCGGCACCGATGATCGTGTGAATCTCGTCAATGAACAAAATTGCCTGAGGACGCTTGCGCAGCTCATTGAGCAACGCCTTGAAGCGCTTCTCAAAGTCGCCACGGTATTTGGTCCCGGCCAGCAAGGCGCCAAGGTCAAGCGAATACACAACGCTGTTGGCAAGCAGGTCAGGAACCTGGTTGTCGACGATGCGCTTGGCCAGACCTTCAGCGATGGCCGTCTTGCCGACGCCCGCCTCACCGACCAGCAAAGGGTTGTTCTTGCGACGACGAGCCAGAATCTGGGCCACACGCTCGACTTCGCTTTCACGGCCGACCAAGGGATCGATGCGTCCCTGACGCGCCAATTCGTTCAGATTGCTGGCATAGGCATCCAGAGGATTGCCTGAGGAAGATGCTTCACCGCCCTCGTCGTCCTGCATATCTTGCTCACCTTCAGAAGAGTGCTCGCCATGCCCCGGAACCTTGGAGATCCCGTGGGCGATATAGTTGACGACATCGATCCGGGCCACACTCTGCTGCTTGAGCAAGAACACGGCCTGGCTTTCCTGCTCACTGAAAATTGCAACCAGCACGTTGGCACCGGTCACTTCGCGCTTGCCGGAGCTTTGCACGTGGAAGACTGCGCGTTGCAGAACGCGCTGGAACCCGAGCGTCGGCTGGGTCTCGCGGTCCTCGTCATGGACGGGGATCAACGGCGTGGTGGAGTCGATAAACTCCTGCAGATCATGCTTGAGCTTATCGAGGTTTGCGCCGCAGGCACGCAAGACAGTGGCTGCAGCCTCGTTATCCAATAGAGCCAGCAGGAGGTGCTCGACCGTCATGAACTCATGACGCTTCGAACGTGCCTCCTTAAAGGCAAGATTGAGGGTGACTTCGAGCTCACGGTTTAACATAGCTTCACCTCATACCCAAGTGGTCGGCGTTTAACCGTCCTTCTCGATCTCACAGAGTAGCGGATGCTGGCTCTCCCTGGCGTATTGATTGACCTGCATTGCCTTGGTCTCGGCGATGTCACGGGTAAACAATCCGCAGACTGCCCGTCCCTCTGTATGGACGGCCAGCATGACTTTGGTGGCCAGCTCACGATTCAGGTTAAAAAACACCTCGAGCACTTCTACGACGAAATCCATCGGGGTGTAGTCATCGTTGAATAAAACCACCTTGTACATCGGTGGCGCCTGCAGGGTCGGTTTGGCGTCCTGCACTGCAATGCCTGCCGAGTCGTCCTCGTGTGACTGCGGACCATCCTGATTGAATGTTAGTCGAATCTTGCTGAATGCATGCATGGAAAGAAATGTTCGTGTGAGGGCGGATTGAGCTGCCAGTCGCGGTCTGGACGGTTTTCAAATGGACTGCCGCATGACCTTGACTATCAGCTAAACGGTGTTACAAACAATAGAGCCCACATTGGGTAAAAAGGGTCCGTGCAGTCAACCAAAATTTTTGGTGAGGCGGATTGAAGTGGATGATACTCCTGACGGAGTCCTTTGCAGAGGGATATGGCGATGCTTAACGGAAAAGTCAAGTGGTTCAATAATGCAAAAGGCTATGGCTTCATACTTGAGGAAGGCAAAACCGAGGATCTGTTTGCTCACTATTCGGCCATCCAAATGGACGGATACAAGACTCTAAAAGCCGGCCAGACGGTCAGCTTTGACATCATTCAGGGTCCGAAAGGACTGCATGCGGTGAATATCTCTTCGACGACAGCCCGCACAGGCGAACCGGCGAAAGATGCTCACGCCACAGAACAGCACGCACCTGAACACGCACACGCTTGAGCCCTGCCGTTCAAAATAGTATGACAGGCGACAGCTGAACCCCGATTGTCGGTTCAGTTGGCAACATTGCAGGCAGTACGCAATGAGATTGTGCCGGCCTTGAGAAAGCTGCAGTTCTGCTTTCCCTCAAACCGTCATGACTCCCCAGGGTGTCGAATTAGCGGTTATTGCACCGCGGATGCCCCGACCATAACGTGTAGCAACGACTGCGCCGCTCGAATCGCGTCACAACCCGCAACAATTATGCCGCTATTTTCTCTCCCTCTCTTGAATGACCCGACCTGCCGTCAGGCGTGCATCCTGCACCTTGTGCATTCGAAATGCATGCCAGAAACCCGACACCTTCGACCATCGGCGGATATTCATCATTCGATAGCACGCATAGCATTAATGCCTCGCGCCAATGGTTTGATATACTCGCGCCGTGACCGCAGAGTCATCAAGGCTGACCCGTCTGAATTCTGACCCTCAGCCTTCCATATGCGTCGGGCCGCTACCTGACCCGACAGCTTGACGCTCGACTGACGCACCCAACATCACCGCGAATAAACCTCGACCTGGCTCATGGCCGAACTGTGGGCAAACGTGCATACCCTGCACGAATCGAGATTTTGTGCATGTTCAGCAAAACAGAGAGTTAATACGAATGTCCAACCGCTCGAAGATCATCTACACCTTCACCGACGAAGCTCCGGCCCTCGCCACCTACTCCCTGCTGCCTATTATCGAAGCTTTCACGGCGACCTCCGATATCGACGTGGAAACACGCGATATCTCTCTGGCAGGCCGTGTTCTCTCCAGCTTCCCGGAGTCCCTTGGCGCCGATCAACACGTGCCGGATCATCTCGCCGAGCTGGGCAAACTGGCCACTACGCCAGAAGCCAACATCATCAAGCTGCCTAACATCAGCGCTTCGGTCCCCCAACTGAAGGCGACGATCAAGGAGCTCCAGGATCAGGGCTACAAGATTCCCGACTACCCTGAGAACCCTTCCACTGACGCGGAAAAAGAAGCCCGCGCACGCTACGACAAAACCAAGGGCAGCGCGGTAAACCCGGTCTTGCGCGAAGGCAACTCCGATCGTCGCGCACCGCTGTCGGTCAAGAATTACGCCCGTAAGCACCCACACAAAATGGGCGCCTGGTCTGCCGATTCGAAAGCGCACGTTGCACACATGAGCAACGGTGACTTCTACGGCAGCGAGAAAGCAGCGCAGATCGAAGCCGACAACTCGGTCAAGATCGAGCTGGTTGCACAAGACGGTACGACCACCGTTCTGAAAGAGAAAACCGCCGTCAAGGCTGGCGAGATCGTGGATTGCTCGGTCATGAGCGCCAAGGCGCTGCGCAGCTTCATCGCTGCCGAGATCGAAGACGCCCGCAAGCAAGGCGTGCTGTTCTCGGTGCATTTGAAAGCCACCATGATGAAGATCTCCGACCCGATCATGTTCGGGCAGATCGTCGCCGAGTTCTATAAGGATGCGCTGACCAAGCACGCCGATACGCTGAAACAGATCGGCTTCAGCCTGAACAACGGCATCGGCGACCTGTATGAGCGCATCAGCGCCCTGCCCGCCGAGAAACAGGCCGAAATCAAGGCTGACATCGAAGCGGTCTACGCGGTCCGTCCTCAACTGGCGATGGTCAACTCCGACAAGGGCATCACCAACCTGCACGTACCGAGCGACGTGATCGTGGATGCATCGATGCCTGCGATGATCCGTGATTCCGGCAAGATGTGGGGCACCGACGGTCAGTTGCACGACGCCAAGGCAGTGATTCCGGATCGCTGCTACGCCACCATTTATCAAGCCGTCATCGACGACTGCAAGAAAAATGGCGCTTTCGACCCTACCACTATGGGCAGCGTACCTAACGTTGGCCTGATGGCTCAGAAAGCCGAAGAGTATGGCTCCCACGACAAGACCTTCCACATCCAGACCAATGGTGTGGTGCGTGTGACCGACAGCCAGGGCAACCTGCTGATGGAGCAAAACGTCGAAGCCGGCGATATCTGGCGCATGTGCCAGGCCAAGGACGCACCGATCCAGGACTGGGTAAAACTGGCCGTGAACCGTGCCCGCGCCAGCAACACCCCGGCCATTTTCTGGCTGGATTCGTCTCGCGCCCACGACAGCGTGATGATCGAGAAAGTCCGCAAGTACCTGGGCGACCACGACACGTCGGGCCTGGATATTCAGATCCTCTCGCCAGTCGACGCCATGAAGCTGACCCTGGAGCGCACCCGCGCCGGCAAGGACACCATTTCGGTGACCGGTAACGTGCTGCGCGACTACCTGACCGACCTGTTCCCGATCATGGAACTGGGCACCAGCGCGAAGATGCTGTCGATCGTTCCACTGATGAACGGCGGCGGTCTGTTCGAAACCGGCGCTGGCGGTTCGGCTCCCAAGCATGTTCAGCAGTTCGTTGAAGAGAACTTCCTGCGCTGGGACTCGCTGGGCGAATTCCTGGCCCTGGCAGCGTCCCTGGAACACCTGGGCAATGCTTACAACAACCCGAAAGCGCTGGTTCTGTCCAAGACCCTCGACCAGGCCACTGGCGAGTTTCTGGATCGCAACAAGTCGCCATCGCGCAAGGTCGGCGGCATCGACAACCGCGGCAGCCACTTCTACCTGACCCTGTTCTGGGCTCAGGCACTGGCCGCACAGAATGACGACGCGGACCTGAAAGCGCAGTTCACCCCGTTGGCCAAAACCCTGACCGACAACGAAGAAAAAATCGTTGCCGAGCTGAACGCCGTTCAGGGCAAACCCGTGGAAATTGGTGGTTACTATTTCCCTGACGCAGAAGTGACCAGCAAAGCCATGCGCCCAAGCGCAACGTTCAACGCAGCCATCGCCGCGTTGTAACAGGCAAACCGGCGCCGTGCATTGATCATGCGCGGCTTCGCAAAAAAATCCCCGGCCTGGTGCCGGGGATTTTTTTCATCCAGGGAAATAACTCAGCTACACGCCTGGCTCCAGGCGTCCGAACGCCACCCTGCGACGCACCTCATCCCGCTCACTGGCTTTTCAACGTGCGCGAGAGAAATTCCCGAATGTATTCGGCCACTTCCGGCGCGTGTGTTTCCAGTGCAAAGTGGCCTGCATCCAGAAGATGCACTTCAGCGGCTGGAACGTCCTTGCGGTACGCTTCAGCGCCAGGCGGTATGAAGGCCGGGTCATGCTTGCCCCAGACTGCCAGCAATGGAGGCTGATGGTGACGCAGATAAGCCTGGAACGAGGGGTACGCGGCGACGTTACTTCGGTAATCCAGAATCAGGTCCAGCTGAATGTCTTCTGCACCTGGCCGTGACATGTAGAGAATGTCCAGGTTGTAACCGTCGGGCGAAAGTTTTTCAGGGTCGGAGCCCGTGCCGTACTGCCAGTCACGAATGGTTTCCGGTGACAACGAAGCGCGACACGCCTCGCGATTGGCCGCTGTAGGCTCGCGCCAATAGGCCTGCCAAGGCCCCCATTGATCACTGAAACCTTCCAGATAAGCGTTGCCGTTCTGGCTGATGATTGCAGTCACCTTCTCCGGGTTCGCGACCGCGAGCCTGAAGCCGGTCGGCGCACCGTAGTCAAATACGTATAACGCGTATTTTTTCAGCCCTAACGCCTCGGTGAACCCCTCGATCACGTTGTAGAGGTTTTCAAAACTGTAATCGAACTGCCCGCGTGGAGGCGCTTTAGTGTTGCCGAAACCGGGCAGATCCGGAGCGATCAGGCGGTATTGGGTTGCCAGCAATGGCATCAGATCGCGAAACATGTGGCTGGAACTCGGAAAGCCATGAAGCAGCAAAAGAACCGGTGCCTCTTTGGGACCGGCTTCACGATAGAACACGTCCACGTCACCCACTTTTTGAGTGCGATACGTGACGCGGAAGGCATCATCAATATTCATTGTATTTCCCTTGGACAGTGGCTTTTTACTGGATGAGGCGGCGCTCGCCAGCGATGCACCGAGCGCCGAGGCAGCGCCTAACGCCGAGGCCTGTAAAATCCTGCGCCTGCTGACGCCAGACACCACGTTTTCATTGAGCGGATCAAAATTATTCATGCGAAAAACCGGACCTGATGAATTGACCGCAAGCCTAGCCGTTGCAAAATTTGTAGAGAATCACCTAAAAGATCAATTCACCATTTCCATTTCTGAAATGCTGGTAGGATTTCAAAGAAAGTTTTTACAGGCAGCAGACGACAGATGGACCGTATTCAGGAAATGAGGCTTTTTGCGGGACTGGCTGAACAGACCAGCTTTGCCGGCGCGGCTCGTCAGGCGGGCCTGTCGACCGCCACCGTGACTCGGGCAATCGCCAGTCTGGAGAAGCGCCTGGGCGTTCTGTTGGTGGTGCGCACCACCCGTAATATGAGGCTCACTGAAGCAGGCCAGCGGTTTGCCATCGATTGCCACCGGCTGCTTGCCGACCTTGACGACGCCGAAAGCGCAGCAGCCGGCTTGCACGCGCTTCCTGCAGGTTTGCTGACGGTGACAGCACCGCAAATGTTCGGCGCACTGCATGTCGTGCCCGTATTGACGAATTTTCTCGACCGGTTCCCATCGATAGAAGTGCGCGCCATCCTCGTGGATCGAGTGGTGTCCATGCTCGACGAAGGCGTCGACGTGGCCGTCCGGATCGGCGCCCTGCCCGACTCATCACTGACTGCGATACCGGTCGGCAGCGTGCGGCGCATGGTCTGCGCGTCTCCGGCCTACCTGGCAAAACAGGGCGTCCCGCAACACCCTGACGACCTGCGACGGCATTCGACCGTCTCGACCACCACCTCCGAACGTCAACCCCGCTGGCCTTTCAGGGTCGATCACGCAGACTATTCGGTGGATGTCGGCTCCAGGCTCAGCCTGACGTCCTACCAGGCCGCCATCAGCGCGGCACTGCAGGGCGGGGGGCTGACCCAGGTGCCGTTCTACCAGATACGCGAATATTTGCAGGACGGCAGGCTTGAATGCGTGCTGGCCGCGTTCGAAATCGCGCCGGAGCCGGTCCATGTGGTTTACCTCGAGGGTCGCCGCGGGTCCTCCAAAGTGCATGCCTTTGTGGATTTCTGCGTCAGCGCCCTGCGCCGCGATCTTCACGACGAACAGCGCTAGCGCAAAGAATTTTCCCACACCGTCTGTTACGGTTGACTGAATCCCACGACGAGCACCCTCTCATGACCTGGCAAGCCCACGTTACCGTCGCCACCCTTGTAGAAGATCAGGGTCGCTTCCTGTTCGTCGAAGAAATGAAAGGCGGTCGCTCCGTCCTCAATCAGCCTGCTGGTCATCTGGACCCAAATGAAAGCCTGCAGCGCGCTGCGGTTCGGGAAACCCTTGAGGAAACCGGCTGGGACGTCGAACTGACCAGCGTAACGGGCATCTACCTCTACACGGCGCCGAGCAACGGCGTGACCTACCAGCGTATCTGTTTCGCGGCCAAAGCCCTGCGCCACCACCCCGAATACTCACTGGATGACGGTATCGTCGGCCCCGTATGGCTGACACGCGACGAACTCCTGGCGCAACAGACACGCTGGCGCAGCGAATTGGTCATGCGTTGCCTTGACGATTACCTCAATGGCGAACATTTCAGTCTCGACCTGCTGCGCGACAAGGCGTGAGACTCGACGCCTTCAGCCTGATAGAATCGCGTCCTTTTACAGGTCAGCCGTTTAATCCCCATGCATGATCCAGCCCCCTCGAGTTCAGAAATGAAGCGCGTCATAGTCGGCATGTCCGGTGGCGTAGACTCTTCCGTTTCCGCCGTACTGCTCATGGAGCAGGGTTACCAGGTGGAAGGCTTGTTCATGAAGAACTGGGAAGAAGACGACGGAACGGAGTACTGCACCGCTCGCGAAGACCTGGCAGACGCCCAGGCCGTGTGCGACAAGATCGGCATCAAGCTGCACACCGCCAACTTCGCCGCCGAGTACTGGGACAATGTCTTCGAGCATTTCCTTGAAGAGTACAAGGCCGGCCGTACGCCCAACCCGGACATCCTCTGCAACCGGGAAATCAAGTTCAAGGCCTTCCTTGACTACGCGTTGATGCTGGGTGCAGACCTGATCGCCACCGGCCACTACGTGCGCCGCCGCGACATCGATGGCCGCACTGAATTGCTCAAAGGCCTGGACCCCAACAAGGATCAGAGCTATTTCCTGCATGCAGTCGGCGGCGAACAGATTGCCCGGACGCTGTTCCCGGTCGGCGAACTGGAAAAGCCGGAAGTGCGTGCCATTGCCGAAAAACACGGCCTTGCCACGGCCAAGAAGAAGGATTCCACCGGTATCTGCTTCATTGGCGAGCGCAGGTTCACCGATTTTCTTCGTCAGTACCTGCCCGCCCAGCCCGGCGAGATCAAGACCACCGAAGGGGAAGTCATCGGGCGTCACAGCGGGCTGATGTACCACACCATCGGTCAGCGTCAGGGCCTGGGCATTGGCGGCCTGAAGGACGCCAGCGATGATCCGTGGTACGTGCTGGTCAAGGACCTGGACAATAACGAACTGATCGTCGGTCAGGGCAATGACCATCCGTGGCTGTTTTCAAGCGCACTGGTTTCGTCGGAAATCTACTGGGTCAACCCGATCGACCTGAGCAGCCCGCGCAGGCTCACCGCGAAAGTCCGTTACCGTCAGAGCGACCAGCCCTGCACGCTGGAAAAAACCGCTGACGGCTACCGCGCCACATTTGATGACCCGCAACGCGCAGTCACGCCCGGTCAATCCGTGGTGTTCTACGATGGCGAAATCTGTCTGGGCGGCGGCGTGATCGAAATCGCCGAACCCTGGACCAGCAAGGACAAGCGTTGATGACCCCGATTCAGGAACAACTGATTGCCTTGGGCGGTGTATTCCAGGCTGCCGTGCTGGTTGATCGAATCGCCAAGACCGGACAGATCAGCGAAGCGGCCCTGAGCTGCATGCTCGGCAGTCTGCTGGTGGTCGATCCGAAAGATACGCTGGAGGTCTACGGCGGTGACGACCTCAATCTGCACGAGGGTTATCGCGCTATGGCCAGCGCCCTGGAGCGCGACCCTGCAACGCTGCAACGCGAACCGCTGCGCTATGCCCTGTCGATGCTCGGACTCGAGCAGCAACTGGCAAAACGCGACGACCTGCTCGAAGTGATCGGCAAGCGCATTCCGGTGATTCAGTCTCAGGTCGAGCATTTTGGTGTGGCACACGAAAACGTGATTGCCGCGACCGGCGCCCTGTACCAGGACACCCTGAGCACGCTACGCCAGCGCATTCAGGTGCAAGGCGACATGCGCAACCTGCAGCAGCCGAATAACGCATCCAAAATTCGCGCCATCCTGCTGGCAGGTATTCGCTCCGCCCGTCTGTGGCGGCAAGTTGGCGGTCATCGCTGGCAACTGGTGTTCAGCCGCCGCAAGTTATTGAAAGAACTCTACCCATTGCTGCACGGCTGATTCGCTGCGCACCAATGGCCTTCACCACCATAGGCACGACGCTGTCTACGCGGGTCAGCGGACTCCGGTCCGCCTGACTTTTCATGTATGATACGCGCCCCTTTTCGTCGCCCGACTGTCCGAGAGCATCCCATGCAGCTTTCTTCGCTCACCGCGGTTTCCCCTGTTGATGGCCGCTACGCCGGCAAAACCCAGGCCTTGCGCCCTATTTTCAGCGAGTACGGCCTGATCCGTTTCCGCGTGATGGTTGAAGTTCGCTGGCTCCAGCGCCTGGCGGCTCACCCACAGATCACTGAAGTCCCGGCGTTCTCCGCGCAGGCCAACGCCATTCTCGATACCCTGGCTGAAGATTTTTCGGTGGAGCATGCCGAGCGCGTCAAAGAGATCGAGCGCACCACCAACCACGACGTCAAGGCGGTGGAATACCTGCTCAAGGAGCAGGCTGCAAAGCTGCCAGAGCTGGAAAAGGTCAGCGAGTTCATCCACTTCGCCTGCACCAGCGAGGACATCAACAACCTGTCCCACGCTCTGATGCTGCGTGAAGGCCGTGACACCGTGATGCTGCCGCTGATGCGCCAGACCGCTGATGCCATCCGCGAACTGGCGATTCGTTTCGCTGACGTACCAATGCTGTCGCGCACCCATGGCCAGCCAGCCTCCCCGACCACACTGGGCAAGGAGCTGGCCAACGTGGTCTATCGCCTTGAGCGTCAAATCGGCCAGATCGCCGCGGTTCCGCTGCTGGGCAAGATCAACGGCGCGGTCGGCAACTACAACGCACACCTTTCCGCGTACGCCGACATCGACTGGGAAGCCAACGCCCGGGCGTTCATCGAAGACGAGCTGGGCCTGGGCTTCAACCCGTACACCACGCAGATCGAGCCGCACGACTATATCGCCGAGCTGTTCGACGCCATTGCGCGTTTCAATACCATTTTGATCGACTTCGATCGTGATATCTGGGGCTACATCTCTCTGGGCTATTTCAAACAGCGCACCATCGCTGGCGAAATCGGCTCGTCGACGATGCCGCACAAGGTCAACCCGATCGACTTCGAAAACTCCGAAGGCAACCTGGGCATCGCCAATGCCCTGTTTCAGCACCTGGCCAGCAAGCTGCCCGTGTCGCGCTGGCAGCGTGACCTGACCGACTCCACTGTGCTGCGCAACCTGGGCGTCGGTTTTGCCCATAGCGTCATTGCTTACGAAGCCAGCCTCAAGGGCATCAGCAAACTGGAGCTCAATGAGCAGCGTATTGCCGCTGATCTGGACGCCTGCTGGGAAGTTCTGGCCGAGCCGATTCAGACCGTGATGCGTCGCTACAACATCGAAAACCCGTATGAAAAGCTGAAAGAACTTACACGCGGCAAGGGCATCGGCCCTGAAGCGCTGCAGACTTTCATCGACGGTCTGGACATGCCTGCCGAAGCCAAAGCGGAGCTGAAGAAGCTCACACCGGCTAACTACATCGGTAACGCAGCCGCTCAGGCCAAGCGCATCTGACACGCAAAAACATTGCACACGCCCGGCTGTGCCGGGCGTTTTCATTTCAAGGGCTTACACATGAATCCTGACATCCCTCTTCAACTTCTCGGCGGCATCAGTGCCCGGGTTTTCCTGCGTGATTACTGGCAGAAAAAGCCACTGCTGATTCGTCAGGCCTTGCCGGGCTTCGAAAGCCCGATCGATGCGGACGAGCTTGCCGGCCTTGCCCTGGAAGAAGAAGTCGAGTCACGTCTGGTCATCGAAAACGGCGAACGCCCCTGGGAGCTGCGCCGTGGCCCGTTCGCCGAAGACGAGTTCAGCAAACTTCCCGAGCGCGACTGGACGCTGCTGGTACAGGCCGTGGACCAGTTCGTCCCGGAAGTCAGCGAACTGCTGGAAAACTTCCGCTTTCTGCCCAGTTGGCGCATCGACGATGTGATGATCAGCTATGCAGCGCCCGGCGGCAGTGTCGGTCCGCATTTCGACAACTACGACGTGTTCCTGCTTCAGGGCCACGGCAAGCGCCATTGGCAGATTGGCCAGATGTGCGATGCCGAAAGCCCGTTGTTGCAGCATGCGGACCTGCGCATCCTTGCCGAATTCGAGAAAACCGAAGAATGGACGCTGGAACCGGGCGACATGCTGTATCTGCCGCCGCGCCTGGCCCACTGTGGTGTCGCGGTCGATGACTGCCTGACCTACTCGGTCGGTTTCCGCGCACCCAGCGCGGCCGAAGTGCTGACCCACTTCACCGACTTCCTCAGCCAGTTCATTCCGGACGAAGAGCGCTACACCGACGCTGATGCACAGCCGGTCAGCGACCCTCATCAGATCCAGCATGACGCGCTCGACCGCCTCAAGGCATTGCTCACAGAACACATGAGCGACGAACGTCTGCTGCTGACCTGGTTCGGCCAGTTCATGACCGAGCCGCGCTACCCGGAACTGGTAACAGGTCCGGAACTGGAAGAAGAAGACTTGCTCGACAGCCTTGACCAAGGGGCCGTGCTGATTCGCAACCCGAGCGCCAGGCTGGCCTGGTCTGAGGTTGATGACGATCTGCTACTATTTGCCAGCGGGCAAAGCCGCCTTTTGCCGGGCAGCCTGCGCGAACTGCTCAAACTTATCTGCGCAGCCGATGCGCTGCACAGCGAAAACCTTGGCCAATGGTTGGCCGATGACGAGGGGCGCAATCTACTTTGCGAACTCGTAAAACAAGGAAGCCTGGGATTTGCCGATGAATAAAGTCACTGTATCTGTCGCACAATGGCAGAAAAACAACGCCGACATCCGACGCATACGCGAGTCGGTATTTATCGTTGAGCAATCAGTGCCCGCAGAACTGGAATGGGATGCCGAAGACGCCGAAGCCGTGCATTTTCTGGCGTATGAAGGCGATTACGCGATAGGAACTGCACGCCTGTTGCCTGACGGGGAAATCGGCAGGCTGTCGGTGCTCAAGGACTGGCGCGGCCTGAAGGTCGGAGAAATGCTGCTCGACGCAGTACTGCTCGAAGCCAGGCAGCGCGGACTCACTACGTTAAAGCTCAGCGCTCAGGTTCAAGCAGTCGAGTTCTACCAGCGTTTTGGTTTCAAGGTTGTCAGCGACGAGTTTCTGGAGGCCGGCCTGCCTCATGTCGACATGCTGCGTGAAGCCTGATCGCCTGATTATGTAGGCGTTCGTCAAGGCACTACATATTCCCGCCCTGTCCTTTTTCATTCGGTGTCACTGACACTGAACAGCGAAAGGCAGGGCGTTTTCATGCCTGGCCGCTCAGCTTGCATCACTCGCGGCCGACAACGTGACACACTCTTGTTTTACGTGCTTATCGCGGAGAATGACCATGCCCGTACGCCACTTGCTCAACTCCCTGCTTGCCTCATTGCTGATCATTTTCAGCGCCAGCACGCTCGCCGCCACTGAGGTGGTTCAGCTGAACTATCGCACCAGTGCCGACCTCCTGCCTGTGGCCAAGTCTTTTCTAGGGGCCGACGGATCGGTCAGTGCTTATGGCAATCAACTGATCATCAACGCCGAGTCTCGCAAGATCGAAGAACTTCGCACCTTGATCGCTCAGCTCGACACCGCACCAAAGCGCCTGATGATCAGCGTCGATACCAGTGACAGCGCGACTCGCAGCACCATTGGCTCACGCGTGATCGAATACGGGACCGCCAGCCGTGAAGGCGGCGTGCAACAAGTGCAGACCAGCGAAGGTACACCCGCTCTGATCCAGGTCGGCCAAAGCGTACCGCTGACCTCATCCTCCACTGACTCGTATGGCTATTCACAAAGCAATACCGAATATCGCAACGTTACCCAAGGGTTTTATGTCACGGCCAGCGTGACCGGCGATACCGTCCACCTGACGATCAGCACCAATCACGACCGAATGAGCCAGGAGCGCCCTGACGCCATCAAGGTGCAAAGCACCGACAGTCAGGTCAGCGGCAGACTGGGAGAATGGATCACACTGGCCAGCAATAGTGGTCAATCAATTGCCGATCAACGCGGCATCGCTCAGCGCTATTCAACGCAGGGTCGAGACGACATGGTTTTGCGCGTAAAGGTCGAAACGCTTGAATAGCGCGGGCTGGCGTGAAAGCCAGCACCTGCGGGCCTTTTAGTGACCCACGAGTCTGATTCTGAAAATATGTAGTGAACATAAAAAAGCACTACAAAACGTTTGACGACCCCCACCCCCCGAGGCATGATTGCCTCGCTCCCGCCGGTTGGAGACGGTCAGACAAACGTCTGATTACCCCTCTTTAACCAGCGAGCAGCCATACACAGTGCCTTCCATAAACGGGGCTTAATTGGCGGAGCAGGACTTTCGACAAGACCTACTTCCAGCAGGGGTTTATCACCATGGCACTGACACGCGACCAACAAATAGCGGCCCTCGAGAAAGACTGGGCTGAAAATCCGCGATGGAAAAACGTGACCCGCACTTACTCTGCAGCGGATGTGGTCCGCTTGCGTGGCTCGGTTCAGCCGGAGCATACCTTCGCAAGGCTGGGTGCCGACAAGCTGTGGAATCTGGTGACTCAGGGGGCCAGGCCTTCCTTTCGACCGGACAAGGACTTTGTCAATTGCATGGGCGCTCTGACAGGCGGGCAAGCCGTGCAACAGGTCAAGGCTGGCATTCAAGCCATCTACCTCTCTGGCTGGCAGGTCGCCGCCGACAACAACTCTGCCGAATCCATGTACCCGGACCAGTCGCTGTACCCGGTCGACTCGGTGCCAACGGTGGTCAAACGCATCAACAACTCATTCCGCCGTGCCGACCAGATTCAATGGAAGGCGGGCAAGGCGCCCGGCGATGAAGGCTACATCGACTATTTCGCCCCTATCGTGGCAGACGCGGAAGCGGGCTTTGGGGGCGTGCTCAATGCTTATGAGCTGATGAAAAGCATGATCGAAGCCGGCGCGGCGGGCGTGCATTTCGAAGATCAGCTGGCATCGGTGAAAAAATGCGGTCACATGGGCGGCAAAGTGCTGGTTCCAACTCAGGAAGCGGTCCAGAAACTGGTGGCGGCGCGCCTTGCGGCTGACGTTGCCGGTGTACCGACGATTATCCTGGCGCGTACCGACGCCAACGCTGCAGATCTGCTGACCTCGGACTGCGACCCTTATGACAAGCCGTTCGTGACCGGTCAGCGCACCCATGAAGGGTTTTACAAAGTCCGCGCAGGCCTGGACCAGGCCATCTCGCGGGGCCTGGCGTATGCGCCCTACGCCGATCTGATCTGGTGCGAAACGGCAAAACCGGATCTCGACGAGGCCCGTCGCTTTGCCGAAGCGATCAAGAAGGAGTACCCGGATCAGTTGCTGTCATACAACTGCTCACCGTCCTTCAACTGGAAGAAGAACCTTGATGACGCGACCATCGCCAAATTCCAGCGCGAGCTGTCGGCCATGGGCTACAAGCATCAGTTCATCACGCTGGCGGGCATCCACAACATGTGGCACAGCATGTTCAACCTCGCGCACGACTACGCGCGCAATGACATGACCGCGTATGTGAAGCTGCAGGAACAGGAGTTCGCCGATGCCGCCAAGGGGTACACCTTCGTGGCTCACCAGCAGGAAGTGGGCACCGGGTATTTCGACGACATGACCACTGTGATCCAGGGTGGAGTGTCGTCCGTCACTGCGCTGACAGGCTCGACAGAGGAAGAGCAATTCCACTGATCAACCGCGCAACACGTTGAAAAACAGGCCGTCCGTAGGGACGGTCTGTTTTTTTGTCAGGTATTTCCTTAATTGATTTCGGACAATCATCAGTTCTTTCAAGAATGCTAAAAAGGACGTACTTATTAACGACGACCGCCGATAACTAGGCCCGGACTAACACGCGATAAACCATCCGCACGCCTTAAATGATATCAATTATCATTCAAATTGCGTTTCGTTCTTTTTTGTCCCTCGGAAACACAATTGACGAAAACGCTGTCGATGCCCGCCCGGCAGGCCCTGCAGCCACGTTGGGAGCCCGCTTGCGATTGATTCCGTAAATAAATTTGATGTAGAAAATTTACTTGCCAACTGTTTGCACATAAAATCAATCCGTTGACCGCGCTGCGACATTTCGTCACTGCCTCGACTCTTTATCAAGCACAGAGACCTTTGCTCTCTAACAAGGACTGCCAGCATGCCCGAATCGACAGGTCTGATTGCCCATAACTGGGGCTTCGCCATTTTCCTTTTGGGTGTTGTCGGCCTTTGCGCCTTCATGCTCGGTCTGTCCAGCCTGCTCGGAAGCAAGGCCTGGGGCCGCAGCAAGAACGAACCGTTCGAATCCGGCATGCTGCCTACCGGCAGTGCGCGCCTGCGACTCTCGGCAAAATTCTATCTGGTCGCGATGCTTTTCGTGATCTTTGACATCGAAGCCCTTTTTCTCTTTGCCTGGTCTGTGTCCGTCCGCGAAAGCGGCTGGACCGGATTCGTCGAAGCTCTCGTTTTCATAGCAATTCTGTTGGCAGGTCTTGTCTACCTATGGCGGGTTGGGGCTCTTGACTGGGCTCCTGAAGGTCGCCGTAATCGGCAAGCGAAGCTGAAACAATGAGGCTTTGGCGATGCAATATAATCTCACCAGGATCGACCCGGACGCTCCTAACGAGCAGTACCCCATCGGCAAGCGGGAAACCGTTTCCGATCCGTTAGAAGATCAAGTCCACAAAAACATCTACATGGGCAAGCTGGAAGACGTGCTGAATGGTGCGGTCAACTGGGGACGTAAAAACTCCCTGTGGCCCTACAACTTCGGCCTGTCGTGCTGCTATGTGGAAATGACCACTGCCTTCACGGCGCCCCACGACATCGCGCGCTTTGGCGCCGAAGTCATTCGGGCATCGCCGCGTCAGGCTGATTTCATGGTCATTGCCGGTACCTGCTTCATCAAGATGGCGCCGATTATCCAGCGCCTCTACGAGCAAATGCTCGAACCCAAATGGGTCATTTCAATGGGTTCGTGTGCCAACTCCGGTGGCATGTACGACATCTACTCAGTGGTCCAGGGGGTGGACAAATTCCTTCCCGTGGATGTCTACGTGCCCGGCTGCCCGCCCCGCCCCGAAGCGTTTCTGCAAGGCTTGATGCTGTTGCAGGAATCCATCGGCAAGGAGCGTCGCCCTCTTTCCTGGGTTGTAGGTGATCAAGGCGTGTACCGCGCCGAGATGCCTTCGCAAAAGGAACAGCGCCGCGAACAGCGTATTCAGGTAACCAACCTGCGCAGCCCCGACGAAGTCTGATACAGCCCGTTCTGCTTATAAAAAAGACAGGAACCGGGGTTGATTCTGTACGTTGACCGAAGTGATTGAGACCTATGACTGCAGACAACGCTCTGTACATCCCGCCTTACAAGGCTGACGACCAAGATGTCGTCGTTGAACTGAATAACCGTTTTGGCGCCGAGGCCTTTACCGCCCAGCCAACTCGCACCGGCATGCCTGTGCTGTGGGTCGAGCGTGCTCGACTGTTTGAAATTCTGACCTTCCTGCGCAACGTGCCCAAACCCTACTCCATGCTCTATGACCTGCATGGTGTGGATGAACGTTTGCGCACTCACCGCCGCGGCCTGCCCGGTGCTGACTTCACCGTTTTCTATCACATGCTGTCGATCGAAAGAAACAGCGATGTGATGATCAAGGTGGCGCTGTCCGAAAGCGACCTGAGCGTGCCGACCATCACCAGCATCTGGCCTAACGCCAACTGGTATGAGCGTGAAGTCTGGGACATGTTCGGCATCGACTTCCCGGGCCATCCGCACCTGAGCCGCATCATGATGCCGCCGACCTGGGAAGGTCACCCGCTGCGCAAGGACTTTCCTGCCCGCGCGACCGAATTCGACCCTTACAGCCTGACCCTCGCCAAACAGCAACTGGAAGAAGAAGCTGCGCGCTTTCGTCCGGAAGACTGGGGCATGAAGCGCTCAGGCCAGAACGAGGACTACATGTTCCTCAACCTGGGGCCGAATCACCCCTCTGCCCACGGTGCGTTCCGCATCATTCTGCAGCTGGACGGCGAAGAGATCGTCGACTGCGTTCCGGACATCGGCTACCACCACCGTGGCGCCGAGAAAATGGCCGAGCGTCAGTCCTGGCACAGTTTCATCCCGTACACCGACCGTATCGACTATCTCGGCGGGGTGATGAACAACCTGCCCTACGTCCTGTCTGTCGAGAAGCTGGCCGGTATCAAGGTGCCGGAAAAAGTCGACGTCATCCGCATCATGATGGCCGAGTTTTTCCGTATCACCAGTCACCTGCTGTTTCTGGGTACCTACATCCAGGACGTGGGCGCCATGACCCCGGTGTTCTTCACCTTCACCGACCGTCAGAAAGCCTACACGGTGATCGAGGCCATCACCGGTTTCCGCCTGCACCCGGCCTGGTACCGTATCGGCGGGGTTGCTCACGACCTGCCGCGCGGCTGGGAAAAACTGGTCAAGGACTTTGTCGACTGGCTGCCGAAGCGTCTCGACGAATACACCAAGGCCGCGCTGCAGAACAGCATTCTCAAAGGCCGTACCGTCGGCGTCGCGGCCTACAACACCAAAGAAGCGCTGGAATGGGGCGTCACCGGTGCTGGCCTGCGCTCGACCGGCTGCGACTTCGACTTGCGCAAAGCGCGCCCTTACTCGGGTTACGAGAACTTCGAGTTCGAAGTACCGCTGGCCGCGAACGGCGATGCCTATGACCGTTGCATGGTCCGCGTCGAAGAGATGCGCCAGAGCATCAAGATCATCGACCAGTGCATGCGCAACATGCCGGAAGGCCCGTACAAGGCGGATCACCCGCTGACCACGCCGCCGCCAAAAGAGCGCACGCTGCAGCACATCGAAACCCTGATCACCCACTTCCTGCAGGTTTCGTGGGGCCCGGTCATGCCGGCCAACGAATCCTTCCAGATGATCGAAGCGACCAAGGGTATCAACAGTTATTACCTGACGAGCGACGGCGGCACCATGAGCTACCGTACCCGGATCCGCACCCCAAGTTACCCGCACCTGCAGCAGATCCCTTCGGTGATCAAAGGCAGCATGGTCGCAGACCTGATTGCGTACCTGGGTAGTATCGACTTCGTTATGGCCGACGTGGACCGCTAAGCATGAACAGCCCGCTAATCCAGACAGACCGTTTCGCCCTGAGCGAGACCGAGCGCTCGGCCATCGAGCATGAGATGCATCACTACGAAGACCCGCGCGCGGCGTCTATCGAAGCCCTGAAGATTGTGCAAAAGGAACGTGGCTGGGTGCCCGACGGCGCCATCTACGCCATCGGCGACCTGCTGGGCATTCCTGCCAGCGATGTCGAAGGTGTCGCTACCTTTTACAGCCAGATATTCCGCCAGCCGGTCGGACGTCACATCATTCGTGTCTGCAACAGCATGGTGTGCTTCATCGGTGGTCACGAGAACGTCGTGGACGAAATCAAAAGCTCGCTGGGTATCGGCCTCGGACAGACCACTGCCGACGGCCGCTTCACGTTGCTGCCCGTCTGCTGCCTCGGCAACTGCGACAAGGCCCCGGCCGTGATGGTCGATGACGACACTTTCGGTGATGTACAGCCTGCTGGCGTTGCCAAGATGCTGGAGGGTTACCTATGACCATCACTTCCTTCGGCCCTGCCAACCGCATTGCGCGCACGGCAGAAACCCACCCGCTGACCTGGCGCCTGCGCGATGACGGCGAGCCGGTCTGGCTTGACGAGTATCAGGCTAAAGACGGCTATGCGGCGGCGCGAAAAGCGCTGACCCAGCAGACACCTGACGATATCGTCCAGTCGGTCAAGGATTCGGGCCTCAAAGGTCGCGGTGGTGCGGGCTTCCCCACCGGCGTGAAGTGGGGCCTGATGCCCAAAGACGAATCCATGAATATCCGCTACCTGCTGTGCAATGCGGATGAGATGGAGCCCAACACCTGGAAAGACCGCATGCTGATGGAGCAACTGCCCCATCTGTTGGTCGAGGGCATGCTGATCAGTGCCCGCGCCTTGAAAGCCTATCGCGGCTATATCTTCCTGCGTGGCGAATACGTGACTGCGGCGAAGCACCTGAACCGCGCCGTGGCGGAAGCCAAGGCTGCCGGTCTGCTAGGCAAGAACATCCTCGGCACCGGTTTCGATTTCGAGTTGTTTGTCCATACCGGTGCCGGTCGTTATATCTGTGGTGAAGAAACCGCACTGATCAACTCGCTGGAAGGCCGCCGCGCCAATCCGCGCTCCAAACCGCCCTTCCCCGCTGCCGTAGGCGTGTGGGGCAAGCCGACCTGCGTCAATAACGTCGAAACCCTGTGCAACGTGCCAGCCATCGTCAACAACGGCAACGACTGGTACAAGTCGCTGGCTCGCGAAGGCAGTGAGGATCACGGCACCAAGTTGATGGGCTTCTCCGGCAAGGTGAAAAACCCGGGTCTGTGGGAACTGCCGTTTGGTGTTCAGGCGCGGGAATTGTTCGAAGACTACGCCGGTGGCATGCGCGACGGCTTCAAGCTCAAGTGCTGGCAGCCCGGTGGTGCGGGAACCGGTTTCCTGCTGCCGGAGCATCTGGATGCCCAGATGTATGCTGGCGGTATTGCCAAGGTCGGCACCCGCATGGGTACGGGTCTGGCGATGGCCGTCGACGATTCGGTCAACATGGTGTCGCTGCTGCGCAACATGGAAGAGTTTTTTGCCCAGGAATCCTGTGGCTTCTGCACCCCATGCCGCGACGGTTTGCCGTGGAGCGTCAAAATGCTTCGTGCCATCGAGAAAGGTCAGGGCCAGCCAGGGGATATCGAAACCCTGTTGGGTCTGGTCAATTTCCTAGGCCCTGGCAAGACCTTCTGTGCCCACGCACCGGGTGCCGTTGAACCGTTGGGCAGCGCGATCAAGTACTTCCGCCCGGAGTTCGAAGCAGGCATTGCGCCAGCCAGCGCATCCACGCTTGTTCCGGGTAAAAGTCCGACCGTGGTCGGCGCATAACAAGACAGACCGGTCGGCGGCTGATCGGGCCGCCGTCCTCGTACCTGCTGACGCCCTCGCGGGCTGAACGATACGGGTACTACCGAGATTCCATTAGCCACGCCCGCTGACAACGGGCCAACGAAGACCTTTGAACCATGGCTACTATTCACGTAGACGGCAAAGCGCTCGAAGTCGATGGTGCAGACAACCTGTTACAGGCATGTCTGTCGCTGGGCCTCGATATTCCTTATTTCTGCTGGCACCCTGCCCTTGGCAGCGTTGGCGCCTGTCGCCAATGCGCGGTCAAGCAGTACACCGACGAGAACGACACCCGTGGTCGTATCGTCATGTCCTGCATGACGCCAGCCACCGACAACACCTGGATTTCCATCGAAGACGATGAATCCAAGGCTTTTCGTGCCAGTGTTGTCGAATGGCTGATGACCAACCACCCGCACGACTGTCCGGTCTGCGAGGAAGGCGGTCATTGCCACCTGCAAGACATGACCGTGATGACCGGCCACAATGAGCGCCGTTATCGCTTTACCAAACGTACCCACCAGAACCAGGAGCTGGGGCCGTTCATCGCTCACGAGATGAACCGCTGCATCGCCTGCTACCGTTGCGTGCGCTTTTACAAAGACTACGCTGGCGGTACCGACCTGGGCGTCTATGGCGCGCACGACAACGTGTACTTCGGCCGCGTCGAAGACGGTACCCTGGAAAGCGAGTTCTCCGGCAACCTCACTGAGGTCTGCCCGACCGGTGTCTTCACCGACAAGACTCACTCCGAGCGCTACAACCGCAAATGGGACATGCAGTTCTCGCCGAGCATCTGCCACGGCTGCTCCAGCGGTTGCAACATCAGCCCGGGCGAACGTTACGGTGAACTGCGCCGCATCGAAAACCGCTACAACGGTTCGGTCAACCAGTACTTCCTGTGTGACCGGGGCCGGTTCGGCTACGGCTACGTCAACCGCACGGACCGTCCACGTCAGCCACTGCTGGCCGACGGCCAGGTCAAATTGAGCCTGGATGCAGCCCTGGACAAGGCCGCTGACCTGTTGCGCGGTCGTAACATTGTCGGCATCGGCTCGCCTCGTGCCAGCCTGGAAAGCAACTACGCACTGCGTGAACTGGTCGGGGCCGAACACTTCTACAGCGGCATCGAAGCCGGCGAGCTGGAGCGTGTGCGCCTGATCCTCAAGGTATTGAACGACAGCCCGCTGCCGATTCCGACCCTGCGCGACATCGAAGACCACGACGCCATTTTCGTGCTTGGCGAAGACCTCACCCAGACCGCAGCGCGCATGGCGCTGGGCCTGCGTCAGGCCGTCAAGGGCAAGGCGGAAGACATGGCTGCGGCGATGAAAGTCCAGCCGTGGCTGGATGCTGCGGTGAAGAATATCGGTCAGCACGAACTGAACCCGCTGTTCATCGCCAGCTTGGCTGAAACCCGGCTGGACGATATCGCAGAAGAATGCGTCCACGCAGCGCCTGACGACCTGGCACGCATCGGCTTCGCCGTCGCCCACGCCCTGGATGCCAGCGCACCGGCTGTCGAAGGCCTGGACAGTGAAGCACTGGAACTGGCGCAACGTATCGCCGACGCACTGCTTGCCGCAAAACGTCCGTTGATCATCTCCGGCAGTTCGCTGGGGTCGACAGCGCTGATCGAGGCAGCGGCAAACATTGCCAAAGCCTTGAAGCTGCGTGACAAACAAGGCTCCATCAGCCTGATCGTGCCGGAAGCCAACAGCATGGGCCTGGCGATGTTCGGCGGCGAATCTGTCGATGCGGCCCTGCAAGCCGTAATCTCCGGCCAGGCCGACGCGATCGTGGTGCTGGAAAACGACTTGTATCGTCGCGTGGACGCAAACATCGTCGACGCCGCGCTGAGCGCTGCGAAAGTCGTGATCGTGGCCGATCACCAGAAAACAGCGACCAGTGATCGTGCGCATCTGGTCCTGCCAGCCGCCAGTTTCGCTGAAGGCGATGGCACGCTGGTCAGCCAGGAAGGCCGCGCCCAGCGCTTCTTCCAGGTGTTCGATCCTACTTATCTGGACGCCAGTATCCTGGTTCATGAAGGCTGGCGCTGGCTGCATGCCCTGCGCGCGACCTTGCTGAACAAGCCTGTCGACTGGACACAACTGGACCACGTCACTGAAGCCTGTGCCAGCAGCACTGCGCAACTGGCCGGTATCGTCAACGCTGCACCGTCTGCCTCGTTCCGTATCAAGGGCCTGAAGCTGGCACGCGAACCGTTGCGCTACAGCGGTCGTACCGCGATGCGTGCCAACATCAGTGTTCACGAACCTCGCACCCCGCAGGACAACGACACCGCGTTCTCTTTCTCGATGGAAGGCTACTCGGGTTCTGCCGAGCCTCGTCAGCAAGTGCCTTTCGCCTGGTCTCCGGGCTGGAACTCGCCGCAAGCCTGGAACAAGTTCCAGGACGAAGTCGGCGGTCACCTGCGTGCCGGTGATCCGGGCACACGCCTGATCGAAAGCCAGGGCGATGGTCTGTCATGGTTCTCCAGCGTCCCGCGCGCGTTCTCCCCGGAACGCGGCACTTGGCAGGTCGTGCCGTTCTTCCACCTGTTTGGCAGCGACGAAACCTCGTCATTGGCCGCGCCGGTTCAGGAACGTATTCCACAGCCTTATGTTGCACTGGCCAAATCCGAAGCCGACCGTCTGGGCGTCAACGAAGGTGCCCTGCTCTCTTTGAGCGTTGCGGGTCAGTCGCTGACACTGCCGCTGCGTATCAACGAAGAACTGGGCGCAGGTCTGGTGGCATTGCCCGCCGGGCTGCCGGGCATTCCTCCGGCGATCTTCGGCAAATCCGTTGACGGTCTGCAGGAGGCAGCGCAATGACATGGTTCACCCCTGATGTGATCGACGCGATCATCGCGGTGGTCAAGGCAATCGTTGTGCTGCTGGCCGTCGTGGTCTGCGGCGCACTGCTGAGTTTCGTGGAGCGCCGTCTGCTGGGCTGGTGGCAGGACCGTTACGGTCCGAACCGCGTCGGCCCGTTCGGCATGTTTCAGATCGCAGCCGACATGCTGAAAATGTTCTTCAAGGAAGACTGGACGCCGCCGTTTGCCGACAAGGTGATCTTCACCCTGGCACCGGTCGTGGCCATGAGCGCTTTGTTGATTGCCTTTGCCGTCATCCCGATCACCCCGACCTGGGGCGTAGCGGATCTGAACATCGGCCTGTTGTTCTTCTTCGCCATGGCCGGTCTGTCGGTGTATGCCGTGCTGTTTGCGGGCTGGTCGAGCAACAACAAGTTTGCCCTGCTGGGCAGCTTGCGCGCTTCGGCGCAAACCGTGTCCTACGAAGTGTTCATGGGCCTCGCGCTGATGGGCATCGTGGTGCAGGTCGGCTCGTTCAACATGCGCGACATCGTTGAATATCAGGCACAAAACCTGTGGTTCATCATTCCGCAGTTCTTCGGCTTCTGCACCTTCTTCATCGCAGGCGTCGCGGTGACTCACCGTCATCCGTTCGACCAGCCGGAAGCGGAGCAGGAACTGGCTGACGGTTACCACATTGAATATGCCGGCATGAAGTGGGGCATGTTCTTCGTGGGCGAGTACATCGGGATCATTCTGATCTCGGCGTTGCTGGTGACGCTGTTCTTCGGCGGCTGGCACGGTCCGTTCGATATTCTGCCATCGCTTGCGTTCTTCTGGTTCGCCTTGAAAACCGCGTTCTTCATCATGCTGTTCATTCTGCTGCGCGCTTCCATCCCGCGTCCGCGTTATGACCAGGTCATGGATTTCAGCTGGAAGTTCTGTCTGCCGCTGACCCTGATCAATTTGCTGGTGACTGCTGCGATCGTGTTGTTGAACACACCGGCAGGCTCGGTTCAGTGAGGATTTGACCCATGTTCAAATATATTGGCGACATCGTTAAGGGTACCGGTACCCAGTTGCGAAGCCTGGTGATGGTGTTCGGTCACGGCTTCCGCAAACGCGACACCCTGCAATACCCCGAAGAACAGGTCTACCTGCCACCGCGTTACCGTGGCCGTATCGTCCTGACCCGCGACCCTGATGGTGAAGAGCGTTGCGTGGCCTGCAACCTGTGCGCCGTGGCCTGCCCGGTGGGTTGCATCTCCTTGCAGAAGGCAGAAACAGAGGACGGGCGCTGGTATCCGGATTTCTTCCGTATCAACTTTTCGCGCTGCATCTTCTGTGGCCTGTGTGAAGAAGCCTGTCCTACCACCGCGATCCAGCTTACGCCGGATTTCGAGATGGCCGACTTCAAGCGTCAGGATCTGGTGTACGAGAAAGAGGATCTGCTGATCTCCGGCCCCGGCAAGAACCCCGACTACAACTTCTATCGCGTGGCCGGTATGGCCATCGGCGGCAAGCCCAAGGGCGCCGCACAGAATGAAGCCGAGCCGATCAACGTCAAGAGCTTGCTGCCTTAAGGAAGTAAAGATGGAATTCGCTTTCTATTTCGCATCCGGAATCGCTGTTGTGTCCACCCTGCGGGTGATCACCAACACGAATCCGGTGCATGCCCTGCTCTACCTGATCATTTCGCTGATCGCCGTCGCGATGACTTTTTTCAGCCTTGGCGCGCCGTTTGCCGGGGTGCTGGAAGTCATCGCCTATGCGGGCGCGATCATGGTGCTGTTTGTGTTTGTGGTGATGATGCTGAACCTCGGCCCGGCCTCGGTTCAGCAAGAACGTGCCTGGCTCAAACCTGGCATCTGGGCAGGCCCTGTGATTCTCGGCACCCTGTTGCTGGCGGAGCTGCTGTACGTACTGTTCGCCAACCCGACCGGCGCTGCCATCGGTCACACCACGGTCGACGCCAAGGCGGTCGGCATCAGCCTGTTCGGGCCTTATCTGCTGGTGGTGGAACTCGCCTCGATGCTGCTGCTTGCTGCAGCCATCACGGCGTTCCATCTGGGCCGCAACGAGGCCAAGGAGCCAAGCCAATGAATGCTATCCCTCTTGAACACGGTCTGGCGGTCGCCGGGGTCCTGTTCTGCCTGGGTCTGGTCGGCCTGATGGTGCGCCGCAACATTCTCTTCGTGTTGATGAGCCTGGAAATCATGATGAACGCGTCTGCTCTGGCGTTCGTAGTTGCCGGCAGTCGCTGGGCGCAACCGGACGGACAGGTCATGTTCATCCTGGTGATCAGCCTTGCGGCAGCCGAGGCCAGTATTGGCCTGGCGATCCTGATGCAGTTGTATCGCCGCTTCCACACTCTCGATATCGATGCTGCCAGCGAGATGCGCGGATGAACCTTCTCTTTCTGACTTTCGTATTTCCCCTCATCGGTTTTCTGCTGCTGTCGTTCTCACGTGGACGTATCTCGGAAAACCTCGCGGCGCTGATCGGCGTTGGCTCCATTGGCCTGTCGGCCATCGTCACAGCCTGGATCATCTGGCAGTTCAACGTCGCACCGCCAGAAGGTGGCCATTACACCCAGGTGCTGTGGCGCTGGATGGACGTCGATGGCTTCCAGCCCAACTTCGCACTGTATCTGGACGGCCTGTCCGTCACGATGCTGGGCGTGGTGGTAGGCGTCGGCTTCCTGATCCACCTGTTCGCCTCCTGGTACATGCGTGGTGAAGCAGGTTATTCACGCTTCTTCTCCTACACCAACCTGTTCATTGCCAGCATGCTGTTCCTGATTCTGGGCGACAACCTGCTGTTCATCTACTTCGGTTGGGAAGGTGTAGGCCTGTGCAGCTACCTGTTGATCGGTTTCTACTACAGTAACCGCAACAACGGCAACGCGGCGCTCAAGGCTTTTATCGTCACCCGTATCGGCGACGTGTTCATGGCCATCGGCATGTTCATCCTGTTCCAGCAATTGGGTACGCTCAATGTGCAGGAACTGCTGATCAAGGCACCGGAGCACTTCAAGGTCGGCGATTTCTGGATCGTTCTGGCGACGCTGATGCTGCTGGGCGGCGCTGTCGGTAAATCCGCACAGCTGCCATTGCAAACCTGGCTGGCAGACGCAATGGCCGGCCCTACTCCGGTTTCGGCATTGATTCACGCTGCCACGATGGTCACGGCAGGTGTCTACCTGATCGCGCGGACTCACGGCCTGTTCGCACTGGCACCCGACATCCTGCACCTGGTTGGTCTGGTCGGCGGCGTTACGCTGGTGCTGGCAGGTTTTGCAGCACTTGTGCAGACCGACATCAAACGTATCCTCGCCTACTCGACCATGAGCCAGATCGGCTACATGTTCCTGGCGCTGGGCGTTGGCGCATGGGAAGGTGCGATCTTCCACCTCATGACCCACGCCTTCTTCAAGGCGCTGCTGTTCCTTGCTTCCGGTGCGGTCATCGTGGCCTGTCACCATGAGCAGAACATCTTCAAGATGGGCGGCCTGTGGAAGAAATTGCCACTGGCCTATGCCAGCTTCATCGTGGGCGGTGCGGCACTCTCCGCCTTGCCATTACTGACTGCCGGTTTCTACTCCAAGGACGAAATCCTCTGGGAAGCGTTTGCCAGCGGTAACAACGGCTTGCTGTACGCCGGGCTGGTCGGCGCGTTCATGACCTCGCTGTACACCTTCCGCCTGATCTTCATCGCGTTTCATGGTGAAGCCAAGACCGAAGCGCACGCAGGTCATGGCATTGCTCACTGGCTGCCACTGTCGGTGCTGATCGTACTGTCGACGTTCATCGGCGCAATGATCACCCCGCCCTTGGCCGGTGTTCTGCCGCAGAGCGTGGGCCACGCCGGTGGCGAAGCGAAGCACAGCCTGGAAATCGCCTCGGGCGCCATTGCCCTGGCCGGTATCCTCTTGGCTGCGTTGCTGTTCCTGGGCAAGCGTCGTCTGGCAACGGCTATCGCCAACAGCGGCCCGGGTCGTTTCCTTTCAGCCTGGTGGTTCGCTGCCTGGGGCTTCGACTGGATCTACGACAAGCTGTTCGTCAAACCTTATCTGGCGATCAGTCATGTGCTGCGTAGCGATCCGTTCGACCGCACCATCGGCTTGATCCCACGTCTGGTCAAAGGCGGTCATGACACCATGAGCCGCACCGAGACCGGCCAGTTGCGTTGGTATGCTGCCTCGATTGCCGTGGGTGCCGTTCTGGTACTCGGTGCCGTCGTTCTGGTTGCGGTCTGACATGAACCTTGCGAATTTGCGAAAGGAATTGAGCCCGTCATGATTCTGCCTTGGCTAATCCTGATCCCCTTTATCGGCGGCCTGCTGTGCTGGCTGGGTGAGCGCTTCGGCTCTACCCTGCCGCGCTGGATCGCGCTGCTGACAATGACCCTTGAACTGGTTCTCGGCCTCTGGCTGTGGGCGACCGGCAACTTCGGCTACGCGCCGATGCCCGGAGCCGATCCGACCTGGACCCTGGAATTCCACCACCCGTGGATCACCCGCTTCGGCATTGATGTGCATCTCGCACTCGATGGCCTGTCGCTGTTGATGATCCTGCTGACCGGCCTGCTCGGCGTGCTGTCGGTGCTGTGCTCGTGGAAGGAAATCCAGCGCAAGGTGGGTTTCTTCCACCTTAACCTGATGTGGATTCTGGGTGGCGTCGTCGGCGTGTTCCTGGCCATCGACATGTTCATGTTCTTCTTCTTCTGGGAAATGATGCTGGTGCCGATGTATTTCCTCATCGCGCTCTGGGGTCATAGCTCTTCGGACGGCAAGAAGACGCGTATCTACGCGGCGACCAAGTTCTTCATCTTCACTCAGGCCAGCGGTCTGATCATGCTGGTGGCGATTCTGGGTCTGGTGCTGGTTCACTTCAACCAGACCGGCGTAATCACCTTCGCCTACGCAGACCTGCTGAAGACCAAACTGGCGCCAGGCACTGAATACATCCTGATGCTGGGCTTCTTCATCGCGTTCGCCGTGAAGCTGCCAGTGGTGCCACTGCACTCCTGGCTGCCTGACGCGCACGCCCAGGCGCCGACTGCCGGCTCTGTCGACCTGGCCGGTATCCTGTTGAAAACCGCAGCTTATGGCCTGTTGCGCTTTGCCCTGCCTTTGTTCCCCAACGCCTCGGCGGAATTCGCGCCGATTGCGATGGCGCTGGGTCTGGTCGGTATCTTCTACGGTGCGTTCCTGGCCTTCGCCCAGACCGATATCAAGCGTCTGATCGCGTTCTCCAGCGTTTCGCATATGGGTTTTGTACTGATCGGTATCTACTCGGGCAGCCAGCAAGCTCTTCAGGGTGTACTGATTCAGATGATCGCCCACGGCCTGTCGGCTGCGGCACTGTTCATCCTCAGCGGTCAGCTGTACGAACGCCTGCACACCCGTGACATGCGCGAGATGGGCGGCCTGTGGTCACGCATCGCCTACATCCCGGCCATCAGCCTGTTCTTTGCAGCCGCCTCTCTGGGTCTGCCGGGCACTGGCAACTTCGTGGGTGAGTTCCTGATTCTGCTGGGCAGTTTCGCCAGTTCACCGTGGATCACGGCGATTGCGACTTCCGGCCTGGTATTCGGTTCTGTCTACTCGCTGATCATGATCCACCGCGCCTACTTCGGCCCGTCGAAGTCCGACGAGGTTCTGAAGGGCATGGACGGGCGGGAAATGATCATGGTGCTGGGCCTTGCCGTGTTGCTGATCGTGCTCGGGGTTTTCCCGCAGCCGTTCCTCGACACATCGGCAGCGACCATGCACGGCGTGCAGCAATGGCTAGGCACTGCCTTCACTCAACTCGCTTCGGCCCGGTAAGAGCGCTATGGACCTGACGATTCAACACTTTATTGCGCTTGCGCCACTGCTGATCACCAGCCTCACCGTTGTTGTGGTGATGCTGGCGATTGCATGGCGCCGCAATCACTCGCAAACGTTCCTGCTTTCGGTAGCAGGCCTCAACCTGGCACTGCTCTCGATCTATCCGGCACTCAAGGTTGCACCGCTGGTGGTGACACCGCTGCTGCACATCGACAACTTCGCCTGTCTGTACATGGCAATCATCCTCGCCTCTACTCTGGCGTGCGTGACGATGGCACATGCTTATCTGGGCGACGGCAAAGCCGGTTACCCCGGCAACCGCGAAGAGCTGTACCTGCTGATTCTGCTGGCCGCTGCCGGTGGTCTGGTACTGGTTAGCGCTCAGCACCTGGCGGGCCTGTTTATTGGGCTCGAACTGTTGTCGGTGCCCGTTTATGGTCTGGTGGCCTACGCCTTCTTCAACAAGCGTTCGCTGGAAGGCGGCATCAAGTACATGGTGCTGTCGGCAGCCGGTTCGGCCTTTCTGCTGTTCGGCATGGCGCTGTTGTACGCAGAAGCGGGTTCACTGAGCTTCGACGGTATCGGCAAGGCCATTGCAGCCACCGGTATGCCTAGCCCGATTGCCAGCCTGGGTCTGGGCATGATGGTCGTGGGGCTTGCCTTCAAGCTGTCGCTGGTGCCGTTCCACTTGTGGACCCCAGACGTGTACGAAGGCGCTCCTGCTCCTGTCGCAGCGTTCCTGGCCACGGCGAGCAAAGTTGCAGTGTTTGCGGTGCTGGTTCGCCTGTTCCAGATTTCCCCCGCCGCAAGCAGCGGCGTGCTGCATGACGTACTGGCAGTGATCGCCGTAGCATCGATTCTGGTCGGTAACCTGCTGGCCCTGACTCAGACCAACCTCAAGCGTCTGCTGGGCTACTCGTCCATCGCGCACTTTGGTTACCTGATGATTGCGCTGGTGGCCAGCAAAGGTATGGCGGTCGAGGCCATTGGCGTCTATCTGGCGACCTATGTCCTGACCTCGCTGGGCAGTTTCGGTGTGATCACCATGATGTCCTCGCCTTACAGCGGTCGTGATGCCGATGCAATGTTCGAGTACCGTGGCCTGTTCTGGCGTCGCCCGTACCTGACCGCCGTCATGACCCTGATGATGCTGTCGCTGGCCGGTATTCCGCTCACCGCAGGCTTCATCGGCAAGTTCTACATCATTGCCACCGGCGTCGAGTCGCAATTGTGGTGGCTGATCGGCGCACTGGTGATTGGCAGTGCCATCGGCGTTTTCTACTACCTGCGTGTCATGGTCACCATGTACCTGGTGGACAACAAACTGCCGCGCCATGACGCAGCAATCAACTGGGCGCAGCGCACAGGCGGCGTGATGCTGCTAGCGGTCGCAATCCTGACCTTCGCGCTTGGTGTGTACCCACAACCGCTGCTGGATCTGGTGGTCAATGCAGGTCTGCACGTAGCAGGCTGATCACCCGGAAACAAAAAAACCCTGCTATCGAGCAGGGTTTTTTTTGCCTCAGGGAAAACTAGCCCGGCAGCCTCACCGGCTTCTTGGCACCGCTGAACAATCCCCAGCTGGAGATGAACAGCGCAGCAATCAGCGGCCCGATCACAAAGCCGTTCAGACCGAAAACCGACATGCCGCCCAAGGTGGAAATAAGGATCAGGTAATCCGGCATCTTGGTGTCCTTGCCGACCAGAATCGGACGCAACACGTTGTCCACCAGCCCGATGACGAAGACCCCGAACAACATAAGCACAACACCCTGCCAAATCATGCCGCTAAGCAAGAAGTAGACCGCAACAGGCGCCCAGACAATCCCCGCGCCGACTGCCGGGAGCAGCGACAGGAAGGCCATGATCACCGCCCAGAGCAAGGCACTTGGAATATCGAGCGCCCAGAAAATGAAGCCGCCCAACGCACCTTGCGTCACGGCGACCACCACGTTGCCCTTGACTGTGGCCCGCACCACACGAGTGAATTTGAGCTGCAGACGACGCTTCTGCTGTTCCGCAAGCGGAAAGGCAGTGCGTATTTTGCGCACCAGTTCCTGCCCGTCGCGCAGGAAGAAGTACAACAGATAAAGCATGATGAAGACGCTCACCACGAAATCGAACGTACCCTGCCCGAAGCTGAAGGCCTGCGTTGCCAGGTACTGGCTGCCTTGCATCGCACCCTTGGTGATTTTATCGCGCAACCCTTCAAGGTCACCCATGCCCAGACGGTCGAGCAAGGCCTGAATCGAGTGTGGCAGCAGGTCCTTGAACTCAGCCAGATAACCCGCGATATCCAGTTGGCCGGTTTCGACGTTCTTGTACAGCGTGGTGCCTTCCTGAACCAGCAAGGCACTGATGACGATCACGGGCAGAATCGCGATGACCAGACAGATCGTCAGGGTACACAGGGAAGTGAGGTTACGTGACCAGTTGAACTTGATCTGCAGCCTGCGCTGCACGGGTGCAAAGATGATCCCGAGAATGACCGCCCAGAATACTGCGCCATAGAACGGCAACAGAATCCATATGAAAGCAATGGTCACCAGCACCAATAGCAGAATGAGGGTTTTGTATTGCAACGTGGTTTCGTTCATGTCCTGTCCATGTCAGTAGACCGTGCATCCGCGCCCGGTCTGGAGCTTAGTCAGCACATCAACGTACGAGTGCCATCTGATGACAGCAATATGATCACCGCTGACGAACGCACAACAGCAAGGGTCGACAGCGCCTTGAAACGCGTTCAGATCCACGTCAGACGCGGAACTGACCTACCAGTTTGTCGAGGCTGGTACCCAGCTCGGCGAGACTGCGCGACGTCTGGGCACTCTGCCGGGTTTCGTCCGCTACGCTTTCAACTGCACCGGCGATCTGGTGAACACTGCGATTGATCTCTTCGGCAACCGCCGTCTGCTCTTCGGCCGCGCTGGCGATTTGTGCGTTCATGGCATTGATGGTTGCAATCAACTCACCGATGGTTACCAGCGACAGACCCGCTTCATTGGCTTGCGTTGACGTCCCGTCGCCGGCTTCACTGGAACGCCGCATGGCCGTGACGGCCTCCTGCGTACCCTGCTGCAAGCGGTCGATCATGCCTTGAATTTCCTGGGTGCTCTGCTGGGTGCGGCTGGCCAGTGCCCGGACTTCGTCGGCAACCACCGCAAACCCGCGTCCTGCTTCCCCTGCCCTCGCGGCCTCGATAGCGGCGTTGAGTGCGAGCAAGTTGGTCTGTTCGGCAATCGAGCGAATGACACCCAGCACGCTGACGATGGAAGACACATCTTTCTGCAGCACATCCAGTGAAGAACCGCTTTTGCGAATGTCCTCTACCAGCGCATGAATCTGCTTGATGCTGCCGTCGACCACGCGCTTGGCGGCACGTCCCTGCTCGTCAGTCTGCTGTGCTGCCACGGAGGCTCCTTGCGCACTCTTCGCGACTTCCTGGGCGGCAGCGGACATCTGATTGATCGCAGTGGCCACCTGATCGGTCTCGTGGCGCTGGCGGTCCATTGCGGTTTCCGAGCGTTGCGCCTGGGACGAGACCTCTCCGACCAAGCCATTGAGCTGTCTGGTCATTTCACTGATCTGGCGAACCATGCCGTGAATCTTGTCGACAAACCGGTTGAACGAGCCCGCGAGCTCTCCGAGTTCATCATTGCTGGTGATGGCGAGACGCCGGGTCAGATCGCCTTCACCCGCAGCAATGTCATCGAGGTTGTTTTTCATCAGGGCCAGTGGACGCAGCAAGGTGCCTGCCATCACTATCCCGACGATGCTGATGACCACCAGCACCAGAACGGTAATCCCCAGAATGCTGTAGAGCATTTCCTGCAAGCGTGCTTCGACGTTCTGCCTGACTACCGCCACCTGTGCGTCGATACCGTCTAGATTGACGGCAGAACCGATGACCAGGTCCCATTTGGGCAGGTAATCCGTGTAGCCAATCTTGGGCACCGGTTCGGTCTTGCCCGGCAGCGCCGAAGAGTACATCACGTAGTGAGTGCCCGCCTTGCCGACCGCGACCAGCTCGCGATTGATGTAAACCCCGTTCGCGTCACGGGCATCATTGAAGCTTTTCCCCAGACCGTCAGGGCTGGTACTGCGAAAGATACGGATGACCTGTGAGTCGTAGCCGAAGATATAACCGTCTTTGCCGTAGCTGACGGCCGACAACAACTTGATGGCATTGGCACGTGCCGTCTCATCGCCGGGTGCTGCCGCATCATAGAGCGGTTTGATCGCGGTCATGGCAATCGCCACGTAGTTCTGCAGCGTGGCCTTGGCCTCGGACAACAGACGCTCTCGCGTGTCACTGACCTCGCGCTCAGCCTGCTTGTGCAGCATGAACACCGTCGTAGCACTGATCACCAGCGCAAATATCAGGACCGGCAATACTGCCAACGACAAAACCTTGGCTTTCAGACTGAGACGCATAGGATTATGCCTTATGGTTATTTTTATAAGTCGGAGGTGCCCATCAGGCTATCGGCATCCTCCGTCCGACATTAAGGCTAGTCCTGATTTTTCGTAAGAAAACTCCGTTTAGTTCGAACTGACAACTTATGGCGCCGTACGCTCAGGCAAGTCGATACGTACGCGAAGCCCGCTGGAAGGGCTTTCCAGAAGTTGCAACTGACCGCCCCATGCTTCAACGATGTCGCGCACGATGCCCAGACCCAGTCCGTGGCCGGTAATCTGCTCGTCCAGACGAGCGCCACGGCTGAAGACTTCTGCACGCTGAGATTCGGGAATGCCAGGCCCATCGTCGTCCACCAACAGGCAGAACCCTTGATCCTGGCGCACAATGCTCAGACGCACTTCGCTGTCAGCCCACTTGCAGGCGTTGTCCAGTAGATTGCCCAGCAGCTCAAGGATATCTTCCCGGTCCCAAGGCAGGTACATGCCAGGCTCGACGTCGTTGAGTAGCTGAAGGTGAGCGCCGTGGATCATGCCCAGCGTGGAAAACAGCCCGGGCAGTTCCGCATCACAATCAAAACGAGCGCCCGGCAGCGCGTCACCGGAAAGACGTGCCCGATTGAGCTCTCTCTCAAGACGCAGACGGATGTTTTCCAGTTGCTCCTGCAGTGTTTTGCGCAAGGCAGGATTGGCGTCCAGCTGTCCGCTGAGCGCCAGGCTGAGCAGGACAGCAAGCGGAGTTTTCAACGCATGCCCCAGGTTACCCAACGCGTTGCGTGAACGTTTCAGGCTGTCTTCGGTGTGCGCAAGCAGATGGTTGATCTGGGCCACCAGCGGTTCGAGCTCAAGGGGGACTTGATTATCCAGCTGCGAGCGTTGGCCCTGCTGGAGCTGGGATATCTGTTCACGAACGGTTTCCAGTGGACGAAGTGCCCTTCGCACTGTGATGCGTTGCAGCACCAGCACCAGCACCAACGCGGCGAACCCCAGCCCGAGGCCTATCTGCTGCATGAGACGAAAGCTTGCCCTGACCGGGGTGTAGTCCTGCGCGACGGTGATGGAAATCTGTTGACCGAACTTGCGGTATTCGCTGGTCAGCATCAACAGTGACTGCCCTGTTTGGCCCAGCTCGAGGTTGGCGTGCAAACCTACACCGGGCTGAGGCAGCTCGAAGTCCCATAGAGATCGGGAACGCCAGTGGCCCTGCGGCAGGTCCATACGAAAATAGTGACCGGACAACGGACGCTGATAAGCTCCCGACAAGCGATGATCGTCCAGTTGCAGCCCGGCAGGACCACGCACCAGCGCCACCAGAAGGTTCTCGCTTTCATTGCGCAGACCTGATTCGAGATAGCGCTGCAGACCCACTTCAAACAGCCAGAGACTGGTCTGTGCCATCACCAGACCGACCACCACCATCACGGCGATCAAGCCCAGGCTCAAACGCCGCTGTATGGACTTCAACCTCCGGCTCCGCCGTAAAGATAGCCTTGCCCGCGACGGGTCTCGACGACCGCGCGGCCCAGCTTGCGCCTCAGGTGATTGACGTGAACCTCGATGACATTGGAGTCGCGCTCGTTTTCGCCGTCATACAGGTGCTCGGACAGATGGCTTTTGGAAAGAATCTGCCCGGGGTGCAGCATGAAATAGCGTAGAAGACGAAACTCTGCGGAGGTAAGCTGAATATCAACGCCATCGCGGCTGACACATTGCCGCCCCTCGTCCAGATTGAGACCTGCGGACTCCAGCGTTGGCTGGTTGGCCAACCCGTGCGAGCGTCGCAGAAGTGCCTGAATACGCAGTTGCAGTTCTTCAGGATGAAAAGGCTTGGTCAGGTAATCGTCGGCACCGGCCTTCAGCCCTTCAATTCGCTCGGACCATGATCCCCGCGCCGTCAGGATCAATACAGGTGTTGCCAGACCTTTCCCACGCCATTGCTGGAGAACTTCAAGCCCGGACATACCGGGCAGCCCCAGGTCCAGAACAATCAGATCGTATGGCTCACTCGCCCCCTGATAGACCGCATCACGCCCGTCGGCCAGCCAGTCGACGGCATAGCCCTGGCGCCCCAACGCAGCGAGTAGCTCATCGGCGAGGGGAACATGATCTTCAACCAGTAACAGGCGCATCAGTCATCATCCTCGTCTTTCAATAATCGGCTGTCCCGGGCATCAAACTTGAGCTCTCGTACAACGCCCTGCGGCGTCAGCAGCTCGAATTCATAAACGTACATATTGTTTTTCTCTTCGAGCTCGGCTTCCAGCAGACGGGCGCCCGGATGGAGACCCAACGCCCGCTCGATGAACTGCTCAAGAGGCAGAATCACACCGCGCTGCCGCAAGCTGAGCGCTTCGTCCTGATTCAAATCTCTGGCGTACGCGAAGGAGCAGATCAGGCTCAAACCCAGGATGGCACAGAGATGCTTGTCGACATTCATTAGTTATCCTGATGATTCCTGTAGACCTGGCCTGTGGCGGCGTCTATTTCGAGATACCACTCAATATCCTGCGCATCACGCAGCTCGACATTGTAAACGTACCTGCCGTAGATGTTCTTGAGCTGTGTGCCGATAATGCTGGCACCGGGATGTTTGCTCAACGCCTTGGCATCAAGCCTCTCGCTTGACTGGAGGGTGCCGGCATCACTGAGACGCAGTACCTCCTCGGGATCAATGCCCCGCGCCTGAATGACAGTAGAGGTGAGAACAAGCGTAAGGGCCGCCAGCAAGGCCGTCAGCGTTTTCATTATCAAAGGGATCCATAGCCGTCGATGCTTTTATGGTATTCACCTTAACCGGTGCAACTTAACTCAAGCTGAAGGGTTCTGGCCGAGTGCCATCAGCCTTTTGAAGAAATCGTCATCTGCCGACCGCATGGCGTTTCATACCATTGCTGTTAAACTCGCCGACTGCATTTATCGCGTAGGCGATCGCCATTTTTCGGGACCAATACACAGTGGAAATCTTCAAAGAGTTTACGTTTGAGTCGGCACACCTCCTCCCCAACGTTCCAGAGGGGCACAAGTGCGGGCGCCTGCACGGGCATTCATTTCGTGTCGGCATTCACCTGGCCGGCAAGGTAGACCCTCATACAGGCTGGATCCGGGATTTTTCCGAAATCAAGGCCATTTTCAAACCGCTTTACGAGCGGCTTGATCATCACTACCTGAATGACATTCCAGGCCTTGAGAATCCAACCAGCGAGAACCTTGCAAAGTGGATCTGGGACGAGTTGAAACCGCTACTGCCTGAGCTGTCGGCGATTCGGATTCATGAGACCTGCACCAGCGGATGTGAATATCGCGGAGACTGACCTTTCCGGCTTAAGAAAAACCACCTTAAGGGTGGTTTTTTTATGCCTGTGTGTACGCCCTGGCAGCAAGCTGGCCGGCATGGGGGTGTTCAACTGAAATGTGTTTCAAAGCGGGATGGCGGACGCCACAAAAACAAAAACCCTCAACGCATAAGCGATGAGGGTTTTTGGAATTTAATCTTGACGATGACCTACTCTCACATGGGGAAACCCCACACTACCAT
>NZ_MTSB01000015.1 GCF_002093745.1 Pseudomonas graminis
CGTCAAGATTAAATTCCGAAAACCCTCATCGCTGACGCGTTGAGGGTTTTTGTTTAAGTAGAAGTCACCAATATTCGCTGGCACGTTACCTGATAACGGATCAGCAACAGAATTTCTTGACGACCATAGAGCATTGGAACCACCTGATCCCATCCCGAACTCAGCAGTGAAACGATGTATCGCCGATGGTAGTGTGGGGTTTCCCCATGTGAGAGTAGGTCATCGTCAAGATTAAATTCCGAAACCCCTCATCGCTTAGGCGATGAGGGGTTTTGTCGTTATGGGCTATCACTGCGTATGAAAAAGCCCGCCCAGGCTTTCGCGCTGAGCGGGCTACGGGAACGCTTCTGTCAGGCAAACAGGTTGCGCACGTTATTCATGGCACCGTCAGCAAAGCCCTGAAGAAACGCTTCAAAAGCAGCGCCTTCAGGACCTCCCTGAACGGGATCGGCAATGATCGTCCAGCTGGCAACACACGCCTTGTCACCTGTAGCTTCAACGGTCATCGCCGCCCATAGGTTGCTGACCGGCAAACTGGTGTGGATCAACGACCAGGTCATGCACAGCGATTGATCATCGCGGGAATTCAACTGCTCGATGGCCACATTACCGTCCTTGAACAGCTTCTTGCGAACCGAGCCAGCGCCCGTGCCTGTGACCTCGGTACTTTCCAGCGCAGTAATGAAAGCCTGAAATCCGCCAAAGTCACCTACAACGGCCCATACGCTATGGGCATCGCCGGGGACTTCCACTGCTGACACTACACGGCATATTTCCGGGTTCTTGATCAGGGTGTCTGGTTTCAGATGGTTGTGAATTGTATGCATGTCTTTCTCCATTTACGTCAGTGGGGGTTATTGTTCAGATGAAGTCGGTTTCTTTCAGGTAATCGCAGCCTTTGCGCAACAGCGCCGGAGTTTTCTGCGGATAGTGCTCGCCCATGAGACGTATGCCGTTCAGCGCGTTCTGGTACTCGATCATCGAAATATCGCCGATGTCCTCTTCGAAACCGTCGAGGTAGAAACCCAGCACGCCAAACAACGCGTTCTGGCTGTCGACCCGGCTGAGCTGGGCCTGCCATTGCGCTACGCTGACCAGTTCGAACGGGCACCCGGCGTCGCGGAAGGCTTCCACGTAGCAGGTCCAGCTCAAGGGCTCGGGGTTATGCAGATTGAAGACCGCGCGGCCACGCTCATGACGACTGGCATGAAAGCCGATGAATCGCGCCAGGAAGTCCACCGGCATCAGATCGAAGTTGATGTCGAACGCCGGAACCTGGCCCAGCTGCAAAGAGCCCTTGAGCATCAGCATCAGGCGATTTTTCTGTGGCTGGCACACGCCGGTGATGCTGTTGAAGGCGATGTTGCCGGGCCGGTAGATGTTTACCCATGCGCCCTGATCGCGGGCTTGTTGCAAGACACGTTCAGCCACCCATTTCGAAAGGTTGTAGCCGTTCTTGATGTAAATGGGCGGGGTATCGGCGGCAGGCTGCTCAAGCACGTTACCTGCCGCGTCGATGGCGCTTGAGGCGGACACTGTCGAGACGAAATTGAAGATTTTCTTGCTGCGCCCTTCACACAGCTTCAGGCATTCGAAGATGGGAGCGACGTTGTCTTTGGCCAGCGCCTCATAGTCCTGAACGTGGTTCACGTTGGCCGCGTTATGCACCAGCGCACCGAACTCACGGTCCAGTCGCTCATACACGTCCTCACTCAGGCCCAGCCCGGGCCGGGTGACATCCGCTGCATAAACGCGCACCCGACTCAGGTCCAGATGATCCAGGCGGTTCTCCCGTAATGCATGCTCAAAACGCTGCCGTGCGCTTTGCCCCGGAGACTCTCGGACCAGGCAGGCAATTTCGGTCGCCCCCCAATTCAGTAACGCCTCAACGATATGCACACCCAGAAAACCGTTAGCGCCGGTGACGATCACCTTATGAACATCACCCAGTCTGCTGACAGGAAGCGTCGACAGAGTGATGCCCTGATTCGCGTCCATCAGGGCTTGGGGGCTGACCGTGAAGGTTGAAGCACCATCGCTGTTGATCAGGTTGGCCAGGGTCAGCACCGTGGGCGCTTCGATAAAACGGTTGATCGGGATGCTGCGCCCGAACCGCTCGCGAATCCCCAGCAACAAGCGCGAGAGCAAAATCGAATGGCCGCCCAGGTTGAAAAAGCTTTCGTCAGTCGAGATATCTCTCGGTGGCAACTCCAACAGCTCGGCCCACAGTTCCAGTAGCGCCTGCTCCTGCTCGTTTGCGGGCAAGCGTCGGGTGTGCTGCTCGGTAAAGCTCAGCGGTATTTCCAGCAACGCCTTGCGATCTACTTTACCGTTGCTGGCAAACGGCATGCCGGGCAATACGGTGTACACGGCGGGGTGCATGTAGTCCGGCAGAAGGCGTTGCACGTGTGACCTCAGCGCCTGTTCATCATGCTCTGCGTGAGGTTGAGCGAGAAACGCCAGAACCCGACGTTGTCCGTCGATCACGACCGCGACTTGCCGGTACAACTGACTGGCCCGCAGGCAATGCTCGATCTCTTCAGGTTCGACCCGAAAGCCGCGGATCTTCACCTGATTGTCACGGCGGCCGATCAGGACGATTCCTTCGGCTGTCCACTTGGCGATATCGCCGGTACGGTAGGCACGCATCTGCTGCCCGTCCGCCGCCGTCAGCCACACATAGCGCTCGGCGGTCAGCTCTGGATTGTTCACATAGCCCAGGCACACGCCGGGGCCTACGATGTACAACTCCCCCGGAGTCTGCTCGGCGACCGGCTGCAAGTGCTCGTCCAGTATCCACACCTGGCTGTTGGCAATCGGTTTCCCCAGATGGCGGTTACTGCGGGATGGCTGGAACTCGCACGCCGTAACCAGAACGGTGGCCTCGGTCGGGCCATACAGGTTATGGAAGTGGCACTGCCCGCCAAGTTGCTCGATCACGAGTGGTTCACAGACGTCTCCGCCGGTCACGACATGCTCAAGCCCCAACGGCTGATCCAGCGGCAGAATGCTCAACAGCGCAGGCGGCAGAAACGCATGTGTGATGCCTCGCTGCAGAAACGCGACCAATTGCAACGGATCACGACGCTGGTCTTCATCCGGCACTACCAGCTCGGCGCCACTGAGCCATGTAGGGAAAATGTCGATAACCGACGAATCAAAACTCAGCGTCGAAAATTGCAGCACCCGGCTGTGTTCGTTCAGGCTCACATACTCGGCGTACCAGGCTGTGAAATGGCTGAGGTTGCGCTGGCTGAGCAACACACCTTTCGGCTGCCCGGTGGTGCCTGACGTGTACAGCGCCATGCAGGGAGCGTCCGGACCAGGTTGGACGCTCCTGACAGGTAAGGCCCCATCGACCGGGTTGACTGCGCTGATGTTCAGCGCAGGGAACTCGGCAGCCGCCAAGGGGTGCGAACCATCGTGCAACAGCAGCAGCGCACCCGAGTTTTCCAGGATGTATTGCTGGCGTTGCAGAGGTTGGCCAGGATCAAGCGGAAGATAGACTGCACCGCAGCCGAGAATTGCCAGAATGCCTGCATACAGCTCAGCCGACTTGGGCAGACAAATGCCGATCACCGGAGGCGTATCAACAATGGCACGTGCCAGTACGGGCAGCAAAAGACGCTGAATAGCGACGCTACGCGCCTGCAGCGCTCGATAGCTGAACGTCTGGTTCTGAATCGACAATGCAGGGCGCTCGGCAAACTTCAGCAGTGCCTGTTCCAGTCGTGCGGTGACCGGTGTTTCGGCAGTCCTCAGCAGGTGGGGTTGCGCTGTCTGGTTCAGGCGATGTTCAAACAGCAACTGATCCAGCGCCTGCAAGCCATCCTGCCGTTCGCACGGGTCAGGTTTCACGGCAGGCAGGCTGTTGAAATAGCCGTCGTCCCTTGAAAACCGGCTTACCTGCAACGCCGCCAGGTCCACCATTCTCGCCACCGCCTCATCGCGCAGCATGCGCCCGTTGCCGGAGGTCTCGATCGGCAAATACTCGCAGGCAATCAAGCGTCCAGCGTGAGCCGCGCCCTGCCAACACAACAGCTCCAGTTGAGGCAGCCCTGTGTCCTGAGGCGCGCTGAAGCCGACGCTCAGGCTCAGGTGAACATGATCGCCACCGCTCGCCAGCGCCTCGCCCGGTTGCAGGCTGCCATCGTCGATCACCATCGAAGCATCAGGCATCGACAAGGCATGCAGCGCGTGTTGATCAGACAGGTGACGCACGTCATGACCATGATCCTGCAACTCGGTATTCAGTGCGCTCAGGGTCGAGCTGTGACCGATGAGTACGATCGCCAGGCGCTTCATTGCAGTGTGCCCTGAGCAGGCAGATAGTCCGCCAGCGCGCGTTGCACGCAAGGGTCTTCCAGCATCGAACTGTTCTTGAAGAAGCGCACGATATTGCCGATCAGCGGATGATGGCGATTGACGGGAAAGTCCATCGCCCTGGTTTCAGCCTTGAGCGCCTGCTTCACCGACTCAGGCACCTCCAGGTGGTCAATCAAGGTGAAATCAAAGCCGCTCTGGATGTCATTGGTTAAATATTGAGCGATGAACACGGGCATGATGCGGGCGATGCACTCACGGTCCTGTTCGGCTGCGGTGTGCCAATAGATCCGCACCAGTCGTGCCCAGAACCCCGAATGCCGTCCCTCGTCCAGCAAGTGGTCTGCCATCAGCCCCTTGAC
This sequence comes from Pseudomonas graminis, assembly GCF_002093745.1. Lineage (GTDB taxonomy): Bacteria > Pseudomonadota > Gammaproteobacteria > Pseudomonadales > Pseudomonadaceae > Aquipseudomonas. The sequence goes on from NZ_MTSB01000015.1 coordinate 4,686, forward strand.
CGACTGCTTGATGGAGTCATCCTTGGCGAAAGCGGCTACATCGTTGGTGACGGTGTTTTCAGCAATGGCGACGCAGATCAGTTCCACGGCACTGCGCAAATGCACGGGTGCCAGAGCGAGGGCGGCGGGTATGGCACGGCTGAGCTCGATCTCCTCAGGCAACTGAATGGGCTGGATGCCGGTCAGGGCGATGGTCTGTTGCATGAAGTCCATCGCCACCAGCGCGTGATAATCCTCGTCGACCACCACGGTCATCGCGTCATAGCGGCAGGCAAACGGAAAGCGGATCGTGAAGTTGTCCTTGGCAATGCTGCGCGCTGTTTTGTCGACGATCTCGGTTTCAAAGATCACCACATCGTTGATGAACTTGTAGAGGCTCTGCACCAGCGCATAATCACGCAAGTGTGCGCACTCCCGGGTGAACGTGTCGCTAAGCACCAACGGCTGGCGGCTGAGGGGGTAGATCAGTTTTTCATCGTTCTCGACAATCCTGCGTGGGCGAGTACGAATGGTGGCGCGGCCTTCCCACGCATCGATGAACGACGTGTAGTCTTCTGCTTTCATGATGGCTTCCTTGTAGGGGTCAGAGTGTTGCGACCGAGTCCTGCACGCTGGCCTGCGCCAGCGGTGCGCGCATGCTGATGCGCAGCGTGTCCCACAGCCGGACCCTGCTTTCCACGGCCGCGATGGCCGCCTGATACACCTCTCGCTCACGCTGCGCGTCGCCAGCGACCAGGCGATCGAGCAAGTGTTCTGCTGCGGGGCCGTGGTCTTCGGAGTCCACTTCGATGTGGCGCTCCAGGTAGTAGCGAAAGGTCGGCGCCTGGTTAACGGTGATGCCCCAGTCATCAAGGATGCTTTGGAACATCAACGGGATAACGCTCTCGCGACCATGCAGAAATGCTGCGGCGACGCTGTGTGCGGGTGCATGGAGGGCTGTTTCGAGTGTGTGTGTCACGAAGGCCGTTGCCGCCTGACCTGCATTGACCTGCTGCAGCGCTATCGAGTAATGCACGCCTTGTCTTTGCAGTTCGATAAAGCGCTCGATCTGTGTGGTGCTCGCGCCGATTTCGCGCATGGCGTCCAGGTACAGCTCGAAGTGGCTGTAGTGGCCTTGTCCCAACTTGTCGTCGGATTCCTCCCCCAGCACAATCTCATTGATCAGGCGGGCGGCAGAGGCGTCCGTCGGTGGCAGCCAGGGCAGTTGGGTGCAGGTCAGTTCCTGCTGCAGACGCTTGGTCAACGACATGAAATCCCAGACCGCAAATACATGGGTTTCCATAAAGCGCCTCAGCACAGGCAATGCAGTAATTTCTGCAAAGATAGGGTGGCGGCTCAGTTCAACTTTCTGATGGGCAAGTCGTGTTTTCTCACAAGGCACGGCGATATCCTTTCGGTCAGGTGGAGTATTTAAAGTTGCACGGTCTTTCAATGAGTCTTGCTGTTACAGGCCAAGAGCAAAGGCTGCCATTTACCCGTGCAACAGGCGAACGACGGCCTGCTGTTCACCGCAGGGGAGCACAGTAAGTTCACGGCTTTACGCTCATTTACAAAAGCGGCTTGATGCCACAGGCCTTGTCAGCCGGGCGCTGCAGCAACGGGTTATGTGGGCTGCGGGGAAAACTTAAAACATATTTAATAATGCGTGCAATCATTTTTTAATAATAATTAAACAGCCTGTTTTTAAGCGTGTGAGAGGCTGTATAAACAACCGGTGAGGTGGTTTATTTGGGTGCAGACAACCCTTCCGACTGATTGAGTCAGAATAATTAATAATGAGCGAATGCCTCACTCAGCGTTGTCGTTCAGCCGAATAATCAAGTTAATGGTTTTTATGGGCGGTGTTGGAAATGACTTCCAATGTCTGTGTGCCCCGTTCAGCAACTCCTTATCCATTGAGTTCAGATGAACAGAGAACTGTCCCGATCCTGCGTGGGCAGTTCAGCCGTCTCCAGGCAATACCCTCCGGGTGGGTTCCCCAGGACCACGACCGAGTTTGCCTCATTCCAGTGTCAGGCCACCCGTGATCAGGAAAATAGATATGAAAGCGCCATGCCAAGTGTCGGCAATGCGAGGAGAGGTGCAGAGGGGCGCGGACGGTCAGTCTGCAGGTGATGCTTCAAAACCTGCAGATCGACCGTTTCGCTTATTCAGGCGGGGTTTTTCTTCTGTGTGCGGGAAGGCTTCGCGTTGATAGCCTTGTTGCTGCTCAGGTACTGAGTGACCGCCTTGACGCCGCGGTTGAGGTGAAGCGTCAGTGCATCTACACACGGCTCGACGGCCTTCTGCTCGGCCAGCCGGAGCAACTCCCAGTGATCGTCCTGAGAAAGCTTGCCAAGCCCCATCGCGGAGAGGTTGAAGCGCAAAAAACGCTCCTCTTCGTTCAGGCCTTCTTCAACCAGCCGCATCAGACGCTTGTTGCGTGTCTTGGCGTACAGCGACAGGTGAAACAGCCGATTGAGCCTGCCGATCTGACCGAAGTCGGTCTCTACCTCGAGCTGTTCGATGTAGCCGGCGGCGGCGGCCAGGTCGTTGGCGTCCAGCAACGGAATGGACAGGCGCAATGCCTCGGACTCCAGCAAAATCCGCAGGGCATAAGCGTCCACAGCGTCTTCGGTGATCAACGGCGCGACCACCGCGCCCTTGTGCGTTTCGACGCGCAACAGGGATTGCGCCTCGAGTTGGCGCAATGCCTCGCGCACGGGCATTCGACTGACGCCGAACAGCGTTGCCAGCTCTTGCTGGCGCAAGGCTGTGCCGCTCGGCAAGCTGCCATCGATGATGGCGTTCCGCAGTTTTTCTTCAATCACTGTTCTGGCAAGGTGCGCCGGAGGCTGCTCATTGCCCAGTACGGAGCCCAGAAAGGCTTCTCTATCTGATTTACGCATCGGCCTACTTCTTCATCAACCTGACTGGACAGGGTCCAATTATTCGCTGGATTGCCGACAGACTAGCCAAGCCTTGCCAGCACGTCGCGAAAATAGAAGCGTCATTATGTTTTGCAGCGTGATCCGGACAGCATTTCAGGCGCCCGATGATCAATAAACGCACACTATCTTAACGCTCATCCGCCCCGAGTACCGAACGGGCGCTCGAAAGTACACCGTTTTTACCAGGTTCTGTGGCGATACAGCGCCCTGGAACGGTTATTCCAGAGCACCGTGACGCTGTCCTTCGCGGCATAAGGCCGCAGGTGAGGATCGCCTCAGCGAACCAGGCGGCCGGACACATAATGCTGAACATCATTGAAGCCTGGCGTCGAAGCATGTCCGGGCGTGACCAGCGAGTCGATGAAGGCCTCGTCATCGGCGGTGATGTTCACCTGAAGCGCTTTGGTGTAACCGTCCCACTGCTGCTCGTTTCTCGGCCCGACAATGGCTGACGTCACTGCCCTGTTGTTGAGCACCCAGGCGATGGCGAATTCGACAATGCCGACACCCTTGTCCTGCACGTACTCCTGAATCCGCTGTGCGATACGCAACGACTCCACGCGCCATTCGGTTTCCAGCAGGCGTTTGTCCTGACGGCCGGCCCGGCTTTCACTGTCCGGTGTGATATCGGGCGCGTATTTGCCACTGAGCACACCGCGTGCGAGCGGGCTGAAGGGCACTACCCCCAGGCCGTGATACGCGGCGGCGGTGATCTGCTCGACTTCAGCCTGACGGTTAACGATGTTGTACAGCGGTTGGCTGATGACCGGCTTGTCGACCCCCAGACGCTGCGCAACGTTGACGATTTCCGCGATGCGCCAGCCCCGGAAGTTCGACACGCCCCAATAGCGGATCTTTCCCTGACGGATCAGGTCGCCAATCGCCGAGACCGTCACTTCCAGCGGCGTGTCCTGATCTTCTTTGTGCAGGTAATAGATATCCAGATAGTCGGTGTCCAGTCGTCGCAGGCTGTTCTCGATGGCATTGAAGATGTGCTTGCGGTTCAGGCCTGCCCGGTTGGGCATGCCGTCTGCGGGGCCGATGGCGACTTTAGTGGCCAGAACCCAATCGCTGCGCTGCGCCGCGATGGCCTTGCCGACGATCTCTTCCGAACGACCGCCGTTGTAGACATCCGCTGTGTCGATGAAATTGATGCCCTGGTCCCGGGCCTTGTCGATGATGCGCAGCGACTCTTCGGTGGCGGTCTGCTCGCCGAACATCATCGAGCCAAGGGTCAATGTGGAAACCTTGAGGCCGGACTGGCCAAGGGTTCGATAATTCATGCTTATGATCTCCTTTTCATTCAGTCGAGCCCAGGCAACCCCCACGCCTTGAGCGGGAAGTCGGCCAGCGAATCAAGCAGCAGGTCCGCATGTTCGTATTGCTCTACCGGCATGTGCGAGTCCGGCACGGCCACGGCATACATACCGGCAGCCTTGGCGGCGGTCACGCCAAATGGTGAATCTTCAAAGACCAGGCAATCTGCCGGCTCGACGCCGAGGCGGCGGGCTGCGACCAGAAAGATGTCTGGCGCCGGCTTGGCAGCGCCGACTTCAGGGTCATCGGCAGTCACGACAGTATCGAACAGCTCGAACCAGGCGCGGTGCAGGGTCGTCTTGGCCTTGAAATAATGCACCGAGGAGCTGGTGCCCACTGCGATGGGAATATTGTAGGCGGCCAGATGCCGGACCAGTGCTTCGGCCCCCGGCATTGCCCCGGCGCGCGGGAAGCGCTCTTCAAGCATCGGCTCACGGATCTCGAGAAACTCGTCGATGGACATCGGCAGCTCAAGCGTCTTGATCACGTAATCCGAGAAGTCCCGGGCGCCGCGGCCAATGGTGTGCTGCTTGATCGACCAGTCGAAGGTTCGACCGTGACGGCTGGCAATCAGATGCGTCACTTCCGTGTAGACACCCTCGGTGTCCAGCAACAGACCATCCATATCAAAGATGACGGCCTTGATCGGGCCTCGTTCGTTGTGCTGTTCGCTCATGTGATCCCGTCCGTTTTTCGAATTCGGTTTCAGCCTAACGTTTCCATGAACACCGTGGCTACCCTGTGTTTCTGATAATCTTTCGCGGTTTTCAAGCGGTGCTGCCGGTCCCGGTACGACTTCTCCATTATCAGAACGGATATCTTCGAGTCACTATGAATAAATCAGCAGGTATAGCGATTGGCGTCATTGTCGTAGCGGGTGCTTTGGTTACGGGCGGCGCCTGGTACACGGGCAATCAACTGGAGGGTGCGCTGAACGATGCCATCAGCAATGCCAACCAGGAACTCTCCAAGTCGTTTAATGGCACGGACACCAGCGTCAAACTGGAAATGGTCTCGCTGGACAAGCACTTCTTCAGCAGCACGGCGCACTACCGCGTAGATATCCAGAACCTGTCGGATAGCACGCAGGGCGGCCAGTTCCTGTTTGTTGACCATATCGAACACGGCCCCATTCCTCTGTCTCGTCTAAAAACCCTGAACCTGCTGCCGGTCATGGCCCTGAGCAATTTCCAGATGGAAAAAAGCCCCAGCGCCGAGAAATGGTTTGCCATGAGCAAGGACGTCCCGCCGCTCAAAGGGCAGGCCAGCATCAGCTATGACCGCGCCACCCAGGGCACGCTACAGATGGCGCCGCTGGAAATGACCGACGTGGACGGGACGTTCAGGTTTTCAGGGCTCGACCTGAACGCGGAGTCGTCGGCCGATGCCGAAAAATTCAGCCTTGCCGGCAACATGGACAACCTGCAACTTAACGTCGCTTCACCTGAAGGCCCGGTCAGCATCGAAGTCAAGGGCATGACCTTCGACACCGGCGGCACCAAGGGCAAGTCCGGTTTCTATCTGGGCCATACCAACATGAAAATCCAGAATGCGGGTTTCCAGGTGGTGGGCAAGCCCCAGGTGCAGATCAAGGACTTCACCAACACCAATCTGGCGCAGGAAGATGCCGGTAATCTGGCTGCGCAGGTCAACTACGATGCCGGCATGATTTCCTATGGCGGCAAGGATGTGGGTGCCGGGCACATGGGCTTCAAGATCGCCAATTTCGATGTGGTGGCCACTCAGGCGCTGTATCAGTTGTATCAGGAAAAAATCCTGCCTCAACAGCAAGCGGCAGCACTGGAGAAGCGCCCGTTCCGGCTGGAACTGAACGCTGCCGATCAAGAGCTGATGAACACCCAGATGAAAAAGCTGCTGACAGCCAAGCCGCACATCGAACTGGAAAAACTCTCGCTCAAGACCAGCAACGGCGAAAGCCACATGCGTATCGCGGTGGACCTGGCCGATCCCGGTCCGCTTGATCAGCCTTCCGATGCGCTGCTCTTGAAAACCCTGGGCGAAGTCAACGCCAAGGTGGTCTTGTCCAAGCCGATGATTCGCGACCTAGCGACTCAGCAGGCCATCCGCGAAGGCCAGACCGACCTCAAGGTCATCGCAGAACAGGCCAAGGCTGCCAGCGACATGGCGAGTGTCATGGCCGAGATGATGCAACTGGCCAAGGTCGACGGCGACAACATTGTCTCCGACCTGCGATACGCCAATCAGATGGTCGACTTCAATGGCCAGAAAATGACCGTGCAGCAATTCATGAGCATCATCATGGCGAAGGTCGGCGGACTTAGTAACCAGTAAGTGGCAGCATGAGCGTCAGGACGGCCGAGTGTCGCCCTGACGCGGGCTGGCGCTACCGAGTCAGTCCTCGCTCACTATCGATGTCCGTTTGACCATGACCCGCGCTTCGCTCGACGGTCTCAGGACATATGCAGCATCAGTGCCCTGATCACACCCAGCGTCTGGCGGTGTACCGAATCGTAATGGTCATTGTGGCAATAACGGCGCACTGACAGGGTGATGGAGTCTGCGGTCGCTGCAGAGAGATGCACATCGACCGGAGGGTTGGCCAGCACGTTGGGAAGGCAGCCGACCTGATGCCTGAGGCGCGGGATGATCGTCTGTTCGTCTGCGGTGCCGGGTAACGTCGCGGTCAGCTCCACGCTGCGAAAATCGTTGCTGGAATAATTGATGATCGTGTCGGCGAAAATCTTGTTGTTGCCCACCAGGTTCAGCACGTTGTCCGTGGTATTGATGGACGTCACAAACAGGCCTATTTCCACTACCGTCCCTGTCACGTCGGCTGCCGAGATGACATCGCCGACCTTGAAGGGTCTTAACACGATGATAAAACCGCCCGCCGCCAGATTGGCCAGCAATCCCGACCACGCCATGCCGATCGCCAGCGCTACTGCTGCCAGCAACGCTGCGAAGCTGGTGGTCTCGATGCCGCAGTAACTCAGAATGGCGATGACCAGAATGATATTCAGCGTCACCGTGATAAACGAGCCCACATAGCGCAGCACCGTCGGATCGAACCGCTGCCGCGTCAGCGAGCGTTGCGCCATCCTGACCAGAACCCCGATCAGCCAGCGTCCGACAATCCACAACAGTGCAGCGATCACCAACCTCAGAACAATGGTCGCTCCGTACTGCAGAACGACATTGAACAACGAATTGATTCGGTCAGTACCGACATTGATAACATTCAGCGCATCCATGAACGCAACTCCTGAACGCAGGCATCGCCCGGCAGATGGCCTGCCAGGCGGAGCCTTACTGTGGGCAGAAACGGGGTACGGCCTCTACTGGCAGTTTTGACTGGAGGCAAAAGGCTTTCAGCCCTGACGCTGTTCGTTACAGCGGGGTTTTGGGGCACAACTGAACGGGAAAATGTGAGGGCGACTGCAGACAAAGTCCCTCGGTATTAAGCCCGTCGAGAAATCGCTACACTCGGCACCTCACACGGACGATCCAAGGACCTGCAATGCCGCTCCCTTCTGCCACCCTGCGGCGCACGCTGGTGATCTGGTTGTATGCCGTCGCATTAGCGCATGTGCTGGGCAGTATCGTATTCACTTGGGCCGGTTTTTCCGGCTTGCTTGACGGCTACCTGACCACGCTTGAACAGGCGTTCTGGACCGAGGCTGCTCCCGCTGCGGCTCGCGCACAGCAGGTTTGGTGGATGGCGTTGTTCGGCGCCACGCTGCAAACGTATTCCGTGTACATGCTGGCGCTCGTGCATTTGGGCAATCGCCTGAAAAGCGCAATGCCGTGGGGTTGGCTGATTGCGGGCCTGTTGCTCTGGGCACCCCAGGACATACTGATTTCCGTCCGCGGTGGTGTCTGGTCGCATGTGTGGCTTGATCTGGCAGCGCTGCTGGCATTGTTGCCGCCGCTGTTCTGGCTGTATCGCCATGACCGTCGCGTCTTGGCCAGCGCTGTGCTGAGGGAATCCCGCGATGTCTGATCGGCCGATTCTGTACCTGCTGGCGGGCAACGGCAGCAGCGCCGAGTGGTGGGACGACGCGCTGCCTCACTTTCAGCGCTATCAGGTTGTACCGCTGGAGTTGCCCGGCTTCGGCAGCAACCCGTTACCACCCTGCGACGACATTGCAGCCTACGCCGATGCGCTGCTGGCCGCGACGGTGAGAGGCAGTGCGATCATGGCGGTGGGCGTCAACGCCTTGCTGGTCATGCACGCGCTGCAACGTCAGCCGGGGCATTTCTGCAGAAGCGTGTTGCTGGCGCCTGTGGGTGCTTTCCTCTGGCAACGCCGTTTACCTGCGCTGATGTCGCCGCTACCGATCCGCCAAACCATCCACTGGCTGCTGGCCAACAAACCCAAGCTGTTTGCGCACAAATTTTCCAGGCATGCCTGGCCCGCCTCGCACTATCAGCGTATGGGCGCCGGTTACGCTCGCTGCCGCGCCTTCGTGCCGTATTGGGATATGTTGCGTGCCGATACCGCGCTCCCTTTACTGGAGTGGGTGCAGGACCCTATCGAGCTGGTCTGGGGCGATCAGGACAAGGTGTTGGGCATCGATCAGGCCGCCGCATGGTCTGCCATTCTGGCCCGTGCCGATCTGACCATCAGACTCAAGCCGGGCTGGGGGCATTACCCGTGGATCGACTCGCCGGCCGAATTCGCCCAATGGCTGGAATCCGGTGAGCGCGGCTTTGTTGCACACACCAAAGGCGGGCGCTTGCGTCTGGCGGCCATTGCTGGCCAACCGGTACCCGCGGCCTTGTCTCTTGAGCAGGGACGCGACTCGGCGCTGCCGGCGTTTCTCGACCGTCAGCCCGACGCCATCTGGGCGGTACGCTCGTCCAGTTTCGGCGAGGATCAGGCCGATGCGGCCAATGCCGGGCTCAGCACCACCTTCCTTCGCGAACCGGGCCGCAACGTGCCCGCGCGTATTGCAGAACTGCACAGCGCGGGCGTCGAAGAGGTCGTGGTGCAGCGCTTCATTGAACCGGTGCTTTCCGGCATTGCTTTTGTGCGTCACCTGTCGATAGAACTGGAGTGGGTCGAAGGGCATCTGGAGTCGCTGGCCGACGGTCAGGCGAGCCCCGAGCGAGCGATCATTTCCCGTCTCGGCGAATCCTGGAGCAGCGGCAGTTTCAAACCCTCCCACGGGTTGGCTCAAGCGATGCTCTGGGACTTTCTACAAGGCGTTCTGCGAGTCTTCCACTACGTGCCGGGTGACGTCGAATGGGCTTGGGACGGCAGCCAGCTGTGGTTGCTGCAATACCGACCCATCAGCGACTACGGCTGGCGTCGTCACCTGACCGCCGCCAATATCGCCGAGATCCTGCCGCCACAGCCCAGCCGCTTTGTGGAATACGCCCAGCGACGTGCAGCGAGCAGTATCCCCGCGATCATGGCGCGCTGGGACGCGCGCATCTTGCAGGACAACGAGCCCTTCACCGCTCTGTTTGGGGCGGCGTCCTATATCAACAACGACCTGTTTCTCGCACGCCTGGCTGATTGGGGTATTGCATCCAGCAGCTACGCTGGTGAAGTCGGCGGCGCGACCCCGCATCTGCCTTGGCGACCGTTGCGCCTGTTGCGCTCACTGCCTTTGTTCCTGCGCATGCAGCGCATTGCCCGCGGACATCTGCTGACTCTGGAACAGCAACTGCACCGTTTCGACCGTGAACTGCATGCGCTGACGACGCAAGGCGCAGATGGCCAACAACTCGCCGACTGGTTCACCCGTTTCTACGTTTTCGTGGTGCAGGGCAACCTGTGCATCGCCACCTCGCTGGCCAGCAGCGGCGGTGGCTTGCTGGGGCGTCCGCCCACCGCTTACGACGACCTTGAACACTGCCCGCACAGGCTGCCCTGGGAAACCGACCCCGCCACGCCACGCCCGGCACAGACCGACCTGCCGCTACAGGCATTTCCGGGCTGGTCGGGTTTCATTCTCTTCGCGCACCGCGCAGGTCTGCCGGGCATGCGCGGTTACTACCTGCAAGTGCGGGAGTGGTACCGCGACAACCTGATGCGTGTGTTCTTCCGCCTGCACCACGCCATGCCGGTTGCTGATCGAGCGCACTGGTTCGCGCCGCATCCGCATATTCGCAGCCGAGACGGCAGCTTCTGGCAGGACGGTCGTGAAGGCACCGAACAGGCCTCCGGCTTCATGATTTATCCCGGGCAGGTCCAAGGCATTCTGGGCGACGACATCTTGCTCGAAGACACACTCGACCCCGGACGCCACGCGCACTACCAGAACGCCCGCGCCGTGATCGCGCGCATGGGTGGGCGTCTCTCACACGGCTCTACATTACTGCGTGAACTGCGCAAGCCATCGGCGGTGCTGCCAAATGTTGATGTGACGTGGGTGGGAAGGGAAGTGCGGTACGTGGATGGAGTGCTGAGGCTGGTTGAGGGGAATGATAAAGCCTGAAGGTGACTTATCCACAGCGAACCCGCACGCTCATCGAGAAGTGCGGGTGTCGGGCCGGTTATCGGCAGGTCAGAGACGCATGCCTTTGAACGGGTTCCAGCCTTGCTCGCCTTTTACTTCCTTGAGGTAGTAGGAGTAGTTGGCCGTCAGGGAGTACATCATGGAAAACACGACGTTCAAGCCTGTCCCCAATGCTTTTGGAACCTCCATTCCGAAAATTCCGAAAAGCAGGGCCAGGACGATGTTGATCGCGATGATGATGCCGATCAGCGCCAGGTTTTTCTTCCACAGCCCCAGCACGAAGAAATAAATCGGGCCGAAGAAAAACGCGATGATGTTGGCGCAGACGAGCAACTTCTTCTTGAAGTCAGGCAGCGCGTTGACCGCAGGCTTGAAGCGCGGATCGTTCGGCGCACCGTAAGTCTCGAAAAAGTTGAAACGTTCCTGCCACTTCGCACTGTACTTGCCAGTGCTTTGAGTCTGATCTGCTGCGCTCATGGGTCTACTCCTCTTGTTCCGTTGGGATGACGTTTTCTTCCGGGAAATCCTGTGTTTCTGCCGTTCTTGTTTTTAGCGCTACGCGGGCGATTGTATGAGCTTTGCAGGCGCCTTACTACGTTGATGGTGAGCCTGAAAAACCAAGGTATAGCGAAAGGCTTACACGCGTTGGCGGAAGTCGGCTATTTCCGGGTGAACGCGAGACCCGTAGCATTGGATCCATCAACTGGTGAACAGGAGTTCGCCAGGATCAAGGATGATCGACCATTGCCTCGGAGGCAGCCGACAGGGAGTTGGGATGGTCTTGGAAAAACCCGCTTCGGCGGGTTTTTTGTTGGGCGCAAGAAAGTCATGACTGAACACGGTCATTTGCGCAGCGCGTTTCGCTTGCGCAGGTTTTCACGATGCTTCTCGAGGTTCTTGCGGCGCTGCATTTCCTGACGGATCTCCTTGCGCTCGGCTCGAATAATCCGCCACTGCATGCGCAACTCCCGGCCGCGCTTGCTGTTGAGCGACAAAAGGCCCAGCAGCGGGAACAGCAGCCCCAGCACATAGAACATCAACTCGAAGCGCCGCCAATGCGCAGGGGCAGTGGGCAACACGGCTAAAAAACAGCCCGCCAGAATGGCCGCCAATATCCACATTCCGCAGGGGTGCCCCCGACTCATCATGATGCCTCCGAAACTCAACACCAGCGTGGCCCCCATCATGAGCATCATCGACTGGCCCGCTCGCTCCAGATCATTCGGAAAGTACGCATCGGCCACAGTGCCAGCGGTGATGGCGAGGGAAAATATGCCCATGAAGATCGGGGCCAGAAAGGACCCCTGATAACGCGCACGGAAAGCGGCGACCGTGCTGCGATGCATCGCCATAGGCTCCAGATAAGCCGGCTTGCTGAGAGAGGGTTTACCCAATTTCTTCTTCCTTGGTGGGGTCGGGGTGGTGAGTTGTCTTTTTGGCACATGGGCTCACGACCTGATTTCATTTGCTGAGCGATATGAACCCTTTTAAAAATCTACTCAGCCACCAGCGACTGCGTGCTTCGCGGATCTGGTCAATGTACTCAAAGGTGTAAGAACGGTTGTGTTTCCTTTCCATTGCCAGCACTTTTTTCAGCATTCGAATAAAATTCCGGAACGCATAAAGAAGTTAAAGATTTATCAAGGCCAGCGCAATAATCGCCAATACAATTTGCTCTACATGCCACCCAATCATCGAGGCGGCGCCTACGGCAGTAAAACATCCACCTATTATATTGATAATCCTGTTACTGCTGTGATGGCTCTCCATGCAAATCCTGTTCTCCCGGATCTCGAAAATGGTTGTTCCCGGTCGAGGTTTTGTGAAGTAAATAAACAAAAACTCAACGAGCATCAGCAGGACAGGAATCATCGCCAGCGACGTGGCGTCGCGGGTTGACTTGCCGTAGTCAGATATGGCCACAAGGTAAATGAGGCTTGTATCAATAAGTTGAAACAAGAAAAGCAAGCAGGCCACGCAATGGGCGCCGAAAGCTGTGAAACGTTCGTTCAGATAGATCAAATACATTGTGCGAATGAATAGCGCGAAGAGGCCCAGGCCGACCAGCCAAAAGAGGTCAGACTTTAAAGTTAGCAAGACGGCCCATAAAGAAATAAGAAAGAACGGGAGGTAAAGTGCTTTTCTCATCGTATCCGGGTAGGAGGCAATCATAGGGATTACTCAGGAGCTTAAGGCAAAAGGTCGTGGTACGCGCCGTGGTAGGCAAGGGCAATGGCGTTGGCCGAAGACGTTGGTTTCGAAGTTTAACCCTTCAACAGATTTTTTTATCTCATGACATTGTGGGTGTCGTCCAGCTGAACCCCTCCGGCTGTTGTTGCGTGCCAGCAACTGACCATTGTCTTCGTATTCGTACTGGGTTTCGCCGCGCTAGGTGATGGTCTGACCTTTGCCGTCGGTGTGCGTCAGCACCTGACCCAGTTCGTTGTAGGTAAAGCTTTCGTGGGAGCCGTCCGGGTGGTTGATGCGCAGCACTTCGCCATCGGGTTTGCGTTCCAGCGTGGTGGTGTTGTTCAGGGCATCGGTCACGGCGACCAGATGATGGCGTTCGTCATAGCGGAAATAGGTACTTTTGCCCGAGCAGTCCTGAAAGCGCTGGACCTGAGCCAGGGTGTTCCACCAAAGGTATTTGGACTTGAGCGTCGGGTCGACGATGGTGTGCGGCAGGCCGTCCTCACCGTTGAGGTATTCGGTCTTGTGTCCCAGTGCGTCGATTTCAGCGACGAGGCTGTGATCAGCTAATTTTTATTCAGGACGATGAATAAAATGCAGCAAATGGCTGAGCCAATGTTGGCAGCCATTTGCGTGGTTTATTATTAAAGAGCCAAAAAATATAATGAGACGCTGACTTACTAAAGCCTGGTTGTTGCTCGCTTGGAGGTCTCAACCAAGAATCATTAGCATCCTCGGTTGAGATTGCGAAGTCTTGCTATAGGCCTTTATGAGGCTGAATAAGTGCAAAAAAGCCTGATTTTTTTAGCTAGGTTAGTCATTGAGTATCCTTGTTGTTAATCTCCTGACTCTTCACGATCTAATAAATAGGAGAAGAAACTTGCATAGCTATCCCAAGAGTCTGGTGGCGTACTGAATTTTTTTGTGTTTATATTTTCAGCATCAATCGCATCAATCGCATCACACCAGATCACGGCGGGGACACTTGAAACGTCTAGTACTATAATGCTTTCAGCTGGCTCAGCCAAAACTATGTAATTATCGGTTAGGTTTATCGATTTTCTAAGGCGGAGTGTCTCGTCAACTATATTTAACGGATTTGTTTCACTTGAAATCGCATGATGACTGATACATCCGAGAAGGCCACCGTTGTAAAACATTGCAATTTGTTTAAAGTCGAGAGGAAGTTTAATGGCCAGCTCTTTCTCTATGGACTCTAAAGCTTCTTTCGAACCGCTATCAAGGTCATAATATGCTTTGTATTTTTCTTTCAAGTTTTCTATATTGGACATATTCTTTATCCCTGGTTATTTACACGCCATTTCCAATACTCTCGAGTATCAACATTAAACTCTAGTTTCTTTTGAAAGTTGACCAGTTTTGTCAGCTGTCAGGCTAGTAATTTCTTTGGCAGTGCCACTCCCGTCTGAATTCTTAATCACAAAATCTACCCGCCGCGCCTGTTAGGGGGGCTTTGGCAATTTTCCCATCGGCATTGCGAAGATATCGTTCGCTTAAGACATTTTCCTTGCCGTATCTTTTTCCATACAAATCTTTAGCTCTAGCCTCTCTCGCCATCCCTGCAACCTTATTAGGAATGCAGTTCCAACCCCACGGATCAATCCAACCGATAGGACTGGGCGAATACTGATAAAGATTAAACCCACCCAACAACCCAATCGGATCCTGCGTAATAAACCTTCCAATCTCCGGGTCATAATACCTAAACGTGTTGTAGTGCAGCCCTGTCTCGATATCGAAATACTGCCCCTGAAACCGCAGGTTCTGTTCGACCTCGTTCACCACCAGCTTTTCAATCGCGTCCCACGCCCGGTACTTCGCCTGCCAGACGATCTGCCCTTCGGCATCGGTCATTTCCAGCGGTGTGCCGATCTGGTCGGTGTGGAAGTAGTAAACCTTGTTCTCTAGCTCGCCTTCTTTCTCATCCACACGGGCCAGCGGCGCGTAGCTGCCGGGTTCGTAGAGGTACAGGCTGCTCTGGCCCGGGCTTTCTTCGCGCAGCATGCGCAGGTCTTGCCAGAGGAAGCGTTTGTGGTCGGTCTGGCCTTTGATCTCGGACTGTTTAGCTATTCGACGGCCAAGACTGTCGTACTGGTAACTGCTGGTGCTCTCGATCTGGCTGTTGGCCATGGTCTCGGTTTTGACCAGGCGGTTATCGTAGTCGTAGGTGAAGGTCTGCCAGCGCACGATGCCGATCGTTTTCTCTATCAGGTTGCCCCAGGCGTCGTTATTTGTATTTAGACTTGGCCGTTTTGCTGTTGCTCAAACTCTAACGTAGGACGAAACTTGCTTCTGCCATATTGACGCGTCTTGACCATGCTTTCACTCTGTGTAATATTAATTCTTCTAGACCAATGGGTGTTGACTTTGGCCTATATAATAGTGATTGATAAGTGAGCATGTCGTTACGCACAAAAAATTAGTTATCAGACTGCCTATCGAACTCCTCATCTACAGCATCTAACATACTATTTACAAAGTCTGCAGTAACGGCTCGCTTGTCAAGATGCTTATTTCCCGCATATTTCTCGCCGCAAGGGATTTCGTAAAAATCTGCTGATATTTTTTCATCAGAGATGATTTTTAATACTCCACGTATGGTTTTTAATCTTTCTTGAAGGTCTCCTTCGAACACCTCAATTTCTAGTATAGGGTTGCCTTCATGGCAAAGAGTTTTAAGTGTCTGCAAAGGCTGATTTAAAGCTCTATGCAACTGAATGAGCACAGCGGGCTTCATTTTTTTTTCGTCAATAACTATAGCTATTACAGACATTAAAATTCCTCTGGATAATCAAAGTTCAATGGCTTGCCGAATGAGTCGTTTTGCCAGTTTCCGCCATGCCATCGCTCGAAGTGTTCGGAGCGAGTTGCAGGGTAAATATTTTTAGGATCGCTTGCAAGTTGCGGGTGATCTAATGCGTTATATTTATGGTGGCCTTGTATTGGCTCTCCATTATATTTAGGCGTCTTGTTAGCTAATATATCTGCCTTTTGGTCCGAGGTCTAATTTCTAGTGCCGGGTTCTTCAAGCCTAAGCCTATCACGCTCCTCGGCCCAAAATCTAGAAACCCCTTTGGTTCTTTTATTGGTAAATCTTCTATCCCATTCAAATTATTTATATTCATCCTTGGTTAGAATTCTGCTATTTGATTTTTATTTTAATACACCGCGCTGTGCTTTAGTGACCAACGAGTATGGACCTTTTGCTTAGGGGCCGGGGTTTTCTGCTTCAGGTGCAGTGGGCCTACGTTGTACTTTGATATCACCTAAATTTTAAGCACACAAGGCAGTGCTTTTGGCGGTAAGAACGACTTACGCCGCGTCTAGGCCCATCCACCAAACCGTCAGATTCTAAATCAAAAGAGTCAGCACCAAAGAGTGGCAAGTACAGAGAATCCAGCCAGGTGAGCCATCACAACTGCTGAGCAATCTTGAGCCGCTAACAGAAGACTCTCGCGCGGCGAGTGCCGCGCGGACTGATAGTTACTTATTTTACAAATGCTCGATTCGGAGTTTCCTCCATTGTTCAGGAGAGTATCTTAGGCACTTATATCTTCACCCCCATTACTATAATCAAGGAGAAAGAATAGAGTATTTCAAATGATTTTTCAGACAGCACGCTAGTAAGGCAAGCTGATATGCTCACGCTCCATGTCGAACACATCAGTCTCTTGTGTGGACAGTAGATCCTCAAAAGCATCACTGCCATTTTTATCTATAAATTCTTTTTCAACTTCATAAATGGCAAAACATTGTAACCAGTTTATTTTGATTTCATCAAAAATCAATTCTTCAAAATGGCCATCGTTCCATAAAAAAGGTATGGAGAAATATAAGTGAGGCATCTTGGTTTTCGGAAAGTATTCATTAACAACATTTTCCAATACTGCGCCCGGAACAACGGGCTTTCTTCTTTGTTCGATGAAGAAAGCTGCTGACGCTATCACATTTTCCCAAGCTTCAAAAGTCGTTGGAACGGCAGAGCAAAGTTCGATGCGGGTTATAAATTCTGTACCGTCTTCGTTTACTAATGGTATTTCCGATAGTCCGATAGTGCCTATTGATTTGATACCTGGCTCTATAGTATCGAACGTCGTGACAATAGACATCGACCTAACTCTAGAGTCATCGTAGTACGCATGAACAGTTGGCGTGCCGCCAAAAAAATTGAGGATGTGCTTTGCTACTGTTTTTAGCTGAAGGCTGGGAGGCTTTTTCATTTAGTATCCATAGTAATCATCAGTTTCAAGCTCGCCTTTATGACTTCTGTTGGAAGATGGCAGCTCGGGCCGGTAATGCTCTACTTCATTATACTCGTCTAGAAATTGCTTTCTACTGATACCTCTGGCTTCTGCGCTACGTACGTGCTTCCAGTGCTCGAAACCGGGCTTGTGTCCCATATCCCACGGTTCGTCAAATTTCATAGGCTTTTCAAGCAGTGGATCTCTGACTATACCGTCAGGACTTTCTTTTTCGGCATTTTCCCATACTGTCTTGCGAACATTTTTTCTGAACTTTCCACGGCTATAATTCGTATTCGACGGTGCGGAAGTTTTATTGTTTGACAGCGCGGAAGGTTTATTGTTTGCAGTCTTAGATTTTACTTGAATATTACCTAGGTTTGAACCTAAACCTTGAACTTTAACCTCATATCTAGCATCAAACCACTTCCCGCCTTTAACACCCAAACCGCCGCCCAGCAGGGCGCCGCCGAAGGCCATGAGCTTTTGCCTATCCGATCCTTCACCGAACAACTTGCCGCCAGCCCAGTTGCCAATTGTGCCCCCAGCGATACCGCCTACAAATCCTGCAATTACAACAGCTGGGCTTGCCAGCACAAAAGCACTTGCTAGGCCAATGAGCAAAATGCCTCTTTCAAGCAGCACCGGCACTTCAGGACTTATCGCGTCAGTAGTCTCCGTTTCGCCGCCAATAAAGACATTATTCGAACCAGAGCTAATCTTTGCATCACATTCTGTGCGGTCGTTTACTCGGGCTGCAGGATAGCCATTGATGTAAACAGTGCTGCTACCTTGTGCTAAAACTTTTGGGCCGGGTCCATGATCATCGCACCTCGCCTTATCAACATGCGCTCTTGCTGCCGCCTTGCCATTGATGTTCACGTTACTGGAGCCACTTATAATTTGGCCAGTTTGGTGGCTGCAGAAAGACATGCTTCCTACCAGTTGTCCTATACCTGCGCCAGTTGCTGCTGCCGCGCCGACTATCGCAACGGCAGCCAACCCACCCGTGCCAACAATCAACGCTGCTCCAATAGCGCCGATAGCAAACCCTGCAAGCAGTCCTGTCAGCGACCCAGTATGCTCAATCGGATCGTTTAGGCGTGCAGCGGCGCTCATACTTGTTCCACCGCCTCACCTGCCAAGGGAGTCTGACGTAGCTCCAGTGTGTGGACCACCGAATAGAATGCACTCCTTTCTTCAGGTGTCATCCCGTTCGGATGATTGCTGGTCGCTGTAATTTGCATCAACAATGGATGTCCTTGCTCATCTTGATGAAGGAAAATCAATTGCAGCTGGTGTACGGGGAGTCCTTGCTGCCGCCATTTGAATTCAATACGCCGTGCTTCTATACCAGCAACCTCCGCAGGGCAGAGCGGTTCAACCCATTCCAGATGAGATAATGCTTTTTTCAGATCATCCAACAGCATCTGAGACATGGTTTCAAGATCGGCATTATCCTCAATTGGGGTCCGCCCGATGACTACAGATAAAGGACTAGGTCCGATATCTGTCAATGTGAACACGTGAAAGGTCTTATCCTTGAAGCCTTGGGGGCGAATAAAACTCAGCTCATTGGTATGAAAGCGTTTAGGCACTGGAATAGCATCAAGCGCCTCTTGGGCAAGGCGTTCCTCTTCCAGACGCTTTTCCTCACGAATGCGGTTCTCTGATAGACGATCATAAAAACTTGTACGGCCATCCGTTCGTTGACGCATGCGGCTACTCCTGTCGGTCGCTTATTTGTTTAGGTTGATTTTGGTAGTGCCGTCTATATTTACTGTGATACCGGACAGCGTAATGGTCCCATCAGCGTTCATCACGAGCTTGCTGGAGCCCACCTCAAGCGTGATGGATGTGGCCGATTTTATTTTTACTTCACCCTTATCGACTGTCACAAAATACGAGCCTTCTTGGACAGCGATGCTTGTCTCCAGCTTTATAGTTTCGGAGTGCATGCCCTCCACTTTAATGGTCCGGTTACCTCCGACAGTGTGGCTCTCATCTACCTCGATATCGGTGTCCAGATTGCGCTCGGCGTGCAGGCTTACCTGCTCTGCGCCAGCCTTGTCCTCAAAGCGAAAGAAGTTGGCGTTTCCGCCATGTCCTTTCGTGGAACGAGTCAGGAAACCGCTCTGTGTCTTGTTGGCTGGCAAAGACCATGGCGGGGTGTTCTGGCTGTTGTAGACGCTGCCCATGATCAGAGGTCGGTCAGGGTTGCCATCAAGGAAGACCACGACAACTTCGTCGTCAACGCGCGGGATCTGAATGCTACCAAAACCGCCACTTGCGCCGGATTGAGCGACGCGGACCCAGCAGGAGCTTTTGTCGTTGTGTTCGCCTTTGCGGTCCCAGTGGAACTGAATCTTCACGCGACCCAGTTCGTCCGTGAAGATTTCTTCTCCGGGCGGACCTACGACGATAGCAGTCTGCGGACCGGAAATGACTGAACGATTGGTAGTGAGCTGTGGGCGAAAAACTATCTTCTTGCGTACGCAAGAGAAGGTGTTCTGGTAACTGGCTTGCTGACCGTTCAGGTAATTGTTGTGGCCTTCGCTATCCACAAGAACTAGCAGGAACTGACGGTCTTCAGGTGAACCTTGATCGTGGTCGTAATGCTGGAGTAATTCAAAGGTGTAGCCAGGCTTCATCGCGCGACAGTTACTCGCGCCTCGAAAGCTCTTGCCTCTCAATTCAAGCGCCTCAACGCGCAGACGCAGCAGCGCCTCGCCTTCATCGTAGGTGCCGTGGGTGTACTGACCGGGGAAGTCGTATACTTCGAAGTTCTCGACATCACCTTGTTTGTTCAGGCTGTTCATGGCAACCGGCAACCTGTTGTTCGGCTGACGGTAGTCGAAGGTCTGAACCGCTATTTTTCCTGCCTGCAGTTTGCGATCCCCGCTCCAGTCGGTGATGGAGTCAGCTGTCTCGGTGACCGAAGCCGAGTGGAAGCGTATCTGGGGCTGTTCCGGCAACGGCACCAGTGTGGTGGAGTCGTCACAGATGATCATGGTGTGGCCTTCGGCAGTATGCTCGAAGTAATAGAACATCCCTTCTTCCTCCAGCAGGCGCTGGACGAAGTTGAAGTCGGATTCGCGGTATTGAGTGATGTAGGTATAGCGCTTGAGAGGCTTGCTCAGGCGAAACTCATGCTTGGAGAACGCGGTACACATCGCGAACACTTGGGTAACGACTTCCTCAACCGTATTTCCCTGGAAGATACGTGTGTCGAAGCGGTTCTTCAGCATCGAGAACCAGGGGTTGAGCGTTGCGGTGTATTTAGCCATGCCGCCGTCGCTGCCGCCACTGGCAAAGCGCGTGAGGTAGCCAGCGATGTAGCGTGGCGAGCCATCGGCCAGTTCGATCTCGATGACCACATGTTGGCCCATCATCGACTTCAGCTCGACCCCGGAGTCCTGACACACCAACAGCAGGTCAAACTGATACGCCCGCGACAGACCTTCAGTTCCTCTGAACGACTCCAGAAGCAATTCCTGCTCGGGGTTGGCGAGGTTCTTGAATTTGAAAAGGCGCCGGTTCTGCGGCGAAAGCATCGCGGCAAGGTCCATCAACATATCTATCTCCTTGAGGGCAGGGAGGCCAGCACCGCCGGGTTTAGCGGCTAACGATTACGAGCTGACAGGTCACGGCGTAGGTCTGGAGCTTAAGTATCAATCATTTAGGGCGTTGGATTGACGTTGGCCACAGATATGCGCAAGACCCTAAACCTCCGAAAATCTCGTAGGACCAGGGCTACAGACGCGTTCCACATCACGCAATTACTGCAGCGTGCGACCATAAATTAGTGTGAAAGTGCCACTAGGTCAGTAAAATTAACCAACATCTCTCACAAAACCGTTACAGTCCTTGTCGTAAAGTACGAAAGGAAACACCGTGGTGCTGCGCCGTGTCAACCACAACCATACGGCTCAGGCGTTGGCTGTGATTAAGACGGAAAAACGCTATCTATCAGCGTCTTGATTCCACCGGCTCAGATACTCTTCAATGTGTAAATACTCAGCATTGACAATGGTTTAAGTGAAGACTCGACTTATTGGTGGCCTAAAGACATCATTGCGGTCTGTTTCGCAGATGAGAAAAATGAGCTCGCCTTGAAATTCAGCTCAAATATTCAGATCTGACAGGCGACATACGTACTGCCCAGAATACGCTGATTCGTGGCCACGCAAGGCACCGGTGCTAGCTTCCTTCAACCCAGGACTGTGACGTGTAAATGGACCTATTAGCCAATGTTCCTAGCTGGGATGACATCGAGCGAAACCTCGATGATAAATTCAATACGCTGAATCAAGCCTACAGCGATGGGCTGCAAAGCACCTATGACAGCTGGAATGGCTTCACGCGACGCGTCAATACCACCGCGACTCAAGCCTACGGATACATGGGCGGCAACCGCATTGACTATGTGAAAGCGGCCGTGAGGCTTTCCCACGATATTGTTGAGTCAGACCTCAAGCGAAAATGGGCGTCCATCGAGATCGAGCAGATCCTCCCGGTGCTGCTGCAACTGGTTAAAGAAGTGGCGATGATTCTCGGCGGCAGCGTTGCTGTCGGTGCAATCGCTGGCGGCATTGCCGGGGCTGCTTTCTTTGGCGTGGGCGCTGTGCCCGTAGCGGCAGCAGGAGCGGGCATTGGTTTACAGGTTGGCAACCTGATCTTGTTGACGCTGGGCCTCGCATCGATTGCTGAGTATTTCTACCAAGGCCTGCCTGCTTGCCTTTCTACCCTGCAGGAAGGCTTCGCCACTGCCTGGCATGCTGACGAAGGTCTGAAACCCGAGGGGCTTGACCCCACTGGTGGTTCGGCATACGAAATCCAGGAGCGCATTGATCGCGCTGCCCGCCAGCTTGCAAAGGGTCAAGAGCAACTTGTGCTGCTGCTCTTTACGGCCATCGTGACCTATATGACGCGTGGGCAGGTCAAGGCAGGCCTTATGGGCAGTATGGATAGCATCGCAGCGCGCAGTGCCAAGCTTCAGGCAGAGATTTCGAACAAGCAGTTTGCGAATTGGCTGGCGCGTAATGAGCAGAAGTTGTTGGCTCAGCCGGAATTGCAGGTCAATGGGCCGGCTCCGCTAAAGAACGTAGAACTCGATAATATGCGCGAGTTCTATGCCAAGCAAGATTCAGGCTTCGCACCATTAAAAAAACAGATCGATGAGGTTAAAACATTCAAAACTTTGGGGCTGTCCGACGAGCAAATTGCAGATTTTCTATCCACGCCCGAAGGCGGAAAACTAATAAGTAAACTCCAGGCAGCATCGCCACAAACAGATGCCACCGGTATTTATGCTCGAGCTTATGACATTGTGGCAAGCGGCTCTACAATTCCCCAAATAAAAACAGTAAATTCACCGTTAATAAAAATCGTTCCACGAGGGCAAGAGGTCACTAGCTATTCTCCATTTTTTACAACGCTAGAAGAGCTTCAAGCCGCAATGAAGTCAGGAAAAACACTTGCCGACGCATTTGGATTGCCCTTAAAAAGTGAGTCCGTCGGCTATTCGGTTTTTCAGATCGCTCCGTTAAAGCCTACAGAAGTTTTTGTGAGTAAAATAGCACCTACTACAGAGTTGGGCGGAGTGATTAACCGGACCGGTGAGGTTTTTCAATCTATAGTTCCTGATCGTGGCGAATGGGGAAGTCCCAAGCTGTTAGGTACAATATTTAACTAGAGGTTTATATGGATATCGAAAAGCTTAAACAAAAAACGCAAAAGCTGCGTGACGTGATTGAAGATTTGAGAAAGTCAGATCCCGTTGTTGAAAAGCTTCGAGCTGAGATCGAACCACTGATGAAGCTGGCCGAATCTGGCATGATAACAGTTAAGTTGCAGTGGCGAGACATTCCGGGGCGTTACCTATTTACCGAAGAGGGCTTGCAACAATATTCTCATCTTGAGCATGCTTTCGCAGAGTTCAGGATTGAGCTGACTGGTGGAGAGACTCCTTTATTACGTAAGTTGAAAAGGGAAATGGGCGAGGAGTGAAAGTGAGTTTCACGGGCAGTTAACTTTTGCTCTGTGTGGCGCACGTGCCTTGCGATCCTGATGCTGCATGACCTGCTTTCTGAGACATATAGCATATGCACCGGTGAGAATTAGCCTAGTATCCTACTGCAATTGCCATGTCTGGATTGTAATAGCTAAGCATTGGCTAATGCCTAGGATAACTGCACCATAGGCAATTAGGAGTAACATAAGTATGGATGTTAAAGCTTTGAAAATGGCAGCCACAACGCTTCGCGACAAGCTTGAATTTTATAAGCATCGCGACCCTGATGCTTCAATTTTATTGTTGAATCTTGAGGATTTGCTTTCCCGAGCAGAGCGAGGCCAAATCACTGAAATGGTAGAGCCGCGAGATATTCCAGGTTACAAGCTTTTCACTGAGACAAGTTTACAGTCATATAAAGATTTGGAGGCTGCATATACAGATTTCTATATGGAACTCATCGAGGGACGGGAGACTGAGGCCTACAAAATTTTGCTGGCCAAAATGGCTAAGGACTGAAATATCTGCGAATAGGGAATAGGCGTGATGAACAAATCAGTGCAGCTTATTTTTAGCAGGGGTAGAGGGTCGAATAAATTTTTTTTGACTGTGGCAGTTCAAATCATGAGGTGCTAAAAATTAACATAGAAAAATTGAGCTCTTCAGCAAGAATTTTAGAGGCGAAGCTAAAGGAGTATGCAAGTAAAGATGTTCAGGCGTTACATCTCTATAATGACCTCAGGGTATTGCTGGAACTAGCGAAATCAAGAAGTATTATATCACCCATACAATGGGGCAAGATTCCGGGGTGTTATCGTTTTACTGAAAACGGACTTCAGGAGTACAGCGATTTGGAAGAAGCATATGCTGTATTTTCAATTGAGATTACGGGCGGAGAACCTCCGCTCTTAAAAATACTTCGTGCAGAACGAAATCAAAAATAGCTCGTGTGTGCCGCAGTGATGAAGCATGTTATGTGTTAGGAGGAGGCCGATAATGAAGTTTGAATCCGCCATGGGATTTATACATCATGCTGTTTTACTCACCGGAGTACGTATAAGTCGCTATCCTGCGTTCCCGATATACGCACCAGTTCTAAATCAGCTTCTCTATGTAAAATCCATTTTCGAGGGTGTTGAGAAAGACAAGTCCAGACTTCACAAGCTTTCCATCGGTGCCCTTGCAGCCAAGGAGTTTGAAGAAACAGATTACGAACTGGCACGAGCCCTGATGGATGTTTTTTACATCGCGAATCAGTCAGCAAACGGACTAAAATTTAAACTGCCCACCGGCATTCTATACCGTGACTAAGGTAGCGCGTGGTTTATGTAGAGATAGCTCGGGAAGTGAAATCTAAAGAGGGAATATGAAACTTAATGACACTTTTTTAATCGTGACCTCATGCTCTCCTTGGGCATCGAGGAAACCTCAGGGCGTTTTTATTTGCCATTTCCGGTGAATAATGACTTGATCGATTACGAGGAGTATTACAAGGTTGACAAAGCCAGCTTTGATCTTTTCCACACAGACCTCATTGCTGCGGATGCTTTCGCCACGGCATGCCGCAGGAGAGAGCGGGATGATCTTTTGATCCAGAAGCCAGGCGCAAAGCGGGTAACGCCTATTTGGCCGTTAACAAGCGGTATAGACTTGGGCACCAGGCAGCAGCTTCCATACTGCTCTGCACCTTGAAAGATTATCCTGGAAGGACCCATGATCGACTTGAGAAGCCCCAACGACATGCTCGACCACTAGAGCGCTAAGATCACCTGCTGCCCCGCACCTTCCGCGCAGCTACTTCAACGCATGGATTACATAAAGATCAGCTCACAGCCCCTGACTTATATCGCGTCTCAAGGAATCTGACCCAAGTGTCCAAACCATGCCCGCAACAGCTCTACAACAAAGCCTGGCTATTTGCTTCCCATGCCCACGTCGGCCAAAAAATGACAGGCTCGGACCTTCCTTACACCACCCACGTGGCGATGGTTGCCAACGAGTTGATCTTTGCCCATCGCGAAGAGTCCGTGGGTGCGCTTGAGATAGCCTTGCCTACAGCGTTGCTGCACGACGTGCTGGAGGATACGCCGGTAACTCAGGATGAGTTGGCTGAAGCGTTCGGTGTGGAGGTCGCCTCAGCCGTGGCGTGCCTGAGCAAGAACCTGATCGTGCCGTTTTCCGAAGCACTTTATTTCGCTGGCATCGCGAGTCATTCCAAAGAAGCTGCGTCGGTCAAGTTGTGTGATCGAATCACCAATCTCCAGTCCGCACCGTCCACTTGGACGAAGGCAAAACGAGCGTCGTATTTGGTTGAGTCCTCACAGATCCTGGCAGCCTTGGGACATGCGAACGGGTATCTGCAGCAGCGGCTCATCGATACGATGGCGCGTTATCAGGCGCTTTATGTTGATGGCTTTGAAGGCTGAGTAATGACCTCTCATCATTGTCGGATCGAGAACGGGAATCTCTGGATAGAAAGTCAGCGAGTCTGCCTTCCTTACCCGGTGGACACGTTTCTGCTGTTTCAGGGGATAGTGCTAATCAGGCTTGAATCCCCGCCGGGCGAGGGCTTCAACCGGAACATCTTCGCTTTCTCGATGGCTGGCGAAGTGCTCTGGCAGATCGAGGAAAGCCCGCACGGTACGCAGGCGGACAAGCCGTTTATGAGCCTTCACTGCGACGACAACGCTCAGGTCATCGCAGGTTGCTGGAATGGTGTGACCTACTCGGTGAATGTGGAGAATGGCGAGATTCGGGTTATCCAGTTCGATAGATAACGGGGTGCCGGTCCGTCATGTAGCGGTCATCGAATATCAGGTGCCCGGCGACCTGGGCCACGAAGCGACCCACTTGAACAGCCTGCCCAGCCACCAGCGACTGCGAGCCTCGCGAATCTCGTCGATTTGCATGAAGGTGTAGGGGGTGGGCAGAGTTTCTGCTTAATGCGCAGTGTGCGTAGCCCCCTGATTGCATGTCGCTCATGCACCAATAGACCTACGCAAATAAAGAACGCGCCCAACACCGCCACCGCACTTGAGGTCAACTCCGACACAGAGCCGACAAACGCCGAGGACGCCAACATGCCAACACCTGAAATAAACCCGGCACTTAGCCTCGCGGACTTCACCGACGTCCGCGAGACTCTATTTCCAGTCACACAAAAAGGGAAGATCTTCGACGCAGAGAAGTAAATGCCGGCATAGATTGCGAGCATAGCCACGATCAAACCTGCGTTCACAGTTGCAGCTTCAGCGCCAGAAGCCCCTACGTCCTTCAGAAGCATCACATGGGCCAACCCTGCTGCGGCAAATCCGAACGAAAAGACAAATGAAGAGAGCAGGCTAAGGGTGAAACTCGTAAAGCTTTCGCACCGATAAATCAGATACAGGGTATGAATAAAAATCAGAACCGTAAGACAGCAATATAACCACCAGTAGCCAGGGAAATTGGCTGGGCCAAAAGCAGCAGAGACGATGACAAAAAAAACGCTGTTATCGCCCCCGTCTTTAAAGTAGCCGGATCCGGGTCGTACATAGTCGTCATTTTTAGAGTATCCCCAACTGCCTGATCTGAATCCCAGTGCGAAACCACCTTCTGCGCCACGTGTCTGGCTGCCTTAGACGCACGCAGCCAAGAATCGTAGGTAACTTTATCGATAACGTCTACACGCAAGCGGATTGGCGTCGATTCACGCCAACGCAATCACGTATCCGATTCCGGGTTGCTCAACTGGTCATACCTGTTACGGAACAGACTGCGATTGTCGCTCGGTTTGACGTCTGGGTGCGAAGCGCCTTCGTGGCGGTGAAGCCCCCGGGTACCCGAATCGGTGTTGGGATCGTTGACAACGATGATTGGGCGCATATTGGCTTCCCTATGACTAATGGCTCCATGCCTGCCCAAATGAGAGGTAGGATTTACAAACGGCAGACTTCAACTGTGTGAGGCGAACGCCAGGAAGCTACAAAAATCTATCAAGCCTTGAGCGTCCTCTGGTTTTAATCATCAGTACCGCCATCATTATTGCCTGTAAAAAAAGATAGGCCGAAAGCCATAAAAACGTTTCGGTCTGGTCCGAATCAACGAAAGCAACGAGGAATGCATAGCCTGCCGCGGGAAATGATAAGCAGGTCGACATGGCGTAAGAAAACCGCGACACACGGTCAAGAGGATTGTTACGCCGAATCAACGAAGCAATGGTTCTAATCGGCGCGTAGACAGTAAAAAATCCCAGCGCTAAAAAAAACAGTAATAATGCTGTAATGGCTACAGGTTCAAACATTTAAATCTCCCTGAAATAGAACCCATGTGCTCGCATTACCAACGTATCCCCTCAAAGGGATTCCAGCTCTGCTTGCCTTTCACTTCATTGAGATAATAGGCATAGTTAGTCAGCTGCCCGTAGAGCGCGTTAAATACAAAGCCGAGTGCAGAGCTGGCCTCTCTGGCGTAGCGAAAATCAAACATTTCCATCACGATGTCCGATGCGACGGACACCACCACCATGATCACGATAAAGGACAGATTCTTCTTCCACAGCCCCATGATGAACAGATAAACCGGCCCAAAAAAGAACGCAAAGAAGTTGAAGTTGATTTTCACTTTTTTCAGAAACGGCAGTTGCTTGAGCGCGGGTCTGAACCCCGGTGCGCTCGGGCCGCCGTGCGCTTCAAAAAAGGCGAAGCGTTCTTTCCATTTGTCGCTGTAGTGGCCTGATGCGTTTACCGGGTCTGACGTGTTCATTCTCTAATCCCTGATGTGTGTGAATCACGTGAATGGTCGTTCCCTGTTGCTGCGCTGGGTAAGACGCAAAATACGGGTAAATCGAGGGCGCGTCAGTCATACAGACGGACTCGTCCTGTCGTGCATTTCCCGACGGTCTGTACGTACCTTCATACAGACCGATCCTACAGATCACCCTTACTGCTTCGGCTCTTTCGTACCCAGCACATCACGAATGCTGTCCACGACGTTGCTGTCTTTGATGACATCGCTCAGCCAGCCTTCCAGCGGCATGTTGCCCCACTTGATGGCGCGCTCGATGAGGTACGGGACGGGGCTTTGCGGTTCGGTGTTTTTGAAGAACTGCGCGATGCCGGCGAGCATGGTGAAGGCTTCGTCGCGGGTGGTCGGTGTGGTGCGCAGTGGTGCGGAGGCGCTGTCCTGGCTGGTCTGGGTCATCGCGACACCTGCGGGTTGGTCGATGGCGATTTCGGGGGCGGCCTGAACGGCGGCGGCGGGGACCGGGTTCAGTTCGATGCCGCGGTCCTTGAGCAACTTCTCGGTCAGTTGCCCGGCGCGTTGCAGGATGTCGCTGAGGGTGACAAAGCTGGGCGCGTCGCGGCCGAACAGGGTGTCGGCGGTGGCCTGGAGCTGTTGGCAGGCGTAGAGGCTGGCGGCGATTTCGCTGGCTTTGAGGCGCAGGTGGTCCGAGTCGGTCAAAACCACGGAACGCTGGAAGATTTCGGCGTTGATCTTGCCTTCTTCAACAGCGGCGTGCATGGCTTTGGGGTTTTGCAGCGCCAGGTTTTCTACGTGGCGCGACTCGTCATAGCGCAACAGGCCAAAGTTTTGCCCCTGGGTAATGGGCAGCCCGCCGACGACGTCGGTCAGCGAGGTTTTCAGCCACGCCAGGCGTGCGGCACGCTCTTCTACACCGTCCTCTAACGACGGGTACAGGTCGTCCCAGAAATTTTGCAGAATCCGTTCGGCCAGGGTCAGGCCAAAGGTGATGCCGACAAAGTGGTATTTGTGCGCCAGGGCTTCGCTGAGCCAGGCGACGAGCATCAGGTCTTTGCTTTGTTCTGCAAGGCCCTTTGCAGCCAACGTGATGGTCTGATCCCAGTCCGAAGACTTCAGGTCGGTTTGCCAATCACCTTGGGTGAGGTAGTCGGGGTCTGCTCGACGAGCTTCCTTGACCTGATCGAACAGGGTGGAAAAGCTCATGTCTTCGCCGCTGCCCCCGTTGATGGGCGCCGTCAGATCGGCAAGCGAAAGGTCGTTGAGAAATTCAGACATGGTCAACTCTGATCAAGGGTAAAAGAACACCGTGCCCGGACAGACACGGTGTGAAGACGGGCCGCATGCGCGACCCGAGGTGTCACGGGCTTATGCGAATACTTTGTTCGCAGTGCGGTCCCAGCCGCCGGTAACGTTACCGCCACCCTGGCCATCGGAACGGCTCTGTTGGGTGTAGGTGGTCTTGATGCGAGCGAAGTTGAAGGTCACTTCTTCGATCGGCAGATCGCTGACCGCGTTGTCTTCGCCATGCTGGTTACCGCCAGCCACAGCCTTGACGGAAGACACGACCACTTCTTCCAGGTTGATGGTCAGGTAAGTCAGCTTGTCGCCGCCTGCACGGTTGACGTTCAGCTGGATCTTGGCGATGTGAGTGCCTTTACAGCACGCTTCGAACAGCTTCGCAGAAGCCTTGTCCACAGACTTGCGGATGCTGAAGTCGCTCAGCGCGACGCGCTCGGACGAAGCACCGCCCGAAGAGCTGGCGGTAGCGGAGGTGGCCTGGGTAGCGCCGTACTCATAGCCGAGCACTTCGATCCAGTCCTTGTGCTTGTCGTCCAGAACTTCGCCTGGGATGCCGTCGATTTGGATGTATGCATCAAATGCCATTTTCTGCTTCTCCTTTCTTCATTTAAAACCGTGACGTCTGCGGACAGCACACGGCCCTTTTGATTAACCTTCCTGAAACAATCAAGAAAGGTTTTTTACCACGGCCCCGGTTTCATGAAGACGACCCGGGCTTCGGTTTCCTGTCAGCGCGCACTCAGTTGAGTGCGCGTACTTCGATCTCTACACGCCGGTTTGGCTCCAGGCACTGAATCAACTGCGCCCTGGGTTGCTGCATATCGCATTTGACCAAAGGCTTCTCGCTGCCTTCGCCCACCGCGTCCACCAGCTCGGCGGGTACGCCCTTGCCGACCAGGTAGGTCTTGATGGTCTGCGCCCGCTGCTTGGACACCTGCATGTTGCTCTGCGGATCACCCAATTGGTCGGCGTGACCGGCAATCACGATCTTGCCGATGTTCGGCGTGCTCAGCAGCTTGCCGGCAATCGCGCTCAACTGGTTTTGACCTTCGGTTTTCAGGCTCTGGAAATCCGCACGACCAAAGGCAAACAGCGTGTCCGATTCCAGCGTGATGGTTTCGATCGCCTTCAACGACTGCGTCAGCAGACTATTAATGTAATTACGCGAACTGGATGTCAGAAAGGCGTTGTCGAGAATCCGCGGCACGTCCAGCTCATGAATCTGATCGCTGTAGAAGTTGATCTGGCGACTGGCGTACTCGTAATCCTGATTAGAGCCTGCCTCGGCATTCGCGGTGATGGTCTTGCCGGTCTGGCGCGCGATGGCCGGGTACCAGTAATCAGGCATTTTCGCTTTCAGGAAGGCCGGGTCGGCTTTCTCCCGTTGTGCGCGTGACAACATCACGTACGTGTCCAGCGTGGCCTTGCCGAACGCGGCGATGGACTGCGCACGGTTATCCGGCGGCAGCGCCTTGGGCTCGACGCTGTCCACGCCTGTGACCGGTGTCAGGTCCTTGGCATTGCGCTGATAGACTTTGATGGTGGTCAGCAGGTAAAGCGAGCGCGTCAGGTTGTCTGCGGTCGGCTTGAGCATCACCGTTTCCAGGCGATTGAAGTATCGCGTGCGCAGCAGCGGCTCGACGTCATAACCTTTGTAAAGACCCAGGCGCAGGCGCAACGGCACACCTTCGTCGTGGTGACGGCCGTAATAGAGCGACGTCCAGAAGCGCAGGCGATCCAGGGTTTGCCATTCGGTGTATTGCCCCGTGGCTTTGCTGTCGTCAGCGGCGGCTTGGGCAAGCTCGGTGGAAATCGACTGAATGTTGTCCTTGTTGTTCCAGTACGACCAGCCCCACAGGCTGCACAGCAGCAAGGCAACCAGGCTTGCACCGCCAACCCACGCTGCTTTGCGACGACGCTCGCGATGGTTGGTGGTGTACAGCGCCACCAGATGCTGATCGGGGATGATCACTTTGCGGAACAGGCTGTTGATGAACAGCGGGTGAGGCTGCGCATTGCCGTCGACGCTGTCCTGCTCGCTTTCCAGCTGGAATCGCTCGGTGACCTGACGGGTGTGTCCGCCCATTTCCGGCTGATCGGCGTCCAGTGCGCTGGTGAAGTAGAAACCGCGCAGCATTTCGGCGCTCTGGTACGGGTTGGCGCGCAGCAGAGCATCGACGAACAGCCGAAGCCGCGGTTTCAACGCTTCCAGCTCCAGCGGGAACCGGTACACCGCAGTGTCCTGACGCGTGATCTGGATGTCCTGAAGGACCAGTTGCTGGTTCGCCACTTCTTTCCAGTAACTGATCAGCTCTTCCATCGCCACGCCGAAACGCTGGCCCCAGTCGGCCTGCTCGTAGCCCTTGTGCGCGAAGGTCTTGCCCATCACCTCGCCACGCGCCACATCGTCCAGTTGGCGATAAAACGGCACAAAGCCCGGCACCAGATCGCACTTGGTGAACACCAGGTACACCGGCAGGCGCACTTCCAGCAGGGCGTGGGTTTCCTGAATCCGCTCGCGCAGACGCTTGGCAATGCGCTCTTGATCCTCGACCGAGGATTGCAGGATGTCGTGAATGCTGACCGTGACAATCAAACCGTTGAGCGGCCTGCGCTGGCGATGCTGACGCAGCAGTTGCAGGAACGCCCGCCATTTGCCGGCCTCTTCCTGGTCGTTCATGTAGCGGCCAGCGGTGTCCAGCAGTACGGCTTCGGAGCTGAAGAACCAGTCGCAGTTGCGTGTGCCGCCCAGCCCGGCGACGCGTGCGCCTTCGCGTTCGGCGTAAGGGAAGTTGAGGCCTGACTGATACAGCATGGTGCTTTTGCCCGCCGCGGGCTGGCCGACCACCAGATACCAGGGCAGGGCATAGAGCGCGTCTTTGGCGTTGGAGCCGTTCGGCTTGTTGCTCTGCAGGCGCTCGATGCTTTGCAGCAGGCGCTCGCGCAGCAGGCTGATCTCTTCGCGATCCGCCGGGCTTGCATTGAGCACGGCCTGATCGGCGTCGTCGCGCAGCAGGCCTTCAAGGTTCTGATGCTGAGACACGCCGCGATACAGCAGCAGAACGTAAGCAGCCGACAGCAGCAGAAACAGGCCGATACCTGTCAGCAAGCTGTTCATCGAGCTGAAGCCCAAGGCTCGGCCGATGCTCCAGACGATAAAAATCGCCAGGAAAAAGCAGACCCCGAGGATGTAGGGCTGATAGCGCAGGAAGTAATACTTGATTTTGTTCATACGGACTTCAAATCCAGCACATCGACAAAACGGTCGATAACGTCATAAAGAGGGCGGTCTATGTCCGGAAACACATGGCTTTGGTGGTGTTCGTCGAACGCGTCGAAAGGTGCCAGCACGTCATAGTTCTCCGAATGTGTACCCACGCCCGTCACCACGCGGTATACGCCTGTGGTGTTGCGGGACGGAAAGCAGAACAGCCTGGGGCGCATGAAATCATCCGCCAGAATGCTGATCTGCGGCACAGCCTTGTTTACATTGAGACGCGACAACCAGTGGACCCACAAATCTGCTGTTGGGTTCTTCAAGCCACGTTCGGCAGGCAGCGGCAGAGAAATCCCGATAGGCGAGTTATGGGACGGGCGACTCAGCGCTTGCAGTCGTGTAAGCACGGCATTGCTGATGAACTCCGGGTAGGAACTCTCCAGCGAGGTCGCGATGTCACGCAAGGTGAAGTTCACCAGAAACTTTTCATGCACGCGGCGGAACAGTTCAAAGTCCTGACCTTGCAATGGACGCAAGGCCCGTATGCGGTCGAACAGCACTGCCGTGCCTTCCCCTTGCGCCGCCATGTGCAGCAGCGGCTTGATCTGCCCGGCGAACAGTTCGCTCAGGGTGAACGGGTTCACAAACACACCGGCGTCGCTGGCTTTCACCGTTTGAAAGATGAAAAACGGGTAGCGTCGCGCGCTGGAGTCCCGGGAACTGATCAAACCGCCCACCAGCCAGTTGCCGCTGCGCGCCCGGTAACTGAAGAAACACACCGGCAACCGGTCGAACAGCGTGCGCCAGTCTTCGCGGTGCTGCATGTCGGCGAGAGCGCCCTGCAGCCACGCGTCGAATTCGCAGGCTTCGTCACTGGCACCATGCAGGCTGACGAAATCTGCGCTTGCGGGTACTTTTCCGAAGCAGCCAATCATCGGCTGCCCTCCAGGTCCGGCATGCTCATCCTCACTTGGTCCGCCCGTCAGTTGCGTTCAAAGCGCTCAATGCTTTCACGTTCGCCAGGTCAGTCAGCTTCACGCCGCCATAGTTACGAACCACGAGGCTGACCGGGCCTTTGGCGGTGTTCCAGCTGAAACGTTGCTGGATGCCATCCAGGTCGGCCACGCGTGCGCTGTCGTTCATGCGCAGCAGGCCCCAACGCCCGGTGTAGTCGAAGACGGTGATGCGTTCGCCCGTCAGCGTCACTACATCCAGACGTGCGCCCGGTGCCGTCGTGGTGCCCGGCCACGAGAAGCGACTCCAGCTGGTCTTGCCGTTGCGGTAATGCTGCTCCTGGCCATCCAGCGTGAAGATGATGTCGGTGAAGTAGGCCGACGGCTCCAGCATGATCTCGAAGCCATTGTCGCGATCCGACAGGCTGGCGATGACTTCACCCAGCGAACTGGCCTTGTCGATGTTGCTGACCAGCTTCGGGTTGACCAGCGGTGCTTTGCTGCCGCTGCTCATGCCCAGGCCTTCGCCATCGGACAGATTGCCGATTTCGTTGCGTTTGAAGTTAGGCAGCAGGCCCGACTCCGGGTCGACGAAGCGTTGCAGGTCCTTCACCGATGCCTCGTTGCGGCTGTCGGGAGCGATCGGGTAACGATGCGCCATGACCTGTTCCCACGGTTTGGCAACCTGTTTGGCCCAGGCTTTGGCGATCTGTTCGCCAGCCGGGTCACGCAGGGTTTCCCAGGCGAACTGGATCGGCAGGCTGAACAGGCTTTGCAGCGAGGTGGATAGCCCGCCCTGGCTGGTATCGACCGTGGTTTCAACGTAGTTGCGCACGTTGGTGACTTCGCTCGGCTGTCCTTCCAGGGTTTCGCTGATCAACTGCTTGCTGCTTTTACCGACATCCTGCGAACGCTGGATATTGCTCATCCTGACCTTGAGCTTGCGCAACGCGGCCAGGTAGCGGTCCATGATCGTGCTGTCGGCGCCTTCGGCATTCTGCGCTGCGAACACCCGCGACACAGGTTCGAAACGCTTGGCGAGGCTGCCGTCGTCGACCGCAGGCAGGGGCGAGGTCAGCACGCTGGCCGCCGCTTCCTTGTTGTCGAAAATACCGCCGACCTTGCCCCAGAAACCGTCGTCACGCTTGACCCCGGTCTGTTGCGCTTCACGCGGTGCAGGCACGTCCCACTGGGTGTTGTCGTTGACGGCCGACAGCAGGAGTTTCACTGGCGAATTACGCACGTCGCTGAGCAACGACAGCTGTTGCGTGGCATTGGCCATGTCGCTGAAGCGACGCACACCGATGCTGTCGATCATGGTGTACCAGACCTGTGTGTAGTCACGCTTGTAACGGGTCATGAACTCACGGACGAAGTTGGCTTTCTGGACGACGCTGTCACCGCCTTCGCCATCGAGTACCCAGTCCGACTCGTTACGCAGGTTGCCCGACACCAGCTTGATCAACTCGGGTTTGACGAACTCTTCCCAGCCCTGACGGGTGAAAATTGCAGGCACGGCTTCCGAGCCATACAACAACTGGCGGCCCGGCATCGGCACCAGATCATTCAGGCCGATGGCCGGGAACTGACGGCTCGATTCCAGCTGCAGGCGCAGGTATTCACGGTCCACCAGCGAGCTGGAAATCATGAAAAACTTCAGGCTCTTGCGGGTTTCACTGATCAGCTGTTCATTGCGTGGCATGGCAGGGGCATCGCCATTCTTGAGCAATTGCACGTAGACCGGCGAGTTGTCCTCGATCACGTCGTCGCTGATCGGGTTGGCCTCGCTGGAAATACCCGCCCAGGCCACCGGCAGCGCGACGCCGACGAACTCGGTTTCCGGATGCGTGGTGGGCTGCGTCAGTATCAGGTAGAGCTTGAGCGCGTTGTATGACTCGATGATGGACGCTACTTGCCGTTCATCGAGCCGTCCGAGCATTTCTTCTGACAGCGACAAACCACCGGTTGTGGCCGACAGCTCGGCTGCATCGTTGGCGGTAGCCGGGTTGCGCAGTGCGGCAATGGCCTCGCTGCGTGTCTGGCTGGCCGTGCCTCTGGCGGCGCCGGTCAGGCGATTGGTCACATCGCCGGTGCTGCGCGGAATGCCGCTCAGGCTGGTCGGACGGCCTGCTGCCAGGTTGCGAGCGCCGCGGTCCAGCAGTTTCTGACCTTGAGCGCGTGCCTTGCCTGTTTTGGTGTCCGAACCGGCCGGTGCAGCGCCGAAGCCATACTGCGGGTCCATGGTTTTGGCGAACTCGTTGAATTCGCGCATCTGCAATTGCAGTTTCAGGGTGATCGGTTCCAGCGCCTGGGTACGCAACTGTTGCAAGTAGGCGGTCTGGGTGGCGAGGTAGATATCGTCACCGCGATACAAGCCGCCACTGAGTTGCAGCGGGACGCCCTTGGTGCGGTATTTCTCGATGACCGCCAACTGATTGCGCAGCAGTTCCAGCCCTTGGCCGGAAGCGAGACGTTGCGCCCGGTCTGGAGACTGCTCCAGTTCGGTCAGCTGTTGGCTGATCGACGCCAGCCACTGCCGGTTGTTCTGGAACGACAGGGTCTGCCAGCCGACGAAGGCCAGCCCGGCGAGCAGCGCGACAGCGATGGCAATCGGGCCAATCGATCTGTCGCGGCCATTGCGCGACTGGTACAGCGTCAGGTCCCGGTCAGGGAAGATGACGCGGCGGAAGGTATCAGTGATGAAATAGCTGCGATCACCGATTTTGCGATTTTCCTCGTGTTCCAGTGCGGCGGCTTCGGAGGCCGGCAGCAAGGCGAACGATTCGGCAAGATCGTCTTCGTAGACCGGCGTCAGTTGCTTGTCGGTCTGCAGGGCACTGGTGAAGTACAGGCCGCGTAACAACAACGGATTACCGTTGACGTTGCTGCGTGCGAAGTGCTGCAGGAACTCTTCGAGAATGGTCGACAGCTCAGCAAAATAGCTGGGGAAGTTCAGCAGCGCGCTGTTGGCATGAGCGCCCAGTGCGATCATTTGCGAATCGACGTGACGGCTGACATGCGCCTGCAGGTTTGCCAGTTTGGTTTTGAGTACCGAGCGCAGGCTTTCGGCGGTGACCTCGGTCAGGCCGAAGGTCATGCCCAGCGGCTGCTGACGCTCGTGCAGGTCCATTCCGTCGAATGCCTGGTTGAAGCCCGGCAACTGGTCGGTCTTGGTCAACATCAGGTAAATCGGCGGGTTGGCATCCAGGCAATCGGTGTATTCCTCGATGCGCGAGACCAGGCGCGCGCCCATCTCGTTACGCTCGGCGGCAGAGGCGGCCAACAGCTCCGGCAGGCTGACCACCAGCACCAGGCCGTTGACGGCGGCTTTGCTGCGCTGCTTCTTGAGCATGCGCAGGAACGCAGCGAACTCGCTGGCCGACTGGTCGTCACGAAGGTAACGGCCAGCGGTATCGATCATCACGGCTTCAGGGCTGAAGTACCAATCGCAGTGCTGAGTGCCGCTTTCCGTGTCGTTGGCGCTGCTGGCGATGCTGGCCGACAGGCCCGAGCGCGTCAGCAACGAGGTTTTGCCCGCCGCCGACATGCCGATGACCAGATACCACGGCAGGTCGTAAAGGGCCGATGAGCCGCCACCGCCCGCCGAACGATCGGTACGCAGCATGGCAATGGCGTGCTTGAGACGGTCGCGAAGCACTTGCTGATCACGGAACTCGCCCGTCGATTTCAGCGAGCGGTCAACTTCGATCTGAACCAGATTTTCGAGGTTGTGTTCGGTACGGATCCGCCGGTACTGGCGCAGCACGATCAGCAGCAGATAGAAGGCGCTGATGATCGCCATCGCTTCGAGCGTATAGCCTTGCAGCCAGCTGATCCTGGGGGCGAAAAACCAGCAGACAGCCAGGCTCGCCAGCCACAGTACCGGGACCAGAAACCAGAAACTTTTTAACAGACGCAATAATGTCTTCATGTCTTCCTGACTCGGTTACCTGATCGGGGCTCACGCATTGAACAGTTGGCTGATTTGTTCGGCCAACGCGGCCACGTCTTTGCCCAGCAACCAGTCCAGTGTCAGATAGACAGCCAGGCACACGAGTGCAATGAGCACTAGATAGAGCCAGACCGGAACTTCATGGCGAAGCATCTGTGACACCTGGTCAGGCAAGGCCCAGTCAGGCGACAAAGCCTTGGGCGTCTTGCGATGCCGTGCGATGTCCTGGCCCAGGGTGTTGGCCAGATAGCGCAGCTGGTCTTTCTGGCCCAGACCGAACTTGCCTTCGAAGCCCAGTGCCAGGCACAGGTGATACACCTCAAGCACATCCAGGTTTTTCTTCACGTCGGCGCGCAGCAGTTCGATCTTCTCGAAAAAGCCCTCACCCGCGAGGTGAACCCCGAAATAACGGAACTGCAACGGCTCCATTTCGAAGTGGCGACGCATGTCGTTATCGCCCGAGCGCAGCACGCTTTCATCAAGAAACGCGCACAGTGCGTATTGGGCGTCCTTGACCTGCTCGACGCTGTAGTTGGCGCTGCGCGCCTGACGCTCCAGATTGGCGAAAAAGGTATCGACACTCGCCTCGAACGCCGTGACCGAGGTCGCCTGGCGACCGCGACGCACAATCAGCGCCATGGTGATGAAGTCCCGCACCAGGTCTTTGAGCGTAGGTTTTTCGGTTGCGGCCGTAGCGGCACCTTGCATCACGGCTTCAGTCATTTAAGCACCGCCAACAGTTCAAGCTTGAGATTGGTAAACGCGCTGGGCGCGTAGAAGGAAATGGCCTGGGCTTCCATCATTCGCTCGTACACCCGGCCATGCGGCTCGATGGAGAAATAATGGTTGTCCAGACGCACCGGAATCGCGTTGGGCAGACGTGTCGAGTGGTTCAGCGTGACGCCAGGCATGGCGCTGTTGACGACCACTTCGATGTCTTCCGGTGAACCCACCTTGAACGCACGCGGCACCAGTTCCAGCAGGCTGGAGCCGGGCATGTCTGCATGCACCGAGATATAGAAGTCGGCCTCGGTGAGGCGTGGGTCCAGCAATTGGCCTTGCCAGTACGAAGGTCTGACCTGACTCAGGTTGATGACGATGCACTGGTTCGGGATCACGTTTTCGAGCAGCAGACGTACCAGCTCGTCGAGTTTTACCAGCGAGGCCGCCGGGTCCTGATGGTCGTAATCCGGGATGTCGGTGAGTTGCGTGTCCAGCGAGAACGTCAGCAAGCCGCCTGCCAGGTCGGCAAGAAACAGATACAGACGCTCCGGGTGCAGACGTGGATGCGCGAGCAGGTGTGCCAATTGCGGGTAGGCGCGGTTGACTGTGTTCAGCAACCAGAACAGCGTCACGTCGCTGGAACCGAACTCGGCAATCTGATCCGCGCGCTCGCGGCGGCGGCCTGAAAGTGCCTTGCTCTTGGCTTGCAGCACACTGATCAAACGTCTGCCGAGGCCGACCAGCGTCTCGTGAGTGCCCACATGCAGGGTGGGATGCACAAAGTGCGCGTCCAGGTTGAAACCGCCGATATTGTTGCGCGCCAGCCGCGCAATCGGGCAGTAGCTGTAACCGTCCAGACTGTCGCCATCGACCAGCATCACTACGTTCAGGCGCAGGCTGGTGATCTCGTTTTCCAGATCGCCTTCGTTGAGGTCTGGCAGCGTGTCGAACTGTTTACGGAAGCGGCGGGCACTCTTCTGTTCCTGGCCGTCTTCAACGTAGTTCAGGCCAAACGGCTCGGGCAGTTTCAGCGCGGCGTAAACCTTGATTTCCCCGCCTTTGATGAGGTTTTTCAGGTCGCGAGCGGCTGGCAGCGGATCGTGCTGCGGGGCGTCGTAAAGGCTGCCGTCCGGGAACACCAGCTTCAGGCGCTTCAGTTGCAGAGAGCCGGCGGCCAGCGCCTCGACGTCAACCTCCAGCGTCTGCACGCCCCAGTGGAAAGGCGTGCTGCGCAGGGTCGCTTCAGCGAGCTGATGCTGATGAAACTCATCCTGATATTGGAAATGTTGTGGCAAAAGGAACATGCCTTCCGACCACATCACGCGGCTTTGTTTACTCATTTGGCGCCTTCCAACAGAGAATTGAATTGTGAGTCCGCCGCTTTTTTCGCGGAGCTGCTGGCAGAGTCCTGAACTTGCTGTATCGCTGCATCCTGCGCACGATCGGTCAGGGTTTTTTCTGCAGGTTTTTCCGGCAAGGAATTGGACCGGGTGAACTGCTCTTCGGTCTTGAGCCGGTTCAATACATCCACACCGCGGACGGCGAGGATGTAGTTGTTGTCCACCAGCACGCGAACGCCGTCGGACGAGAACCAGATACCGTCCTTGCGCAACGTGTTGGCGTCGAACGCCACCTTCCAGCGGCTGTTCTCATCCGTCCGGAAAAACGCCGCGATGCCCACGTAGGAGGCGCTCGGGTTCAGTGGCCATTGATCGGTCTGACCCATGCCCGGCAGCAGAATCAGCTCCTTGCTTTCGACCAGCGTATTGCCCAGGGCTTTTTGCGGGTTGTCCCACAGACTGTCGGCGTCGATGGACTCGAAGCGCTCCAGCGACGCCAGTTGATACACGCGCACCACCACAGAAAGCGGCTTGCCGTACTCATCGGGGTTGAGCTGGTTACCGCCGTCGGTCGTCAGGATGACCTTTTCGTTGTCGCCGAACATCATGTCGCCAGCCCAGGTGTCATCCATGCGCTTGGCGACACGGTCTGTCACGCCACAGGCGGACAGCGCCATCATCACTGCCAGAACAGCCAGGCACCTTGCCAAGGCTGGCTTCGAGGAACACTTGCCTTGAAGTCTTTTATTCATCACGTGCTACCTATGGGGTGATCGATCAGGTCAGGGAGTAGGCGAAGTCGCCGTCGCTGCCCAGGCCGATGGTCAGGCTCTGAATCGGTTTGTCCTGCGCCATCCGCTCAAGCACCCGCTGAGCGAGTTCCGGCATAAGGGTCTTGGACAGGATGTTGTCGATGTTGCGCGCGCCGCTGTCCACCTCGGTGCAACGCGAAGCAATGGCTTTGATCAGCGCCTGGTCGTAACTCAGCACGGCCTGATGATTGCGCTCGAAACGCTTACGAATGCGCTCCAGCTTCAGACCGACGATGCGTTCCAGAATGGCGTCCTGAACCGGGTAGTACGGCACGATGGTCAGACGGCCGAGGAACGCAGGCTTGAACACCTGATTCAGCTCGTCGCGCAGACCTTCCACGATGTCGTCGGGGGTCGGCTTCTGCTCGGTGTTCAGGCACCACTGCATGATGCGATCAGTGCCGGTGTTGGACGTGAGGATGATCACGGTATTGCGGAAGTTGATCTCGCGACCTTCGCCGTCGTCCAGCACGCCCTTGTCGAAGACCTGGAAAAACAGCTCAAGTACGTCCGGGTGGGCTTTCTCCACCTCGTCGAGCAATACCACGCTGTACGGCTTGCGTCGCACGGCCTCGGTCAGCACGCCGCCTTCGCCATAACCGACGTAACCCGGCGGAGAGCCCTTGAGGCTGGATACGGTGTGGGCCTCCTGGTATTCGGACATGTTGATGGTGATGACGTTACGTTCGCCGCCATACAAGGTGTCGGCTAGCGCCAGCGCAGTTTCGGTCTTGCCGACACCGCTTGGGCCGAGCAGCAGGAACACGCCAATCGGCTTGTTCGGGTCTTCCATGCGCGCACGGGAAATCTTGATGCGCTTGCCGATCTCTTCGAGCGCGTGATCCTGCCCCAGCACGCGTTCACCCAGCAGCGCAGGCAGGCTTTGCACGGTGTCGATCTCGTCGCGCAGCATCTTGCCCAGCGGAATACCGGTCCAGCCGGAAATCACTTCGCCAATCGTGCCGCCGTCCACCAACGCATGGACCAGCGGCTGCTCGCCCTGAACGCTCGCCAGTTCGGCACGCACTGCGGCGATCTGCTCGGCATCAGGCTCGCCGCTTTCCGGAACGCTGAGCGCGCCCAGCTTCTCGACCAGTTCCAGCTCACGCTTCCACTGTTGCTCCAGTGCCTCGCGAGTTTCCTGTTCGGCTTTCAACTCTTCGTGCAGGGCGGTCAGACGACGGGCGTGATCGCTGCCTTTGGCGGTCTCCTGCTCCAGTACAGCGATTTCTGCGTTCAGGTTATCGATGTGACGCTTGCAGTCTTCCAACGCGCCGGGCTGCGCCGATTGGCCCAGGGCCACGCGGGCGCAAGCGGTGTCGAGCACGCTGACGGCCTTGTCCGGCAACTGACGGCCAGTGATGTAGCGGTTTGACAGGCGTACAGCCTGAACCAGTGCCTCATCCATCACCGTGACCTTGTGGTGTTCCTGCATCTTCGCCAGCAGCCCGCGAAGCATGTGGATGGCCTTGTCTTCATCAGGCTCTTCGACTTTCACGACCTGAAAGCGACGCGCCAGGGCTGCGTCCTTCTCGAAGTACTTTTTGTACTCCGCCCACGTGGTGGCGGCGATGGTGCGCAGTTCGCCACGAGCCAAGGCAGGCTTGAGCAGGTTGGCGGCATCGTTCTGCCCGGCCTGTCCGCCCGAGCCGATCAACGTGTGAGCTTCATCGATGAACAGAATGATCGGGTGCAGGCTGCGCTTGGTTTCTTCGATGACCGACTTGAGGCGGTTTTCAAACTCGCCTTTGACCCCGGCACCGGCCTGCAACAGGCCCAGATCCAGCGTGTGTATGGCGACGCCCTTGAGCACCGATGGCACGTCGCCCTGCACGATACGCAGCGCCAGACCTTCCACGACCGCTGTTTTACCAACGCCGGCTTCACCGGTCAGGATCGGGTTGTTCTGACGGCGGCGGGTCAGGATGTCGACCATCTGCCGCACTTCGAATTCGCGTCCCAACACCGGGTCGATACGGCCGTCGCGGGCACTTTGAGTCAGGTTGACCGTGTATTGATCCAGAGCCGGCGTCTTGCCGTTGCCTTTGGTGGTCGCGCCCGTGCTGGCGTCAGCGTTGGCCAGCGGCTTGCTCAGCTTCGTCTCGGGGCTGCCCTCTACCAGCGCGCTCAGGTTGAGGCGCAGGTCGTCGGCGTTGATTTTTTCCAGTTCCGGGGCCGAACCGATGACCACACGGCGCAATGCATCGTCGTCCAGCAGAGCCTGAATCAAGTGGCCGGTGCGGATCTGCGACTGGCCGAACTCGATCGACGCCAGTACCCAGGCTTGTTCGATCATGCGGGTGATGTGCGGCGAGAGGGCAGGCGTCCGCGAGTTGCCTTTCTTGAACGTCCCCAGCGCCGTGACCAACTGCGCTTGCAGGCGATCAGGCACCACGTCGTAATGACGCAGGATCACCGGCAGATCGTTCTCGTTGCTGTCCAGCAATTGCAGCAGCAAATGCTCGACCTCGACGTCGTAATGGTTCTCCGACAGGCACAGCGCCGCAGCGCTTTCAGTGGCGGTACGGCTCGTTTCGTTCAACTTGGCGAACAGGGACTTCAGGTTCACAGGGAGACCCCATCAAAAGGAATGTGAAAAAGGGCGCAACGGGAAGGCTCCACGTCGACACCGGGGCGTTTGAGCCAGCCAAGCCAGCCCAGAGATACGTTGCCTTGGCGGCCCAGACGGGCCACGGGTACAGCTTCGCGTTTGAGCTTCGGCGCAATCTGGAAGTCCAGTTCGGCCCCGATATAAAAACGCACCAGTTCAACAAGCTTCTGGTAATCCACAGTGCCCGGCTGAAAGCGCTGGTAATCGGTCAGTTCCAGCGGACCCATTTCAATACGCACGCACGACTGGTAATCCCAGACGCGATTGCCGGCCACGGCGCTTTGCCCCAGCACGGCGTTCTTGCGGCCCAGTTGCGTGCATTGGCCGCTGTCGAGCTTCAACCAGCGCCCGGCGAACTGCTGGATCTTGAACGGCAGCGAGAAGTAAAAACTCAGCATGACTTCCAGGTTCAGCGCATTGCGTGGCTTCTGGGCGAACATTCCCGAGAAATAACTGAACAGTTCACGGCGCAATGGAGACTCGCCCTTGTCGAACTTGCGTTTCAGCGCCTCGGGGCCAAAGCCCACCAGGTTGAGCAAATAACGATCAAAGTTCGAGGTGCCGCTGCGCTCGTACTCGATGTAAAACTTGTACTTTTGCCAGGCCTCGTAAAACAGCGTGGTCATGCGATGCGAAAAAATATCCAGAAACGCATGGGCAGCGTCATCCCGATACTGGATGTGCCGATCAATAAGCAGCTCGGTGTACGGGCGCGGCAACACGCCAGACGGCCCGACCAGCCCCATAAACGTGACTTGCACCTCGGACAACGGCAAACCTGCCGCTGAGACTTTGCCTTCGCGTTCGAATTGCAGGTCACTGACTTCACTGGCCGGGAAGTTGAGCGACAACTGCGAACGAAAGCGCAAAGGGTCCTCATGCGGCCTGGTTTCCAGGTCCATGCGACCGTTCCTGCTGTAATGCAGGCGAAGCAAACGCACCAACTGGAAAAATTCGAATCGGTGCGGCTCAGCCCTTGCCTGGTCGATCAGACCAGGGGTTGATCGCCTGTTCGCGGGGGCCATTGGACCACTCTCTTTTCGCGCTGCAAGGTGCGAAGGGTTAATTGGGTAAAGCTGTTCATCGAGCAGTACTGACCGAAGAAGTGGTCAAGCACCATGCCGAACAGGAAAACGCCGCTGCCGGTGTACTGGCTTTCATCGAATTTCAGCGTGATGCCGACGCCACGGACAAAGTTCGGACGGGGATGGCCGATACGCGCCACCACCGGCTCACTGGTCACCGAAACAATCCCGTTGATCTGTTTGCGGATCGCCGACACGTTGCGGTAGTTGTAGAGCGACAGCAGTTCGAGCAGTACTTCGCGACCCTTCGAAACCAGCGACATATGGTTGAGCGAGAGGTGCGAAATCAGGCGC
This sequence comes from Pseudomonas graminis, assembly GCF_002093745.1. Classification (GTDB taxonomy): domain Bacteria; phylum Pseudomonadota; class Gammaproteobacteria; order Pseudomonadales; family Pseudomonadaceae; genus Aquipseudomonas. The sequence continues at coordinate 48,876 of NZ_MTSB01000015.1, forward strand.
CAGATCACCCCGTTGCCCAGCGGTACGCGCACCGTTGCAGTGGGCTTGCGCAGGCAGCGGATGTCTTTGATCACCGAGTTGGACGGGATATTGAAATCCCCGCGCTCGCCGCCAAACGGCAGCATCAGCGGCAGGTCACGGTTGCTGCACGTCAGGCGAATACTCAGCGTGTCGTTATTGGAGTCAATCAGCTCCAGGTCGCGGTCCACGACACGGATGAACATGTTCGAGCCATCGCTTTGCCGGCTTTGCGTCGGGCGCCGCCGCGCAATCCAGAAACTCTGCCCCGGGCCTTGATCGCCGCGCGGTTCGAAGAACGGGTGGCACGTGCCGACCTGATCGTTGCCGTTGATTTTCTTCACACGGCGTACGCGATCAATCGACACCACTTCGGCGGAGCTTTGCAGGCGCACGTCCGGCGTGACCGCGTATTCGTGCTGGACGTGGGTCAGCTTGATCGGCTGGGCCTGCTGACGGAACAGGTTGATGATCGGCGTGCAGTTGAGCTTGAAGTTGTTACGACCGATGTTCTGGGTCAGGCGCGCGAGGCGATCCGTCAGGTCATAGTCGGAAAAGTAGAAATTGATTTCGACGTTGGCGATCTCTTTGCCCGCCAGAATGCGCGCAAAGCCCGACAGGTCAAAGAACATGAACTTGTCCGGGAAGGTGAAGTATTCGTGCAGCAGGCGATACCCTAGAAACGAGCGTTCCGAATAATCCACAAGGCCTTCATCCAGGCCATAGCCCACGGACTTCAGCGCGCCGGCCGGAAGTACCACTTCACGAAGTCGCCCTTCGTCCTCGAATGACAGCGTGGCCTTGGCCAGGTTGTTGAACAGCAGCTCGTACAACTGATGCATGAGCGTGCTTTCGCCATCAAGGAAAAAGCGCAGGCTGTCCAGCTCCATCTTGCCAAACAGAACATCGGAGGTGGCGGCCAGGCCGACACGAAGGCGCGCAATCAGGTCCGCGCTGTGGCCATTGAACGCTGAGCGCTCCATTTCAATGAACGAAGCGCTTTGTACGGTAATCGGCCACATTTCGACCGGGTAGCACGTACGAAACTTGCACACGATGCCGTCCACCGGATTGGCGTGCAGCTCGGTGTGTCGAGCCACTCGATAGGACTCGGTGACCTTTTCCTGCTTGCCCATGTTGAACTCGACAATCGACATCGAGGGGGTAGGGCGCAGGTAGTGCGGGTACAGCACCTCCAGGAACGACTCGACGATTTCAGGAAACTCATCATCGAGTTTCTTGTGTACGCGCGCAGACAGGAACGAGAACGCCTCGATCAGGCGCTCGGTATGCGGGTCCTCACAGTTATCGCCCTCGATCAGAAGTCGCGACGCGATCTTCGGATATTGAGCAGCGAACTCCTGGCCCAGAAAGCGCAGGTGCGAGAGTTCTTTCTCGTAATAGGGCAGCAGATCGTCGAGCATCAGTTGAGGTTCTGCACTTTGTATTCCTGAGTGTTGACCTGCAGCACGGCGTCAAAAGAAACCTGACGCGAAATGTCCTGAAGACGCAGTACTGCGTCCACACGAAAAGTCAGCATGCGTTGGCCGGTCTGTTGTGCAAGCAACTGGACTTTCACGCTGCGAAAGCGTCGGTCTCCCACCGAGATCGCCTTCTCCAGCTGGCGCTGGATCAGCAAGCGGTCCTGAGGGTCGAGTACGCTCCTGCTGGTGAAGTCGGGCATACCGTAATCGAGAATGGTGCCGCTCAGATTGGCAAAGCCTTCAAGCTCGCCAGCGACCAGAGACTGGCGAGTGTTCACCAGAATCTCCAGGTCACGAACGATGCTGGCCTTGTAATCGGCCAGCGAGCAAAGGCGTTGCGATGCCGTTTCCATGGACTGATGCGGACGATCATCGAGCAATCGATCCAGCAATGAAGGCAACAGCTTGTGTTGACTACTCATGTTGCCTCCCTGGCTAAGTGACGGATATTAGCCGCGAGTCGATTGTGGCAATTCGGCGACCAGACGCAGCGAAGCGGTCAGTTCATCCAGTTGGTAGTGCGGACGCAGGTAAGTCACAGCCTTGTAAACGCCCGGTTTGCCTGGCACTTCAAAGACCTCGGCACGCGCTTCGCGCAGCGGGAACTTGGCCTTGGCCTCCTGGCTGGCGGTGTCATCCAGCAACACGTAGCTGGACAGCCACTTGTTGAGGAACAGCTCGACGTCCTTGCGGGACGCGAAACTGCCGATCTTGTCGCGCATGATCGCTTTCATGTAGTGAGCGATACGCGAGGTCGCGAAGATGTATTGCAGTTGCGCCGAAAGACGGGCGTTGGCGTTGGCAATATCGGTGTTGTACTGCTTTTGCTTCTGGGTCGACTGAGTGCCGAAGAACGCGGCGTAGTCAGTGCCTTTGCAATGCACCAGCGGGATGAAGCCCAGGTCCGACAGTTCTTTCTCGCGACGGTCGGTGATGGCAATTTCAGTCGGGCATTTGAGCGCGATTTCGCCGTCATCGGTCTTGAACGTGTGAGTCGGCAAGCCTTCGACCAGACCACCGCCTTCAACACCGCGAATCGCCACACACCAGCCGTAGCGGGAGAATGCGTCGGTCACGCGAGTGCCCAGTGCGTAGGCAGCGTTCATCCACAGGTATTTGTTGTGGTCACGGCCATCGACGCTTTCGACAAAGTTGAATTCTTCGACTGGCGTGGTATCCGGGCCGTAAGGCAGGCGACCCAGCACGTGCGGCAGGGTCAGGCCGACGTAGCGGGAGTCTTCGGACGCGCGGAAGGACTTCCACTTGGCGTATTCGACGGTGTCGAAGATCTTCGCCAGATCGCGAGGGCCGGCCATGTCAGTGAACGAGTCCCAGCCGAACAGTTCAGCCGAGGCTGCCGAGATGAACGGCGCATGGGCGGCGGCGGCGACGTGGGAGATCTCTTCCAGCAGGTACATGTCTTCCGGGCTGCGGTTGAACTCGTAGTCACCCAGCAACATACCGAACGGCGCACCACCGAAGGTGCCGTACTCTTCTTCGTAGATCTTCTTGAACAGTGCGCTCTGATCGAATTCGGACGAGGCCTTGAGGTCGCGAACCAGGTCTTTCTTCGATGCATTGAGCAGATGGATCTTCAGCGTGGTGCTGGTCTCGGTCTGGTCAACCTGATATTTCAGGCCGCGCCACGAGGCTTCCAGCTGCTGGAACTCACGGGCATGCATGATCTCGTTCATCTGCTCGGAGAGCATCGCATCGATTTCAGCGATACGTGCGTCGAGCACGGCAATCAGGTCCTTGCTCGGCGTCATCTCGCCTTCCAGGACCTGGGCCACGAGTTCGCCGATCAGGTCGCGGGTACGGGTGCGCTCGGTTTCGGAGCGCGCAACGCGGCTTTCGGAAATGATGCTGTCGAGCAGGGAGGATTGCGGGGCGAAGTTTTCAACTTCAACCAGAGCAGCGTCCTGCTGAGTCACGGTTTGCTTATCGGTCATCGTCAGGCTCCTCCTTACTCTTTGCTATCGGTGGCTGGAACGGCGGCTTCGCGACCGAATTCCTTGCCCAGGGTTTTGAGCTTCTCAGTGTTCTGCAGCACGTCCATCAGCAGCTCTTCAAGCTTGTCGTTGCCACCCATCTTGTTGCGCAGGTCAGCCAGCTTGTTACGCACTTCCAGCAGCTTGCGCAGCGGCTCGACCTGGCGGACGACGTTTTGCGGCTCGAAGTCCTCAAGGGCATTGAAGTTCAGCTCGACACCCAGCTGTGTACCGTTCTTGGCCAGCGTGTTGTCGACGCGATACGCCAGGCGCGGCTTGATGCCTTTCAGGACGCCATTGAAGTTGTCGCGATCAATGAAGATGAACTTGCGATCCTTGAGCTTGGGCAGCGGCTCCAGCGGATTGCCGGAAAAATCACCCAAAACGCCTACAACGAACGGCAGCTCTTTCTTTTCCTGAGCATCACCGATATCCACGTCGTAGGTGATATGGACCCGAGGCGCGCGAACGCGGTCAAGTTTGTGCTGGGTACTTTCCTTCTTCGCCATCGTCATCTCCTGTGCGAGCAACTCGCTGCAAGTCGTTTGCGTACCGGGCCTGCTGCAGGCCAGGCGCGATTAGAGTCCTTCAATCGTCAGCAAAAGGCGCTGACGGATTTCATCGTTCATTTCCAGAATGTTTTCGTGTCCGACCAACTCTTCGAAGCTTGTGTTGCCTGCGATCTGTGTGCTGTTGCGAATGACCGATTCATCCGGCAGCTCGGAGCGCACAGGTGAACTGATCACGCAAAACGGCAGATCGCCGAAGTCTTTCAAACGCTCGAAACTGACCGGAAAGCGCAGCCCTTCAAACAGGCGGCTCATGCCCGGCGACTTGCTGAGGCAATAGAACAGCACCAGATAATGCACAACGTAGCGATACAGCTCTGCGCTGCTGCGATTAGGGTCCTTGATCACTTTGCGAAACTGCGCCAGATCGAACGAATTGAAGCCCACCACCCAGCGAACCGGGCTGGTGATGCGAATGGTCTGCCCGCTTTGTGACAAGACCATGTCGTATTCGAGTGGAAACAGCTCAGGCGTCGTGCTGATCAGGTTCAGTGGCACTTCCAGTTCATTGACCAGCTTGAACGGCTCAGCCGAGGCAATGCGGTCATAGAGCTCTTTGAGCTCCTTGAAGTGGTGCTGGGTCTCGCGACCGCTGCTGCGTTGCGCGCCCTGCAGGTATTCACCGAAGAACGTCTGCGGGCGTATCAGCAGCGCAAGGGTCGACAGATAGTCGGACGCCTGCACCTTGAGTGCGTCGGAAATAGCGCGCGTCTGTTTGCGCAGCTTGATCAATGCTTCTATATCGAACGTCTGAGTCATCGGTACATCGTCCTTGAACCCTTCACGACCGCTTCCCGGATCAGACCGGGGACGGGAAAGGGTTGCGAGTTTCTCGACTGCACACCTGCTCACAAAGTGGTTTTGACGTGTGAATCACTGCAAAACGCACTGACATAATGAGGGAGGGTTGTGTACTGGCATATAGGTATCGTATAGCCAGCAATGTGGTCTATGGCAGTACTTTTGGTAGGAAAGTTCCTACAGACGGTAGATATTTTCTCGGATTTGTTACAGTAAGCAATGATGCCCATATGCTATCACGTTATCGCATTACATCTTGAATATAACCGTAGGTACTGATTTCAAAGGGTTTAGCGGACTTATCCCGATCCATTTCCAGCGCTAAATTAAGCGCAGAAAGATGAAGCGATTCATCTGCTGACAATTATTTCTGAGCCTCTAACGCGGACACGCTAAAAAGCGCAGTGGATTTCCCTTGAAAAAGATGATGGCATCGCCGGGCGCCCTTTACCGCTGCTGGAAGGTGGGGCAGCGCACTGTGTTGTGACTTGCCCGGACGGACGACCTTGTTACATCTTCGGCCGGATCGCGGTATAACGCCGCCAGCGCACCACCGCTCTACAACCACGCAATCGCCTACGGCGTTTTGTCTCATGGACCTTGTGCGCGCTAAGGACGGCCAGCGGCACGCACCTCTTGAGCCAGCCTCATGAAAATCTACAAGCTCATTGCTGTACTCATTTTGTTGCCCCTGGGCCTGAATCTTGTCGGTGTCTGGCAATTGCAGCGCAGTGTCGACAACACTCAGCGCCTGACCGAGATTCAAGCCGAACTCCTGCATGCCCGTCCCTATTTCGAAAAACTGGCCAGATCGCCCAGCGCCCTGACGCGAACAATCGAGATAGACGGAGAAAACATCAGTATCTCGATGGCACTGGCTCGTCTCGAAGAGGCAGAAAAGGGCCTCGACACGGTGGTGGTGCTGGGTCACGTCACCACCTGGCTGGCCAGGGCTGTCATCGCGCTGGGCCTGCTGGCTGCGCTGGTCGGAGGTGTCGGGCTGGCAGGGCTCAAGTGGGCCGGCTCGCGCGCGCTTCATTCGCGCGAGCGATTGCTGCACACGTTCAGCCGGGTCAGTCGCATTCTGCCCTTTGTGTTGGTGGGGCACATCGTTGCGATGGGCGCAGCAGTGTCTGCCATCCTCAGTTTTGAAGCCTTGGGCCTGTGGCATGCGGGCCGCATGGCTGCGGGCGAGCTCAAATTGATCATCGTCGTGTTGATGGTGGTCGCCGCGTGCCTGTATTCGATCTGGCAGATGGGCAAACAATTGCGCGTCATGCTGCGCATGTTCGAACCCACCGCGATGCAGGTTCTGGGACGGGAAGTCACGCCTGACGAGGCACCGGTGCTATGGGCTGATGTCCGCGACCTGGCCGGGCGGCTCGGTGCGCTGTCACCGGATCACATCGTGCTGGGCATGACCGAGGGCTTTTACGTCACGTCGAGCGACGTCTCTCTTCAGCCATCCGAAGTCACCCTCAAGGGCCGTACCCTGCATGTGCCCATCATGTACCTGGGGCTGATCGATGCTGCCGAAACCCGTGCGGTGATCGGTCACGAGCTGGCGCATTTTGCCGGTGAGGACACTGAATACAGCCTGCGCTTTCTACCCATTTACGATGGCATCGGTCGCAGCCTGGGCGTGATCGCTGAAACCATGTTGTTCAGCGATGTACTTCAGCGCACGATCTTGCGTCCGGCCTTCATGCTGGGCATTTACTTCCTGGAGAGCTTCGATCACACCGTCAACCACTGGAGCCGTGTGCGGGAACTGGCTGCTGATGCGGCCGGTGCGACACTGGCGGGCAATGCGGCTGCCGCCTCGGCGCTGGTGCGTATCTCGGCGATTGACCCGCTGCTGCAAGAACGTGTTTACCTGCACATTGCTCATGCCACCAACCCAGAGCCCGGGCAGGTGCTGACCAAGGACCTGCCGACCAGCGTGCTGCATGAACTGGCCGATCAGACGCTGGCGCTGCCTGAAGAAGAAATGGCCATTCAGTTACCGCACCCGTCAGACACGCATCCCTCCAATGGCGAGCGCGTGGCGGCCCTGCACGTCGCTGCCGATGAAGCGATCCGCGCAGGCACCCGACCGGTGATTGCAGCCCAGGCCTGCGCTGCTATGGATCACTATTTCATCGACCCCCAGGCGCTGCGCGTCCGCCTCACCGAGGACTTCATGTGTCATCAGGTCGCCCATGACGCGGAGCTGGTGACCGAACTACGCACACGTGCCAACAGCGTCAGCGGTGACGTCGCCTTGCATGAAGGCGCTCGTCTGCGGGGGATACTGTTCCTGATCATACTGACCCCTTTGCTGATACTGGGCATCGTCATGATGGTCAAAGGGCTGTCCTCCCACCAAGGGCTTACAGAGAAGCGAAATGACTTGTTGATTGCAGCGGGGATCCTGATGTTGTTCGCGGCCCTTCTGCTGCCCTTCGCCCTGCGTTTATGCTTGCGTGCCAACAAGACCGCCTTGGTGCTGACTCCGGATCACTTTGTGTTCGCCAACCTGAAGTCCCCCATTCCTGTTCAGCACATCGCTGATTTCGATCTGCATGTCGCTTATGGGGCATTTTTAACCTTGCACCTGGACGACGAGGCGCCCTTGCCCGAACGAGCGTCACGTTCATTCTCTTCACCGAACGCGAAAGTCTTCAAGAAGAAGCGCCGCGTTGTTCTGATGCTGGCGCAATTCTGCCGGGATGGGAAAAAGCTGAAGCCCGACGAGCTGGGCCAACTGATCGCGGACTACGTGAACGCTGGCGTTGCACGGCGCCTGCTGGAGCAGCGTTTCACGAAGGTTTAGAAGGGGGGGCGGTGTACCGCTCGACTTTTCTGCGGGCAACAAAAAACCCGCCGAGGCGGGTTTTTCCAAGACCATCCCGACTCCCTGTCGGCTGCCTCCAAGGCAATGGTCGATCATCCTTGATCGTGGTGAACTCCTGTTCACCACTTGATGGATCCAATCTTACGAGGCTTGCCCCGGGTCGGAAATAGCCAACTTCCTCCAGCGCGTGTAAGCCTTTCGCTATAGCTCATCGAGTCGCCTCGGAGAGCGGGTCGGGCAGCCGGGTATCCTGGCGTCAGAAAAAAAACCTGATCCGGCAGATGGGTCGAAGGCAAAAATCGCAGGCATAAAAAAACCCGCCGAAGCGGGTTTGTACCAAGACCATTCCAACTCCCTGTCGGCTGCCTTCCCGGCGATGGTCGATCGTCCCTGATCCTGGCGAACTCCTTGTTCGCCAGTTGTTGGATCCAATCTTACGGTGCATACGAGGGGCGCAAAATAGCCAAATTACCTTTTTGCGTGTAAGCGATTGGCTATAAGAGCGTAAGGTTTCTCCGAATATTCGTCTGTGCATCCCCGCCCAGAAAGCCTCAATCACCGCTATGAGCCCCAGCCTGCAAGGGCTCGCGTTGACCGCTAGGGCGTAAACGTCGCCGCTATGTCGCAATAGCGCTGCTCGGCGTTTTTGCTCTCTTCATCACGATTTCGGGCGGCGCGGCGGGTCCATTCCCGGCATTCCTCCCTGAAGTTGACCTGCGCCGCCTTACGGCACTCTCGGCGCTCCAGTGAGTGAATGGCGAAGTTCTGGCACACGCTGTCGGCGTCGATGGTGTTGCCGTACACACGCCATTGCGCACGGTAACGATTGCGGCCATCCCACTCGCGGATGGAGACCGTCGCAACGCTGTAGGGCCTGGAGGAACGAGCGGGGCTGCGGGTTGCATTGGCCTTGAAATCGGCCATGTAGTCTGCGGACACCATGCCTTTGGCCGTTTCCGCCTGAGTTGGTCGAGGGATCTGGCCGAATCGGCAGTTCAGTACGCTCTCATCAATCACGTTGCCGTTCTTTATGCAGGTGTCCAGAGGCTGAACGTTAACCGGCGGGTTCTGAGTGCCCGAGACGGGCAGAAGGTCAGAAGGCCTGCCTGATTGCGCGGGCGGAGAACTGGCGGCTGTTGCGGGTTCTCTGTCGATCACGGTCACCGGTGTTTCTGCCGGCGAGTGTTCGATAAGCGGCTCAGGCGCAGCTTTGGGGCCTCGCTGGTGGGAGGCGACCATCCCGGCGATGCATCCGGCCACGATCAGGCCTGCCAGCCACAGTGCGTAGGGGCGGGATCGACGAGGCTGAACCAGACGTTTTCGGCTGGGGTGCGAACCCAGCACCACATCGACCTGGCCCGGCACAAGGCGCTGAATACGGATAACCCCGTCGTCCTCGGATTGCTGTGTGGAATCCATTCCTGCTCCAGATCAAGCGTTATGTGGAGGTAAGCACGGCGTCTTCTGGTGACGCCGCTGGCATGAAATCTCAAGTTTATCGGCTGTGCGCGGTGTTTCTGTAACGCATTGACGCTATGTGCGGCAAGCCTGGCGCGCTAAGGTTGTGACCGTTTTGTTGACTGATGGAAGAACCGCGAATGCACCAGCGTCTTGAACAGGTTTTTGGATACACGCAGTTCCGGCCGGGGCAGGAGGCGGCCATCAGTGCTGTGCTGTCGGGGCGCTCGGCGGCGGCGATTTTTCCGACCGGTTCAGGCAAGTCGCTGTGCTACCAGTTACCCGCGTTGATGCTGCCGCATTTGACGCTGGTGGTTTCGCCGTTGCTGGCGCTGATTCAGGATCAACTGGCCTTTCTGCACCGTCACGGCATTTCGGCGGCGAGCATCGATTCGGCGCAGAGCCGGGATGACGTCGCTGACGTGATGGCCAGGGCGCGCTCCGGGGAGCTGAAAATCCTCATGATCTCGGTCGAACGGCTCAAGAATGAGCGCTTCCGCAATTTCATCGCCCAAGTGCCGATTTCCTTGCTGGTGGTCGACGAGGCGCACTGCATCTCGGAGTGGGGGCATAACTTTCGGCCCGATTACCTGAAGCTGCCGGACTATCAGCGCGAGTTCAATATCCCCCAGACCTTGCTGCTGACCGCGACCGCGACGCCGCAAGTCATCATCGACATGCAGGACAAGTTCGCCATCGCCCCTGACGATGTCATCACCACCGGTTTCTACCGCGCCAACCTGCACTTGTGGGTCAAGCCGGTCAGCGGGCGTGACAAGCGACGGCGTCTGGTGGAATGGCTCGGCGAGCGGGCGGGGCAGCCGACGATTGTTTACGTCACGCTGCAAAAGACCGCCGAGTACATCGCCGCCCACCTCGAACAGAACGGGCTGCCGGCCAGTGCCTACCATGCGGGGTTGCCCAATGATCAGCGCGAGTCCATCCAGAAGCGGTTCATGGGCGGCAGCCTGAATTGCATTGTGGCGACCATCGCGTTCGGAATGGGCATCGACAAGAGCGACATCCGCAACGTGGTGCATTTCGACCTGCCCAAGTCCATCGAAAACTACAGCCAGGAAATCGGCCGGGCAGGGCGCGACGGTGCGGCTTCCGACTGTCTGGTGCTGGCCAATCGCGACAGCCTCAACGTGCTGGAGAACTTTGTGTACGGCGATACGCCAGAGCGCGAGGGGATTGCGCGCGTGCTGGAGGATTTGCTCAACGCGCGCGCTGACGGGCAATGGGAGTTTCTGCTCGGGCCGCTGGCCGATCTCAGCAACATTCGTCAGTTGCCGCTCAAGACATTGCTGGTGCAGCTGGAGCTGCGCGGGATCATTGCCCCGCGTTACGCTTACTTTGCGGAGTACCGTTTCAAGTTCCTGCTTCAGCCGCATGACCTGATGGCGCGTTTCGAAGGCGAGCGGCAGCAGTTCGTTCAAGCGCTGATTGATACGTCCAGCCGGGCGCGGACCTGGGCCACGGTCAACTTTGACGCGATGTATCAGCAATACGGTGCCGAGCGAGGGCGGGTGGTCAAGGCGCTGGATTACTTTCAGGAAAAGGGCTGGATCGAGCTTGAAAGCAAACAGATGACCGAGGTGTACAGCCTGTTGCGCAGCGATTTCGAGCCCCAGGCCCTAAGCGCCGAGCTGCACGACTATTTTGCCCATCACGAGGCCACCGAGGTGGCGCGCATTCACACCATGCTTGACGTGTTTGCCAGCGATCAATGCCTGACTCATCGGTTGGCAAGCTACTTTGGCGATCTCAATGCGCCGCAGCAATGTGGCCACTGCTCGGTCTGCCACGGCGACGTCGCATACCTGCCCGAGCCGCCCGCATTGGAACCGCTGGAAAGCCGCGACTTTCAGCAGGCCTGCGCAGACTTTATCCACAAGCATCAGGACTACACCGGCCAGTTGCCCAGTGCGGAATGCCTGACGCGTTTTCTGTGCGGCATCAGTGTGCCGTTGTTCACCAAACTAAAGGCCCGCGCCACCACCGGGTTTGCGGTGCTGGAGGATTACCCCTATGCGCAGGTGAGGGCGTGGGTGCAGGCGAGGCTTTAAAACGAAAACCGGCCGCTCGAGAGCGGCCGGTTGCCATACTTCAGCGCATCAGCGATCAACGATCGTGGCGACGATGACCATGGTGTTTCGGGCGATGGCCGTGGCCACGGTAATCGCGACGATCATCACGGCCGCCGCGATAGCGACGGTCTTCACTGCGGCTTTCGTTGCCCATGTAATTGCCGAGCGCAGCGCCACCGCCCCCGCCTACGGCTGAACCCACCAGGCTGCCGGTGTTGCCGCCCACGCTGCGGCCCAGCACGTTACCGCCTGCCGCGCCCAGGCCGCCGCCGATGGCGGCTTCTGTACGATTGCGGCGATCTGCACCCACCGCGCCACCGGCTGCGCCACCGACGCCTGCGCCAATCGCTGAACCGGTGCTGCCGCCGATCTGTTGACCGACAACCGAACCGAGTACCCCACCCAATGCTCCGCCTACGCCTGATTCAATATTGCCGCCCGCAGAGGCTGCACCACTGATCAAGGTAAGAGACAACAACAGTATCGAGGAATACTTCATGTATGGAATCTCATAGGGATGACGGCGCGATATTGGTGTCAAGTGAAGAATGTAGCAATTCAAATCCGACGAGTAACACGTTTGCCACAAATAAGCCTAAGTGCCTGTTTTGGTTAAGGAACTTAAATCATAAAACGCAGTCTTAGCTGACTTGCAAAAGGCCCGTTTCAACTGAAACGGGCCTTTTTTGTGGGCAACTGAAACGGCGACGGGCATCAGACGATACGTGCTGATTCTGCCGACCGTTCCAGACGAATCGCGACAAACTTCGACGTTGGCGTGCTGCTGCCATCGCCGACGCTTTCCAGCGGCACCAGCGGGTTGACTTCCGGGTAGTACGCGGCAGCCTGACCGGCCGGGATGTCGAACGGCAGCAAGGTGAAGCCCTTCACGCGACGCTCACGGTTATCGCTCCAGATCGAGATCAGGTCTGCTTTCTGGCCCGGCTGGAAGCCCAGTCGAATGATGTCGGCTTCGTTGACGAACAGCACGTCGCGCTGACCTTTGACACCGCGATAACGGTCGTCCAGGCCATAGATAGTGGTGTTGTACTGATCGTGAGAGCGCATCGATTGCATGATCAGGTCCGGAATCTGCCCGGTCGAACTGATGCGTTCATGGATCAGGCTCAGCGGCAGCGCGTTGGACTTGAAATTGGCGCGAGTCGAAGCGGTGTTCCAGCGACGGGCGCCGGCGGCGTTGCCCAGGTAGAAACCGCCTGGGTGTTTGACGCGTTCGTTAAAGTCCTTGAAGCCCGGAATGGTGTCGGCAATCAGGTCTCGAATGCGGTTGTAATCCTCTACCAGCCACAACCAGTCCACCGGCTTCTTGCCCAGTGTCGCGTTGGCGATGCCTGCGATGATGGCGGGCTCCGAACGCATGTGCTTCGACAGCGGCTGCAACTGGCCGTTGGAGGCGTGAACCATGCTGAACGAGTCCTCAACCGTGACCGCCTGCGGGCCTTGAGCCTGGACGTCGATATCGGTACGACCGAAGCACGGCAGGATCAACGCGTCTTTGCCGTGGAACAGATGGCTACGGTTGAGCTTGGTGCTGATCTGCACCGTCAGGTCACAGTTGCTGAGCGCTTCGGCAGTGCGGTGGCTGTCCGGGGTGGCCTGGGCAAAGTTACCGCCCAGCGCGATGAACACCTTGGCGCGACCTTCAGCCATCGCGTGAATGGCTTCGACCACGTTATGCCCGTTGTCACGTGGCACTTTGAACTGGAAGCGCTTTTCCAGGGCGTCCAGCAGAAACACCGGCGGGCGTTCGTTAATGCCCATCGTGCGGTCGCCTTGCACGTTGCTGTGACCACGAACCGGGCACAGACCTGCGCCTGGACGGCCAATGTTGCCGCGCAGCAGCATCAGGTTGGCGATTTCCTGGATGGTCGCCACCGAGTGACGGTGCTGAGTGATGCCCATCGCCCAGCACATGATGACGTTCTTGCCCTTGGCGTACATGCGCGCAGATTGCTCGATGTCGGTCAGGGGCAGGCCGGACTGCTCGACGATCTCGTCCCACGACGTGTCATCGATGGCCGCCAGGTAATCAAGCACGCCTTCGGTGTGTTCGTTGAGGAACGCGTGGTCAAACACCGACGCCTCGTTGGCCAGCTGTGCTTCGCGCTCCCATCGCAGCAGGAACTTGGCCATGCCGCGCAGCAAGGCCATGTCGCCACCCAGCGCAGGACGGAAGTAAGCGGTGTTGGTCGGGCGGTCGCCGTTGGTGAGCATCTCGACCGGGTGCTGCGGATGCTGGAAGCGTTCCAGGCCACGCTCTTTGAGCGGGTTGACGCAAACCACCTGTGCGCCACGCTGTACCGCTTCACGCAGAGGTTCAAGCATGCGCGGGTGGTTGGTGCCAGGGTTCTGGCCGAGGACAAAAATGGCGTCGGCGTGTTCGAAATCATCGAACGTCACCGTGCCTTTGCCCACGCCGACACTTTGTGACAGCGCGACGCCACTGGCTTCGTGGCACATGTTCGAGCAGTCAGGGAAATTGTTGGTGCCAAAAGCACGCACGAACAACTGGTACAGATACGCCGCCTCGTTGCTTGCACGGCCCGACGTGTAGAACTCGGCCATGTTGGGGCTGGGCAGGTTGTTCAGGTGCTTGGCGATCAGCGAGAACGCATCGTCCCAGCTGACAGGTTTGTAGCGGTCGGTTTCGGCATCGTACGCCATCGGCTCGGTCAGGCGACCCTGATACTCAAGCCAGTAATCGCTCTGTTCCAGCAGCGCGCTGACGCTGTGGCGGGCGAAGAAGGACGGGTCAACGCGGCGCTTGGTGGCCTCCCAGTTGACGGCCTTGGCGCCGTTCTCGCAGAACTTCACCATGCCGCTTTCCGGCGAATCACCCCACGCGCAGCCCGGGCAGTCAAAGCCGCCGTTCTGGTTGGTCTTGAGCATCATGCGCAGGTTCTTCAGCGCATTGTCGCTGCCCAGCCAGTGTTGCGTCACGCTGATCAGTGCGCCCCAACCGCCTGCCGCACCTTTGTATGGCTTGTAGCGAGGGGTAGGTGTCTTGTCGGCTTGGTGATGAGTGCTCACGGTTGAATCTCCATCGCAGGGCTATAGACCCGCGGCGCACTGTGCTGCGGCAGGTGAATTAAATTGAGGTTATGACGGCGCGCCCATTGCAGGGCGAGGCCGGTGGGCGACGACAGGCTGACCAGTGTCTGAATGCCGGCGCGTAATACTTTCTGAATCAGTTCCAGGCTGCAGCGGCTGGTCACGATGGCCACGCCGCCGTCCACAGGAATGTCCTGACGGATCAGCGCGCCGATCAATTTGTCCAGCGCATTGTGCCGCCCGATGTCTTCGCGGCCCAACAGCAATTGGCCGGCGCTGTCCATGAAAACCGCGGCATGCACCGCGCCGCAATGGCGGCCAAGGGGCTGGAATTCGCCGATGCGCTGACGCAGGCCTTCCAGCCATTGAATCGGCGGCAGAGGCGCGCCGGGCAGCACGTTCAGTTCAGGCAGCGCCTGCTCGACCGCTTCGACGCCGCACAGCCCGCAACCGCTGGTGCCCGCCAGTTGCCGACGCTGCTGTTTGAGTTCCCAGAACGCGCGGCTGGCGATTTCGACTTCAGCCTGCATCGCCGAGCCACACCCGCTGAGCTTGAAATCGTAAATTTCATCACGCGAAGCAATGATGCCGCTGCCGAGGCTGAAGCCAACGATGAAGTCTTCCAGATCGGTCGGGCTGACCAGCATGACGGCCTGGCTGATGCCGTTGTAGGCAATGGCCAGTGCCACTTCTTCGGCCAGCGCATTGCGTGCAGCATCCTGCCCCTCGAGGTTCGAGTAGCTGTAGGTCTGACTTGCTTCAGGGGCTGGCGCGGAAACGGGCGCCGAGCTGACCTTGCGCGTGACGTGCATGGGCTGAGTACCGGCAGATTGACATCTGCAAGACTAGGCGTCTTCTTGGCTATCGTCTAATCGCTAATGCTGATGCGCCGATAGATGACGTCGATCAGCACTTCAGCGAGGGATTTCTGCAACCAGCGCAAAACAGGCTTCAGCCAGCGCGGAACGCGGCGCGCTGCGGCGCATGATCAGGCCCAGCCGGGCCAATGTACGTGCGTCGGCAATCGGGTGCAGGTGCAAATGTTCGGTGAGCGTTTCCAGGCCGCCATCAAGCGGCATGATCGCGCAACAAAACCCGCCGTGTACGGCCTGCAGCAACTGATGAACGGCATCGGTTTGTATCAACGGGTGAGGCTGCAGGTTCCGGCTATGGAAGTTGTGGTCGATGGATTGCCGAAAATGCATGCCGCTGGTCAGCATGCCCAAGGGCAGTTCGACCAGGTCTGCCCAGCTCAGCGGTGCGTCGCCGAAGGAGAAATGCCGACGGTCGTACAGCAGGCCCATGCGCGTGTCGTCCAGGGTCAGCGAGTCGAAGCGCTCGCTGTCCAGTCGCTCCAGGTAGGAGACGCCCAGATCGATACGGTTGCTTGCTAGTTGTTCCAGCACTTGCTCGGAGCTGAGTGAAGACAGTTCGAAGCGCAGGTTGGGATGCATCTGGTGCAGGCGATGCAGCAATGGCAACGGATCGAAGCTCGACAATGGCACCACGCCCAGGCGCAGCGTGCCGACCAGATGGCCCCGGCAGGCGGCGGCTTCAGCCTGTAAGCCGTCGTAAGCAGCCAGCACTGTGCGTGCCCACGCCAGCACGCGTTCGCCGGGCGCGGTGAAACCTTCAAAACGCTGGCCCCGGTTGACCAGCGGCAGGCCAAGCTCTTCTTCCAGATTGCGTAGACGCATCGACAGCGTCGGCTGAGTAATATTGCAGCGCGCAGCCGCTTGGCCGAAGTGCCTCGTTTCATCAAGGGCGATCAGAAATTTAAGTTGCTTGATGTCCATAGTCACTCCGGTGGGCCGTCCAGACAGCCGATTCTACGCATTCAGGCTGGTGGATGGTCGAGCAGCCCCTTGATCAGTTCCCGATAATCATCCACCGCAGCGAATTCTTCAGTGTCTTTGGGGCCTTTCTGGCTGTTGGGCTGGCTGACGGCCAGCAGATGGGAAACGCCGAATTGCCGGGCGCTGCGCAGCACCGGCAGGGTGTCGTCGATGAACAGGCTGCGCGCCGGATCAAAATCGGTCTCGGCCTGCAGTGCATCCCAGAATTGCTGGTTTTCCTTGGGAAAGCCGTAATCATGGGAACTGATCATGCGCTCGAAATAAGGCGCCAGTTCGATGCGCTCCATCTTCAGCGACAGTGAATCGCGGTGCGCGTTGGTGATCATGATCACGCGTTTGCCAGCCTGTTTGATCGCCGCCAGGAAGGTCTCCGCATCCGGGCGCAATGCGATCATGTGCGCAATCTCCCGTTTCAGATCGCGCACCGACAGCTTCAGTTCGGCACTCCAGAAATCCAGGCAGTACCAGTTGAGCGTGCCCGCGTTATTTTCGAACAGTGGCTTCAGCTCAAGCCAGGCCATAGCGAAACTGATACCGTGCAATTCGGCATAGCGCTGTGGCAAATGCTGCATCCAGAAGTGTTCGTCGTAATGCAGGTCGAGCAGCGTGCCGTCCATATCCAGCAGGACGGTGTCGATTTCGCTCCAGGGCATGGAAAGCATTCTGGCCTCGTCAGGGGTTGATATCGGTTAAGCATATCCGACACAGACATCGGGAAAAGCTCGGTATAGTACCTCGTTCATGTAAAGGAGCCTGTCATGCGTCAGAAACCTACCGTACTCGCCCGCGCCATCGTCGCCAGCAGTCGTCTGTTCCGCGTTGAAGAGCTGCAATTGCGCTTTGCCAATGGCGTCGAGCGGACTTATGAACGCCTGGCCAGCAAAGGCACAGGCCCCGGCGCGGTAATGATCGTGGCGATGCTCGATGCCGACCACGCCGTGTTGATCGAAGAATATTGCGGCGGCACCGACGAATACGAGCTGTCCTTGCCCAAAGGCTTGATCGAGCCAGGCGAAGACGTGCTGGCGGCCGCCAACCGTGAGCTCAAGGAAGAAGCCGGTTTTGGCGCACGACAACTGGAGCTGTTGACCGAGTTGTCCCTTTCGCCGGGTTACATGAGCCAGAAAATTCAGGTTGTACTGGCGACCGATCTTTATGAAGAGCGTCTGGAAGGTGACGAGCCCGAGCCGATTCGGGTTGACCGGATCAACCTTCGGGAGCTGTCGAGCCTGGCGCAGAATGCCCAGTTCAGCGAAGGCCGTGCGTTGGCCGCGCTGTACCTTACCCGTGACCTGTTGACCCAGCGTGGACTGTTTCAGCCATGACCGATTCGTTACAAGACCTGCCCCATCCGCTGCTGGCTCCGGTTATCGATCTTGTTCGCCTGGCCGGAGAAGTGATCCTGCCGTTCTGGCGCGCCAACGTGACGGTGACCACAAAAACTGACGACTCACCGGTGACTGCCGCCGATCTGGCCGCTCATCAGGTGTTGGTCGAGGGCTTGCAAAAGCTTGATCCAGGCATTCACGTGCTGTCCGAAGAGGACGCCGACATCCCGCTCAGTGAGCGTGCGAGCTGGGAACGCTGGTGGCTGGTCGATCCGCTCGACGGCACCAAGGAGTTCATCTCCGGCAGTGAAGAATTCACCGTAAACGTCGCGCTGATCGAGCGGGGGCGTGTGGTGTTCGGCGTGGTCTCGATGCCCACCAACAACCGCTGTTATTTCGGTGGCGCCGGGCTGGGTGCCTGGCGCAGCGATGACATTGATCACTGCGAGCCGATTGTAGTGCGCAATCAGCCTGGTGAAGGGCAGACCTTTACCGTGGTCGCCAGCCGTCGCCATTCCAGCCCGGAGCAGGAGCATTTGCTGGCCGGTCTGGCGAACGGACTTGGTCCGTTGCAATTGACCAACATTGGCAGTTCGTTGAAGTTTTGCTTGCTGGCCGAAGGCGCTGCGGATTGCTACCCACGACTGGCGCCGACCTCGCAATGGGACACGGCAGCCGCGCAAGGCGTGCTTGAGGGGGCGGGAGGCGCAGTGCTGCAACTGGACGGCAAACCGTTCAGCTACCCGGCACGTGAATCGCTGCTCAACCCGTTCTTTCTGGCGCTGCCGGCCAACGCCGAATGGCGCGACAAACTGCTGGTATTGGCACAGTCCTGAAGCCGTTCACACCAGGGTAAGTTCACTTTGGGGAGTGAGCTTGCTCACGAAAGCAATAGCCCAAACAACGCCATTTCCGGGGCCTGTGCCGGCCTCTTCGCGAGCAGGCTCGCACATAAGCTTCGTCAACCCTGCGGATCGCGAAGACGATAGTTCAGACGATGAATTTTCGTGCGCTGGCTTCACCGATGTAACACAAACTGCCCCACAAACCGCACGGCCTGTTCGTCGCTGTCCTGCGCCGTAATGCAGGTGTGCAAGGTCAGGCGGGCGCGGCCTCGGCGTTGGTAGGTGGTGATGAATTTTTCCCACTGTGCCGCCTCTGGCGCATCGCACCGGGCAATGGCATCGCTGCGCACCGGCAGTGGATAACTGATCTGCCCGTCCTGAATCACGATATGCCCGTCGGTGATTCCCGCTTCGTGCAGCCTCAGGTGTAACCAGCCCCAACCGGCCAGCACTGCACCGCAATACAGACTGCCGCCGAACAGCGTGCTTTTGTGGTTGACGTTGGGTGCCAGCGGCAGGTGCAGACGCAGCGTGTGGTGGTGCCAGTCGATCACGCGCATGCCCATCTCGCGGGTCAGCGGAATGTCGTGGTGCAGCACTGTTTCCAGTTCGCGGGCCGCCTCCTCTTCAGGCTCAATCGGCGTCATCGGAGCCTCCGCTGTTGTCGCCGAAATTCAGGCCGTGCTTGCGCAGTTTGTCGTGCAGGGTCTTGCGTGGCACGCCCAGCGCTTCGGCCAGGCTGCGCACCGAACTGTGCGGACGAGCCAGCTCCGCCGCAATCAAGGCCCGCTCGAAGCTTTCTACCTGATCGCTCAAACCTCCGCTCGGCGGCGGCGCCTGCTCTGCATCACCACCTTCCAGCTCCAGTTCCAGACCCAGCGCAAAACGTTCGGCGGCGTTTTGCAGTTCGCGGACGTTGCCCGGCCAGTTATGACGCAGCAACAACGCCCGCTGGCCCGGCTTGAGTTCCTGCTTGGGAATGCCGTGGCGCATGCTGGCTGCGTCGGCGTAATGCTCGAACAGCATCAGCGCATCTTCGCCACGCTCGCGCAGCGGCGGTATGCGCAACGAGGCCACGTTCAGCCGGTAATACAAATCCGCCCGGAAGCGTCCCTGATCAGCCGCCTGACGCAGGTCTTCCTTGGTCGCCGCAATGATGCGGATATCCAGCGGGATCTGCTGATTACTGCCCATCCGCTCCACAACACGCTCCTGCAGCAGGCGCAGCAACTTGACCTGAACGTCCAGGCTCATGCTCTCGATTTCATCGAGAAACAGCGTGCCGCCGTTGGCGAATTCGAACTTGCCGATGCGCCGCTTTTGCGCGCCGGTAAACGCGCCAGGCTCATGACCGAACAGCTCGCTCTCGACCACCGATTCGGCCAGCGCCCCGGCGTTGATGGCCACGAACGGGCCGCTGCGGCGGTTGGACAGATCATGCAGGGCACGGGCAACGACTTCTTTACCGGCGCCGGTTTCGCCAAGAATCAACACGTCGGCGCGCGTTCCGGCCAGGGCGCCAATCTGTTCGCGCAGACGCAGAATGGACGCCGACTGGCCAATCAGCCGGGTGCTCAATTGCTGACGATCACTCAGGGCCAGGCGCAGGCTGCGGTTATCCAGCACCAGACGACGCAGGGCCAGAGCACGGCGCACGCTGTCGAGCATGGCATCGCTGGCGAAGGGTTTTTCCAGAAAGTCGTAGGCCCCGGCGCGCATGGCTTTCACCGCCAGCGGAACATCGCCATGACCGGTGATCAGCAACACCGGCAGGTCAGGGTCCTGCTGGTGAAGCTGGTCGAGCAGTTCCAGCCCGTCCATGCCCTGCATGCGGATATCGCTGACCACCACGCCCGGCCAGTCGCGACCGATGCGCTCGGCAAGGCCGGTGGCTTCAGACAGCGACAGCACGTTCAGGCCGGCCAGGTCCAGTGTCTGGCGCAGGGCCTGCCGCAGGTGCGAGTCGTCGTCGATCAGCACCACCTGAATCTGGCTGTCGATGGCTGTGTCCGAACTCATGCAGAAAGGTCCTCTGGCGGTTGAAGGTTGGCCCCGGAAGCACCGGCACACAGGCGCAGGGTAAGCACGGCGCCGCCGCTCGGGTGATTGGCGAACAGTAATTCGCCGCCCAGCGCGCGCATCAGCGTATCGCAGATCGCCAGACCCAGTCCGAGGCCCTGGGTGCGGGTCTTGGTGGTGAAGAAGGGTTCGCGAGCCCGCGCCAGGGCTTCCTGAGAAAAGCCGGGGCCGTTGTCACGAATGTACAGGTTGACGCCCTCGACGGTTTGCTCGGCACTTATCCACAGCCTGCGCGGCGGGCCTTTTTCGGTGAGGGCATCCAGTGCGTTGGCCAGCAGATTGCCCAGTACCTGACGCAGCCGCGTTTCGCCGGCCTGCACCCACAGCGTCGCATCAGGCAAATCCCGGATCAGCTCGACTTCCATCGCACGCCGACGTTTGGCCAGCAACGCCAGTGCATCGTCCAGCGCCGGTTGCAGCGCCACACTTTCAGGCGCGTGGCGGTCTCGTCGGGCGAAGGCGCGCAAGTGAGCGATGATCGAGGCCATGCGCCCGGTGAGTTCGCTGATCAGTTTGAGGTTGCCACGCGCCTCATCGGTGCGCTGATGATCAAGCAGCACTTCGGAGTTCTCCGCGTAACTGCGGATGGCGGCCAAGGGTTGATTCAGCTCATGGCTGATGCTCGCCGACATGGTGCCGAGCGCGGTCAGTTTGCTGGTCTGGACCAGTTCGTCCTGGGCCTGCACCAGTTCCTGCTGCGCCTGTTCGCGCTCCAGCACTTCCTGGCGCAGACGACTGTTGAGGCCTTCCAGGTCGCTGGTGCGCTCGATCACGCGCATTTCCAGCTCGCGCCGGGCCTTGGCCTCGAAGGCGATGCGGTCCAGGTAGTGGCGACGACGCTGCATCATCAGGCCCAGCAGCAGCATCAACACCAGAAGCGCCGCGCCGCCAATTGCCACCACTGTGCGAACCTGGCGGTCGAGCAGCGCGCGGGGTGCCAGAATGTTCACGTTCCAGCCGGTTTCTTCGATCGCCTGGGTCTGGGTCAGCCAGGCGTGTTCATCAATCCTCAAGGGGCGTGGGTCACGGGTCGGGTAGGACTGGATCGCAACGATGGCCTTTTTCTCGTCATCGGTCAGGTCACGGGTCGCCCGAAAGCGCCATTCAGGGTTGGACGTGAGGATCACCACGCCATTCTGATCGGTCAGCAGCAGTTGCTCAGGCGTCTTGCCCCACAGTGTCTCGGTATGGTCGAGATCGACCTTGACCACCAACACGCCAATGACCCGCTCGCCATCGCTCACGGGGCCTGCGAAAAAATAACCGCGCTTGGCGGACGTGGTGCCCAGGCCGAAGAAACGACCTGTTCTGCCTGCCAGCGCATCGATGAAATAGGGCCGGAACGAGAAATTGCGTCCAATGAAACTGTCTTTCTGGCCCGAATTCGACGCCGCCAGGGTCAAGCCGTTGGTGTCCATCAGGTACATGACGTCGGCGCCGGTCTGCCGTGTGATGTCGCTGAGCAGGTGATTGGCGTTTTCCAGCGTCGTAGCCTCTTTCGGCGCCGCCAGCGCGCCCCGCAACGCCGGCAGGTTGCCGAGAATCTGCGGCAGGGTTTCGTAGCGGTGCAGCGTACCGAGCAGGTTGGCGACGTACAGGTCGAGGGTCTGGCGATTCTGGTTGGCCAGCACGTTGCGGTAATAGCGCTCGGCCAGGTGCTCAAGCGGCCACAACAGCGGTGCCAGGCAAATCGCCAGAAGGGCAAGGCTGCGCCAGCGGGGGCGGGGCGGCAAAGCAGGGGTCATGGTCATCGATTGGCTGTCGCCGAGTGGTTGACGATGCGTGCCGACGACAAAGCCGCAGCAGGCAACAGGAACACCCGGTCGATCCTGACGTGGGCATCAGGCGCGTATTATGCCCGCCGCCGACCTATCCGGCACCCCGACAATTGGCCGGGCTGCCAGAGGTCACCGGCTCAAGGGAACAGGTCGGCTTCTTTCAGGCTTTTGCCTTGCTGATCCTTTTCGGACAGGCTGGGTTTGCCGAAGAACTCCCAGTTGATAGCCAGGTCCGGGTCGTTCCAGGCAATGCAGCGCTCGGCCGACGGCGTGTAATAGTCGGTGGTCTTGTACAGGAATTCGGCATGCTCGCTGAGCACCACGAAGCCATGCGCAAAGCCTTCCGGCACCCACAACTGACGAGCATTTTCAGCAGACAGCTCTACAGTGACCGATTTACCGAAGTTCGGCGAGCTGCGACGGATGTCCACTGCAACGTCGAGCACCTTGCCAACGGTGACACGTACCAGTTTGCCCTGCGCGTTTTCAATCTGATAATGCAGGCCGCGCAGAACGCCTTTTTGCGAGCGTGAGTGGTTGTCCTGCACGAACTGCCGGGTCAGGCCGGTGGCTTCCTGAAAAGCCCTGGCGTTGAAGCTTTCATAGAAAAAGCCTCGTTCATCACCGAATACCTTGGGTTCCAGAATCAGGACTTCCGGCAATGTTGTGGCTACTACGTTCACGTGACTTCCCCTGCAATCTTGAATAAATGGTGGCGGTTCGACAGTTTGCACTGACGCGTGCCCGTCGAAAAGTATGGCGATCAGGCAAGCAGGTCCTTCGGGTCGGTGAAACCCAGTCGTTCGCCCTGATAGCTGCCGTCCTGAACCCTGCGGCACCAGTCCAGGTTATCCAGATACCACTGCACGGTCTTGCGCAGCCCCGATTCGAAGGTTTCTTCAGGCGTCCAGCCCAGCTCGTTGTCGATCTTGCCGGCATCGATGGCATAACGCTGATCGTGGCCCGGCCGATCAACCACATAGGTGATCAGGTCGCTGTACTGCTGCACGCCGTCCGGACGCTGCGGGGCCAGTTCATCAAGCAAGGTGCAAATGCCGCGCACCACGTCGATGTTCTTCTGCTCGTTGTGGCCACCGATGTTGTACGTTTCACCGACCGCACCGTCGGTCACGACCTTGAGCAAGGCGCGTGCGTGATCTTCGACGTACAGCCAGTCGCGCACTTGCAGACCATTGCCGTACACCGGCAGCGGTTTGCCCGCCAGCGCATTAAGAATGACCAGCGGGATCAGCTTTTCGGGGAAGTGAAACGGCCCGTAGTTGTTGGAGCAGTTGGTCACCACCACGGGCAAGCCGTAAGTGCGATGCCAGGCGCGAACCAGGTGATCGGACGCCGCTTTGCTCGCCGAATAGGGCGAGCTGGGCGCATACGGCGTGGTTTCGGTGAACAGATCGTCGACGCCGTGCAGGTCACCGTACACTTCGTCAGTGGAAATATGGTGAAAACGAAATGCCTGACGCTCGGCGTCCGGCAGCTTCAGCCAATAAGCGCGCGTGGCTTCCAGCAAGCTGTAGGTGCCGACAATGTTGGTCTGCACGAACTCGGCCGGGCCATCGATTGAACGATCGACATGGGATTCGGCCGCCAGGTGCATGATCGCCTGAGGCGCGAACCGCTCCAGGACCGCGCCGACCCTGGCCTGATCGCAGATATCCGCCTGCACGAACTCATAGCGCGTGTTGGTGGCAATAGACTGTAACGATTCGAGATTGCCTGCGTAGGTCAATTTGTCGAAATTCAGCACGTCATGTGCGGTGTTGTTTATCAGGTGGCGGATCAGTGCCGAGCCGATGAAACCTGCGCCTCCGGTGACGAGTATTCGCATGAACTGACCTTCTTGTGTGTTTTGAAGTAGTGCAGCATAGCGTCTCAATGCCCGTGGCAGGATCAGGTCAGCACTCATCTCGTGAGGAATCTGATAAAACGGCTGTCATCTTTCGGCGTGAGGTGCTCAACCGAGGGATGCGTGCGCCGAGGCCGCTATAGTGTTCCGATGGTTTATGACGCGCCGTTCACTGCCCCTTTCCCTTACACCCCCAGGCCCTTACAGACACTGAGGTCATGATGCCGCTCGCCACGCTTATCCGCCGCTCCAGCCTGCCTTGCCCTGATGTCAGTCTCGACCAGGCGCTTCAATTGCTCGAACAGCATTACGGTTTGAGCGGCACCTTGAAAGCACTGGGCAGCCAGCAGGATCGTAATTTTCTGCTTGAAACCGACACGCGGCGCTACGTCCTGAAGATTTGTCACGGTGCCTATTCACCGACAGAACTGAACGCCCAGCATGCGGCGCTGCAACACTTGGCGAGCCACAGCACGGTCAGCGTCCCCGGGGTAATTCGCGCCAATGACACCGAGCAGCTGTTGTCCATCGAGATCGACGGGCAGGCGGTGCATATGCGCTTACTGGAGTTCATCGACGGGCAGTCGTTGGGTCATGCCGGGCATTTGAGCCATGAGGTGGTGACCGGTTTGGGGGAACTGTGTGCGCGCGTCGATCTGGCGCTGGCGGATTTCGAGCATCCCGGCCTGGAGCGCATTCTGCAATGGGACCCGCGCCACGCTCATGCACTGACCAGACATCTGCTGCCGGTGATCACCGATGCCGACGCTCAAGCGTGCGTGATCGAGGCGGCAGAGCAGGCCCATCGCCGTCTGCTGCCATTGATCCCGGCGCTGCCGATACAGGCGGTGCATCTGGACATCACTGAACACAACGTGGTCTGGCAGCGTGACAGCCATTGCCACTGGCAGATGCAAGGCCTGATCGATTTCGGTGATCTGGTCAGCACCTGGCGCGTGGCCGACCTGTCGGTCACTTGCGCGGCGCTGTTGCATCATGCCGAGGGTGATCCGCTTTACATCCTGCCGGCGATCCGCGCCTATCAGGCCCTGAACCCGCTGAAGACTGAAGAGTGGCAGGCGCTCTGGCCACTGATCGTGGCGCGCTCTGCGGTGCTGGTGCTCAGCAGCGAACAACAGGCCAGTGTCGAGCCAGACAACACGTACATTCAGGCCAACGTTGCCGGCGAATGGAACATCTTCGACGTCGCCACCTCGGTGCCGATGGCGCTGATGGAAACGGCGATCCTGCAGGCCGTGGGGGTGGATTTTCCACCTGTCGCTCAACCCGTTTATCAGCCTCTGCTGCCTGGTCTGCAAGGGTGCAAGCCGACGTTAGTGGACCTGGGTGTGCTCAGCGAACACTTCGTCGCGGGCAACTGGGAACAAGACGGTATCGATGAATACCTGCTCTCTCAGGCCGCTGGCGACGACGGCCTGGCTGCCAGTCGTTTTGGAGAGTATCGGCTGTCGCGCACGTTGCCTGACAGTGACCGAGAACCCGAAACGTTCGCCCTGCACGTCGAACTGCATGTGCCTGCCGAGACGCGGCTGCATGCTCCGTTCGACGCTGCGTTGCGCCTGACCGCCGATGCAGCGTTATTGCTGATCGGTGACTCGATAAGCCTGAAGCTATGGGGCGTGTTGCCGGACGTTGCGCTGCCTGACCGGGTTCAGGCAGGCGCGCTGATCGGGCAGGGCGCTGGCTCGGTGCTGCTGCAACTGTGTACCGCTGAAAACCTCAGCCCGCCACTGTTCACGACGCCTTCATGGGCAGCAGCCTGGCGCAGGTTCTGCCCGTCGCCTTCGGCCTTGCTGGGTTTCGACTGCGATGCGCCCGCGCTTCAGGACTCGGCGGCCTTGCTGGCGCGCCGTGACGCGAGCTTCGCCCGGTCGCAAAAACACTATTATCAGGCACCGCCACAGATCGAGCGCGGCTGGCGCAACCACCTGATCGACATGCAGGGCCGTTCGTATCTGGACATGCTCAACAACGTCGCCGTCCTCGGCCACGGTCATCCGCGCATGGCCCATGAAGCGGCCCGGCAGTGGTCGCTGCTCAACACCAATTCGCGCTTTCACTACGCGGCCATTGCCGAGTTTTCCGAGCGTCTGCTCGCGCTGGCGCCTGCTGGTATGGACCGGGTGTTTCTGGTCAACAGCGGCACCGAGGCCAACGACCTGGCGATTCGCCTGGCCTGGGCCTACAGCGGCGGGCGCGACATGCTCAGTGTGCTGGAGGCCTATCAT
Organism: Pseudomonas graminis; assembly: GCF_002093745.1. Lineage (GTDB taxonomy): Bacteria > Pseudomonadota > Gammaproteobacteria > Pseudomonadales > Pseudomonadaceae > Aquipseudomonas. The sequence continues at coordinate 75,194 of NZ_MTSB01000015.1, forward strand.
GGCTGGTCGGTGGCGACCGATGCGATTTCCACCTCGATTGCCGACAACCCGCAGGCGCTCAGCACCCGCCCTGACTGGGTGCATCCGGTCACCGCGCCCAACACCTATCGTGGGCCGTTCCGGGGGGCGGACAGCGCGCCGGATTATGTGCGCAGCGTCGACCAGGTGCTGGCAACGCTGGCCGAGCAGCAACGTCAGGTGGCGGGTTTCATCTGCGAGCCGGTGTATGGCAATGCAGGCGGTATTTCGCTGCCGCCCGGCTACCTGCAACAGGTCTACCAGAAGATTCGCGCCCTGGGTGGTGTGTGCATCGCCGATGAAGTGCAGGTGGGCTATGGCCGTCTCGGTCATTACTTCTGGGGCTTCGAAGAGCAGGGCGTGGTGCCGGACATCATTACTCTGGCCAAAGGCATGGGCAACGGCCACCCGCTGGGCGCGGTGATTACCCGCCGTGAGATTGCCGAGGCGCTGGAGGCAGAGGGTTACTTCTTCTCGTCATCCGGCGGCAGCCCGGTCAGTTGCCGGATCGGCATGGCGGTGCTGGATGTCATGGAAGAGGAAAAACTATGGGACAACGCCCGGATTGTCGGTGACCACTTCAAGGCGCGTTTGCAGGCGCTGGCCGATAAACACCCGCTGATCGGTGCCGTGCATGGTACGGGTTTCTATCTGGGCGTAGAGCTGGTCCGTGACCGCCAGACCCTGGAGCCTGCCAGCGAAGAAACCGCGCAACTTTGCGAACGCCTGCGTGAGCTGGGCATCTTCATGCAGCCGACCGGTGATTACCTGAACATCCTCAAAGTCAAACCTCCCATGTGTACCACCCGCCAGAGTGTGGATTTTTTTGTCGATAACGTGTCGAAGGTCTTGCGTGAACTGGAGTAGGCGCTGTTTTTGACAGAGGACGCAGAGCGTCCAGAACGGCATACCGACGCGGAGCGTCGGCACGATAGGGGGTCGGAGGCCGCTCGCTGCGCAAGGTCAGCGTCGGCCCGGATGTCGCTCGCTGCGCGGTCAGCGTCCTCCCGGATGTTGCTTGCTGCGCACGGTCGGCGTCGTCCCGAACACCGCTCGTTCCTCACGCTCCAGCGTGGGAACGCATTGCGTGACGCTCTGCGTCACATTGTCGGCCGCGCTCAAGTGCCAAGTTGAGCCTGTATATAGATTTATATCGATATAAATTCTAGGTAATCCGGATTAAAAGAAGAAATACCCTTTTAAACCCGATTTTTATCCGCTATAAAGACCGCCATAATCGTCATCGCCCGTCTGCTATGGTGATAAGTCCTTGCAACCGCCCCTGGAGATATTTTCATGAGCCGTATCGTTTCTGTCGCTGCTACCCAGATGGCCTGCTCCTGGGATCTGGAAGCCAACATCGAGACCGCTGAAAAGCTGGTCCGTGAAGCTGCCGCCAAGGGCGCACAGATCATCCTGATTCAGGAACTGTTCGAAACCCCGTACTTCTGCCAGAAGCCGAACTCGGACTACTTGCAGTTGGCGACCCCTCTTGAATCCAACGTTGCCATCAAGCATTTCCAGAAGATCGCCAAAGAGCTGCAAGTCGTGCTGCCGATCAGCTTCTTCGAGCTGGCGGGTCGTGCGCGTTTCAACACCATTGCGATCATCGACGCAGACGGCACCAACCTGGGCATCTACCGCAAGAGCCACATCCCGGACGGCCCTGGCTACCACGAAAAGTACTACTTCAACCCGGGCGACACCGGTTTCAAGGTCTGGCAGACCCGCTACGCGAAGATCGGCGTCGGCATCTGTTGGGATCAGTGGTTCCCGGAGTGCGCACGCAGCATGGCGTTGCAGGGTGCAGAAATCCTGTTCTACCCGACCGCCATCGGCAGCGAGCCGCATGACAAGACCATCAGCTCCCGCGACCATTGGCAGCGTGTGCAACAAGGCCATGCCGGCGCGAACCTGATGCCGTTGATCGCCAGCAACCGCATCGGCAACGAAGAACAGGACGGTTACGACATCACCTTCTACGGCTCGTCGTTCATCGCCAACCAGTTCGGTGAAAAAGTCGCCGAGCTCAACGAAACCGAAGAAGGCGTGCTGGTCCACAGCTTCGACCTGGACGAACTGGAGCACATCCGCAGCGCTTGGGGCACATTCCGCGATCGCCGTCCGAACCTGTACGGCGCGGTCAAGACCCTCGACGGTTCGCTGGAGTCCTGATCGCCATGACCACGCTCAACAGCACGCCGCGCGCCGATGGTTTTCACATGCCCGCCGAATGGGCGCCGCAAACCCAGATCTGGATGGTCTGGCCAGAGCGCCCAGACAACTGGCGCCTGGGTGGCAAGCCCGCCCAGGCCGCACACGTTGCAGTGGCCAAAGCCATCGCTCGCTTTGAGCCGGTGACCGTCGCGGTGTCTGCCGGGCAGTACGACAACGCTCGTGCGCGTCTGGATATGCCGAACATTCGCGTTGTGGAAATGAGCAGCAACGACGCTTGGGTGCGTGACAGCGGCCCGACCTTCGTCATCAATGAGCGTGGCGAAGTGCGTGGCGTGAATTGGGCATTCAACGCCTGGGGCGGTTTCGACGGCGGGCTGTACTCGCCGTGGAACCTGGACTCGCAACTGGGCAGCAAGGTGCTGGAAATCGAGCGTTGCCCACGTTACGCCACCGAAGGCTTCGTGCTCGAAGGCGGTTCGATCCATGTCGATGGCGAAGGCACGCTGATCACCACCGAAGAGTGCCTGCTCAACCGCAACCGTAATCCTCACCTGACCCGTGAACAGATCGAAGCGGTGCTGAGCGACTATCTGGCTGTGGATAAAATCGTCTGGCTGCCTGACGGCCTGTTCAACGACGAAACTGACGGGCATGTGGATAACTTCTGCTGTTACGTGCGCCCGGGTGAAGTGCTACTGGCCTGGACCGATGATCCCGAAGACCCCAACTACTCACGTTGTCACGCGGCACTGAGTATTTTCGAAAACACTGTGGACGCACGGGGTCGCGCGTTTATCGTTCATAAAATGCCGATTCCAGGCCCATTGTTCGCGACAGAAGAAGAATGCGCGGGCGTCGATCAGGTGCATGGCAGCCAGGAACGCAACCCATCGGTGCGTCTGGCCGGCTCTTATGTGAACTTTCTGATCGTCAACGGCGGCATCATTGCACCGAGCTTCGACGATCCGATGGACGAAAAGGCCCGTGAGATCCTGCAAAAGCTGTTTCCGGAGCACGAGGTGGTGATGACCCCGGGCCGTGAGTTACTGCTGGGTGGAGGCAATATTCATTGCCTGACGCAGCAACAACCCGCCCCCTTTAAAGGGTAATACTTCGTAACTAGTTGTATCTTGCAGTAACTGGCTGGTCCCGATTTTGCTCTACTAAGCCCATCATCTGATGGGCTTTTTTTATGCGTTACTCTATAACGTCCCTCATCAGATTTATCGGCCGTGACAGTAAATTCGGTTGGCGAAAACCCGTTTTATTAGCTTGACTGTCATATGGCACCAGTAGATTTAGCCCCTCATGAATCAAGAGGTTTTCGTTATGAACGCAGGTATGAACCCGCAGTATGTACGTGGTTTGTCTGCTTCCCCCAGTAACGAGGCCCGCCAGTTGCTGGCGGAGTGGTTAAGGAAAACCAGGCCTGCAAAACCAAGACCGGACGTGCGCGCAATGTTATTGCAGCGCTACCCCGCAGGATTGCTCAACGATGCGGAATTTGAAGCACTCTTCCGCGTGCTGACAGATTAGGTCATACACCAGACTTCAGTTTGATCATCCGGGTGTTTGACACCCCCAGGCACCGGGACTAGCATTCGCGCCCCACTGCCTGTGGCTTGACCCTTCTACGTGCATCAGTAGTCCACTGCGATGACCTCGTGCGGCTTTCCATGCTGCTTGTTCAGAGACTGGAAGCCAGGACGGCCAATAGCCGTCGCCACAGCGCATGTCAATGTGCAGAAAAGGAAGACAAGATGCTTAACAAACGTATGGGCATGCTCGCTTTGGGCATCATCAGCGCCGGTGAGGCCTTGGCCCAGGGGCAGGCAGACTCGAAAGGTTTCGTCGAAGACAGCCATCTGAACGTCGACCTGCGCAATGCTTACATCAACCGCGACTTCAAGAATGGCCGTGAAGACAAGTCCGAATGGGGCCAGGCTTTCATGGGCACGTTCGCGTCCGGTTTTACGCAAGGCACGGTCGGTGTGGGCGTCGATGCCTTTGCGCTGTACGGCATTCGCCTGGACGGCGGCAAGGGACGCAGTGGCAATGGCGGCATCGATTTCTTCAAGCAGGGCGACAGTGGTGCTGCGGCCGATGACCTGTCCCGCGCAGGCGCGGCGGTTAAGGCGCGCTTTTCGAATACCATCATCAAATACGGCGAGCAGATGCCGCAATTGCCGGTGCTCAGTTACGACAACTCTCGTCTGCTGCCAGAAAGCTACACCGGCACCCTGATCACCTCTAAAGAGATTGACGGGCTTGAAGTCGTTGCAGGGCGTTTCACCCAGGAAGCCCGCAAAAGTGCCGAAGGTCGCGACAGCGGTGATCTGAAAAGCATCAACGTCTATGGCGCCAGCTACAAATTCACCGATGAATTCAGTGCTGCGTTTTACGCCTCCGACAACGAAGACGTGCTCAAAAAGCAGTACATCAACCTGAACTACGTCTTTGCCCTGCCGCAAGACCAGTCCCTGACCTTCGACTTCAACGGCTACAAGACCAGGCTGGATAAAGACTTCACCACCAGCGACGCGCGTGACAACAAAATATGGAGCCTGGCGGCGACTTGGGCCGTCGGTATCCACTCCTTTACCCTAGCGCACCAGCGCAGCACCGGTGACATGGGTTACGCCTACGGCGGCTATCGCAACGATGGTGGCTTTGGTGATGGCGGCAACACCATCTACCTCGCCAATTCCTACTGGTCTGACTTCAACGGCAAGGACGAGCGCTCGTGGCAAGCAGCCTACGGCGTGGACCTGTCCGGCCTCGTCCTGCCGGGCCTGAGCTACAAGGCCGCCTACGTGCGCGGTGACAACATCGACGACGGCACCGTTGGCAGCGGCGACGGCACCGAGCGCGAGATCTTCAGCCAGCTGACCTACGTGGTCCAAAGCGGCCCGGCCAAAGACCTCTCGATCCGCCTGCGCAACTCATTCTTGCGCGTCTCCGACGACGCACAGGCCTACAACAACGATGGCAATGAAACCCGCATTTTCGTGGATTATCCGATCAGCGTTTTCTGACGGGGTAGCGGTCAAGCCGTAACAAGAGGCCCCGGTTTCTAGCCGGGGCATTTTTTAACGGTTCCGCTTAATGCTGCATGGCTGATCAGTCTTTCGGTTTCCCCATATCGGCGAATTGAGTGATATGTATCGCGTGATCCGGGAATCGGGCCGTCACGATCAACTCGCCCCCCATAGCCTCTATAAAACGTCTGACGGTACTGATGTACATGTCAGTACGCTTCTCCATTTTCGCCACGCTGCCTTGGCTGACCTGCAGAAGCTGAGCGAGCGACTCTTGGGAAAGCAGCCTTGCACGGCGAAGCTCGGCGAGATCCATTTCTGAGCGCAGTTGTTCAAACTTTTCTTGCCCGCGAGCCTGAGCTTCGGGCGACATTTTTTCGCGTAGAGCTGAAAATTTTTTTCCGGCCATGATGGCTACCTGTCTTCATTTTGCTGTGCTGCAAGGTGCTCGTCATAAAGACGATCTGCGATAGCCAGCATCCGTTCATAGAATCGCTTATCTCCTGTCTTGTCTCCACCTATCAGGAGGATCGCGGTGCGAGTGGGATCAAATGCATAAAAGATCCTGATTGGCTTGGCTGCGCTTTGCACACGTAACTCACGCATGTGGCTGTGTCGAGTACCATGCAGCCCGCTGGAGAACGGGTATTCCAGGTGCGGCCCTCTTGACGATCGGCGTCAATGCGGGTCGATGAGTGCATGAGAGCTTGCACGCTTGCAGCTACGGACTGAATACTTGATCGAAGGATTAGTGTCAGATGCTTTTTCAGAACTGAGAAAGCAGAGGCTGCCAGCGAGGCAATCTGGCGCCTGGATTTTGATCGTAAAAGGGCGCCCGATGTGTGATGCGATGCATCACATCTTTACCGGTATCATCTTCCTGGATCCGCGCTCTCAATCCGCAATCAACTGAACACACACGGCGAAACTTCCGAGGAATATCCAGAAAAAGCTGAACAACCAAGGACTGCGCTTGGAGAACAGCAAGGATTTTTTCGGCCCGGTTTCACTGGACTCCCAATCGCTGAACAATGGCGAGTCGTCATAGGTCAGCCCGATGACCGGCTCGCTGAGCAGCAGTTGAGCCTGTTTGTGATGCCAATGCTGGATGATGTCGCAGGCCGCCCGAATACCCGGCCAGGCGAACAGCGTACTAAGCAGCCCCAGCAAGGCCAGCATCGGCGGTATCACCAGCGTGAACATCACGCCCCATTCCGGGTTCATGTTGGCCATTGACGACGCGTAGGCGATCACCAGAAATGACTGCGCCGACAAATAGGCGTTGGTTCGGTTGGAGAGGTTAGTGGTTTCGTAATGAATTTCGCGTCGATAAAAGTCCAGCCGTTCCTTGGGCGAGCCAAACAATTTGACCTGCTGCTCATCCACGACTTTCGCGGGAGTTTCATCCGTTATGATTCTGGGCACTGGTGTTACCGATGTGTAAAAGATGCTGGATAGACCCCCGCTTGCATCCAGCAGTTCGACTTAAATCCCGGTAGACGGGACCGTTCATCCAGTGAGCACTTTTCGACGAACAGGGGCATCATCATGACCATCACCCCCACGACATCATCGGCAGCATCACCCTGATGACCCACCCCGGCAACAACCGCGGCTTCTGGCTGCACCCGGACTGGCAAGGCCACGGCTACATGAAAGAGGCCTGCCGCTTGACCAATCGACAGTGGTTCGACGTGATGGGTATGCCCCTGATGCAAGTGCCCAAAGCCGCCCCTAATGAAGCCTCGCGGCGCATCTCGATCAACGAAGGCATGCGCAAAGTGAGCACACACGACGGGGCGTTTGTCAGCGGACAGTTCGAGGTGGAAGTCTGGATGAGTGGTTGGCGCGGGCGCTACAGACAGGCACTTCGAGCGCCTGACGTGAAGGCAGACCGGGCATTAATCTGTTGCCCAAAACCACGAGCGCAAGTGACATTGCCAATAAGCAGGGAGCGACCCGAATGCCATTGACCCGCAAGACCGACCCCGACATCACCCTGGTAACGGTCCAACCCGAAGATTTCGAAACGTTGGTGGCCATACGTATCGAAGCCATGCGCGAAAGCCTCGAACGTGTTGGCCGGTTCGATCCGGTGCGCGCCCGAGAGCGTTTTCGAGAAGGGTTTTCTGCGATGTACACTCACTACATTCAGGTAGACGGCAGCAAGGTCGGCTTCATGGCCGTCAAACCGACCAGCGATGGCCTGTTGCTGGATCACCTATATATCAAGCCGGCTGCTCAAGGGCTGGGCATTGGCTCTGCCGTGCTTCGGCAGGTGTTCGCACAAGCGGATGCAACCGCATCGACAATACGAGTGGTCGCCCTGAAAGAAAGCGACTCCAACCGCTTCTACGTCCGCCACGGGTTTCAGCTCGTTGAAAGTGGCGAGTTCGACAACTACTACATTCGCCCGCAACGTCTGATGAGACGCTAACGGGTTGTGATCAGCCCGCTGTCGCGGCCTTTTCAGCCGCACGCGCAGCGAGCATCGCCGCTTCCGTTTCCTGGGTGTGCAGCTCACCTTTGTAAGCCAGTTGATTGAAGAACATGCCGTCCATTTGCTCCTTGGATGGCGTCGACGTCTTGGGGATAAACAAAGCGCCCAAATCCAGCGAGTTGGCGAAGTTCTCCTTGGTCAGGTTGTACCGTCCCAGATAACTGCCGCTCCACGGCGAGTCGGCATCGACCATATCAATGGCCGTTTCGCGATAAGTGGTGGCTGCCGCTTTCAGCCCACTGGACGCATTCAACAGCGTGTTCAGCTGTTTGGTGTCCGCTTCGCTCAATTCACCAGAACTGTTAGTCGCCTTCAAATTGCCACTCGCTTCAATCGTGAAGCCGAACTTCTTGCTCGCCAGATCCGGATAGACCGACGCCAGCGTCGACTTGAACGCTTCATACGACGTCTTCAACGCCTCCGTCGACGTCCTGTGTTCGGCAGCCTTCTGCGGGAACTCAGGTGACTGGGAACGGCCAATCCATGTCTCGATCACCACCATCGGCTCTGTAGTCGCCGGGGTCTCGGTGCTGGGGTGATAAACGACGGCAGGCGTGGTGACAGGCGTATTGGCGGCAGCGTTCTTCAGCGCTTCCTTCTGCGCGTCGGTGAGCGGTTGCGGAGTGAGCGTCACGCCAGAATGGGGAAGGGTGACGGTTGGAGACGTGTTGTTGCCGGGGGTAAGTGAGATAACCATTTCATCGATCCATGATTGCGGGGTGTAGACAGGGTATCGACGCAGTTCAGGGCAGCTTTAACAGAGGCTGGTCGGGCCAACCTGTTCAAGATGTTTCGGGCAAGCGTATAAAAGTGATTCTGGCGCTCCATCAGAGCCGGTCGAGCATTTATCAGATTGGAAAAAAGGGGGCATCTGACGTTCTACCTTGATGGCGGGGCCGTACCTATCAATAATTGGTGCGAAACCGGATCCGTCCAAGGGCTTTTGGACGCAAGAACTGGCTTTTTGCAGGATCGCTGCGTAGCGTCGAACGGGCAGTTGTGATCATGAGCTTGATTCAGGCTGCGCGGCAGAAGGTATGATCCGGTTGTTTATCTGAAAAGGCGTTCTCACGCGCCTGCCGACGCAACGGGTGAGTGAAACTGATCATTTGCATCCACACAAGCGGCAACCATCCAACCTTGCAGATAAGTCAGAGGCACTAAACGCCATCCAATTACTGCGGATCACGCTCGGCGTGTCATCAATAGCATCGAGGCGGCAGCCGACAACAAACCAGCGCAGCAACGGTTAAACATTTGCTTGCCACGAGGCAGAGCAAACCAGCGGCGCATATGCAATCCGATGTACGCATAGATGCCAATGGCAATCCACTCCAACACCAAAAACAGAAGACCGAGCAACGTAAACTGAGAACCAATATCTGCCGTTGGGTCGACGAATTGAGGCAAGAACGCGGTAAAAATCAGGATGGCTTTGGGGTTACCAGCGGCGACGAGGAATTCCTGCCTTGCCAGCGCGTATAGACCTAACGGGACGTTCTTTGACTCGGCTTCCGCTTGCGGTGTAGCGCTCCACAACTGGTATGCCAAATAGAAAAGATATGCTGCGCCAACTATTTTGATCCCATAGAAGATTAACTCTGAAGTTTGCAGCACTACGGCCAAGCCTGTCGAAGCCAGCGCAATCATCACCGCGAACGCTATCAAGCGACCAGCACCTGCCAAGCATGATGTGCGGTATCCGTAGCGTGTCGCATTGCTGATCGACAACAGATTGTTAGGCCCTGGCGTCATATTCAGGGCAAAGCAGGCGGGCAGGAATAACGCTAGTGTCGCAAGGTTCATATGGAGATCCATAACCATTTTTGCTTCAATCTTACAATTGAGCTGCCGCATGTGCCACTGTCCTTAGGGTCCTGAGTGGAGCATGTACTGTCAGGACGCTGGCGCATTCAAAAAGGTGTATCCCCCGGACGCTTACAATGCTGATGCCAAATGGATTACAAGATGGGAGCCCGCAGGAATGAGCTTTGACATTATTATTTTGAAGCCTACAGACCTCAGTGAAGAGGATCTGTCCAACGTTGAGGATGTGCTAGATATTGGATGCCCTGAGGTCGTGATCACATTTCTAGAGTCGGTGTTCCCTGGATCTGCTCAAGGTGCATTTTCGGATGGTGAACGTTACTCGCTTGAGTCTGCTCAGAATGGAGACCCAGTGACCACCATACACCTGACTCTCAGGTACGGCCGAGCTTGGTCTGAGGCAACCAATGCTGAGTTCTTGACCCAGCTCTTGAGGCTCTGCCAATTGCTCCAGTCAGTTGCTTATGCGGTCTCCGATAACTCAAGGCTTACACCTCCCTGCTAAAGACGGCCCCTCTTGCTCGCGAGGGCGACGTGGAGGTTTGGAAGATGACTTGGCCAGATTTTACGAAAAGCATGCAGGCTAAACAGCATTAAGACGTAGTGAAGCAGCTTTGGATTGGGGCACATCATTTTTACGGTGAGCGACAGAAAATTGTGCGTTGCGTGTCTTATGTGACGACAAGTGGGTTGGCGTCCAGCTGTGATTGGAGCTTTTTGATTTTTTTCAGGTGTCTAAGTTCTGTAGACATCCCGCGTGCTACCAGTGTGCCGCAGAACATGATGAAAAGACCTGCCATTTGAGCTTGGGGTTTTCCCGTGACACCCAGGTAAGCCATGACGATATTGCAGTAGATGAATAGCATCCCGGCCAAAATAGCGCCAGCGTAGGCCGATACCTTCTTGTCTATTGGAATATTGACGACTACTACGCGCCCGGAGGGGGAAACGTCGATACTTTTCGCCACCACTTTCATATCCGCCAGTGTCAGGTTTCCCGCAGCGTGCGCTGCCATGAGCGCCTTGGCTTTGTTAGGCGAGGTATCGATTTTTGTGGTGGTCTTAAAAATTTCGGCGCCTGCAGCGGTTTTCAAGAACTCATGGGGCAGGCTGCCTTCCACTGTGTATGCGCTCATTTCCTTCAAACGTTTGAATTTGCGCTGAGCCAGGTGCTCGTTATGAAAATCGAAGGATGATTTGAGCAGCTTGAGAGCAAATTGGAAGGCTACCAATATGCCTACGATGTAGCCCAGAGCTCCGCTTCGGGCCAATATTTCTTGTACGGTGGTTGCCATTTTCTCCTCCATATTGAATGTGAACCTGTGTCATGAGTGATTGCTCCGTGCATATCACTAGACGTCTGCTCCAGCGTTTCCAATCCCAAAAACAAAAAAGGCCCACCTTTCGGTGAGCCTTTCTTGTTGCTGCGTATGGTGCCGGCACCAGGAGTCGAACCCGGGACCTACTGATTACAAGTCAGTTGCTCTACCAACTGAGCTATACCGGCGTAATGGGCTGCGAGTATATAGAGTCTGATGCGCTTGTAAACCCTAGCTGTCTGATTCAGTTGAAAAAAATCGACCGTTGGCGTTTTTCATCGGACGTGAGCCGTCGGCGGTGCAGGACGTTTCCTTTGGTTTGGGGGGATTGGTCTGTTTGGGGTGTGTGAGTGCTGTGGTTTTGAGTGTGTTTTTGCCGCTCGTCGTTGAGGGCTTCGGGGCTGGCGGTCGGTGGATTTTTAACCAGGCGGTGCAAACCGATGCGTCCAGCGAGGATGGCGATCTGGTGCATGAACAGGCGCTGGGCAGGTGCGGTCGTTTTGGGGGTGTTGCAGGGTGAGGGTGCTTTGCATAGGCTTGTTCTCAACGGCCCGGGCTACTGAGTCAGCAGCACAGGCCGTTAGCTTTTCAGCCAGCAGATAAAGGACTATCTGATGAGTGATGCGATGGATCGTAACCGGGCTTCGGGTGTTGTATGCCGCAGGCGGGTCATTCACTGAAGAGTTGTTGAAGGACATGTGTATCGCGTCTGGCCCTTTCGGGTTGTGCGCAAGGTGGGGCTGAGGATTGGCGTCTGAATCGCATGAATGTGCGTCTGGATGCTCACGAAAGCTTCATCGATACTTGAAGAAATGCCCGGATCCTCTGGATCCGGGCATTTTTCTGTGCGGTGGTTCCTGTTGTGGGGCGCTGGCGTGGCATTTTTGCTGGAGTTTGGTTTTTTGTGGCCGATACAGTTGTATCGAAAATGGCAGTCGGCCATGGACAGCAAGTGCAATGCAGAGAACACCCACGCATTACGAGCTGCTGAGTGTTGCTCGCGATGCCTCTCCTGAGCAGATCAAGAAGGCTTATCGCAAGCTGGCGCAGAAGCTGCACCCGGACAGGAATTCCGATCCTTACGCCTCGGACATGATGGGCGTCGTCAATGCGTCCCATGATGTGTTGTCGGATGCCGGACGGCGTGCGGCGTATGATGCGCAGTTGGCTGCCGACGAGCACAAGGCCCGTGCGGACGCTGCTCGCCGCAGGCAGGCGCAGGCGGTGAAAGGGCAGATGGTCCATGTTTATGGTTCGCCGTCAGCCCATGCGCCTGTCGCGCCGCAGCGCAATGTGCAGCCAGGGGCGACTCCCAAGGCTTCTCCTTCTCCCGCATCCTCTCCCCGTGGTCGACGTCGCCGTCAGGCGTTGCGTTGGGCGTTGCTGTTCGTGGTTTTTTGCGCGGGCGGGGCGTGGATGGGGTATGACCCGAACGCAGGTAAATCTTTTGTGCCGGCCGAACCCGCGCCGGTTGCGCAGACGTGGGTCAAGCCAGCTCCGGCCGTTGCGGTTGAGTCGCCCGTGGTCAGCACGGCAAAGCCGGTTGAGCCGGTGGCTTCCGAGTGTGAGTTGCCAGCGCTGGACCCGATGGGCGAGCCGTGGCCGGACAAGCCGGGTTACCTGAAGGGCATGCCGTTGCTCAAGGACAACGGCTGGTCGCAGATTACTGTGGATAACTCCGCCGGGGAGTCGGCGGTGTACGCCAAGGTCACGGATGCGGTAGGGCGCAGAGCGTTTCGGCATGCGTTTGTGCCGGCCGGGGCGGTGTTCAGTTTTGCCAAGATGGACCCTGGGCTGTACCTGCTCAAGTACAAGATGATGAGTACGGGCTGCGCGTTTGCGTCGGGCCGTATTTTGCTGGAAGAAACGCCGATGGGCAGTCAGATCAAGTCCAGTGCCTACAAGCTGACGTTGCGCAAGTTGCAGAACCGTAGTGTGCCGTTTACGCGGTTGAAGGATGATCAGTTTTAGCGGTTGAGCCATTACGTGAGTGCGGCGTCGCCTGTTCAGTCTTCGCGGACAAGTCCGCTCCCACGGGCTTCGGCAATCGTGCGTAGAGATCATCTTTTGCAACGCTTTCAGGCCGGTTTTTGAAGGCTTGGTCTCTTTCTTTTGAAGGACATTTCCGAGAGAATCCCCGACCGCTTGCGCCTCTCGATCTGTGCTTCTAATATCCCTTCGTCGCTGCACATCAGCGATCGGGTTTAGTAGCCCGCAGTGAGTTAAGGCGTAACACAACCGCGTTTCATCAGGCTTCGTCCCGATGCTATGGCGGCTGTGCGCTTGGCACCTTCGGGTGCGCCGGTTCTTAGCTCACCGGTCTACTAACTCGCGTACAGTCGCCGCCTTTCGTTTAGTAGCGAATTGGCAGCGACTTCATAGAAGGAGCTAAGCATGGTCAAAGTAACCCCCGATCCACCCAACAAACAGTCCAGCACTGCGCCGGTCTTCGACAAGGCTGTCGTCAAGCGTGCGATGGCGTGTTATCTGCCCACTTCCCGACCACCCAAAGAACCCCACGACAGCAAATTCGACTTCATCAGCCTCGAAGCAACGTTAGTGCATGCACTGGATTTTCTGCGTTGTGCAACGGCCACTGCCCACGAACTTGGCGATGAACTGGACGGCTCGCAGCGAGACCTGGCCTTCGCCTCCATGCACATGATGGAAATGGCCAAAGTCATGGTCGAGCGTTCGCTGGAGTGCGTGGAAGAGATCTGAAACATCACGTCAAAATGATCGTGTACAGGCCCGTTACCTGTACACGATTCAATCGCCTTACAGGCTTGTGCCAGAGCCTTTACCAAATCTTTATGCACAATTGGCGTATAAAAATTTGCGCGCGTGACCAGATATGTGCAATAGGCCTGATTGTGCCGCAAAGCACTGTTTTTGCGGGCATTGAGAAGTAGGGCGAGAAAAAATCAGGGGCTTGATTAACTGGCGCGCCAAGCTTTAACGCACTCATCCACATTTTCATCAACAGACTTATCCACAGGTTGCTCCTGTGTTTTGCCTCAGGTTTTTCGCGCCAGAATCAGCAGGTTGCGAGGGGTAAGCTGGCTGTCACAAAAAGCGCCAACGCTGACGCTATAACCCTGCTCCTGTATATACATCGCCCTGTCCAGCACCAGCCACATTTCCAGCGGGCGCCGAAACAGGTTTCGCAGCAGCTCCAGGTTGCGCACTTCGGCCAGTCGCTGCCAGCCAGCAGCTTCCAGATGCGCCCAGTCCTGTTTACCGGGGGCGGGTAAATGCTTGAGTCTGGCCAGGTGACCGCAGTAGTCAGCGTAAGGCTCATCCAGCCATGACGTCGGCAAAGAAGGCGTAGGCAAGTAGTCATCAACGCCACGCAGGCGGCGCTGCAGCAGGTCGAAGCCAAGGCGGCGAGCCATCGACGTGTCACGTTGGCGGCGTACGCGAGCGCCAGCTGTCACGGTTTCACTCAAGGGCAGGCCCAGTTCGTCTCGCGACAGCTTCAGCCCCGATGCCTTGCCATCGCGGGACAGCGGCTGATAGTGGTCTTGCTGTGTGCGGTTGTAGCAGCAGGGCGCAATTGCGATGTGTCGGCAGCCGGTCTGGCTGGCCAGCTCCATCAACTGGATGTGCAGGTCGCCGCAGGCGTGCAGCGCAACGGGGGTGTGATGCGGTTGCAGGCAGCGCCAGGCGTCGTCGGCCATCACATCTTGCTGCACATGCCGCGCCTCGATGCCTTGCCGGGCGCTGAGGGCCAGGCCTGCTTCGATCAGCGCCGGGTCTTGCTCCAGGCAGGTCAGGCTTTGGCCGCGCTGGGTCAGACGACGACCCAAATGGCCCTTGCCTGCGCACCAGTCCAGCCAGTGAGTCGCGGTATCACGCATGTCGAGGTGGCTGGCGAAGGCTTCGATCTGTTGCCATTTGCGTCCAGGCACATCGACGCTCATGCGTGTATCGACCGGTTCCAGCGGATAACCGGGCAACTCGGCGACGTGGCTCAGCGCGACCGCTTCGGCAGCCAGTTGCGAGAACGGAAAGGGTGCGTCGAGCTGTTCCGGGTGGTTGTGCGCGGCTTCTGCCTGATCCAGCGTGCGTTGCCGCAGCCAGTGCGCCAGCTCCGGGTATTTGCTTTCCCACGGCAGGCGCAGGTGTGTGAACGGCTTGGGCCGCCACAAGGCCTGATGCGCGAACAGGAAGCTGTCCAGCGCACTGAAGTGGCTGCCGAGGTGTTCATCCTGCAAGCATGGGTCTGATGGCATATCGATGGTTTCGCGTGACGAGGTGCTGGCTGGGTCAACGCCAGCACCTTTCATATCAGCGTCCCTGGGTCGCGTCTACGCGCAATAGCTTTTCCAGCAGGCGAAAGCCTTGCACCAGCACGAAGGTCATGACGAGGTAGAACATGCCGGCGGCGAAGAAGATCTCCACTGGCAAGTAGGTGCGGGCAATGATCGTGCGCGCCATGCCGGTCAGCTCCAGCAGCGTCACGGTGCTGGCCAGGGCGCTGGCCTTGAGCATCAGGATCACTTCGTTGCTGTAAGCGGGCAGGCCGATGCGTGCGGCCCGGGGTAGCACGATGTAGAACAGCGCCTTCCATTTCGACATGCCCAGCGCACGCGCAGCTTCGACTTCACCCACCGGCACGGCCTGAATCGCGCCGCGCAGGATCTCCGCGATGTAGGCGGCGGTGTGCAGGGTCATGGTGATCACGGCACACCAGAACGGGTCACGCAGATAAGGCCACAGCGGCCCTTGACGAACGACGTCGAACTGCGACAGGCCGTAATAGACCAGAAACAGTTGCACCAGCAATGGCGTGCCGCGGAAGAAAAAGATGTAGGCGTAGGGCAGTGCGCGCACCGGCCAAAGCCGGGACGCGCGAGCGATACCCAGCGGGATGGCAAGAATAAGCCCCGCAATAACGGCGATGGCCACCAGTTCCAGGGTCAGTGTCGCGCCCTGTGCCAGTCGCGGCAGCCACTTGATGATGACGTCCCAGTTCATGTCGCGCTCCTCAGAAAGCCGCGTCCGGCACGTTTTTCAAGGAAGTACATGCCGATCATGGCCAGTACGGTCAGGCCCAGGTACATAACGGCGGCGACCATATAGAACGTGAAGGCTTCCTTGGTGAAGCCGACGGCGATCTGCGCGTGTCGCATGATTTCTTCCAGGCCGATCACCGAGACCAGCGCGGTGTCTTTCATCAGGATCATGAACAGGTTGCCCAGGCCGGGCAGGGCGATGCGCCACATTTGCGGCAGCACCAGTTTGAAGAGGATGCGCGAGCGCGACATGCCCAGCGCCAGCCCGGCTTCGCGATGGCCTTTGGGAATGGCGAGAATCGCACCGCGAAACACTTCGGTGGCGTATGCGCCAAAGCACAGTCCAAGGGCGATTACCCCGGCGGCGAAGGCGCTCAGTGCCAGGTCGGGAATGCCCAGCAGCTCGCCCAGTGCGCGCATGCCGTTGACCGTGCCGAAGTAAATCAGCAACACCCAGAGCAGTTCGGGAATGCCGCGCACCAGTGTGGAGTAAGTGCCGCCCAGCCATTGCAGGGGCTTGTAGGGCGAGGTTTTGGCCAAGGCGCCAAGCAACCCGAGCATCAGACCGAGGCACAAGGCCGAGAGTGCAAGCTGGACAGTCATCAGCGCGCCAGCCGCAAGGGCCGGGCCGAATCCGTGGAGATCAATGTTCATGGGCAGGCTTTGTCAGGACCGGTCGCCGCGCTTCGGCTTGAAGCAGCGGCGACGCTGTCAGGTGAATCAGAGAATGCTGAAAGGGAAATACTTGTCGTTGATCTTTTTGTAGGTGCCGTCAGCGATGATTTCTTTCAGGGCAACGTTCAGGCGCTCGCGCAGCTCGTCATTGCCTTTGCGCACGGCGATGCCGATCTTGTCGTTGTTTTCGACGGGCTCGCCTTTGAACTCGAAGTTCTGACCGGCTTCGCTTTTCAGCCACTCGTAGCTGGCGTATTTGTCGGCCAGCATGGCGTCTACGCGACCGGACACCAGATCAAGGAACGCGTTGTTTTGAGTGTCGTAAAGCTTTGCGTCCATGATGCCAAGCTTGTCTTCCAGCCAGGTGCTGGCCAGTGTCGAGCGTTGTGCGCCAATTGACTTGCCGGCGACGCTTTCTTTGAGCTTGTCGATGGACGACACGTCAAAGGACGACGTTTTAGGTGCCACGAACTGCAGTTTGTTCGAGTAGTACGGGTTGGTGAAATCAACCACCTCCTTGCGCTCGTCGGTGATCGACAGCGACGAGATCAGGAAGTCGAACTTCTGCGCATTGAGGGCCGGGATGATGCCGTCCCAGTCGGACGTCACCACTTCACACTCGACTTTCATCTTGGCGCACAGCGCATCGCCGATCTCGCGATCAAAGCCGACGACTTGTCCGCTTGCGTCCTTGCTGTTGAAGGGCGGATAAGCGCCTTCAATGCCCATTTTCAGTTTTTCGGCGAAGGCACCGCTGCTGAAAGCCAGTGTGGCTGCCGCGATCATCAAGATCTTTTTATACATCTGCATGGGGTGTTGCTCCGTTAGCAGTGACTCGACATGAATTGTTTGCACCGTGCCGACAGCGGGTTTTCGAATACTTGCTGCGGTGTGCCCTGTTCTTCGACCATTCCCTGATGCAAAAACACCACTTCACTTGATACCTGACGTGCAAAATTCATTTCATGGGTCACCAGCAGCATGGTCCGGCCTTCTTCGGCCAGTGCGCGAATGACGTTGAGCACTTCCTGAACCATCTCCGGGTCGAGTGCCGAGGTTGGCTCGTCAAACAGAATAACCTTTGGCTGCATGGCCAGGGTACGTGCGATGGCGGCACGTTGCTGCTGGCCTCCGGACAGTTGAGCGGGATAGACGTGACGTTTGTCGGCGATCCCGACCTTCGCCAACAAGGCTTCTGCCACTTCAATGGCTTCGGCCTTGCTCTGGCCGAGGACGCGACGCGGGGCCTCGATGATGTTATCGAGCACGCTCATGTGCGGCCACAGGTTGAAGTTCTGGAACACAAAGCCGATCTGGCTGCGCAGACGGTTGATCTGCCGGTGATCGGCAGCCAGCAGCTCGCCATTGTGCGCGGCCTTGAGTTTCAGCTCTTCGCCGGCCACCAGAATCTGGCCCTGGTGCGGGTTCTCGAGCAGGTTGATGCAGCGCAGCAAGGTGGACTTGCCGGAGCCGGAGGAACCGAGGATCGAAATGACGTCGCCGTCGCGTGCCGTCAGCGAGATGCCTTTAAGCACCTCCAGCTGATCGTAACGCTTGTGCAGGTTGCGTATTTCCAGGGCGGGCGTGGCCTCGGCCATGTGGGGTCCTCGTTTAAGTGTGCGCGCCTGCTACTGGCGTGCGCCACGCTAGCACAGCGTTTAAAGGACAACCATCGGCGTCTTGCGTCCAGTATGGAGGCGCTCGACGGGGTGTCTCATCTTGGCAGCGGACGGTCGCAGGAAGGCAAGCATAATGCCCGGTAAAACAGGGGCGTGCGCGAAAAAGGCGCGATGTTGCCAGCTTTGGCCCGGTGTTGGAAGTAGCATTTGCTGAGCGGCGGCCTGATCGCTGCACCATGTTTGCGCCTGGTGAGGGGTTTGGGGCGTTTTTGGTGCGTACGTGTAGACGAATCTGAGGCGTTCGGTAACAAATCCTACAGACGGCATATAAAAGCCATCATCGCGCATGCCGCGCGGGTCAAGCCACAGGCCTCGTATTCCCTGATCGACGTCATCTTTGAAATATTTTGGCGTAATTCTTGCGTAAAATATAAAGAACGGCACCGTAGGTTTCTCTTTACGTAACGCTCCGGTGTGTCTCGCTCGTCTTGCACAGGTGGTTTTATGAGCAGTACCGCTAACTCTTCCGAGCTCGAACAAGGGCTGAAACCTCGACACATCACGATGCTGTCGATTGCTGGCGTGATTGGCGCCGGTTTGTTCGTCGGCTCCGGCCACGCGATTGCAGAGGCCGGGCCTGCCGTGCTGCTGGCGTATGCCGCAGCGGGTACGCTGGTGGTATTGGTCATGCGCATGCTGGCCGAAATGGCCGTGGCGTCACCGGATACCGGTTCGTTTTCGACCTATGCCGACCGTGCCATCGGGCACTGGGCCGGTTTTACCATCGGCTGGTTGTACTGGTGGTTCTGGGTGCTGGTGATCCCGCTGGAGGCAAACGCCGCCGCAACGATCCTGCATGCCTGGTTTCCGGACATTGCGATCTGGATGTTTACGCTGGTCATCACGCTGCTGCTGACCGCGACCAACCTGTTCAGTGTGAAGAACTACGGTGAGTTCGAGTTCTGGTTTGCGCTGATCAAGGTAGTGGCCATCATCGCGTTCGTGGTGCTGGGTGTGGCGGCGATCTTCGGCTTGCTGCCAACCAGCAATGTCAGTGGCGTCAGCCATCTGTTCGACACCGGCGGTTTCCTGCCCAATGGCATGGGGGCGGTGCTGGCGGCAATGCTGACGACCATGTTCTCGTTCATGGGCACTGAAATCGTGACCATCGCAGCGGCAGAGTCCAAGAACCCTGGCAAGCAGATCACCAAGGCCACCAATTCGGTGATCTGGCGGATCTTTCTGTTCTATCTGGTTTCGATCTTCATTGTGGTGTCGCTGGTGCCGTGGAACGATCCGCGCCTGGCCGAGGTGGGTTCGTACCAGACCGTGCTCGATGCGATGGGTATTCCGAACGCCAAGCTGATCGTGGACCTGGTGGTGTTGGTCGCCGTGACCAGTTGCCTCAACTCGGCGTTGTACACCGCTTCGCGCATGCTGTTTTCGCTGGGCAAGCGTGGCGATGCACCGGCGCTGTCCAAGCGCACCAGCAAGGGCGGCACGCCATATTGGGCGGTGATCATGTCGACTGCTGCAGCATTCCTGACGGTGTTCGCCAACTACATCGCACCGGCTGCCGTGTTTGATTTCCTGCTTGCCAGTTCCGGCGCCATCGCGCTGCTGGTGTACCTGGTGATCGCTGTTTCGCAGCTGCGGATGCGCCAGAAGCGTATTGCGGCGGGCGAGGCCATCGACTTCAAGATGTGGCTGTTCCCATGGCTGACTTGGGCGGCGATCGCGTTCATCGTTGCGGTGCTGACGATCATGCTGATTCAGGAAGATCACCGCATCGAAATCATCGCCACCGGCGTGCTCAGCCTGTTGGTGATCGGCGCCGGCCTGATCGTTTCGCACCGTCGCAAGACCGGGCGTGTAGGCGCTGCTGCGCTGGGTTGACCGAGTGCTTATCGTGCCGACGCTTTGCGTTGGCACGATCCCGGTCAGCGTGCAGCTTTAGTGTCTCTCTTCATCAGCAAGTCCGACGCCAGGGTGTAATCCTTCTGGAACGCAGGGCTTTCGATCCACTCGATAGCGGCGTCCTCGTCTTCATCGTGGTACATGGCGCGGTACACGATCAGCAAACCCATCATGAAGTCTGTGGCAGGGTCCTCATCCTCTTCGGAAACGACCAGGGCCAATACCGGGTATTGCAGGAAGACGACGCACAGCGCGAGCTGGCTGATGTTTTCGGCGGCCTTCATGGCCACGAACAGGTCGTCATAGTCGGCCGGGTCGAAGCCGTTCTCCACGATGTCGTTGAAGTCGAAGGTGTTGAGGTCCAGCTCGACGTCATCGAACGGCTGATTGACCTGCTCCGAGGCAAACACCGGGTGGACAAGGCTGTTTGCGGCCTTGCCCGAACGATTCTGCTTGGCCTTGATCTTGGCGCGTTTGGCACGTTTTTGCTGTTTGTCTGGCGAGGCCATGAGCGTTCCTTTGGCTGGCGATTAAGTGCAATGGCCGCTATTGAAACGCAGACGGGCTCGATAACCAAGGTGCCGGGCGCACGCAATGCAGCGCCCGGCCAATAAAAAACCCGCAAAGCGCGGGTTTTCGTCAGCTGGTTACCGGTGCGTCATCGTTTGCCCGGCTTTGCAAACGCTTCAGCTTCGTCCATGCGATTGGCAAACATGTTGACGGCCTCGACCGCATCGCTCGCGCCGTCACGGATCTGAACGATCACCTGTCCAGCCTGATCCGCCAGGGTCACGCCACGATTGGCGCCTTCCTGGGTAGCACTCATGCTGGCGACGGCTTCACGGGTTTCGGCGAGGATCTTGCCGATCATTTCAGCAATCTCGGTGGTCGAACCGCTGGTACGGCCCGCCAGTTGCCGGACTTCGTCGGCAACCACCGCAAACCCACGCCCCTGATCGCCTGCACGTGCAGCCTCAATGGCTGCGTTGAGCGCCAGCAGGTTGGTTTGATCGGCAATGCCACGGATGGTGTTGACGATGGCCGTAATCTGCTCAGAGCGGTCCCCCAGCTGGCTGACCAGCTTGGCGGATGCGCCGATGTTTTCGGCAATCTGACGCATTTCCCGGGCGGTTTCCTGAATGACCAGCGTTCCCTGTTCCGCCACTTTCTCGGTTTCTGCCGAGATATGGTAAGCGCGTGAAGCGCCGTGGGCGTCGGCCTCCTGCTTTTCAACCCGGTGAGTGATGTCGCTGGCGAATTTGACGATCTTGTAGAGCTTGCCGTCCACATCGAAAACCGGGTTGTACGTTGCTTCAAGCCAGACGACCCGACCATGTTTGCCTAGGCGCTTGAATTGATCACCGATGAACTCGCCCTGGTTCAGCTTGCGCCAGAAGTCGGAATACTCCGGGCTGTTGACCAGTGTCGGCTCACAAAACGATCGGTGGTGTTTGCCTTTGATTTCCGCGAGCGAATAACCCATGACGTGCAGGAAGTTGTTGTTGGCCGTGATCACGTTGCCGTTGGGCTCGAATTCGCAGATAGCCATCGCCCTGTCGACGGCGGCGAGCTTGCTGTTGGTTTCGTTCTCCAGCATGACGCGCGCGGTGACGTCCAGTGCGTACTTGACCACCTTGATCACTTTGCCCTGCGCATCGGACACCGGGTTGTAGCTGGCTTCAAGCCAGACGCTTTGCCCGTTCCTGTTGATGCGTTTGAACGTGCCGGAGATGAACTTGCCAGCCTTCAGGGACGCCCAGAGATCGGCATACTCGCGGCTGCGCAGCATTTCCGGCTCGCAGAAGTCGCGGTGTGTCTTGCTGGACAGCTCTTCCGCTCGGTAACCCATCGTGGCGAGAAATTTATCATTGGCGCGAAGGATCTTGCCGTCGAGGCCAAGCTCGACCACCGCCATTGATTTTTCCAGTGCGTTTGTCAGTCCTTTGAGTCCATCTACCTCGGCCTTCATGGCTGTCAGTTCAGCTTTGCTCTTGTTCCCGAACATAACCTGCCCCTTGGTGTACTTGTGGACTTGCGTGATCAGGGTATCGACACAAAAGGTTGCGACATTAATTTGTCAGTGCAGGTCGTAGAGAAAAAGACTGGACGGAATTCGGGCGTCAAAAAAACGTAGACCCGTTCGGGTGGAGTGTCTGAAGGGAAGTGCTTCTGTGATTGCTTGCCGAGTGATCGCTTCACTCCGGCATTTGCCAAACGTCAGACAAAGAAAAGCCCGCGATGGGGGAGCGGGCTTAAGGATTCACACTTGGGAGCAGCTCTACAATGCCGTGCCGCCTGTGAAAAGTTTGTGAAGAGTTTTCACTGTTTTCACTTTTTTTCCGGCTGAATGGTGTTGGTCACTTCGGAGGTCGGCACGAAGGTTTTCGACTCTTCAGCCGCCGCTTCCTTGGACGCCGCTTTGTCCTTGGCCGCTTCGGTGTTCTCTTTGGCAGCCTCGTTCACCTTGTCCTGAGCAGACTCCATCTTCTCTTGGGATTTTTCCTGGTGAGCCTGAGCATCCTGTGCTTTCTGCTCAGACTTGCTGTCGCAGGCAGCCAGACCGAGGGTGGCAGCGATGATGAGGGCAGAGGCAGTAAACTTGAGCACGTAATGTTCCTTGTGAAAGCAAATGTATGGCTTCGAGGGCGGGCGGGGAAAATTAGTTCAATGGGATGGGGGTGCTCACAGCGCCAGCTGGTCCGCCCTGATGTCGAAGGCCGCCGCGATTTTTTCGCGTGTGGCCTTACGAGGCCTCGTGGCATTTTCTTGCTGCGCGTAAGCCGGCTGGCTGATGCCCATGCGCTCGGCGACCTGTTCTTGGGTGAGGCCCAGATATTCACGCCATGCCTTGATGGGAGAGGCACCGTCGACCATGCGGCTGACCACTTCGTGGGGGATCAGGTCACTTTCAGCATTATTCGTGGCAATGTATTGCGCATAGGGAATTACCACGAAGGCCGGCTTTCCGTCGGGACCGTTGATTATCTGAACGTCAGTAGGTGCGCTCATTACGTTTTTTTACCTCTTGAATGCTGACAATCCTGACTGATCCATCCCAATCGAATAGTACACGGTAGGTGCCTACTCGCAGCCGATACCCGTACTGGTTGTGGGTCAGGGCTTTGACATTAATGACGTCCGGCATGGTTTCAAGCAGGGTAACTGCATCGCGAACCTGGGCCTGATGCTGACTATGTAGCTTCAAGAGCTGCTTGACGGCTTTTCGAGTCCAGCTGACGGAGTTTATAGGCAAAATATAGGTCTTTTATAAGCTTTTTCAAATATTTGCTTATGTTTGGTCCGGAGGCAATCGTTTCTCCTTGTCTTGATGTTTCCGTAGGTGAAGCTGCTTCGTGACGTCGCCCGGATTTTCATTAATGGACGCTATGCGCTTTGCCCGGTCGCCCAGCGCTGCGCAACAATGTGATGATGTTGGCATCATCATCAATAAGCGAACCTGCGGTTCAATTATGGAAGCCGTAAGGAAAATCATCGCCTTGGTTGGACAGCAGCACCGTTGTGTAAAAGAGCCGGTCGACTTGGGCGACCGTACCCATGACAGCGGATGTAATCGCGATTTTATCCGGCATGAGCAAGCTCGGAGAACTGGCATCGAAGCCATCCGGCTGGCGCTGATCGAAGGCGAGTCGAGCGGGGAGTCTCGCCCATTCAATGTCGATCAGTTCAAGCAGAGAGCGTTGAAAGCGAAGGGCTGGGTATCGGCTTGCACCTGCTGCATGAGCGGATGAATGAGCCTTCTTATATCTGACAGCGACTGACTTGCTGGTTTGTAAAGCGAGTCATTACTCACGCGCGCGCCAAAGAAAACCCAGACAACAAAAAGCCCGCACGGGGCGGGCTTCTTGTGTGCTTTCGGGTGTGCTTGGCATCACCTGAAAACGAAAGGTGGTGCCCAGAGACGGAATCGAACCGCCGACACGGGGATTTTCAATCCCCTGCTCTACCGACTGAGCTATCTGGGCAACGGGGCGCATTAGACTTGTTTTTCAGGAGGTCGTCAAGCGTGTTTTTTTAAAAATTTGAATTATTACCGACGCTTACGACCTTCACTGCGTGGAACGCTTTATTTTTCGGGGGGAACGTAGCCTTCGGCTTGGGCGTATTCTTCGCCTGAGAGGAACTTGTCCATCTCGGTCTGAAGGAATTTGCGATCGTCGGCGTTCATCATGTTCAGGCGGCGCTCGTTGATCAGCAGGGTCTGGTGTTTCTGCCAGTCGGCCCAGGCTTTCTGCGAGACGTGGTTGAAGATGTCTTCGCCCTTGGCGCCAGGATACGGGGCGCGTTCCAGGCCGGGCAGTTCTTCTTTGTATTTGCGGCACATTACGGTACGGGTCATGACGACTCTCCTGCGTTCAATACGTCGGCTGCGCGTTTGAGCAGCTTTTTCACCGGGGCAGCGAGGCCCAGGCGTGGCGGGGTGGCGAGGTTATACCAGAGCCAGTCGGCCTCGGCCACGTGATGGGCCGACTCCTGGACGTTGATCAGCCAGGGTTCGATGCTCAACTGGAAATGGCTGAAGGTGTGGATCAGCTCCGGCAGTTCGTGGTGTTCGCCCAGTTCCAGCGCGTGCTGCGCGGCCAGGTGTTGCAGCTCAGCGAAGTCATCTAGTTCCGGCAGGCTCCACAGACCGCCCCACAAGCCGCTGGAAGGACGGCGATAAAGCAGAATCGCGCCGTCGCCGTTGGCAAGCATCGGCATGAGAGTGCGTTTCTGCGGTACGGTCTTGCGCGGTTTGGGGATCGGGTAGCGGGTTTCCAGGCCGAGCATGTGCGCCTCGCAACTGCGCTCCAGCGGGCAAAGCAGGCAGCTGGGTTTGCTGCGGGTGCAGAGCGTGGCACCGAGGTCCATCATCGCCTGGGTGTAGTTGTTGACCCGGCTGTGCGGCGTAAAGCGCTCAGCGGTGGCCCACAGCTGTTTGGCGACCTTGGGTTCGCCGGGGTAGCCCTCTTGCGCCGTGAAGCGCGCCAGAACACGTTTGACGTTGCCGTCGAGAATCGGCGCGCGAATGCCCATGCTCAGGCTGGCAATAGCGCCAGCCGTGGACAGGCCGATGCCCGGCAGCAGAATCAGTTGTTCAACGTCGCGGGGAAACTCGCCGTCGTGATCGGCAACCACGATTTTGGCGGTCTTCTGCAGGTTACGGGCGCGGGTGTAATAACCCAGCCCGGTCCACAGGTGCAGCACTTCGTCTTCGGGGGCTTCAGCCAGCGCCTGCACGGTCGGCAAGGCTTCCATGAAGCGGTCGAAATAATTCAGGACGGTGCTGACCTGTGTTTGCTGAAGCATGATTTCCGATACCCAGACCCGATAAGGCGTGATGCCTTGTTGCCAAGGCAGGTCATGCCGGCCATGACGGTCGTACCAGTCCAGCACGGCGCTGGAGAATTGTTCGGGTTGCATGCCGGGTGGCTCTCGTCGTCGGGGTGTGAAAAGGGTTTTGCCGGTGCGGTGGAGCGCCTGGGCTGACGCTCCGCCGTCGTTCATTGCGTTAGCGTTTGAACAGTCCCTTGAGCGCGTCCTTGAGTTCCGGGCTGACCTTGTCGCCCAGTTTCTCGTTCAGCTTGTCTTCAAGCTTTTCGCTGATCCGGTCGCCTGCCAGT
Organism: Pseudomonas graminis; assembly: GCF_002093745.1. GTDB lineage: Bacteria > Pseudomonadota > Gammaproteobacteria > Pseudomonadales > Pseudomonadaceae > Aquipseudomonas. Next base: position 100,924 of record NZ_MTSB01000015.1, read on the forward strand.
TTTGCAGCGATCTGGCCGACGCCTTCCTTGTCCAGGCGGCACGCCTTGGCACCCAGTTCCAGCGGTCCACGGCACTGCACCGGCCATTCGATGCCGACGTAGCGCTCGTTGATCTCGCAGGCCGGGTCAGGCATGTCACTCTTGTCGCCTTCGACGATGATGCCGACGCGGTAGTTCATGCCCAGCACGCGCAAGTCCACATCGCCATTGCCGTTGACGGTCATGCCGGGAATCCGGACCTTGAGGTCAGGGTTGCTGGCCACGCCGTTACGCACCACCAGGTTGCCATTGAGCTGCTGGAAGGGCGTGTCCTTGGCGCGCGGTTCGCCGGTCAGCGGCTTGCGGTTCAGGGTCGAGATGCCCTTGCACAGTTGCTGTTCCAGGTTGGCATTGACCAGCACGCCGTTATTGAGGGCAAAGCTGGCGGTGCCGTTGAGGCTGTCGATAAGGGCTTTTTCGCTGTTGCCCTTGCCGGTGAGGTCGCTGCTCAGCGTCAGCAGGCCCCGTACCGGCGGCGTCTGGCCTTGGCTTTCCAGAACGCGCTCGACCGGCACCTTGGCCATGCGCGTCTGCACGCTCGCCACCGGAATGTCCGGGCGTGCATCCAGATTGCCTTTGACCTCGAAGTCGCCGTTGTAGAGGTTGCCGCTCAACGTATCAAGCTTGATCAGGCCACCGCTGGCCTGGGTCTTGAACGCCGCGTTGTCGATGAGCAGTTTGTTCAGGGTCAGTTTGCCGAAGCTCAGGTCAGCCTCGACATCCAGCGTGCGCAAGCGCTCCAGCGGCAGCAGCTTCGCCGTGCTCCAGGCCGCCTTGGTCGGTTGCTCCGGCAGCGGCGAGTCGCCCGCAACGGCGGCGGCTTCGCCCGATTGAACTTCGGATTTGCGGGCGGCCTTGGCGCCTTTGCTTTCCTCGCTTTCGGCCGGACGATAACGGTCGGCATCGAACGTGTCGCCCTTGAGCTGGACGCGCAGCGCCTGTCGGGCGAAGTCGTCCACGGCGATGCGGCCTGTGAAGTTGCTGTCGTCGACTTTCAGGTTGAGGTTTTCCAGCGCAAGGCTGGTGGGCGTGCCGGCAAGGCGGGTAACCATTTCAACCTTGCTGAGTGCGCCCTCGGTCATGGCCGGAAGGGGCCGGCCGATGCTTTCGAGGAACGTGCGCAGATCAAGCTGGGCGATGGACAGGCCGCCGCTGATCTGTGGGGTTTTGTCCAGGTCGCGGGCGCGCAGTTCGCCCAGCGCACGCAACTGGTTGGCCGAGATTTTGAGGCTGTTCCATTCGGCAATGTTCGCGGCAAGGTCTACCAGCAACTGGCCCTGGGCCGAGAAGGTAACGGTCTTGCCCTGCAACGGTTCGCCTGCGACTTCGCCGGACAGGCGCATGTCTTCGAATTGATAACGCTTGAGCACGCGGTCCATGCGCAGTTGGCCGACCAGTTCGGTCTTGGTGCGCACAACGGGCTGGTTGGTGCTGAGGAACGCCGTGAGTTTGATCGGGATGTCGGACGCTTCGCGAATCGGGCCGGTGCTCAACTGGATACTCTCGGCCGTGAACGTGCGACCTTTTCTGGCGTCGCTGTAGTCCACACGTGCGTTGTTGACCGTCAGGCTGTCGATGTCCAGCCTGATCGGCTGGGCAGGGCGATCCGCTTTAGGTGCGTCCGGTGCCGGCGCGGGTGTCGATTCGCCGGGCGTGTCGTTGGAAGCCGCTGCCGGCTTGCCGATGTCTTCCCAGTTGCCATGACCGTTTTCATCGCGGTGCAGCGTCAGGTTCAGGCCTTCGACACGGATGTCGCTCATCTGCACCTGGCGGCGAAGCAGCGGCAGAACACGCACGGACAGGCCCAGCATCTGCACATCGGCAAACGGCTGATCGGGGGCGGTCAGGGTCGCAACGTGGGCGTCGTTCAATTCCAGGCCGAGCCACGGGAACAGGCTCCATCCGATATCGCCATTGAGCGTCAGCTCGACGTTGGCCTTGTCGCGTGCCAGCTGTCGAATCTCGTCTTTATAGTCGTTGGGATCAAACAGGTGGGTCAGGGCGAAGCCGAGAGCCACGATGATCAGCAACAGCCCGAGAATAAACAGCCCCAGGATTTTGCCGAACGCTTTCATGGGCGAGTCCTTGTGTCGATGTTCAAAAATTAGCCCGGGAGTATACCGCCCCGGCGAGCATCCCGGGCCGTGGATGCCGTTATTGCACCTCGAGGACGGGTTCGAAACGATCACGTGCCTTCGGGGCGTACCGACGGTGAGCGGCTCGACACACCACGATATATCTTTTGGGGGTGTGGCGTGAGTCAGGCAGATCAGGAAGTTAGTGGCCTAACTAACGACTGAATACATTTTCTGTACCGCTTAATTGAGTGCATCTATGGGGTAATAGACAGCGTGGATTAACGTGTTGAAAGTGATAATAAAAAGGATGTAAGAAGATGCTTATTTGCCATCAGAGAGTGATAGTCTCCGTTTTTGTTGGGTCGGGTGCGTCTTTTTGTCACGTATCTGAATAACCTGCCGATAAAACAGACATGGCCGCACGTCATGGAGTCTGTGGCGGACCAGCGGACCATCTGCGAGCTTCACACATTGGGGTAATTATAATGAGCACAAGTACAGCCTTGGGCGGCGAAGCCGTTCAGCCTGCGTTCTTGTCCAAAGAGCGCATTATCGCCAAGCCCGGTTTCAACCGCTGGCTTGTTCCACCTGCCGCATTGGCAATCCATCTTTGCATCGGTATGGCCTATGGCTTTTCGGTGTTCTGGTTGCCACTGTCCAAAGCAGTCGGTGTTACCACGCCTGTTGCTTGCACACCGGACATGGGGTTCTTCGCACAGATGTTCGCGTCGACCTGTGACTGGCAGATCTCCATGCTGGGCTGGATCTACACGCTGTTCTTCATCTTCCTGGGTTGCTCGGCTGCCATCTGGGGTGGCTGGCTGGAACACGCAGGTCCACGCAAGGCCGGTGTTGTTTCGGCACTGTGCTGGTGTGGTGGTCTGCTGATTTCCGCGTTGGGTATCTACACGCACCAGATCTGGCTGATGTGGCTAGGGTCGGGTGTGATCGGTGGTATTGGTCTGGGGTTGGGCTACATCTCCCCGGTGTCGACCCTGATCAAGTGGTTCCCGGACAAGCGCGGTATGGCTACCGGTATGGCGATCATGGGCTTTGGCGGTGGCGCGATGGTGGGCGCTCCTCTGGCCACTGCGCTGATGGGCCACTTTGCATCGGCTGAAAGTGTTGGCGTCTGGCAGAGCTTCGTCGTGATGGCGGTGATCTACTTCGTCTTCATGATCGGTGGCGCTCTGGGCTACCGCGTTCCGCCTACCGGCTGGAAACCTGAAGGCTGGACCGCTCCGGCGGCCAAGGCCAAGAACTCGATGATCACCAACCGTCACGTGCATGTCAGCGTGGCCTGGAAGACGCCGCAGTTCCGTCTGGTCTGGCTGGTGCTGTGCCTGAACGTTTCGGCCGGTATCGGCATCCTGGGCATGGCTTCGCCGCTGCTGCAGGAAGTGTTCGCCGGTAAATTGCTGGGTAACGATCTGACGTTCGGCCAGCTTAATGCTGATCAGTTGAAAGCCATTGCTGCGATTGCTGCGGGCTTCACGGGTCTGTTGAGCCTGTTCAACATCGGTGGTCGATTCTTCTGGGCTTCGTGCTCGGATTACATCGGTCGCAAGGCGACGTACTTCGTGTTCTTCGCGCTGGGCTTCCTGCTTTACGCGTCGGTTCCGACACTGGGTCACATGGGCAGCATTGCGTTGTTCGTTGCGGCGTTCTGTGTGGTGCTGTCAATGTACGGTGGTGGTTTCGCGACGGTTCCGGCGTATCTGGCTGACCTGTTCGGTACGCAGATGGTCGGTGCGATCCACGGTCGTTTGCTGACCGCATGGGCAGCAGCAGGTGTGCTGGGTCCGGTACTGGTCAACTACCTGCGCGAGTACCAACTCAGCCACGGTGTTGCGCGTGCCGATGCGTATGACATCACGCTGTACATCCTGTCGGGTCTGCTGGTGCTGGGCTTTATCTGCAACCTGCTGATTCGTCCGGTGGCCGACAAGTACTTCATGACGGACGCCGAACTGGCCGCTGAACAAGCCATCGGTCACGACAAGGGCGCCAATGCCACCACTTCGCTGGAGTGGAAAGCATCCGACAGCAGCAAGCCGCTGGTCATCGCCGCCTGGCTGGCCGTTGGCATCCCGCTGGCGTGGGGCGTCTGGGTCACCCTGCAAAAGACCGCAGTGCTGTTTCACTAAAAGCCTGTAGGTCACAAGAAAGCGCTTGCACCTCGGTGCCGGCGCTTTTTTTTGCCCGCAGACTTCTCGTGCGGCACGCTCTAGCGTTGGTATGTCTTTCATGATGCTGGAGGGCCTGTGGGCGCGAGCCGGGCGACGCTTCGCTTGCTCGCGAAGAAGTCAGTACAGCTTTTCCAGGAACTGTGGCGTTTGAACCATTGCTTTCGCGAGCAAGCTCGCTCCTACAGCGTCAACACTTTGCCGTTGAGTGAGTCTGATTGGCTCGACGCACTGCCCGTTTCCCTTCAGACGCTGCTACATTAGTCAGCCCCGATTTTATTGCCTGAAGGAGTTGTTTGCATGTTAGCCCACGTGGAGTCATACGCCGGTGATCCGATCCTTTCGCTGATGGAAGCCTTTGGCAAGGATTCCCGTGCGGACAAGGTCAATCTGAGCATCGGTCTGTATTACGACGCGCAGGGTCGCATCCCGCAACTGGCATGCGTGGCCGCAGCACAGCAGCAATTGGCTGAAGGCGAGCAGGTGGCTTCGGTGTACCTGCCGATGGAAGGGCTGGCGGCTTATCGGCAGGCGGTTCAAACCCTGCTGTTTGGCGCGGACCATGCGTTGGTGCAGGCCGGTCGTGTGGCCACTATCCAGACCGTAGGCGGCTCGGGCGCGCTGAAAGTGGGCGCCGACTTCCTCAAGTATGCGTTCCCGGACTCTCAGGTGTGGGTCAGTGATCCGACCTGGGAAAATCACCTGGCACTGTTCGGAGGGGCGGGCTTCAAGGTCAACACGTATCCGTACTTCGATGCGCAGACTGGCGGCGTCCGCTTCGACGCCATGCTCGACTCTGTTCAGAGCCTGCCCGCGCAAAGCATCCTGTTACTGCACCCGTGCTGTCACAACCCGACAGGGGCCGACTTGTCGGTTGCGCAATGGGATCAATTGATCGAAGTGATCAAGGACCGTCAGCTCATCGCATTTCTGGATATCGCCTACCAGGGCTTCGGCAAGGGCATGGACGAAGATGCCTATGCGATCCGTGCGATGGCCAATGCGGGCATTACAACGCTGATCAGTAATTCGTTCTCGAAAATCTTCTCGCTGTACGGCGAGCGGGTCGGCGGGCTGTCGGTGGTTTGCGAAGACACTGCCTCGGCCGCCAACGTATTCGGCCAGCTCAAGGCCACTGTGCGCCGCAACTATTCCAGCCCCCCCGCGCATGGCGCGTTTCTGGCCTCAAGGGTGCTCAACACACCGCACCTGCGTGACCAGTGGTTGAGCGAAGTCGAAGCCATGCGCGTGCGCATCATCGAGATGCGTAAGCGTCTGGTGTCGGTGCTTGCGCAGAAAGTCCCCGGGCGTGATTTCGGTTTCATCCTCCGGCAGAACGGGATGTTCAGCTACACCGGGCTGACCCCTCAGCAGGTTGATGAACTCAAAGACGTTCACGGCATTTACATGCTGCGCAGCGGTCGGGTGTGCATGGCAGGGCTTAATGAAGGGAATATCGACAAAGTGTGTGATGCAATCGCGAGCCTCTTCACTCACTAAATGGCCTGTTGGTCGTCTGTTTGCTTCATGGCGAGCGCTTCTGAGCCTATAATGCTCGCCTTTTTTCGCCCAATGATTTTGCGGAGCTGGTGATGGTCGAACGTAAGGCGTACGTCGAGCGCAATACTCTGGAAACCCAGATCAAAGCCTCGATCAACCTGGATGGCACCGGAAAGGCCCGATTCGATATCGGCGTGCCTTTCCTTGAGCACATGCTCGACCAGATCGCCCGGCACGGGCTGATCGACCTGGACATCGAGTGCAAGGGTGATCTGGCAATCGACGATCACCACACGGTCGAAGACGTCGGGATCACCGTGGGTCAGGCGTTCAGCCAGGCCATCGGCGACAAGAAGGGCATTCGTCGTTACGGCCACGCCTATGTGCCGCTCGACGAAGCGCTGTCGCGTGTGGTCATCGACTTCTCGGGTCGTCCGGGCCTGCAGATGCATGTGCCGTATACCCGCGCGACGGTCGGCGGCTTCGATGTGGACCTGTTTCAGGAGTTCTTTCAGGGCTTCGTCAACCACGCGAACGTGACGCTGCACATCGACAACCTGCGTGGCACCAACACTCACCACCAGATCGAGACCGTGTTCAAAGCCTTTGGTCGTGCCCTGCGCATGGCTGTCGAGCTGGATGAGCGCATGGCTGGTCAGATGCCCTCTACCAAGGGTGTGCTCTGATGCAGACAGTGGCGGTCATCGATTACGGTATGGGCAATCTGCATTCAGTCGCCAAGGCGCTGGAGCATGTGGGCGCAGGCCGTGTGCTGATTACCAGCGATGCCAACGTTATTCGTGAAGCCGACCGTGTGGTGTTTCCGGGTGTGGGCGCCATTCGCGACTGCATGGCCGAGATCCGCCGTCTGGGCTTTGATTCGCTCGTTCGGGAAGTGAGCCAGGACCGTCCGTTTCTGGGCATCTGCGTCGGCATGCAGGCGTTGCTCGACAGAAGCGAAGAGAGCGGCGGCGTGGACTGCATCGGTCTGTTCCCCGGCCAGGTGAAGTTCTTCGGCAAGGACCTGCATGAAGACGGCGAGCACCTGAAAGTGCCGCACATGGGCTGGAATCAGGTGGCTCAGGCGGTGGATCACCCGCTGTGGCATGACATTCCGGACCTGGCGCGTTTCTACTTCGTACACAGTTTCTACATCGATGCCGCCAATCAGCGTCAGGTGGTCGGGCGTGGTCACTACGGCCTCGATTTCGCCGCCGCACTGGCCGACGGTTCGCGTTTCGCGGTGCAGTTTCACCCGGAGAAAAGCCATACCCACGGCCTGCAATTGCTGCAGAATTTCGCCGCCTGGGATGGTCGCTGGTAAGCCCATGAGCAAAGCCAAGGGCAAACCTCCGATCCTGACCCTTTCGCCTGAGCATGAGCAGCAGGCGATCGACAAGCTCAAGCGCCTGTTTGCAGATCGCTTCGAGCTGGAGCTCGGGTCGTTTGAAGTGGCGGAAGTGCTGGAGCTGTTCACACGCGAAATCGCCCCGCATTACTACAATCGCGCCATCTTCGATGTTCAGCAGCACCTTAAAGAGCGGTTCGAGAGCATCGAAAGTGATCTCTGGGCACTCGAAAAGAATTAGCTAAAAGCAGCTTCACGCTGCAAGAATCAGTGAGTATGCAGACTTGCAGCGAATCGCTTGCAGCTTGCCGCTCTTTTTGACCAAGGAATAAGCATGCTGATTATCCCCGCTATCGACCTCAAAGACGGCGCCTGCGTGCGTCTGCGTCAGGGCCGGATGGAAGATTCCACGGTGTTCTCCGATGACCCGGTGGCGATGGCTGCCAAGTGGGTCGACGGCGGCTGCCGTCGTCTGCATCTGGTCGACCTGAACGGCGCGTTCGAAGGTCAGCCGGTCAACGGTGATGTAGTCACGGCCATCGCCAGACGCTACCCGAACCTGCCGATCCAGATCGGTGGCGGCATTCGTTCGCTGGAAACCATCGAACACTACGTCAAAGCGGGTGTGAGCTACGTCATCATCGGCACCAAGGCCGTCAAAGAACCCGAGTTCGTGGCCGAAGCCTGCCGTGCGTTCCCCGGCAAGGTGATCGTCGGTCTGGATGCCAAGGATGGCTTTGTCGCCACCGACGGCTGGGCCGAGGTCAGCACCGTGCAGGTCATCGACCTGGCCAAACGCTTTGAAGCCAACGGCGTGTCGGCCATCGTGTACACCGACATCGCCAAAGACGGCATGATGCAAGGCTGCAACATCCCGTTCACGGCCGCATTGGCGGCGGCCACGCGAATCCCGGTGATCGCGTCGGGCGGCATCCACAACCTGGGCGACATTCAGGCGCTATTGAATGCAAAGGCTCCGGGCATTATCGGCGCAATCACCGGCCGTGCGATCTACGAAGGCACGCTGGATGTGGCTGAAGCGCAGGCGCTCTGCGACCGCGAACAACGCTGAATAGCTGGAGACTGACTCTGTGGCCCTAGCCAAACGCATCATTCCTTGCCTGGACGTCGACAACGGTCGAGTGGTCAAGGGCGTCAAGTTCGAGAACATTCGCGATGCTGGCGATCCGGTTGAAATCGCGCGTCGTTACGATGAGCAGGGTGCGGACGAGATCACCTTTCTCGACATCACCGCCAGCGTCGATGGCCGTGACACCACGCTGCATACCGTCGAGCGCATGGCCAGTCAGGTATTCATTCCGCTGACCGTGGGCGGTGGCGTGCGGACCGTGCAGGACATCCGCAACCTGCTTAACGCCGGCGCGGACAAGGTCTCGATCAACACGGCAGCCGTGTTCAACCCCGAGTTTGTCGGTGAGGCCGCTGCCCGCTTCGGTTCGCAGTGCATTGTGGTCGCTATCGATGCCAAGAAGGTTTCAGGTCCTGGCGAAACCCCGCGTTGGGAAATCTTCACCCACGGTGGACGCAAGCCTACCGGGCTGGACGCGGTGCTCTGGGCGAAGAAAATGGAAGACCTCGGCGCTGGCGAGATCCTCCTGACCAGCATGGATCAGGACGGCATGAAAAACGGTTTCGACCTGGGCGTGACCCGTGCGATCAGCGATGCCCTGGGTATTCCGGTGATTGCTTCTGGTGGTGTCGGCAACCTCGAACACTTGGCTGCCGGTGTGATCGAAGGCCACGCCAGTGCTGTGCTGGCGGCGAGTATTTTCCATTTTGGCGAATACACCGTTCCCGAAGCCAAGGCTTATATGGCCAGTCGCGGGATCGTCGTGCGCTGAGTGACATTGTCCTGAAACGCGAGCGCATCCTTTCACAAAGGCTGCGCTCGTGTTGTTTCAGCCTGCCGATTCGGGCTCCAGCAGCATGTCCGTTCGGGGTTCTGACGGATGGCCCGCTTCGTCTTTTGCCAGCGTACAAAGTTTGACAGGCAGCAGTTTCGGGCTGATGGTGAAGTTATAGAAGACCGTCTTGTAGCCAGTGGGATCAGCACAGTCCGTGAGTTCCGGTGCCCCGAATTTATAAGCGTGGCTGGCATGTGTCGGTAAACCGGCGATAAAGGTTACCTGGTGCTTGCCGTTATCCAGCCGTTCGATGGTCACATGGGGTGCAGGCGTTTCGTTCGCCTCGACCAGCTCGACCGTGTGAATGAACGCATTTTCCCGCACCCCCGGCTCCGCGCCCTGATGGCCGTTATGGCCCGCTACACACAGCGAATACAGGCCCGGCTCAGTGCCGATAATCGCGTTGATATGCGCGGTACGCGCATCTCTGGAGCTTCGGTATCCTTCGGGTTCGCGGCACTCGAGCGGGTTTTGGGTGGCCTTGAACTTGAACATTGACGTGTTGACGGTGAATTTCATGTCCCAGCGCGGGGCAATCACGTCTCCGTTCTCATCATGTTCGAGCCTGATGTAATGCTTGCGGTAGTCCGGGTTGGCGAGCGTCAGTTGCGCAGCGGGCTGCAACTTGCAGGCGGGGCGAGCGATATCGAACACACCCTCGTCAAAACAGGCAGGCAGGGATTCTATCGGGCTTGCGTAGTTGGTATTGGCACTCCACGACGCCTTCCCGTCGTTGACTTCGCAGGGCGAGTCGGCAAAACAGCGGGCCTGCTCGGTCGCACCTCGGGTTGTGGTGCCCATGATGCCAATGATCCTGTTTGTATGACGATCAATGAGCGGGCTTCCTGAGCTGCCTGGCAAGACGTCTTCGCATCTGTTGGTCTGGTTGGCATTCCAGGTGTAGGGGTGTTCGACAATGTTGGCTATCGACTCGAGCTTGCACGCCGCCATCCGTAACGTGTAGCCGGTGGCCGTCACGGGTGCGCTGACGGACAGTACGTCAATGCCGACGCTGGGCGCGCCGTCTGCCATGAGCAGCGGTTTTATGCCTTCCTCCAGCAAGCGGGACAGCGTTGTATCCAGCTCAAGCACCGCGAGGTCCGTGCCGCGCAGGCTGCTCCATTGGATTCTTTTCAGCGGATAGCTTTTTCGCGCTTTTGGAAGATCCTTGAAGTAGTTGAATTCAACATGCCCCTCGATTTCCAGATCGACACCCAACTGGCTCGGATGGGTGTAGGTGCAATGGCCACTGCTCAACACGTAGGCGGGTATATCAGAGCTTTCAGTCTGCGGGTCTGTACGCGGGTCGATCAGCACTGCGGTACACATGCGGTTGCCTCGGCTTTCCAGGCGGCCTATGCCATTCCAGTGATCGAACTTGCCTTCCTTGTTTTCGAGCAGCATGGAGGGGGTGAAAGGTGGCATGCCGTCGCCAAAGTCGAGCTGTTGTGCTGACACCGCAGTCGTTATCGACGCCGCGAACAGTGCCAGAAGAACCGGTTTTTCAATGTCCATCATCATTCCTTGATAGTGGTATGGGTACCTGGCATTGAATAAGATTCTGTGGCGAGGCGTGAGGTAAATAGTTACCGAGCCTGATTGTCCTCAGGACCGGGCTTCGTACGTTCATCCCTGAGTTGTCTGTAAGCGACATCGCAGAGTACCGGGCTAGACAGTACACCGGGTTCCCGGCACTCTGCATGCGTCGTTCACGATCGAGTGCCGGAACATGTTCAAACGTCTATTTCTTGCCCTGATCGGGGTCGGCGTGTTGTTGGGCGAAGGTGCTCGTGCTGACCCGTCATCGCCTTATTCCGTCGTGTTGCTGACCGAAAATTTCCCGCCGTTCAATATGGCGGTCGATGGCAAGAATTTCGCTCAGGAAAACAACATCGACGGTATTGCTGCTGAGGTCGTGCGCGAGATGTTCAAGCGCGCGAACATCGGTTACAGCATGACCCTGCGCTTTCCGTGGGATCGCGTTTACAAACTCGCGCTGGAGAATCCCGGCTACGGCGTGTTTTCCACCACCCGCCTGCCCGAACGGGAAAAACTCTTCAAATGGGTGGGCCCGGTGGGTTCCTACGACTGGATCATGCTCACGCGCGGTGACAGCCCGATTACCCTGACGTCACTGGAGCAGGCCAGGGATTACAAGGTCGGTGCCTACAAGGGCGACGCCATTGGCGAGCGCCTCAATGCCATCGGGCTGAATCCGATTCTGATGTTGCGCGATCGCGATAACGTTAAAAAGCTGGTCAACGGACAGATCGACCTGTGGGCAGTAGGCGACCCGGTGGGTCGCTACCTGGCGAAGCTGGAAGGCGTCACCGGGCTGAAGACGGTGCTGCGTTTCAACCACGCCGAGTTGTACCTGGCCCTCAACAAAGGCACGCCCGACGAAGTTGTTACCCGCCTGCAAAGCGCCCTGGACGAGATGCGCGCCGAAGGCTGGGTGGACGCCGCCAAGGCGCGCTATCAGTAACCGTTCAACCTGCTGCAGGTGCAGGAATGATGTCCTCTCGCAACGCGGAAGGCTGGTCATTGATGTCATGGGCGTAAGTGCATATCTTCATCGGCAGTGATTCTCTGCGTAAGACCATACTGCGGAACTGCGCCCTGAAACCTTCAGGGTCTGCACAGTCCGTCAGTTCCGGCGGCCCTGTTTTGACGGTGTGATAGTCAACCAGCTCCGAGTCATGAATCCAGCTTACCGAATACGCGCCAAACCGGCTCTTTTGCACCTGCAGTTGCGGCGCTGGCGTAGGTCCGGCCGGGTGCAGCTCCATCGCCAGCGTCAGCGCATTGCGCATCAGGCCTTTGCTTGGCCGCTCCTCGGCGGACGAGACGCCGACGATGCACATCCAGTTGATGCCGATCCGGGTATCGACCAGCGCATCGATGGAGGCTTCCTGTGATGCGATGGCACGGCTATAGCCACGTCGTTCTTCACATTGCATGGCGGAATCGACCTTCTTTTAGCGGTAGAAGGGCGTGTCTACCGTAAAGCGCAGGTCCCAAGACGGATAGACATTATTGCCCTCGGCGTCCAGCCGGGCCCTTGCACGTTGCGCGGGTTGCTTGCCCGAGGTGTCGAAATCGACCGAAAACGTGGGGAAGAGTTGGCATCGTTCCGGGTCTGTCACGAAGGTGCCGCTGACAAAGCAGGTGTTCAAGACAGAAACCGGATTGCCATAGTTACTGTCGGCAACCATCGGCGGGAAGCCGGGTACCTGATCACTGTGATCTTCGACAGGGGGCTCCGTATCCGGGGGCTGGTTGGTGAGGTTCAGAATCGCATAAATCTCGCCATTGTCCCGGGTCAGAAGAGGGCTGCCGGACGCGCCGGTGTCCACGTCCAGGCATTGGTTTCGTACGGTGTGCCGCCAGACCCACGGCTGCTCCAGAATCTCTTGCGAGGTTTTGTGAACGCACGCCGCCATGCGCAAGTGGCCGGTGTCCTTGTTCAGCGGCGCTCCGACCCACAGAATCTCGCGCTCCTGCTCCGGCATTTCGGTGGCCAGTCTGAGGGGACGGATTCCGTCATTGATCAACGTATCGAGGGTGGGCTGCAACTCGACAATTGCCAGGTCCACGCCCTGCATGCTGCTCCAGTTGACGCGCTTGAGGGGGTAGCTGCGTGCCGTGCTGTCGGTAAAGAAGTTGAACTGGATACTGCCTTCGATCTCGCCATCCGTGATCATCATGCCGGTCTGGCGATTGATGCAGTGACCGCTGGTGATGACATAAGCCGAGGCATCAGACGGACTGTCCGGGCTTCGCGTATCGATAAGTGTTGCAGTGCAGTTGGAGCCGGTCTTGCTCTTGATGCGACCAATGCCGTTCCAGTGATCGCGTGAGCCGTCCGCGTTCAACAGTGCTTTCGAAGGGGCCAGAGAGAGCAGGCCCTCGCCCAGATCCGTAGCGGAAACATGGGCAGAGAAGGGGAGCAGCGCCGCGATGCAGAATGCTCCCGAGAGTGTGAGTTGCTTCATCATTATCGTCCTTGATAACCGTATCTTGGTCTCCGTTGTGGAGACCTTATCCTTTAAGTCGGAATTGACAGGGTTATCAAGGCTTGACGGGCAGTGGGCATCGAAAACAGATTTGCCTTACTTCACGGATGGAATGCGCTGACTCCGTGCGGGCCGGCTCAGCGATACAGCCCGTTCTTGCCGTGCGCCGCGCTTGCCTGATTGCCACGCTCGCTGATCATGCTGCGCAGGTCGATCCATTCGACACCTTGAGCCTTCAGCTTAGGCAGTTCGCGCTCCAGCACGTCCAGTGTGACGGGGTAGGGGTGGCCGATTACAACGGCCGAACCCTGCTTGTGGGCCAGTTTTATAGCGATTTGCAGCTGTCGGGTGATGGCTTCGGCGGTGCGTTCGTCGTCCAGAAACACATCGCGCGAGACGCTGGCCAGACCTGCTCGCTGCGCCTCGGCGGCGGCCACGGTTTTGGCGCTGGTGCGGCTGTCGACAAAGAACAGATGACGCCGCTGCAACTCGGCCATCAGCCAGGCCATGGCGACAGGCTCGGCAGTCATGCGGCTGCCCATGTGGTTATTGATGCCGGCGGCGTACGGCACCTTCAGCAGCGCGGCATTGAGACGGCTTTCCAGCTCGGGCAGAGGCAGTTCGGGGTGCCAGGCATATGGGCCTGTGGCCGGGTCCATCGGCATGTGCAGCATCACCGTTTTACCGGCGCGATGAGCCTCGCGGGCAAAGTCGGTGGCGTGTGGGGTGTCGGGCATGATCGCCAGTGTGACCGGGCCGGGAAGCGCCAGTGTGCGGCTGTCGCGCTCCGAATTCTGGCCCAGATCATCGATGATCAGGCTGAGGTAAGCGGTAGGCGCTTTGCCTGCGCTCTCGACTGGCGCCGCATGAACGGCACCAGTGATCGAGAACGTCAGCAGCAACAGGGCGAGAACGCGCATCCGTCAGTTGCCGCGGGTGATGCTCAGCCCCTTCAGCAGGCTGAGCGCCTGGCTGAGCTGGAAGTCGTCATCCTGCGGACGCGCCTTGGCCGCTGCGCCACCCTTGACGGTCGGCTTGTCGGCGCCGCCGTTGCCATTGCCCAAGTGGCCCATCAGGTCGGCTTCCTTGTAGTTCTCGCCGTCCGCTTCGCTGGTGACTTTGGCCCGGCGTACCACGATGTCAGGGTTGATGCCCTGCGCCTGAATCGAGCGACCGTTCGGCGTGTAATACAGCGCCGTGGTGATCTTCAGCGCGCGGTCGTTGTTCAGCGGCAGAACGGTTTGTACCGAGCCTTTGCCGAAGGTGTCGGTGCCCATCAGGATCCCGCGTTTCTGGTCTTGCAGGGCACCGGCGACGATTTCCGACGCAGAGGCGCTGCCGCCGTTGATCAGCACGACCAGAGGCACACCTTCGCTGGCATCCGCCGGGTCCGCCGAGAAGCGCAATTCGGAGTTGGCGATACGGCCTTTGGTGTAAACGATCAGGCCTTTGGTGAGGAAGTGATCCGCCACCTGCACAGCCGACTGAAGCACGCCGCCCGGGTTGTTGCGCAGGTCGAGAATCAGACCGCTCATTTTCTTGCCGTTGTCTTTACGGAACTTGGCCAGCGCCTTGCCGACTTCTTCACCGGTCTTGACCTGGAACTGGGTGATGCGGATATAGCCGTAGCCGTTTTCCAGCATCTGCGCCTTGACGCTCTTGACCTGAATGGTCGCCCGCGCCAGCGTCACATCAAACGGCGTGCCGCCATCGCGCACCAGCGTCAGGGTGATCTTTTCGCCGATCTTGCCGCGCATCTTGTCGACCGCTTCCTGCATGTTCTGGCCCTGGGTCGGCGTGCCATTGATCTTCACGATCAGGTCGCCAGCCTCGATGCCTGCCTTGGAAGCGGGCGTGTCGTCGATGGGGGAAACCACTTTGACCAGGCCGTCTTCGACGCCCACCTCGATGCCCAGACCGCCGAATTCGCCGCTGGTGCTTTCCTGCAGCTCCTGGAAGTCTTCCGGGCCGAGGTACGCGGAATGCGGGTCAAGGTTGCTGAGCATGCCCTTGATGGCGTTTTCCAGCAGTGTCTTGTCGTCCACCGGCTCGACGTAGGCAGCTTTGACCCGGTCCATGACCTCCGCAAAGGTGCGCAGCTCTTCCAGTGGCAGCGGCGGTTTGGCGGTGGCATTGGCTTTGGCGGGCGCGACTGCTGCAGGCGTGGCTGGCGCGGTTTTTTCGGCAGCTTGCGCCAGTGGCGCGCCGATAACGATGGCAATCGCCAGGGCCAGCGAGGTGAGGCGGGACAAATGCAGCATGTCTAACGAACTCCTACAGATATTGACGCCGACTTATCCTTGAGTGCGGCACCATTGGGCCGGATCGCTGGGGCGACCCTGCTGACGAATAGCAAAGTACAACGCTGCCGTGTCCTGACCACCACTATTGCCGACCGTGGAAATCGCTTCACCGGCTTTTACAATGTCACCTGCCGACTTGAGCAGGCTCTGGTTGTGCCCGTATAGGGTCAAATAGCCATTGCCATGGTCCAGAATGACCAGAAGCCCGGCACCGCGCAACCAGTCAGCGAACACCACTCGTCCGCCGTGTACGGCATGTACCTGACTGCCGGCTGCCGCGCTGATCATGACGCCGTCCCATTTGGTTCGTTCGTCATCACCGCGTGCTTCACCGAAACGCGCAAGCAGTCGACCATCGATAGGCCATGGAAGTTTGCCCTTGGCCTGTGCAAAAGGACCGCCATACGAGACACCGGCACTGGAAACGACTGCGCCGGGGGCTTTGACCGGGCGGCGCGGTGCGGGTTCATCATCGCTTTTGCTACTGTTGCTGCTGCTGTTATTGCGGGCGACGGCCTCGGCTTCGCGCTGACGCTTCTCTTCAGCCTCGCGGGCGGCAACCAGCGCCTTCTGGCGGGCCTCTTCGGCTTCACGCGCCTGACGCGCCAGGGTTTCCTCGATGGTCTTGAGGACTTTGGCCAGATCGGCTTGATCCTGTTGGCGGGCCTGCAGCTTCTGGTCGCGAGCCTTGTAGTCCTGATTCAGCTTGGCCAAGGCCTGCTGACGCTCCTGGCGAACCTTGGCCAGCTCTTCGCTCTGGCTGTCCAGGTTGCTCTTTTGCACCAGCAGTTGTGCCTGTTGCAGGTCGATATTCTTTTCGACGTTGGCCAGCTGGCGCAGGGTTTCATTGAAACCGCGCAATTGCTCCAGGCGCGCTTTGCTCAGGTAGTCGTAATAGGTGAGGGTCCGTGCGAACTTTTCGGGGTGCTGCTGATTGAGCAACAGCTTGAGGTATTCCTGGCGGCCACTCTGATAGGCGGCGCGGGCCTGGATCGCAATCAGGCGTTGCTGTTCAACGCGGGCGCTGTTTAATTTTTTTTTCTCACTGTCGAGCTTTTGCAGCTCGGTTTCCGTCTTTTTTAGTTCCTTTTGCAGGACCTCGACCTGCTTTTCCAGCGTACCCATTTCGGTTTCAGTGGTGCGCAGGTCCTTCTGGACACCGGCACGTTCTTCCTGAAGTTTGCCCAGGACTTTTTGCAGCTCCGTCACATCCTGACGCGCAGCATCTATCTGTTTTTGGGTTTGCACACGCTCGTCTTCGGCAAACGCCGGATTGAGCAGGCAGATCAAAGCAAGGGCAATCAAGGCGCGGAGCATGTGGGTGGGCGATACCGAGGAATTGTGAGAAAAAATGTCAGGCCTAGTATGCCCGCCATGCGCTGCAAAAAAAACGCCCCGCAGCGAATGCTTTAGGGCTGAAGACATAAAAACCGGCCTGCCTTGATGGCTAAAGGCCGGTTTTCAGCGGTTTACTCGTCTACGAGGATCGACTGCCCCGTCATCTCTTGCGGTTTCTCCATGCCCAGCAAATGCAGCATGGTCGGCGCCACGTCAGCCAGAACGCCGCCTTTGCGAACTTTCAACGGGCGTTTGCCGACATAAATGAACGGCACTGGCTCCGAGGTGTGGGCGGTATGTGCCTGGCCTGTGGAGTCGTCGGTCATCTGCTCGACGTTGCCGTGGTCAGCAGTGATCAACGCTTCGCCGCCGACTTTTTCCAGCGCCTCGGTAATGCGTCCAACGCACACGTCCAGGCATTCAACGGCCTTGATCGCTGCTTCCATGATGCCGCTGTGGCCCACCATGTCGCCGTTGGCGTAGTTGACGATGATCACGTCATAACGCTGATGCTCGATGGCGTCGACAATCTTGTCAGTGACTTCCGGGGCACTCATTTCCGGCTGCAGGTCGTAGGTCGCGACTTTTGGCGATGGAATCAGGATGCGTTCTTCGCCCGGAAACGGTTCTTCACGGCCGCCGGAGAAGAAGAAGGTGACGTGGGCGTATTTTTCGGTTTCGGCGATGCGCAGTTGTGTCTTGCCGTGGTCTGCCAGGTATTCACCCAGCACGTTCTTCAAGCTGCCCGCCGCAAAGGCCGAGGGCGCGGGGATGCTTGCCGCGTATTGGGTCAGCATGACGTAGTTGACCTTGGGCTGACGAGCGCGCTCGAAGTCCTTGAAGTCATCCTCGACAAACACGCGGGTCAGCTCACGGGCGCGGTCGGCACGGAAGTTCATGAACACCACGGCGTCGCCGTCTTCCACCCGGGCCGGTTCGCCGATGCGCGTGGCTTTGACGAATTCGTCGTTCTCGTCACGCGCGTAGGCCGCTTCCAGCCCCGCCACACCGCTGTCTGCGTGGAATTCGGCGCTGCTGTCGACGATCAGGTTGTAAGCCGCGGACACCCGGTCCCAGCGGTTATCGCGGTCCATTGCGAAGTAACGGCCAATGATCGTGGCAGTGCGACCTTTGCCCAGGCGGGCGAAGGTGTCGTCCATCAGCTCAAGGGATTTTTTTGCACTGCGCGGTGGTGTGTCACGACCGTCGAGAAACGCGTGTAGGTAGATGTTCTCCGCGCCGCGTTTGACCGCCAGCTCGGCCATGGCCACCAGATGGTCCTGATGACTGTGAACGCCGCCATCGGACAACAGGCCCATGATGTGGACGGCCTTGCCCGCGCTGACCGCTTTATCCACGGCGGCGCAGATGGTCGGGTTCTCGAAGAACTCACCGTCACGAATCGCCTTGGTCACCCGAGTGAAGTCCTGATACACCACGCGGCCTGCGCCGAGGTTCATGTGCCCGACTTCGGAGTTGCCCATCTGCCCGTCCGGCAGACCGACATCCATGCCCGACCCGGAGATCAGGCCGTTGGGCATGCTTTCATAAAGGCGATCCATGACGGGCATTTTCGCGGCCAGGATGGCATTGCCTTCGTGGCTTTCGCTGTGTCCGAAGCCATCCAGGATGATAAGAACCAGAGGTTTTGGCGTGGCAGTCATAGAACCCACTCGATGCTGGTTGGATAAAGTACAAGGGAACGGCATTTTAAGGACAAGTTCAAACGGCGTCACTGCCGTACGGACTTTGGCCGACCTTGGCTGCTGTGTATACTGGCCGACATTTTAACGCCCTGGAACCTACTGATGGTTGCTCACCTGCTTGAATTCGCCACTAACCACTATTTGATCACCGGCGCCTTCGTCATTCTGCTGGCACTGCTGATTGCCTACGAACTGAGCAAAGGCGGCGCCAGCCTCAGCACTCGCGAGCTGACGGCGATGGTCAACCGCGATGAGGCGGTGGTCATCGACGTGCGCTCGAAAAAGGATTTCACGGCAGGCCACATCGTCGGTTCCCTGAACTTTCCGCAGGACAAGGTGCTGACCCGCACCGCTGAACTGCAGAAATACAAGGACAAGACGTTGATCATCGTCGACGCAATGGGGCAGCATGCGGGCAGCACCGCCCGTGAACTGCTCAAATCCGGCTTCAAGGCGGCCAAACTGTCCGGCGGCATTTCCAGCTGGCGCGGCGACAACCTTCCTCTGGTGAAGTGAAAATGACTCAAGTCATCGTCTATTCCAGCGACTACTGCCCGTATTGCATACGTGCCAAGCAGCTGTTGCAGAGCAAAAGCGTGGCCTTCGAGGAAATCAGGGTCGACGGCAAGCCTCAGCTTCGCGCCGAAATGACCAAGAAGGCCGGTCGCACGTCTGTACCCCAGATATGGATCGGCTCGACCCACGTGGGCGGCTGCGATGACCTGTTTGCTCTGGAGCGTGCCGGCAAGCTCGATGCGCTGCTGGCCTGATTCCCCTTAATCTTTCAGCCCTATCTGACAAGGATCCGAGATGACCGATCAACCGAACAACGGCGCTGTTGAAAACGAAGAAAACGGCCCACAATTTTCCCTGCAGCGTATCTACGTTCGCGACCTGTCGTTCGAAGCACCAAAAAGCCCGGCAATTTTCCGCCAGGAATGGACCCCGACCGTCAGCCTGGACCTCAACACCCGTCAGAAGCAGCTGGAAGGCGATTTCTACGAAGTCGTGCTGACCCTCTCCGTCACCGTCAACAATGGCGACGAAGTGGCGTTCATCGTCGAAGTTCAGCAGGCCGGTATCTTCCTGATCAAGGGTCTGGACGACGGCGCGATGAGCCACACACTGGGCGCGTTCTGCCCGAACATCCTGTTCCCGTATGCTCGCGAAGCCATCGACAACCTGGTCGTACGCGGTTCTTTCCCTGCGCTGATGCTGGCCCCGGTGAACTTCGATGCGCTGTATGCGCAAGAGCTGCAACGCATGCAGGAAGCTGGCGAAACGCCGACTGTTCAGTAAGTGTTACCGCTGCAAGCAAAAAGCGCCTTTCGGGGCGCTTTTTTGTGTCTGCTCAAGAACGGCGGCTGGGCCATGGGTGCTTTTTATCGCGATGGCACTGACGATGCAGAGTGCGGCCGTACTTAGGCCTAAGCAAACCCGTGCTGACGCCACGCCTCATAAACCGCCACGGCCACTGTGTTGGAAAGGTTCAGGCTGCGGCAGCCTTCGCGCATGGGCAGACGCAGGCGATGGTCGCTGCTCAGCGAGTCGAGAATGTCAGCGGGCAGCCCGCGGCTTTCAGGACCGAACAAAAACGCATCACCTGGCTCGAAGCTCGCATCATGGAAGGGGCGTGAGCCTTTGGTGGTAAAGGCGAATAATCGCGGGTTGCCGATCTTCTCCAGGCAGGTCGCCAGGTCTGCGTGCGTCTGCAGCGTGGCATACTCGTGATAATCGAGACCGGCACGGCGCAGGCGCTTGTCGTCCAGCTCGAAACCCAAGGGTTCGATCAAATGCAGGGTGCAGCCGCTGTTGGCGCATAGCCTGATGACATTGCCGGTATTCGGCGGAATTTCTGGTTGAAAAAGGATGACGTGAAACATGCACGGCTCCGAACGAAAGGACGGGATGCATTCTACCCCCGAAGAGGACCCGAGACCGAAGCTATGGCCGCGTGTTCTTGGTTCGATGGCGATTGTCGGCTTTACGGTAGGCACCATCATTGGTCGCTTGCAGCAGCCGGACCCTGTCGAGCTGGAGCAGATTGAAGAGTTGCCTGCAGGCCTTGCACTCTGGTTCAACGAAGAACCCAAGTATCAGGGAGCGACGGTGGATGGCGCGGTGGTGGTGAACGTCGCAGCGTCTGGACGACCGTGGAACGGCGAACTGACCTTCGACAACAAGGTGGCGCGCTGGAAGGTTGAGCGGGGAGAGAAGGGCTTGGTGCTGACGCTCCTGGCAGCCCGTCCGCTTCATGGCGACTGGCGCACAGAGTGTGTGGACGGGCGCTGGAGACTGGAGGTCAGTCTCCGGGAGGAATAAAAGAGGGGAATCCCCGGCCTGCCTGTACCAAGGTCCCCAAAACTGGTGTTACAAGACCTATTGCAGAGTGCGTGCCAGTTTTTGAGCTTTAACCCGAAAGAGCGATGTTTTATAGCGCTGCCAAGCTGTTTATCGCCTGATAGTTGCATCGTTTAAATTCATAATTCATTGAAAATCATGAATTTATTGCGCGCTCATCAGGCCTGTGCCGTTTTTCTGAAGAGTCCTCGTTAACGCTGCCCTTTCGGCCCCCAAAAAGATTCATGGGGCTATTGGCCCGAGCGTGCCACTTCAGGAGATGCACTCTATTTGCGCACCACCGCGATGCAAAAACCCATACTGATGCATTAATGATGTTGACCGTGCCAGGGCACCAGCTTGCGTTGCAGTGCGCGCAGGCCCAGTTCCATGCCGAAAGCGACAACGGCGATCACCAGAATCCCCAGCACCACCACGTCTGTCACCAGAAACTGCGCAGCTGACTGGACCATGAAGCCAAGCCCGCTGGTGGCGGCGATCAGCTCGGCCGCTACCAATGTGGACCAGCCCACACCCAGGCCGATGCGAATCCCCGTGAGGATGTCCGGGAGCGCACTGGGCAGTATGACGTGGCGAATCAGCTGTCCGCGCGTGGCCCCCAGCGATTGGGCTGCACGCACCCTGTTCGGGTCCACGGTGCGAACTCCGGTGGCTGTGGCGATGGCAATCGGCGCGAAGATCGCCAGATAAATCAGCAGCACCTTGGAGAATTCACCGATGCCGAACCAGATCACGATCAGCGGCAGGTAGGCCAGTGGCGGTATGGGACGGTAAAACTCGATCAGCGGGTCGAAAATCCCGCGCGCGATACGGTTATGGCCGATGGCAATGCCGACCGGAATCGCCGTGAGAATCGCCGCGCCCAGTGCCAGACCGATACGTTGCAGGCTGGCACCCAGATGTTGCCAGAGCGTGGAATCCATGTAGCCCTTGGTCAGCAGCAGCCAGCCTTTGCCCAGTACGTCCGCAGGCGATGGCAGGAACAGCGGCTCGATCCAGCCTCCGGCAGTCACGGCCCACCACAGGGTCAAGAGTATTGCGAGTGTAAGCGCGCTGATGGCTCGGGTGCTCAAGCGAACATCCGCGGTTCCGGCGTCAGGTAGCGTTATCTCTCGGCGCTCGATATCGATCAGTTCGGGGCTGCTCATGCGTGCTTTTCCTCGTTACGTTGAGAGAACACGCTGGCCAGCACCTGCTCGCGGGTCTCGATGAAGCGCGGGTCAGACTTGATTGCACGCGCCGATTCGCCGTTGCGATAGCGGCGACCAAAGTCCAGGTGCAGGTGTTCGGCGATGCGCCCTGGGTTGGGGGCCAGCAGAACCAGGTCGGTGGCGAGGAACACTGCTTCCTCTATATCGTGGGTAATCAGAAACACCGGTTTGGCAGTGCGCTGCCAGACTTGCAGCAGCAACTCCTGCATCTGTTCACGGGTGAAGGCATCCAGTGCGCCAAAAGGCTCGTCCATCAACAGGATGCGCGGGTCTGCGGCCAGTGCCCGGGCGAGGCCGACGCGTTGCCGTTGCCCGCCAGACAACTGCCAGATTCTTCGCTGCTCGAAGCCCGCCAGGTCCACCAGCGCAAGCATTTCCCGCGCCCGTGCTTCACGTTCGCTGCGGTTGACACCGGCCAGTTCCAGGCCGAATGCAACATTGGCCAGCACATCCTGCCAAGGCAACAGCGCATCGTCCTGAAACACCACGCCGCGCTCTGCGCTTGGTCCTTCTACGGCAATACCGTCCAGCGTGATACGCCCGCTGCCGGGCTGGATGAAACCGGCAATCAGGTTCAGCAGTGAGGTTTTACCGCTGCCTGACGGCCCGAGCACGACCAACAGTTGCTGCGGCCCCAGACTCAGGCTGATGTCCGCCAATACCGGTGCGGTTGCGCCGGGATAATGAGCGCCGATGCGCTCCAGTTTTAACAGAGCCATGCTGTGTCTCCTCGCGTTCAGCGCACTTACGGGGCAATGAAACGGGCGCTGACGTAAGGCGAGTAATCAGGCAGCACGGCGTCGACCTTGCCCTGCTCTTTGAGGAACACCGCCGTTTTGGTCACCGCCTCGATGGTCGGTGCGCCGAGCAGCGCGCGCTGCTCGGCGGCCAGCGGATAGACATTGCCTTGCAGCAGGCCCGGCACGTCAGAGGCCTTGGCGCCGGAAAGCCGGGTCAGCTTGTCGATGTTGGTCGTATCGGCGATCCAGGCAGCAGGGTCCTGGCGGTAACGGGCGTAGGCCTCAAGCGTCACGTTGGCGAAAGCCTTGACGACTTCCGGGTGTTTGTCGGCGAAATCCTTGCGCACAATCCAGGCGTCGAACGTGGGCGCGCCGACCTTGGCCAGTTCGCCGGACGTGATCAGCACCTTGCCGGTTTCCTTGGCCACGCCCAGCGCCGGGTCCCAGACGTAGGTGGCGTCGATGTCACCGCGTTTCCAGGCTGCGGCGATGGCGGGCGGGGCGAGGTTCAGAATCGTGACCCTGGCCGGATTGATGTTCCAGTGCTTGAGTGCAGCCAGCAGGCTGTAGTGACCCGTGGACACAAACGGCACGGCGATTTTTTTGCCGATCAGGTCCTGTGGCGAATTGATCCCCGAGCCGTTGCGGGCAACCAGCGCCTCGGCGGCGCCAATCTGCGTGGCGATCAGAAACGTCTCGACCGGCAGCTTGCGCGTAGCGGCCGCCGTGAAGGGGCTTGAGCCGAGATAGCCGATCTGTACGTCGCCCGAGGCAATGGCGGTGATGACATCGGCCCCATTCTCGAATTTGCGCCAGGCAATTTTTGAGTCAGTGGCCTTCTCGTAGGTGTTATCGGCCTGTGCCACTTTGGCCGGATCGACCGTGGTCTGGTAAGCAACCGTAAAGTCGGCCGCTTGCGCGAGAAAGGTTGCGCCAGTCAACGATAACGCGGTCAGCAAGCGCAGGGAAAAGTGCAGTTTCATGGTGAAGCTCCGAATCAGACGGGCCGAAGACTGGCTGGAAACAGAGACTAATTGATCTAAGAATTTCAAAATAAATAACTTTTAAGCATTAGCTTATGAGGTGTTTTGCCCTGCGAATGCACAGGGCATCAAGCTTTTGCATCTGCCGATCAGCCCGAACAAAGACGCGCACGACACCGGAATTGCCTTTTTGTTCATCTCGACTACAGTTGACGACGTGCCCGAACCCCTGAAAAGGGCCTCAAATGCCTTCTGAAAAGCGGAATTTCGAATTTTTTTCACGACCTGGGACGGACTGGCGTCAAAGTGGTGACAACTGTCACATTTACTCCCTAATCTCCCCGAAGTGCCCGTTTTACAAGGCTTTTGCTGACAGGCTGATTGGGTTCTGTCGTGGGCGTCTGTGACCGCTTGGTCGTGACTTGGCCGGTCGGTGGCATAAAAACAACAGATCTGACGAACGGTACCAAAATAAATTTTGGGAATTGCTCAATTAGGTCGATACACTCCGTGACGTCTGGGCTGACACGAGTTGTGACATATGCCTGAATGTTCTTTAAGGCCTGCATTTTTTGGCTTTTTGGATATTAAGGTTTTCACGCACGTACGGCCTCTGACATGCGCGGTCTAGTCAAAGTCGGGGTAGACAGAATCCATTGACCTCCAGGTCGGGACTGTCGCCTTTCGCGAAATCCTTGGGTCAGGGCAACGCCCGGCACCAAGGACATAAAAAATTAGATTCACGAGGAGCGTAGTTAATGAAGAAGTCCACCCTGGCCTTGGCCGTAACCGTCGGTGTACTGGCCCAGCAGGCCGGTGCAGCTGGTTTCCTTGAAGACAGCAAAGCGTCCGTTAGTTCTCGTACTCTGTATTTCGATAACGATTTCCGCGAAGGCACTACCCACAACAACCGTGAGACGGCCACTGGCCTGAAATTCGACTACCTGTCGGGCTTCACTCAAGGCACTGTCGGTTTTGGTCTGGACGTCCAGGGATTGGTCGGTGTTCACCTTGATGGCGGCCGTGGCAACCACGCCGCTGCAGCCAATGGCGGCATTCTGCCTACCGACAGCGACGGTTCTGCTGTCAGCGAGTGGAGCCGTCTGGGCGCCAACGGCAAGGTACGCTTCTCGAAGACCGAGCTGAAAGTCGGTAATGCATTGGCACCTAACCTGCCAATCCTGGTCAGCAACGACGGTCGTCTTCTGCCTCAGGCTTTCCAGGGCGGCATCCTGACTTCCAAGGATCTGGACACCGTCACCTTCACTGCTGGTCAGTTGAACAAGTCCATCGGCCGTGCTTCGAGCAACTGGACTGACCTGTCCATTGCCGGCGCTTCCGAGACTGCCGATCAGTTCCGCTTCGCCGGTGCTGACTGGAAAGTCACCAAAGACCTGACCCTGCAGTACTACTACGCCAACCTGGAAGACTTCTACAAGCAACACTTCCTGGGCCTGGTTCATGTTTACCCGATCAGCGACAACCAGTCCTTCAAGACTGACCTGCGTTATTTCAACAGCAGCTCTGACGGCAAAAACAGCGACGCAGCGACCGGCTACCGTTTCAACAACAACAACGGTTACGCCAAGAACGCTGGCGAAGTGGATAACTCCACCTGGTCCGCCATGTTCACTTACGCCCTGGGTGGCCATGCATTCATGGTTGGCCATCAACAGGTCGGCGATGACGGCGGTATGGTTTTCCTGAACCAGGGTAACGTCACCAAGAACGGCACCAGCACTTCGAGCCTTGAAGGTAACGGCGGTTCTAGCTTCTACCTGTTCACTGACTCGATGGTCAACGGCTTCAACCGTGCAGGTGAGAACACCACCTTCGGTCAGTACTCGTATGACTTCGCCAAAGCAGGCATTCCAGGCCTGAAAGCTGCAATCGCCTACCTGCACGCAGACGACATTCGTGATCGCACTACCGGTAAAGAAGAGTACTCGGAGTGGGAAACCGACATGCGTGTTGACTACGTGATCCAGAGCGGTCCGATGAAAGGTTTCGGTACAACGCTGCGTCACGGTACTTACCGTGCCGATGGCGACCTGAACAACTCGTCCAACACCGATCAAACCCGTCTGATCTTCAACTACACCTACAACTTCATGTAAGTGTACTGAAGCGTGAAGAAGCCCCGCACAGTGCGGGGTTTCTTTTGTCTGTTTTTCAATATTCCATATGGGTATATGCGCGGCGTTATTTATTCTTTTTAATTTTCGCTTGCGAGGCGCACAGTCAGTTCATATCAAGTCACACCTGAACATGACGAGGAGCAACACCATGACTCTGCGACTTGGCGACATCGCCCCCGACTTCGAGCAGGAATCCAGCGAAGGTCGTATCCGTTTCCATGAATGGCTCGGCAACAGCTGGGGTGTGTTGTTTTCTCATCCGGCCGACTTCACGCCGGTCTGCACCACGGAGCTGGGTTTCACTGCCAAATTGAAAGACGAGTTTGCCACGCGCGGCGTGAAGGCCATTGCGCTGTCTGTAGACCCGGTCGATTCGCACATCAAGTGGATCGACGACATCAACACCACGCAGAACACACAGGTCAACTTTCCGATTCTAGCCGATGCCGACCGCAAGGTGTCCGACCTGTACGACCTGATTCATCCCAATGCCAATGACACGCTGACGGTGCGCTCGCTGTTTGTGATCGACCCGAACAAGAAAGTTCGTTTGACCATTACCTACCCGGCTAGCACGGGGCGCAATTTTCACGAGATTCTGCGGGTCATCGACTCCTTGCAACTGACCGACAACTACAAAGTGGCCACGCCTGCCAATTGGGTCGACGGCGATGATGTAGTGATCGTCCCGTCGATCAAGGATGAGGCCGAGATCAAGCAACGTTTTCCGAAAGGCTACAAGGCAGTCACGCCTTACCTGCGACTGACGCCACAGCCAAACCGCTGATTGTTCGATCAACCAAGCGTGGGGTATTTGGGCCGTTTAACGGCCCTTTTTTATGCCGCCCGAACACGCTTGGCCCGGACGCAGAGCGTCCAGAACGGCATGCCCACGCGGAGCATGGGCACGATAGGTGTTCTTGCGACCAACGCTCGTTCCTCACGCTCCAGCGTGGGAATGCATTGCGTGACGCTCTGCGTCACACATCTGCGCCGCACCGCATACTCAGGATCGGACGCAGAGCGTCCAGAACGGCATGCCCACGCGGAGCATGGGCACGATAGGTGTTCTTGCGACCAACGCTCGTTCCTACGCTCCAGCGTGGGAATGCCTTGCGTGACGCTCTGCGTCACACATCTACGCCGCACCGCATACTCAAGATCGGACGCAGAGCGTCCAGAACGGCATGCCCACGCGGAGCATGGGCACGATAGGTGTTCTTCCGATCACCGCTCGTTCCTACGCTCCAGCGTGGGAATGCCCTGCGTGACGCTCTGCGTCACACATCTGCGCCGCACCGCATACTCAAGATCGGACGCAGAGCGTCCAGAACGGCATGCCCACGCGGAGCATGGGCACGATAGGTGTTCTTCCGATCACCGCTCGTTCCTACGCTCCAGCGTGGGAATGCCCTGCGTGACGCTCTGCGTCACACATCTGCGCCGCACCGCATACTCAAGATCGGACGCAGAGCGTCCAGAACGGCATGCCCACGCGGAGCATGGGCACGATAGGTGTTCTTCCGATCACCGCTCGTTCCTACGCTCCAGCGTGGGAATGCATTGCGTGACGCTCGGCGTCACCTGGCCGCGATACGCAAACAGTAGTGTGGTCTTTATATTCATTTATGGAATAACTAAATGAATAAATAAGATTTATAGATATAAAAAAGTGCTGCTAAGGTCGTCTCTATTCCCGCTTTGCTCGTCTGTGACTGACCGAGCTGGCACTGTCCAATACCCGGTAAAGGAGCGCTGCATGCGCACTGTCATTTTGCGTCGAGGTCTTGTCGCGCTGTTTGCTGCTGCGGTCGCTCTTGGCGTGGTTACTCAGGCCCAGGCACAGGACCTGCGCATCGGTTATCAGAAGTACGGCACGCTGGTGCTGCTCAAGGCCAAAGGCTCGCTGGAAAAGCGCCTGGCCGAGCAGGGCGTCAAGGTTCAATGGACCGAATTCCCCGGCGGGCCGCAGTTGCTCGAAGGCCTGAACGTCGGTTCCATCGACTTCGGCGTGACCGGTGAAACACCTCCCGTTTTCGCTCAGGCGGCTGGCGCGGATCTGCTGTATGTCGCCTACGAACCGCCAGCACCCAACAGCGAAGCCATACTGGTGCCCAAGGATTCGCCGATCACTTCAGTAAAAGACCTGAAAGGTAAAAAAGTCGTCCTTAACAAAGGCTCGAACGTTCACTACCTGCTGGTCAAGGCGCTGGAAGATGCGGGCCTGAAGTACTCCGATATCCAGACCGTCTTCCTGCCCCCGGCGGATGCGCGTGCCGCATTCGAACGCGGCAGTGTGGATGCCTGGGTCATCTGGGACCCTTACCAGGCTGCGGCTGAGCAGCAATTGCAAGCCCGGACGCTGAAAGACGGCACCGGCATCGTCGACAACCACCAGTTCTATCTGGCGACCAGGCCGTACGCGCAAAACAACCCGAAAGTCATCCAGGCCCTGATCGAAGAAGTGCGGGCGGTGGGTGAATGGTCCAAGGCTCACCCCGAAGAAGTGACCAAACAGGTTGCACCCCTGCTGGGTCTGCCTGCCGACATTACCCTGACCTCGGTGAAGCGACAGGGCTACGGCGCGCTGTTCATCACCCCGCCGGTTGTCGCCGCGCAGCAGAAGATCGCTGACACGTTTTTCCAACTGAAACTGATCCCCAAGCCGCTCAGCATTGCTGATGTGGTCTGGACGCCACCTGCTGCTGTGGCCCAGGCACAGTGATGATCAGGCCCCATGAGGAGACAACTCCATGAGCCTTAGTGCTTCGCAACGCATTGTTCATCGGCTGGCGCCGTGGGCACTTCCTGTCCTGTTGCTGGCGGTCTGGCAGTTGTCGGTCAGCGCCGGATGGTTGTCGACGCGCATCCTGCCGGCACCCAGCGCCGTCATTGAAGCGGGCGTCAAACTGGTGGCCAGCGGTGAAATCTGGACTCACCTGGCAATCAGCGGCTGGCGCGCCGGTATCGGCTTCGCCATTGGTGGCGGCATCGGCCTGGCACTGGGTTTTATCACCGGCCTGAGCTCATGGGGCGAGCGTCTGCTGGACAGTTCGGTGCAGATGATCCGCAACATCCCGCATCTGGCGCTGATTCCGCTGGTCATTCTGTGGTTCGGCATCGACGAGACCGCCAAGGTCTTTTTGGTTGCGCTCGGCACGCTGTTCCCGATCTACCTGAACACCTACCACGGCATCCGCAACATTGATCCGGCGCTGGTGGAAATGTCCCGCAGTTATGGCCTGTCCGGTTTCAGCCTGTTTCGTCATGTGATTCTGCCGGGTGCGATGCCTTCGATTCTGGTGGGTGTGCGCTTTGCGCTGGGCTTCATGTGGCTGACGCTGATCGTGGCCGAAACCATTTCTGCCAGCTCCGGCATCGGGTACCTGGCGATGAATGCGCGGGAATTCCTGCAAACCGACATCGTGGTGCTGGCCATCGTGCTGTACGCCGTCCTCGGCAAACTGGCCGACTTGGCTGCGCGAGGCCTGGAGCGCGTTTGCCTGCGCTGGCATCCGGCCTATCAAACGAGCAAAGGCGGTGCCGCATGACCAGTCTTAAACAGCAGCCACCGCCGCATCTGCTGCGCGGCATTCCGCTGGCGATACACCGCCTGAAAAAAGCGTTCGGCACCCGGGAAGTGCTCAAGGATATCGACCTGCACATTCCGGCCGGTCAGTTCGTCGCCATCGTCGGGCGTAGCGGTTGCGGCAAAAGTACCTTGCTGCGCTTGCTCGCCGGTCTCGACAAGCCGACGCAGGGCCAGCTTCTGGCAGGCTCTGCGCCGCTGGACGATGCTCGCGAAGACACACGATTGATGTTCCAGGAAGCGCGCTTGCTGCCCTGGAAAAAGATCATCGACAACGTCGGCCTGGGCCTCAGCGGTGACTGGCGTGCGCAGGCGCTCGAAGCGCTTGAAGCCGTCGGGCTGGCCGAACGGGCCAATGAGTGGCCTGCCGCACTGTCCGGTGGGCAAAAGCAACGGGTCGCGCTGGCGCGTGCGCTGATTCACAAGCCGCGCCTGCTGCTGCTCGATGAGCCACTGGGTGCGCTGGATGCCCTGACGCGGATCGAAATGCAGCAACTGATCGAAAAGCTGTGGGGTCAGCACGGCTTCACTGTTCTGCTGGTTACCCACGATGTCAGTGAGGCCGTCGCCATCGCCGACCGGGTGATTCTGATCGAAGAAGGGCAGATCGGCCTCGACCTGCTGGTCGATCTGCCTCGTCCACGTGCTCGCGGCTCGCACCGTCTTGCGGCGCTGGAAGCCGAAGTGCTCAACCGCGTGTTGGCACTGCCCGGCTCGCCACCCGACCCGGAACCGTTTTCGCCACTGCCTACGCAATTACGCTGGGCAAATTAACCCCGATCCCCAAAGGAAGACATGCCATGACTATCAAAGCCATCAACGTTCGCAACCAGTTCAAAGGCACCATCAAGGAAATCGTCCACGGTGACGTACTGTCGGAAATCGACGTACAGACCGCTTCCGGCGTCGTGACGTCGGTCATCACCACCCGCTCGGTCAAAGAGTTGGAGCTGGTCGTCGGCAGCGAGGTCATCGCCTTCGTGAAATCGACTGAAGTTTCCATCGCCAAGCTGTAACCGATGCGCAAAAAACACCCCGGACGGTCCTGACCCTCCGGGGTTTTTTGCTGTTGGCCTAGCAGTTCTACGTGGTAGGCGTAGGAGCGGGTTTGCCGGATGCTGAAGACCGGTTCCCTTTGAAGTATCTGCCATGACTTCTCCAGACTCAACGGTGCTATGCCGTTACCGCTACGACCCGCTGGATCGTCTGGCATCCAGTTCGCCGGCCGGGCAGGCGGATGTTCAGCGCTTTTACCAGAAGAACCGGCTGGCGACCGAGATACAGGGCACAGTGCGGCGCACAGTGTTTCAGCATGAAGACCTGTTATTGGCCCAGCAGCGGCGTACTGATGACCGGTTAGACACCACGCTGTTGGCGACCGATCAGCAGCGCTCGGTCTTGCAGCTTGTGGATAAAACCGGGACTGAGCCTATGGCTTACAGCGTCTACGGTCATCATCCGGCTGAAAGCGGATTGACCAGTTTATTGGGGTTCAATGGCGAACGCTGCGATCCGGCGACCGGGCATTATCTGCTGGGGAATGGCTACCGGGCTTATAACCCGGTGTTGATGCGGTTTAATAGCCCGGACAACTT
This sequence comes from Pseudomonas graminis, assembly GCF_002093745.1. Taxonomy (GTDB): domain Bacteria; phylum Pseudomonadota; class Gammaproteobacteria; order Pseudomonadales; family Pseudomonadaceae; genus Aquipseudomonas. The sequence continues at coordinate 131,980 of NZ_MTSB01000015.1, forward strand.
GAGCCCGTTTGATGAGGGCGGGTTGAATGCGTATGGGTATGTGGGTGGGGATCCGGTTGGGTTTGGGGATTCTTCGGGGCATGCACGGTTCACTCCGATGTCCGGTAGACGGTCTATCGATAGTGTGTCTGGGACGAAGTTTAAGCGTATTGTTACGCCAGTGGCATCTACTGTCGGGAAGCCGCCTTCATCAAGTGTTAATACGTCAGTTACTTTACACGATCAGATCCCTACATCATCAGCGCATGTCTCTCCAGATAAGTCTTTCGCCTCTTTCAAAAAATTGCTGGCTCGTAGTTCAGACGTTGGTGATGAATTATTGAACAGTAGTGTAAGTGATGTAGTGGGTAAGATGTCTGGGGTTCCGTATCGGCAGAGTATGAAGCGCTGGCTTTGGACGGAAGCGAGTGCAGAATTGCCTAAAAAATATAATGCTGCGAAAAGAAGACTTAAACTGCATGAATTAAAGGTTAGGGGAGCAGAGGCATTGGTGGAGTATTATACTAAGCAGCCTCGAAATGCTCCCGACAACGCGTCTAATGCAGCGAGCTTAATGCGGTATGAAAATATGCTAACGGGTTATCGGGATGCGCAGGCGGGTTATAAAACTCGCTATGAAGTTAAATTTAAGCGGATGATTACGCGCTATGAAAAAAATATGAAATAAGGTTGCTTTGATAGTCTCTTTGCCAAGAACTACGAATACAACCTCATACGAGCTTCAATCTCCCGCATGTGTTCTTCTGCCATGCGGTGTGTGGCCATGCAACTGAACCGACCGCGCGCACCCGCTCCCCCCAGTTCCATCGCCAGCGCAAACACATCCACGTCATCCGACAGCACGAGTCACTAAACACCCGAGCCTGCTAATGTTCCGTGTCAATGTGGGTCCGTAGGTGTTGACCTAGCAGTTTTGTCAGGTAGGCCATACAAGGCTTTTGCAGGATGCTAAATGCTGGCTCACCACGGAGGGTTCAGTCATGGCCGCTCCACAAGCAGTTTTATGTCGCTACCGCTACGACCCGTTGGATCGTCTGGCATCCAGCTCGCTGGCCGGGCAGGCGGATGTTCAGCGCTTCTACCAGAAGAACCGGCTGGCGACCGAGATACAGGGCACAGTGCGGCGCACAGTGTTTCAGCATGAAGACCTGTTATTGGCCCAGCAGCGGCGTACTGATGACCGGTTAGACACCACGCTGTTGGCGACCGATCAGCAGCGCTCGGTCTTGCAGCTTGTGGATAAAACCGGGACTGAGCCTATGGCTTACAGCGTCTACGGTCATCATCCGGCTGAAAGCGGATTGACCAGTTTATTGGGGTTCAATGGCGAACGCTGCGATCCGGCGACCGGGCATTATCTGCTGGGGAATGGCTACCGGGCTTATAACCCGGTGTTGATGCGGTTTAATAGCCCGGACAACTTGAGCCCGTTTGATGAGGGCGGGTTGAATGCGTATGGGTATGTGGGTGGGGATCCGGTTGGGTTTGTGGATCCGACGGGGCATATCACAATCGTTGCTATAAGAGCAATAAGCAAGGTTGGCTTCTTGTCTTTTAGGAAAGCCAGGATAATATCCAAGCCGGTCACCAGCAAACTAAAGCAGCTAGTTTCTCAGAATGATCAATCGAGTGTTGTTACGAGTACGGGAGCAGCCCCATTTTTTGGTTCTGCAGTCAATCAGTCATCGTCAGTCATGGGTAGTAATAGCTTTGCATCTACTGCTCCAGGCATGAAGATAAAGGCGTCAGGGGGTTCGAGTTCACTTAGGACACGACGAGGCGGTGTCCGGAAACGGTTTGCTAGTACTGATCTTACTGTCGAAGCCGCGCTTAAGGAGTATAAATCCGCGCTTAAGGAGGTAGGCCTTAAAACGATTCATCCTGATCGTCCTATTTATCGTAATGGTCAGCTGTTTACCAGACCCTATGAGGCGAAAGTTCAATACCGCCAAGCACAGGTCGATTATATGGTGCGTCTTGAGCGTGAAGGGTCTGCCCTTTTTAATCGCTCGACTTTTATTAATAAGAGGTCTGTGGTGGCGCGTGAAAAAAGAAACTACGCTAAGTATTTACAACATCCGGCACGTCTGAATGAATCTATCAGGTTGTGACTTTCAAGCGCTTCCCCAAAAACACCGGCAAATACAACCCCAAATAAGCATTAAACACGCGCATGCCTTCCTCGGCCATGCGCGGTGTGATTTCGTCGTGCAACTGCACAGATCGCGCATACACCCGGTCCCCCAGTTCCATTGCCAGCGCAAACACGTCCACGTCATCCGGCAGCGCAGGCAGCTGGAAGTGGCGATCAAAGACCTCCAGCATCAAGTGCCCCAGTTCGATGTCGTGCTGACGGTCGGCCTGGTTGATTTCTGCCAGGCCGTGTTGGGCGAGGATCAATTGGCGGGCGGCGGCGTCGGCGTTGTAGATGGCGAGCATGCGCAGTTCGACGATGCGTGACAGGTCGCGCCAGGTGGTGAGTTGGTCATGATCGATAGGTGCTTGAAGCGATGCGCGGAAGGCGGCGTGAATGTCGGCGGTCAGGGCTTCCAGCAGCGCCGGGACGCTGGCGAAGAAGTGATACACCGATGATGGCGGAATGCTGGCCCGTTCGGCAACGCTGTAGATCGACAGGCTGGCCACCCCTTGTTCGGCAAGCAGCGTGCGGGCGGCGTCGAGAATCGAATCGATTCTGGCCTGGCTGCGTGCTTGAGGTTTACGGGGGGCGGCGGCGCGTGTCATGGGCGTGGCTCTTGGTTGGGCAGCGGTATTGTAAGGGATTCTGACTGGATGAATCTCTGTCGTTGCCAAACGATTATCGCTCCCACGCTGCGCGTGGTAGCGCAGTTCTGGACGCTCTGCGTCCGATCTTGAACTGGCGGCGCAGAGTGGTGACGCAGAGCGTCATGAAATGCATTCCCACGCTGGAGCGTGAGGAACGAGAGTTCCCGGATACGTTGCCAAACGATTATCGCTCCCACGCTGCGCGTGGTAGCGCAGTTCTGGACGCTCTGCGTCCGATCTTGAACTGGCGCGCAGAGTGGTGACGCAGAGCGTCATGAAATGCATTCCCACGCTGGAGCGTGAGGAACGAGAGTTCCCGGATACGTTGCCAAACGATTATCGCTCCCACGCTCCGCGTGGTAGCGCAGTTCTGGACGCTCTGCGTCCGATCTTGAACTGGCGCGCAGAGTGGTGACGCAGAGCGTCATGAAATGCATTCCCACGCTGGAGCGTGAGGAACGAGAGTTCCCGGATACGTTGCCAAACGATTATCGCTCCCACGCTGCGCGTGGTAGCGCAGTTCTGGACGCTCTGCGTCCGATCTTGAACTGGCGCGCAGAGTAGTGACGCAGAGCGTCATGAAATGCATTCCCACGCTGGAGCGTGAGGAACGGGGGTATCCCCGGATACAAAAACGCCGCAAAGCTCAAAGCCTGCGGCGTCTTGTGCTGCTCGGCCTCAATCAGACCGTATGCAGGTACCAGTTGTACTCAAGGTCGGAGATGGAGTGTTCGAACTCTTCCAGCTCGCTTTCCTTGCAGGCCACAAAGATATCGATGTATTTCGGATCGATGTACTTGGCCATGACCGGGTTGTCGTCCAGCTCGCGCAGTGCGTCGCGCAGGTTGTTCGGCAGGCTCTGCTCGTGCTGTTCGTACGAGTTGCCTTCAACCGGTGCGCCGGGCTCGACCTTGTTGACCAAGCCGTGATGCACACCTGCCAGTACGGAAGCCATCACCAGATACGGGTTGGCATCGGCGCCGGCGACGCGGTGTTCGATACGCACGGCATCGGCGGTGCCGGTGGGCACGCGGACCGCAACGGTGCGGTTGTCCAGGCCCCAGGTCGGCGAGTTAGGCACATAGAACTGGGCACCAAACCGGCGGTACGAGTTGACGTTCGGGCACAGGAACGCCATTTGCGCCGGCAGGGTCTCGAGCACACCGCCGATCGCGTGACGCAATGCGGCGTTCTGCTCGGGATCCTCGCTGGTGAAGATGTTCTTGCCATCGCGGTCCAGAATCGAGATGTGGACGTGCAGACCATTACCTGCCTGACCCGGATAGGGCTTGGCCATGAAGGTCGTGTCCATTTCATGATCGTAGGCGATGTTCTTGATCAGGCGCTTGAGCAGCACGGCGTAGTCGCACGCCTTGATGGCATCTGCCACATGGTGCAGGTTCACTTCGAACTGCGCCGGGGCGCTTTCCTTGACGATGGCGTCCGCAGGAATGCCTTGCTCCTTCGCACCTTCAAGAATGTCCTGCAGGCAGTCGACGTATTCGTCGAGGTCGTCGATCAGGTAAACCTGAGTCGAATGCGGGCGCTTGCCGGAGATCGGGGAGCGCGGCGGTTGCGGACGACCGTTCACGTTCTCCTGATCGATCAGGTAGAACTCCAGCTCGAATGCGGCGCAGATGGTCAGGCCCATTTCATCGAACTTGGCGACGACCTGACGCAAGACTTCACGCGGGTCGGCGAAAAACGGATCACCTTCGAGTTCGTGCATCGTCATCAGCAATTGCGCGGTAGGGCGCTTCTGCCAAGGCTCGTTGCACAGGGTGTCAGGAATGGGATAACAGATTCGGTCAGCATCGCCGATGTCCAGGCCCAAGCCGGTGCTTTCCACCGTGGAGCCATTGATATCCAGAGCAAATAAAGAGGCAGGCAGGTTGATGCCTTTCTCGTAAACCTTATGGAGGCTGGTGCGCTCGATGCGTTTGCCACGCACCACACCATTCATATCTGCAATCAGAAGGTCAACGTACAGAACCTCAGGATGTTCCTTAAGGAACGCGTTCGCTTCGTTAAGCTGAACGGCACGCGGGGGTACCGACATGATGCAACACCTTTGTTGTTAAAAATATCAATCATCAATGATTGCGGATCTCAGTCAATCCGAAAGCCATGATGAAGTCAATAGAGCCTTTTTTGCCCTAAAACTGCGCCAGATGGCCTTTTTTGCTGCTATTTAGGGCGTTTTTTCCTGTTTCTTGCAGACTTTAAATAAGGGCTACAGCGCCCCGTCTTCTATATTTAACGGGCTGTTGTATAAAAAAATGAACGAGGCTAAGCTCGATCGCAACCCCTTACAGAAACAATAGCAGCGGGTGTTCAATGCATCACCGCCTTTTGCCCGGCACCCGGGCAGCAAGCCTGCACAGCGGTCATCATGCCTGTGATACCCGTGCTCGTGGTGAACTGACGCACATTGCGACACACTCCGGCGGCCATCAAGGCCCGTCTGCTTCTATTCTCAAGGCTGGACATTACCACTTTAACGGCGTCGTCAGTGTGACCACGACCGTCTGGAAATCCGGCTCTGCAGGTGTCACCTTACCCCTAATCGGCTCCTGCCGAAACGAGTTGTACACCATGACGCGGATGCGTCGAAAAAACGCCTGATCACGATCAGGACAAGAAAACCCTGAGGTATTTATGAGTACCAACCTCGACCAGCTCACCGATTGGTTGAAAGAACACAAGATTACCGAAGTCGAATGCATGGTGTCCGACCTCACCGGCATTACCCGCGGCAAGATCTCGCCGACCAACAAGTTCATCGCCGAAAAAGGCATGCGTCTGCCCGAAAGCGTGCTGCTGCAGACAGTGACCGGCGATTACGTAGAGGACGAGATCTACTACGAGTTGCTGGACCCGGCAGACATCGACATGATCTGCCGCCCTGATCAGAATGCGGTGTATGTCGTGCCCTGGGCCGTCGAGCCTACCGCACAGGTGATCCACGACACTTACGACAAGCAGGGCAACCCGATCGAGCTGTCGCCGCGCAATGTGTTGAAGAAGGTGCTCAAGCTCTACGCCGATCAAGGCTGGCAGCCCATCGTGGCGCCGGAGATGGAGTTTTACCTGACCAAGCGCAGTGACGACCCGGATTACCCGTTACAACCGCCTGTCGGTCGCTCTGGGCGTCCGGAGACCGGGCGTCAGTCGTTTTCCATAGAGGCGGCAAACGAATTCGATCCGCTGTTCGAAGATGTCTATGACTGGTGCGAACTGCAGCATCTGGACCTCGACACGCTGATCCACGAAGACGGCACGGCGCAGATGGAAATCAATTTCCGTCACGGCGATGCTCTGTCGCTGGCTGATCAGATTCTGGTGTTCAAGCGCACCATGCGTGAAGCGGCGCTCAAGCACGACGTCGCGGCAACGTTCATGGCCAAGCCGATGACCGGCGAGCCGGGCAGTGCCATGCACTTGCACCAGAGCATCATCGACATTGAGACCGGCCAGAACATTTTCTCCAATGAAGACGGGACCATGAGCGAGCTGTTTCTGAACCACGTCGGTGGTTTGCAGAAGTTCATCCCCGAGCTGTTGCCGCTGTTTGCGCCCAACGTCAATTCGTTTCGGCGCTTCTTGCCCGACACCTCAGCACCGGTGAACGTCGAATGGGGCGAAGAAAACCGCACCGTCGGTTTGCGCGTGCCGGATGCGGTGCCGCAGAACCGCCGTGTGGAAAACCGTCTGCCGGGTGCCGATGCCAACCCCTATCTGGCGATTGCTGCCAGCCTGCTGTGCGGTTTCATCGGCATGGTCGAAGGCATCAACCCGAGTGCGCCGGTGGTCGGGCGTGGTTACGAACGTCGCAATCTGCGCTTGCCGTTGACCATCGAAGACGCGCTGGAGCGCATGGAAAACAGCAAGACCATCGAGAAGTACCTGGGCAAGAAGTTCATCATCGGTTACGTCGCCGTGAAGCGCGCCGAGCATGAAAACTTCAAGCGTGTGATCAGCTCGTGGGAGCGGGAATTCCTGCTCTTCGCCGTCTGATTCTGCAGGGCGGCGCGCGGTTGAACGCGTGTCGTCCTGACCACCGACCTGACTAAAAGGAGCTGCTGCATGAGTGCCGACAAAACCCCGCAAACCCTCGAGTGGCAGGCCCTGAGCAGCAAGCATCACCTGGCACCGTTCAGCGACTACAAACAACTCAAGGAAAACGGCCCGCGCATCATTACCCGCGCCGAGGGCGTTTACCTGTGGGACAGCGAGGGCCACAAGATCCTCGATGGCATGTCCGGTCTGTGGTGCGTGGCCATCGGTTATGGCCGCGAAGAACTGGCCGATGCGGCCAGCAAACAGATGCGCGAGCTGCCGTATTACAACCTGTTCTTTCAGACCGCTCACCCACCGGTGCTGGAGCTGGCCAAAGTCATTTCCGAGATCTCCCCGCAGGGCATGAACCACGTGTTCTTCACCGGTTCAGGCTCCGAAGGCAATGACACCATGCTGCGTATGGTTCGTCATTACTGGGCGCTGAAAGGCCAGCCGAACAAAAAAACCGTCATCAGTCGCGTCAATGGCTATCACGGCTCAACGGTTGCCGGTGCGAGCCTGGGCGGCATGACCTACATGCACGAGCAGGGCGACCTGCCGATTCCGGGGATCGTCCACATCCCGCAGCCCTATTGGTTCGGTGACGGCGGCGACATGACGCCGGACGCGTTCGGTGTCTGGGCCGCCGAGCAACTGGAGCAGAAAATCCTCGAACTGGGCGTCGAGAACGTCGGTGCATTCATTGCCGAGCCGATTCAGGGCGCGGGCGGCGTTATTGTCCCGCCTGATTCTTACTGGCCGAAAATCAAGGAGATCCTCTTCCGCTACGACATTCTGTTCGCCGCTGATGAGGTGATCTGTGGCTTCGGGCGCACCAGTGAGTGGTTCGGTAGCGATTTTTACGGCCTCAAGCCCGACATGATGACCATCGCCAAAGGGTTGACCTCCGGCTACGTGCCGATGGGCGGCCTGATCGTGCGCGACGAAGTCGTGGCGGTGCTCAACGAGGGAGGCGATTTCAATCATGGGTTCACCTATTCGGGGCATCCGGTGGCAGCAGCGGTCGCACTGGAGAACATCCGTATCCTGCGCGAAGAAAAGATCGTCGAACGGGTCAAGTCGGAAACGGCACCGTATTTGCAAAAGCGTTTGCGTGAGCTGAGCGATCATCCGCTGGTGGGCGAGGTCCGTGGCGTCGGTCTGTTGGGTGCTATCGAACTGGTGAAGGACAAGACCACGCGCGAGCGTTACACCGACAAGGGCGCGGGAATGATCTGTCGAACCTTCTGCTTCGAGAATGGCCTGATCATGCGGGCCGTGGGCGACACCATGATCATCGCGCCGCCGCTGGTGATCAGTTTTGCGGAAATCGATGAGCTGGTAGAGAAGGCTCGCAAATGCCTGGATCTGACGCTGGCTGCCTTGCAGGGCTGAATCTGTAAAAAGCGCGGGATGTGCGTTGTTTAACAAGGGGCAGCTTGAAAGCCTGCCCTGGAACTTGCCAGACTAATGGCTACAAGCCGCTAACCGACGGTCAGTGATAAAAATACATTGGAGCTACGCATGAAAACATTTGGCAAGACCCTTCTCGCGCTGTCCCTGATGGGCGTTGTGGCCACTGCTGCGCAGGCCGATGACAAAGTGCTGCACGTCTACAACTGGTCCGATTACATCGCGCCGGACACCGTGGCCAAGTTCGAGAAAGAATCGGGCATCAAGGTGGTCTACGACGTTTTCGACAGCAACGAGACGCTGGAAGCCAAATTGCTCGCCGGCAAGTCCGGCTATGACATCGTCGTGCCGTCCAACAACTTCCTGGCCAAGCAGATCAAGGCGGGCGTTTATCAGGAACTGGACAAGTCCAAGCTGCCGAACTGGAAAAACCTCAACGAATCGCTGCTCAAGGCCGTGTCGGTCAGCGACCCGGACAACAAGCACGCATTCCCGTACATGTGGGGTTCAATCGGTATCGGCATCAACCCGGACAAGGTCAAGGCCGCGCTGGGTGCTGATGCGCCGGTCAATTCGTGGGACCTGCTGTTCAAGCCGGAAAACGCTGCCAAGCTGAAGTCGTGCGGCATCAGCTTCCTCGATTCGCCCACCGAGATGCTGCCGATTGCGCTGCATTACCTCGGCTACCCGACCGACTCTCAGGACAAGAAGCAGCTCGCCGAAGCCGAAGCGCTGTTCATGAAGATTCGTCCGTCGATTGGCTATTTCCACTCGTCCAAGTACATCTCGGACCTGGCCAACGGCAACATTTGCGTAGCGGTCGGCTACTCGGGTGACATCTACCAGGCCAAGTCGCGTGCTGCTGAAGCCGGTGGCAAGGTCAAAGTCGCTTACAACATTCCGAAAGAAGGGGCCGGCAGCTTCTACGACATGGTCGCCATCCCCAAGGATGCCGAAAACGTCGAAGGCGCCTACAAGTTTATGACCTTCCTGATGAAGCCGGAAATCATGGCTGAAATCACCAACGCAGTGCGCTTCCCGAACGGTAACGCGGCGGCCACACCGTTGGTCGACAAAGAGATCACCAGTGATCCGGGCGTTTACCCGCCTGCTGACGTACAGGCCAAACTGTACGCAATCGCGGACCTGCCGGCGGCTACCCAACGGATCATGACCCGCAGCTGGACCAAGATAAAGTCAGGTAAATAAGCCTGTCATCAAACCTGTGGATGCTGCGTAGCCTCGACCGCGCAGCGTCCAGCAGACAGGAATATTGCCTGAATCTTTGCTGGTTGGACGCATAGAAGGTAAGTTGCGCGCCGGTTCTGGTTTTCCGGACGCGCTCCGGCGCTCAGGCCCCTCTGTTATAAGGACTCATTCTTTGTCTATTTCTATTTTGTCCAAAGCCTTGCTGGTGGCTGCCGGGCTGACACTGACGGTCAGTGCTCAGGCTGAATCCACCGTGCATATTTATAACTGGTCCGATTACATCGGCAAGACCACGCTGGCGGACTTCGAAGCGGCTACCGGCATCAAGCCGATGTACGACGTGTTCGACTCAAATGAAACCCTGGAAGCCAAGTTGCTGGCCGGGCGCACCGGTTACGACGTGGTGGTGCCGTCCAATCACTTCCTCGGCAAGCAGATCAAGGCGGGCGCGTTCCAGAAGCTCGACAAGTCGTTGCTGCCCAACTACAAGAACCTCGACCCGGCGCTGCTCAAGCGTCTGGAGAAGAATGATCCGGGCAACCAGTACGCCGTGCCGTACCTGTGGGGCACCAACGGCATCGGCTACAACGTCGACAAGGTCAAAGCGGTGCTCGGTGTCGACAAGATCGACTCCTGGGCGGTGCTGTTCGAGCCTGAAAACATCAAGAAACTCTCCAGTTGCGGCGTAGCGTTTCTTGATTCCGCCGATGAAATGCTGCCGGCCATGCTCAACTACCTCGGGCTGGACCCCAACAGCACCAAGGAAGCCGATTACAAAAAGGCCGAAGCCAAGCTGATGGCGATTCGTCCTTACGTGACCTATTTCCATTCCTCCAAATACATCACCGACCTGGCCAATGGCGACATCTGTGTTGCGGCCGGCTTTTCGGGGGACGTGTTTCAGGCCAAGTCCCGTGCCGAGGAAGCAGGCAAGGGCGTGAAGCTGGCCTACAGCATTCCGAAAGAGGGCGGCAACCTGTGGTTCGACATGCTGGCGATCCCGGCTGACTCGACGAACGTCAAGGCGGCGAGCGCGTTCATCAACTACATGCTCGACCCCAAAGTAATCGCCAAGGTCAGCGATGAAGTCGGCTATGCCAACCCCAATCCCGCCGCCGGGGAGTTCATGGAGCAGAGCATTCGTACCGACGAAGCGGTCTATCCACCTCAAGAAGTGCTGGACCGCCTGTTCGTGAACAGTGAGTTGCCACCCAAAGTGCAACGCCTCATGACCCGCAGCTGGACCAAGGTCAAGTCGGGCAAATAAATATTCAGCACCCGGCCGTTTTGGCCGGGTTGCCTACCAGTTGGGAGTTTCACCCATGGCAGTTGCCTCCGGCGCCTACAAGAAAGCCATTGAAGGCGGTCAGCAACCCAAAGAGGTGCTGGTCAAGATCGACCGGGTCACCAAGAAGTTTGACGAGACGATTGCCGTGGACGACGTGTCCCTGCAGATCAACAAGGGTGAGATCTTCGCCCTGCTCGGCGGCTCGGGTTCCGGTAAGTCGACACTGCTGCGCATGCTGGCCGGTTTCGAACGTCCGACCGAGGGGCGCATCTACCTCGACGGTGTCGATATCACCGACATGCCGCCGTACGAACGCCCGATCAACATGATGTTCCAGTCCTACGCGCTGTTCCCGCACATGACCGTGGCGGACAACATTGCCTTCGGTCTGAAGCAGGACAAACTCGCCAAGTCGGAAATCGAAGCCCGTGTGGCCGAGATGCTCAAGCTGGTGCAGATGACCCAATACGCCAAGCGCAAGCCGCATCAGCTTTCCGGCGGTCAGCGTCAGCGCGTCGCGCTGGCCCGTTCGCTGGCCAAGAAACCCAAGCTGTTGCTGCTCGACGAGCCGATGGGCGCGCTGGACAAGAAGCTGCGCTCACAAATGCAGCTGGAACTGGTGGAGATTATCGAGCGCGTTGGCGTGACCTGCGTGATGGTGACTCACGATCAGGAAGAGGCCATGACCATGGCCGAGCGCATCGCGATCATGCACCTGGGCTGGATTGCGCAGATCGGCAGCCCGATCGACATCTATGAAACCCCGACCAGCCGTCTGGTCTGCGAGTTCATTGGCAGCGTCAACCTGTTCGAAGGCGAAGTGATCGAGGACATGGAAGGCCACGCGCTGATCCGAAGCCCGGAGCTGGAGCGCAATATCTACGTCGGCCACGGCGTCAGTACGTCGGTTGAAGACAAACACATCACCTACGCGCTGCGCCCGGAAAAACTGCTGATCACCACCGAGCAGCCTGGCTTCGAGTACAACTGGTCACGCGGCAAGGTCCACGACATCGCGTATCTGGGCGGTCACTCGGTGTTCTACGTCGAACTGCCGGGCGGCCAACTGGTGCAGTCGTTCGTGGCCAACGCCGAGCGTCAGGGCGCGCGACCTACCTGGGGCGATGAAGTCTACGTCTGGTGGGAAGACGACAGTGGCGTGGTGCTGCGCTCATGAAGATCCGCAAGATCAAGCGCGCGTTCGAGCGCATCAAGCCCAACGGGCGGCAGATGGTCATCGGCGTGCCGTTCCTCTGGCTGTTCCTGTTCTTTGCCTTGCCGTTCCTGATCGTGCTCAAGATCAGCTTCGCCGAAGCCGATGTCGCGATCCCGCCGTACACCGAGATCTTCAGCTACGCCGACGAAAAGCTGCAGATGGTGCTCAATTTCGCCAACTACACCTTGCTCAGTGGCGATGACCTGTACGTCTCGGCGTACCTCGGGTCGCTGAAAATGGCATTCATCAGCACCTTGCTTTGCCTGCTGATCGGCTATCCGATGGCCTATGCCATCGCCAGTGCCCGTAAAGACCTGCAAACCGTGCTGTTGCTGCTGATCATGATGCCGACCTGGACCGCGATCCTGATCCGCGTCTATGCCTGGATGGGTATCCTCAGCAACAACGGCCTGCTCAATGCCTTCCTGATGTGGCTGGGCCTGATCGATTCGCCGTTGCAAATCCTCAACACCAATCTGGCGGTGTACATCGGCGTGGTCTATTCCTACCTGCCGTTCATGATCCTGCCGCTCTACGCCAACCTCGTGAAGCACGACACCAGCCTGCTGGAAGCTGCGTCCGACCTGGGTTCCAGCACCTTCAACAGCTTCTGGAAAATCACCGTGCCGTTGTCCAAGAACGGGGTGATCGCCGGTTGCATGCTGGTGTTCATCCCGGTGGTCGGCGAGTTCGTGATTCCCGAGCTGCTGGGTGGCCCGGAAACCCTGATGATCGGCCGTGTGCTGTGGCAGGAATTCTTCAACAACCGCGACTGGCCCGTGGCTTCGGCGCTGGCGGTTATCATGCTGCTGGTGCTCATCGTGCCCATTATCCTGTTCAACCGCAGTCAGGCCAAAGAGCTGGAGGGCAAGGCATGAACCGCTTTCGATTCTCGAACCTGATGCTGATCTTCGGCCTGCTGTTCATCTACGCCCCGATGGTGATTCTGGTCATCTACTCCTTCAACGCCTCGCAACTGGTGACGGTCTGGGGCGGCTGGTCGGTGAAGTGGTACGTCGGCCTGCTGGACAACTCGCAACTGATGGGCTCGGTGATGCGCTCGCTGGAAATCGCCTGCTACACCGCCGTTGCCGCGGTGGCGCTGGGGACGATGGCGGCGTTTGTATTGACCCGTATCAGCCGCTTCAAGGGCCGGACGTTCTTCGGCGGGCTGGTCACGGCGCCGCTGGTGATGCCGGAAGTGATCACCGGCCTGTCGCTGTTGCTGCTGTTCGTGGCGATGGCGCAGTTGATCGGCTGGCCGCAGGAGCGCGGCATCATGACCATCTGGATCGCCCACACGACGTTCTGCGCGGCCTACGTGGCGGTGGTGGTGTCGGCGCGGCTGCGTGAGCTGGACCTGTCGATCGAAGAAGCAGCGATGGATCTGGGGGCGCGTCCGTGGAAGGTGTTTTTCCTGATCACCATCCCGATGATCGCGCCGTCGCTGGCAGCCGGGGGCATGATGTCGTTTGCCTTGTCGCTGGACGATCTGGTACTCGCCAGCTTCGTTTCCGGGCCTGGCTCGACGACCCTGCCGATGGAAGTATTCTCCGCCGTGCGACTGGGCGTGAAACCTGAAATCAACGCCGTCGCGAGCCTGATCCTGCTGGCGGTTTCACTGGCGACCTTCCTGGTCTGGTTCTTCACCCGACGCGCTGAAAACAACCGCAAACGGGCGATTCAGCAGGCTATCGAGGAAAGCGCCGCAGACGCCTGGAAGCAGCCTGATCCGAGGCGCGCTCCGGCTGCCTGAAGACCTGATCGTGCGCGATACGCAAGATTCTGCCCGGAGGGCGTGGGAGCGAACTTCAGCTCCATTCCGGGCTCGGCGCAGAGAGTGTTTCTACACCCCCGGCACCAACCGACCTGATCGTGCGCGATACGCAAGTCCGCTCTTGATTCTGCCCGGAGGGCGTGGGAGCGAACTTGTTCGCGAAGACATTGGTTCAAACGCCCTATTTCTGGGGGCTGTACCCGCCTCTTCGCGAGCAAGCTCGCTCCCACGACTTTCTCCGGGCTTGGCGCAGAGAGTGTTTCTACACCCCCGGCACCAACCGACCTGATCGTGCGCGATACGCAAGTCCGCTCTTGATTCTGCCCGGAGGGCGTGGGAGCGAACTTGTTCGCGAAGACATTGGTCCAAACGCCTTATTTGTGGGGGCTGTACCAGCCTCTTCGCGAGCAAGCTCGCTCCCACGAATTTCAGCTCCATTCCGTGGTTCGGCGCAAAGAGTGTCGCTACGCCCCCGGCACCAACCGACCTGATCGCGCACGATACGCTAGTCTGCTCTTGATTCTGCCCGGAGGGCGTGGGAGCGAACTTGTTCGCGAAGACGTTGGTCCAAACGCCCTATTTTTGGGGGCTGTACCAGCCTCTTCGCGAGCAAGCTCGCTCCCACGACTTTCAGCCCCATTCCGGGCTCGGCGCAGAGAGTGTTTCTAGGCCCTCGGCACCAACCGACCTGATCGCGCACGATACGCTAGTCCGCTCTTGATTCTGCCCGGAGGGCGTGGGAGCGAACTTGTTCGCGAAGACGTTGGTCCAAACGCCTTATTTGTGGGTGCTGTACCAGCCTCTTCGCGAACAAGTTCGCTCCCACGAATTTCAGCTCCATTCCGGGCTCGGCGCAGAGAGTGTTGCTACACCCCCGGCACCAACCGACCTGATCGTGCGCGATGCGCAAGTCCGCTCTTGATTCTGCCCGGAGGGCGTGGGAGCGAACTTGTTCGCGAAGACGTTGGTCCAAACGCCCTATTTTTGGGGGCTGTACCCGCCTCTTCGCGAACAAGTTCGCTCCCACGAATTTCAGCTCCATTCCGGGCTCGGCGCAGAGAGTGTTGCTACACCCCCGGCACCAACCGACCTGATCGTGCGCGATGCGCAAGTCCGCTCTTGATTCTGCCCGGAGGGCGTGGGAGCGAACTTGTTCGCGAAGACGTTGGTCCAAACGCCCTATTTTTGGGGGCTGTACCAGCCTCTTCGCGAGCAGGTTCGCTCCCACGAATTTCAGCTCCATTCCGGGCTCGGCGCAGAAAGTGTCGCTACACCCCCGGCACCAACCGCAACACTCCTTCCGTATGTTCGACCACGTCTTTCTCGCTGAAGCGCTGCGGCACGTACTCGCCATTGACGAACGCCTTGGCCTGATCCGAGTAGTGCTTGTCGAACGGCACGCCGCTTTGTCCCACCGGGTTGATGCCCAGGCTGTGGGCCGGGTCGGCGAAGTCGATCAGGCGGCGGGTCGAGGGGCCATAGCCGACGGGCCACGGGGCAGGGCGGATGCTCGATGAGAGGTTGTTCGGCACCTCGTGGGTGCCTGGCGCGGCATACGGACCCACGTTGAAGATTTTGTCCAGCGGCGGCTGCGAACCCAGAGGATGACTTTGCGTCAGCGTATGGGCCTTGCCCCAGACCCATTCATCCGGGTTGTTACCGTACAGCGACTTCAAGTGTGAAACGCTGGCCCGCCAGGCCACCTTGACGGTATTGGCGCGGCTTTCTTCGTGAGGCGAATTGCGGTTGTTCCACCAAGGCGAATTGGCATCGGCAGCCAGTCGCGGCAGGGCGGAATCCAGCGCGCGGGTCGACAACAGGGTGTCAAACAGCGCATCGCCCAGCTCGTCGTGGAAAGTCTCTTCAGTCAAATCGAACAGAAACTGATTGAACAGCGTGGCACCGACCGAATCGACCGGGTAATCACCTTTCCAGCTGGCCAGGCGTTCCACCAGCGCGAGCTCGTCCGGGTCGCTGACCACGCTGCGCAACACGGGAATCAACGGTTTGAGAATGCTCGGTGCGTAATCGGTCTGCGTGCCCAGTTGCAGCGCCTTGCTGCTCGTCAGGTCCCACTTGATGCTGGAATCGCTCAGCTGCCGGTTCAGTTCCTGTCCGCGCTCAGGCGGGTTGTAATAACCGGGAATCTGCATTCCGGTCGGCGACAGTGGCTGGAAATTGGCCGAAATAATGTAGCCGCGCGCGGGGTTTTCTTCCTGCGGGTTGGCGCTGAACGGGTAGAAGCCGAGTTTGTCGGCCTGCGCAGTGCTGCCATCCAGAATGAACGCCGGATTGACGCCTTCCGGACGGATCGGCAGTTGTGCCGCGGCCCACCAGCCGATGTCGCCCTTGGCGTTGGCCCATACGATGTTGAGGCCCGGCGACTGGATCTTCTCGGCGGCGCTGCGCATCTTCTCCAGCGTGTCGGCACGGTTGGCCTCGTAGAAGCCATCCATCACCGGGTTAGCGGACACCAGGAACGACCACCACATGGCAATCGGCGTATGGCCAGCGTTCTTGCCCATCACGTTATTGACGATGGGGCCGTGCGGCGATTCAAGCAGGGTCAGGCTAACGGGCGCCTCGCCTTTGACCGCAATCTGCTGTTCGGTGCGGGTCATGTCCACCCATTGCCCGTGATACCAGACCTGATTGGGGTTGTCAGGGTTGATCTTCTCGGCAATCAGGTCCACGTCGTCATTCTGGAACATGGTCAGGCTCCAGCCAAAGTCCATGTTGTGCCCAAGGAACGCGAACGGATTGAGCGCAGGGAAGTGCCCGTACAACTCAAAGCCCGGCGCTGACAACTGCGCTTCGTACCATATGGAAGGCACCGAAAAGCGGATGTGAGGATCGCCCGCCAGTATCGGCTTGCCGCTTTGCGTACGGCTGCCGGAAATCGCCCAGGCATTGCTGCCCTCGAATTGCGGCAGGCCTGCGTCTTCAAGCGCCTTGTGACTCACCTGAGCCAGCTCGTTCAGGCTTTTCCAGTCGCTGTCGGCAAGAGCGGGCTTGGCGTTCAGCACGCCGTCCGAATGCCAGTCCAGATCAAACACGTTCAGGTACTGCGGGCCGAGTTGGTCGCGCACATACGTCATCAGCGGCTCGGTCCTGAACGCCGCCGCAAAACTGTAAGCCAGGTAGCCACCGATGCTCATCGTGTCCTGAGTCGTGAAAGGCCTTCTCGGGATGCCCAGCACATCGAACTCCATCGGTTTTGCGTGGGTGTCCTGATACTGATTGATGCCATCGATATAGGCTTCCAGCGCCTTCCAGGTGGGCGTGTTTTTGTCCTGACGAGCGACATAGGCATCGGCGTGTTCACGAATGCGCAGGCTGCGAAACAGCTTGTCGGTCTCGACCAGATTCGGTCCCAGGATTTCAGCCAGCTCGCCACGTGCCAGACGGCGCAGCATTTCCATCTGGAACAGCCGGTCCTGCGCATGGGCGTAACCCAGCGCGCGGTACAGGTCCGCTTCGTTTTCGGCGCTAATGTGCGGCACGCCGCGCTCGTCGTAACGCAGGGTGACAGGGGCCTCGAGACGGCTCATGGCGATTTCGCCATCGCGAAGCGGCTGTTTACTGTGTACGTACCAGCCAGCGCCGCCAGCGAGAATGGCAATGATGATGGCAAGAATGACGAGGCTGCGTTTCATCCGGGTTCTCTGTGAGTGGCGTGAGGCAGGGGTGACGGCTATGGTTGTGCAACATGGCAGCAGGCCGGCATGCAGCCGGGCCGCGCACAACACGAAAGCCTACCGTGATCGAGCGCAGTGCAGGCATTAAGATAGTGTTCGCTATCATGCCGGCCTTGGCGATAGGCTGGCCTCGTGCCAGAGGTGGGCGATCACAGCTGCGCAGCTTGCCATGCCGAAGCATACAGAAGAATATCGTTACACAACTTTACGAGCCCCTCGCCGGAGTCTGGAAAATACATGTCCGTCACGTTCGACCCTGACAACCTGAGAGCCAGCCTGCTGCCGCTGAACGCCGTTGACCCGCTTTCGCTGGATGGCCAGGCGTATCAGCGCTTCTACGGTCTTGGCGGTCTCGGTGGTGAGAATGTGGTGCGCAGCTGGCTCGGCCGCCTCGACGTCGACGGGTACGAGATTGTCGGGCAGGTGTGGCTGCCTGAAAGCCCGGTTGCGACAGTGTTCCTGTTTCACGGTTTCTATGACCACATGGGGCTGTACCGGCATGTGGTCGAGTGGGCGCTGGCCCACGGGTTTGCAGTGATCTCCTGTGACCTGCCCGGGCATGGGCTGTCCAGCGGCAGTCGTGCCAGCATCGGTGATTTTGCCGAGTATCAGGCCGTGTTGCAGCGCCTGCTGCTTGAGGCCGAAGGGCTCGGGCTGCCGCACCCCTGGCATTTGTGCGGGCAAAGCATGGGCGGCGCGATTGTGATCGATCACTTGCTTCACCAAGACGCACAGACACCGGCGCAGGGCGAGGTGATCCTGCTGGCTCCGCTGGTGCGGCCGCGGGCATGGGGCTGGTCGCGCCTGAGTTATCACGCGCTCAGACCGTTCGTGACCGGCATCGCCCGGCGCTTCACTGAAAACTCCAATGCCCCGGCATTCCTGCCCTTTCTGCTCGCAGACCCCTTGCAGCCGAATCGCCTGCCGACCGCCTGGGTCGGCGCGCTGGCGAAGTGGATCACGCGTATCGAGCGAGCGCCCCGCAGCCGTCGCAGTCCGATCATCATTCAGGGGGAGTCCGACATGACGGTCGATTGGTCACATAACCTGACGGTCCTGAAAGATAAATTCAGTCAGCCGCAAATCCTCATGCTCAGCCAGGCTCGGCATCACCTGGCCAATGAAACGCCGGAGATGCGGGAGAGGTATCTGGATTTTGTGTCCACGCGGTTGCGCTAGGCGCTCCCGGTCTTGCCGGTTTGAAGCGCTTTCACTTGTCGGCGCAGGCGAAAGTTGTCAACGGCCAGCACAACGAGCATCAACGTCCCGAGGACGGCAAAGGCGTCTTGCCCCAGCGAACGCCAGAACAAAGAGGCGAAAAAGGCCATGACGACGGCGGTGGCGAGTAAAGCGAGAGCGTCTTTCATTCGAGTGCGTCCATTCCTTTGACCTCAGGCGCGTCAACGCCTGAGCGGTGTTTACTGCCCGGGATTCAGGCTCGATGCGCTTTGCCCGACTGCCAGCCCCGCACGAATTGCGGCCAGTGCGGCTTGATAGTAGGCCTTGCCTTCCGGTGATTCGGCGAAGGTCGAGAATTCCTCCAGCTCAGGGTCCGACAGGTCTCGATAGACGTACAGCAGCGTGTTGTTCAGGTCGGCACTGATCTGTGCCATCAAACGTTCGCGCTGGCCTTCGAGCATGCCTTGCGCCTGTCCGCCGCCCAAGAGTCCGGGAATCATCTGGCTCAGGCTGTCGGCGGCGACGCCTGCAATGGCCAGGCTGACTTCGGCACCGGCCTGTTTGGCGGGCAGCGCCTGGGCAAGGTGGCCGATCAGCAACTGGCGTGTTGCATCCGCTTCAATGTGCGGCAGCCCCTGCGCGTGTTTGGCCAGTTGATCGGCGCGGGTTGCGGTCAGCTCGGCGTTGACGATCTTGCGACCCAGCGGAGACTGAAAGAATTGCAGTGCAGGGGTCGGGTCCTTGAGGCTTTCGCGTAGACGTTTTGCGGCGCGCTGGTCCATTGCCTGAGGGTCGAAGCGCTGATTGCTGTTATTCACCAGCGCTTGATAAACCGCAGGCGGCAGGTTGTTGCTGTAGCGCTGTTGAGCGGCCTTGAGGGCATCGTTGAAATGCGCGCGCTGATCCGGCCAGCCAGCGGCCTTGTACAGCTGATCGTAGTTGTCTGCCCAGGCAGGTACGGTGCAGAACATCAACAGCAAAACAAACAAACGACGCATTGGGGACTC
This sequence comes from Pseudomonas graminis, assembly GCF_002093745.1. GTDB lineage: Bacteria > Pseudomonadota > Gammaproteobacteria > Pseudomonadales > Pseudomonadaceae > Aquipseudomonas. The sequence goes on from NZ_MTSB01000015.1 coordinate 151,610, forward strand.
CTGTCGGCAGGCCGCTATTCTCCGGGTGTTCGCGTGGATTTGTCGAGTTATGACTGCCCTTGGCGAATGAAATCTCATGCCCGTGACGCTGCGCATATGCACCACTGTCGGATTTCAGGGCTTATGGATACTATGCACGCCATGCGCATACCCTCTGACCACCCATTGCTGCTGCGAATCGTCGACGACCTGGTTGCCAATGGCTGGTCGCAGCAGAACATTTTCCTGCCCGAAGCTCTGACCCTTGAGCTGGAGCAAGAGTGCCGCAAGCGCGCTGCTGAAGGCGAGCTTGAGCCTGCCGGTGTTGGCAAAGGGCCTGCACTGGAAATACGCGAGGGAATTCGCGGTGATCGCATTCAGTGGCTCGAAGCCGGTCAGGTGCAGTGCTGCGACAGTTATCTGGAGTTGATGGACAGCTTGCGCCAGGCGCTCAATCGCGGGCTGTTTCTGGGTCTGGAAGATTATGAAAGCCACTTTGCGCTGTATCCGCCGGGCGCGCGGTACCTTCGGCATGTGGACCGCTTTCGCGACGATGACCGGCGCATGGTGTCAGCGGTGCTCTATCTCAATAACGCCTGGCTGCCCGAGCATGGCGGACAGTTGCGCATGTACCTCAAGGACAATGTGGCGTACGACGTTCAGCCTACGGGCGGGTGTCTGGTGGTATTCATGTCCGGCGACATCCCCCACGAAGTCATGCCCGCCAGCCGTGACCGTCTCTCGTTGACCGGCTGGTTCCGGCGTCGCGGTAACGAACTGTTCTCCTGACCTCAGCAGTTTCCATGAAAACTGTTTCATGAACGCTGCCAGCCATTGAACCCGGTTGCGGGCTATCGTGAATGCTCCTGAACCGGGAGGCCTGGTGCAGGGTCGGACTTACGTCAATTGAATCTGGACCTGGAGCAATCATGAAATCCTTATTTTCTGGAACGACAGTGGCGGGCCTGTTGCTGAGCGCGTCCATGCTGGCCAGCGCCGCAGACATCCCGCGCACCGCATCGCCCGAAGGCGCCGAGGTGTACATCATCTCGCCCAAGGACGGCGAAACCGTGACCTCGCCGTTCACTGTGCAGTTCGGCCTGAAAGGCATGGGCGTCGCGCCAGCGGGAGTGGACGTTCCTGACACCGGTCACCATCACTTGCTGATCGACGTCAAAAACCAGCCTGCGATGGATGCACCGTTGCCGGTCAGCGACAACGTCCGCCACTTTGGCAAAGGCCAGACCGAAACCGAACTCAACCTGCCGCCAGGCCAGCACACCCTGCAGTTGATGATGGGTGACAAAGGCCACATGCCACTGAACCCACCGGTCGAATCGAAGAAGATCACGATCAATGTGAAATAGGCGTCTGGATGAGATCCTTGTGGGAGCTTGCTCGCGAATCGGCCAGTACAGCCCCTGAAAACAGGGTGCTCGAACCGCCGCCTTCGTGAGCAAGCTCACTCCCACAGGATGCTTGGCGCAGCGGCCAGACCGAAACCGAACCCAGGCCAGCACCTACTGCAATTGATGATGAGTGACGCTCAGCGCTGGTCTGGAGGCGATCCTTGTGGGAGCGAGCTTGCTCGCGAATAGGCCAGTACAGCCCCTCTAAAACAGGGTGCTTGAACCGCCGCCTTCGTGAGCAAGCTCACTCCCACAGGAGGCTTGGCGCAGCGGCCAGACCGAAACCGAACCCAGGCCAGCACATACTGCAATTGATGATGAGTGACGCTCAGCGCTGGTCTGGAAGAGATCCTTGTGGGAGTGAGCTTGCTCGCGAATAGGCCAGAACAGCACCCGAAAACAGAGTGCTGGAACCGCCGCCTTCGTGAGCAAGCTCACTCCCACAGGAGGCTTGGCGCAGCGGCCAGACCGAAACCGAACCCAGGCCAGCACACTCTGCAATTGATGATGGCTAACGCTCAACGCTGGTCTGGAGGCGATCCTTGTGGGAGCGAGCTTGCTCGCGAATAGGCCAGAACAGCACCCGAAAACAGAGTGCTTGAACCGCCGCCTTCGTGAGCAAGCTCACTCCCACAGGAGGCTTGGCGCAGCGGCCAGACCGAAACCGAACCCAGGCCAGCACATACTGCAATTGATGATGAGTGACGCTCAGCACTGGTCTGGAGGCGATCCTTGTGGGAGCGAGCTTGCTCGCGAATTAGGCCAGTACAGCCCCTCGAAAACAGGGTGCTGGAACCGCTGCCTTCGTGAGCAAGCTCACTCCCACACAGCGGCCAGGCCGAAACCGAACTCAACCTGCCGCCGGGCCAGCGCACCCTGCAATTGATGATGGGTGACGCAGAGCGCTGGTCTGGAGGCGATCCTTGTGGGAGCGAGCTTGCTCGCGAATTAGCCCAGTACAGCCCCTCGAAAACAGGGTGCTCGAACCGCCGCCTTTGTGAGCAAGCTCACTCCCACAGGAGGTTTGGCGCAGCGTGGATATGGCGCTGATCAGAACACTCTGATCAGAACAACACGCGGCTGCGGATGGTGCCTTTGATCTGTTGCAGCTTGGCTTGGGCGAGGTCGGAGTATTCGGCGTCGACGTCGATGACCACGTAGCCGACCTTCTCGTTGGTCTGTAGGAACTGACCGGAGATGTTGATGCCGTTTTCGGCGAAGACCTTGTTGATCTCGCTGAGCACGCCCGGGATGTTTTCGTGGATGTGCAGCAGACGGTGCTTGCCAGGGTGAGCCGGCAAGGCCACTTCCGGGAAGTTGACCGAGGACACCGACGTACCGTTGTCGCTGTACTTGACCAGTTTTTCCGCGACTTCCAGACCGATGTTGGCTTGTGCTTCAGCCGTCGAACCGCCGATATGCGGGGTCAGGATCACGTTGTCCAGGCCACGCAGCGGGCTTTCGAAAATGTCGTCGTTCGAACGTGGCTCGACCGGGAACACGTCGATGGCGGCGCCGATCAGGTGCTTGTCCTTGATCGCGTCGGCCAGGGCGTCCAGTTCGACGACCGTGCCGCGTGCGGCGTTGATCAGGATGCTGCCCTTTTTCATCGCACGGATTTCTTTTTCGCCGATCATCCACTGGGTTTCAATGGTTTCCGGCACGTGCAGGGTCACGATGTCGGACATGCCCAGCAGCTCGGTCAGGCTGGAAACCTGAGTGGCGTTGCCCAGCGGCAGCTTGGTCAGCGTGTCGTAGAAGTACACCTGCATGCCCAGGCCTTCAGCCAGAACCGACAATTGAGTACCGATCGAGCCGTAGCCGATGATGCCCAGCTTTTTGCCACGGATCTCGAAAGAATTGGCAGCGCTCTTGATCCAGCCGCCACGGTGGCAGGAAGCGTTCTTCTCGGGGATACCGCGCAGCAGCAGGATCGCCTCGGCCAGCACCAGCTCGGCGACCGAACGGGTGTTGGAGTAGGGCGCGTTGAACACCGCGATACCGCGCTCGCGCGCTGCGTTCAGATCAACCTGATTGGTGCCGATGCAGAAGCAGCCGACAGCAACCAGCTTCTTGGCGCAATCGAACAGCTCTTCGGTCAACTGGGTGCGGGAGCGGATGCCGATGAAATGAGCGTCGGCGATCTTTTCCTTCAGTTCGGCTTCCGGCAGAGACTTGGTGTGGTACTCGATGCTGGTATAGCCGGCTGCCTTGAGGACATCGACAGCGGATTGATGAACGCCTTCGAGAAGAAGGAACTTGATCTTGCTCTTGTCGAGGGAAGTCTTGCTCATCTGCGTAAACCTGTGTCCCGGAGAAAATGGCAGGGGGGCCGGATCGGCGCTGGGCACGATTCACGGGGGGCATATGCTAGCATACGAGCCCCGCGAAACCCCATTCCAGAACGTGAACCGTTCTCAGGATGCCCATGAATTGTTCGAGAGTTGAGTCGATGACCGATCCCGCGTTGATTGATGAGCTTAAGACCCTGGTCGACCCCGGCAAAGTGCTGACGGACAGCGGTTCTCTGGAAACCTACGGCAAGGACTGGACCAAGCAATTCACACCTGCGCCAATGGCCATCGTGTTTCCAAAGACCACTGAACAGGTTCAGGCTATCGTGCGCTGGGCCAATCAGCGTCTGGTGGCGCTGGTGCCGTCTGGCGGGCGCACCGGGCTTTCTGCGGCGGCGGTGGCGGCCAATGGCGAAGTGGTGGTGTCGTTCGATTACATGAACCAGGTGCTGGACCTGAACCTGACTGACCGCACGGCGGTGTGCCAGCCCGGTGTGATCACTCGCCAGTTGCAGGCGCTGGCCGAAGACAACGGCCTTTATTACCCCGTGGACTTCGCGTCCTCGGGCTCCAGCCAGATCGGTGGCAACATCGGCACCAATGCCGGCGGGATCAAGGTCATTCGCTACGGCATGACCCGCAACTGGGTCGCGGGCCTCAAGGTGGTGACCGGCAAGGGCGACCTGCTTGAGCTGAACAAGGACCTGATCAAGAACGCCACCGGTTATGACTTGCGGCAGTTGTTCATCGGCGCCGAGGGCACGCTGGGTTTCGTGGTCGAGGCCACCATGCGTCTGGACCGTGCGCCGAAGAATCTCACCGCGATGGTGCTGGGCACCACCGACTTCAATTCGATCATGCCGGTGCTGCATGCCTTTCACGGAAAACTCGACCTGACCGCCTTCGAATTCTTCTCCGACAAGTCGTTCGCCCGGGTCATGGCACGCGGCGATGTGCCGTCGCCTTTCGACACGCCGTGTCCGTTTTACGTCTTGCTGGAATTCGAAGCGACCACCGAGGACCTTGCCGATCAGGCTTTGGCGACCTTTGAGCACTGCGTCGAGCAGGGCTGGGTACTTGACGGCGTGATGAGCCAGAGCGAACAGCAGCTGCGCAACCTGTGGAAGCTGCGCGAATACATCTCCGAGACCATCTCGCACTTTACGCCCTATAAAAACGACATCTCGGTCACTGTCTCGAAAGTGCCGGAGTTTCTGGCTGAGATCGACGCTATCGTTGCCGAGTATTACCCGGACTTCGAAGTGCTGTGGTACGGCCATATCGGTGACGGCAACCTGCACCTGAACATTCTCAAGCCCGAGAACCTGGACAAGGACGAGTTCTTCGTCAAATGCGCGCGGGTCAACAAATGGGTGTTCGAGACGGTAGAGAAGTACAACGGCTCTATCTCTGCGGAACACGGCGTCGGGATGACCAAGCGTGACTACTTGACGTACAGTCGTTCGCCAGTAGAAATCGAATACATGAAGGCGTTGAAGGCGGTCTTTGACCCCAACGGCATCATGAACCCGGGAAAGATATTCGCGGTTTGAGTTCCTGTCGTACCTTATACAGCCACGCCACACTTATCAGACTCAGGAGACGTCATGAGCTACCAGCACAAATATGTCGATGGAACGAGCATCCACTTCCCGCTGGGCAAAGTGGTCTGCATCGGTCGCAACTATGCCGAGCATGCCAAAGAGCTGGGTAACCCGGTGCCTACCGAGCCGCTGCTGTTCATGAAGCCCGGCAGTGCAGTGGTTGCGCTTGAGGGCGGTTTTACCATCCCGGCAGACCGTGGTTCGGTGCATTACGAAGCCGAGATCGTGGTGTTGATCGGCAAGCCCCTGAGCAAGAACCCTTCTCGCGAAGAAGTGCTCGATGCAATCAGCGGCTTCGCGCCAGGGCTGGACCTGACGCTGCGTGACGTCCAGTCGCGTTTGCGCGAAAAAGGCCTGCCGTGGGAGCTGGCCAAGTGTTTCGACGGTGCAGCAGTGATTCCTCCGTTCGTTCCGGCGGGCACCTTTCCTGACCTGACCGACATCGGCATTCGCCTGACCATCAACGGCAAAGTGGTTCAGGACGGCAACAGCAGCCTGATGCTCAACCCGATTGTGCCGATGATCCAGCACATGGCAGCCAGCTTCTCGTTGCAGGCCGGTGATCTCATCATGACCGGTACGCCTGCCGGTGTAGGTCCGTTCGAAGCAGGCGACGAAATCGTCCTGGAGCTGACCGGTCAGACGCCTTTCGAGAGCGTTGTTCGCTGATCGCAGACGCGCATCAGGCAATACCGCAAGCCACGCGAGAGCCTTCTCGGGTGGCCGGTTTTGCGTTTTTTTCACACCTGCTCTGGATAATCCCGCCGGCCCTGCGCGGGCATCCACGTCGTCACGAAGTCTCACTTGCTCAGGAACACTTGAATGGCCATTCCTGCCTCAAAGCCGCCTCGCGCCAAAAAACGCCTCGCCTTCATACGAAACATGCGCTGGTATTCATGGCTGTTGGTGGTTGTCCTGATGGGCTATGGCCTGGCGTTTGCGATGCATTGGGACGACCGCGCGCTGCTCTGGTTTCAGGAGCGGTTCGAGACCAAGGCTGGCCGCCACGCCAGTATCTGGCTGCCGGACTATCACGTGGACATCGACGCCAAAGCGTTGCCGGGCATGGAAAAGGACGAGGCATCGGACCTGTCGTATAACCCGGTCAGCAAAACGCTGTTTGCGGTCATGGGCAAGAACGCGTTTCTGGTCGAGTTGACGCTCAAGGGCGACGTATTGCGCAAGATCCCCTTGGTGGGCTGGAGCAACCCTGAAGGCGTGGCGGTCATGAACGATGGCCTTATTGCCATCACCGATGAGCGTCAGCACAAGCTGACTGTCGTCAAGGTGACGGCAGATACCGCCACCCTGAACATCGCGGATTTTCCTCAGTACGAGTTGGGCAAATCGGATAACCAGAACAAGGGTTTCGAAGGCATTGCCTGGGACCCGCTTCGTCAACAGTTGATATTGGGTGAAGAACGCCCCCCTGCGCTGTACACCTGGAAAAGCAACGGCAGCGATGTGCTGCAAGGCGACAAGCAAAAGCTTCCCAGCCGTTCGCTGGACATGCGCAACCTGTCCTCGCTGAGCATCGACCCGCGCACCGGCCATATGTTGGCGCTTTCGGCAGATTCGCATTTGTTGCTGGAAGTGGACGAGCAGGGCGAACAGGTGAGTTTCATGACCCTGTTGGGCGGCATGAACGGCCTGAAAGACACGATCCCCCGTGCTGAAGGGGTCGCGCTGGACGAGGCCGGGACGCTGTACATGGTGAGCGAGCCGAACCTGTTCTATTCTTTCCGCAAGCACTGAGCCAGGACGGCAGCCACATCACTGGTCATCAAATAGCGCCACGCCATTCAGTTTGCTTTCAGAATGGCGTGGTATCAATGCCGCCCGCTTAACCTGCCCGAGTCACCTCAATGCGCCGCTCTACCCGCTCTTTACTCCTGGTCCTCGCCCTTGTCCCGCTGGCAGGGCTGTTCATGCTCGCCAATGAACGGTACCGCTATGTCGAGCGCGTACTGTTCGACTGGCAGGTGTTCTGGCAGTCCGACTCGCTCCAGGCCATCGGCCTTGATCAATACCGAGCTGTGACAGAAGGGCAGGTCATCGTCGGGCTTGAAGATGATGTGTCGGGCCTGAGCTACGACCCTGACCGCAAAAGCCTGTTCACAGTGACCAATCAGAACCCCGAACTGGTCGAGCTGAGCCTGGACGGTCGCGTGTTGCGGCGTATTCCGCTGATCGGTTTTGGGGATGCCGAAGCGGTCGAATACATCAGCCCAGGCGTTTACGTGATCAGTGACGAGCGTCAGTTACGGCTGATTCAGATTCACGTCGATGACAGCACAAAAAGCCTGAACGCCGCGGATGCCGAGCAATTGACGCTGGGGCTGACGGCCAGCGGCAACAAGGGCTACGAAGGTCTGGCCTATGACGCGCGTGGCAAGCGTCTGTTTGTCGCTCGCGAGCGCGATCCGGTGCAGATCATCGAGGTGCGCGGCTTTCCCAGGGTCAATGCCGGTGCCCCGGGCAATCTTCAGGTCATCACGGACGGCAAGCGCGACGGCAAGCTGTCCGTCCGTGACCTGTCCAGCCTGCAATTCGATGACGCGAGTGGTCACTTGCTGGCGCTGTCCGATGAGTCGAAGCGGATTCTGGAGCTCGACACCAGCGGTCACCCTATTGGCAGCGGCTCGTTGGCAAAGGGGTCGATGGGGCTGAGCAAGGGCGTGCCACAGGCCGAAGGCATGGCGATGGACGATGAAGGGACGTTGTATCTGGTGAGCGAGCCGAACCTGTTCTACGTGTTCCGCAAGCCTTGAGGCCAAGGCTCATGCCCACTGTCAGTGGGCATGAGCGGGTTTGTCAGCGGGTGAGGGTTTTCACGCCTTCAGCGGTGCCCAGCAGTAGCAGATCAGCCGGACGTGCAGCGAACAGGCCGTTGGTGACCACGCCGACGATGGCGTTGATGCTGGCTTCCAGCTCCACCGGGTTGGTGATGCTCATGTTATGCACGTCGATGATGATGTTGCCGTTGTCGGTCAACACGCCTTCGCGATATACCGGGTCGCCGCCCAGCTTTACCAGTTGCCTTGCCACATGGCTGCGGGCCATCGGAACAACTTCGACCGGCAACGGAAACGCGCCCAGCACCCGCACCAGCTTGCTGCCGTCGGCAATGCAGATGAACGTCTTGGCCACCGCCGCAACGATCTTCTCGCGAGTCAGCGCTGCGCCGCCGCCCTTGATCAGGTTCAGGTGCTCATCGCTTTCATCAGCGCCGTCGACGTAGAACTCCAGGTCGCTGACGGTGTTCAGTTCATAGACCGGAATGCCATGCCCTTTCAGGCGGGCAGCGGTGGCTTCCGAGCTGGCGACCGCGCCGTCGAAGGCTGCCTTGTGTTTCGCCAGTGCATCAATGAAGCAATTGGCCGTGGAGCCGGTGCCGACACCCACAATGCTCTTGTCATCGAGCTTTGGAAGGATGAAATCGACAGCGGCTTGGGCGACTGCCTGTTTGAGTTGATCCTGGGTCATGCGGGCTCCACGGTGCCTGATGTAGGTAAAAGAGAGTGAGGGGTAGCAAAAAGGCCCGCATTATAGCGGCGAGTGCGCCGCAAAGCCCTGTCATTCGTATGGTCGTGCTTGTGTGCGCAGGGTAGACTTCCCGACCTTGCCCGCTTCGTCAGTGATGCCGCCCCAATGCTTGAGCACTACGTCAAGAAGATCCTCACCTCCCGCGTTTACGACGTTGCCATTGAAACGCCGTTGCAGGGCGCTCGTCAGC